>NZ_CP086594.1:1225000-2450000 GCF_020866845.1 Sphingomonas radiodurans
CGCCCAACGCATCCGACAGCGCGGACGGCCGTTAACCGTTTCCCCTCCCGGGGACGCGGTAGAAAGCTTATGTCTCGCTGACGGCAGAATGATTGAAGGCAAGGCACGTGGCGAAAACGTCTCCGATCGAGTTCATCAACCAGGTCCGTACCGAGACCAGGAAGATCGTCTGGCCCACGCGGCGCGAGACGATCATGACCGGCGTCATGGTGATGATCATGACGACGATCCTGGCGCTGTTCTTCCTGGGCGTGGACACGATGTTCAACGCGATCGTCAACGCGCTGCTCAGCCTGGCGAAGTAAGGGTTCAAGTCATGGCACGCTGGTACATCATCCACGCCTATTCGGGGTTCGAGGGCAAGGTTCGCGACTCGATCATGTCGGAAGCGACCCGTATGGGCCTCGATCAGCTGGTCGAGCAGATCGAAGTGCCGACCGAAACGGTGCAGGAAGCGCGCCGCGGCAAGAAGATCCAGGTCGAGCGCAAGTTTATGCCCGGCTACGTGCTGGCCAAGCTCGACATGACCGACCAGGTCTATCACCTCGTCAAGAACACGCCGAAGGTGACGGGCTTCCTCGGCTCGTTCGGCAAGCCGCAGGCGATCAGCGAGGCGGAAGCCACGCGGATGCTGAACAGCAAGGAAGAAGCCGCCGCCGCGCCGAAGACGAAGGTGAAGGTCGATTACGAGATCGGCGATTCGGTAAAGGTGCTCGACGGCCCGTTCGCGAGCTTCAACGGCACGGTCGAGGAACTCGATTTCGATAAGTCAAAGGTCAAGGTCTCGGTCTCGATCTTCGGCCGCGCGACGCCGGTGGAACTCGACTTCGAGCAGGTCGAACGCAGCAAGTAAGCAGTTCGGCGGACGGGCCACCTCCGGTCCGTTCGTCCCGAGTCATCGAGGTTGCCGAAATGACGTGTCGAGGGGCCGCCCAAGGCGGCGCGCCTCGATCGGGGTAACCCAGCCTATCTGCGCAATCGCCGTTCCACCCACGGCCGCACCACCAGCGCATTCACGTCGACCAGGGCGTGGAGCAGTGCAACGACCCACAGCAGCCCGGTCGCCAAATACAGCCATCCAAGCACCGCGCCCACTACACCTACAGCCAGCATCCCGCCGCGCCCCTGGTATTGGTGAGCCAGAGTGAACAGCCCCCAGCCGACGACGCACCCGATCGTGCCGCTGCCCGACACGATTGCCGCTAGCAACGGCACGAGCAGCCGAAAAAACAGCTCCTCGCCGACGCCCGCCGCAGCCGATAGCAGCAACGCGGCTGCAATCTCGGGCCGCGTGCGCACAATCGCGGGCGAGCGATAGGACGGGCCAAGGAGCCGCCACCCGCGCCACGCCGACAGCGCGACGAGCAGCGCACCGAGCGCGAACCCGCCCCCGATCGCCCCAGCGTAAATCCACAGCTCATCGAAACCGATCGGTGCCACCCCGATCCTCGCCGCGGCGGCGCGCAACTCAGATGGCAACGCCAGCACGGCGTCGAGCCGCCCGAGCAGCGCGAGCGCGATCAGCGACGTCGCGCCGTACATTACGAAAATGCCCGTCGCCCAGGCTGTGGCGTTGCGCCGGCGCGATGCGAAGGGGCCGCGCAAGCGCTCGGCCACCAACGCCGCCAGGCTCCGCCCGCGCCACCAGCCATGCGCGACCATCCCGATCGCGGCGACCAGCAGCGCGGCGGCAAGCCCAATCACGTCACGTCACGTCAGAGGCGGTGCTCGCCCTTCACCCAGCGCACCGTGCCGGACGAGGCGCGCATCACGACACTCTCGGTGGTCATGATCTTGCCGCGGCGCTTCACGCCCGCGAGCAGCGAACCGTCGGTCACGCCGGTCGCTGCGAAGATGCAGTCGCCCTTCGCCAGTTCCTTCAGGTCATATTGCTTGTCGAGATCGGTGATGCCCCACTTGCGCGCGCGGCCGCGCTCGTCCTCGTTGCGGAACAGCAGCCGCCCCTTGAACTGGCCACCGACACAGCGCAGCGCCGCGCACGCCAGGACGCCCTCGGGCGCGCCGCCCGATCCCATGTACACGTCGATCGTCGTATCGGGGTTGGTCGTCGCAATGACGCCCGCGACATCACCATCGCCGATCAGCACCACACCGCAGCCGATCGCACGCAGCTCGGCGATCAGCGCCTCGTGGCGCGGGCGATCCAGCACGCAAGCGATGATCTCGCGCGGCTCGACGCCCTTCGCGGCGGCGATCGCGTGCACGTTCTCGGTCGGCGTCTTGTCGAGGTCGATCACATTGGGGGGAAAGCCCGGTCCGACCGCCAGCTTGTCCATATAGACGTCCGGCGCGTTCAGGAGGCAGCCCTGCTCGCCGATTGCAAGCACCGCCAGGCTGTTCGGCCCGGCCTTGGCACAGATCGTGGTGCCTTCGAGCGGATCGAGCGCGATGTCGATCTTTGGGCCGGTGCCTTGGGCCGAGCCGACCTTCTCGCCGATGAACAGCATCGGCGCCTCGTCACGCTCGCCCTCGCCGATCACCACGGTACCATCGATCTCGAGCGTGTTGAGCGCCTCGCGCATCGCCTCGACCGCCGCGGCGTCGGCCGCCTTCTCGTCGCCGCGACCGATCAGCGACGACGCGCCGATCGCTGCCGCTTCCGTCACACGCACCATTTCGAGCACGAGGACGCGATCGAGCACCTTACTGGCTGTCGGCATTATATCCCCCAAAAAGCCTTTATTTGAGCGCCGCGATAGGCGGCTCCCATTGCGGTGTCGAGACGGCGCTTGCCGCTGCAGCATGGTGGCGCAACAAAGGACATATGGCGAAGCTGAAGGTCTATCGCACGCCCGCGGGGTTCTACGACGCCTATGTCGCGGCGCCGAGTCAGAAGGCAGCGCTCGCGGCATGGGGCAGCGACGCGAACCTGTTCACGCGCGGGCTGGCGGAAATCGTGTCCGATCCCGAGCTGACCGCCGAGCCGCTGGCGAACCCCGGCGCGGTTATCCGCCGGATGCGTACTGCCGAGGACGAACCCGAAGCGGCACCGACGACAAAGCGGCCGGGCAAGGCCGCCGCCGCGCCAGCCCCCAAGCGCAAGCCGAAGCCCAAGCCGAGTCGCGCGGCGCTCGACGACGCCGAGGCGGCAATCGAAGCGGCCGAAACACGTCAAGCGGAGGAGCGCCGCGCTCAGAAAAGCGCGGAGGAAGCACTGGCGGCCAAGCGCCGCGCGCTCGACAAGGCGCACGCCGAAGAGCGCATAAAGTTGGATCGCGCGCGAATTGCCGCACGCGACGATTACGACGCTGCGCTCGACGATTGGCGCGACGACTGAGCTGTCCGGAAGCGGACGGCAAGTGTCCGAAAATGGTCGGTTTTGATCGTTGGTTCTGCCACAGAGCCGTCAACCCAGCGCCAGCGGCGCTCCCGCACGACTGGCCCGCTGCTTGCGTACCGCCTATCGCGCGCGCGCCGGGGGAGTAGTAAAATGCGTTTTGAACTGGCCGTTGGCCTCGCGATCGTGCTCGCGTTAGCGCCGACTGGAGGCGCCGCTCAGACCGTCGATGCAACTGGCCGTACGACTTATGACGCTGCCTTTTTCCAGCGTTTCCAGCCGTCCAATGCACTGGAGATCGTCCGCCGCGTGCCGGGCTTCACGCTCGAAATAGCGCAGGAGGACGTGCGCGGCTTTGGCCAGGCGGCGGGGAATGTCGTCATCAACGGCCAGCGCCCGTCGTCGAAGAGCGACACGATCGACGTCGTGCTCGCGCGCATCCCCGCCAGCCGGGTCGCGCGCGTCGAAATCGGCTCGGGCACGGTGTTCGGCGCCGAATATAGCGGCAAGGCGCAGGTCGTGAACCTGATCCTCACCGGCGGCGGCGGCCTTGCCGGCACCGTCACGGGCAGCCTGCGCCGCCAATTCGACGGCAAGCTGCTCCCCGAAGGCAGCGTTTCGACCCTGGTTCGGAGCGGCAACTCATCGTTCAACGCGGCAATCGGCATCAACAACAACCAGAGCAGTGAAGAAGGGTTTGACCGACTGAGCGCGCTGCCGTCCGGCGAGCAGATCGAATTTCGCCGCAAGTTCAACGATATCGCCGATCCTAACGCCTTCGCCTCCGGATCATGGGACTATAAGGCATCGCAGTTCGAAACCGCGCGCTTCAACGCCCGCTATGCATTCGACCGCTTCCGACTGGACCAGACCAACGACGTATTCCTGGCGAGCGGCGTGGTGCGTGACGATCGTCTCAACCAGCGCTTCCACTTCGACGAATGGGAAGTCGGCGGCGAGGTGCAGCGACCGTTGATGGGCGGTGGGATCAAGCTGATCGGCCTCGCCACGCGGCGCGATCGCATCAACCGCGAGCTATCGCTGCTGCGCGTGGACAGCGAGGTGATCGACGGCTTCGAGCAGCAAGTGCGCAGCCAGCGCGACGAAGCGGTGCTGCGCGGCCTGTGGACTCGACCCGATCTTGGCGCGTGGTCGGTGGAAACCGGGATCGAAGGCGCCATCAATCGGCTGCGCAGCAAGGTCGACCTGTTCGGGATCAACAGTAGCAACGTGCGCACCCGCATCGACCTGCCAATCGACGACGCGATCGTCACCGAATATCGCGCCGAGGGGTTCGCCAATGTCAGCCGATCGGTGACGCCGAAGCTGCGTGTCGACCTTGCGCTCAACTACGAAGCCTCGCGGCTGACGGTGGCGGGCGATGCGGACGCCGAGCGCTCGCTCCAGTTCTTCAAGCCGAGGGCCAATGTCGATTGGCGGATCGGCGATGGCTGGCGGGTGCAGGCGTCACTCGCCCGGACAGTGGCGCAGTTGCAGTTCGAGGATTTCATCGGGGCCGCCGAACTGGCGAACGAGCGCGTCAACGGCGGCAATGCCGAGCTGCTGCCGCAACGCTCATGGGAAGCGCTGGCGACGATCGAGAAGCAAGTGCTCGGCGACGGCCAGATCAAGGTCGAACTCGGCTATACCAGGACCGCGCTGGTGCAGGATCGCGTGCCGACGCCCGAGGGATTCGATGCGCCGGGCAATCTTGGCGACGGCACCAGCAAGATCGCCCGCGCGACCTTCGATATCCCGGTCGCTCGGCTGGGCATCAAGGGCGGGCGGATCTCGGGCCGGCTGTCGTATGTCGGCACGTCGGTGCGCGATCCCTACACCGGACAGGACCGGCCCTATTCGGGCAATTCGCCGTTCGTGTACGAGGTGAATTGGCGGCAGGATCTCGGCTCCTTCGCCTGGGGGTTCGGCCTTGAGGGCGAGGACGCCTCCACCACTTTCCGCCAGAACGAGCTCGACACCTTCTATCCGGGCAATCCGTACATCACCGCCTTTGCCGAATATCGCCCCACGCCCAGCACGACGGTGACGTTGAGCGTCGACAATCTCGGCGACATCGCATCCGGCCGCGGCCGCCTATTCTTCGCTCCCGACCGCCGCACCCCAGCGCCGTTCCGGATCGAGGAGCGCCGGCGCAACCAGCACATCGTGCCGTATCTGACCGTGAAGCATAATTTCGGCTGACCGTCAGATCCTCCCCGAGCGAAGCTCGGGGAGGGGGACCGCCCGGCGCAGCCGGGTGGTGGAGGGGCCGAGCTACGCTCGGGATGGTCGAGGAGTGACTTAGCGGGACCGTTTCGCCCGGCCAGTCCCTACACCACCAGCCTGCGGCTGGCGGTCCCTCTCCCCGTTTCCGGGATGATCTGATAGCCGCACCACATGCCGCCCGCTGCCCTCCTTCCCGCCTTCGCGCCGTGGCTCGACCTTGCTGGCCTCGCGGTGTTCGCCGCGTCTGGCGCGCTCGCCGCCGCGCGGCGTGGCCAAACGATGGTCACGCTCGTCTTCTTTGCGCTCGTCACTGGGGTCGGCGGCGGCACGGTGCGCGATCTGCTGATCGGAGCCCCGGTGTTCTGGATCGTCGACAGCCGTGCGGCATCGGTGTGCCTCGTCGTGGCGCTGGTGATCTGGGTAACGCCTGAGCGCTGGTGGCGCGGCGCGGCGCTCGACTGGTTCGACGCGGTCGGGCTGGCGGCTTATGCCGTCTATGGCGCAGCCAAAGCGCTTGGCCATGGCGTGCCGCCAGTGCCGGCGTTCGTGATGGGCGTGCTCTCGGCCTGCGTCGGCGGGATCATCCGCGATGTGCTGGCGGGCGAGCCATCGATCCTGATGCGACCCGAGCTGTACGTCACCGCCGCCGCGCTCGCCGCGGCGCTCTACGTCGGGCTGAGCCTCCTCGGTCTGCCGAGCGCCGTGGCGGGAGCGGTTGCCGCTGCGGCAGGATTTGCGCTGCGCGCCGCGGCGCTGCGGTGGCAGCTACGCTTGCCGGCCTATCGCGGGCGGCGCTGAAAGCGCTTAGCCCCGCACGACGCCGACATCCGCGAACCGCCGCGGCTCGATCGGCGGGATGGCGCTGTCGTTCAGCTCGCATTGCCAGAAGCCGACGTCGATCCAGCGCCCCTGCTTGTAGCCGATCTCGCGATACAGGCCCGCACGGCGGAAGCCGACCGCCTCATGCAGCGTGATCGACTTGTCGTTGGGCAACGCGATCACGCCGATCGCCTGGGTGAAGCCCTGCGCGCGCAGCGTATCGACCAGCGCTTCATACAGCAGCCGGCCGACGCCCTGCCCCTGCACCGAGCCCGACATGTAGATCGAGGTCTCGACGGCATAGCGATACGCCGGCCGATCGCGGAAGCGACCGGCATAGGCGTAACCGACCACCGCCGCGTCGCCCTCTGCGCCGGATGTCGCGACCAGCCAGGGATACAGCCCCTCCCCCGCCGCCATACGCTGGCGCATCTGCCGCGTATCGGGCGCCTCGCTTTCGAACGAGACGGTGCCGGAGAGGACGAACGGCGCATAGATGGCGGCGATCGTTGCAGCGTCGTCGGGCGTGGCAGCGCGGATGTCGATCATGGCGTTCCCTTGAGTGACCCTGCGTTTTGGTGACGCAGGGGAGTAGCGATCAGCGCTGCACCGCCACGATCAGCCCGGTCACTTCCGTACCGCGCAGCGTGCCGCGAAGCCGGGCGCGGCGCGGCGGCGTGCCGGGCGTCGCTTGCGTGCCATAGACGCTCAGCTCGCCGCCCCCGTCGCTGCGGCAGCGCACGTCGAGCGATTGCACGTCGGCCAGTCGCGCCGTCATCCGCCGCGCCTCGGCGAGCGAGCCGGGATCGATCGTCCGCCCGGCGATGGTCAGCCGATCCAGCACCACACCCGTCCCCGCCAGCGGCGCAGCCGTCAGCTGGATTTCATAGGCCTCCGCCGCGCACGTGAACCTGCCCGTCAGCGTGCGCGGCGACGCCGGCTGCGTCGCGGACGGCGCCGGCACGGGCGCCGGTGCGGCCTCCGGTGCTGCCTGCAGCAGCGCCAGGGCCAGCACCGCGATCACAATCCGAGGCGCGCCAGCAGTGCGTCGAGCAACCGCCCGTCGCCGTCCGCTGCCTTGACCGGCCCGAACCCACCGCACTCCAGGCAACGCGCCTGGATGCCGCCACCCAGCATCAGCCGCCGCACGTCACCCAGCGCCTTGGCGAACATCTGGCGCTGCTCCCAGGCAATCCGCGCCAGCGCATCACCCGGCGCTGCCGCGTCGTCCTCATCGCTTCGGCCGATCTGGCGCGCGAGTTCGGCCGCCCAACCGGGCTTTTTCTCGAGATACACCGCCTTGGCCGTGGCTGGATCGAGCTTCGCGCGCTTCGCCGCCTCGGCAACCGCATCGTCGAGCGTGCCAAAGCGATCGACCAGCCCGATCTGCCGCGCCATGCCGCCGGTCCAAACACGCCCCTGCGCGATCTCGTCGACCCGCGCGACTGGCAGCTTGCGCGATCGCGAAACGTACGAGAGGAACTTGGCGTAGCCGTTTTCGATCGACGACTGGATCAATGCGTCGGCCTCGGGATTGGTACCGCCAAGCACGTCGGGCTGACCAGCAAGCGGGGTCAGCTTCACGCCGTCAGTCGTCACGCCGATCTTGGCGAGCGCGTTCTCGAATGTCGGGATGACGCCGAAGATGCCGATCGATCCGGTGATGGTCCCTGGCTCGGCGAAGATCACGTCGCCCGGCGTCGAGATCCAATACCCGCCCGACGCGGCAAGCCCCCCCATCGAGACGACGATCGGCAGCTTGCGCCGCTTCGCCTCGAGCAGCGCGGTACGGATCTTCTCCGACGCCGCGACCGATCCGCCCGGCGAGTCGACCCGCAGAACGAGCGCCTTCAGCTTCTTCTCGGCGAGTCCGTCGAGAATGTACTTGGCGATCGTATCGCCGCCCGCGCTGCCCGGTGACGCCTTGCCGTCGACGATCTCACCGGCGACGGTGACGATGCCGATCTCGCCCTCGGGCGGCAATGGGTTTGCATCGACATAGGCATTGAGCTTGATGCGCTTGAACCAGCCCGCCGGCTTCGCACTGTCGCCGCCCGCGATCTCGGCGACGCGGCGACCGAAGGCGAGGCGATCGCCCAGCTTGTCGACGATGCCGGAGGCAAGGTTCGCCTGGCCGATGTCGCCGTTTGCGGTGCGGACGATCTGATCGGGCGCCGTCAGCCAATTGGCGATTTGCGCTTTCGGGCGGGTGCGGGCGACCGCTTCCTTCCACTGATCGAACAGCGCGCCGTAAAGCGCGGTCGAAGCTTCGCGCGACTCCGGGCTCTGGTCGGCGCGGGTATAGGGCTCGACCGCCGACTTGAACTTGCCGACACGATAGACGTGCGCATTGACGCCGAGCTTGTCGATCAACCCCTTATAATACAGTTGCGTACCGCCCGGCCCGCGGAAGAACGTGCCGCCCATCGGATCCATCCAGATCTCGCTCGCCGCGGCCGCCAGGCGATAGCCGCCGTCGGTGTATCCGGTGGCATAAGCGAGCACTGGCTTGCCCGATTGCCGCACGCGCACCAGCGCATCGGCAACCTCGCCGAGCGCAGCGGGATAGGCGCCGCCGAAGCGATCGAGATCGAGCACGATCGCCTTGACCTTTTCATCGTCCTTCGCCTTGTCGATCGCGCGGACCACGTCGCGCAGGCGATATTGCTGGCCCACTTCCTGTCCGGTGGCGAAGGCCAGCGGCGGCGCTTCTTGCGGCTGCTCGACGATCGGGCCGTTGAAATCGAGCACCAGCGCGCCGTCCTTGATCGCGGTGGGGCTAGGCCGGCTGTTGAGCGCGGCGAACAGCAGCGCGAAGAATAGCAGCATCGCGACGAGCACGAGCGCATCCTTGATGCCGACCAGCAGTTTCCAGGCGCCGCGTACCAATTTCATTATGTCGTCCTGCGTTTCGGCACCGTTTTAGCCGAAGGTGTATGGCATGAGCAATACGGCTATTGTGCGACGAAGGCGTTCGCCGCGCGATCCTTCCGAACGCGGTCCGCGGGGAACATCGTGCCGTTCATCGCGATCCACACGCCGGCTGGCGCGACCTGCGCGGCGGCGAACGCCATGCCCAGGTTGAACGTCGCATCGCTCTCCGCGAACCGCGCCGGCGCCAGCGCGCCGACGAGCACGATCGTCTTCCCGCCGATGCCGGCGAGCGCCTGCGCGGTCTGCGTCATCGTATCGGTGCCGTGGGTGATCACGATCCGCCGCTCGGGCGTATCCGCAACCGCGCCAGCAATGTGGCTGCGGTCGGCATCGGTCAGCTCGAGACTGTCCTTGCGCATCAGCTCGACCAGCCGGAACGGCATCGTCACCCGCGCGATCTGCAGCAGGCTCCCGACGACGCTGTCGCCGATCTGATACGTGCTCAGCGCATCGAAATAGAGTTTGTCGATCGTCCCCCCCGTGGTGAGGATCAACACGCCATCGGCGGTCGTACCGGCCACGTCAGGCAATGCGCGACGACCGCGTGCCGTCGCTCTGTCCTGCAGCGGCTCGGCAATTCGTCGGCACTCGTGGTTCGTCGGCTCGTGAAACCGTCATCAAGTCTCTCTTCCGCGCCAGACCGCGCGCTCTCGGCGCCTTGGCAACAGCGAGACAATCACGCCAGCAGTTTCCACGTCCGCGACGCGGCTAGCCTTTGGCAAAGCGATAGGGGAAGGAGCGGCCCGCCCTGCCCCGAGCCACCTAACCAGCGTCGATCGCCGCGCAGCTAGGCGGAAAGCCGCATCGGCGTCGCCGGGTCGAGTGCGCGGCTGTTGCTGTCGAGGTGGAGATAGGTGCTGTTGAAATCGCCCGCACCCGCCAGCCGATCCCAATCGTCGATTCGCACCGACCGCAGCGTACGCGTGATCAGATTCTGCCGGTCGAGAACCTTCAGCGTCCGGTTCACGTGAACCGGGGTCAGCCCGAGACAATCGGCAAGCTGCTCCTGCGTCAGCGGCAGATCATAGTGCGTGCGTGAGCCCAACCCCGCCGCTTCGACGCGCAGCCCGAACTCGCAGAGCAGGTGCGCAAGCCGCGCCTGCGCATCGCGGCGCCCGACGTTGGTGGTCCACTCGCGCTGCGTCGAACCGTCGACCAACGTTTCGTGCCACATCGCCCGCGCCACGGCGGGATGCTGCTGAACGATGTCGAGGATCGCACCGCGCGGCATCAGCGCCACCTCGATCGCGGTCAGCGCTTGAACATTATGGTCGGCGATTCCCAGCACACCGTTCTGGAGATCGACCATATCTCCCTTGATATGAATCGCCACGATCTGCCGCCCGCCGTCGCCGACGATCTTCGATCGATAGGCATATCCCGACAGCAGCAGCGAGCAATATTCGGTGCGATCCCCGTCACGCGCGATATATTGCGCCGGCGAATAGCTACGGATCTTATACGGCAGCGACAGCACTGCCTCGCGATCAGCGCCACTGAACTCTGCCCACTTCTCGAGCTTCGACAGAAGCAGAGACAGGCGTGAATTGTCGGATGATGCCATCGTGAGTCTCCACCAAGCAGGTTCAGATCGGCCAAATCCCGCCAAAAACTAGAACCGCCGTAATTGTTTACGCTCACCATCGTCGGCCCAAATCTAACCTAAGCTAAGATTTGATCGCATCCATTTGCTGACCGTCACATGTAAAGCGGACAAGATCGGTAATAGTTTCAAATGAAGTGCTGATTGGTGCCAGAAGGCTTTAGGTAACGCTGCCTCGTGTGACCTTTCAACTATCGGCGCGGGCGCATGCTTGTGGTTCCAATCGCGCTGCGCCCGGCCTTGCCGCCTGCTTCCACAACAGCCATGCCCTAACTGATGATTCTTCACGCCAAGTGCTTGAATTGAAACGCCGCCCCCACATATCCCCGCCACTGTTCAACAACGGAAAGGAGGTGGTCGAATGTCTCATTGTCTCACGCCGCTCGCGGCAAGCCTGAAGGCTACGATCCCCACCCAGGGGGCTGTCGCCTGACGACGAGCCGAAGCTGGCTGACAATGGAAAGGCCGTCCCCGCGAGGGGGCGGCCTTTCGCTTTTCCCGGGTTTAGAAGGCGCCGGGCGCCTCGCGCTGGATCGTCGTCGGCCGATCGGGCGTCAGCAAGTCGCGCCGCACGCCCACATCGCGGGTGCGCGCCGCCGAGGCAGTCGCGCTCGCGCCATCGATCCGCGTGCAGCTCCGCCCGGCCAGAAAATCAAGCGCTTGCCGCACCGATGCCTCGCGCGGATCGCCCAGCGGAAACGCCAGATCGTCCGCCGCCTGGCACGTCGCCTCCATCACTGGCGCTAGGCCAGTGTAATAAGCGCCTTGCCGCGCGGCATTCTGCGTCGCGAACGCCACCACGCGCAGCCGATCGTCGCACACCGTCTGATCGCGCGCGATCTGCCCCACGGGTTTGCCGAAAGTGTTGGTGCCGATCAGCGCCGAAGCACTGTGGAGATACGGCGTGAAGGCGTTGATCACGAGCTCGCTCGCCGATGCCGATCCGCCGGTGCCGATGAAAGCAATCCGCGTCGGCGCGATCGACTGCGGCTGCGGCGTGAAAAATCTTGTGTCGTTCTCGGCCGCTTTCTCCGGCCTGAACGTGGTGTAGCTCAGCACTTCGCTGCGCGAACGATTGCCGCCGAGCAGATCGCCGAACAGCTCCGCGGTCGAAACCAGACCGCCACCATTGTAGCGCAAATCGACGATCACCTCGGTCACGCCGGCTCCGCGCAACTGCGCGAAGGCGTCGCGCAGCGCTTGATCGGCGGTCGAGATGAACGTGCGCAGGTTCACATAGCCAACGCGCCGCCCGCCCTCGTCGATGATCCGCACGCCGTAGCGGCTCGACACTGGCGCCAGAGCGAAATCGCTCTTCGCCACCGTCACGTCACGCTGAGTGCCGTCGGGCGCGCGCACGCGCAGCAGCCGCGAGACGCCGGCGTCGGAAGGCCCAAGCGCCTCGCTGACCGACTGCGCACCGCCCGCCTGGAACAGCGCGGTGACGGTCCGAAGGCTCTCCGTCGACGTGCCGATCGCCAGGATCTCGGTGCCGCGATCGATCCCGACCGCGAGCGCCGGCGCATCCTCGAACGACTCGGCCACGAACAGCCGGCTGGCGGATACATCATAGGACAGCCGCACGCCGAACCCGGCGCTCGATCCCGATCGGTAGAAGGCGTCTTCTTCCGCGATCGACGTCACGTAGGTGAAGAAGCGGTCCTTGTTCTGTGCCCGCGCAGTCGCGGTCAGCGCGTCGACATAATCCTGCAGCGTGGGATAGCCCGCCGGGTCGAGGCTGGCGGGCAGTGTCTCGGGGAAGAGATACCATTCGCGCATCTGCGCCGAGACCCACTGCTTGCGATCCGCCAGCGAGCAAGCAGCGGTCGGTGCGGGGGTCGCGGGGGGCGTGGGCGTTGCAGCAGTGCCGCCCGTAGTTGCTGCTCCCCCGCCGCCGCCATCGCCGCCGCACCCGGCAAGCAAAGCCAGCAGACAGGCCGAAGCCGAAATTCGCCGACCGATCCTCAACGCAGAAGCCTTTGCGATTACTTTCACGACGTTAGCTGGCGCGGGCAGGCGACGCCAGCGAGGATCACGCCTCCAGAATGGCAATCGTCGCGGGATCGCGATCGCCACCGAAAAAGCGCTCAAGCGCCGCGTCGAACGGCGCCGGATCGCTGGCCGCCACCGCGAACAGCGTCAGCATGGACCGCAGTTTCATCGCATCCACGATTCCCAGGATCGCTTCCGCACTGCCCCGCACCGTCACCAGCGCACCGACCGCTTCGTGCAACCTGGCCCCCAGCAGCGGATGATCGAGATACGCGCGCGCCTCCGCCAGCGAAGCAATGCCGTACTGCAATGCGGTCGCGCTGCGCCCAAGCCCGCGCAATTGCGGGAAGACGAACCACATCCAGTGAGTCGTCTTGCGCCCCGCCTTCAGTTCGGCAAGCGCCGCGGGGTAGATCCCCTGTTGCGCAATGACGAAGCGTTCGAGATCATACGGGTCGGCCATCGCTTGATAACGCGCGTCTGCATCGTCGGTGCCGGTTCGCGCGTTGGCGCTTCGGGAAAGGAATGCGAGATGCTCGGACACATCCCCGCCTGGCTTGGCCGCTCTTTGTCGGGCGTGCGCGCCGGGGCCGACAAGCTGGCGATCGCCCAGCCCGAACTCGGCGGGCGCTTCACCGCGATCGACCTGTCGAGCCCGGCCTTCGCCAGCGAGGCCCGCTTGCCGCCGCGCTTCACGGCGGATGGCGACGGCGTCTCGCCGCCGCTGGTGTGGGGCGCGGTGCCGGAAGGAACCGCGATGCTCGCGCTGCTGGTCGAGGATGCCGACGCCCCTACGCCGCAGCCCTTATGCCACGCCGTCGTTTGGTGCCTGCCGGCAGATGCCGGGCGTCTGGCGGAAGGTGCGATCCGCGCCGACGCCGCAGGCACACAACATGGCGGTGATGTCGGGCGCAATTCGTATCGGGGCGAAGGCTGGCTGCCGCCCGATCCCCCGACGGGGCATGGCGAACACCGCTACGCCTTTCAGCTGTTTGCGCTGGATGGGGAAGTTGAAGATCCCGGCCGCTCGCCCGGCCGCGGCGCGCTGGTGCGCGCCATGGCGGGGCATGTGCTGGCGGCGGGGCTGCTCATCGGCACCTATTCGCGCGGCGATCCGGCGCGCGGGGAGAAGGCTGCCCGCGGCATCGCTCAGGCTAGGGCCGCGGCGGCGTTGACGTAAAGCAGCAGCGCGGAGGTGCTGGCAAAGGAGGCGACGGCGAGGAAGATAGGGCGGATCATGAGTCTTACTCTCAGTTGAGGGTGGCTGATCGCGTCAGGCGATCGGGAGGACAGGAACGGCAGCGCTGATCATGAGCGATGCGAAGAAGAGCGCGCCGACGAAGCTGACGACGGTGTTCTGGATGCTGGTGAAACGGTTGGTCATTGTAGGTCTCCGAGGCGGCGGCCGGACCATCCGGCTGCCGATGCCAGAGACACTGCAGGTGCCGTGCCAATTTGCGCGGCGACGTGTTTTCAATGACTTGAGACAGCTCGGTTCAGGCCTTGGTAATCTGCGCCACTCCCCGCTGGCGCGGCGCACCATTATCCGGCGCGAAACACCCGGTTGCGGCCCGCTGCCTTGGCGCGATACATCGCCGCGTCCGCTTTTGCGTAGAGCATCTCGCGCAATTCGCCCGCCGTACCGACCGCGATCCCCGCCGAAATCGTCACCGTGCCAATCGGCGTGTCCGTCTCCCGCGCGCGGAAGCGCCGCGCCGCGACCGCACTGCGCGCGCGATCGATTGCCGTTAGCGCCGCATCGACATCCACGCCCGTCAGCAGCACCGCGAATTCCTCGCCGCCGTATCGCGCGACGAGGGCACCCTCGATCTCCGCCGCCAACGTCCGCCCGACGGCACACAGCACGCGGTCGCCTACGGCATGGCCGAATTCGTCGTTCACGCGCTTGAAGTGATCGATGTCGCACACCGCGATCACGACCGGCGCCGGCGTTTTCAGCGAATCGAAGGCTTCGTCGAAGGCGCGGCGGTTAGCGAGCTTGGTTAGCGGATCCTGCCGCGCAAAACCCCGCGCCTCTTCGAGGGCGTGACGCAGTTGATCGCTTTCGCGCTCGGCCGCTGCCAAACGACATTCTGCCGAATGAACGCGCTCGATCATGGTGCTCGTCAGCTGCGCGATATGATCCAGCGCAGATACCGGATTGGCCGCCTGGATTGCCGCCGCGCTCGCCGCCAGATCGCGCCCGAACCCGCTCGTCTCGGCATGGATCGACCGGACCGTATCGGTGAAGTCGCAGACCTGCAGTTCGGCGCGCGCCATCAGAAGCTCGGCCTGCTCCGCCCGTGCCTGATCCTCGGGATTTTCGGCAACGGGCTCGCGCTGCTCTACGCTTCGCACCGTCGGCGTGACTGCCGCTCCAGCCGTCACCACGCCGCCCAGTTCGGCAATGTCGTGGTGCGACAACCGCACGCCGCCGTCGGTGAGTCGCGCTACCGACTGGGCGAGCGCTCCTTGAGGATCGGAGAGCACTTGATGAGCAAAGGCGTAATGCGCCGGTTCGGGGCTAAGCCGATGATCGGACAGGAACATGCCAATGGCATCAAAGAGGTTGACCGGATCGGCCTCCGGCATCTTGACCACCATGCCCACGTTCGCCCGCCTCGCCACCAGCGCATCGCCCCTATCGCGCAACGCTTCCTTGACGACGCTGACTAATGCGCAACCGCTAACATTACGTTGTCGTTACGAGTTGCGCAGCTTGCGCACCGCGTCCAGCGTCAGCGTGACATGCCGCTCGGCGGAGAGGTCATCGTGAACGAACGCGATCCGCCCATCGCGCCCGATGACATAGCTGGTCCGCCGCGTCGCATCGCGCCCCTTGATTTGCCGCCCCAGCGCCACGTCATAGCCGGCGACGACGTTCGGCCCTGCGCTCGCCACGGCGAACTTGCCGGCGCATTCGGTCGACGAGAACTTCTGCAGATCCTCGACCGGATCGGCCGACATGCCGATCACCGTCGCGCCTGCGGCGCGGAAGTTCGCGACATTCTCAGCAAAGGCGCGCGCCTCGGCATTGCAGCCTGAGGTGAAGGCAGCCGGGAAGAAGTACAGCACCACCGGGCCCTTCTTCAGCTGCTGCGCCAGACTGACCGTCACCACCTTGCCGGCGATCGCACCGCGCGTCGTGAAGGCGGGCGCCTTGGCACCCACCGTGAGCGCGGCGTTCGCCGGGGCGGCGATCGCGAAAATACCTGCGGCGGCGGCGATGATGCGGCGCATGTGAAGCTCTCCTGTGTGTCGCGATGTTCCTAGCGCGCCGCGCAGCACAACGATAGGGCGATGCGATGCCCATCCGCCAAGCCGACCTCGATCTCGCCCACCGCCTTGCCGACGCCGCAGGCGAGGCAATCCGCCCCTATTTTCGCGGTGAACTTGGTACCGAGACGAAGGCCGATCACTCGCCCGTCACGCTCGCCGACCGCGCCGCCGAAGCCGCGATGCGCCGCATCCTCGATGCCGAGGCACCGGGCGACGCCGTCCAGGGCGAGGAATATGGCATCAAGGAAGGCGTCACTGGTCGCCGCTGGGTGCTCGACCCGATCGACGGCACGCGCAGCTTCACCGTCGGCCGCGCGATCTTCGGCACGCTCGTGGCGCTGGTCGAGGATGGCTGGCCGATGATGGGGGTGATCGACCAGCCGATCGCGCGCGAACGCTGGATCGGCGCCGCCGGCCGCCCGACGCTGTTTAACGGCGCCCCGACCCGCACCCGCCTCTGCCGCGAGGTCGAGGGCGCGATCCTCGCGACCACCAGCCCGCATTTGTTCTCGGACGACGAGGCAGCGCATTTCATGGCATTGGTCGCGGCGGTGTCGGGCGGGCACTCGCGGCAGGGGCCAGTCTATGGCGGCGACTGCTACAACTATGGCCTGCTCGCGAGCGGCCATCTCGACGTGGTGTGCGAGGCCGGGCTTGCGCTCCACGATTTCGCCGCGCTCGTGCCGATTGTCGAGGGTGCGGGCGGGCGGATGTGCGACTGGAACGGTGATCCGCTGACCGAGGCGAGCACAGGCCAGGTGCTCGCGATCGGCGATCCCGCCCGGATGGACGAACTGCTCGAGGCGCTCCACGCCGTCCCGCACGCGCATTGAAGACCACCACCGTTCGTCCCGAGTAGCCATCGAGCTTGTCGAGATGGCGTATCGAGGGACAGATGTCTCGATACGGGCTCTCGACAAGCTCGAACCCTACTCGACACGAAAGGTACCCGATCGTCTCAGAAGATCCCCAGGAACTTCTTCTTCTGTTCCTTGCCCGGCTTCTGCTCGCCCTTCTCATCCTTAGCCGTCGTCCCACGGCCGACATCGTCGCGCTTCTCGCCGCCGCGCGTCCGCTGCCCCGCCGCCGTCTCACCCTGGAGCACCGGCCCGCAGGCCGCCGACTTCGCATCTCCGACATCGACGAATGCCAGCACGCCGGCCACCGGCGTAGCGACGATCGCAAGGCCAAGAGCAGCGCCGGCGCGGCCGACCAGCTCGGGGCTGATCACGCTCATTCCCGGGGCAGCGAAGTGGCCATTCAGGCCGACCGGCGACTGGCCGGAAAACACGCTGAACTTCTTCGCGTCGGCGCGCACTGCCAGGTCGATCGCCTCGGTACGAAAACTGAAGCCACCGCGCCCGATGATCACGTTCTTGCGCGTGTCGATCAGGATCGGATCCGCCGCCGCAATGCCGCCGCGCACCGTAAAGCCGATCAACCCGCAATTGATCGACACTGGCTCCTTGAGCTGGCCAGCGAACATCTTCTGCACGAACGTGCCGATATCGAGCTCGGCGAGCTGTACGTTGCGTGTCGTCAACGAGCCCTTTGGCATCACGAACGCAATCCGACCGGCTGATGTCGCCAGCGAATCGGCGAAAGAATCGCCGCGCCCGGCCAGCTCGATGCGTCCCTTGATCGTCCCGCTCGTCCCCGCCTCGGTCACGCCCCAGCCGGCGAGCAACTGCCCCATCGGCGTCGGCGCGAGCCGCACGTCATAGCTGACAGCGCTCGGCCGCTTGCGCGTGTCGAACACGATGTCGGTGGCGACGTTGCCACGCGCCATTGCGAACGTCAGCGGCGACAGCGCCAGCCGCCCGTCCTTCAGCGCCAGAGTCATGTCGATGTTGGAGATCGGCACGCGCTTCGATTTCAGCGTGCGGATCGTCCACTTGAGGTCCGCGTCGAACGCACGCAGCTTCTCGACCGGCAGATCCGAATCGGGGATCAGCTTCTGCGGCCCCGCTCCGGTCGCCGCGGCGGCGGCGACGACGCCCTTCGTCTCGACGATATCGGGATTGTAGCCGATGATCGACGCGGCATCGATGATGTCGAGGTTGCGCGTGGCAATCGTCGATTCGAGGTGGACGCGATCACCATTGGTCACAGTCAGCAACCCCGAGACGTCGCTCCGCCCTACGGTGCCGGTCATGCGGGTGAAGCGGTAGACATCGCCGTCCTTCACCATCTGCGCCTTCACGGCGTAACGCCGCGTCTGGGGCATGACGACGCCGATGATGCCGAGCAGTTCGGACGCGTCACGCCCGCGCGCACGCGTCGCCAGCGGAACGTTCTCGATGTCGGCGATCGAGGGCAGCGTGCCCGACACGTCGATCACGTTGTTCGCGGCCCAGGCGCGCGCGACCAGCTTGTTCTCACCGCGGTTCGCCGTGGCGTCGGGCGACAGCAGCTGCGCCGTCAGGCGGAATGGCGTCTCGCGCAGCCGCCCGGTCCCCTCGACGCCGACCGCCTTGCCGATCCGCGCGTCGGTCGAGCGAATGTCGTCGATCTTCAGATCGGCCAGCAACCGCATCCGTGGATCGCGATAGCGCACCGTCGTGCCGCGTACCGTCACCTCGTCGATACGCGGGAACTCCAGCGGCTTGCCGCCCTTCTTGTCGCTGAACGTCCACGTATTGGCGGTGTGGCCGCGGTTCCACTCAAGATCGACCGCGCCATTCACCAGGTCGAGCCAATAGAGCCGGCGCTTGCCGAAGATCAGCGATAGTGGCGCGATCCGAGTGTCGATCCGTTCGCCGCGGAACAGATAAGGCTGCGTCGCCCAGGCCGGGTTCGCGATCGTGAAGCGCTCGGCATAGAATTTGATTCGCAGCGGCGCGAAATACAGCTGGAAATCGCCGCCGACCTTCACCTCGCGGTTGGTCATCCGGCCAACGATCGTCTCGAACGGCCCCTTCAGGAACCGCCCTTTGGTGATGTACAGCACCAGCCAGATAAGCGCGGGAATCGCGACGATCGCGATGATGATATTGCGGATGATGCGCCGGCGGCGTTCTCGACGCGGATCGCGCGGGGACGACGCCGGCGGCTCGATACGCTGAGTCGCCATGTCCATATCCGTCAAAATCGTTTCATGTGCGCATTGGTTGCATTTGGCAGGTGCCGCCGCTAAGGGCCAGCGCTTCTCCAAGCGAGGTGAACGAACCGCCCGGCTAACAGGGCTGCCGCGGCTGTTCCAGTCTCGCTCGAACTGAAAGGAACAAAATGCCCAAGCTCAAGACGAAGAGCGGCGTGAAAAAGCGCTTCAAGCTCACTGCTACCGGCCTGCTCAAGCACGGCGTTGCCGGCAAGCGCCATCGCCTCATCACCCACAATGGCAAGTACATCCGCCAGAATCGCGGCACCAAGGTGCTGTCGAAGGCCGACACCGCAGCGGTGAAGGCCTGGGCGCCGTACGGCCTGCGTTGAGCGAGAGGAACTGAGATATGGCACGCGTAAAACGGGGCGTAACCACTCGCGCCAAGCACAAGAATATTCTGGAACAGGCCAAGGGTTACCGCGGCCGCCGCAAGAACACGATCCGCGTCGCGCGGCAGGCCGTCGAAAAGGCCGGCCAGTATGCGTATCGCGATCGCAAGGTGAAGAAGCGCACCTTCCGCGGCCTGTGGATCCAGCGCATCAACGCCGGCGTCCGCGCCGAGGGGCTGACGTACAGCCAGTTCATGCACGGCCTGAAGCTGGCGGGCGTCGATCTGGACCGGAAGGTCCTGGCCGACATCGCGATGCACGAAGGCGCCGCATTTAGCGCCATCGTCGCTCAGGCGAAGGCAGCGTTGCCGGCAGCGGCATAACGCTTTTCGACTGACGCGACACGAAGGGCGTGGGTGGCAACACCCGCGCCCTTTGCGTGTCCGGCGCACGTGACTACAGCGCCCCCATTCTCTCGTTCGGGCAGGAAGCATGACCGACACTGACGATCTGAAGACCCACCTGCTCACCGCCGTCGCGGCGGCGGCGGGGATCGAGGCGCTGGAAACGGTGCGCGTCGAGGCGCTCGGCAAGCAGGGGCGCGTCACCGCGCTGCTGAAATCGCTCGGCGGCATGTCGCCCGAGGAGCGGCAGGTGCACGGCCCCGCGATTCACGGCCTCCGCGAGGCAGTGACGAACGCCATCGCTGCGCGCAAGGAGGCGCTCGACGCCGCCGCGCTCGAGGCGAAGCTCGCCGGCGAACGCCTCGACATGACGCTGCCGGTCGATGCGCCGCTCACCGGCACGATCCACCCCGTCAGCCAAGTGATGGACGAACTCGCCGAGATCTTCGCAGACTTGGGCTTCGCGGTCGCCACCGGCCCCGAGATGGAGACCGACTGGCACAATTTCACCGCGCTCAACATTCCCGAAAGCCATCCCGCGCGCGCGATGCACGACACCTTCTACCTCGACGGCGAGCAGGGCGCGGAGGATCGCGAGAAGCCGCGCCTGCTGCGCACGCACACCAGCCCGGTGCAGATCCGCACGATGCTGTCGCAGAAGCCGCCGATCCGTATCATCGCGCCCGGCCGCACGTACCGCTCAGACAGCGACGCGACGCACACGCCGATGTTCCATCAGGTCGAAGGTCTCGTGATCGACAAGGGGATCACGATGGGCCACCTCAAATGGACGCTCGAAACGTTTCTGAAGGCATTCTTCGAGCGCGACGATATCGTGCTGCGCCTGCGCCCAAGCTATTTCCCGTTCACCGAGCCTTCGGCGGAGGTCGACGTCGGCTATACGCTGCAGAAGGGCAAGCGCGTGATCGGCGGCGGCGGCGATGTTGCGGACGGCGGCTGGATGGAAGTGCTCGGCAGCGGCATGGTCCATCCGAAGGTGATCGCCGCCTGCGGGCTCGATCCCGAAGAATGGCAGGGCTTCGCCTTCGGCTGCGGCATCGATCGGCTAGCGATGCTGAAATACGGCATGGACGATCTGCGCGCCTTCTTCGACGGCGATATTCGCTGGCTCAAGCATTACGGCTTCTCCGCCCTCGACGTCCCGACCTTGTCGGGCGGCGTCGGCGTGGCGTGACGGAAACAGACCAATGAAATTCACGCTTTCCTGGCTCAAGGATCACCTCGAGACCTCCGCCGCGCTCGACGAGATCGTCGTCGCGCTCACCCGCATCGGGCTCGAGGTCGAGGGTGTCGACAATCCCGGCGCGAAGCTCGCCGCCTTTCGCATCGCCAAGGTGCTGACCGCCGAGCGCCACCCGCAAGCGGACAAGCTGCAGATTTTGTCGGTCGACGCCGGAGACGGCCCGCTGCAAGTCGTCTGCGGCGCGCCGAACGCGCGCGCCGGTCTAGTCGGCGTGTTCGGCGCGCCCGGCGCGACGGTGCCCGCGAACGGCATGGTGCTCAAGGTCGCAGCGATCCGCGGGGTCGAGTCGAACGGCATGATGTGCTCGACGCGCGAGCTGGAACTCGGCGACGATCACGACGGGATCATCGAGCTCGCAGCAGACGCCCCGGTCGGCGCGACCTACGCCGAATGGGCAGGGCTTAACGATCCGGTGATCGACGTCGCGATCACGCCCAACCGCCAGGATTGCATGGGCGTCCGCGGCATCGCCCGCGATCTCGCCGCCGCGGGCCTGGGTACGCTGAAGCCGCTGACGGTCGAACCTGTCGAGGGCGGAGGCCCCGGCCCCGACGTCCGCACCGAAGACCCCGCCGGCTGCCCCGCCTTCTACGCCCAGGGCGTCACCGGCGTCGTCAACGGCTCCGCCCCCGAGTGGCTCGCCAAGCGCCTGCGCGCGATCGGGCAGAAGCCGATCTCCGCGCTCGTCGACATCACCAACTACGTCACCGTCGATCTCGGCCGCCCGCTGCATGTCTACGACAAGGCGACGCTCACCGGCGGCCTCGTCGCGCGCAAGGCCACGTCCGGCGAGACCGTCCTCGCGCTCAACGGCAAGACCTACACGCTCGACGAGAGCATGACCGTCATCGTTGACGAAGCGCATGTCCATGACATCGGCGGCATCATGGGCGGCGAGCAATCGGGCGTGTCGGAAACGACCACCGACGTGATCATCGAATGCGCCTTCTTCGATCCCGATCACATCGCGCGCACCGGGCAGAAGCTGCAGCTCACCAGCGACGCGCGCCAGCGCTTCGAGCGCGGCGTCGATCCCGCGTTCCTCGACGACGGCCTTGCGATCGCCACGCGGCTGGTGCTCGATCTGTGCGGCGGCACCGCCACCGGCATCACCCGCGCCGGCGAGCCACCGCTGGGCAAGCGCAACTACGCTTACGACCCCACCCGCGCCGAAACGCTCGGCGGCCTCGCGGTCGCGCCCGAACGCCAGCGCGCGATCCTCGAATCGCTCGGCTTCACCGTCACGGACGACTGGCAGGTCACCCCGCCAACATGGCGCCGCGACGTGGACGGCACCGCCGATCTGGTCGAGGAAGTGATCCGCATCGAAGGGATCGACAATATCCCCTCCACCCCGCTCGCGCGCATCCCCGGCGTCGCCACGCCCACCGCAACGCCCGAGCAGAAGCTCGAACGCCGGGTCCGCCGCGCCGCTGCCGCTCGCGGCCTCGACGAAGCGGTAACGTGGAGCTTCATCTCCGAGGCCGAAGCCGCGCCATTCGGTGGCGGCGCTTTTAGCCTCGCCAATCCGATCAGCGAAGACCTCAAGGTCATGCGCCCGTCGCTCCTCCCCGGGCTCCTCTCCGCCGCCGCGCGCAACGCGAAGCGCGGCGCAAGCAGCGTGCGGCTATTCGAGATCGGCCGCCGCTACCTCGCCGACAAGGAACGCGCGACGCTCGCCCTGATCCTCACTGGCGAGCGCCGCACACGGGGCTGGCAGTCGGGCAAGCCGCAAGGCTTCGACGCGTTCGACGCCAAGGCCGAAGCGCTTGCCCTCCTCGCCGCCGCCGGCGCCCCGGTCGAGAATTTGCAAGTGTTCGGAGAGGCCGGTGACGCCTGGCACCCCGGCCAGTCGGGCACGCTGCGGCTCGGGCCGAAGACGGTGCTCGCTGCCTTCGGCATCGTCCACCCGCGCGTAACGAATGCGTTCGACCTCGACGGCAGCGTCGCGGCAGTCGAACTCTCCCTCGACGCGATCCCCGCCAAGCGGTCCGCCGGCTTCACGCGTCCCGCCTACACGCCGCCCGCACTGCAAGCGGTACGCCGCGACTTCGCCTTCCTTGTCCCCCCCGCCCTCGCCGCCGACGCGCTGGTCCGCGCGGTGAAGGGCGCCGACAAGGCCGCGATCGTCTCGGCGCGCGTGTTCGACGTCTTCGCGAAGGACGGCGAAACCTCGATGGCAGTCGAAGTGATGCTGCAACCGACCGAAAGGGCGTTCGTCGAGGCCGAATTGAAGGCGATCGCCGACAAGGTGGTCGCGGCAGCGGGCAAGCTGGGGGCGTCGCTCAGGGGATAACGCCCCCTCCGTTCGTGCTGAGGAGGCATTGAGCCTGTCGAAATGCCGTCTCGAAGCACATACCCTTCGAGACGGTGCTTCACCTTCGGCTCAGCACCTCCTCAGGGCGACCGGCGTGTTGTATGGAACGCACATGGCCGACTGGATCACCATCGCGAACGAGCATCTCACCGCCGCGATCAACCCGCTCGGCGCCGAGCTGTCGTCGCTGAAGGACGCTGACGGCCGCGAGTTGATGACCAACGCCGATCCCGCCTTCTGGACCGGCCGCGCGCCGCTGCTCTTTCCCGTCGTCGGCAAACCCGCCGACGAGACGATCCGCGTCGATGGCGGGCTCTATCCAATGAAGCAGCACGGCTTCGCCCGCCGCCTGCCCTTCGCCGTGATCGAGCAGGGCAACACCCGCGCGCTGTTCCGGCTCACCGCCAGCGAAGAAACGCGCACCCACTACCCGTTCGATTTCACGCTGGATGCGCTCTTCCGGCTCGACGACGCGACGCTCTGCATCGAAATCACCATCCACAACCCTGCCGACACCCCCCTACCCGCCAGCTTCGGCTTCCACCCCGCCTTCGCCTGGCCGCTGCCCTATGGCCGCGACCGCGCCGATCACCGCATCACGTTCGCGCGCGACGAGCCCACCGCCCTGCGCGTCATCGCCGCCGACGGCACGATCGCGCCCGGTACGAAGCCGTCACCGCTCGACGGCCGCACGCTCGCCCTCGCCGACGATCTGTTCGTGCACGACGCGCTGGTATGGGATCCGGTCCGCTCGACCCGGGTCTGCTACGGCGCCAGCGACGGCCCCAGCCTCGAGATCGCCTTCCCCGACACGCCAATGCTCGGCATCTGGACCAAGCCCGGCGCGCAGTACATCTGCGTCGAGCCCTGGCACGGCATCGCCGACCCCGAAGGCTACGCCGGCGAACTCGCCGACAAGCCCGGCATCTTCCTCATCCCCCCCGGTGGAGCCAAGCACATCGTCATGTCAGTCACGCGCGTTCCATGAAGCTCGACACGCTGGTCGGAGAACCATGGGGCGATTACGGCCTCGTCGATTGCGGACATGGACGAAAGCTCGAACGCTACGGCGACTATCGCTTCATCCGCCCCGAACCGCAGGCCTTGTGGGCGCCGGCGCACGCCGATTGGCAAGCACACGGCGAGTTCATCCCGGGCAGCGACGAGGATGGCGGCGGCCAATGGCATTATAATCGCTCCACCCCGCGCGACGGTTGGCCGCTTAGCTGGGGCATCGGCGCCGAGGCGGTGCGCTTCACCGCGCAGACCACCCCCTTCCGCCACCTGGGCTTCTTCCCGGACATGGCGCCGGTCTGGTCCTGGCTGCGCGAGCGGCTGAACGGCGTCGCCGAGCCCGAGGCGCTGAACCTGTTCGGCTACACCGGCGTCGGCACGCTCGCGCTCGCCGCGCACGGCGCGAAGATGGTCCATGTCGATGCCTCGAAGAAGTCGGTCGAAGCGGCGCGCGGCAATGCGCGGCTGTCGGATCTCGCCGATCGCCCGGTCCGCTGGATCGTCGAGGACGCCGCCAAATTCGTCGCGCGCGAGGTCCGCCGCGGGCGGCGCTACGATGCGATCCTGCTCGATCCGCCCAAATACGGCCGCGGCCCCGATGGCGAGATCTGGCGCCTCGAAGAGCATCTGCCGGCACTGATCGCCGATTGCCGCCAGCTGCTCGACGCGAATTCGCGCGCGCTGTTTCTAACCGTCTATGCCGTGCGCATGTCCGCACTGGCGATCGGCGAGATGCTCCGCCAGGCGTTCTCCGATCTGCCCGGCACGGTCGAGGCGGGCGAACTCGGCGTGCGCGAAGAAGCCCGCGGGCTGGTGCTGCCAACCGCGATCTGGGCGCGCTGGTCGAACGACTGAAACGTGATGACTTGATTTCAGACCGTTCGTGCTGAGGAGGCATTGAGCTTGTCGAAATGCCGTCTCGAAGCACATGGCGGGGCGTGCCCTGCGAGACGAGGCTTCGACAAGCTCAACCCCTCCTCAGGGCGAACGGAAGTGTTCAAGCTCAAGTCGTCACGCGCTAAACGCAAGAAGGCCCGCCGCTCGATCCGAGCGGCAGGCCATTCAACACCGGCAACCGCCAGTCTTAAGCAGCGACGGCAGTCGCCAGCTTCTTCACGACATCGCGCTTCAGGCGGCGCGCGCGCAGCGACAGCTTCTCGTCGCCCGTCTTGACCAGCCAGTTATCCAGCCCGCCGTTATGCTCCACCGAGCGCAGCCCGTGGGTCGAAACGCGCAGTCGCACGCTCTTTTCGAGCGAATCGGAGATCAGCGTCACGTTCTGCAAATTGGGCAGGAAGGTACGCTTGGTCTTGTTGTTGGCGTGGGACACATTGTGTCCAACCTGCCGACCCTTGCCGGTCAGCTCGCAAATGCGCGACATGGTTCAGATCCTGAGTTTCGGGGTAGCCCGGAAAGTCGGCGCGAGTAACCGGCGCGTGCCCGTTCGTCAAGCTTGGAGCCGCTGCAACTTATCTAGATAAGGAGCGCTGTTCCGGTAGCGAATCGGTTGGAGACCTTACAATGCGCGCTTTGCTCGTTCTCGTCGGCATTGCCGCCCTAGTGATTCTCGCAGGGATGGCGACCGGCTTCATCAACATCGATCAGACGCAGACCGCGCAATTGCCCCGGCTCGAAGGCGGTCAGGCGCCCGAGTTCAAGGCGGACGTCGGCCGGATCGATGTCGGCACCGAGACCAAGACGGTCGAGGTCCCTCGGATCCAGCTGCAGAAGCCCGAAGCCCAGCCGACGCCTGCACAATAAGTGCGCCGCTAGACCGGAGAGCATCCGCGGCGCTAGGACGCCGCCGATGTTCCCGCTCCCCGCCCCCATGCGCGCGGCGCTGGATGCCGCGCATGAGGCGGCAGCGGCCGGAGAAGTGCCGGTCGGCGCTGTCGTGATGCGGGAGGGCGCAATCGTCGCGGTCGCGGGCAACGCCCCGCGTCGCCTGCAAGACCCCACCGCGCACGCCGAGATCCGCGCGATCCGCGCCGCCGCGCAAGCGCTCGGCCGTGATCGACTCGAGGACTGCGACCTGTGGGTCACGCTCGAGCCCTGCGCGATGTGTGCCGGCGCGATCGCCCATGCCCGGATCGCGCGTCTCTATTACGGCGCGTTGGACCCAAAGGGCGGCGCGGTCGAACACGGCCCGCGCTTCTTCGCGCAGCCGACCTGCCATCACCGCCCGGAAATCTATTCCGGCATCGGCGATGGCGAAGCGGCCGACTTGCTGCGCGGCTTCTTCGCCGCGCGGCGATGAGTGGCGTTACCCCACTTCGCTTTGCGAAATCGGCACGATCTTGATCTCCACGCGTCGATTGGCCGCGCGGCCTTCCTCGGTCTCGTTGGTCTCGATCGGCTGTGTCTCGCCGAAGCCGCGCGTGCCGATCCGTGCGCTCTGCACGCCGCGGGTCGATAGATAATCCGCCACCGATCGCGCGCGCTGTTCGGAGAGCCCCTGGTTGTACGAATCGCTGCCCGTCGAATCGGTATGGCCGTACACGTCGACATAGGTGCGGTTATACTCGCCCAGCACACCCGCCACCTGGTCCAGCGTGCGCTGGAACTGCGGCTGAACCGTTGCCGAATTGTACGCGAAGTTGATCCCGCTCGGGATGTTGAGCAGCAGGTCGTCGCCCTGGCGGATCACCTGCACGTCGGTGCCGGCGGTGCGCGCCCGCAGGTCGCGCTCCTGCTTGTCCATGTACGCACCGATGCCAGCACCCGCGATGCCGCCGATCCCGGCGCCGACGATCTTCTCGGTCCGATCGCGCCGCCCGCCGACGAGATCGCCCAGCAGATATCCGCCCAGCGCGCCGCCGATGCCGCCGATCGCCGCCTTCGAAATGCGCTGCTCGCCGGTCACCGGATCGGTGGTGCAGGCGGCGGTGGTGACGAGCGTGCCACCGGCGATGGCCGCGATGAGCGCAGATTTAATCCGCATCGAGAAGTCCCCTGTTCTGTTCATTCAGACCTGAAAACCGGCCCTGATGAAGGTTGTTCCGCATCCGTGCTGAACCACCGATGACGCAGATGGTTGTCGGCGGACCGGTTTCCCGCCAATAGAGCCTCACATCATGCTTCCGCCGTTCCCCTGGATCGACGTCCTCATCATCCTCGCGCTCGTGGCGTTGAATGGCGTCTTCGCGATGAGCGAACTCGCCATCGTCTCCGCGCGCCGGGCGCGGCTGGAGGCGATGGCGCGCAACAACCATCGTGGCGCCCGCGCTGCGCTGACGCTCGCGTCCGATCCCGGCAAGTTCCTCTCGACCGTCCAGATCGGCATTACGCTGATCGGCGTCATCAACGGCGCCTATTCGGGCGCGAGCCTCGGCACGCCGACCGCGGCGCGCATCGCCGCGCTGGGGGTGCCGGCGACACTGGCCGACAACATCGGCTTTGCGGTCGTCATCGGCCTCACTACCTATGCCTCGCTGATCATCGGCGAGCTCGTTCCGAAGCAGTTCGCGCTACGCAAACCCGAGCCGATCGCCGCCTGGATCGCGCTGCCGATGACTTACCTGGCCGTCGCGACGCGCCCGATCGTCTGGGTGCTCGATGCATCGAGCGCATTGATCTTCCGCTTGCTTCGGCTGAACCGCGAATCGGAAGAACATGTGACGGCGGAGGAGCTGCACATGATCGTCGCGGAGGCCTCGAAGTCGGGCATTATTGAGGAGCATGAACGCTCGATCATCTCGGGCGTCGTCCGCCTAGCCGATCGGCCGGTACGCGAGGTGATGACGCCGCGTACCGAAGTCGAATGGCTCGATTCGGCGCTCGACGATGCCGCGATCCGCGCCAAGATCCTCGCCTCGGCGCACAGCCGCCTGCCGGTCGCGCAGGGATCGATCGACGCGGTGATCGGCGTCGTCCAGGCACGCGATCTGGCCCGCGCCCTCGCCCGGGGCGAGGTGCTCGATCTCAAGCAGCTCGTGCGCAAGGCGCCTGTTATCATCGACCAGATCGATGCGATGGACGCGCTCGTCGCGTTGCGCTCCGCCGACGTGCCGATGGCGCTGATCCACGACGAATACGGCCATTTCGAAGGCATCGTGACGCCCGCCAACCTGCTCGCCGCGATCGCCGGCGAGTTTGCGTCCGATTCGGAGCCGGGCGACGGCCCCAATGTGGTCGAGCGCGACGATGGCTCGCTGCTCGTCGCCGGCACGATGGCGGCCGACGCGCTGGCCGAGCGGCTCGGCATCGATCTGCCCGGCGACCGCGATTATGCCACCGTCGCCGGCCTCGCGCTCGCGGTGTTCCGCCACTTGCCGGGCGAAGGCGAAAGCTTCGTCGAACAGGGCTGGAAGTTCGAAGTGGTCGACCTCGACGGCCGCCGCATCGACAAGCTGCTGGTCAGCGCGGCGTAAACTTCTCCTTCTTCCCCCCTCCCGCTTGCGGGAGGGGTCGGGGGAGGACCTGTCAGCTAGTACACCGCCCCCGTTACATTCCCTCCCCTAACCCCTCCGGCAATCGGGAGGGCGAAAAGAACACGCACCCCCTATCCCATTCACCTCCCATTATGTCATGGAACTGTAACGCGGCCCAATGCGCTTGGCCCGTTCGCGCCCGCGCGCCGACACAGGACCATGAATGACCGCCTACGCCTTACCCGTTCCCGCCTCCCGCCCCCGCAACTGGGCCGTAGAACCAGCCCGCTCGATCGCCGGCATCGTGTCACTCGTCGGCGCACGCCACAGCCTCCTCGCCGCGCCCAAGGGTGACGGCCGCACCGTCGTCACGCTGCCCGGCCTGTTCACCGGCGATCGTTCGATGTTTCCGATGCGGCGCTATCTCACGTGGCTCGGCTATCACGCCGAAGGCTGGGGGCTCGGCGCAAACTTCGGCGCGCGCACGATTGGCTCCGACTGCGAGAAGCTGTTCGCCCGGCTCGAAACGCTCGTCGCCGAGACCGGCCCGGTCACGCTGGTCGGCGTCAGCCTCGGCGGGATCATCGCGCGGCTCGCGGCACACCGCCGCCCCGATCTGGTGCGCGAAGTGATCACGATCGCCGCGCCCTACGCCGGCGATCCGCGCGCCACCAATGTCTGGCGACTGTTCGAATGGATGACCGGTGAGCGGATCGACGGCCCCGCCGTGCAGGATCGGCTCCGCGAAATCGCCCGCCCCCTGCCCGTCCCCGCCACCGCGATCTGGAGCGCGACCGACGGCATCGTCAACGGCCTGATCTGCCACGCCCCCGGCGAGCCTGGCTGCCGCTCGGTCGAAGTCGTCTCCAGCCACATGGGCGTCCAGCACCGCCCGCAAGTGATGCTCCAGGTGGCGAAAACACTGGCCGGGCGGTAACCCCTAAACTGTCATCCCGGCCTTGAGCCGGGATCCCGCTTCTTCTTTACCGCCTCGGCAGCGAGACCCCGGATCAAGTCCGGGGTGACGAAGTCAGCCAGAATTCCGCAACGCCGTCGCAATCGCATTGATCGACAACAGGATCCCCTCGCCGATCCGCGGGTCCTCATCCCCCGCGCGATGCCGCCGCATCAGCTCGATCTGCAACAGGTTCAGCGGCTCGATATACGGCAGCCGCAACCGGATCGACGCGTCGAGCGCCGGATGCGCCTCCAACAGCCGCGACTGGCCGGTAATCGCGAGTAGCCCGTCATGCGTCGCTTGCCACCCGTCACGGATGCGCCCGAACACGCGGCCCCCCAGCTTCTCGTCCTCGACGAGGCCCGCATAACGCTCCGCGATCCCCATATCGGATTTCGCCAGTACCATTTCCATGTTGGCGAGCGTCGCGGCGAACAGCGGCCAGCCCTGTGCCATCTCGGCGAGCAGCCCCTTTTCCTCGAACCCGGCGATCGCTTGCCCCACGCCATACCAGCCCGGCAGCATCACGCGCGCCTGCGCCCAGCTGAACACCCAGGGGATGGCGCGCAGATCCTCGATCCGCGCCGATTTCGTCCGGCTCGCCGGGCGGCTACCGATCTTGAGCCCGGAGATCTCCGCGATCGGCGTCATCTGGCGGAAGAAGGTGCGGAACCCCTCGGTGCCGTAAACGAGATCGCGATAGGCATGGAACGCCGCCTCGGAGAGCGTGTCCATCGCGCCGGAGAAAGTCTCGTTCTCGGCGTTCGACAGTGGCGCCGGCGACAGGCTCGCGAGCAGCGCCGCCGAGGCCATCGCCTCCAGGTTGGTCGTCGCGCTTTCGCGCGTGCCATATTTGCCCGCGATCACTTCGCCCTGTTCGGTGATGCGAATACGGCCCTGCACCGTGCCCGGCGGCTGCGCGCGGATCGCGGCGAACGCCGATCCGCCGCCGCGCCCCACCGCACCGCCGCGGCCATGGAACAGCTGCATGCCCACGCCCGCCGCCTCGAACACCGGCTTCAGCGCGGTCGACGCTTTCGACAGCTGCCACGTCGACGTCAGATAGCCGCCGTCCTTGTTCGAATCGGAATAGCCGATCATCACTTCCTGATGCCCGCGCTTGCTCGCGATCGCCGCCACCTCGGGCAGCGCGAACCACGCCGTCATGATCTCGGGCGCAGCCTCGAGATCCTCGATCGTCTCGAACAGCGGCACCGCCATCACCGCGGCACTTGGCGGATCGCCCGGCACGTACAGCCCGACTTCCTTCAGCAGCAGGTGCACTTCGAGCAGATCGCTCACCGACTTGCACATCGACACGATATATTGCCGGATGCACCCCGGCCCATACGCCGCATGCGCATCCGCCGCCGCCGCGACGATCGCCAGCTCGCCCGCGGTCTCCTCGCTATACGCGATGAAGCGGCTGGTCAGCGGCCGCGCCGTCGCCAGCTCGCGCGTGAGCAGATCGACCCGCGCCGCCTCGTCGAGGCTAGCATAATCGTCGCACACGCCCGCCGTCTTGAGCAGCTCGGCAACAACGCGCTCATGCACCGCGCTGTTCTGCCGCAAGTCGAGCGTCGCCAGATGGAAACCGAACACCTCGACCGCGCGGATCAGCCGCCCGAAGGCCCCACCGCTCGCAAGCAACCCGCGCGCCAGCGGGCGCGCGATGGTCACGAGATCCGCGCGCAACTCGTCCGGGCTGGCATAAGCCTCCGCCGGCCGCCCCGGCCGCGGCGCACGCGTGCCCGTCAGCGCTTCATAGGTCGCCGCGGTGCGCCCATAGATCCCCGACAATGCCCGGCGATACGGCTCGTCACTCCGCGTCTCGGCATCGTCGCCGCTCGCCTCGGCCAGCGCCAGAACCGCCGCGTCGACCGGCGCATGGTTCATCGAGATCGACAATTCGGCGCCCAGCGCGTGAAGCTGGTCGAGATAGAAGCCAAGCACCGCCCCCGACGCCTTGGCGAGCGCCGCGCGCAGCGAATCGGCGGTCACGAACGGATTCCCGTCGCGGTCGCCGCCGATCCAGCTCCCCGGCTTCAGGAACCCCGGCACGCGCGCGCCCATCGCGCGATCCCAGCGCTGATAGAGCGCCGGGATCACCGGCAGGAACACGTCGCGCAGATAGCTCAGCGCAGTCTCGACCTCGTCCGTCACATACAGCCGCTCGCGCCGCAGCACCCGCGTCTGCCACAGCAGCGCGACTTGCCGCACGATCGCCTCATCGATCAGATCGCCGTCAGGCGATGCCTCGGCCCCCGTATCGCGCAGCGCCATCAGCTCTGCGATGCGGTTGCGGTGGTCAATCATGCTCTTGCGCCGCACTTCGGTCGGGTGCGCCGTCAGCACCGGCGCGATCAGCGCGTGATCGAGCAGCTTTGCCACCGCCGCCTTGTCGACCCCCTCGCCAGCTAGCCGCTCCAGCGCCGAGGCGACGTCCGCGCCCGCGTCCGCCGCAATCCCCTGACGGTCCTCCGCGAGGTTCGCGAGCATCGAGAACAGCATGAAGCCGCGCACGAAATCGAGCGTCTCGTCGAGCGACAGCGCATCGAGATGATGATCGACCGGCGCCCCGCCGTCGCGATGCCGCTCCACCGAGGCCGATCGGATCGCCTCGGTCGCGGCGAACAGCCGCTCCCCGCCAAGCTCGCGGATCACGTCCCCCAGAACGCGGCCGAGATAGCGGATGTCGTCGTTGTTGGTGATCGGCGGAAGCGCGTTCATATCGTCATGCTGCACCGCAACAGCGCCTCGGTCAACGCGCCGATTCAGCGCGCCGCCTGGTCTCCGGACCGGGCATCACGCCGACTCTGGCGCGCGGCAACCCGCTCCTCGGTGGTGACGCTGCCGTCCTTGTTCAGGTCCTGCCGGTCGAATCGCGCAAGCATCAGCGCGCCCCATTCGTCGGAACTCAGGCTGCCATCACCATTCGTGTCGCCGCGCATCAGCACGCGCCGCATCCGCTCGGGCAGTTCATCTTCCGATAATTTGTCGTCGATATTCTTGTCGAGGCGATGGAAACGGCGCTCGATCTGGCCGCCGTAATCGAGCCGCGAAGTCACGCTGGGCGGGCGGTAATTGGCCGCAGCGGCATTCGCATCGGCCGCTTCCTCGGACGTGCCGCACCCGGCGAGCACCGGCAACACCCCGGCCAGCACCATCAAAACCCGCATTCCACCCGACTCCCCCACGCAATTAGGCTTCCAGCTCAACGTCCCAATAAAGCCAATCGTGCCATGTTTCGTGGAGATAATTCGGCGGATAACTGCGGCCATGCTCCTGCAGATGCCAGTTCGTCGGGCGGATCGGATCGAGATGCAGCGGCATCGCCGCTTGCTTCGGCGTCCGCCCGCCCTTCTTCAGATTGCACGGCGCGCACGCGGTGACGACATTCTCCCACGTGGTCCGCCCGCCCTGTGCGCGCGGCACGACATGGTCGAACGTCAGCTCGCGCTGGTGCGTGCCGCAATATTGGCAGGCGAAGCGATCGCGCAGGAACAGGTTGAAGCGCGTGAAGGCCGGGAATTGCGACGGCTTCACATATTGCTTCAGCGCGATCACCGACGGCAGCTTCATCGCATGCGTCGGGCTGCGCACCTCGCGCTCGTACAGCGCGACGATGTCGACGCGATCGAGGAACACCGCCTTGACCGCGGTCTGCCACGGCCAGATGCTGAGCGGATAATAGGATAGCGGGGTGTAATCCGCATTAAGGACGAGCGTCGGGCACGCGTCCGGATGGCGGATCAGATCGGGATGGAACAAGCGCGCTCCTCTTCGATACCGTGTCGGCGGTCGTGTGATACCGCGCGATGACGCCATGATGACAGCCGGGGAATCGACCGGTCAAGAGGAGAGGATATAATGATGGATAGCGTCACGTACGAAGTTGCGGAGAATATCGCGACGATCACGCTCAACCGCCCCGAACGGCGCAACGCATTGAACTGGGATGCCTATGCCAAATTGGAGGCCGCCTTCCGCCGCGCGGTGACCGACGAGGACGTGCGCTGCGTCATCGTCACCGGCGCCGATCCGGCCTTCTGCTCGGGCGATGACGTCGGCGAGATCATGGCCGGCCCCGATGCCTTCGCCAAGCGCAAGGGCGCCCCCGTCGTGCGCCACCAGCCGACCCCCGCGGCGATGGCGGCGCTCGAATGCGACAAGCCGGTGATCGCAGCGGTCAACGGCGCCGCGGTCGGCTGGGGGATGGAACTGGCGCTGTATGCTGACATCCGCATCGCATCCGACAAGGCGAAGTTCGCCGAACTCTTCATCAAGCGCGGGCTCGTGTGCGACGTCGGCGGTTTCTATCGCCTGCCGTCGATCGTCGGCCCGGCGAAAGCGGCGGAATTGCTGTTCACCGGCGACGTGATCGACCCTGCAGAGGCGGCCCGCATCGGCCTAGTCCGCGAAGTGGTGCCGCACGACGAATTGATGGCCCGCGCCCGCGCGCTGGCAGCCCGCATCGCGATCAACCCGCCGCTCGCGCTGCGCTTCATGAAGGAAGGCCTGCGCCGCGCTGCCTATGGCGACGCCCGCGAACTCGGCGGCTGGGCGATCGAAACGATCCGCCGGCTGATGGCAACCGAGGACCACAAGGAAGGCGTCGCAGCTTTCATGGAAAAGCGCGAGCCGGTGTTCAGCGGGCGGTAGCGGGTTCCTTCGACGACCGTCACCCCGGCCTTGAGCCGGGGTCCCGCTACCTTCGCACCAACCAAAAAAAGTAGCGGGATCCCGGATCAAGTCCGGGATGACGGGGGTTGCCGCACCATCCCCCACCCCGCACATCCCGCGCGTGATCGTCACCCGCTTCGCCCCCTCCCCCACCGGCCGGCTCCACCTCGGCCACGCGTACAGCGCCATCCTCGCGCACGACCGTGCCCGCCAAATCAACGGTCGCTTCCTGCTGCGGATCGAAGATATCGACGGCACGCGCAGCCGCCCCGAGCACGTCGCGACGACCCTCGCCGATCTCGCCTGGCTCGGCCTCGCGTGGGACGGCGAGATCGTCCACCAGTCGCACCGACTACCCGCCTACGCCGCCGCGCTCGACCAGCTCCGCGACCTGAACCTGCTCTACCGCTGCTATTGCACCCGCGCCGACATCGCCGCGGCGAGCCTGTCCGCACCCCACGGCGCCGAGCCGATCTATCCCGGCACGTGCCTCCGCTTGACCGATCAGAACAGCGACCGGCCGCATTGCTGGCGGATCGACATGGCCGCCGCCGTCGCCCGCGCCGGCCCACTCAACTGGCGCGATCACGCCACGACGATCACCGCCGATCCGCTCGCCGCGGGGGACGTGGTGCTCGCGCGCAAGGATGCCCCCGCAAGTTACCATCTGGCAGTGACGGTCGACGACGCATGGCAAGGCGTCACCGATGTGGTCCGCGGCAATGACCTGTTCGCCGCCACCCACGTCCACCGCCTGCTCCAGGCGCTGCTCGGCCTTCCCACCCCCAAGTACCATCACCACCGGCTGCTGACCGCGCCCGACGGCACGCGCCTCGCCAAGCGCACCGGCGCGCCGACGCTGGCGGCGCTGCGCGAGGCGGGCGTCGACGGGCGCGCGCTTGCCGACGATCTGCGCGCCGGGCGCCTTCCCAATCGCGGCGAGGCTTCCTAAATACGGAGCATGCAGACGTTCCTGGTCATTCTCCTCGTCGCGGCCCTCATCGCGACGGTCGTCGCGCTGGTCCGCGGCATCGTCGCCTTCCTGCAAAACGCCAGCGACGAAGCGCGCGGGATCACCACCGACGGCCCGAGCGCCAGCCAGATGAAATCGAACAAGATGATGCAGCAACGCATCCTGTTCCAGGCGCTGGCGATCCTGATCGTCGTCGTCCTGTTATTCTCCGCCGGCCGGACCTGAGCGCCGATGCCGGCCCGTCGGACCGTTCGTGCTGAGGAGGCATTGAGCTTGTCGAAATGCCGTCTCGAAGCACATGCCCTACACGTGATCGGCTGAGGCGATGGTAAAGCTCAACCAGATCTACACGCGCACTGGCGACCTCGGCACGACCGGCCTCGTCGACGGCAGCCGCATCTCGAAGGCCGATGCGCGCATGGCCGCGATCGGCGATGTCGACGAAACGAACAGCGCGATCGGCGTCGCCATCGCTGCGCTGGGCAATCATCCCGTCACCACAGCGCTCACGCGAATCCAGAACGATCTGTTCGACCTCGGCGCCGATCTCGCGACACTGGGGGACGATTTCACGCCGTCCGAAATGGTGCTCCGCATGGTGCCCGCACAGGCCGACTGGCTGGAACGCGAGATCGATGCGCTCAACGACCATCTCGAGCCGCTGCGCAGCTTCATCCTCCCGGGTGGCGCAGCCGCGTCGCTGCACCTCGCACGCGCCATCGCGCGGCGGGCGGAGCGCTCGGCGGTGGCGATCGACGCCGGCGTCAATCCGGCCGCGCTTATCTACCTGAATCGCCTGTCCGACTATCTGTTCGTCGCCTGCCGCGCGGTGAACGATGCCGACGGCGGCGATCCGCTCTGGGTGCCGGGCGCCTCGCGCTAAGCGCTTGGGGCGCATCCAATTCGAGTGTCGCGCGTAGTCCGCTTTCTGGAGGGCTGAACCGAATGCGAAATCTCGCCGCATCCCAATGCGATGCGCTGGCCTCCAGCTATGCCCAGGTCCGCGATCTGAGCACCGCGCTCGTCGCGCCGCTGGGCGATGCCGATGCCACCGTCCAGTCGATGGACGATGCGTCGCCGGCAAAATGGCACCTCGCGCATACCACTTGGTTCTTCGAGACGTTCGTGCTGCGCGATCACGTGCCCGGATATCGCCTGCACGATCCGCGCTTCCCGTTCCTCTTCAACAGCTATTACGAGGCCGAAGGCCGGCGCCACGCGCGCGGCCGCCGTGGGATGATCACGCGTCCCAGTCTCGACGAAGTTCGCGATTATCGCGCCGCGGTCGACGCCGCAGTGATCGCGGCCCTGCCGTCGCTCGACGACACGGCCCGCACGCTGGTCGCGCTCGGCTGCCATCACGAACAGCAGCATCAGGAACTGCTCGTCACGGATATCCTGCACCTGTTCAGCGAGAATCCGCTCGAGCCCGCGATCTGGCCCGCTGCGCGCAAGGTACCGGTCGGCATGCCACCGGCGATCAACTGGATCGAGCGCGGCGAGTCGGTGGTCGAGATCGGCCACGACGGTTCCGGCTTCGCATTCGACTGCGAAGGCCCGCGACACCGCACGCTGCTCGCGCCGCACGCAATCGCCGACCGCACCGTGACGAACGGCGAGTGGCAGGCATTCATCGCCGACGGCGGGTACAGCACGCCGCGCTGGTGGCTGGCGGATGGCTGGGCCTGGGTGCAGCGCGGAGGCATCACCGCGCCGCTCTATTGGGAAGAACGCGACTCGGTCTGGACGCGCTTCGGGCTCGACGGGCGCCGTGCGATCGATCCCGCCGCGCCGGTCACGCACGTCAGCTTCTTCGAGGCTGATGCCTATGCCGCCTGGGCCGGCGCACGCCTGCCGACCGAATTCGAATGGGAAGCCGCCGCCGCCGCGCATGATCCGGCGGGCGGCAACCAGCTCGACAACGCCGGCGCGGTCGAGCCGCGCCCGGCCTCGACTGGCGCCGCATTCTTCGGCGACGTGTGGGAATGGACTGGCAGCGCCTATCGCCCCTACCCCGGCTTCACCGCCGCCGAGGGCGCGGTCGGCGAATATAACGGCAAGTTCATGAGCGGCCAGTTCGTGCTCCGCGGCGGCTCGTGCGCCACCCCGCGCGGCCATCTCCGCGCGAGCTACCGCAACTTCTTCTACCCGCACCAGCGCTGGCAGTTCACCGGCGTGCGCCTGGCGCGGGATGTGTGACACCAGGACGGGCGACGATACCATGCTGAAGCCAGAGATCGAGGACGGCCAGGCATCGCTGGCCGATCCGCAATTCCGTGCGGACGTGCTCGCCGGGCTCGAACGCCGCCCGCGCGCGATTCCCGCGCGCTGGTTCTACGATCGCCGTGGGTCCGAGCTGTTCGAACAAATCACCGACCTGCCGGAATATTACCCGACCCGTACCGAGACGAGCATACTCGCGCAGATCGCCACCGAGCTCGCGCGCCAGGTGCCGCCGCACGCCGCGCTGGTCGAGTTCGGCTCGGGCTCCTCGACCAAGACGCCGCTCGTGATCGATGCGATCGCGCCGTCGGCCTATGTCCCGATCGACATCTCGGGCGAGTTCCTGCGCGATTCCTCACGCGTGCTGTCGACCGCTTACCCCGACCTGCTGGTGCTGCCGTTCGAGGCCGATTTCACCCGCCCGCTCGCGCTGCCGCGCACGATCGCCGACGCGCCCAAGCTCGGCTTCTTCCCCGGCTCGACGATCGGCAACCTGATCCCGCTCGCCGCGGTCGATCTGCTGCGCGCGATGCGCGCATCGCTCGGCCAAGGCGCACAACTGCTGATCGGGATGGACCGGATCAAGGACAAAGACGTCCTAGAGCGCGCCTACGACGACGCCGCCGGCGTCACCGCGGCGTTCAACATGAACCTCATCGGCCGCATCAACCGCGAGCTCGACGGCACGATCCCCGAAGACGCGTTCCGCCACCGCGCGATCTGGAACGACGATCGCGCGCGGATCGAAATGCACCTCGAAGCGACGCGCGACGTGTCGTTCACCGTGGAAGGCCGCGACTTCTCCATCGCCTCGGGCGAAACGATCCACACCGAAAACAGCCACAAATACGGCGCCCGCGACGCCCGCATCCTGCTGCGCGCCGGCGGCTGGACGCCGGTCGCGGAGTGGACCGACCCCGACGGTCTGTTCGCCGTCTATCTCGCGGAGGCGCAGGAGCCGCGCCCGGCGCCCTGAGCGCTCAGGTCACCGCCGCGCGCACCGCGTAGGCTGGATCACGCCAGCTTTCGTGCGCCAGCACGTCGGCAATGATCTCCACCGCGCGCCAGACATCCTCGAACGACGTATACAGCGCCGTAAGCCCCAGTCGCAGCACGTCCGGCGCGCGGAAATCGCCCACCACGCCGCGCGCGATCAGCGCCTGGCAGATCTCCCACGCATGGTCGTGCGCCACGCTCACATGGCTCCCCCGCACCGCCGCATCGCGTGGGGACACGAGCGTGAGCGCCGGGCAACGCGCATCGATCCCCGCGATCAGCAACGCGCTCAGCGCGCGGCTCTTCGCGACCACCGCATCCATCGTCACGCCGTCGAACGTATCGAGCCCCGCCTCCAGTGCCGCCATCCCCAGGATCGGCGGCGTCCCGCACAGGAAGCGCTTCATCCCCGGCGCGGCGGCATAATCGTCGCTGAAGTCGAACGGCGCCGCATGCCCCATCCAGCCCGTCAGCGGCGATTGCAGCCCCTCCTGCAACGCGCGCGCGACATACAGGAACGCCGGCGCCCCCGGCCCGCCATTGAGATATTTATACCCGCACCCAACCGCCAAATCGGCGCCGCACCCGTTCAGGTCGATCTCGATCGCCCCGACGCTATGGCTCAGATCCCAAAGCACCAGCGCGCCCGCTGCTTGCGCCGCCGCGGTGATGGCCGCCATGTCGAGCATCGCGCCGCTCTTGTAATGGACGTGCGTCAGCAGCACGACCGCGGTATCCGCGTCGATCGCCGCCGCCACATCGCTGGCGGCATGCACCCGCCGCCCCGGCAGCGTCGCCGCAACGCCCTGCGCGACATACAGATCGGTCGGAAAATTCCCTGCCTCGGTCAGGATCGTTGATTGCCCCGACCGCGCCTCGCACGCCGCCACGAGCAGCTTGAACAGGTTCGCCGAGGTCGAATCGGCGACGATCACCTCGTCCGCCCCCGCCCCGATCAACGGTGCAATCCGCGCGCCCAGCCGCGCCGGCGCGTCGATCCAGCCATGCGTGTTCCAGCTCGCGATGAGGTCAGTGCCCCATTGCCGCTCGACCGTCTCGGCCACCCGCCCCGCGGTCGCCACCGGAAGCGCGCCGAGCGAATTGCCGTCGAGGTAGATCACCCCCTCGGGCAGCACGAACCGCGCGCGGCACTGCGCCAGCGGATCGGCGGCATCCATCGAGCGTACGTCGTCAAGCGTCGGCCAGCTCACAGCACCGCCCTCACCGTCAGCAATTCGGGAAAGAACACCTGGTCGATCACCTTGGCGAGATACGGCACCCCCGCCGTGCCGCCCGTGCCGCGCTTGAACCCGATCACCCGCTCCACCGTCTTCAAATGCCCGAACCGCCACAGCTGGAAGCGATATTCCAGATCGACCAGCTTCTCGGCGAGTTCGTACAGATCCCAATAGCGTTCCGGCGCGGCATAGACGTCGCCCCAGCACGCCTCGACCTGCGCCGATGTCTCATAGGGCTTGGTGAAATCGCGCGTCAGCCGATCCTCCGGCACCGGCAGCCCGGCCCGCGCCAGTGCGCGCAGCGCCTCGTCGTAGATGCTCGGCGCATGCAGCGCGTCCGCCAGCACCGCCTGCAGGTGCGGCGCATCGGCGAACACGCCGATCATCGCTTCATTCTTGTTGCCCATCAGATATTCCATCGCGCGATACTGATGCGACTGAAACCCCGAGCTGCCGCCCAGCGCATGCCGCATCGCCGAATAATCCGCCGGGGTGATCGTCGCGAGGATTTCCCAGCTGCCGATCAGCTGCTGCTGGATCCGCGCCACCCGCGCCATCATCTTGAACGCGGTATCGAGCTGGTCCGCCGCAATCGCCGCGCGCGCCGCGTCCAGCTCGTGCAGGCACAGCTTCAGCCACAGCTCGGACGCCTGGTGGATAACGATAAACAGCATCTCGTCATGCGTGTCGGACAGCGGCGCCTGGCACTTGAGCAGTTCGTCCAGCTTGAGATAGCTGGTGTAGCTCGGTCCGCTTCGTGGTGGGGCGGGGTGATCGGTCTCGCGGGTTTCCATAAGCGGCGGTGTACGCGCAACGATGGTTCACGCGAAACCTGTGAACTACTTCACTACCTATCCGCGCGTAGCTACCCGTCAGAAGCGATCGCGGAGTAACAGGAAGATGGCCTATCTCGTCACCGGCGCTGCCGGCTTCATCGGTGCCGCGGTCGCCCAGCGGCTGCTCGATCGCGGCGAACAAGTGATCGGGATCGACAACCTCAGCGATTACTATCCCGTCCACCTGAAACGCGACCGCCTCGCGACGCTCGCGCACCCCAACTTCACCTTTGCCGAAGTCGATATTGCTGACGCCGCCGCGCTCAAGGCCGCGCTCGCACCGCAGCCGATCACCCACATCATCCATCTCGCCGCGCAGGCCGGCGTGCGCTATTCGATCACCAACCCGGAGGCGTACGTGCAGTCGAACCTCGTCGGCCACGTCAACATGCTCGAATATGCGCGGCGGTGCGACGGCCTCGTCTCGATGAGCTACGCATCGTCGAGCTCGGTCTACGGCGGCAACACCAAGCTGCCGTTCGCCGAGGACGACCGCGTCGACGCGCCGATCTCGCTCTACGCCGCGACCAAGAAGGCCGACGAGCTGATGGGCAACGTCTACGCCCATCTCTTCCGCCTGCCGCTGACGGGACTCAGGTTCTTCACCGTCTATGGCCCATGGGGCCGGCCGGACATGGCGCTATGGCTGTTCACCGACGCGATCCTGCAGGGCAAGCCGATCCGCGTGTTCAACCACGGCGACATGAGCCGCGATTTCACCTTCATCGACGATATCGTCGCGGGCGTCGTCGCGGTCACCGACAGCCCGCCCGCCGATGACGGCAAGGCCCCGCCGCACTGCGTCTACAACATCGGCAACAACAAGCCCGAACAGCTGCTGCGGATGATCGACGTGCTCGAAGACGCGATCGGCATCAAGGCGATCCGCAGCCTCGAACCGATGCAGCCCGGCGACGTCCCCGCCACCTACGCCGACATCACCGCCATCGCGCGCGACCACGGCTTCGCCCCGACCACCCCGATCGAAGTCGGCATCCCAAGGTTCGTAGAGTGGTTCAAGAGCTACACCGGCTTCGAATAAAGCAGCCGTCATCCCCGCGAAGGCGGGAATCCATACGCCCTGACCTCTCGGCGCTATCGCAACCAGCAGCGCCTATGGATCCCCGCCTGCGCAGGGATGACGATCGCACGCGCCTGTCCTACATCGCCCCCAACCCGTATGTTCCTGTTCTGTTCTAATACAGGAGGGAACATTGATCGACGACCTGATCGACGCCGTCATCGACCGCGAAGGAAATTACAGCCACCACCCCGCCGACCGCGGCGGCGCCACGCGCTGGGGCATCACCGAAGCCGTCGCGCGCGCCAATGGCTACACCGGCGACATGCGCCACTTCGCGCGCGAAGCCGCCGCCGCGATCTACCGCCGCATCTACTGGCACCGCCCACGCTTCGATCAGGTCGCCACGCGCGCACCGGCCATTGCGGCGGAGCTGTTCGACACCGGCGTCAACATGGGGCCGGCGGTCGCCGTCGCCTTCCTCCAGCGCGCGCTCAACGCGCTTAACCGCGGCGCGCGCGACTATGCCGACGTGCTGCTCGATGGCCGCATCGGCGCGCAGACGCTCGCCGCGCTCGACGGCTTCCTCGCGCATCGCGCCCCCGCCGGCGAGACCGTGCTGCTCAAGGCGATCGAGGCGCTTCAGGGCGAACGCTACCTCAGCCTCGCCGAGCGCCGCCCGGCCAACGAGGCGTTCCTCTACGGCTGGCTCGCGAACCGCCTCGGTTAAGGGGAAAACGACATGGCATTGCTCGATGCGATCATCGGCCCCGTCGCAGGGCTGATCGACAAGATCATCCCCGATCCCCAGGCGCGCGAGGCGGCAAAGCTCGAACTGCTGCGGCTGGAAGGCACGCAGGAACTCGACCGGATCAAGGCGCAGATAGCCGGCGTGCTGGCCGAGGCCGGCTCCACCGATCCCTGGACCAGCCGCGCACGGCCAAGCTTCCTCTACGTCATGTACGCGCTGCTCTTGTGGTCGATCCCGATGGGGCTGATCGCCGCAATTCGCCCGGAAACGGCGGAGGCGATCGCGCGCGGCATGAACGCCTATCTCGCCGGCCTACCCGAGCCGCTCTACGCGCTCTTTGGCACCGGATATCTGGGCTACACCGTCGCGCGCGAATGGGGGAAAGCCAAGGTGCGGTGAGAAACCGACGATAGCCTCAACTTCCTCAACATTCGCGCCAACAAGCCCGTGTCTCCGCCCGGTCGTTGACCCGCCGGGCGGGGTCACCATATCCCGCCGCATGAGCGAACATAACAGCATGCCGGTGTGGCACGGCACCACCATCCTCTCGGTGCGCCGCGGCGGAAAGGTTGTCGTCGCGGGCGACGGCCAGGTCTCGATGGGGCAGACGGTGATGAAGCCCAACGCCCGCAAGGTGCGCACGCTCGGCCCGGAGGCGAAGGTGATCGCCGGCTTCGCCGGCGCGACCGCGGACGCCTTCACGCTGTTCGAGCGGCTCGAAGCCAAGCTCGAACGCCACCAGGGCCAGCTGATGCGCGCCGCGGTCGAGCTCGCGAAGGACTGGCGGACCGACAAATATCTCCGCAACCTAGAAGCGATGATGATCGTCGCCGACAAGGACGTGTCGCTGATCCTGACGGGCAACGGCGACGTGCTCGAGCCCGAAGCCGGCATCGCCGCGATCGGCTCAGGCGGCAACTTCGCCCTCGCCGCCGCCCGCGCGCTGGTCGATTACGAACAGGACGCCGAAACGATCTGCCGCAAGGCAATGAAGATCGCAGCCGAAGTATGCGTCTACACCAATGACCGGCTGGTGGTGGAGACGCTCGACAGCTCGAGCTAAATCCCCCACCGCACTCGCACCCACCCCCACGCGCCCCGCTCTGCCCCTCCCCCGTTCGTGCTGAGGAGGTGCTGAGCCGCAGGCGAAGTGCCGTCTCGAAGCATGTGGCGCGCATACCCTTCGAGACGGCACCTCGCTCCGCTCGGCACCTCTTCAGGGCAAACGATGAGGGGAGGATCGGTCGAGTCATTCCCCTGATCCCGGGCAACCCCTAACCGCTTGTCATCCGCCCTCCCCGCGTCCAATCACCACCCCATGATCTCTCGCACTTCCGCCGTCGTTCGCTGGCTGGCGACCGGCGCCACCGCGCTTTCGCTGATCGCCTGTTCGCAAGGCGATGCCCGTCCCAAAGCCGCCTCGTCCAAGGCGCCGCCAAAGCCCTATTCCCGCGATCCCTACGCCAGCACCTACCGCGCCTACCCCGGCGTCCCGACGGTCGTCCGCAACGTCACCATCTACGACGGCGAAGGCGGCCGGATCGACAATGGACAGGTGCTGTTCGCCGAGGGCAAGATCGTCGCCGTCGGTCAAACAGTCGATGCCCCCACCGACGCACAAGTGATCGACGGCACCGGCAAGTGGGTCACCCCCGGCATCATCGATATCCACAGCCACCTCGGCGATTATCCCACCCCCAGCGTGCAGGCGCACAGCGACGGCAACGAGGCGACCGGCCCGATCACCGCCGACGTCTGGGCCGAACACAGCGTCTGGCCGCAGGATCCCGGCTTCAGCCGCGCGCTCGCCAATGGCGGCGTCACCACGCTGCAGATCCTGCCCGGCTCGGCGAACCTGATGGGTGGCCGCTCGGTCGTCCTCAAGAACGTCTACGCCCGCACGATGCAGGCGATGAAATTCCCCGGCGCGCCCTACGGCCTCAAGATGGCGTGCGGCGAGAACCCCAAGCGCGTCTACGGCTCGAAGGGTCGCCAGCCCTCCACCCGCATGGGCAATGTCGCGGTCGATCGCGCCACCTGGGCGAAGGCGCAGAGCTATCGTCGCAAGTGGGACAAATACGATGCCGACGGCGGCGACATGCCCGATCGCGACATCGGCATGGACACGCTCCGCGGCGTGCTCGCGGGCGAAATCCTGATCCAGAACCACTGCTATCGCGCCGACGAAATGGCGATCGTCGAGGATATGGCGAAGGAATTCGGCTACAAGGTCATCGCGTTCCACCATGCGGTGGAAGCGTACAAGATCGCCGACATCCTGAAGGCCAACGGCACCTGCGCCGCCGTCTGGGCCGATTGGTACGGCTTCAAGATGGAAAGCTACGACGGGATCGGCGAGAATCTCGCGATCCTCGAGCGCGCCGGCGCCTGCGCGATGATCCATTCGGACGACGAAAACGGCATTCAGCGCTTGAACCAGGAAGTCGCCAAGGTGCTCGCCTCGGGTCGCCACGCCGGGATCGACATCGCGCCGCAAGTCGCGTGGAAGTGGCTGTCGCTCGGCCCTGCCACCGCGCTCGGCATCGCCGACAAGACCGGCAGCCTCAAGCCCGGCAAGATGGCCGACGTCGTCTTGTGGAATGGCGATCCGTTCAGCGTCTACACCCGCCCCGAACGCGTCTGGATCGATGGCGCGTTGCTCTACGACGCGAACGATCCGAAACGCCGCCCCGTCAGCGATTTCGAACTCGGCCAGCCCGGCTCGGGAGACGTTAAGTGAAGCGGGCGTTCCTCCTCCTCGCCACGATGCTGGCCAGCCCCGCGGCGGCACAAACGGTCGCGATCACAGGCGCGACCGTCGCGACCGGTGACGGCTCGGCACCGATCGAGAATGGCACCGTCGTCTTCCAGAACGGCCGCATCGTCGCCGCCGGCGCAGGCGTCGCGGTCCCCGCCGGCGCGCAAGTAATCGATGGCACCGGCAAGTGGGTCGCCCCCGGTTTCGTCGCCGGCTTCAGCGATCTCGGCATCACCGACGCCGCTGGCGTTCAGGAAAGCAATGATTCCGGCGCGCGAACCGCGCCGTTCAACGCCGCGCTCGACGTGTCGGTGGCGATCAACCCAGCCGAAGTGAAGATCGCCAACGAGCGCCTCGGCGGCGTCACCCGCGCGCTGATCGCGCCCGAGGCATCGAACTCGATCTTCGCCGGCCAGGGCGCGGTGATCGACCTCGGCGACGATCCCGACGCCGTCACCCGCCCACGCGCCTTCCAGTTCGTCGAGCTGGGCGAAGCCGGCGGTCGGCTCGCCGGCGGCAGCCGCCCCGCCGCCTACGCCATGCTCCGCGACGCGCTGGCGCAGGCAGAGGATTATCGCCGCAACCCGGCCGCCTTCGGTGGCCGCGAGAAGGATTCGCTGGTCAAGCGCGGCGACGCGCAGGCGCTGCTGCGCGTGCTCGACGGCACCACGCCGCTCGTCGTTCATGTCGAGCGCGCGAGCGACATCCTGACCGTGCTCGCGCTGCCGCGTGAGTATCCCAAGCTCAAGCTGGTGCTGACCGGCGCCAGCGAAGGCTGGATGGTCGCGCGCGAAATCGCCGCGGCGCGCGTCCCCGTCATCGCCGCCGCGCTCGCCGATCTGCCCGCACAGTTCGAATCGCTGGCGGCAACCGAGTCGAACGTCGGCCGCATGCGCGCCGCCGGCGTCACCGTCGGCCTCGCCTCGACTGGCGCCAGCGGCGGCGAGCATAATCTGCGCCAATTCGCCGGCAACCTCGTTGCGATCAGCCGCGTGCCCGGCCATTCGGGCCTCACCTGGGGCCAGGCGCTCGCCGCGATCACCTCCGGCCCGGCGGCAGCGCTCGGCATGGACGGCGAGCTCGGCTCGCTTCGTGCCGGCCGTCGTGCAGACGTCGTGCTGTGGGACGGCGACCCGCTCGAACTCTCCTCCGCCCCCACCGCCGTCTGGATCGACGGCCGCGCGCAACCGATGCGCTCACGCCAGCGCGCGCTGCGCGACCGCTATCTCGTGCCCACCGAAGGCGCGTTGCCGAAAGCCTATGAGCGCTGAGACCTGCGTCATGCCGGGTTCGTCCCGGCATCCACGTCGCCGCTTGGCCATCAGCGCAGGGTGCGCGGCACGGTGGATGCCGGGACAGGCCCGGCATGACGAGGTAGCTACCGCAAGCACCGCCCCCCGCCGTTCCCCGGCGAAGGCCGGGGCCCAGTCGCAAGCGGGCCGTAACTGGGCCCCGGCCTTCACCGGGGAGCAAGAAACATGATCGCCGAAACCGGCCTCATCGCGCTGTGGCTCGCCGCAACGCTCGCGCTGATGCAGCTCGCGCTCGCCGCGCTCGCCGTGCATCGGGGCGACGACACGCTCGCCGCCGCCGTCCGCCCTGTCGCGATCGTGCAAGGCGCGCTGGCACTACTCGCGATGGCAGCGCTGATCCGCGTCTTCCTCACGTCGGACATGTCGGTCGCGCTGGTCGTCGCGAACAGCCATTCGGCCAAGCCGTGGCTGTACAAGTTCGCCGGCGCATGGGGGAACCACGAAGGCTCGATGCTGCTGTGGGTCACGATCCTCGGCCTTGCCGGCGCCGCGGTCGCCGCGCTCGAGCGTCGCCTCGCCGAACGTACGCTCACCGCCACGCTCGGCGCGCAGGCGGCGATCGCACTCGGTTTCTACGCCTTCCTGCTCTTCGCCTCGAACCCGTTCGCGCGGCTGTTCGATCCGCCAGCCGACGGTCAGGGCCTCAACCCGCTGCTGCAGGATCCCGGCCTCGCCTTCCACCCGCCGACGCTCTACGCCGGCTATGTCGGGCTCTCCGTCGCCTTCTCGTTCGCGGTCGGCGCGATGATCACGCGCGATGTCGGCCCGGTCTTTGCGCGCGCGATGCGCCCGTGGGTGCTCGGCGCCTGGATCTTCCTCACGCTCGGCATCACCGCCGGCAGCTACTGGGCTTATTACGAGCTCGGCTGGGGCGGTTGGTGGTTCTGGGATCCGGTCGAGAACGCCTCGCTGATGCCCTGGCTCGCCGCGACTGCGCTGCTCCACTGCGTCAGCGTGCTCGCCACCCGTGATGGCCTGCGCGCCTGGACGGTGATGCTGGCGGTCGTCGCATTCAGCATGTCGATGCTCGGCACGTTCCTGGTCCGCTCGGGGATCCTGACGAGCGTCCACGCCTTCGCCGTAGATCCCTCGCGCGGCACTTTCATCCTCATCCTCCTCGCGCTCTACATCGGCGGCGCGCTGGCCTTGTTCGCGACCCGCATCGGTTCCGTCCGCGCCGGCACCACCTTCGATCCGGTGAGCCGCGAAGGCGCGCTCGTCGCCAACAACCTCCTACTCTCGGTGATCCTCGGCGTCGTGCTGATCGGCACCTTTTACCCGATCGTCGCGGCATCGTTCGGCACGCAGCTCTCGGTCGGCCCGCCGTTCTTCGAAAAAGCCGCCGGCCCGATCGCGCTCGTCCTGTTCGCGATCATGGCCGCCGGGCCGCTCCTGCGCTGGCGCCGCGACGACGCGCGCGCGCTGCTGAAGCGGATGGCGCTGCCGATCGCCGCAACGGCGCTCGCAGCCGTGTCGCTCATCGCCCTCGCCGGCCCGATGACCATCCTCGCGCTCCTCGGCCTCGCGCTGGCCGCCGGGCTGGCAGTGGCGAGCGTCGCGCCGCTGTTCGGCCGCAACCTGCTCCGCACGCCGCTGTTCGTCTACGGTATGGTCGTCGCGCATCTCGGCATTGCGGTCAGCCTCGCCGGCATGACCGCGTCGAACGCCTTCACGCGCGAGACGCTGGTCGCCGCCACCATCGGCGAGCCCGCGCGGGTCGGCCCGTGGCGCGTCGTGCTGCGCGGTATCCGCCCGGTGATCGGCGACAATTGGACCGCGCTCGAAGGCCGGCTCGAGGTACAGCGCGGCGAGGCGCCTGCGCTGCTGCTCAAGCCGCAATCGCGCTTCTTCGCCAATCCGCCCACGACCACCAACGAAAGCGCGATCCTCACCGCGCCCGATGGCCAGCTCTACACCGTCCTCGGCCAGTCCGACGCGCGCGGCCGCTGGCAGCTGCGGCTATGGTGGAAGCCATGGGTAACGCTGATCTGGTTCGGCGGCGCGCTGATCGCGTTCGGCGGCCTGCTGTCGATCGCCGGCCATGCCTTGCGTGACCGGCGACAGAAGCGCCGCGCGATCGAGGCCGAGCGAGCCGCCGCCTATCGCGAGGCCTGGGGCGCGTGAGCCGCTGGCTGCTGTGGCTGCCGCTCGCGCTGTTCGCGATCGTCGCGGTGTTCGCCGCGCGCGAGCTGCGCCACCCCAACGACCGCACCGTCTATTCCGCGATGAACGGCGAGCCGGTGCCCAACTTCGCGCTGCCGCCGATCGTGTCCGGCAAGCCAGGCCTCGCGATCGCCGACCTCAAGACCGGGCAGCCGCGCCTCCTCAACGTCTTCGCCAGCTGGTGCATGCCGTGCATCGTCGAGGCGCCGCAACTGATGAAGCTGAAGGCGCAGGGCATCCCGATCGACGCCATCGCCGTCCGCGACACAGGCCCCGAGCTCGCCGCGTTCCTGGCGCGCAACGGCGACCCCTACGCCCGCATCGGCGACGATCGCGACAGCCGCGTCCAGCTCGCGCTCGGCTCGGCGGGTGTCCCCGAGACGTTCGTGATCGACGGCCGTGGCGTCGTGGTGAAACAGCACGTCGGCGTCATCAGCGACGACGACGTGGCCGCGCTGGCAAAGGCGTGGCGCGACGCGCGGTAGGCGCGAGACTGTCGCGGCAATCGTCAATCAACATCCTGCGGCCACGCATCCATCGCCGTCTCGACAATCGCCAGCAGCGCGTCGCGCGGCGCCCCATCACGCGCCAGAACCGACATGCCCTGCGCCACCGCCATGACGAGCCCGGCCAACGCGGTGGCATTCGCCTCGCGCGGAAGAACGCCGCTCGCCACGTCGCGATCGATCCGTGCCTCGAGGCTCGCGGCCAGCGATCCGCGGATGGCGGCGATCGCGCGCTGGACATCGCCGGAGGCGGCGGAGCCGCTCGCCGTCGCGCTGGCGAGCAGGCAGCCGGGCGGGGTCGCGTCCCCCGTATAGGTAACCGCCGCGCCCATCAGCATCGCGCGGGCCGCATCACGCGCGCTTGGCGCATCGTCGATCGCCCGCGCAGCCGCTTCCTGGTCGCCGGCGTAGCGGCGCGCCGCCTCCAGAAACAGGCGCTTCTTGTCGCCGAACGCCGCGTACAGACTGGGCGCCGTCACCCCCATCGCGGTGGTGAGATCGACGATCGAGGTCGTCTCATAGCCATGCCGCCAGAAGGTCAGCATCGCTTGTTCGAGTGCCGCCTCGCGATCGAACGACAAAGGCCGGCCGATCTTGCGGCGCGACGGATCAGCAATGCTCGAATATTTCATAGTGATCGCTCGGAAAAAGGTTGACGGTCCCAATCAGAGGTAGCATGGCTTTCATATCGAACGCTAGGAAACTTACACATGCCCCTCTCCGATTACCGCACGCTCGGCCGCTCCGGCCTCGTCGTCAGCCCGCTCGCGCTGGGGACGATGACCTTCGGGCCCGGCGAATGGGGCGCTGACGAAGCAGAATCTCGCGCGATCTTCGATGCATACCGTAAGGCGGGCGGTAATTTCATCGACACCGCGGATATCTATTCAGGGGGCGAGAGCGAGGCGCTGGTCGGCCGCTTCATCACCGACAGTAATGCCCGCGACGACCTCGTCCTTGCCACCAAGTTCGCCTTCAACGGCTCCGCAAGCCCGCTGGCCGCGACGACGCCGGGCCGCGGCAACCCGAACGCGGGCGGCGCCGGGGCCAAGAACATCCACCGCGCGCTCGACGCCTCGCTCAAGCGGCTCGGCACCGATTACATCGACCTGTACTGGATGCACATCTGGGACGGCGTGACGCCCATCGAGGAGATCGTCCAGACGCTCGGAGATCTCGTGCGCGCGGGGAAGATCCGCTATTATGGCCTGTCCGACATGCCCGCATGGTTCGCGATGAAGGCAGCAACGATCGCCACCGAGCGCCGCGTCCCCGGCCCGATCGCGCTGCAGCTCGAATATTCGCTGGTCGCGCGCGACGTCGAGGGCGAGCATTTCCCCGCGGCGCGCGAGGGCGGCATGGGGATCATGCCGTGGAGCCCGCTCGCGGGCGGCTTCCTCACCGGAAAATACGCACGCGGAAACACCGCCGACACCGGTCGCCTGAGCGGCGCGAACCCGTTCGGCGACAGCAAGTTCGTCGATCGCAACTGGGATATCCTCGACGTGCTGAAGGCAATCGCAGTCGAGCTCGATCGCCCCGCGGCGCAGGTCGCGCTCGCGTGGACGCTGGCCCGCCCCGGTGTCACGTCGACCCTGATCGGCGCGAGCAAGGTCTCGCAACTCGAAAGCAACATCGCCGCCACCGACATCCACCTAGACGCCGAACAAATGCAGCGCCTCGACACGGCCAGCGCGCCGGCAGCCGGCTTCAGCGCATCACTGACGCAACCCTTCGTCCGCCGGATGATCTTTGGCGGACACGATGTCAGCGGCTGGAGCGAACAGCCATAAGGTCGCCACCGGACATGAATGATTGGGGGAAGTCACGAAAAGGCCGTGACGCGTTCGGGGCGCCACGGCAACCCCTTACGCCCGCATTGGCGTTGATCGCCATAGCGCCTCGCTACCGCAGGCTCGGTCCGAAGCGGTTTGCCTTGCGCGAGCCGGGCAGTGCCATCACGACCAGATAGGCCAGCGCCGCGATAGTATCGATGGCAGGGATCGCACCACCCACGAAAAACAGCGCGAGCCACCATCCCCGCAAGCCCAGGTCGTGCAACCGCCGCACCGTCACCGCGAACAGCGGCACGATCAGCGGCAACAAGGCGAACCCGGCCCATGTCGTGAACCGGTTCTCCAGCGCCCGCTGGCCGCCCGTCGAAACAAGAACGAGCATCACGACGAAGAAGATCACGGCGAGGAGAAGCTGGAACATCCAGTATTCGCGCCGACCGGATCTTCCCGCGAAATCGGCGTACCGGCAGATGGGCATGATCATCGAATTCAAAATCATTTCTCCGTCGCAGCGTCGTGCTAGCTGAAACGCCACAGAGCGTAGGGCCGGACAACCAACTATCGGAATTTAGACGACGAATCGGCAGCGTGCCAACTTGCCGGCGCTGTTGGCGCCGCGCCACGTGCCATTGGTTCGGCGCCAATCCTGGTCGATTAACACTGGATTCCGCCACCGCACCCGCATAGCGTCGCCACCAGAACAAAAGTTATGGGGAGGGCCGAAGCTTGGCCGTGACACTCTGGGATCACCCGCTGTCGCCATATGCGCAGAAGGTGAAGATCGCGCTGCGCGAAAAGGGCGTGGCATTCGAGACCGCGGTTCCCGGCGGGATCGGCGTCGGCGGCGCCGCGGGCGATTTCGTCGCCGCCAACCCGCGCGCCGAAGTGCCCGCGCTGATCCACGACGATGTCAGCATCTTCGATTCGACGATCATCCTCGAATATATCGAGGATGCCTGGCCCGAACCCGCGCTGCTGCCCGCGTCCCCTGCCGATCGCGCCCGCGTGCGGATGATCGAGGACGTCGTCGATACGCATCTCGAAGCCGTGAATTGGGGCCTCTCCGAACTGCGCTGGTTCGGCCGCGCGAAAGGCCCGCTCGGCGATTCGCTGGCCGACAAGGCCGCCACGCAGATCCGCGGCTATCACGCCTGGCTCGAACGCGCGCTGGGTGATCGCACCTGGTTCAATGGCGATGCCTTCGGCTGGGGCGACCTGTCGGTCGTGCCCTATATCAACGGCTCGGCCGGTCACGGCGTGCCACCCGAGGCGGGATCGAAACTCGCCGATTGGCTCGCCCGCGCCAACGCCCGGCCGTCGGTGCGCGCGACGACGGTGGAGGCGGCAGCCGTCGCCACCTCGGGCGGCATGGGCGATGTCGCCAAGCTGCTCGAACAGGGCCTCTTCAAGCGCGAATATCGCGATCACCGGCTCGAATGGATGATCAAGTCGGGCGGGCTCGAGGTCGTCACGCAAGGCATGGCCAAGGACAATATCCGCTTCTCCCCCGATCTCGCCTGATCCCACAAGTTTCACAGGAAAACAGCACGATGCATCTCGTCAGCGACCACATCGTCGAAGGCCGCGCCGGCCCGACGTTCGACCAGGCCTATCCCACGGTTCCCGGCGTCGATCTCATCGACATCAAGCGCTTCACGCAGGGCCAGCCGTGGGACGATTTCGCCCGGATGCGCGCTGAAGCGCCGCTGATGTGGCACCCTATGCCGCGCGGCGGCGTCGGCTTCTGGGCCGCGACCAGCTTCGAGGGCGTGAAGCAGATCAACGGCGATCCCAAGACGTTCAGCTCGGAAACCGGCGGCATCCTGATGGCGCTCGGGCCGCAGGAAACGCGCCATCCGACGCTGTTCTCCGCCTCGACCAATTCGATGATCAACCTCGATGGCCGCCCGCACCGAGAGATGCGCCGCGAACATATGCCGTATTTCACCGCGACCTATATCAAGACGCTGCGTGAACGCGTGTCGGGCGAAGTGACTCGGCTGCTCGATACGATGGCGCCGCTCGGCAAATGCGATCTGGTCGAGAAATTCTCGCAGCGGCTGCCGATCTTCACGCTCTGCGAAATGCTGGGCGTGCCGCATTCGGATCGCGAGCGGTTCATCGGCTGGATCCACTTCCTCGAAATGGCGCAGCAGGTCGCCACCGAACAGGCCGAGCAACTCGCCGGCGGCGGCGAGATGAGCCCGCAGATCCTCGCCTTCATCGAGATGTTCAACAAGAACGTCGCCGAGATGTTCGAATATGGCCGGCACATGATCGCCAAGCGCCGCGCCGATCCGCAGCCCGATCTGATGAGCGCGATCGCCAATGCGGTGGTCGAGGGCGATCAGCTGCCCGATCCGTATCTCGACGGCGCGTGGCTGCTGATCGTGTTCGCGGGCAACGATACGACGCGCAATTCGATTTCCGGCGCGATGAAATTGTTCACCGAGCACCCGGACCAGAAGGCGCGACTGCAGGCCGACGGCAGCCTGCTGACCAACGCCGTCCACGAGATCACCCGGATGGTCTCGCCGGTCATCTACATGCGTCGCACCGCCACCGTCGATACTGAGGTCGAAGGGCAGAAGATCGCCAAGGGTGAAAAGGTGATCATGTATTACGGCGCGGCCAACCGCGATCCGGCGATGTTCCCCGATCCCGACCGCTTCGACATCGGCCGCGCCAATGCCGAAAAGAACATCGCCTTCGGCTACGGCCCGCACATCTGCATCGGCCGGATGACCGCGCAGCTCCAGCTCGAGGAAGCCTATCGCCAGATCTTCGCCCGCTTCCCCGACATCCGCTGGACCGGCGATATGGATATCGCGCCGAACAATTTCGTCCACGCCGTCCGCCGCCTGGAAGTCGAATTCACGCCAGAACGGGCTGCGCAGGCCGCGTGAGGGTGGCAGCATGAATGCACCCCGCTGGGTCCGCTTCTGGTTCCGCATCGCCGCGATCTACGGCCTCGTCGCGCTCCTGCCGCAGTTCCTCCTTCCGCAGCCCGCGGGGGCGGAGCTGGTGGCATACGCCTTCATCGGCACCGCAAGCGCGTTCCAGCTCGTCTTCTGGGTGATCGGCGGCGATCCGGCGCGCTATCGCTTGCTGATGCTGCCGGGCGTGGCCGAGAAGCTCGCGTTCGGCGTTCCCGCCGTCCTGCTCTTCGCGGCGGGCAAGGTCGCGGCGCTGGTCCTGGTGTTCGCCATCATCGATCTGGCGCTCGGGCTCGGCTTCTTCCTCGCCTGGCGCGCCACGCCGCGGCGATAAGTCACCACGCGGGGGGGCGCATGGCCGCGTCCCCCGCCAGCGGCGGAACTCACCCCGCCGATCTCGGAATCTCGGTGTCGCTCGGATATGGTTTGCCGCCGCCCTCCCCCGAAAACACCCCGCGCATGCGCCACCCGCAGATTCAGCATCTGCTTGACGGCGGCTCGAACCGCCGCTCACCCTCGCGCATACGAGTAAGACATCCTAGTTAGGCCCCAATGCAGCTTGTCATCGTCGAATCGCCCGCCAAGGCGAAGACCATCGAGAAATACCTCGGCTCGGATTATCGCGTTCTCGCGAGCTACGGCCATGTCCGCGATCTGCCGCCGAAAGACGGCTCGGTCGATCCCGATGCGGGCTTCGCGATGGAATGGGAAAACTACGCCGACAAGGCTAAGCAACTGAAAGCAATCGCCGATCTCGCAAAGGGCGCCGATCGGCTGATCCTCGCGACCGATCCCGATCGCGAGGGCGAGGCGATCAGCTGGCACGTCCAGGAAGTGCTCGCCAAGCGCAAGGCGCTGCCCAAGGACGTCCAGCGCGTCACCTTCAACGCGATCACCAAGGCCGCGGTGCTGACCGCGATGGCGAATCCGCGCGAACTCGATACCGACCTGATCGACGCCTATCGCGCCCGCCGCGCGCTCGATTATTTGGTCGGCTTCACGCTTTCGCCCGTCCTGTGGCGCAAGCTCCCCGGCGCGAAATCCGCCGGCCGCGTCCAATCGGTGTCGTTGCGTCTGATCGTAGACCGCGAACGCGAGATCGAGGCCTTCCGCGCGCAGGAATATTGGTCGGTCACCGCCGCGATGGAGCAGGACGGCACGCCCTTCACGTCGCGGCTGGTGCAATGGGACGGCAAGAAGATCGATCGCCTGACGATCGGTAACGAGGGCGATGCGCTCGCGGCCAAGGCGGCGGTCGAGGCCGGCCGCTTCGCGGTCGAGCGCGTCGAAACAAAACCCGCGACGCGCAACCCGCCGCCGCCCTTCACCACCTCGACGTTGCAGCAGGAAGCGGCGCGCAAGCTCGGCTTCTCGGCCGATCACACGATGCGGATCGCGCAGCAACTCTACGAGGATGGCGCGATCACATACATGCGCACCGACGGCGTGCAAATGGACGGCAGCGCGATCGATGCCGCGCGCGGCGCGATTGCGAAGCGCTACGACGCGAGTTATGTACCTGACAAGGCGCGACAATATCAGACCAAGGCCAAGAATGCGCAGGAAGCGCACGAGGCGATCCGCCCCACCGACTTCTCGCGCGACAAGGTCGGGTCAGGCGATCACGCGCGGCTCTACGATCTTGTGTGGAAGCGCGCGCTTGCCAGCCAGATGGCGTCGGCGCGGATGGAGCGCACGACGGTCGATTTCGCCGACGGCACGGGCCGCAACATGCTCCGTGCGACCGGCCAGGTCGTGCTCTTCCCCGGCTATCTCGCGCTGTACGAAGAGGGGTCGGACGACAGTGCCGACGAGGATGCCAAGCGGCTGCCGAAGCTGCGCGAGGGCGATTCACCCGCGATCAAGTCGGTCGACGCCGAGCAACATTTCACCCAGCCGCCGCCGCGCTTCTCCGAAGCGTCGCTGGTCAAGCGGATGGAGGAACTGGGGATCGGTCGCCCGTCGACCTACGCGTCGATCATCAAGACGCTGAAGGACCGCGCCTACGTCCGCGTCGAGAAGAACCGCTTCTTCGCCGAGGAATCGGGCCGTCTGGTCACGGCCTTCCTCGAACGTTTCTTCGAACGCTACGTCGGCTACGATTACACCGCCGGGCTCGAGGACGAGCTCGACGACGTCTCGGGCGGGCGCGCGCAGTGGCAGACCGTGCTTGAGAGCTTCTGGCGCGATTTCAAGCCGCGCACCGCCGAGGTGATGGAGTTCAAGCCGAGCGAAGTCACCGAACAGCTCGATGTCTTCCTCGAATCGTATCTGTTCCCCGACAAGGGAGACGGCAGCGACGCGCGGTTATGCCCGAATTGCGGCGACGGACGGCTCGCGCTGCGTGGCGGCCGCTACGGCGCGTTCATCGCCTGCTCGAACTACCCCGAATGCAAATACACGCGCCGTTTCGCCCAAGTCGGCGGCGAGTCTGGCGACAGTGGCGAGCCCGAACAGCTCGGCCAAGATCCCGAAACCGGCCTGCCGGTCGAGCGCAAATCAGGGCGCTTCGGGCCGTACATCCAGCTTGGCGACGGCAAGGAAGCCAAGCGCGCCTCGATCCCAAAGGATATCGGCGAACTCGATCTCGAAATGGCGCTCAAGCTGCTCAGCCTGCCGCGCACGATCGGCAAGCATCCCGAAACGGGCAACGACATCGTCGCCTCGATTGGGCGCTATGGGCCGTATCTGCAGCATGACGGCAAATATGCGCGGCTCGGCGCGACGATGGACGTGTTCGAGACCGGCATGAACGCCGCGGTCGTGAAGCTCGCCGAAGCAGCAGCCGGCGGCGGACGCCCGCAGCGCGGCTCGCGCGAGCCGCTCAAGGTGCTCGGCAAGCATCCGCGCACCGAGGCGGAGATCAAGCTGATGGAAGGCCGCTACGGCCCGTACGTCACCGACGGCGATACCAATGCAACGCTGCCCAAGACGATCGCGCCTGATGCGCTGACACTCGAGGAAGCCGCGCAGCTGATCGACGATCGCGCCGCAATGCCGTCGAAGGGCAAGCCGGCGAAGAAGAAAGCGCCAGCGAAGAAGAAGGCGGCACCAGCCAAGGCAGCCGAGGCAGCGCCCGCCAAGAAAGCCGCACCGAAGAAGGCTGCGGCAAAGAAGTAGCGCAGCCTGCTCCCCTCCCCTTGTGGAAGGGGCTGGGGGAAGGGCGGTGTCTCACCGAGACCATCGTCCCCCAGTGAGACGCTCCTCTTACCCGGCGCGTCAAAAACGGTTCGTTATCAACGAGATAGCTGTAGCGGCTTAGGCCGCCCGGCGCGCGCTCGCAGCGATCCAGTCGCGCGCTGCGCGCTGTGCCGTCGCGATCTCGCGTGCGCTCATGTCGTCGGCGACTTCGGCGCGCGCGGCCTGCGCTGCCTCATATCCGGCAACCGCCGCCAGATTGAACCATTTGTGCGCTTCGATCAGGTCGTAGTCGGCGCCCGCAGTGCCGGTCGAATAGGCAACGCCCAAGTCGTAGCAAGCCAGGCCATCGCCGCGCATCGCGTCGGCAATCCGGCTGTCGATCAGAAAACGCGCACTCTTCAGACTGTTACCCATGTCGATCGCCCCTGTTCATGTCCCCATGCGGCGATCTTGGCGCGATTCGTCTCACCAAATGGTTAATGGGTTAATCGGCATCGATCGCGATGTTGTCGATGAGCCGCGTCTGCCCCATCCGGGCCGCGGCGAGCAGCCGGCGCGGGCGATCGGCGGGCGGTGCCGGCGCAAGCGTCTCGGCATCGACCAGCGCGACATAATCGACCACGAAGCCCGCCGCGAGCAGGCTGTTCTGCGCATCGCCTAGCGCCGTCTCGGCATCGTCCCCACGCCCGATCGCCCGCGCCGCCACACCCAGCGCACGCGGCAGAGCAACCGCCTTCGCGCGCTGCTCGTCGTCGAGGTAGATGTTACGCGAGGACAGCGCGAGGCCATCGTCGTCGCGCTGCGTCGGAACGCCGACGATCTCCAGCCCGAAATCGAGATCGGCCACCATCCGGCGGATCACCGCGAGCTGCTGGAAATCCTTCTCACCAAAATAAGCGGCGTCCGGCGTCACTTGGTTGAACAGTTTGGCGACCACCGTCGCGACGCCGTCGAAATGCCCAGGCCGCGCAGCGCCGTCGAGCCCCTCGGACACGCCCGCCACACCGATGCTGGTCGCAAACCCCTCGGGATACATTGCCTCCACCGGTGGCAGCCACAGGAGGTCGCATCCCGCCTCCACCAGCATGCGCGAATCAGCTGCCTCGCGCCGCGGATAGCGCGCAAGATCCTCGTTCGGGCCGAATTGCTTGGGATTGACGAAGATCGACGCGACGACCTTCGTCCCCGGACGCTTCGCCGCCTCGACCAGCGCGACATGCCCGGCATGCAGCGCCCCCATCGTCGGCACCAGCGCCACGCGCGCGCCATCGGCGCGAAAAGCCGCCACCGCAGCGCGCAGGTCGTTCAGATCACGGACCGTCTGCACGCTCGTTGAAACTCCACTCGTAACGGAAACCCGGGCCATCTATGGGGGACTACCAAAGCGATCAACAAGGGATACGACGACTTGCCGACCGGTTCCGACAACACCCATGTCATCGTCTTTGCCAATGAAAAGGGCGGGACGGGCAAGTCGACGACCGCGGTACACGTCGCGATCGCCCTCGCCGTACGGGGTGCACGCGTCGCGTGCCTTGATCTTGATCATCGCCAGCGCACCATGGGCCGCTATCTCGACAATCGTACCGAAACGGTACGTCGCACCGGAGCGGACCTTGTCGTGCCGCGGCATCGCACCGCGCACGAGGATTTCGAGGAAGCCTTTGCCACGATGGCGCAAGGCAGCGACTATCTGGTGATCGACACGCCCGGCCGCGACGATCCCTACGCCCGCGCTGCGGCCACGCGCGCCGACACGCTCGTCACGCCGATGAACGATAGCTTCGTCGATTTCGACCTGATCGGCCAGGTCCATCCCGAAACCTTCAAGGTGACGCGGCCCAGCTTCTATTCCGAGCTGATCTGGGACGCGCGCAAGGCGCGCGCGAAGGCGGATGGATCGACGATCGACTGGGTCGTCCTGCGCAACCGCCTGCAACACATCGAGGCGCGCAACATGCGCCGCGTGTCCGAAGCGCTCGACCAGCTCGCCAAGCGTGTGGGCTTCCGCATCATCCCAGGGCTCGGCGAGCGCGTAATCTATCGCGAGTTGTTCCCGTCGGGGCTGACGATGCTTGATCCCAAGGAATTCGGCGCGATGGGGCTCGGCCATGTCGCCGCGCGCCAAGAGCTGCGCGAGATGATGGCCGGGCTGGCATTGCCCGAGCCCGCCGTGCCCACGTTCGCATGATGTGGAAGCTGATCATCGCCCTGCTGGTGGCCTATGCCGGCTGGCGGCTGTGGAACGACGCGCTGGGCGCCAAGCCGAAACGGCGCGCCATTCCGACGAGCGAGCCGATCGACGCGGCAGCGGCGCGTCGCCTGCTCGGGGTCGATCGCGCCGCCGACGAGCCGACGATCCGCGCCGCGCACCGCCGCCTGATGGCCGAAGCGCATCCCGACCGCGGCGGCTCGGCCGACGAAGCCCGCGCGCTCAACGCCGCGCGCGATCTGCTGCTCGGACAAGCCGCCTGATCCGCCACTACTTCAGTCGCGCGAACAAGACCGCGATATAGACGACGAGCAATGCGGCGATCGCCACCGCGCCAGCCTCGTGCAGCCGTCGGTGATGACTGATCGCGCAGGCGAGCGCGACGGTTGCAAAGACGACGTGGAAGGCGAGGTTGGCGCCGGACGGCAGATAGCCGTCGATCAGCAGATCCTTGAGCACGCTGACGAGCAGGATCGCAACCAGAATGCCGAAGAAGGGCCGTGTCTCGCGATAGTAATGCGCGCGAAGGTCGGCCGGTTCGCCGAACTTGATGTCGGGCAGCACCAGTGCGGCCAGCATGTACAGCAACGTCGTCTGCACCAGCACGATGCCGAACTCGGCGAAGGTCCATTCGGCATGGTCCGCCAGCCCGAAGCTCGCCCACCACATCTGCACCGCCATCAACAGGATCGTGCCCGCCCACAGCAGCACCGGCGGATAAAGTGCGACATGCCGCCGCGACAGCATCAGCCCGCGGATCCCCTGCAGCACTTGCGTGATCGCAAGGCCCAGGATGATCGACAGCAGGACGGAGAGGTAGGAGAAGGCGTCCATGGCGACATTGGTGTGCTGCCCGGCGGCGGCGCGCAAGTCCGCAATCGCGTCGTCATGCCGGGCTAGCCCCGCATGACGATGATTGATGACGGACAAGGCAAAGGGGCCTTAAACACGTGCGATGCAGCACCATTTCCACCCCTCGATCCTGCGCGAGTACGACATTCGCGGCACCGTCGGGCGTACGCTCGGCCCCGAGGATGCCCGTGCCGTCGGTCAGGGGTTCGGAAGCATCGTGCGACGCGGCGGGGGGCGCCAAGTCGCGGTCGGTCGCGACGGGCGGCGGTCCTCGCCGGCGCTGGAGGCAGCACTGATCGAAGGGCTCGTCGCAGCCGGGATCGAGGTGGTGCGCATCGGGCTCGGCCCGTCGCCGATGCTATACCATGCTGAGCGCAGCCTGAAGGTGGATGGCGGCATCCACGTAACCGGCAGCCACAATCCCGCCGACGACAATGGCTTCAAGATCGTACTTGGCCACCGCCCGTTCTTCGGCGCGGACATCACCGCGCTTGCCGCCCTCGTGGCGCGCGGCGACGTGGAAAGCGGCACCGGCCAGGTCACCGAGGCAAACGTGCTCGCCGACTATGTCGCGCGGCTGGTCGAAGGCCCGCCTCTGCCGCCGTTCCGCATCGGCTGGGATGCCGGCAACGGCGCCGCCGGCCCCGCAGTCGAGCGCCTCGTGCAGCTGCTGCCGGGTGAGCATCATCTGCTGTTCACCGATGTCGACGGCGATTTTCCGAATCATCATCCCGATCCCACCGAGGAAGCCAATCTTGCCCACCTCCGCACGCTCGTGGCGGAGGAAAGCCTCAATTTCGGTGTAGCGTTCGACGGCGATGGTGATCGGATCGGCGCGATCGACGCGCACGGCCGCGTCGTCGCCGGCGATCAGCTGCTGGCGATCCTGGCCGAGCCGGCCCTGCGCGCCCAGCCCGGCGCCGCGATCGTCGCCGACGTGAAGGCAAGCGCCACGCTGTTCGACCGGATCGCCGAACTCGGCGGGCGGCCGGTGATGTGGAAGAGCGGCCACAGCAACATCAAGACGATGATGCACGAGGTCGGCGCCCCGCTCGCCGGCGAGATGAGCGGGCATCTGTTCTTCGCCGAGCTCGGCGGGCACGACGACGCGCTCTACGCCGCGGTACAGCTGATCCGCGCGGTCGGCGCGAGCGGCGGATCGCTCGCCGACCTGCGCGATGCCATGCCGGACGTGGTCGCAACCCCCGAACTGCGCTTTGCGGTCGACGAGCCGCGCAAGACGGCGGTCGTCGAGGAAGTGCTCGCCCGGCTCACCGCCGAAGGAGCAAGCGTCGATCGCACCGACGGCGCACGCGTGACGACCGCGGACGGCTGGTGGCTGCTGCGCGCATCGAACACGCAAGCGATGCTAACTGCGCGCGCCGAGGCGCGCGACCCCGCAGCGCTCGACCGGCTGGTGGAAACGATCGACGCGCAGCTCGCGGCAAGTGGCGTGGTACGCGCCAGGTAGCCGGCGGCGCGCTTTCACGTGCCGGAAGCGGATGACACCGCCCGCCTCAGCCCCCACATGCCCATCATGCGTCAGCAACCCAGCATCATTCGCGTCATCGACCTCGAGACCACCGGCAACGCCCCGCCGACGCATGGCGTGTGCGAAATCGGCTGGCAGGATGTCGCGCTTGGCGCCGACGGGCGCTGGGAGATCTACGGCGAGGGCGGCAACCGGCTGGTCAATCCGGGGCGCTCGATGCCGCCGATCACGCAGGCGATCCACCATATCCGCGACGAGGATGTCGCCGACGCGCCATGGTGGCACGATGTCGCGCGCGCGGTGCTCGATCCCTATCCGCGCCGCGTGGCGCTCGCCGCGCACCGCGCCGACTTCGAGCAACAATTCTGCACCCCGGCGATGACGCATGGCGCCAGCTGGATCTGCACGTGGAAGTGTGCGCTGCGGCTGTGGCCTGATTCACCCAGCTTCTCGAATCAGGTGCTGCGCTACTGGCGCAAGCCGGCCGGTCTCGAGCACGAACGCGGGCTTCCCGCGCATCGCGCCTTCCCCGACGCCTATGTCACCGCCTTCCACCTGCGCGACATGCTCAACGAGGCAAGCGTGGCGCAGCTGATCGAATGGTCGAACATCCCCGCCCTGCTGCCGCGCGTCCGCTTCGGGGTCGACCGCGGCAAGGCCTGGACCGAGATCGAGGCGGAAAGCCTCGCCAAGTTCATGACCGATCGCGATCCCGACGTGCGCTTCACTGCCGAGACCGAGATGGCGCGGCGCCGCGGCGGCGGGTCGGTCGGACGGATGACATCGCAGGAACTGCTGCTCTGATCCTGCCCGCAGTCGCGGCACTGGCGCTTTCCCGGCGCGGTCCGTAAACGACGCGACGATGGCGATCGCATTGGGGCACAGGTTCACGGTACGCGAAGGGCGGATCGGCCAGGTGCTGATCGGCTTCATGATCGCCGGCTTCGTCGCGCTCCTCGCCGCGGGAGTCGCCGGTGCATGGGTAACCAGCGAATTCCAGCGCCACAACGAGGCGGTCGCGCATACCTATGAGGTAGAACTCGCAGTCGCCGATACGCGCCGCCTGATCGAGCAGGGCGAGACGACACGTCGCGGCTATCTGCTTTCGCCCGATACCCCGGGCTTTCTGCGCGCTTACCGGGAAGCGAGCAACGCCTTGCCGCAATCGATCGGGCGACTGCAGCGGCTCACCGCGGATAATCCGCGTCAGCGGACAAGCATACGTGCGCTGACGGAACGCACGCGCGACCTCTTGCAGCGGCGCGAACAGACGCTCGCTCTGGTGGGGGAAGGCAGAACGGCAGCGGCGGTCGCGCTATTCCGCCGGGAGCTGAGCGCCGAGCGGTTGCGCGCGATCCGCGGCGTCTTCGATGCCATGACGCGCGAAGAGCGCCGCCTGCTGCTGGAGCGTGATGCGGAGCAGCAACGCAGCATCATGCTGTTTTACGTGGTGCTCGCGGCCGCCGGCGTGCTGCTGCTGCTCGTCGCGATCGCTGCGTTGCTCATCGTCCTTCGCTACACTGCCGATCTCGGCCGATCGCGCGCGGATCTCCAGCAGCTCAACGAAAGCCTTGAAGCGATCGTGCAGGAGCGAACGTCGGATCTGACGCGCGCGAACGACGAGATCCAGCGGTTCGCCTATATCGTCAGCCACGATCTGCGCTCGCCGCTCGTCAACGTGATGGGCTTCACCGCCGAGCTCGAGACCGCGACGACCGCCTTGCGCGATCTGGTCGACCGCACCGAGGCGGAGTCGCCCGCCTTGCTAACCGAGGACGCGCGGCTCGCGGCGCGCGAGGATCTGCCCGAGGCGATCGGCTTCATCCGCACCTCGACGCAGAAGATGGATCGGCTGATCAACGCCATCCTCGCGCTGTCGCGGCAGGGCCGCCGCGTGCTTGCGCCCGAGCGGCTCGATCTGGCGCAGCTCGTCGGCGGTATCCGCGACTCGATCGCTCACCGGCTTGACGAGCAGGGAGCGACCGTCACTGCCGAGGGCAAGCTGCCGGACATCGTGAGCGACCGCGTCGCGATCGAGCAGATCCTGTCGAACCTGATCGAGAATGCGGTGAAATACCGCCATCCCGATCGCCCGGTGGCGGTGCGCGTGAGCGGCGGCGCGACCGGCGATCGCGCCTGGATCGCAGTGAGCGACAATGGCCGCGGCATCGATCCGCGCGATCACGAGCGCGTGTTCGACCTGTTCCGCCGCTCGGGCACGCAGGATCAGCCCGGCGAGGGCATCGGGCTCGCACATGTCCGCGCGCTCGCCTATCGTCTCGGCGGCACGATCACCTTGCGCTCGGCGCTTGGCGAAGGTGCCACCTTCAGCCTATCGCTTCCCACGACGCTGAGCATTCAGGAAAAGCCATGAACGCACACCAATCCGTCGGCATCATCATGATCGAGGATGACGAGGGCCATGCCCGGCTGATCGAGAAAAACATCCGCCGTGCCGGAATCATGAACGACATCAAGCATTTCGTCGACGGCACCACCGCGCTCGATTATCTCTTCAACGGCGCTGACGGCCCGACGCGCAACGGCCCGGCGCTCGTGCTGCTCGATCTCAACCTGCCCGACATGAGCGGGACGGATATTCTCACCAAGATCAAGCAGTCCGACGGCCCGCTCAAGCGCACCCCCGTCGTGGTGCTCACCACCACCGACGACAGCCGCGAAATCCAGCGCTGTTACGATCTCGGTGCGAACGTCTACATTACAAAGCCGGTCAATTACGAAAGCTTCGCCCAGGCAATCCGTCAGCTCGGCCTGTTCCTGTCGGTGATCCAGGTTCCCGATCTCGAGGATTGATGAACCGCATTCTCTACATTGACGACGACGAGGGCATCCGTCGCCTCGCCTCGCGCGCGCTGGCGCGCCGGGGATGGGACGTGACGACCGCGGACGGTGGCCAGGTCGGGGTGCAGATCGCGTCGGAGCAGCGTTTCCAGCTCGTGGCGGTCGATCACTATATGCCAGGGATCGACGGGCTGGAGACGGTCAACCGGTTGCGCGCGCTCGATGCGCCGCCAAGCATCGTCTATGTTACCGGATCGGAAGAGCAGAGCGTCGCCGTCGCGGCGCTGCGCGCGGGCGCTTCCGATTATGTGGTGAAATCGGTCGGCGATGATTTCTTCGATCTGCTCGACGCATCGTTCCGCACCGTGGTCGCACGCGCGCAGCTCGAACGGCAAAAGGCAACCGCCGAGGAATCGCTACGTGTCTCGAACGCACGGCTCGAGGCGCTGCTGAGCGAGGTCAACCATCGCGTTGCTAACTCGCTCCAGATCGTCTCGGCGATGGTGCGCCTTCAGGCGAGTGCGCTGATCGATCCGGCCGCACGCGCGGCCCTTGAGGATACGCAGCGGCGGATCAGTGCGATCGCACAGGTCCATCGCCGGCTCTATACCGGCGGTGACGTCGAGCAGGTCGACATGCGCGAATATCTCTCCGCGCTGGTCGATGAGCTGGCGGAAACCTGGTCGACCGAGCAGCAGCCGCGCGCACTCCGGCTGGTCGCCGATCCCATCCATCTGCCCACCGATCGCGCCGTCTCGCTCGGCGTGATCGTCACTGAGCTCGTCAGCAACGCGTGCAAATATGCTTATCCGGCGGGCAGCGGCGAGGTGCGCGTTGAGTTGCATCGCGAGGGGAACGACGTGTTCCTGCTCGCGGTGGAGGACGATGGCGTCGGGATGTCCGGCGAAATTTCACCCGGCGGCACCGGCGTTGGCACAAAGCTGATCCGCGCGATGGCGCAGAGCCTTCAGACATCCGTCGAATATGACACCAAGCATCGCGGCACCCGCGCCACGCTGCGCGCCGCGCTTGCCTGAACCGAAGGAAATTCCATGAAGACCCGTGCCGCCGTCGCGTTCGAAGCGAAGACGCCGCTCGAGATCGTCGAGCTCGACCTCGAAGGCCCCAAGGCCGGCGAAGTGCTGGTCGAGATCATGGCGACCGGCATCTGCCACACGGATGCCTATACGCTCGACGGGCTCGACAGCGAGGGGCTGTTCCCCTCGGTGCTCGGCCATGAAGGCTGCGGCATCGTGCGCGAGGTCGGGGCGGGCGTCACCAGCGTCGCACCCGACGATCACGTCATCCCGCTCTACACGCCCGAATGTCGCCAGTGTAAGTCGTGCCTCAGCCAGAAGACCAACCTGTGCACCGCGATCCGGGCGACACAGGGCAAGGGCCTGATGCCCGATGGCACGAGCCGGTTCAGCTACAAGGGCCAGCAGATCTTCCATTACATGGGCTGTTCGACCTTCTCGAACTTCACCGTGCTGCCCGAAATCGCGCTGGCGAAGATCCGCCCCGACGCGCCGTTCGACACCAGCTGCTACATCGGCTGCGGCGTGACGACCGGCGTCGGCGCCGTCGTGAACACCGCAAAGGTCGAGGCGGGCGCGACGGTGATCGTCTTCGGTTTGGGCGGCATCGGGCTGAACGTGATCCAGGGCGCGAAGCTCGCCGGCGCGGCACGGATCGTCGGCGTCGACATCAACCCCGATCGCGAGGAATGGGGCCGCCGCTTCGGCATGACCGATTTCGTGAACCCGAAGGACGTCGGCGATATCGTCCAGCATCTCGTCGCGATGACCGATGGTGGCGGAGACTATACCTTCGACTGCACCGGCAACACGACGGTGATGCGCCAGGCGCTCGAAGCCTGCCATCGCGGCTGGGGCGAATCGATCGTCATCGGCGTCGCCGAAGCCGGCAAGGAAATCGCCACCCGCCCGTTCCAGCTCGTCACCGGTCGCGTGTGGAAAGGCAGCGCCTTCGGCGGCGCCCGCGGCCGCACCGACGTGCCCAAGATCGTCGACTGGTACATGAACGGGCTGATCCAGATCGATCCGATGATCACGCACCGCCTGTCGCTCGACGAGATCAACAAGGGCTTCGACCTGATGCACGCCGGCGAAAGCATCCGCAGCGTGGTGGTTTACTGATAGGGCCTCCCGTCACCCTGAACTCGTTTCAGGGTCCACCGCTCAACGAACGCATGCGTCACGTGTGAGGCGGTGGATGCTGAAACAAGTTCAGCATGACGGCGGCATTGGGCGACTACGGCGGCGATCTGTCCGTATCGCCGGCCCGGCCTCAGTTATCGCGCCCAGCCACATACCCATCATACGCCCCGCAATTCTCCGGATCCTTGCGGCAGCGCTTCTGCCAGTCGCGGCGCTCACGGCCCTCGCGCGCTTCCTTCTTGCGCATTTCGCAACCGAAGTTGCGGTCGGCCTCATCCTGGCTCGTCGTCGCCCAATCCGCGGCCTGGCCGGCGACCTTGAATGGCGCGGTCACCACGCTCGCCGTCGTCCGAATGCACCCGCCAGCCAGAAGCGGCAGCAGCGCCGCTGAGACCATGATCCTTACCGTACGCATCACTTCACTCCCCGTGCATCGTTACGCGCCTTAATGCCGATCGCTGGAAAATCTGTGAAGAATCCGTCGATACCAAGGCGAAGCGCCGCCGCGATCTCGCCCGCAACATCGCCATGCTCGACCGGACTTGCGCCACGTCGGAAGGCGGCGGGCAGAAAATAATTCTCCGCACGATACGTCCACGGATGGACGCGCAGCCCCGCCGCATGCGCATCGCGCACCAGCGGCGCCGGCGTTTCGCCCTGCCACAGCATCGCCTTGTTCGGCCCGAGCCCGAAGGCATAAGTGGCGATCGTCGCGAGCCCCGCCGGCGTCACCATCGCGGCATAGCTCGGCGCGGCCCCATCGGCCGGCGCGCCTTCGCCATCCACCAGCTGGATCAGCCGCACCTTCGTCATGTCCTTCAGCCGCTGCAGGTTCTTCACCTCGAACGACTGGATGAACACCGGCGCGTCGGCACTGTCCCACCCCGCCGCCTTCAGCGCCGCGACGAGCGGCGCGTCGGTGCCCTTGCCGATCGATGCGAAATAGGTCGGGTGCTTCGTCTCGGGATAGATCGCGACCTTGTGCTTCTTGGCGAGCGCGATCACTTCCTCAAGAGTCGGGATCGTCTCCTGCCCGTCGAACGCACTGTTACCCGGCCGCAACTGCGGCAGCCGCTCCTTCGCGCGCAGCGTCTTCAGCTCGGCCAGCGTGAAATCCTCAGTAAACCAGCCGGTCTGTGCGCGATCGTCGATCGTCTTGGTCGCGCGCCGCGCAGCAAATTCGGGGTGATCGGCGACGTCGGTCGTCTCCGAAATCTCATTCTCGTGCCGCGCCACCAGATGGCCGTCACTCGTCGGCACCAGATCGGGCTCGATCACGTCCGCCCCTTGCGCGATCGCCAGTTCATACGCCGCGATCGTGTGTTCGGGCCGCTCGCCCGAAGCGCCGCGGTGCGCGATGACGATCGGCGGTGAAAGCGGCGTGGCAGTCTGCATCAGGGGAACTTGCGGCGAAGCGCAGCCGCCCGCCAGAGCCATAACAAGAATTATCATGGCATACTTGGATCGGGCGATTGGCTGGCGCATATTGCGCTCATGCGCTTCACCATCAACGGCAGCAAGCGCGAGGCCGAACCCGATATTCGCGCCTCGCTCCTCGACCTCCTGCGAGAGGATCTTCGCCTTACCGGCACGAAAAAGGGCTGTGATCATGGTCAGTGCGGTGCCTGTACGGTGCTGGTCAACGGGCGGCGGATCAATGCGTGTCTCACGCTCGCGGTGATGCATCAGGATGATGACATTGTGACGATCGAGGGTCTCGGCTCCGCCGATTCGCTCCATCCGATGCAATCAGCCTTCGTGCGGCACGACGGCTATCAGTGCGGTTACTGTACCCCGGGCCAGATCTGCTCGGCCGTCGGCATGCTCGACGAAGTCGCGAAGGGCTGGCCGAGCCACGTGTCGGACGACCTTACCGACGTATCGCTCGACGATGCCGAAATCTCCGAGCGGATGAGCGGCAACATCTGTCGCTGCTCGGCGTATCCCAACATCGTCGACGCAATTCGCGAAGTTCACGGCCGCGAAGTCCATGGCGCCGAGGTGGACGCATGAAGACCTTCAACTACGCCCGCGCCGAAAGCCCCGAAGATGCCGTGCGCGCCGGCGGCCGCTTCATCGCGGGCGGCACGAACCTGATCGACTTGATGAAGCTGCAGGTCGAAACGCCAGAGAAACTCGTCGATATCAGCCGGCTCGATCTGAATGCGATCGAAGAAAAGGACGGCGGGCTGCTGATCGGCGCTTTGGTGCCCAACAGCGATCTCGCCGCCGACCCGCGCGTGATCGCGCTCTACCCTGCGCTCAGCCGCGCATTGCTCGCCGGCGCCTCGGGCCAGCTCCGCAACAAGGCGACGACCGGCGGCAATTTGCTCCAGCGCACGCGCTGCTATTTCTTCTACGACACCCACGCCGCCTGCAACAAGCGCGCGCCCGGCAGCGGGTGTGATGCACTCGGCGGCTTCAACCGCATCCACGCCGTGCTCGGCACCAGCGACCAGTGTATCGCCACCCACCCCGGCGACATGCCGGTCGCGATGCGCGCGCTCGACGCGACGGTGGTGACGCTCAAGCCCGATGGCGACCGCCGCCGCATCCCGCTGGCGGATTTCTACCGCCTCCCCGGCAACACGCCGCACATCGAAACCGCGCTCGAGCCAGGCGAACTGATCACCCACATCGCCCTCCCCGCCCCACCCGCCGGCGCGCGCCAACTCTACCGCAAGGTGCGTGATCGCGCTTCCTACGCCTTCGCGATCGTCTCGGTCGCTGGTGTGATCACGATCGAGGACGGGAAGATCGCCCACGCCGCGCTCGCCTTCGGCGGCCTCGCGCACCTGCCCTGGCGCGATCCCGCCGTCGAAACCGCGCTAGTCGGCCAGGCCCCGACCGAAGCGACGTTCGCCGCCGCGGCCGACGCGCTGCTCGCCGATGCACGCGGCTTCGGTCACAATGATTTCAAGATCCCGCTCGTGCGGCGCGTGCTGATCGCCGCGCTGCGTGACCTGACGCAGGATGCCGCATGAACGATCTCGCGATGGACGCCCCCTACCGCCCAGCGGCACTCGACCGCGCGCAGCAGGGCCTGCTCGGCAAACCGATCGACCGCTACGAAGGCGCGTCGAAGGTCAGCGGCGCTGCCGCCTACGCCTATGAACAGGCGCCCGAGAACACGGCGTATATGGCACTCGTCACCGCGAGCATCGGCCGCGGACACGTGACCTCGATCGACGCGACGCAGGCCGAGGCGTTGCCCGGCGTGATCGCGGTGATCCACGGCGATCCCCGCATGCCGAGCAACGAATCGAACTCGCGCCAGCCGGCCAATCTTGGCGCGACCGAGGTGTTTCACTACGGCCAGGCCGTCGCGCTCGTCCTTGCCGAAACGCAGGAAACCGCCCGCGCCGCCGCCCGCCTCGTCGATGTGACGTACGATGAGCAGGCCGGCCGCTTCGATCTCGACGCGGTCGAGGTGCAGCGCGATCACAAGCTCGGCTTTTTGCCCCCGATCGACCGCGGCAATCTCGACGATGCGCTCGCCACCGCTGACGTCGTGCTAGACCGCAGCTATACCACCCCGATCCACTTCCCCGCCGCGCTCGAGCCGCACGCCACCACCGCGTGGTGGGAAGGCGATCGGCTGATCGTGCGATCGAGCAATCAGGTGATCGGCGGCGCCAAGGTGACGATCGCCGCCGCGCTCGGGATCGACAAGGATCGCGTCCGCGTGCTCGCACCGTACGTCGGCGGCGGCTTCGGCGGGAAAACGGGCGTTGGCCCCGAAGTGATCTTCGCCGCGATCGCCGCCGAGAAGATCGGCCGCCCGGTAAAGATCGCGCTCAGCCGCCGTCAGACCGCCTACATGGTCCACCATCGCTCGCCGACCACGCAGCGGCTGCGCATCGGCTGCGACGCCGAAGGCCGGATCAGTGCCTTCGGGCACGAAAGCGTCGCCTATCAGAACGATGACGGCGCGTTCCTCGAACCGGTTCCGTTTGGCACGCTACCGCTCTACGCCGGCGCGGCGCGGCGCTTTCGCACCGATCTCGGCCGTATCGATCTGCCCGCCACCGGCGCGGTGCGCGCGCCCGGCGAGGCGATCGGCACCTTCGCGGTCGAATGCGCGATGGACGAGCTCGCCGAACAGCTCGGCCTCGATCCGATCGAACTGCGCCGCCGCAACGAGCCCGAGGCCGATCCCACCACCGGCAAGCGCTTCTCCACGCGCCGCATGCTCGATTGCTACGAAGAAGGCGCCCGCCGCTTCGGCTGGGACCAGCGCAACGCAACGCCGGGCAGCCGGCGCGAGGGTGAGTGGCTGATCGGCATGGGCATGGCAGCGGCACTGCGCGGCAACTTCACCGTCAACGCCGAGGCCGAAGTGACGCTCGGCGCGGACGGCCGCGCGACGGTGCGCACCGATATGACCGACATCGGCACCGGCACCTATACGATCCTCGCGCAGGCGGTCGGCGAGATGCTCGGCCTGCCGGTCTCCGCGATCGACGTGGTGATCGGCGACAGCGATCTACCGCCGAGCGCGGGTTCGGGCGGATCGTTCGGCGCCGGCAGCGCCTGCGCCGCGGCAATGCTCGCCTGCGAGGACATTCTTGCCGAACTGGCGCTGCGCATGAACGCCGCGCCCGAAGATCTCGCGCTCAAGGACGGCCAGGTCACCGCCGGCGGCCGCACCAGCCCGCTCGCCGACCTCGTCCGCGACCGCCCAATCGACGCCAAGGGGAAGACCTCGCCCGGCAAGGAATCGCAAGCGACCAGCCAGGCGAGCCACGGCGCACAATTCGCCGAGGTTGCGGTCAACGCGGTGACTGGCGAAGTGCGCGTGCGCCGCATGCTCGGCGTGTTCGATATCGGCCGCGTTCTGAATGAAAAGACCGCGCGCAACCAGATCGTTGGCGGCATGGTCTGGGGCGTCGCCTATGCGCTCACCGAGGACGGCATCGTCGATCCGCGCAACGGCCGCTTCGTGAACCCCGATTTCGGTGAATATCACGTCGCGGTGAATGCCGACGTGCCGCAGATCGAGGCCTATTTCATCGAGGAAATCGACGACTCGGCCAATCCTGCGGGCGCCAAGGGCGTCGGCGAACTGGGCATCGCCGGATCGGGCGCCGCGGTCGTCAACGCGATCCACAATGCGACCGGCGTGCGGTGCTACGACATGCCCGTGACGCTCGACAAGCTCCTCGCCTCGCTCCCCCCGGTGTAGCCGCATGGCCGATAACGACTCCGTCCTCGCCGCCGCCGAAGCGTGGAAAGGCTCGCGGATGGCAATCGCCACCGTCGTGTCGACCTGGGGCTCGGCGCCACGCCCGCGCGGCAGCCACATGCTGGTGCATGAGGACGGTCGCTTCGAAGGCTCGGTCTCGGGCGGCTGCGTCGAAGGCGACATCCTCGACACCGCGGCGCAAGTGATCGCCGGCGCGCCGTTCGCGGTGAAGGACTATGGCATCGCCGACGCGAGCGCATGGGAAGTCGGGCTGCCCTGCGGCGGCCAGATCAGCGTCATGGTGCAACCGGTGTCGGCCGAGGGCTTCGACCCCGAACTGTTCGACCGCATCGTCGAAGCCCGCGCCGATGGTCAGTCCCTGACCGTCACGACCGATCTCGCATCCGGTCACTCCGACCTGCAACCAGTGGAAACCGGCGAGATCTTCGCCAACCGCTATGATCCGCCACGCCGGCTGATCATCATCGGCGCGGTGCAGATCGCGCAATCGCTCGTCGGCCTCGCGCGCACGCTCGGCATCGAGACGGTGGTGGTCGATCCGCGCGGGCGCTTCCTCACCGATGAGCGCTTCCCCGATACCACGCTTGACGATCGCTGGCCCGACGAGGCGGTCGCCGCCTACAAGCCAGGCCCATCGACCGCGGTGGTGACGCTGAGCCACGACACCAAGATCGACGATCCCGCGCTCCTCGCGGCGCTGTCCGCGCCGACGGGCTATGTCGGCGCGCTCGGCAGCCGCAAGAGCCACGCCGCCCGCCGCGAGCGACTGGCCGCGGCTGGCGTCGCGGAGGCCGATCTCGACCGGATCGACGGACCGGTCGGGCTCGATATCGGCGCGATCGGCCCGGCGGAGATCGCGCTGTCCATCGCCGGCGCGATGGTCAAAGCCTTCCATGATCGCGGCTGAGGACGTCGCTCTAGTCCTCCTCGCCGCCGGCAAATCGACCCGCTTCGGCGACAGCAAGCTGGACGCACTACTCGGCGATCAGCCGCTCGGCCTACACGCCGCGATCACATTCGCGGCAATCCCCTTCGCACGGCGCATCGCGGTGACGGGCCGCTGCCAGCTCGATTACAGCGCGCACGGCTATGCGGTCGTCACCAACGACGATCCGGTCGGCGACATGGCCTCCTCACTCCGCCTCGGCATCGCCGCAGCGGGCGACGCAGCAGCGGTGCTTGTCATGCTCGCCGACATGCCGCGCGTAACAGCAGCGCACGTCGGTCAAATGCTCGAAGCCGCCGACGGCCCCGATGCGATCGTCGCATCCAGCGACGGCGGCGTGCCACGGCCGCCAGCACTATTCGGCCGCGCCTGGTTCGCCACACTCGCAACGATCACCGGAGACCACGGCGCACGCGACCTGATCCGGTCGGGAAAGCAAGTGGCAGCACAGCCAGGCGAGCTGGTCGACATCGACACGCCTGAAGACCTGCAACGCCTCGCCACTTAACCCGCACGGGCGCGCCGTCGCCCCAATTACCTCGTCATGCCGGGCTCGTCCCGGCATCCACGGTGCAGCAAGCGCTCAAGCCGACAAATTGGCGGCACGGTGGATCCCGGGACAAGCCCGGGATGACGGAGCTCTGGACGGGACTTATGCCTTCACAATCATCCCCACCACCTCACTCATGCCGCAAAGCATCGATCGGATTGAGCGCCGCCGCCCGCCGCGCCGGGAAATAACCGAACACCACCCCGATCACCGCCGAAATCCCGAAGGCGATCAGGTTGATCGTCGGATCGAACGTCCACGGCACTTGCATCAGCGGCGTCGCCACCAGAATCACGACCTGCGCCAGCGCCAGCCCGATCAACCCGCCCAGCATCGACAGCGCGATCGCTTCGACCAGGAACTGCATCAGCACCTCGTTCGCCACCGCTCCGATCGCCAGCCGGATGCCGATCTCGCGTGTCCGCTCGGTCACCGAAACGAGCATGATGTTCATGATCCCGATCCCGCCGACCACGAGGCTGATCGCCGCCACCGCCGCGACGATCCGCGTCAGCAGCGTCGTCGTGCCGGTCAGCGTATCGCTGATCTGCTTGGTATCGAAGATGTTGAAATCGTCCTGCTTCCCGCCGGTGATCGTGCGGCGTTCGCGCAGCAGATCGGTGATCGACGCCTGCACCGCCTCGGTCGAATAGGCTTGATCCACCCCGACGAGCATCAGCCGCACGTCGCGGGTGCCGGTAAAGCGCCGCTGCACCGCCTTGATCGGCATCACGACGGTATCGTCCTGATCGCCGCCAAACCCGGCCTGTCCGCGCGCAGTCAGCACGCCAATCACGTCGCAGCTGATCGCGCCGATCCGCATCCGCTGGCCGATCGCGTCGCCACCTCGAAACAGGTTCTGCCGCACGGTATTGCCGATGATGCACACCGCCTTGCCCGCCTGCTCCTCCGCCGGCGTCCAGGTGCGCCCCTGCGCCAATGGCCAGGGCTGAACGGTGAAGATCGCGTTGGTGGTGCCCTGAATCGTCGTCGACCAGTTCGCGCCCTCGTAGATCGCGGTGGCGGTTGCCGACGCTTGCGGCGCGACCGCGGTGACGCCAGCGACCTGCTGCGAAATCGCGGTCACGTCCTCGGGTTCGAAATCCGGCGGGCGCGGTCCACCGCCACCTCGACCGAAGCCTTGGCCGGGCCGTATCTGAAGCACGTTGGTGCCGAGCGCCGAGATCTGCTGCTGCACCGCGCTGGTCGTCGCCTTGCCCAGCGTCACCATCGCGACCACCGCACCGACGCCGATAACGATGCCGAGCGTCGTCAGGAACGAGCGCAGCAGATGTCGGCGGATCGATCGCAGCGCCAGCGACAGCGTGGTGCCGATCATCATGCGCTTGGCTCCTGCACGGGCAGGACCGAGGGTGCGGTGGCAACATCCTGCCCCGGCCGGTGATTGGCGTCGATCCGCTCGACCAGCCCGTCCTTGAAGTGGATCACGGTGCGCGCGAACGCCGCCATGTCGGGCTCGTGCGTCACCATCAGCACCGTGATGCCGCGCTCGCGGTTGAGATCGGTGAGCAATTCCATGATTTCGACCGAGCGTTCGGAATCAAGATTGCCGGTCGGCTCGTCGGCCAGCAGCACGTCGGGATTGGTGACGATCGCGCGCGCGATCGCGACTCGCTGCTGCTGCCCACCCGATAGCTCGGCCGGCGTATGATCCCACCAGTCCGCCAGCCCGACCTTGTCGAGCGCCGCCATCCCGGCATCGTGCCGCGCCTTGCGATCGTCGCCACGATACAGCAGCGGCAGCTCGACATTCTCGAGCGCGCTCGTCCGGCTGAGCAGGTTGAACCCTTGGAAGACGAAGCCGAGATAGCGCCGGCGCAGCAAGGCGCGCTGGTCACGATCCAGCGCCTCGACGTGATGCCCGCGGAACAGGAAGGTGCCCGCCGAAGGCACGTCGAGGCAGCCCAGGATGTTCATCGTCGTCGACTTGCCCGATCCCGACGGCCCCATCACCGCAACGAAATCGCCCGCGGCAATGTCGAGATCGACGCCCTTCAGCGCCTGGAATGCGGTCGGCCCGGCGCCATAGACCTTGGTAACGCCGCGCATCGTGATGATCGGGGCTGGCCCGCCGCTGGGATCAGGCGCCACCGCCCGCCCCCTGCCGCTGCCGGCGCTGCCCCCCGCCGCCACCACCGCCGCTACGCGCGCCGGCCGCACCTTCATCACCCGAAAGCTGCCCGGTGATCACTTGCATGTCGGCGCGCAATCCGCCCGAAAGAACTTCGGTGACCGAGCCGTTGGTGTCACCGGTGGTCACCTGGATCGCGCGTGGCTTGCCGTCCTCGCCCTTCACGTACACCGTCTGCTGCGCGCCGCGGCCCACCGTCACTTGCCGCTCCGCCCCGCCGCCGCGGCGCGGGCGGAAGGTGAGCGAGCTGGCGATCCCCCCGCCCGCGCCCGCCTCTGCGGTCGGCTTGAAGCGGAACGCCGCGTTGGGCACGAGCAACACGTTGCGCTTGTCCGACGTCACGATATCCGCCGTCGCAGTCATGCCGGGCCGCAACTCCATCGTCGTATTGGCCACCGTCAGGTCGGCGGCATAGGAAACCACCTGACCGGTCGTGCTCGTGGTCGTCGTGCTGCTGGACGAGCTTGCGGTGCTCGCCGTCAGGTTCGATCCCAGATCAACGCGCGTGATCTCCGCCGGAAAGGTGCGACCGGGAAACGCATCGACCGCGAACGAGGCCTTTTGCCCCTCCTTCACCGAACCGACGTCCGCCTCATCGATCGCCACCTCAAGCTTCATCTTGCTGAGATCTTCGGCGATCACGAACAGCGTCGGCGTGTTGAACGATGCCGCGACCGTCTGGCCCGGATCGATTTGCCGCGCGAGCACGACGCCATTGACCGGCGAGATGATGATCGCACGCTGCCGCTGCGTCTGGCTCTGCGCCAGCGTCGCGCGCGCCGCGGCGACGTTCGCCTGCGCCACCCTCAGCGCCGCGACCGCGCGCTGCGCATTGGCCTGCCCGGCCTGCAGCTCGGTCTGCGACGGCACCCGCCCGTTCGACAGGCGATACACTTCCTGCAACCGCGCGAGCTGCGCCTGCGCCTCGGAAACGGTCGCGCGCGCCTGGTTCACGCCCGCAATATTGGCGTCGAGCTGCGCCTGGCCGGCGCGGATCTGGTCGTCGATCTGCTCGGGATCGATCAGCGCCAGCGCTTGCCCCGCCGTGACGCGATCGTTGACGTCGACCACCACGCGCGTGACGAGCCCCGACAATTGCGAGCCCACCGTCACCTGGTTGGTCGGCGCGAGCTTGCCCGTCGCGGAGACGGTGACGGTCAGGTTGCCGCGCCGCACCGGCACGGTCGCATAGCCAGTCTCGGGGGTCGGCCCGAAGAAGCGATACGCCAGCAGCGCCAGCAGCAGCACGCCGATCGCGATCGCGACCCACTTGATGTAGCGCCGCCACGCCGGCTGCTGCTTCACGCCGAGAAAATCGTCGAGTTGCTCGGTCGCCATCAGCGAATTCCGTCCTGCGTGGTGCGTTGGGGGTCGGGGGCTTGCGGCGTAACGCTGGCATCCCAGCCGCCGCCCAGCGCGGTGTAGAGCTGCACAAGCGCAGTCGCCTGATCGCCGCGGGCCTGCGCGGCGCTGTTGCGTGCGGACAGCAATGCCGCTTCCTGCTGGCTCAGCGTCGTGAAATCGGTCAGCCCGGTGCGATACTGGCTACGGCTGAGGATCGCCGAGGCGTTCGCCGCATCCTGGGCGATGGCGAACTGCCGCGCGCGCTCTTCGGCGGTGCGCAGCGCCACGACGGCATTCTCGACATCCTCGAGCGCGGTCAGCACGGTCTGCTTGTACGCCGCGAGCGCGCCATCGGCCGCCGCTTCGGCACCACGCACCTGGCTGCGCAGCCGCCCGCCGTTGAAGATCGCTTGCGTCAGCCCAGCGAAGAGTCCGCCGGTGATCGTCTCCAGCAGGCTCCCGAAGGCACCCGCATTGGTGTCGATGCTGCCGCTGATCGCGAGCGCGGGATAGAGTTGCGCCTTCGCCACGCCGATCTGCGCCGTGGTTGCGGCAAGATTGCGCTCGGCCGCCCGAACGTCGGGGCGCTGGCGCAGCACGTCGGCGGGAATGCCGACGCCGGCGGTCTGTGGTCCGCGCGGGATCGGCTTGACCGGTGCCAGCAGCGGCTTGAGCGCGCCGGGTGCCTCGCCCGTCAGCACGCCGAGCCGTGACACAGCGGCATTATATTGCTGCTCGATCAGCGGCACCGACGCGGCGGTCTGTGCGCGCTGAACGCGTGCCTGTTCCTGATCGAGGCTCGACACGAGCCCCGCCTGAACGCGGAACCCAGCGATCTCGAGATTGTCGTCCTGCAGCGCGAGGCTGTCACGCGCGTTGGCGAGCTGCAACTGATAGAGCCGCGCGAGCACATAGTTGCGCGCGACCTCCGCCTGCACCGACAACAGCACCGTCGCCTGATCGAACCCCGACGCTTCATATTGCGCGCGGCTCGCCTCGACGGTGCGGCGCACCTCGCCGAACAGCCCGACCTGATATTGCGCGTCGAGCCCGAGCGAGAAGTTCGATCCCCCGCCCCCGCCGACATTCTGCACCGTGCCGTCGGGCAAAGTGATCAGCGAGCCACCGCCGCGCAGCGTCTCCGATCGGCTCAGCCCGCCCGATCCGCTGATCGTCGGCAACAGGCCAGCGCGGTTCTGCACCAGCGCCTCACGCGCCTGCCGCAACCGCGCGGTCGCCTGCGCAATGTCGAGGTTCGTCGCCGCGGCGCGCTCGACCAGATCGCCAAGCACCGGATCGTCGAAACTGCGCCACCAGCGCGTCAGATCCTCGCGCGTCGGCGCCGACGTGACCGAAAAGGCATCCGGCACGCCGAGCTCAGCGGTGGTACGCGGCCGATAGTCCGGCCCGACGGAGCACCCGCCAAGCGCGGCAGCAAGCATGAGGGAAGCACGGAAACGCTGCATAAGATCGGGATGGCGAGCGCGAGCCCACCGGTCCAGCAATTATATGTCGCGATTTGTCGCAGCGCGCAGGTGAGCGGCCTCGCCGCGGTGCCGTCAGGCACACCAAGCGCGGCCGGCGGGTCGCGCAGCGAATCCGTCCGACGACGCGGGATTTACTCCCGCGTTTGCCGTCAATCCTCCCAATCCTCCCCGGAACGGGGAGGGGAACCACGCGAAGCGTGGTGGAGGGGCTGGCCAGGCGCGACCGTGCCGCCGAGCCAGCCCCTCCACCACGCCGCTACGCGCCGCGGTCCCCCTCCCCAAGCAAGCTCGGGGAAGACAAAATCCCCTACTCCAGCTCCAGGATCACCTGATCCACCTGCAGGCTCCCGCCCACCTCGGCGTTCACCGCCTTCACCGTCGCGCTCTTCTCGGCGCGCAGGATATTCTCCATCTTCATCGCCTCGACCACCGCGAGCGCCTGCCCCGCCTCGACGCGGTCGCCGACCTTCGCGTCGAGCCGCACCAGCAGCCCCGGCATCGGCGCGATCAGGAACTTCGACAGATCCGGCGGCACCTTTTCGAGCAGATGCTGTGCGAACGGCGCGACATGCGCCGGCAGCACGCGCACCTTGTGGCTCGCCCCGCGCGCGTTGAGCGTAAAGCCGGTGCGTGTCTTCGCGAGCTTAACCGTCAGCGCCACGCCCGCGTCGTCGAGCGGCTCGGCAACGATCACGCGATCGCCCGGCGTATATTCCAGCGCCAGCGGCAGATCCTCGCCATCCACAATCAGCGCATCGGGTGAAACGGTGACGGCGTGATCCTTGCCGTCGATCCGCACCACCCAATCGGCTGGCGGATTCAGCTGGTCGCCGAGCTGGCCATCCACCCGCCGCGCCCGATCCGCCTCGGCCGTCGCCGCGAACGCCGCTACCCCCGCGAGCGCGCGGATCGTCTCGTCGGTCGCCGGCGCGCCGTGGAACCCGTCCGGATATTCCTCGGCGATGAACCCCGTCGTGATGTTGCCCGAGCGGAAGCGCGGGTGCTGCATCAGCGCGGAGACGAAATCGAGGTTCGTCCCCGGCCCCACGATCTCGAACTCGTCGAGCGCCGCGATCTGCGCATCGATCGCCCCCTCACGCGTCGGCGCCCAGGTGATCAGCTTCGCGATCATCGGATCGTAGAACATCGAAACTTCGCCGCCCTCGATGACGCCATCGTCGACGCGAACTCTCACACCGGCAGCGCCCCCGTCTCCGTTCGTGCCGAGCAACGTCGAGGCACCCTGTCCCTCGACTTCGCTCGGGACGAACGGGGCTTGGGGCTCGGTCGCAACCGGCGGGTTGTATCGCACCAGTCGCCCGATCGACGGCAAAAACCCGCGATACGGATCCTCGGCATAGACCCGGTTCTCGACCGACCAGCCGTTGATCTTCACGTCCTCCTGCGCGAACCCCAGCGGCTCGCCCGCCGCGACGCGGATCATCTGCTCGACCAGATCTAGCCCGGTGATCTCCTCGGTCACCGGATGCTCCACCTGCAGCCGCGTGTTCATCTCGAGGAAGTAGAAGCTCTCGCCCGTCGTATCGGCGCCCGACACGATCAGCTCAACCGTGCCCGCACTGAAATACCCGACCGCCTTGGACAGCGCGACCGCCTGCTCGCCCATTGCCTTGCGCATCTTGGGCGTCACGAACGGCGACGGCGCTTCCTCGACCACCTTCTGGTGGCGACGCTGCACCGAACATTCGCGCTCGTTGAGATACACGACATTGCCGTGCTGATCGCCGAGCACCTGAATCTCGATGTGCCGCGGGCTTTCGATGAACTTCTCGATGAACACGCGATCATCGCCGAAGCTCGCCAGCCCCTCGCGCTTGGTCGCCTCGAAGCCCTCGCGCACGTCCTGCTCGCTCCACGCGAGCCGCATCCCCTTGCCGCCGCCGCCGGCCGAGGCTTTCATCATCACCGGATAACCGATGCCCGACGCGATCTCGACCGCGTGATCGGTGCTGTCGATCTCCCCCAGGAAACCCGGGACGACGTTGACGCCCGCCGCCTTCGCGAGCTTCTTCGATTCGATCTTGTCGCCCATCGCCGCGATCGCGTGTGGCGGCGGGCCAACGAACGCGATCCCCGCGTCGGCGCACGCCTTGGCGAAGCTCTCGCGTTCGGAGAGGAAACCATAGCCCGGATGGATGCAATCCGCGCCGGTCTCCTTGGCCGCGAGCAGGATCAGCTCGGCTTTCAGATAACTCTCCGCCGCCGGCGCCGGCCCGAGCCGAACGCTCTCGTCTGCCATCAGCACATGCGGCGCGCGCGCATCGGCATCCGAATAGACCGCGACGGTCTTGATCCCCATCTTCTTCGCGGTCCGAAACACCCGACACGCGATCTCGCCACGATTGGCGACCAGGATTTTCTTGAACATGACGGCCCCTAACCAGCGCGTTCGCGCATCGCGCGAACCCTTTTGCCGTCACCCTGAACTTGTTTCAGGGTCCACCGTGCCACGGGCACGGACGGCGCTTGTGGATGATTGGATGCTGAAACAAGTTCAGCATGACGGCTTTGAAACGTCCTCACTCCGCCGCCTCGACCAGCGCTTCGTTGCGGCACGCCCGCATCGGCTCTTCGCCCGCCATCGGCCGCACGCCGAGCTTCGCGAACATCGCGGCATCCGCGCTGTCGCCGCGGTTGCCCGCCGTCAGCAGCTTGTCACCCGTGAAGATCGAGTTCGCCCCGGCCATGAAGCACAGCGCCTGCGTCGCCTCGGACATGCTCTCGCGCCCGGCGGACAGCCGCACCATGCTACGCGGCATGGTGATCCGCGCCACCGCGATCGTGCGGACGAATTCGATATCGTCGATCTTCGCCAACGGCGTATCCGCCAGCATGTTGCCGAGCACGGTGCCCTTCACCGGCACCAGCGCGTTCACCGGCACGCTCTCGGGATGCCGCGGCAGCGTGGCGAGCGCGTGGACGAAGCCGACACGATCCTCGCGCGTCTCGCCCATGCCCACGATCCCGCCGCAGCACACGTTGATCCCCGCGGTGCGGACATGTTCCAGCGTGTCGAGCCGCTCGCCGAAGGTGCGCGTCGTGATCACCTCGCCATAGCGTTCGGGCGAGGTGTCGATATTGTGGTTATAGTAATCGAGCCCCGCCTCGGCGAGCATGTCGGCCTGCCGCGGGGTGAGCATGCCCAGCGTCATGCACGTCTCCATCCCCATGCCGCGCACGCCGCGCACCATCTCGACGATCGCGGGCATGTCGCGGTCCTTGGGGTTGCGCCACGCCGCGCCCATGCAGAAGCGCTGGCTGCCCGCATCGCGCGCTTCGGCCGCCCGCTGCAGCACGCTGCGCACGTCCATCAGCTTGGTTGCCTGCACGCCGCTGTCGGCCAACACCGACTGCGAGCAATAGCCGCAATCCTCGGGGCAGCCGCCGGTCTTGATCGACAGCAGCGTACACAGCTGCACCTCGCCCGCGGCATGGTGCGCGCGGTGCGTCCCCTGTGCGCGCCACATCAGCTCGTCGAAGGGCAGATCGAACAGCTCGGCAATCTCCGCGCGCGTCCAATCGGTGCGGATCAACGGTTCCACATCAGGTTCCTCAATTGAATGGTTCGTTCCTTGGTCAGCCGCGCGAGGCACGCCGCGCGCACCATCGGCTGCATCGATCCACCAGCGGCCTCGCCGCCCTCGATCACGCATTGCGCATCGCGGAACTTGAGCCACGCACGCTGGCTGGCAAGCGTCGCCGCGGCGTAACCGAACCCGCCGCCACGCGAGTTATCCTGCGCGTCGCGGCGCTTCATGGCGGCGTAGGTGCGCGTCCACTGTGCCGACATCGCAGCGTCTTCGCGCCGATAGTCGCTGGCGGCGGCAGCGTTCATCTGCGCCTGCGTCTGGGCGAGCGCGGGTGCCGTCGGCACCGCACACGCAAGTACCCCGGCGAAGGCCGGGGCCCGGTTGCGCGCGGCCCGATGCTGAGCCCCGGCCTTCGCCGCGGTGGAGATAGCGGGGATCACTCCGCCGCCTCTTCTTCCGGCGGCATGTTGTGCCCCAGCAACCGCAGCACATCCTCGGCCGCCTTGATCAAATTCGTCCCCGGCCCGAAGATCGCCTGCACGCCCGAGTCATACAGCGATTGATAATCCTGCGCCGGGATCACCCCGCCCGCGATCACCTTGATATCCGGCCGCCCCGCCTCGCGCAGATGCGCGATCAGCTCGGGGATCAGCGTCTTGTGCCCCGCCGCCAAGCTCGACGCGCCGACGATGTCGACGTCCTTCTCGAGCGCAACGATCGCCGATTCCTTCGGCGTCTGGAACAATGGCCCGGCGACAATCTCGAAGCCGAGATCGCCGAACATCGACGATACCAGATTGGCCCCGCGATCGTGCCCGTCCTGCCCCATCTTGGCGACCAGCATCCGCGGTTTCCGCCCCAGCCGCCGCTCGGTCGCCTCCACGCCGCGCAGCAGGCGCGCCCAGCGTTCGTCGTCCTTGTAGGCGCCCCCGTAAATGCCCTTCACCGGTGTCGGGAAGGTGCCGAAACGCCCGAAAACATCCTCCATCGCCGCCGAGATCTCGCCGAGCGTCGCCCGCGCCCGCGCGCACTCAACGGCCAGCTCGAGCAGATTGCCGCTGCCCTTCGCCCCTTCGCGCAGCGCGTCGAGCGCCGCCCGGCACGCCGTGTCGTCACGCTCGGCCTTCACCTTGGCGATCCGGCGCAGCTGCGCCTCGCGCACCGCATGGTTGTCGACATCGAGTATCTCGATCGGATCCTCATTATCCTTGCGATACTTGTTGACCCCGACGATCACGTCCTCGCCGCGATCGACCCGCGCCGCGCGGGCGGCGGAGGCTTCCTCGATCATCGCCTTGGGCCAGCCGGCGGCGACCGCCTTGGCCATGCCGCCTTCACGCTCGACGCGCTCGATGATCTCCCACGCGCGATCGACCAGATCCTTGGTCAGCGCCTCGACATAATAGCTGCCGCCGAGCGGATCGACGACCTTCGTCATCCCCGTCTCTTCCTGGATCACGATCTGCGTGTTGCGCGCGATCCGGGCGGAGAAATCGGTCGGCAGCGCGATCGCCTCGTCGAGCGCATTGGTGTGGAGCGACTGCGTGCCCCCCAGCATCGCCGCCATCGCCTCGATCGTGGTGCGCATGACGTTGTTGTACGGGTCCTGCTCGGTCAGCGAGACGCCGCTCGTCTGGCAATGCATCCGCAGCATCTTCGAGCGCTCGTCCTGCGCGCCCAAGTTCGTCATCACGCGATGCCACAGCACGCGCGCCGCGCGCAGCTTCGCGATCTCCATGAAGAAGTTCATGCCGATCGCGAAGAAGAAGCTCAGTCGCCCCGCGAACTTGTCGATATCCAGGCCCGATGCGACGCCGTATTTCACATATTCCATGCCGTCGGCGATGGTGAAGGCCAGTTCCTGAACCTGCGTCGCCCCGGCTTCCTGCATGTGATAGCCGGAAATCGAGATCGAATTGAACTTCGGCATCTCGCGGCTGGTGTAGCCGAAGATGTCCGAGATGATCCGCATGCTCGGCTCGGGCGGATAGATGTACGTGTTGCGGACCATGAACTCCTTGAGGATGTCGTTCTGGATCGTCCCGTCGAGCTGCGCGCGCGGCACGCCCTGCTCCTCGCCCGCGACGATGAAGAAGGCGAGGATCGGAATCACCGCGCCGTTCATCGTCATCGAGACCGACATCTGATCGAGCGGGATGCCGTCGAACAGGATCTTCATGTCGTCGATCGTGTCGATCGCGACCCCCGCCTTGCCGACGTCGCCCGTCACGCGCGGATGATCGCTATCGTATCCACGATGCGTCGCGAGATCGAACGCGACCGATAGGCCCTTCTGCCCCGCCTTGAGGTTGCGATGATAGAAAGCGTTCGACGCCTCGGCGGTCGAGAACCCGGCATATTGCCGCACCGTCCATGGCCGCCCGGCATACATCGATGCGCGCACGCCACGCGTGAACGGCGCAAAGCCCGGCAGCCCCGGCTCCCAGCCCTCGACATCCGCCGCGGTGTACAGCGGCTTCACGTCGATCCCCTCGGGCGTCGCCCACGTCAGATCCTTGCCCTTAACCTCCTTCGCGGCGGCCTTCGCCCAGGTCTCCAGCGTGGGAGACGCGGGCGGCGCAGCAATCTCGGTCGGCATCGGCGCCGGCTTGGGAGCGCTGCCGGCGTCTTCGCCGAGGTTGGTTTCAGGCTGGTCGGTCATGTCTTTTCTCGCTCCCCTCCCGCTTGCGGGAGGGGCTGGGGGAGGGCTTGTCCGGAGAGGGCGCCGCTTCTCGACAGCCCCTCCCCTAACCCCTCCCCTAAAGGGGAGGGGAAACTAGATTACGCGCCCTTGAACACCGGCTTGCGCTTCTCGAGGAAGCTCATGCCGCCCTCGCGCGCGTCCTGCGAGCCGCCGGCGAGCCGCTGGCCCTCCGCCTCGGCACGCAGCACCTGATCGAACGTGCCGTCGAGCGCGATGCCGATGTTTCGGCGCATCGCTGCCAGCGCCACCGTCGGGCCGGCCGCGAGCCGCGTCGCGAGCGCCAGCGCTTCATCCATCAGCGTGGCATCATCGACCGCCTTGTAGATCAGGCCCCATTGCTCGGCCTGTTCCGCGCTGATCCGCTCGCCGAGCATCATCATCTGCGTCGCGCGTGCCTTGCCGATCGTCTTGGTCAGCAGCCACGTCGAGCCGCCATCGGGCACCAGCCCGATGTTGACGAACGCCTGGAGAAAATACGCGCTCTTGCCCGCGAGCACGAAATCGCCCGACAGCCCCATCGAGCAGCCGACGCCCGCCGCCGGGCCGTTAACCGCGGTGACGACCGGCACCGACAGGTTCATGATCTGCGACATCAGCGGATTGTAGAAATTCATCAGCGCGCGGTGGCTGGTGTCGCCACCCTTGATCACGCTGTCGCCACCGCCGCGCGCTTGGAGATCGGCACCCGAACAGAACGCCCGGCCCGCGCCCGTCAGAAGCACCGCGCGGGCACCCTGCAGATCGTACAGCGCGACCGTCAGGTCCTCGGCAAGCTGGATCGACGCCGCATTCAGCCGCTCGGGGCGGTTCAGCGTCACGACGAGCACGTCGCCTTTTTTCTCGGTCAGGATCGTTTCGTAATCGGCCATCATCTCTCTCCTATGTTCTGCTTTGATCAGTGATCGCCCTTTGGCGTTTCCATCAGCTCGACGAGCATCCCGCCGAAATTCTTCGGGTGGACGAACACGATCGGCGTGCCATGCGCCCCGATCCGCGGCTCGCCGAGCACCGTCGCGCCATTATCCTTGAGATGCGCGACCGCCTCGTGAATGTCCGGCACCTCGAAACATACATGATGCTGCCCACCCGCCGGGTTCTTCTTGAGGAACCCAGCGATCGGCGAGCTTTCGTCATACGGCTCGATCAACTCGATCTGCGTGTTGGGTGCATCGATGAAACAAACCTTCACGCCCTGCGCCGGCAGATCGAACGGCTCCCCGATCGCTTCGGCGCCGAGCAGCGTGCGGTACGTCTCGATCGATGCGTCGATCGATGGCGTCGCGACGCCGACGTGGTTCAGGCGGCCAAGATTCATCTAGCTCTCCGTCCCTCTAATCGACGAGGGGGTAAAGGAATTGAGGCCAATCGCGGGAACACCTCGAAAAGGCGACCGTCACGGCCAAACTCTGCTCGTGCGGACCGAAGCCCGTCGACCCATGCCTGGAACTGGTACCGTTCGGTCAACCACGGAAGCGCCTGCCGCATTTCGGCTACCGGCAGAACTTCGGACACCAACCATCCGTCGATTTCCTGATCTGTGGCATTTGCGAGCGGGTACCACAGAGGCAGCGTCGCATCGGCGTTTTCGGTAACTTGTTCGCCGTCCTTCATCGCTTCCACTCCGGCTTCCACTTGGCCTCCGTCTCGGCGCGAACCGATACGACCACCTTATCATAAACCATGTTCATGAAGTGCCGTGCGTCCTCTGGAGAATTTAGCATCACCGCTACGCCCAAACCTTCGTTGACCGCAGGTCTGGGGTCAAATTGCGAACCTTCCTCGACATTCCAGTCACGCCACTCACGCAACACCTTCTGCCGATCCTCAAGCCCATAATCGGCGATCGCCGCATCGATGGCGCCTTCGAGTGATCCATGAAAGTCAGGAAAGTCCTGATGGCAGTATGCCGCCAGAAACTGATACAGCGTCGGCCAGCGTTCCTCCGCTGCCCGACGCCGCTCGAACGACTTCCGGCTCACAACGGAATGTTGTCATGCTTCTTCCAAGGGTTCTCGAGGCTCTTGTTCTTGAGCTTGCGCAAACCCAGCGCGATCCGCCGCCGCGTTGAGTGCGGCTGGATCACCTCGTCGATGAAGCCTTTGCTCGCCGCCACGAACGGGTTGGCGAAGCGCGCCTCATATTCGCGCGTCTTCTCCGCGATCCCCTCCGCGTTGAGCCCACGGAAGATGATCTCCACCGCGCCCTTCGCGCCCATCACCGCGATCTCCGCGGTCGGCCAGGCATAGTTCAGATCGCCGCGCAGATGCTTCGACGCCATCACGTCATAGGCGCCGCCATAGGCTTTGCGCGTGATGACGGTGATCTTCGGCACCGTCGCCTCGGCATAGGCGAACAGCAGTTTCGCGCCGTGCTTGATGATCCCGTTATGCTCCTGCGCCGTCCCCGGCAGGAAACCCGGCACGTCGACGAACGTCACGATCGGGATCTCGAACGCGTCGCAGAAGCGCACGAACCGCGCCGCCTTTTTCGATGAATTGATGTCGAGCACGCCCGCCAGCACCATCGGCTGGTTCGCGACCACGCCGATCGTCTTGCCCTCGATCCGCCCGAAGCCGCAAATGATATTGCCCGCATGCGCCGGCTGGATCTCGAAGAAATCGCCCTCGTCGCACACCTTCCGGATCAGCTCGTGCATGTCGTACGGCTGGTTCGCGCTCGGCGGGATCAGCGTGTCGAGGCTCTCCTCGATCCGGTCCCAGGCGTCGGCGGTCGGCCGTTCGGGCACGCCGGCGCGGTTCGATTCGGGCAGGAAATCGATGAAGTCGCGCGCCGCGAGCAGCGCCTCGATATCATCCTCGAACGCTACGTCCGCGACGCTCGTCTTGGTGGTGTGCGTGATCGCGCCACCCAGCGCTTCCTGCGTCACCACTTCATTGGTCACCGTCTTCACCACGTCGGGGCCGGTGACGAACATGTAGCTCGAGTCCTTCACCATGAAGATGAAGTCGGTCATCGCCGGCGAATAGACCGCGCCGCCGGCGCAGGGACCCATGATAAGGCTGAGCTGCGGCACCACGCCGCTGGCGAGCACGTTGCGCTGGAACACCTCGGCATAGCCGCCGAGCGACGCGACGCCCTCCTGAATCCGCGCGCCACCTGAATCGTTCAGGCCGATGACCGGCGCACCGACCTTCATCGCCATGTCCATCACCTTGCAGATCTTCTGCGCGTGCCGTTCGGACAGCGAGCCGCCGAAGACGGTGAAATCCTGGCTGAAGACGAACACGAGCCGGCCGTTGATCGTGCCCGATCCGGTGACGACGCCATCGCCCGGATACACTTGATCCTGCATCCCGAAGTCGACGCAATTATGCTCGACGAACATGTCGAGCTCCTCGAACGATCCCTCGTCCAGCAGCACGTCGAGCCGCTCGCGTGCGGTCAGCTTGCCCTTGCCATGCTGCGCGTCGATGCGCTTCTGCCCCCCACCCAGCCGCGCTCCGGCGCGGCGGCGTTCAAGTTCCTGAATCGTCGACGACATGCATCTCTCCTGACAGTGGCGCTGTCTGCGCCGCCCCGCGCGCAGAGGCAAATGTGAATTTGCGAACTTGCGAAGAAAGAGATTGTGAATACCCGTCCGTTCGTGCTGAGGAGGTGCTGAGCCGAAGGCGAAGTGCCGTCTCGAAGCACCGGCTGCGAAGCACCTGCCCTTCGAGACGGCACCTCGCTTCGCTCGGCACCTCCTCAGGGCGAACGGCTGTGGTGAAACCTAGATTGTACGCCGGCACACAACTCCGCGCCCTGCGCACCGCCGCCGGCTTGAACCAGCGTACCATGGCCACCCGCCTCGGCCTCTCCGTCAGCTACCTGTCGCAACTCGAAACCGGCGAGCGCCCGCTCACCGGCGCCGTCACCGCCGCGCTCGCCCGCCACTATCCGCAAGCGCTCGCCGCAATCGAGGGCGAGGCCCCCGCCCGCCGCCTCGCCGCACTCGGCGACGCGCTCGCCGACCCATCGCTCGCCGGCTTCGATCCGTCCGACCCCGCGCGGCTGGCGGAGCAGCAGCCCGACATCGCCGATCGCCTCATCGCGCTCCACGCCGCCAAGCGCGCCGCGGAGGAACGGCTCGCGCTCGCCGAGGAATCGCTGGTCGCCGGCAGCGGCGCACGACTGCCCTGGGAAGCGGTGCGCGACTGGTTTCACGAGGCCGGCAATTACGTCGATCCGCTCGACCGCGCCGCCGAGCAACTCGCCGCCGACGCACCCAGCCTGTCTGGCGCACTCGCGGAGCACGGCATCGCGCTCGCCACCGATCATGACGAAGTCGCCCCGCTGTCGCGCTTCGATGGAGCGCGGCTCACGCTCAACGCCGCACTCCCGCCCGAAAGCCAGCGTTTCCTCGTCGCGCACCGCCTCGCCGCCACCGCCTTTTCCGCCGAGATCGAGCGGATCGTCGCCGCCGCCGAGCTGCCGGGCAACGAAGCGCGCCGGCTGCTCGCGGTGGGCCTCGCCAATTACGCCGCCGGCGCGCTTGTCATGCCCTACGCGCCCTTCCGCGCCGAGGCGCAGCGGCTGCGGCACGATATCGACCGGCTCTCGCGCCGCTTCGACGTCAGCTTCGAACAGGCCTGCCACCGCCTCTCGACGCTGCAGCGCCAGGGCGCCGAGGGCGTGCCCTTTTACTTCTGCCGCGTCGACATGGCGGGCAACATCACCAAGCGACATTCCGCCACGCGGTTGCAATTCGCCCGCTTCGGTGGCGCCTGCCCGCTGTGGCACGTCCACGAAGCGGTCGCGATCCCCGACCGCATCCTCGTCCAGCACGCCGAAACGCCCGATGGCGTGCGCTATATTTCGATGGCCAAGGGGCTGGTGAAATCGTCCGGCCGCTTCGACCGGCTCGCGCGACGCTACGCCGTCGTGCTCGGCTGCGAAGCGAGCCACGCCGCGGACTTCGTCTATGCCGAAGCGATCGACCGCGGCGGCGCCCCCACGCCGATCGGTATCTCCTGCCGCCTGTGCCCCCGCACCGACTGTGACCAGCGCGCCTTCCCCCCCAGCGACCGGGCGATTGCCGTCGAGCCCGCGATACGCGGCATCGTGCCGTATCGCGTGCTCTAGCGCAGCGACCAATCGCGCCGGCAACAGAACACACAAATGGCGAAACATCTTGGCTTCAGCAGCCCCCCGCCGGCAGACTTCCAGAACTGTTCCCAATGACCTAAGCCAAAAGTGTTGTCTGATTTGCGGCACGGGGCCGCGTCCGGCCGTCGAGCGGAAGAACACCTGCCTGTATGCCCGTGCGTAGCAATGCCGCCAGTTCGAACGGTTCGGACTTCATGACCGGCGGCGAGATGGGTGCCATCATGCGCGCTCACGATTGGACGACTTCGCCGCTCGGCACGCCGGACGCTTGGCCGCAGTCGCTTCGAGCGGTCGTCGGCCTGATGCTCGGGTCGCAATTCCCCATGTTCGTCGCCTGGGGGGATGAGCTCGGTTTCCTCTACAACGATGCCTATGCGGAGATTCTGGGCAGCAAGCACCCGCAGGCGCTCGGCGCCCGCTTCAGCACTATCTGGGCAGAGATCTGGAGCGATATTTCGCCGCTGATCGATGCAGCGATGGCGGGTGAAGCGACGTACCACGAAAATCTGCCACTCATCGTGAACCGCGGCGGCTTCGACGAACAAGCGTTTTTCACCTTCAGCTACTCGCCGGTGCGAGACGAAAGCGGCGCAGTTGCCGGCATGTTCTGCGCGGTCACCGAGACCACCGCGCAGATACTGTCGGAGCGGCGGATCAAGGACGAGCGCGAACGGCAGCGCCACTTGTTCGAGCAGGCACCGGGATTCATCACCATCCTCTCGGGCCCCGAGCACCGGTTCGAGTTCGTCAACGCGGCCTATAATCGGCTCTTCGGGGCGCGTGATTTCGTGGGTCGAACCGTGCGCGAGGTATTCCCGGATCTTGCAGGCCAGCCGTTCTTCGACCTCCTCGACACCTCGTATTCCAAGGGCGAACGCTTCATCGCGCGGGCCACGCCGGTCCGGCTGCAGGAGACACCCGATGCCGAGCCGACCGAGCGCTTTCTCGACTTCATTTACGAGCCGGTGCGCGACAGCGATGGCGCCGTCACCGGCCTCTTCGTGGAGGGTTACGATGTCACCGACGCGCACCGAACCCGCGAGGCATTGCTCGAAAGCGAGGCGCGGCTGAAGCTGGCGTTGGAAGCGGGTCGGCTGGCCGAGGTGACGATCACTCTCCCCAACAAGTTCGTCCATTCGTCAACGTTCGCCGAGCTGCTTGGCCATCCGCCGGAGAAACAGGTGACGCTCGCCGAGTTTCGCGCGCAATACCATCCTGACGACCATGATCGCGTCGTCGCGTTGCGCGCCGAAATTCTGGGCAGTGCCGAAACCTTCTACGAGATCGAGAAGCGGATCATACGGCCGGACGGGGAAGTCCGCTGGGTATACGGCCGTGGCGGCGTTCAACGCGACGAAGACGGGCGCGCCCTTTCGCTGACCGCTGTTTACCTCGACGATTCAGACCGGAAGCTTGCCGAGATCGCGCTCCAAGAATCCGAGGCGCGCTTGCGCGCGGTACTCGACGCGGCTCCGGTCGGGCTCCTGTTCTCGGACTCGTCCGGAAACATCATCGGCGGCAACGCTCATCTCCAGGAGATCATCGGCAAACCGATCACCCTGTCCCACGAGATCAAGGACTATCGCGACGATTATGTCGCGTTCCACGCGGATGGGCGCCAGGTCGAGAGCGATGATTACCCGCTCGCGCAGGTCCTGAAGGGCGAGGCCGACCGCGCGGAACTCGAGGTTCAGGTCCAGCTACCCGATCAGTCGCTGCGGTGGGTGCGCTACATCGCCACCACGATCCGCGACGCCGGCAGCCAGTTGCTCGGTGCGGTCGTCGCATCGCTCGATATCGAGCGGGACAAGCGCTTCACCGAGAACCTGGCGCAGGAGGTCGAACGCGCCGTCGCCGAGCTGGAAGCGGCACAGGAGGCGCTGCGCCAGAGCCAGAAGATGGAAGCCATGGGTGCCCTGACGGGCGGCGTGGCGCATGATTTCAACAATCTGCTCTCGCCGATCATCGGCGGGCTTGATCTGCTCCAACGCCGTGGCGTTGGCGACGAGCGCGCACAGCGGATGATCGCCGGGGCGCTCCAGTCGGCCGAACGTGCCAAGACGCTCGTTCAGCGGCTGCTAGCCTTCGCCCGACGCCAGCCATTGCAGCCGACCGCCGTCGACATGCGGGCACTCGTCGAAGGCATGGCCGATCTTGTCGCGAGCACCACCGGGCCGCAAGTCCACGTCGTCGTCGAGGTGGCGACAGACCTTCCGCCCGCGAAGGCAGACGCCAACCAGGTCGAAATGGCGCTGCTGAACCTCGCCGTGAACGCCCGCGATGCGATGCCGGGCGGCGGCACGCTGACGATCACGGCCGCCGAAAAAGCCGTTGGTCCAGGCCATCGCGCGAACCTCATGCCAGGCAATTATGTGCGCTTGCTGGTGTCGGATACCGGGATCGGCATGGACGCCGAAACCCTCCGGCGCGCGGTGGAGCCGTTCTACAGCACCAAAGGCGTGGGCCAGGGCACAGGGCTCGGCCTGTCCATGGTGCACGGGCTTGCCGCGCAGCTCCGCGGCGGGCTGCACATCGACAGTCAGGTAGGACTGGGAACCACCGTGGAGCTCTGGCTTCCGGTCGCGAACACCGCCTCTCCCGCGCAACCGAAGACGGTGGGGGCGGATGCGGCCGCGGTCACCGGCACCGCGCTGCTCGTCGATGATGAGGAATTGGTGCGGTCGAGCACGGCCGAAATGCTCCTCGACCTGGGGCTGGGGGTCGTGGAGGCGACCTCCGCCGAGGGGGCGCTCCGCCTGCTCGAGGACGGCCTCTCGCCTGACATCCTGATTACCGACCATCTCATGCCCAACATGACGGGAACCGAGCTTGCCCGCGAGGCGCGCGACCGTCTGCCCGGCGTGCCGGTCCTCGTCATCTCGGGCTACGCCGCGGTCGACGGCCTCGCCCCGGATCTCGCGCGCCTGACCAAACCCTTCCGCCGCGCCGATCTCGCCGCCGCGATCGCGGAGCTGATGCCGCGGGTCGCGTAGAAGATCGCTCGCAAGGCTGCGTGGTCACTGGCGTCGAGGCATCGGACGGTTACTCTAACGCATGGCTTACGGCGTCTTCATCCACCGCACAGATTCGATCTACGACGACAGCCCGGCCGAGCGGTACCAGTTCCCCGGCCAGTATCTCGGCCGTGTGCAGGCCTGTATCGGCGACTGGATCCTCTACTATGAACCACGCAAGGTTGCCGACACCCGCGGCTATTCGCTGTCGCCCGGGTCGAGCGGGTAATGCCCGATCCGTCGGCGCCCGGCATGCATCTCGCGCTGATTGAACCCGGCAGCTATCTCGACTTCGCCAATCCCGTCCCGTTCGGCGACGCCGACGGCGTGGTCGAGCGGGGAGTCCTCAACGAGGCCGGACGCATCTCCGGCCGCGCGCAATCAGCGGTGCGCCCGATCTCACCCGCCGATTTCAATCGCATCCTCGAGCGGGGGCTGAACGAGCCCGAGCCGCTGCTGCCGCGGGTCGACATCGCCAAGACTCTGTGGGTGGTTCGCGACGAGCGATCCGAGTTCGTGTTTGAACAACAGCGCGAGCGCATATCCACACTCGGCTCCCGGCTGGTCCGCGACCGAGTGTTCCGGCGGGTGCTGTTGCGTGCCTATGACGAGCGCTGCGCGATCACCGGGCTTAAAATCATCAATGGCGGCGGGCGCGCCGAGGTCGAGGCAGCGCATATCCGCGCGGTCGAGTTCAATGGGCCAGACATTGTCAGCAACGGACTCGCGCTCTCGGGCACTGCGCATTGGATGTTCGATCGCGGGCTGATAAGCTTAAGCAACGATCTGGAGGTACTAGTCTCGCGCCAGGCCAACGATCCCGACAGCGTCCGCGGGGTGATCAACCCAAGCGGTTACGCGCTGCCACCCCGGCGCCCGTCCGACCGGCCGCATCCGCATTTTCTCGCCTGGCATCGCGAGCATTGTTTCAAGGCGTAAATTGTCTCACCCCTTTGTGGTCGCGCTGCCGCCCGCGCTCCGATCGCCCAGACTGCCAACGACAATGAGGAGGCCACCCCGCCCTGTTAAATCCGGCAATGAAGACTGCGATTAGTAGCAGTCCTGACCGCGACAGCGTCCACCCGCGCGCAGGAGAAATGGTGCCAGAAGAGGACTCATATCTGCGGAGTATCTGTCTGATTTGAGTAGGTTATTGCGAAGACAGCAAGCCAGCTTCTACCCTACATCTACCCTCAATTTGGTTCTTTTGGGCGGTTCGATTCCCGGAGGCGGCAGGTAGAGACTTGTCGTTCAAGCTTGCGGCAGAGCGTGCCAGCCGCACGCTCAATCGTCAAAGCGAAAGGCCTGTTTGCGCAACCGGGATATGCCGGGCTTCCACGACTATCGTCTCGCGCGGACCATTGTCGCCGCTCTCCGAGCCTCAGCCATGCATCTTGCAGATTGGTTAGCGCGTGCGGCGAATGGACAAGGGATCGGTGGAAAGCTGCCCGTACGATTGCAAGCGGCGATCAACTGTAAATAGCCACTCGTTCAGGTGACAAGGTTGGGAGCTTTAGCGGATTCCTGCTGAAAGGAATCGCCTGTCCGCTTGAAGCGGCATTGGTCACTCATCATCGGATCGCCGCTATGGCCTCTGTCGGTCACGGCGTTGTAGACAGCCGCGATGGGAATTGATGTCGATGCGGCGAAGGTCGTCACCTATAATCCGACGCATGAGCATCGTGTCGCAACCGATCCGGCCCGGCCCTTTCCAACGGCCCGTTACGGCTCGCTGGAGGTCGTCAGCATTTTTCGCCGACGCCGCGCGAAACATGACGACGACGACGGCAACCCGCTGATTTACGCGCTCAAGGACAAATTCGGCTATACGATCGCCCTCGCCGATGTCCGGCAGTTGCTGATGGCCGGTCAACAGATCCTGCCCCCTGCGTTGGCGACCCTGGCGTTCGATATCGTCGTGCCGCTCCCCTCGAGCTCGCCTGTCGCGAGCATTGTCGCCAAGCGTGCCGCCCGCGCCGGCGGTCCTTGTCCCATCGTCGGATGCCTCGACAAGGCGACAGTTGCCCAGGTTCTGGCGCAGGCGCCTGCACCGGAACAAGTCAAATCTCGGGATCGCGGCTTCTATACCTCGCAGCTGGCGAGGATGCAGGAGACATCCGGCGACGAGATCATCGAGATGAAGTCGGTGCCGCTCCGGGTCCGGCCCTATTTCACGCCGATCGCGGCGAACGCCCTTGCGCCCGCTTGCGCCGGTCGTCATGTGCTGCTTGTCGACGACATTGTCGGATCGGGGACTAGTCTGGTCGCGGCGGAAGCCGCGCTGCTTGCCGCCGGGGCGGCTGGCATCAGCGCGATGACACTGCTGAGCCGCCTGAGCTGATTCATTGACTCTTAGGGCCCAAAGCCTATATCGAACCCTACACGGACCGCACGTACACCTTGCGGTCTTTAAATATGAGGCACTTCTCACAAGGAGTGTAGGATCGGGCAGCGCCACCAGCGGCCAAGCCGTAAGGGCAAGTAGCTGGAGATCGGGTACCGACCGACGATTTCTAAGGGGCACCGGGCAGCCGGTGCCCCTTTTGTTTTGCGCCTTGGACTCGCGCTTGCATGTTAAGATTTATGGCCGCATATGAGGCATAGAAACTTAACACGGACGAAACTGATGGCCGTTGTCGCTAAAGATTCTGAGGTTATGCCCCGGCTGGAGCAGTTGGGCGCCACCAAGGCGCCGCTCCTCGACGTTATCCGCGCTGCGGTCGGCGGTCGGCGCAACGCAACGTCCTATCATCCCTTGAGCGCAGGCGGTCTCCAGTCTTGGATCGAAGGCACCGCGCATCTGCGCCGCGTCTTCCTGCCGCTTGGTTGGGAGATCTGCCGGCGCGACAATATCGAATCGGTCTACAACCCGAAGACCGGCATCAAGATCGTCTTCCAGAACGCCGATCGCGCGGGCGATCCGCTCTATGACCCCATCGCGACGTCCCGGAAAGGCGCCGGCTCGGCGCGTGCGGTCGAGCTCGGGCAATTTGAGCTTTTTGCCGAGGACGAGGAACGGAAGGAAAAGGAAATCGCCGAATTGACGGCGGCGACCTGGATGTTGTTCGTCCATGCCGATCGCGATGACGTACGCGCCGAACTGTCGTGCCCGATCGCGATCAGCGACGAGCAGTTCGATGGATTTCACGAGCGCATCCTGCTCGTGCAGAAGGGCGAGTGGGACGGTCCCGATCCGCTGGCGGACGACGATGAGCCGCCGGCCGACTATAAGGTGAACGTCTCCCGCAAGGGTTGATGGCCGCAGTGTTCAATCCTCAACGACTGATTCTTGGCCGCAAGCGGCGCAAGCTGACCGCCCGTGCGCTGGCCGGTGCGGTGGGCGTGTCGCCCATCACGATCTCGCGCCTGGAAAATGGTGCGAACGAACCGGAGATCGAAACCGTCGAGGCGCTGGCGCAGGCGCTGTCGTTCCCGAAGGCATTCTTCTACGCCGAAGACGTCGACGAGCTGCCCGCCGAAGCGGCGAGCTTTCGCAGCCTGTCATCGATGACGGCGAAGGAGCGCGATGCCGCACTGTCCGCAGGCGTGATCGCCTATCTTTTCCACGACTGGGTCGCCGAGCGGTTCAACCTGCCGGAAAGCGAGGTACCGAACCTGCGCGGCGATGCGACGCCTGAGTCTGCCGCGCAGATCGTGCGCGCGCAGTGGGGGCTTGGCCAGCTGCCGATCTCGAACATGATCAAGCTGCTCGAGTCCAAGGGCGTCAGGGTCTTCTCGCTGTACGAGGACACCGCCAATGTCGATGCATTCTCCTGCTGGCGCGACGATCAGCCGTTCGTGTTCCTCAACACGTTCAAGTCGGCCGAGCGCAGCCGCTTCGACGCGGCGCACGAACTGGGGCATCTCGTCATGCACAAGCATGGCGCGCCCCAGGACAGCCGCCAGGCGGAGAGCGAGGCCGACCGGTTCGCATCCGCGCTGCTGATGCCCGCAGACGACGTAACCAGCCGGATCCGCTATGTCTCGGACCTCGACAGCCTCATCCCGGCAAAGAAGCGCTGGGGCGTATCGGTCGCAGCGCTCGCCTATCGGCTTCACAAGCTCGGGGTGGTCAGCGACTGGCAGAACCGCAGCTTGAACATCGAGATTTCGAGCCGCGGCTATCGCCGCCGCGAGCCCGAGGGATTGCCGGGGGAATCCTCAGCGCTGTGGCCGCAGATCTTCACGACGCTGTGGCGCGAGCGGATCACGCGCGACCATATCGCCGCAGAGATTCATGTACCGACCAGCGAGCTCGACGGTATCTTGTTTCAGTTGACGGGCCGATGCTCGGCAGCCGGCGACGAGCTGGCGAGGATTCGCGTTGTCTGAGTGAAGTTGCCTCGGGGATTAGCACGCGCCGGGTTAGTACGCCGTTCGCGCAATACCCTAGCCGCACCATTCTACGCGGCCGCCGCGAACCCAGAAATGCGACCGGCAGCCGGCGCGCCGCCACACCGAGGGCGACAAGCTGGGCCGGCCGTGGCGGTCGAATGCCAGCGACCAACGGGGCTTGGCCTCGGCGACCAACACGAGCTCGATCGTATCGCCGCATCCGCACGGGCAGCGCATGCCGACGCTCCAGTCCTCGCCATCGTCGCGGACGACGACGAGATCGCGGCTCGGCAGTGTGGCCGGCAGCGTATCGCCATCGGCGACCCGAAGCCGCCGCCATGGGCGCCAGCGCTCCTTGGTGTTGCGCCACCAGTGGTGGAGATTCATGTCGTGCCCCCGGTATTCAGCTTGGCAAGGGCGGGCAGCCCGAGCAGCGGCTCGCGCGCGCCGCGGGCGAACGCGGGATTACGCGCCTTGGCGAAGCTGTCCTCACGGAAATGATCCTCGTCGCAGGCGGCCAGGCTGAACATCGTGCGGGCATAGCCAAGATTTGCCTCCAGCCGGAACGGATAGGCGCGGGCGATGAACTCGTTCATGCAGGCCGACGCTGCGCGCATGTTGAGCGTGATGACGGCCGGCGCCTCCTCGACGGCGCCCTTGATGTAGCCGGCATCCAGCTCCTGGGCATGCGCGGCAGGCGCCGCGCGGCGCAGATACTCGCCCCGCAAACTCTCGGGCGTATAGACCTGCCGGTCGCCCAGCGTGGCGCCGCCGGGTTGGACATAGTCGATCCGGCCCACCGCATCGGCGATCGCGAGCCCGTGAAGAGTCTTGCGCACCGGAATGACCACCCCAACGTCGAACAGCGGCAGCAGGAATGCCGCCGCGATCAGATCGGCGATATGGCGCGCCTCGAGGCTGTCGACGCAGCAGAACAGCACGTCGCCCTGCGCGGCGGCCAATACCGCATCGCGTGTGTTGATCGACTCGGCGCAGGGGAGCGCCACGCTCGGTCCGCGATAGGCGGTAACCGCATCGGCAAAGGCATCGACCTTAAGGCGGGCGGCCTGTGCGTCTGCGATCGTCGTGTTTAGTATGCGGTTCAAGTTCTTGTGCTCGATGCGGTCGAAATCGATGAGCGTCACCCGGCCGAAACCGAGCCGTGCGGCCTGTTCGGCCTGGATCGATCCGGTCCCCGACACGCCGATCACGACGGCGTGCAGCCGGCCCAGCTCGGCGGTCATGGCGCCGGTGAACGCCACCGGCCTGACGAGCGGCGCCGCGCAGAAGGCAGCGTCGCCCCACCAGAACGCGATGTCATCGCCCGCGCAAGTGACCAGATCGACCGGCGTGGCCACGAGGTCGGAGGCGTAGAGCCGTGCCCGCACCGCGCCGTCCGGCGTCATGATTGCCGATCCATGACGCTCGCCATAGGCCTGGAACAGGGCCGGGATGGTAACGCAGTCGCTGGCGTCGTCGATCTCCGAAAAGGCGAACAGGCCGCCGGGATGCGAATGGAGCAAGACGATGGTGAGCGCTTCGCTCTCGCCGCGATCGATCGCCTGCTCGAGATAGGCGCCGGGCCAGGTGATCGCGTCCCGCTCGCGCCGCGCGCATTCGGCATGCGGCACTAGGAGGACGTCCCGCACGACGAGCTTGAAGCGCGGTCCCGGCGTGAGCGCGCACAGCAGGATGGCGGCCGCTTCGCGGCCGTCGCTGGGAAAGAGATGATCGTGGAGCATGCTGTGCTGCACGCCGGCGATCGAGAGCGTCGTGCGCGGGGTCACTCGCCGACCTCCTTGGCCAGCGCGGCTTCGACGAGCCCAAGCTGCGTCACAACATTGTCGGTGGCCGCGTCCCAGGGTGCCGACGGCCCGCGATAACGTGACCAGCCGTGAAACTCGACGCCGAGCAGCGTTCCGCGCAGCTGCGTGTTCGGGATTTCGCACCCAGACGTGAGCGCGAGTGGCGGATAGGCATAGAAGCCGTAGATCGCGGCGCCAGGATAGGCGGGCGGGATTTCCAGCGCGAGGCGCACCTGGGTCTTAGTGTAGCCGGCGGGCACCCGGTAGCCATGAATCAGCAGCCACCGGCGGTCCGCCTCGACAATCGTCTCCCACCTCAGCCCCAGCCGGTCGAGATAAGCCGTATCGACATCGAGCAGCGCGAATTCGCGGTGAGGCGCCGGCGGCGCCTCACCATTGTCGACATTCTTCGGAGTCAGCCGGAGTTTTTCGATGCCCGGCGTATCAAGATCGAGCCCGGTGTCGAGCTCGACCGGCTGCTTGGGCTGGCCCACCACCTTGAAGAACATGTGCCACGGCTTGGCCGTGTCGAAGCCGGCCTGCTCCATCGCGTCGCGCACCGTGATGGTCGACGCGGCGACGTCGATCACGACGCCGTGCACATTGAGCTTCCACACCGCCTTGCGCGCGATGAAGGATTCGGTACCCTCGGGGTCGAGATCGACGAGATCATGATCGTCGATGCGGCGGTCGGGCCGATCGGCCTTTTCGAGATAGATCGCCATGTCCGGAGACACTGCGCCCAGCTTGCGGATCAGCCCGCCGGTCACGACCCGACACGGCCATTCGAACCGGTCACCGCTTAGCTTGAAAAAATAGAGCCGGTCGGAAGCGACGATCACGAAGCGACCGTCCTGGTGCCGCAAATCGACCGGCTTTTCCGGTTCGACGAGGTCGAGCGCTCCGTCGGCGCCGACCTGCAGCACCACCGCATCGTCGGGGGGCTTGACGCCCGCCGCGCGCGCCAGCTGCAAGCCGGTAGGCGTGAGATCGTCGATCTGGACGGTACGGTAGGTCAGCGACGCATCGGCGACTTCGATGCTGTAACGGTCTTTGCCACGGCGGAGCGCGGCTTCTGCAATCTGGGACATTCGAACAACTCCGTTGCGTGCCGGCGCCCTTGCCGGTGCCGCTAACATCGCTACGCATGCTAAGTTTGTCAAGCATTGACTTAGCGGCGCTTGATGTTCTTAGCGAGCCGTAGTAGGAGTCATGCGTCGGACTGCGTGTCCGGCGTACCTAAGCAAGGAGGCCAGATGAGCGATGAGAAAACTACCGATGCGGGGAGGCCGGACGGACTGGGCCGATATCTCAAAAGTGTTCGGCTCGGCCTCGATCTGTCGCTCCGGGACGTCGAAGAGGCGACCGGGAAAGAAGTAAGCAATGCCTATTTGAGCCAGTTGGAAACCGGCAAGATCAACAAGCCGTCACCCCATATTCTGTATGCTTTGTCGACGGCGCTCGGGGTACCGTACGAGTCGCTCATGGAGCGCGCGGGATATATTGCTCCCTCGAAGGAACGGGCCGCGGGCGCGAAACATGGACGGGCCGCGACCTTCGCGATTGATAATCTTACTCAGGACGAGGAGCAGGCCTTGCTGGACCATCTCGCTTATATCCGCTGGCACCGCAATAAATGACCCGGCGGCCGGACGACTGCAGCCTGACCCCGGTGCAGTTGGCGAAAATCCGCAATGAGGCCGAGCGCGCGCTGCGAGAAGCAGGCGCGCTCGGCGTGCTCCCGACGCCGATCCAGGACATCCTCGCCGTCGCGAATGTCGAAGAGGTCAAGGAGGATGTGCTCAACGAGGGCTTTCTCGCAAGAATGCGCCACAAGGCGGGCGACGCCGTCAAGCGGGCTCTGTCCAAGGTCATGGGGCTGTTCGATGCCGCGGCCGGGCTGATCTTTCTCGATCAGCTGCTGATGCCGGTGAAGAAGCGCTTCGTCACCCTCCACGAAGCCGGCCACGGCTTCCTTCCGTGGCAGCGCGCGATGTACAAGCTGGTCGAGGATTGCGACCAAGCCCTCGATCCGCAAGCTGCCGACCTGTTCGACCGCGAAGCGAATGTGTTCGCATCCGAGGTGCTGTTCCAGAACGACGCGTTCCATCACATGGCCGCCGACGAGAAGTTCAGCATCTGGACGCCGATTAAGCTGGCCAAGAAGTTCGACGCCTCGCTTTATTCGTCGATCCGGCAATATGTCTCCAAGCACGACAAATGTTGCGTCGTCCTCGTGCTGAACCCGCCCGAACTGATCGAAGGCGACGGATTTCGATGCACTCTTCGCCGGGTCATCGCGTCGAACAGCTTCCTTGCCACGTTCGGGGAGCACCCCTGGCCCGCCGTTTACACGCCCGACGATGAACTCGGGCGTTTCATCCCGGTGGCGGGGCGCAAGTCATCGGGCAAGCGCCAGACCGCGCTGGTCGATCGCAATGGAGATCGGCACGATTGCGTCGCCGAGTCCTTCACGCAGACGCATCAGGTGTTCATCCTGGTTCATGCTGTAAAAACGCTTGGCCCGCCGCCCTTCCTGCTACGCGCGGCCTGATTCCCACAAAGTATTAGCGCTCCTTTGACGTCCTAAGCGCAGTCGGGGGCGAAACTGGTCTTCCACAATTGGTAATGGCACCTCGCGCGGGTGACCTCGCGCGCTTGCGTCCTATTTTGCCGGCCTGTGCCGGTCGTCACCGAGCCCTTCGCCGGGTCTCAGCCCATCCGGGTAACGGTCGGCCAGGTTGACGGCGGCCTCTGGCCGACCTGAACGAATGAGCGAAGTCGGGCGCCGACATATGGTCCTGAGCGTCCGCATCTGGATCTGCTACGCCACTAAGTGGCCCCGCTTGAACGAGACGGGTTATCTGAAAGAACGGGTTGTGAGTAGGATCAGACAGCGATCCGACTTTGCGTGCCTGCTTCCTGCAAGGCAGCAAACCGCCGTCTCCGCCAAGACAGGATCGGCTGGCAGGCGTTCTATGCTGCAACGCTAGCGACCTGAAATACCCACACGATGCTGCCCACTTCCGGGCAAGCTGCGATACGGCTAGCTCGGCATCGAGGGGCTCTCATATGACGCTTGGCGTATTCGTTCACCGGACCGATTCGATCTACGATGACAGTCCGGCGGAGCGCTACCAGTGCCCGGCACAGTATCTTGGACGTGCCCAGGCATGCGTCGGCGACTGGGTACTCTATTATGAGCCAGTCAAGGTGAAGGAGACCCGCGGTTATTTTGCGGTCGCACGGGTGCAGGAGATCATCCCAGACCCCGCCGTGGGAGCCATGTTCATCGCCGTGATCGAGCCTGGCAGCTACCTCGAGTTCGCGAGTCCAGTGCCGTTCAGCGGCGCTAAAGGGTTAGTTGAACGGGGACTGTTGAACGAGCAGCAGCGCATCTCCGGCCGGGCGCAATCCGCCGTGCGGCCGATCTCACCGAGGGACTTCAACCGCATCATCGATCTGGGCCTGGGCGATGATGAGGCGCTGTTGCCGCGGACCGATGAAGCGGCTGGTCCATCCACCTTGCAGGAGGAGCGAGCGCCCTTCCTGTTCGAGCAGGAACGCCAGAGGATATCTGCTTACACGTCGCGTATCTTCCGCGATCGCGTGTTCCGCAAGGTCGTCCTGCGCGCCTACGGCGAGCGGTGCGTGATCACTGGTCTCAGGATCATCAACGGTGGCGGTCGGGCCGAGGCGGAGGCCGCACACATCCGCCCGGTCGAGGCGAATGGTCCGGACATCGTCACCAACGGACTGGCGCTCTCGGGCACGGTTCATTGGATGTTTGATCGTGGGCTGATCAGCCTTTCGGATGACCTCGAGATCCTGGTTTCAAGGCAGGCGAACGACCCCGAGAGCGTGCGCGGCATGATCAACAAGACCGGCAGGGCCTTGCCACCAGGAAGGCCGCTGGATCGCCCGCATCCGCACTTTCTTGCGTGGCACCGGGAGCATTGTTTCAAGCGTTGAAGGCTGCCTTTCGGCCCGTTCTCCGCCTACGGGGAAAGCGTTGGCCGGCTGCGCAGCTCCCCCGGTAAGCGGCTGAGGAACGACGAGCCAGACGCACTTGAACACGTCGCAGGAACGGCTCGACAGGGGGGAATTGCATGCACACCTTACGCGGCGCACCGCAAATTTAGACAGCAAAGACAAAGACTTGGTGCTGACCACCAAATTCGTGAGTCATGGTCAATGACCACCACGACCATCATTGATGACCATTTACGCTAAGTGTTTGTTTCTAGAGCTCTAAGCGGAGGAGCCATTTGTCGTTCGGCCCGAATTCCTGCAGCTGGGACCGACGGCGACGCCGCCTGACCATAGCGCTTGAAAGCGCGAGTTCCCTTCTGATCGAGCAACCTTGCGGCCCGGTCCTGTTCTGTCTATGTTCTGCTTTGCCTTGCGTAGTGCCTGCCACGCTCCCCGAACATTGGAAGCGTGTAATGAACAAGCATATAGTCCGGTCCAGAGCTGCGTCCGAGCAGGAGCGCGGACAGCTCCCAACGCCAATCGAACCCATCGCGGTGCGCATACCTGAGGCCACGCGGCTGACTGGTATCGGGCGGTCCAAGCTCTACGAGTTGATCGCATCGGGCGACATCGAGACGGCAAAGATCGGCACCTGCACGCTGATCACCGTCGCCAGTCTCAGGCAGCTGATCGACAGGGCGCGGCGGTGATTGGCGTCGCGCTCAGCGTCTGCCGAATGCTCCTTTCAGCACCTTTCCGCTCGACCGCAACTGGTCGAGCTGGTCCGACCATGACTGCATCATCCGGACCCGCTCGTCCCAATGTTCGCCGCGTGCATAGGCGCGGCGGACATTGTTGCCCTCGACGTGCGCGAGCTGGCGTTCGATCGCGTCGGGGTGCCACTTCCCCGTTTCATTGAGCAGCGTGCTCGCCATCGCGCGGAAGCCATGCGAAGTCATTTCCTCGCCCGTGTAGCCGAGCCGACGCAGCGCCTGATTGAGCGTGTTCTCGGACATCGGACGCCGCATGGTGTAGAAGCTGGGGAACACATACTGGCCCGAGCCGGTGATGCCGCGCAGGTCCGATAAGATGCCGAGTGCCTGGATGGAAAGAGGCACACGATGCGGCCGGCGCATCTTCATCTTGTTAGCCGGGATCGTCCAAACGGCGGCGTCCAGGTCGATCTCTGACCACTCGGCATGGCGCAGTTCGCCGGGTCGCACAAACAGGTGCGCCGCGAGCTTGAGGCCTGCGCGTGTGGTCGCATGGCCGGTGAAATCGTCGATCGCGCGGAGGAGCACGCCGACCTCAACCGGGTCCGTGATCGCAGCGCGGTGGGTCACCTTGGGGGTGATTAGAGCGTCGCGCAGCGCTGACGAGATGTCGTGATGTGCGCGTCCGGTGGCGATGGCGTACCGGAACACCCGGCCGCAGACGCTCCGCAGTCGGCGGGCGCTCTCATAACGTCCGCGGCCCTCGACGCTGCGGAGGACGGCCAGCAGTTCCAGCGGCAGAATGTTAGCAATCGGACGGTCACCGATCAGCGGATAAGCGAAGTCGAGGAGCCACCTGATCTTACCGAGCGTGATCTCCGCGCGCCCCTCCTTCTCGACCTTCGCCAACCACTCCTCAGCGATGTCCTTGAACGTGGTGGCGGACGAAAGCGAGGCGATCAGCTTGTCTCGCTTCTTACGCGCGAACGGGTCCTCCCCAGCGGCCAGCGCGCGTCGCGCTTTGTCGCGAGCGGCCCGCGCGTCGGCAAGGCTGACCTTCGGGTACACGCCGAGAGCCAGCGTCTTGTAGCGCCCGCTCAGGCGGTAGTTCAGCCGCCAGTAGCGGCCACCCTGCGGCGTCACCAGGAGGTAGAGGCCGTCAGCGTCGTTGAGCTTGTACGCTTTGTCGCGGACTTGGGCTTTGGACACGGCCAATGCAGATAGAGGCATGGGGGTATCTCGCTTCAGGGCATGCGATTTTTGATACCCTGATCATACCCGATTTGTTCTCGGAAACCCAGACCCGCCGGCGGACGCCAGCGGACCGACAGTCTGCTAAACTGCCGGTTTTCCGGGGCATTTTGGAAGCCGGCGGACGCCGGCGGAAGAACAAATGGTGCCCAGAAGAGGACTCGAACCTCCACGCCCTTGCGAGCGCCAGCACCTGAAGCTGGTGCGTCTACCAATTCCGCCATCTGGGCACGGGGAGCTTCAAGCTCGGGTAGGGGCGGGCCTCTAGGGCGGGGGTGGCGGCCTTGTCAACAGCGGTCTGCCGCGGCTAGGGCCGGGGCGATTTTCCGCGGAGCTGCACATGAAGGACAGGCTGGTCACGCTGGTTGGCGGTGGCGGTTTTCTCGGCCGCTACGTCGCGCAGGCGTTGCTCGAAACAGGTGCGCGGGTGCGCATCGCGCAGCGCGATCCGCGCGAGGCGTGGTTCTTGAAGCCGCTCGGCGGGCTGGGGCAGACGCAGTTCGTCGCGGCCGACATCACCCGGCCCGACACGTTTGCGCGCGCCATCGCCGGCGCGGACGCGGTCGTGAACCTCGTCGGCAGCTTCACCGGCGATCTCGATCGCATCCATGTCGCCGGCCCGCGCGCGCTCGCCGAGGCGGCCCGTGCAGCAGGCGTGTCGGCGTTCGTCCACGTCTCGGCGATCGGCGCCGATCCGCAGGCGCCCTCGCGCTATGGCCAGACCAAGGGCGCGGGCGAGGCCGCAGTGCGCGAGGCCTTCCCGCAAGCAACCATCATGCGCCCCTCGACCGTGTTTGGCCGCGAGGACCAGTTCGTGAACATGTTCGCCGGCATGATCGCGAAGCTGCCGGTGGTGCCCGTGCTGAAGCCGGGCGCGCGGTTCCAGCCGGTGTTCGCGGGTGACGTGAGCGCGGCGATCGTCGCAGCGCTGCGCGACCCCGCGCAGTTCGGCGGGCGCACGTTCGAGCTCGGCGGGCCGGACGTGCTGACGATGCTCGAGCTGCAGCAATGGATCGCGCGCGCGATCGGGCGCAAGCCGGCCTTCGTGCCGCTGCCCGATGCCGCGGGCAGCCTGCTCGCCGCATTGCCGGGCGCGCCGATCTCGCGCGATCAGTGGAAACTGCTGCAGAGCGACACGGTGGTCGGCGAAAGCGCACACGGCCTCGCCGCGCTGGGGATCACGCCGACGCCGCTCGCCGCGGTCGCGCCGGGCTGGCTCGTGCGGTATCAGCGGCTCGGCCGCTTCGCCAGCCCGCGCGCCGCCTGAGATCAACCCGTGCCGGCGCCGAGGGCGGCCGAGCTGAAAGGCCACTATGTCCGATCTCCTGATCGCGATCCTGCTCGGCATCGTCGAAGGCGTGACCGAGTTCCTGCCCGTATCGTCGACCGGCCATCTCGTCCTCGCCACCGAGCTGATGGGCTATGATCCGCAGCGCTGGGCGGTGTTCAACATCGCGATTCAGCCGGGCGCGATCCTGGCGATCGTCGTGCTGTACTGGCGCACGTTCATGGCGGTTGGGTCGGGGCTGTTGAAGCGCGAGCCGAAGTCGATCGCGTTCGTCCGCAACCTGCTGATCGCCTTCGTCCCCGCAGTGGCGCTTGGCCTGGCCTTCAACGATCAGATCGAGGCGCTGCTTGAGAATGCGGTGGTGGTCGCCTGGGCGCTGATCGTCGGCGGCGTCGGGATCCTGGTCGTCGAGCGGCTGGCCAAGACGCAGGATGTCGGCGGCATTTCGGGCGTATCGACCAGCCAGTCGGTGAAGATCGGCCTCGTCCAGTGCCTCGCGATGATCCCCGGGGTCAGCCGCTCGGGCGCGACGATCATGGGCGCGATGGCGCTCGGCATCGATCGGCGTACGGCGGCGGAATTCTCCTTCTTCCTCGCGCTGCCGACGCTGAGCGGGGCGACCGTGCTGCAGCTCGTCAAGCATCGTGATGCGGTGACCGGCGGCGATCTGCAACTGATCGCGGTCGGCGCGCTGGTCTCGTTCGTTGTCGCGCTCGCGGTGGTGAAGGGCTTCCTCGCGATCGTGACGCGACACGGGTTTGCGCCGTTCGCCTGGTACCGGATCGTTGCTGGCGCGCTGGCTCTAGTGTTCCTCTACACACGGTAGGTCCGGTTCGGTACTTTTTGCCAACTTGATTTGTGAGGATCGATCGCATCCGAAACGGTTTCCTATATTTTAGGTAAGGACCGCTGACTTGATGTGATCGCCATGGTGTGAGACCTGCCAAATCGGAGGGCTCAATGGCTGCTGACACCATGTTACGATTCGTCGAGACGCCGCAGTCCTACCCGGACAAGCGTGCTGCGGAAGCACGTGCCGAGGACTTCCGCGAGATCGCCGATCGCTACGCCGTGCCTCGCGCCGAGGAACAGGCCGGGCGCTGCTCGCAGTGCGGCGTGCCCTATTGCACCGTCCATTGCCCGCTCCACAATCACATCCCCGATTGGCTCCGCCTCACCGCCGAGGGCCGGCTGCGCGAGGCATATGAACTGTCCAACGCCACCTCGACCATGCCCGAGATTTGTGGCCGCATCTGCCCGCAGGATCGGCTGTGCGAAGGCAATTGCGTGATCGAATTCACCGGCCACGGCGCAGTCACGATCGGCTCGGTCGAGAAATTCATCACCGACACCGCCTGGGAGCAGGGCTGGATCGAGCCGCTCGTCCCCGGCCCGCCGCGCGGGCAATCGGTCGGCGTGATCGGCGCCGGCCCGGCCGGGCTGTCCGCGGCGGAATATCTGCGCCGGAACGGCTATGAGGTTCACGTCTACGATCGCCACGATCGCGCCGGCGGGCTGCTCACCTACGGCATCCCCGGCTTCAAGCTCGAAAAGCACGTCGTCACGCGCCGCGTCGATCGGTTGAAGGCCGGCGACATCGTCTTCCACGAGGGCTTCGCGGTCGGCGACGATGCGAGCCTCGCCGATCTGCGCAAGCGCCACGATGCGCTGCTGATCGCGACCGGCGTGTACAAGGCGCGCGCGATCCACGTGCCGGGCGGCGACGCCGGCGGCGTGATCGAGGCGCTCGATTATCTGACGGCCTCGAACCGCAAGGGCTTCGGTGACGCCGTGCCCGCGTTCGACGACGGCAGCCTCGATGCCGAGGGCAAGAACGTCATCGTGATCGGCGGCGGCGATACCGCGATGGATTGCGTGCGCACCGCGCTGCGCCAGGGCGCGACGTCGGTCCGCTGCCTCTACCGCCGCGACCGCGCCAACATGCCCGGCAGCCAGCGCGAAGTCGCGCACGCCGAGGAGGAAGGCGCCGAATTCGTCTGGCTCTCCGCCCCGCATTCCTTCTTGGGCGATCCCGTCACCGGCGTCCGCGCGAACCGCATGCGGCTCGGCACCCCCGACGCGAGCGGCCGCCGCGCGCCCGAGGTCGATCCCGGCGGCCCGGTCGACATGCCCGCTGACATGGTGATCAAGGCGCTTGGCTTCGACGCCGAGGAACTGCCGCATCTGTGGGACGCCCCCGAACTCGGCGTCACGCGCTGGGGCACCGTGCTGGTCGACAACAAGACGCTGATGACCAGCCTCGACGGCGTCTTCGCCGCGGGCGACATCGTGCGCGGCGCATCGCTCGTGGTATGGGCGATCCGCGACGGCCGCGACGTCGCGACGTCGATGCACAAGTATCTCAAGGCGAAGGTTGGCACCGGGGTGAAGGTGGCGGCGTGAGGCTGAAGCCGCGAGACATCGACGCCATCAAGACAGCCGCACGCGAAGTGTTCGGCCCGACGGCGACCGTGCGGCTGTTCGGCAGTCGCGTCGATGACCAGTTGCGCGGCGGCGACATTGATCTGCTGATCGAAGCAGACCCCGCCACTGAAACGGAGTGGGAGCGCGTTGGTGCGTTCCGGGACGTACTTTTTCGCCACATCGACGAGCAGAAGGTGGACGTCGTGCTCGTCGAGCGCGGACAGCCGGCCTCCAGCTTTGCCCGTGTCGTTGCACCCGGATCGGTGCCGATCACGTGAATACCGAGGATCTGATCCGCATTGCAGTGGCGCGTTGCGACCGCATTGTGCTGGGCTTCGACGACGTTCGCCCGATTCTTGCGCCGGTACTGCCATTTGCCGGCGACGATCTTGCGCGATTGCCCCTGGTCGAACGGATAGCCAGTGTCGCGCTGCTCAAGCGTTACGAGCAACTGCAAGACATGCTGGGCCGGCTGTTTCGCGCGTACCTTGATTGGGAGCTGGAAGACGTGCGCGCGATGACGCGGCGCGATCAGGCAAACCAGCTCGAGAAGTTCGGTGTCTTTGACGACGCCGACGATTGGATCGTCGCCGCAGAACTCCGCAACCGTCTCGTCCATGAATATCCGATCGACGAAGATGAGCAGGTCGAGCGCGTCAACGCGACCTGGGCTGCCGCTTCGGGCCTTATTTCAGCCTATCAATTTCTGCGAGCGCGGCTCGCTGACAAAGGTCTTTTGTCATGATCCATCACGCTGACCAACGCGAATATCTCGCCACCCACGGCATGTACCGCCCCGACTTCGAGGGCGATGCGTGCGGCGTCGGCATGACGGCGTGACACGTTGGCTGCGCACCGCGCTGCTCTGCCTGTTCGCGGCCATGATGCCCGCGTCCATCGCTCGTGCGCAGGAGACCAAAGATCAATCAGCCGACGTCGCCACGATTGTTGATGCGATCTCGGGCGAGGCATTGATCGTGGACGGCATGGTCAAAGGGCTGGCAAGATCGCTTGACGGGCAGCCCAAGTTCAAGGCGTTGGAGGATCGTCACCCTGGGTTTCGGGCCCACGTCGAAGACGATCTGCTGGTTCTGTTTCGCGAGACGGTCCGGCAGCGTTATCCGATCGTCCGCCCGAAACTGGACGCTCTCGTACGCACATCGGCAAAGCCCGACGAACTAGCGACCATCGCGGCCTATCTGAAGAGTTCGGCGGGAACTCGGTTCCTTGCTGCCTGGGGTAAGGACGATGAAACCGATCTTCTCGAATATTGGACGCGTTATACGTCCAGCTACGCCAGCGATACATCACCGCTGGATCGCACGGCCGATGCCCAGTTCGCGACGTCGGGGGCGCTGCGAACACTCGCAAGCTTGAATGACGTGCTCGATCCGCCGTTATCAGAATGGTCGGACGAGCTCGTCGCCGAAATGAAGCCCCGGCTTCCCCAAATCCTCAGCGCCAATATCGCGCGGACGACGCCATGATCCGGCTCGTCCTCACTCGATTCTGCCCTGCCCCTCCATCCACGAATACCGGAGATCAGATGTGACCAACGTGAGCGAGCGCGAACGCCTTGCCCGTGAGGGCATGTACCGCCCCGACTTCGAGGGCGATGCGTGCGGCGTCGGTATGGTCGCCGCCACCGATGGCAAGCCGTCGCGCCGCGTTGTGCAATCCGCGATCGATGCGCTCAAGGCGGTGTGGCACCGCGGCGCGGTCGATGCCGATGGCAAGACCGGCGACGGCGCCGGGCTCCACGTCGATCTGCCGGTGCGCTTCTTCGACGATGCGATCGCGCTCGGCGGGCATAAGGTGCTGCCGAACCGGCTCGCGGTCGGCATGGTCTTCCTGCCGCGCACCGATCTTGGCGCGCAGGAAACCTGCCGCACGATCGTCGAAAGCGCGATCATCGACGCCGGCTACACGATCTACGGCTGGCGCCAGGTGCCGGTGAACGTGTCGGTGATCGGCCAGAAGGCGCAGGCCACGCGCCCCGAGATCGAGCAGATCATGATCGCCGGGCCGATGCCCGACGCGGTCGACGCCGCCGAGTTCGAGAAGAATCTCTATCTCGTCCGCCGCCGGATCGAGAAGCGCGTGATCGCCGCGCAGATTCAGGGTTTCTACATCTGCTCGCTGTCGTGCCGCTCGATCATCTACAAGGGGCTGTTCCTCGCCGAGAGCCTGTCGGTCTTCTACCCCGATTTGACCGACAAGCGCTTCGAAAGCCGCGTCGCGATCTTCCACCAGCGCTATTCCACCAACACCTTCCCGCAATGGTGGCTGGCGCAGCCGTTCCGCTGCCTCGCGCACAACGGCGAGATCAACACGATCCGCGGCAACAAGAATTGGATGCTCAGCCACGAGATCCGCATGGCCTCGATCGCGTTCGGCGAGCATTCGGAGGACATCAAGCCGGTGATCCCCGCCGGCGCGTCGGACACCGCGGCGCTCGATGCGACGTTCGAGGCGATCTGCCGCTCCGGCCGCGACGCGCCGACCGCCAAGCTGATGCTCGTCCCCGAGGCATGGCAAAGCGACATCGCCGACGACATGCCGCCCGCGCATCTCGCGATGTACCAGTATCTCGCCTCGGTGATGGAGCCGTGGGACGGCCCCGCCGCGCTCGCGATGACCGACGGCCGCTGGGCGGTCGCGGGCATGGATCGCAACGCGCTGCGCCCGCTGCGCTACACGCAAACCATCGACGGCCTGCTGATCGTCGGTTCTGAGAGCGGCATGGTCGTCGTTCCTGAATCGACCATCATCGCCAAGGGCCGGCTCGGGCCGGGGCAGATGATCGCGGTCGATATGGTCGAGGGGAAGCTCTACCACGATCGCGCGATCAAGGACCGGATCGCCGCCGAGGCCGATTACGCCGGCATGATCGGCAATTTCGCGACGATCGACGATCTCCCCCCTGCGCCTGCCAGCGGCGTGCCGCGCTACGACCGCGCCGAGCTCGCGCGCCGCCAGGTCGCCGCCGGGCAGACGCTCGAAGACATGGAGCTGATCCTGTCGCCGATGGTCGAAACGGCCAAGGAAGCGATCGGCTCGATGGGCGACGATACGCCGCTCGCCGTCATTTCGGACAAGCCGCGCATCATCAGCCAGTTCTTCCGCCAGAACTTCAGCCAGGTGACGAACCCGCCGATCGACAGCTTGCGCGAACGCTATGTGATGTCGCTCAAGACGCGCTTCGGCAATCTGGCCAATATCCTCGATACCGAGGACAGCCGCGAGCGCGTGCTGGTGCTCGATTCCCCCGTCCTCACCTCGTCGCACTGGGCGCGGCTGAAGGGCTATTTCGGCCGCGCCGCCGCCGAGATCGACTGCACGTTCGAGGCGAACGGCGGCCCCGAGAAGTTGCGCGCCGCGATCCAGCGCATCCGCAACGAGGCCGAACAGGCCGTCCGCCAGGGCAAGAGCGAATTGTTCCTGACCGACGAGCATATCGGCCCCGAGCGCGTCGCCATCGCCGGCGTCCTCGCCGCCGCCGCGGTCCACACGCATCTCGTGCGCCGTGGCCTGCGCTCCTACGCCTCGATCAACATGCGCACCGCCGAATGCCTCGACACGCATTATTATGCGGTGCTGATCGGCGTTGGCGCCACGACCGTGAACGCCTATCTCGCCGAGGCCGCGATCGCCGATCGCCAGGCACGTGGCCTGTTCGGCGATCTCACGCTCGACGAATGCCTCAAGCGGCATCGCAAGGCGGTGGAAGAGGGCCTGCTCAAGATCATGTCGAAGATGGGGATCGCGGTGATCTCCAGCTATCGCGGCGGCTACAATTTCGAGGCGGTCGGGCTCTCACGCTCGCTCGTCAACGATTTCTTCCCGGGCATGCCCGCCAAGATCTCGGGCGAGGGCTATGCCTCGCTTCACGTCAACGCGACCGACCGCCACGACGCGGCCTATGACGAAGCGGTCGTGAACCTGCCGATCGGCGGCTTCTATCGCCAGCGCCACACTGGCGAGGCGCATGCCTATTCGGCGCAGCTGATGCACTTGCTGCAGACGTCGGTGTCGACCGACAGCTATTCGACGTACCTGCAATTCTCGCGCGGCGTCGGCGATTTGCCGCCGATCTATCTGCGCGATCTGTTCCAGTTCAACTTCCCGTCGGAAGGCGTGCCGGTCGATCAAGTCGAGGCGATCACCGAGATCCGCAAGCGCTTCATCACCCCGGGCATGAGCCTCGGCGCGCTCTCCCCCGAGGCGCACGAGACGCTCGCCATCGCGATGAACCGCATCGGCGCGAAGGCGGTGTCGGGCGAAGGCGGCGAGGACAAGAACCGCTATCAACCCTATGCCAATGGCGACAACGCCAATTCGTCGATCAAGCAGATCGCGAGCGGCCGCTTCGGCGTCACCGCCGAATATCTCAACGCCTGCGAGGAGATCGAGATCAAGGTCGCGCAGGGCGCCAAGCCCGGCGAGGGCGGGCAGTTGCCCGGCTTCAAGGTCACCGAATTCATCGCCAAGCTGCGTCACGCCACCCCCGGCGTCACGCTCATTTCGCCGCCGCCGCATCACGACATCTATTCGATCGAGGATCTCGCGCAGCTCATCTACGATCTGAAGCAGATCAACCCGCGCGCGCGCGTCTGCGTGAAGCTCGTCTCCTCCGCCGGCATCGGCACCGTTGCCGCCGGCGTCGCGAAGGCGCATGCCGACGTGATCCTCGTCTCGGGCAACGTCGGCGGCACCGGCGCCTCCCCGCAGACCAGCATCAAATACGCCGGCACGCCGTGGGAAATGGGCCTCTCCGAAGTCAACCAGGTGCTCACGCTCAACGGGCTGCGCGGCCGCATCAAGCTGCGCACCGACGGCGGGCTTCGCGTGGGTCGCGACATCGTCATCGCCGCCATCCTCGGCGCCGAGGAGTTCGGCATCGGCACGCTCAGCCTCGTTGCAATGGGCTGCATCATGGTGCGCCAGTGCCATTCGAACACCTGCCCGGTCGGCGTCTGCACGCAGGATCCGCGGCTGCGCGACAAGTTCGTCGGCACGCCGGAAAAGGTCATCAACCTGATGACCTTCATCGCCGAGGAAGTCCGCGACATCCTCGCGCGGTTGGGCGTGCGCAGCCTCGACGAGATCATCGGCCGCACCGAATTGCTCCGCCAGGTCAGCCGCGGCGCCGAGCATCTCGACGATCTCGACTTGAACCCGATCCTCGCCAAGGTCGACGCGACCGACGCCGAGCGCCGCTTCTCGCTCACCACCTTCCGCAACGAAGTGCCCGACAGCCTCGATGCGCAGATCATCAAGGATGCCGCCGCGGTCTTCACGCGCCGCGAAAAGATGCAGCTCACTTATTCGGTCCGCAACACGCACCGCGCGGTCGGCACGCGGCTGTCGAGCGAGATCACCCGCCTGTTCGGGATGAGCGCGCTCAACGACGATCACGTCACGATCCGGCTGCGCGGTTCGGCCGGGCAAAGCCTCGGCGCGTTCCTGTGCAAGGGCATCACGCTCGAAGTGTTCGGCGACGCCAACGATTATGTCGGCAAGGGCCTCTCGGGCGGCGTCATCGTCGTGCGCCCGGCAGTGTCGTCACCGCTGGCAAGCCAGGAAAACACGATCGTCGGCAACACCGTGCTCTACGGCGCGACCTCGGGCGCGCTGTTCGCCGCAGGCCAGGCCGGCGAGCGCTTCGCGGTGCGCAACTCGGGCGCGACGGTCGTCGTCGAAGGCTGCGGCGCGAACGGCTGCGAATATATGACCGGCGGCGTCGCCGTCGTGCTCGGCGCGGTCGGGCAGAACTTCGGCGCCGGCATGACGGGCGGCATGGCCTTCGTCTACGACCACGACGACACCTTCGCCCGTCGCGTCAACGCCGAGAGCATCACGTGGCAACGCCTCGCCTCGGCGCACTGGGCCGGCGAGCTGAAGAGCCTGATCGCACGCCACGCCGAAGCGACCGACTCCAAATGGTCGCGCAGCATCCTCGAGGATTGGGACCAGACCGCCGGCCGTTTCTGGCAAATCGTCCCCCGCGAAATGCTGACCCGCCTCCCCCACCCGCTCGACGACGCCCTGGCGCTGGAAGCCGCGGAGTAGCGCCCCGGCCTTCCAGCTGAACCGAAGGCAAGCGAGCATAGGAGAATAGCCATGGCACGCATCAACTTCGTCGAGCTTCCTGCGCGCGACCTCGGCGCGGCGCGGAGTTTCTACTCATCCGTGTTCGGGTGGGAGCTGACCGACTTCGGGCCCAGCTATTCATGCACCATGACGGGCACCGTCGACCTCGGGCTGCAGGGGGACATGAGCGAAGCGCCAACCGCGCCACTGCCGGTGGTGCTGGTGGACGACATCGACGCCGCCCTAACCGCCGTCGAGGCGGCCGGGGGGAGCATCAGCAAGCCGATCTTCGCATTCCCGGGCGGCCGACGCTTTCACTTCCTCGATCCCAACGGGCTCGAGCTGGCGATCATGCAGACGGACTGACCGCGGCTACAGCCCGCTCTCACTGCGGCTCGAACAATTCCTCCGGCAGCGGCTCCTCGCGCCGCCGCCGCACCGGCGCCTCCTCGCGCCGCGGCGCAAGCGAGATCGACCCGTCCGGCCCCATCTCCAGCTCCATCCCAAGCCCTTCCAGCCGCCCCGCGATCGGCGCGACCTCGTTCTCGATCACGCCCATGATCCCCGCCTCGGGATCGACATCCTCCACCACCGGCGCCTTCACCACCGGCGCCAGGTCGAGCGCGCTCACCATGAAGTTGCGCCAGATCTGCGCCGGGATGCCGCCGCCGTGCAGCCCGGGGTTGGGCGTATTGTCGTCGTTGCCGATCCACACGCCCACCACCAGGTCGCCCGCAAAGCCGATGAACCACGCATCGCGCCCCGATTGCGACGTTCCCGTCTTGCCATAAGCGTCCACCGACAGCGCCGCCGCGCGCCCCGTGCCGCGAATCGACGCCGCGAGCAGCGTCAGCATGTCGTCGTGAATGCGGCTGGGCAGCTTCTTTTGCCCGTCGGTCAGCGCCTGATACCATTTCTTGTCTTCGACGTTCCTCAGCCCGTGCGGCTGCACCGGATAGCGCCCGTCGGCCACGCCCGCGAACGCCGCGGTCAGCTCCAGCAGCGACACTTCGGACGTGCCGAGCCCGATGGTGGCCTCGTTCGCGATCGGCGTCGTGATCCCCATGTCGCGCGCCGCGCGGATCACGTTGCGCACGCCCACCTGCTGCGTCAGCCGCGCCGCCACCACGTTCGACGAACGCTGGAACGCGCGCCGCATGGTGATTTCGCCGAGGTAGCGATTGTCGTCGTTCTTGGGCTTCCACCCGGCGATCTCGACGCGCGAATCATCGACCATCGTCTCGGGCGTCAGCCCGGCGCGCAGCGCCGCGAGATAGACGAACAGCTTGAACGTCGATCCCGGCTGCCGCCGCGCCTGCGTCGCGCGATTGAACGGGCTCTTGGCATAATCGCGCCCGCCGACCATCGCCACGACTTCGCCGTCGCGCTTCATCGCCACGATCGCCGCCTGCGCCTGGCGCAGCCCGGCCTGGCGGATCACGCGCTCGGCGGTGCGCTGCAAGTCGCGGTCGAGCGTCGTGCGCACGCTTGCCTCGGTCTGGATCTCGCCTGCCTGGTCGCGCGCGCTGGGCAGCACCCAGTCGGCGAAATACGTGCCCGTCGGCAGGCCGCGCGCGCGCCGCGCCAGCACGCGCTGCGGCTGCACGTCCTCGCCTTCCCCCTTGGTCAGGAAGCCGGCATCGACCATCGCCGCGACCACCACCGCCTGCCGCTTGCGCGCACCCTCTAGGTTGCCCGTCGGCGCCAGCCGCGACGGCGCCTTCACCAGCCCGGCCAGCATCGCCGCCTGCCCGATGTTCATCTTCTCCGGCTCGCGCCCGAAATAATGTTTCGACGCTGCGCGCAGACCATAGACGTTGTCGCCGAAATACACGTTCGACAGATAACGCGAGAGGATCTCGTCCTTCGTCAGCCACGCCTCCAGCCAGAAGGCGATCATCGCCTCGCGCAGCTTGCGCGCCGCGGTGCGATCCGAATCGAGGAAGGCGTTCTTGGCGAGCTGCTGCGTGATCGTGCTGCCGCCCTGCCGCACCCCGCCCGAGCCGACGTTCGCCCAGGCCGCGCGCGCGATGCCACGTGGCGAAATGCCCCAGTGCGAATAGAATTGCCGGTCCTCGATCGCCAGGAACGCCTCGGTAACGTGCTTGGGCAGTTCGGACGCGACCACCGGCGCGGCGATGATCGCCCCGCGCCGAGCGATCGGCGTGCCATCGGTCGCGGTCAGCGTGATCGACGGCGGCGTCGGGGGTTTTAGCGATTGCGAAAGCGGCGCAGTGATCGCCAGCCACGCGATCGCAATCACCAGCAGGATCAGCATCGCGCCGATCGCGCGCGTGATCCAGCGCAGCGGAATCCCGCGCCGGCGCGTGCGGATCGGCTCGCCCGGCGGTGGCAGATCGCCGCCATTGGCGCCATCGTCGCGCCAGGCAGCGAAATCGGGCATCGCCTGGGGTTGTTCGCCCGCCGAATGATTGTACCGCACACGCCCCGCGTCGTAGGGGCGCTGCTCGAAGGGATCTGGGCGCATATCGTCGTTCCGGCGGTCGGCCATCCGTATTACTTCACTAAGACAGTTGCCGCAAGGATGCGCATCGTGCGAGGGAATAGGGACATGAATGGCTTAGCGGAAGCACCTCAATCGGATCGACGCCCGCTGGTCGTCGGCATCGGCGGCACGATCGGCGGCCCCTCCTCCACCGAACGCGCGCTGCGCATCGCGCTCGATGCTGCCTGCGAACAGGGCTTCCGCACGCGCATGTTCGGCGGCGACGACATGGCGAAGCTCCCGCTCTACGATCCCAAGGCGGTGACGCGCACGCCCGAGGAGCAGGAATTCGTCACCACCGTGCGCGCCGCCTCCGCGCTCATCATCGCCTCGCCCGGCTATCACGGCAGCATCTCGGGCGTGGTGAAGAACGCGCTCGACCTGCTCGAGGAAACCGCGCGTGACGCCGATCGCCCGTATCTCGCCGACATGCCCGTCGGCCTGATCGCCACCGCCTACGGCTGGCAAGCGACCGGCTCGACCATCGCCGCCTTGCGCTCGATCGTCCACGCGCTGCGCGGCTGGCCGACACCCTTCGCCGCGACGATCAACAGCCAGCTGACGAAGTTCGACGACGAAGGCGGCGCGAACGACCCTGCCGTGGTCGAGCAACTCCGCCTGATCGGCAAACAAGTCGCCCGATTCGCGCCGCTGGCAGGGCTGGCGGACACATAATCCCCCTCCCGCTTGCGGGAGGGTTAGGGGAGGGGATGTCAGCCTCCATGCAGACCTACGCTCGCGGACAAGCCCTCCCCCAGCCCCTCCCGCGAGCGGGAGGGGAGTAAGAAGGCGCCGTTTCGCGAGGCGCGCTGTCCTTCCCTCTCCTCCGACACACCACGCAACGTAACTTCTGTTATCCCCCCGTTGACAGCCCCGCCGCCGCTGGTCCAACCCGCACCCCGAGCCGGCACCGATCGGCGATCATTCGGAGAGCAGGCATGGTGCTGACCAAAGGCGACGAATACCCGATCCATCAAACGGCGGAGCCGGTCGCCTATTCCGGCACCGACCGCAATTTCTACGATCGCTTCTTCTTCAACGGCTACGCCCCCGGCGCCGACGAAGACGGCTTCTTCGCCGCCGCGATGGGCATCTACCCGCACATCAACATCATCGACGCATCGTTCTGCTGGCTGAAGGACGGCAAGCAGATCAACCTCCACGCGAGCCGCGGGCTCGGCATGGAGCGGATGGATACTTTCGTCGGCGGCATCAAGGTCGAAGTGCTTGAACCGCTGAAATCGGTGAAGCTCAGCGTCGACGCCCCCGATCACGGCATCCGCGCCGAGCTGACGTACGTCGGCCGCGCCTTCCCGCTCGAAGAGCCGCGCTTCACCCGCCGCAACGGCCCGCGCATCCTGATGGACGTCACGCGCCTCACGCAGAACGGCACGTGGCAGGGCTGGATCGAGGTCGACGGCGTCCGCACCGAAGTCGCCAACTGGCTCGGCACGCGCGATCGCTCATGGGGCGTGCGCCCGATCGGCGCCCCCGATGCGCAGCCCGCCAGCCCACCGATGATGGCGCAATTCTACTGGCTGTGGAGCCCCACGGCGATGGAGGACGGCGACTTCTATTATCACACCAACGACGACGAACACGGCCGCCCGTGGAATCGCCGCGCCGCATGGCGGCCGCTCGGCGGCGGGATCGAAGACGAGCATCATTACGACACCGCCGACAGCACGATTCACTGGAAACAGGGCTCGCGCCACGCGCAGAACGCCAGCGTCACGCTGACCGACTCGACCGGCGAAACGAAGGTCGAGTTCGACATCGGCCCGAACTTCATGATGCTCGGGCTCGGCTACGGCCATCCCAAATGGGGCCACGGCCGCCACCAGGGCGACGGCGAGACGATCGAGCGCGAGGATTTCGTGCCCGCCGAGCTCGACGTGATGCAGCCGCACCACCTCCACGTCCAGGCGGTGTCGACCGTCACCATGACCGGTCCGGACGGCAAGGTCCGCCACGGCAAGGGCGTGCTCGAACAGCTCGTCATCGGCCCGCACGCCCCATCGGGCTTCAAAGGGATGCTCGACCCGGCATGACCAGCGCGCTGACCCCGTTCGAGATCGAGGCCTATCTCACCCGCGTCTGGCAGCAGCCGGTGCGCGTCGAGGGCCTCGCGCGCATCCCCGGCGGCGCGAGCCGCGAAACCTATCGCTTCGACGCGATAGCTGGTGACGAGACGCACCAGCTCATCCTCCGCCGCGAGCCCGCCAAGGGCCTAATCGACACCGAAAGCGCCACCGAGTTTCGTGCCTACCAAAGCGCCGCAGGCGTCGTGCCGGTGCCGCGCGCCATCGCGCTCGAGCCCGACGGTGCCGAGCTCGGCCGCCCGTTCTTCATCATGGAGCGCGTCGAGGGCGGCGAAGTCGCGGGCAGCTTCGCGCGAGATCCGTTCGGCGCGCATGGCGCCGCCATCGGCGAGGCGTTCTTCGGCGCGCTCGGGCGCTTGGCGGCGCACGACCCCGCCGGATCGCCGCTCGCGAACCATTCGCCGGCGCCCGCGCCCGACGAATGCTGGCGCGTCGCGCTCGATTACTGGGCCGGCGTGATCGAGGAGGATGCGCTGCTGCCGCAGCCGATCGCGCGCGCCGCGATCCGCTGGCTGCGCACCAATCCGCCACCACCGGCGCAGCGCGTTGCGATCGTCCACGGCGATTATCGCTCGGGCAACGTCATGCACGACGGTTCGGGCGGCATGCGCGCGATGTTCGATTGGGAAATGGCGCACCTCGGCGATCCGCTCGAGGATCTCGGCTGGGCGCTCGATCCGATCTGGGATCATTTCGTCCCCGGCTCGGCCAGCGGCATGGTCCCGCGCGCCGAGGCGATTGCCATCTGGGAGCGTGCGAGCGGCCTCACCGTCGATCCCGTCGCGATGCGCTGGTGGTCGCTGTTCGCCTCGGTGAAGGGCATCGCGATCTGGCTGTCGGCGTTTCGCGAGTTCGTCGACGGCGGGCGGCAGGACGTCGTCCTGGCGGTATCGGGCTGGTACACCGCGCGCCGGCAGGACGCGATCATCGCCGCGCAATTGGTCGGCAAGACGTTCGATCCGGTCCCAGCGATGCCGACCAGCGATCTCGCGCAAGTGCTGCTCGGCGCGGGCATCGCCGCCGCGGGCGCGGGCGAGAAGATGGGCGCGGTCGACGTATTCGCCGGCTCGACGCTGACCGTCGCGGCGCTGCTCGCGCTGCTCGGCGCGCAGGAGGCCGAAAAGGCCGCCGCTTGGCGCCACGCCGACATTGCCGACATGCGCCGCCTGCTCGGCTCGGACGCGCCGGCAATCGGCGAGGGCATGACGCTCGCTGCGCTCGACACCGCCTGGGCGACGCTCGCCACCGCGCTGATCGCGCACCACGATCAACTCGCCGAGCACGGCGGCGACGATAGCGCGCTGCTCGATTTCTACCGCGAAAGCGCCGCGCGGCGCGAGCTCGCCTGGCCGCTATGATCGATCTCCCGCTCACCGGCGTCCGCGTCCTCGATGCCGTCCCGGGGACGCTCGGCGCGGTCGGGCGGCTGTTCGGTGAGCTGGGCGCGGAGGTCATCCGGATCGAGCCAAGCGACGGCGGCGCGGATCGGCGGACCGGGCCGACCGTCGCGGGCGTCAGTCTCTCTTTCGTCGCCGCCAACCTCGGCAAGCGCGTCGCGACGATCGATCTCCCACACGATCACGATCGCCTCCTCGCGCTGGCGGCGGAAGCCGACATCTTCCTCGAAGCCGGTCTCGCCGGGCTCGATCACGACGCCCTGCTGGCCGCAGCGCCGCAGCTGATCCACGTCTCGATCCGCGATTTCGGCAGCATCGGGCCGTGGCGCGATTGGCAGGCGAGTGACGCCGTGCTGCACGCGCTGACCGGCAACCTCTCGCGCTCAGGCCTTCCCGGCCGACCGCCGCTCCTTCCCCCCGGCAATCTCGCGCTGGAAACCGCCTGGGCGCAGGTCGCGGTCGCGACGCTCGGCGCATATATCCGTCGCCTGCGTACCGGCGAAGGCGACCGGCTCGACATGTCGCTGCTCGAAGCCGCGATGCAGGCGCTCGATCCCGGCTTCGGGCTGAACGGCAGCGCACAATCGGGCGTGCCGAGCTGGAAGCAGCCGCGCGGCCGCACCGACGAACGCTTCCGCTACCCCATCCTCCCCTGCGCCGACGGCTTCGTCCGGCTGTGCGTCCTAGCGCCGCGGCAATGGCGCAGCATGTTCGCCTGGCTCGGCGAGCCCGCCGAGTTCGCCGGTCCCGAATGGGCGAACCTCATGGTCCGCTACAAGTCGCCCGACTTGCTCCCCGCGATCACGCGCTTCTTCGCCGACAAGACGCGCAGCCAGATCGAGGAAGAAGCCGCGCGACGCGGCATCCCCGCTGCCGGCCTCAACGACATCGACGAAGCGGTCGCGACGCCGCAGATGATCGCGCGCAACGCCTTCGTCCCGATCGAGATCGCGCCGGGGGTCTCGCGGCCCTTCCCCAACGGCACGATGGAAATCGATGGGGGGCGCGCCGGCCCCCGCGAATTCGCTTTGCAAACCGTCCAATCGCGGAATCCCGGTGACGCTTTTGTATCGTCACGGTTCGATTGCCCCCAAGAATCCCCGGTTTCTGCCCCCCTCGAAGGCGTTCGCGTCCTCGATCTCGGCATCATCGTCGTCGGCGGCGAGAGTGGCCGGCTGCTCGCCGATCTCGGCGCGGACGTCATCAAGGTCGAGAACGCCGCCTTCCCCGATGGCCAGCGCCAATCCCGCAACAACGATCCCGTCAGCCTCACCTTCGCCGCCGGCCACCGCAACAAACGCGGCCTGTCGATCGATCTCAAGTCATTGCGCGGCAAGGAGATATTCCTCGATCTCGTGCGCCAGGCCGATGTGCTTTTGTCGAACTTCAAGCCCGGCACGCTCGATGCCTTGGGCTTCGATGCGGCTTCCCTAACGGCCGCCAACCCCCGCCTGATCACCGTCGACAGCTCCGCCTTCGGCCCCACCGGCCCCTGGTCCAGCCGTTTGGGCTACGGCCCACTGGTCCGAGCTTCCGCCGGGCTCAGCAAGCAATGGGTCTATCCCGATGATTCAGAAAGCTTTTCTGACGGGACGACGGTCTATCCCGATCACGTCGCCGGCCGCATCGGCACCGTCGGCGCGCTCGCCTTGCTGATCCGCAGCATGCGCACCGCCCGCGGCGGCAGCATCAGCATCAGCCAGGCCGAAGTCATGCTAGGCCACCAGGCCGCCGCCATCGCCGCCCGCGCGGCCGGCGACGCAACCAGCGGAGATCAGGCCGAAAACCTGCTCCTCTCCTGCGCCGGCGAAGACGAATGGTGCGTCGTCACGCTACGCAACGACGCCGATCGCACCGCGCTAGTGTCGCTCGTGGGTGACGATGCCGAAAGCTGGGCACGCGATCGCTCGCCACAAGACGCGATGGAACAGCTCCAAGGCGCCGGCATACCCGCCGGCATGATGGTCCGCGTCGTCGATCTACCCGATCTGCCCGGTTATCAGGCGCTTGGCACCTTCTGCGAGGTAACCCACCCGCTCCTCGAAGCACCGTTTCAGGTCGAAGCAAAGCTCACCCGCTTCACCCGCGTACCGCCACCCGACCAGCGCCCGGCACCGCGCATCGGCGAGGACAGCGTCGCGGTGCTGAAGGACTGGCTCGGCCTCACCGACGACCAGATAGCCCCGCTCCTAACCGACAAGATCATCGAACAAGCTGCCTAGAAAGGGACTGAAATCATGGCCGAATTGGGAAACGACGCCGTAACCGTCGAAACACGCGGCAACGTGATGCTCATCACGATCAACCGCCCCGACCAGCGCAACGCCGTCAACCGCTTCGTGCACGAAGGCGTCGGCGACGCGCTCCACGCCGCCGATGAGGATCCCGAGATCCGCGTCGTCATCGTCACCGGCGCGGGCGACAAGTCCTTCTGCGCCGGCGCCGATCTCGTCGCCCTCTCGCGCGGCGAAAGCCTCGCACCCGACGACAAGACCAAGCAAGCCTGGGGCTTCGCCGGCATCGTCAGCCACGCCATCTCCAAGCCAGTGATCGCCGCCGTCAACGGCATGGCGCTCGGCGGCGGGCTCGAAATCACGCTCGCCTGCGACCTCGCCGTCGCGGTCGACGAGGCAAAATTCGGCCTGCCCGAGCCCAAGCGCGGGCTGTTCGCCGCGGCCGGCGGCGTCTTCCGCCTGCCCGAGCAATTGCCCAAGAAGATTGCGATGGAGATGATCCTCACCGGTGACCCGATCACCGCCCAACGCGCGCTCGAGCTTGGCCTGATCAACGCCGTCGCGCCGCGCGACCAGTTGCTCGACAAGGCGTTCGAACTCGCCGAGCGGATCGCGGTCAACGCGCCGCTTTCGGTGCAGGCCTCCAAGCGGATGGCGCAGGGGATTTCGGGCGGCAAGGTTGCGCGCGAAGAAGCCGCCTGGGCGCAGAACCGCGATGAAACCAAGATCGTCTTCACCAGCGAGGATTCGCGCGAAGGGCCCAAGGCGTTCGCCGAGAAGCGCGCACCGGTGTGGAAGGCGAAATAATGAGCGATCCGGAAAAGATCGCAGTCATCGTCGGGGTCGGGCAGGTCAACGACCGTCCGGCCGATCCGATGGCGGGCAAGGATTCGCTCGGCCTGATGATCGCCGCGCTGGAAGAAGCCGATAAGGACGCCGGCGGCGGCTGGCTCGCGGATGTCGACTCGGTCGCCGTCGTGCAGCAGATCAGCTTCCGCAAGGACAATCCGCTGGCCCAGAAGGTCGCCGACGGCATCGGTTCCAAGGCCAGCATCGTCTACGAATCGGTCGGCCCGAACGGCGACAGCCCGATCCTGCTGCTCAACGAAGCGGCCAATCGCATCGCGCGCGGCGAGATCACCATCGCCGCGATCACTGGCGGCGAGGCGCTGCGCACCGCCAGCCAGCGCGCCGCGCTCGCCGCCAAGACCAGCGTTGCGGACCAGAACCCGCTGCGTAACCTGAGCAAGGGCGCCACGCCAGGTTATCGCCAGATCTACGGCCTCGCCACCCCGGTCGACGTCTATCCGCTCTACGAAAACGCCGGCCGCGCCGCCTACGGTCAGAGCCTCGCCGAAGGGCAGCGCGAATCCGGCGAAATCTGGTCGCGCTTCTCCCACGTCGCGGCACAGACCCCCGCGGCGTGGATCCACGCGCCCCGGACACCTGAAGAGGTCATCGAGCCGACTGCCGACAATCGCCCGATCGCCTTCCCCTACACCAAACTGATGGTCGCCAATTCGAGCGTCAACCAGGGCGCCGGCTTCATCGTGACCAGCCTCGCCGAAGCGCGCCGCCGCGGCGTGCCCGAAGACCGCATCATCTACGTCGGCCGCGGCGCAAGCGCCCACGAGGCCGACGATTTCCTCGCCCGCGACCGCTACGACACGTCGCCAAGCATGGAAGTATGCCTGCGCCGCACACTCGAATTCAACGAGGTGACCGCGAACGACCTCGACCTGGTCGAGCTATATTCCTGCTTCCCCTGCGTCCCCAAGATGGCCCGCCGCGTCATCGACTGGCCGCTCGACAAGCCAGCGACCGTGTTCGGCGGGCTCACCTTCGGCGGCGGGCCGATCGGCAATTACATGGCGCACGCCGTCGCCGAGATGGTCGACAGCCTGCGGGCGGGCGAGGGCCAGAAGGGCCTGCTGTTCGCCAACGGCGGCTTCGCGACGCACAACCACGCGATCGTCCTCGGCACCGCGCCACTGCCCGGCGCGGGCGAGGCGCATGAGTACGATCTGCAGGACGAAGCGGACGCCGCACGCGGGCCGGTGCCGGAGCTGGTGAAGGATTACGTCGGCCCAGCCGACGTCGAGACCTACACGGTGTTCTACAACCGCGATGGCTCGGCAAAATCGGGCGTCGTCGTCGCGCGCACGCCCGATGGCCGACGCACGCTGGCGCAAGTGCCTGGTGCGGATGTCGCAACGATAGCCTTCCTCAGCGACGGCCACGCCGAACCAGTAGCCACCAAAGGCGAAGTCGTCGCCGAAGGCGACCTGATGATCTGGAAACGAGCCTAACAATCCGAATCCTCCCCGAGCTCCGCTCGGGGAGGGGGACCATCCGCAAAGCGGATGGTGGAGGGGCTGGCTTGGCGCGACCGTTCCACCAGACCAACCCCTCCACCACGCCCTACGGGCGCGGTCCCCCTCCCCAAGCAAGCTTGGGGAGGATTAACTCGGGAAGGATTCAAGAAGGTTGCGCTTCCCCATACCCATCGCCTAATCGCGCCGGTGCCCTCCCCAGGCGCTCGATCATATCGTCAGGAGGATTCCCCCATGCAGACCCGCGCCGGCCTATCGGTCGATGACCGCCTAGCCGCCTTCGTCGAGAACGAAGCGCTCGCCGGCACCGGCATCGCCCCCGACGCCTTCTGGCAGGGCGCCGCCGGTATCTTCGCAAGCTTCGCGCCTGAAAACCGCACACTCCTCGCACATCGCGAGGAACTGCAAGCCGCGATCGACGCGCGCTACACCGCCGGCGAACCGGTCGATGAGGCCTTCCTGGCTGAGATCGGCTATCTCGTTCCCGAGCCAGCGCCATTCACGATCGGCACGCAAAACGTCGATCCCGAGATCGCGACGATGGCCGGGCCGCAGCTCGTCGTCCCCAGCCTCAACGCCCGCTTCGTGCTCAACGCCGCCAATGCGCGCTGGGGCAGCCTGTACGACGCCTTCTACGGTACCGACGTACTGCCCGGCAAAGCGCAGCCCGGCGGCTATGACGCGACACGCGGCGCCCAGGTGATCGCGCGCGCCAAGGCCGTCCTAGACGAGGCCATACCGCTCGCGACCGGCTCCTGGACCGATTGGCAAGGCGGCGATCTGACGCTTGCGGACCCCGCGCAGCTCATCGGGCACCACTGCGACAATCCGGTGCTCAAGCACAACGGCCTCCACATCGAAATCGTGATCGATCCCGCGCACCCGATCGGCCGCGACGATCCCGCCAACATTGCCGACGTGATCCTCGAATCCGCGCTCACCACGATCGTCGATCTCGAAGACAGCGTCGCCGCGGTCGATGCCGAGGACAAGGTCGCCGCCTATCGTAACTGGCTCGGCCTGATGCGCGGCGATCTTACCGAGACGTTCGAGAAGGCCGGCCAATCGCTCACCCGCCGCCTCGAAGCCGACCGCACGATCACCACCCCGACCGGCGAGACCCCCCTCCCCGGCCGCTCGCTCCTGTTCGTCCGCAACGTCGGCCACCTGATGACGACGCCCGCGCTTCACCTCGCCGATGGCAGCGAAGCGCCCGAGGGCATCCTCGATGCGATCATCACGTCGCTGATCGGGCTGCATGACCTGAAGCGCCTCGGCACGTTACAGAACAGCCGCACCGGCTCGATCTATATCGTGAAGCCCAAGATGCACGGTCCCGGCGAGGCCGCCTTCACCAACCGCCTGTTCGACGCGGTCGAGGATCTGCTCGGCCTCGCGCGCCACACGATCAAGGTCGGCGTGATGGACGAGGAGCGCCGCACCTCGGCCAATCTCGCGGCGTGCATCCATGCGGTGCGTGACCGGATCGCGTTCATCAACACCGGCTTCCTCGATCGCACCGGCGACGAGATTCACACCGCGATGCGCGGCGGCGCGGTGATCCGCAAGGCCGAGATGAAGGGCAGCGACTGGATCAAGGCCTATGAGGATCGCAACGTCCGCATCGGCCTCGCTTGCGGGCTTTCGGGCAAGGCGCAGATCGGCAAGGGCATGTGGGCCGCACCCGACATGATGGCCGACATGCTCGATCAGAAGATCGGCCACCCCAAGAGCGGCGCGAACACCGCCTGGGTGCCCAGCCCCACCGCCGCGACGCTCCACGCGCTTCACTATCATGCAGTCGACGTGTTCGCGCGTCAGCGTGAGATCGCCGGCGAGGCCCCGCCCGCGCTCGATCGCCTGCTGAGCGTGCCATTCGCCGCCGGGCGCAACTGGACGCCCGACGAAGTGCGCGAGGAACTCGACAACAATTGCCAGGGCATCCTCGGCTATGTCGTGCGCTGGATCGATCAGGGCGTCGGCTGTTCCAAAGTGCCCGATATCCATGACGTCGGACTGATGGAGGATCGCGCGACGCTGCGCATCTCGTCGCAGCACCTCGCCAACTGGCTGCTCCACGGCGTCTGTACCGAGGCTGAAGTCGACTCCGCGCTCGATCGCATGGCGAAGAAAGTCGACGCGCAGAACGCCGGCGACGCGCTGTACCAGCCGCTCACCCGCGACGGCTTCGCCTTCCAGGCAGCGCGCGCGCTGATCTTCGAAGGCGTGACGCAGCCGTCGGGCTATACCGAGCCGCTGCTCCACCGCTTCCGCCAAGAGGCCAAGGCGCAGAAGGCCGCATGACGATCCGTCCGCGCCGCTCCGCGCTCTACATGCCCGCCTCGAACGCGCGCGCGATCGAGAAGGCACGCAGCCTCGAATGCGATGTCGTGATCCTCGATCTGGAGGATGCCGTCGCACCCGAGCAGAAAGCGGCGGCGCGCGCGCAGGCAGTAGCGGCGGGTGGCTTCGGCCATCGCGAATGGGTCATCCGCGCCAACGGGCTCGACACCGAGTGGGGCGCCGACGATCTCGCGGCGATCACCGGTGCGGGCTGCGACGCGGTGCTGATCCCCAAGGTCTCCGATCCTGCAACGCTGCACGCGGCGCGCGAGAAGCTCGGCCCAGGCCCCGCGCTATGGGCGATGATCGAAACCGCGCAGGCAATCGTCGACCTGCGCGCGATCGGCGAAGCAGCTGCCGAGACCGGCCTTACCGCCTTCGTCGTCGGCCCCAACGATCTCGCCAAGGAACTGCGCCTGCGCCCCGGCGTCGATCGCGCGCCGCTGCTGCCGATCCTCAGCCAGATCGTCACCGTCGCCCGCGCCTACAGGATCGTCCCGCTCGACGGCGTGATGAACGCCTTCGACGACGAAGCCGCGATCGAGGCCGAATGCCGCCAGGGCCTCGCCTTCGGCTTCGACGGCAAGACGCTGATCCACCCCAACCAGATCGCCCCCGCCAACCGCGTCTTCGCGCCGTCCGACGATGAGGTGGCGTGGGCGCAGACGATCGTCGCGGCGTTCGACGCACCGGAAAATGTCGGCAAGGGCGCAATCAAGGTCGAGGGCAAAATGGTCGAGCTCCTCCACCGCGACGATGCGCGGCGCACGCTGGCGCTGGCGGCGGCGATCCGACGGTAGGTGAGGGTCTCCCTTCCCGCCCACCCCCGCTCTTACCCACCCGTTCGTGCTGAGGAGGTGCTGAGCCGGAGGCGAAGTGCCGTCTCGAAGCACCGTTGCGAGACACATCCCCTTCGAGACGGCACCTCGCTACGCTCGGCACCTCCTCAGGGCGAACGGGTGTATTGAGGATCACGCTCGCAACAGTGGCATTCCCGTTACAACCCCGCTAAAGCCCCAGCACCCGCCACAACCGAAAGCCAAGCCGATCCCGATGCGAGTCGCCATCGCCTCTGATCATGCCGCAGTCGCGCTGAAGGCCACGCTCGCTGCTTGGCTGCGCGAGGAAGGTCATGACGTCGCCGATCTCGGCCCGGCCACCGACGCGCGCGTCGACTACCCCGATTTCGGCTACCGTCTCGCCGCCGCCATCGCGGATGGCAGCGCCGAGCGCGGCATCGCGCTGTGCGGATCCGGCATCGGCATCTCGATCGCGGTCAATCGCAACCCCGCCGCTCGCTGCGCGCTCGTATCCGAGCCGCTGTCCGCAGCGCTTGCCCGCGAGCACAATGACGCCAATATTCTCGCCATGGGCGCTCGCCTGACCGGCGAAGACATGGCGCGCGCCTGCATCACGGCTTTCTTGGCGACCGCCTTCGCCGGCGGCCGCCACGCCACTCGCGTCGACAAGCTCGGCGTGCCTTCTTTCGAACAGGAGCCCGCATGAGCACCAAACCGGTTACCCTGCATGATGTGCAGCCCGATGGCTTCTTCACCCGCGGCCTCGCCGAGGCCGACCCGGCGATCTTCGCCGGCATCGCGCACGAGCTCGATCGCGAGCAGACGCAGATCGAGCTGATCGCAAGCGAAAACATCGTCTCCAAGGCGGTGCTCGAAGCACAAGGTTCGGTGTTCACCAACAAATACGCCGAGGGCTATCCCGGCAAGCGCTACTATCAGGGCTGCCACCCGTCGGACGAGGTCGAGCAGCTCGCGATCGATCGCGCCAAGCAGCTGTTCGGCTGCGGCTTCGCCAACGTCCAGCCGCATTCGGGCGCGCAAGCGAACGGCGCGGTTATGCTCGCGCTGGTGAAGCCCGGCGATACGATCATGGGGCTCAGCCTCGATGCCGGTGGCCATCTGACGCACGGCGCCAAGGCGGCGATGAGTGGCAAGTGGTTCAAGCCAGTGCAGTACGGCGTCTCCCCCGACACCCATCTGATCGACTATGACGAAGTCGAGCGGCTCGCGATCGAAACGCAGCCCAAGCTGCTCATCGCCGGCGGCTCGGCGTACCCGCGCCAGATCGATTTCGCCCGCTTCCGCGCGATCGCGGACAAGGTTGGCGCCTATTTCATGGTCGACATGGCGCATTTCGCCGGCATCGTCGCCGCCGGCCATCACCCCAGCCCGCTGCCGCACGCGCACGTCGTTACGACGACTACGCACAAGACGCTGCGCGGCCCGCGTGGCGGCATGGTGCTCACCAACGACGAGGCGATCGCCAAGAAGATCAACTCGGCGGTCTTCCCCGGCCTGCAGGGCGGTCCGCTGATGCACGTCATCGCCGCCAAGGCAGTCGCGTTCGGCGAGGCGCTCCAGCCCGATTTCAAGAGCTACATCGCCGCTGTCGTGGAGAACGCCAAGGTGCTCGCCGCAACGCTCAAGGAGCGCGGCTGCAACCTCGTCTCGGGCGGCACCGACACGCATCTCGCGCTGGTCGATCTGACGCCCTTGGGTGTCACCGGCAAGGATGCGGACGAGGCGCTCGAGCGCGCCGGCATCACTTGCAACAAGAACGGCATCCCCAACGATCCGCTGCCGCCAACCAAGACGAGCGGTATCCGCGTCGGCTCGCCCGCCGGCACCACGCGTGGCTTCGGCACCGCTGAATTCCGCGAGATCGGCAACATGGTCGCCGACGTGCTCGATGGCCTGGCAAAGAACGGCGAGGCCGGCGATGCGCAGGTTGAGGCCGCGGTGCGGGAACGAGTTCGCGCGCTATGCGCTCGCTTTCCTATCTACCAGTAAGGAAAATCGCGATGTCGAAAATCGAAGAAGTACAAAATACCGTCAAGAACACCCCTGGTCTCGGCAAGAAGATGGCGAAATACGGCGCTGTCGGCGCGGTGATCGCAATCCCCGTTCCGTTCATCGGCCCGGTGCTCGGCGCGATCGTCGGCGCTGGCGTTGCGTATGCGAAGCGCGACTAATACTGAATCCATCCGGCACGCGCCGGATCTCTGAGGTCGATCACTGATGCGCTGTCCCTTCTGCGGCCACGACGCGAGCCAAGTGAAGGACAGCCGCCCGACCGACGACGGCGCCGCAATCCGCCGGCGCCGCCAGTGCGAGGGATGCGCTGCGCGTTTCACGACGTTCGAGCGCATCCAGTTGCGCGAACTCACCGTGCTGAAGTCCGAAGCGCGCCGCGAACCGTTCGACCGCGAAAAGCTGCTCCGCTCGATCGGAATCGCCGCACGCAAGCGCCCGATCGACGGCGTCGCGATCGAACGGCTCGTCAGCGGCATCCAGCGCCAGCTCGAAACGAGCGGTGACGCCGAAGTCACCTCCAAGCGCATCGGTGAAATGGTGATGGAGGGGCTGAAGGGCCTCGACTCCGTTGCTTATATCCGCTTCGCCAGCGTCTATCGCGACTTCAGCGAAGCAAGAGACTTTGAGGAATTTGCGGGCAGCGTTGAGGAAGCGGCGCGGGGCTAGGCAGCACACCCAGCTCAGCTATCTTAATCCCGTTTGTCCCGAGTAGCCTTCGAGCTTGTCGAGAAGGCGTATCGAGGGATACGCGCAACGGATGACATTCTGGGCGTACATCCTCCGCTGCAACGACGGCAGCTACTACACCGGCCACACCGACAACCTCGAACACCGCATCGGCCAGCATCAGGCGGGCGAGATCCCCGGCTACACGCAACAGCGGCGTCCGGTCGCACTGATGTGGTCGCAGAATTTCCCATCGCGCGCCGAAGCCTTGGAGGCCGAACGGCAGATCAAGGGTTGGTCGCCGAAGAAGAAGGAGGCGCTGTTCGAAAACGATTGGGAAAGCCTTTGCGTTTTCGCCAGCCGGGCAGTGCTTCGAGACGGCACTTCGGCCGGGCAGAGCCCGACCTCAGCACCTCCTCAGCACGAACGGAATGTAGCGTCCCCGGCCGTCACCCCCAGCCCTGCCCCCACCCCCCTTCGCCCTGAGAAGGTGCTGAGCGAAAGCGAAGTGCCGTCTCGAAGGACAAGCCCCAACGCCCCACCCCCCATCATCGTCCTCGTCCGCCCCCAACTCGGCGAAAACATCGGCAAGGCCGCCCGCGCGATGCTGAACTTCGGCCTCACCGAAATGCGCCTCGTCGCCCCCCGCGATGGCTGGCCGAACCCCGCCGCCGGCCCCGCAGCGTCCGGCGCAGATGTCGTCCTCGCCAACGCGCAGGTGTTCGACACCGTCGCGCAAGCCGTCGCCGATTGCCCACACGTCTATGCCACCACCGTGCGCAAGCGCGGCGTCACCAAGCCCGTCGTCACGCCCGAGCAAGCCGCGAGCGACATACGCGCCGCGGACGGCCGCAGCGCGATCCTGTTCGGCCCCGAACGCTCCGGGCTCGAGACCGACGACGTCGCGCTCGCCCGCACGATCCTCACGGTGCCGATCAATCCCGAATTCGGCAGCCTGAACCTTGCCCAGGCGGTAATCCTCGTCGCCTATGAATGGTCGAAAGGCGAAGCGCTCGCCTCCCCGCCCGAAGTCACGCTCGATCCCCCCGCGCCGCAGGAGGAGCTGGAAGGCATGATTGGCCAGCTCGATGCGATGCTGGAGCAGGCGAACTTCTTCTTCCCGCCCGATCGCATCCCGACCGTCCGGCGTACGCTGCGCACATTGCTCACCAAACCGGGCTGGTCGAGCCAGGAAGTCCGCACCATGCGCGGCGTCCTCTCCGCACTCGCCGGCGCAAAGGCTCGGCGGTCGGGCTGAACGCCACCCGTGGAGCTTGATAGCATACGCGTTGCATATTTAGTAATGTGTGCCATCGTTGAAGAATGGAGACGATCGACCACCACGCTGCCATCCGCGTGCTCGCCGCCGTGCGCGGGCATCCCTTCGATCGCAGCGCCTTCGCCGCGCTGTTCACCGACATGGCGGGCATCTCCGTCACCTTCGTCGATCAGCCCGCCGCCGCGCTGCTGATGCGCCCGGCGCTCGTCGACGCGTTCGACGTGCTGCTGCTGTACGACATGCCCGGCATCGACTTCGCCGCCGAGCAGCGCGCTTCCGCGATCGGCCCCGACGCGGCGACACGCGAGGGCATCACCGCGCTGCTCGATCGCGGGATCGGCGTGGTCGCGCTGCACCATGCGCTCGCCGGTTGGCCCGGCTGGGAGGCATTCGCCGAGATCATCGGCGGCCGCTTCCTCTATCGCCCCGCGACGCTGCGCGGCACCGCTCGGTTAGACTCGGGCTATCGCCACCAGGTCCACTACACCGCCGAAGTCGCCGCGCCGCTGCATCCGGTCATGGCCGGCCTCCCCGCGACATTCGACCTGACCGACGAACTCTATCTCGCCGAAGTCTTCGAGGAAGATGTGACGCCACTGCTCCGCGCGCGCCGCGCCTTCGTCCGCGACAATTTCTACTCCGCCACCGCCGCGATCGAAGGCCGCATGTTCTCGAACGACGGCTGGTCGCATTCGCCCGGCAGCGACGCGATCGGCTGGGTCAAGAAAGCGCGCCGCAGCCCGCTGGTCTACCTCCAACCGGGAGACGACGACGTGACGTACACCAACCCCAACTACCGCCGCCTCGTCGAGAACGCGCTGCGCTGGACCGCCTCGCCCGAGGCGCACGCCTGGGCCGCCGCGTGAACACGCGCCGCATCATCGTCACAGGGGCCGGCTCCGGCATCGGCGCGGCGACCGCAACACGGCTGCGCGCGGATGGCGCGTCGGTCTTCGGGGTCGACCAGAAAGGCGCGGTCGACTTGACGATCGACGTCACCGAGCCGGGCGCAAGCGAAGCGATCATCACAGACGCCACCGACGCGCTCGGCGGCATCGAAGGTGTCGCCGCATGCGCCGGCATCTCGGGCGCACAGCCGCTCGATGGCCACGACGATGCTTTCTGGGACCGCGTGATGGCGGTGAACGTCACCGCAGTGTTCCGGCTGATCCGCGCCGCGACGCCAGCGCTCGCATCCTCGGGCCGCGGCCGGATCGTCACGATCGGATCGGTGATGTCGAGCTTCGGCGCCTCCGGCCTCGTCGCCTATGCCGCGTCCAAGCACGCGGTACTCGGCATGACCCGCGCGCTGGCCGCCGAGCTCGGCCTGCACGGCATCACGGTCAATTGCGTCCAGCCCGGCGCGATCGACACGCCGATGACCGCCCCCGCCTTCACCGCCGATCCCGCTTACGGCGAGTTCTGGCGGCAGAAAGCGCCACTCGGCCGCCTCGGCACGCCCGAGGACGTCGCCGACGTGATCGCCTTCCTGCTATCCGACGACGCCCGCTTCGTCAGCGGCCACGGCATTTTCGTCGACGGTGCCGCAATGGCGCGGCCGTAAGGCGCCCACCGTTCGTGCTGAGGAGGTGTTGAGCCGAAGGCGAAGCGCCGTCTCGAAGCACATGGCGCGCATACCCTTCGAGACGAGGCTTCGACTTCGCTCAGCCTCTCCTCAGGGCGAACGGATGTGGGTCGTCAAACCCCTCAGAACTGCACCCGCTTCGTATACCCCCCATCCACAACCAAGTTCGTCCCCGTGATCCAGTCAGCCGCCGGGCTCGCCAGAAACGCAATCGCCCGCGCCACATCCTCGGTCCGCCCAAGCCGTTTCAGCGCCGTCGTCTCCTCGAACGATTTGTACATGTCGGGCGCGCCTTGCTTGATGTCGTCCCAGTTTCCGCCCTCGAACCACACCGGCCCGGGCGAGACGGCGTTGACGCGAATTCCCTTCGGCCCCCACGCTTGGCTCAACTGCCCCGAATAGGTGATCAGCGCCGCCTTGATCGCGTTGAAGGCGTTGGGCGCGAAGAACGTCTCGGTCGCCGCGATGCTCGCCAAGATCACCACCGCGGCGTGCGAGGATCGTTCTAGATACGGCGCCATCGCCTCGCACCCGCGCACCGTGCCGAGCACGTCCATCTTGTAGCAAGCGTCCCAATCCTGCGCGAGCTTCGAACCCGAGGCGCTCGCCGAGGGGATGAAGATGTCGCACCCGCCAAGCTCGTCGGCGATCTCCGCCAGCAGCGCCGGATATCGCTCCAGATCGTTCAGGTCGCCCTGCCGCGCTACCACCTTGCCGCCGTGCTTGGCATAAGCCGCTGCCGCTTCGTCGATCTGCTCCTGGTTGCGCGAGAAGAAGCCGACATCGGCCCCTTCGGCGGCGAACAACTCCAGCGTCGCGCGGCCGGTGCCGCGGCTGCCGCCGGTCAGGACGACCTTGAGGCCCTTCAGTCCGAGATCCATCGTGATTCTCTCCTAGGATTTACGCGTCACCATCCGCCATCGCCCGGACGCGGGCGTAGAAATCGAGCAGCACACGGCTCGGCTCGTAGAGTTCGATCATGTGGCCATAGTGCCGGACGGTATCGATCATCGCGAACGCGGTCGCGCTGGTCTCGGCATAGAGCGCGCACTCGTCGCCGCCGGCGGCAAAGCGATCGATCGCCGCGGTCAGATCGTCGACGAACAGCGCGACATGATGCATCCCGAACCGCCCCGATCCGCTCGGATACATATCGTGGAACGCCGACGGCCCGGCATCGTGCTGCTGCACGAACTCGACCATCACCTCGCCCCATTGCCCATAGGCCGATCCGTGATCGAGCACGGCCGGCCGCCCGCGGTGGCGCACGATCGGCGTCGGCACATGGTCGATCACCAGGAACGGCCCCGATCCGAACGCCGCGCGGTGCGCGTCGGCGGCGGCACGGATGTCCGGCACGAAATAGGCGATCTGGCGCGCGGGCAGCGCGACGGGCAGTCCGACGGTCGGGTCACACACCCGCCATGCCCGCAGTCGCCCCGCCATCGACCACATAGTCCGCGCCGGTGATGAACGCGGCATCGTCCGATCCGAGGAACGCGACCAGCCCCGCAATCTCCTCCAGCGTCGCCATCCGCTTCATCGGCGAAACGCCTTCCAGCATGGTGCGCGCCGCCGCCGGATCGGGCGCTCCGGCGATCGCCCCCTCGATCAGCGCGGTCGCAACCACGCCAGGCAGGATTGCGTTGCAACGGATGCGATAGCCGCGCGCCGCGCAATGCATCGCCACCGATTTCGCCAGCAGCCGCGCGCCGCCCTTGGTCGCGGTATAGCCGACGTTGCCGGCAAGCCCGAGCATCCCGCTGATCGAACTGTTGATCACGATCGCGCCGCTCGGCCCGTCGGGATTGTCACGCATCACGCGGATCGCGGTCTGCGCGGTCAGCATCGGCCCGGTCAGGTTCACCGCGAGGATCGCGTTCCAGTCCGCCACCGCGACATCCTCGATATTGGTGTCGCCACCTTCCATCCCGGCATTGGCGAACGCCAGATCGAGCCGCCCGAACGCCCGCAACCGCGCCTCGACCTCCCCCCAGCCCTCGGCATCCTCCACCGAATGCGCGAGAAACTCGCCGCCAGTCTCCGCCGCGACGGCCGCCCCGGCCGCGGCATTGCGCCCGGTGAACAGTACCTGCGCCCCCTCCCGCGCGAGCCGCCCGACCGTCGCCGCGCCGATCCCGGACGTGCCGCCCGTCACCAGCGCGACCTTCCCGCGATATCGCTCCATCAGCGCACCTGCAGCACGCTGTACGACCGCGTGACGAAGCGCCATTCGCCATCAGCGTCGCGGCGCAGGCGATCGTCATAGCGGCCCGACACCAGCCGCTCGACGCCATCGGTCTGCTTGAGCATCTCGAGCATGTATGCACGCGAATCGGCGTGATCGCCGTCGATCGCAACCGATCCCTGCGCGAGATACATGCCCGCCGCAGAATAGCCCGCCATCAGTGTCAACCACAGGTCGCGGATCGCCGCGCGGCCCTCGGCGCGGTGCGGCCCCACCTCCCAAACCGCGTCTTCCGCCCAGCATTCCGCCCAATCGTCGGCGTCGTTGCGGAACACGGCATCATTATAGCTCTCCAGCCGCTGGCGGATGGCGAGGCGGTCCTCGACGCTCCCGTTAAAGCCGCGCATCACTGCGCCACCCGGCCGAAATGCGCCTGCGGCACGCCGCCGGAATCGTACACCGGCTCGATCGCGTCGCAGCGATACTTCTGCGAGCGCGCGGTGATCAGCCCGGATGCGCCCACATGATCGCGCATCGCGGCATAGCTGGGATCGCGGAAATGCCCGGCGAGCGCCTCCTCGCTTTCCCATTCCTCGAACACGTGGATTCGGCCGGGCGTCGCCGGGTCGACCGCCCAGTCATAGGCGATGCACCCCGGTTCGGCGCGCGACGCCGCGATGAACGGTTGCGCATCAAGCAGCGCGCGCTCGACGCGCTCCGGCTCCAGATCGATGACGGCCGAGATGATGACGGGCATGGCAACTCCTCACAGGGGGTCGGGAATCGGGGTGGCGGCACGGATCGGCCGCGTGACGACGAGGCTTGCGAGCGCGACCGCGATGCCGCCGGCGAGCGCCAGGAACGGTGTTCGGAAGTCGCTCGCGACCAGCTCGCTGCTGCCGGGATCGAGCAGCATCAAGGTGATCGTCGCGCCAAGCCCGGTGCCGACCTGCTGCGCGGTGAACAGCAGCGCCGTGCCCACGCCCTGTTCGCGTGGCATGAGCGGCGCAGTCGCGGCCTGCATCAACACGATGAAAGCGCTAACGCTGCCGAGCGCGCAGATCATCATCCCCGGCGCGATGCTGGCGGCATAGGGCTGGCCCATGCTGAGCGCGAGCCATGCGAGCCCGGTAAGATTGACGAGCCCCGCGCCCAGCAGCGCACTACGCATCGGCACGCGCGCGAGCAGCGTCGGCGCGATCTGCCCACCGGCGATCACCGCAATCGCATACGGCATCGCGCCAAGCCCGGCCGCCGCCGCGGAGAAGCCGAGCACGCGCTGCATGTACAGCTGCGACAGCACGAACAGCCCGCCGACCGCGGCCAGGAACAGCATCAGCATCAGGCAGGCGAGCGCAAACATCGGCCGCTGCACCAGCGCGCCCGGCACCAGCGGCGAGGCGACCCGGCGCTCGATCCACACGAACAGCGCGATCGCGACGCCCGCGCCCGCCAGCATCCCCAGCGTCGTCGTGCCGACGCCGAGCCGCCCGATCAGCGCGATGCCGCCGACCAGCAGCCCCATCCCGATCGTCGCCACGATCGCACCGCCGCCGTCGATCGGCTCGCCGCGCATCGTCGGCACCTTGGGCAGCCATGCGATTGCCATGCCCAGCGCCACGACCAGCAGCGGCACGTTGACGAGAAACGCCCCCCGCCAGCCAAAAGTCGTGACGATCCACCCGCCGCCAAGCAACCCGACGATCAGCGACACGCCCTGCGTAATGCCGAAAATGCCCAGCGCACGGTGCCGAACCGGCCCGTCGGGAATGAAGGCGGTGATCAGCGCGAACGCGCCGGGCGACAGCAGCGCGACCGCCAGCGCCTGCACCATGCGCGCGGCCAGCACGAGACCGAAGCTCGGCGCGAGACCCGCAGCGATCGACCCGAGCGTGAACAGCGTCAGCCCGAACCCCAGCGCACGGCGATGCCCGAACCGGTCGACCAGCTTGCCCCCGACGATCAGCGTGCCCGCCAGCACCAGCGTGTTCGCGGTGACCACCCATGCCAGCAAGGAGGGCGCGACGCCCAGGTCGCGGCCGATTGACGGCAATGCGATGCTGACGATCGCAAAGTCCGCGGTCAGGATCAGCTTGGTCAATGCCATCAGCGCGATCACGCGCCGGTGACCGCGCACATCGTTCGCGTCCATCGCCCTCTCCCGCTATTGTGGTCTTCTGCGATAACCTGCACAGCGTGTTATTATTTAGAGAGGAGAATTCAATGACTGTCAATCGCCGCTTCCTGCTGACGAGGCGTCCGCACGGCGTGCCCGTGCCAGACGATTTCCAGCTCGCGGAAGAGGCAGTCCCGCAGCCCGGCGAGGGCGAGTTCGTGGTTCGCACGATCTACGCTTCGCTCGATCCCGCGATGCGCGGCTGGCTCGATGACGTGCCTTCGTACATGCCACCGATCCCGCTCGGCGATGCGGTCCGCGCGAGCGTCGTCGGCCGCGTCGCCGCGTCGCGCGATCCCGCGTTTCCCGAAGGCGCGTGGGTCAGCGGGCTCGGCGCGATCGAGGAATATAGCGTCGCGCGATCGGGCGGCTTCATGCGCCGGATCGATCCCGATGCGGTGCCCTCGCCCTCCAATTACCTGTCGGTGCTCGGCGCGGTCGGCATGACCGCCTATTTCGGGGTGACCGACGTGCTCGCCGCCAAGCCGGGGCAGACCTTGCTGGTGTCGGGCGCGGCGGGCGCGGTCGGCTCGCTCGTCGGGCAGATCGGCAAGATCATCGGCTGCCGCACGATCGGCATCGCCGGCAGCCCAGAAAAGGTCCGGCGGCTGACGCAGGATTACGGCTATGACGTTGCGATCGACTATCGCGGCAAGGATCGCGCCGCGCTCGAAGCCGAAATCCACGCCGCGGCGCCGAACGGCGTCGATCTCGTGTTCGAGAATGTCGGCGGCGACATCCTGGATGCCGCCCTCACCAACCTCGCCGACCACGCGACCGTGGCGCTGTGCGGGATGATCAGCGAGTATAACTCGCCCGAGAAGATCGGCGCGCGCAACGTGTGGCAACTGATCGTCCACCGCGCGACGATCCGCGGCTTCCTCGTGTCGGACTATCTGCCGCGCTTCGAGGAAGGGATCGGCACGATGGCCGGCTGGCTCGGCGAAGGCCGGCTGCGCGTCGACGAACATATCGACCGCGGCATCGAGAACGCCCTCCCCGCCTTCCTGCGGCTGTTCGAGGGAACGAACGAGGGCAAGATGATCCTGCAGGTGGGCGAGGCGTAACCTCACCATCGCCGTCACCCCGGGCTTGACCCGGGGTCCCGCTTCTTCTTTTTTGTCGCGCGGGCAGCGGGACCCCGGATCAAGTCCGGGGTGACAACCAAAAAAGAGCAAAAAAATCGCCCGCCGCCCCGCATGCGGTGGCGGCGGGCAGGTGGAGAGCTCAGTCCGCCATCCAGTGCTCGAGATTTTCGTGGAAATAGCGCACGCGGCGCTCCTGCCACGCGAGATAGTCGCGCTTGTAGCCGCGCGAATGCAGCCCACGCTGCTGCACTTCCCACACGTCGACGTCCTGCGAGATGCCCGGCCCCATATCGACCTCGCCGGTCTTGCCCTGGATGTGCGGAGCGGGCACCGACACGTCGACCCATTCGGCCATGCTCGCCGAATAGTAACGCTCGGTCCCCTCGGGGAAGAGCGTCATGTACCACATGTCGAAATTGCATTTCTCGGGATCGGTTTCGTGCGGCCGCCCGCGCAGCCAGATGTTGCCGTCGGGCTTCAGGCTGAACGACAGGTTCGGGAAGATCGTGAAATGCCAGTGATCGGTCAGCTGGTCGTCGTGATAGGTCGAAAAGTCGAAGCCCTTCTCGGCGCCCTTCTCGCGCTTCGCTTGCTGCAGCGCGGCGCGGATCTCGCCGGTCTTGCCGCCGCGGAAATTCTCGGGGTCGAGGCCCCAGAATTCCAGCTCGTTCTTCAGATACTCCAGCGTCTCGTTCTCGCCGCCGCGCAATTGCTTGGTCGGGCCGGCGCCGGGCATGAACATCCGCGCATGGCCCTCTTCATACAGGTCGAACTGGCAGTGGTGATGCGAATATTCCATCACGAACTTGGTCTGCGGATGGACGAAGGGGACGTGATAGCTTTCGTTGAAATTGTCCTGGATCAGCTTCCAGTTGAAATTGCCCTCGATCGTCATCCAGTGCGTGCGGACCATCTTGTCCATCGGATACGTGTCGATCTGCGCCGCGATCGGCCCGAGGAAGTCGCGCAACGGCTTGGCCTGGTCGTCCATGTTGATCCACACGAACCCCGCCCAGGTCTCGCATTTCACCTCGACCATGTTGAGCTTGCCGCACGGTGATCCCTGGATGAAATCCGCCTCGTCGGGCACTGTCTTCAGCTTGCCCGCGAGATCGTATGCCCAGCCGTGATACGGGCACACCAGCCGCTTGGCATTGCCCTGTGCCCCGACCACCACCGGCATCCCGCGATGCTGGCACACGTTGTAGAATGCGCGCGTCGTATCGTTCTCGCCGCGCACGCATACGATCGTCTCGGGGCCGAAATCGGCGGTGAACCAGTCGCCCTGCTTCTTGAGCTGCGCGGTCAGCCCGGCGATCTGCCACGTCTTGGTCCAGATCTTGTCCCACTCGCGATCCGCCCATTCCTTCGAGAAATAGCGATCGGGCGTGATCGGCGTGTTGCGGAACTCGGGCTCGCGGAATTTCGACATGTCGGCGCGGGGCGGCGCCTCGTCGGGGCGATTGATGACGGTGGCCATATCTCTCTCTCCTTCTCTGGCGCCAAATCAGACGGCGGCGTGGTTGCTGAAATGGGCGTACGAAAGATCGGCCGCGCCGCGCTCGCCAAAGGCATAGTCCGGCAGCGACGCGCGATCCCAGATGTCGGACGCGCCGGCGACCGTGCTCCAGTCGTACACGGCGTGGCGATGTGCGATCCGCCACGCGCCGTCGCGCCGCTCGAACCGGTCGAGGTAGCGCCCCGCGGCAACCATGAAGCGCTCGCCCTCATCGCCCGGGAGCACATGATGCGCGATGAAATAACTCTCACCCTGCGCCCGATCGCCGTCGGTCTCGATCAGCACATTGCCGATCATGTGCTGGGTCCGCCGCATGCCCTTCAGCACTTCCATCACCCACGGCACGAAGTCGTTCGCGGTGCCCTTGAAGCTGCCATGGTCGTCGGTCGCGTCGGGGTGGAATACGCGCCCCACGAGGTCCGCGTCGCACCGATCGATCGCGCGCGCGAGCTTGTGGACCAGCTCTACGCAATCGTTCTTGTCGACAAGGCGTTGCAGGCGCGGATCGAGGGGGTCGCTCATTGTTGGTCAGGCTCCCGTATAGGATGGATCATCGGGCACCCGCGCGCCGCGCCGCTGGAGCCCGCCGTACAGCGAGCCCTCCCAGGCGGCGGTCGAGGGCGTGTTGCGGTTCCAGTCGAGCACGTAGCGGCGGTGCGCGATGCGCCACTCGCCACCGCGCTTTTCGAGCTGGTCGAGATAGCGGCCGCCGACCTCCATCTCCTCGGGTCCGGCGTCGCCGTCGATCTCGTGATAGGCGCGGCAATAGGTCTCGGCAGTGGCGCGGTCGCCGTCGATCTCGATCAGCATGTTGCCGAGAAAATGCTGCGTCCGCCGCATCGCAGCGAGCGCCACGACCACCGAACCCGACCAGTCGCCCGCGTCGCCGGCCCCGCTCCCGTAATCGGCAATCGCCCCCGGCCACCACACCGCGCGCAGCACCGCCTCGTCACAGCGATCGATCCCGCGCGCGTAGCGGCATAGCACGTCCTGGATCGCCAGGCGGTCGGCAAGCGCGGCAAGGGCGGCAAGGGCGGCAAGATCGCTCATCGCACCCGCATCTCGTCACGCCGGCAGCTGAGGTCGTGCGGCGCGCGCGCACCGAGCGGAAAGCCCGCCCCGTCGCTCGTCGCCGGCTCACGGCGCACCCAATCGACCAGCTCGCTGCGATGCGCGATCTTCCACGTCGCCCCGCGCCGCTCGTAGCGATCGACATAGCGCCCCGCCACGAACAGGTCGGCGTCCGCGCCATCCTCCACCAGCCGATGATGCGCCTGGAAATAGACCTCGCCGAACGCCGTATCGGTGCCCTCGAAGTCGATCCGCACTTGACCGATCATGTGGTGGTTCGCCGCATGCGGCGTCAGCACGCCTTGCGCGAAGGCGACGAAGCCGTCCGCATCGCCGCGATAGCCGTCGCCATAATCGGTCGTCGCATCGTCGTGAAACACCGACCGGTGCAGCGCCGCGTCGAGCCGATCCTGCCCGCGCATGTAGTCGCAGACGAGATCGTAGATCGCGTGCCAGCTTTCGAGGCGGTCGATCCGATCCATCGTCCTATGGCCGCCCCAGATAATCGTCGATCGTCTGGTGGAAGCGCCGGATCCGCGCCTCCTGATAATTGCCCAGCGTCTGCCCGCGCTTCGCCGATGCCTGGAAGCCGCGATATTGCATCGCGAGATTGTCGGTATCCTGGTCGTACACTGCGCCCAGCCCCGGGTTCATCCCCGGCGCATCGGCATAGGATTGTTCGGCCGCCACTGGGATCGGATCGGGCGGGTAATCCATCGGCGTGCCCTCGGGCACCAGCTTCAGGAACATGAGGTCGAACAGTGTCCGCCCCGGGTCCATCCCGATCGGACGGAAGCGATAGATCATCGGCAGCGACACGCCGGGGAACAGGCACATGTTCGGGAACAGGTGATATTCGATCGAATCGAGCATCTCGCTGTCGGAATAATCTGCCAGATCGACCCCCGTCTCCGCGCCGATCTGCGCGCGCAGCTTCTCCGCCGCCACCGATCGCGCGGTGCGCCCCTCGGGCACCAGCACGCCATCGACACGCATCTTGTCGAGGATCTCCTGCTGCGTCTGCGCCTGCGTATAATGCGGGCTCGGCGTGCCGATCGTATGGACGAAGCGCGTCACATGATCCGAAAAGATGTCGTAATTGGCATTGGCGTCGCCCGCCGTCGCCAGTCCCTGCGCGTGCGTTTCATAGACGTGATACGCCTCGAGGAACGCCTCCTGCGCCGCCTTCCAGTTCGTCGGCAGCTCCTTCTGCAGGTGCAGCGAAACGCGGCGGTTCGCGAGATCCCAGCGCCCGCGAAAATGCTCCGCGAGCGGGCCAAGCTGGTCGGCGAGCGGCGCGGCCGCGGGATCCATGTTGACGAAGACGAACCCGCCCCACGTCTCCACCTTCACCCGCGGCAACGCATATGCTTCGTCGGTGACGTGCGGGAAATCCCAGCGGCACGGCACGTTCTTCAGCCCGCCCTCGAGCGTCCAGCTCCAGCCGTGGAACGGGCAGCGCAACTCGGTCGCCGCGCCGCTCTCGTTCGACCGCTTCAGCTGCGTGCCGCGATGCAGGCAGGCATTCGGAAAGGCGCGGATCGCCATATCGTCGCCGCGCACGATCAGCACCGAATGCCGCCCGACATCATATGTCAGCCAGTCGCCGGCCTCGAGCAGATTCTCCTCGCGGCACACCCATTGCCAAGTGCGCGGCCAAAGGTGAGTCATCTCGCGCTCGAAGAACGCCGGCGAGACATAGCGATCGTAGCCGATGTCCTCGTCACCGAGGAAAGCATAGCTCTCGGCGACCAGCGCGTCGGGCACGTGCCAGCCATCGGCTAGGATGATGTCGCGCGCCGCCGGGCCGGGGCAACGTGCATGTCCTGGATCGTCGAGCGCCATAACGACTCCTTTATAGCACGCGTTATACCATCTGTCAGTAACGCACAGTCAGCTGCAGCCGCACGGTGCGCGGAAACGATCCCAGCCCCGAGATGTCACCCGGCACGACATTGTTCGTCCCCGTCCCGCTGCCGGTCAGCGGCGCGGTGCCGGCACCGATCAGATAATATTTGTTGGTCAGATTCTTGCCGATCAGCGCGGCTTCCCAGCGCTCGTCTTCCGATCCCACGCGGATCCCCGCATCCAGCACGGCATAGGCGGCCTGGCGCGTGCGCGGATCGCCGAAGCCAGATCCGATATACGAGCCACTGTAGCGCATGTCGGCGCTGCCACCGAGCTTCAGCCCCGATCCGGCGACCGTGTCATAGGCAACACCCGCCGTCGCGGTCCATTTCGGCGCGGTCGCGGTCGGCACGCCGCTCAAATCCTGGAAGTCCGCCGCAACGCCAGCGGGCGGCGCAACGCCTGCGCTCGTCAGCGAGCATCCCTGCGCGATGCTTTGCCCGGCATAGCAGGCTGTCAGGAAGTCCTCGTAGCGCGAATTGTTGTAGTTCAGCGTCCCCCGCAGCGTCAGCCCCGGCAGCCCGCGCGGCGCGAATTCCAGTTCGGTCTCGACCCCCTCGGATCGCGCCTTGCCGGCATTGTAGGTGATATAGGCGAAGATCTGCGAGTTGAAATAATCGATCTGCAGATTGGTATATTCGATCGAATAGGCCGTGACGTTGAAGCGCAGCTGATTGTCCGCCAGCGTCGTCTTCACCCCCGCCTCGAAGCCACGCCCCTTTTCGGGATTGAACGTCAGGTCGCGCGCCGGATTGGTCGCCAGTGCCGAATTGATCGCACTGTTGGAAAAGCCCCCCGATTTGTACGCCACCTTGTACGCGCCATAGAGCAGGATATCGTCTGTCGGCTTCCAGCTCAGCGTGAAATCGGGCGACCAATCGTCGAACGTCTGGTCACCGAACAACGTCCCGTTCACTGCAGCGCTTTGCGGCCGGAAAAGCCCGGTCAGCGACGCGTTCACATAGGGCTGGGTGAAGTAGCTGTCCTTGGTCTCGTGGGTGTAGCGAACGCCCGCGGTCGCCTCCAGCGTCGGCGCGATCTTCCACATCACCTGGCCATAGCCCGACAGCGTCTCGCCATCGGTCCGCGACAGTTTCGCATAGGAGATGAAGCGATTTGACGGCGCTACGCGGGTATCCTCCGACCCGGCGAACACCACCGCCTGATAGAAATCGCGCCGCGTCTTCTGGTACAGCGCACCGACCATCAAATTAACGGGCGCATCGAAATCGGTCTGCGCGCGCAATTCCTCGCTGAACGCATTGTAGCTCGCATCCTCGGTCGCCCACACGTCGCCACCGAGGAAGTCGCAGTCGCAGGTGAAGCGATTGTTGTTCCAGTTGTAATTGGTGATCGACGTCAGCGTGACATTGTCGAACCGGTAACTGGCCGTCCCCGTCACCTGCCACGAGCGGTATTTGTTGTAGAGCTGGCCATCGTCACGCGCGAACGGCAGCGTCTCCGCCAGCGCCTGCGGCAAATCGTTCTGATATTGGATGAAGTCGCGGCGGCACGCATAGGTCGGGTTCGCCGTCGTCACCCCATTGTTGCAATTGACCGGCGTGTAGTTCCAGCCGTTGCCGACCGTCTCGTTCAGCGATCCCGATGCCTTCACCGTCATCGTCAGGCGATCGTCTGGCTCGTACTTCAGCGTGATCCGCCCGATCAGCTCGCGCTCCTGCGGCTGCAGCCGCGCCGCCGCCGGCGCGGTCCGGAGGGTGCTTGCGCCATTGGCCGAATTGATCGTCGTATAGGGATCGGCAACCGCGAGATTCTCGTAATAGCCGCCCCACATCTTCGATGCGCGGATCGCGACACGAAGGCCTAGCGTGTCGGTGAGCGGCGTCGAGACGATCCCCTCGCCGTAGAGCTGGTCGGCCCTGAATTCGTATCCGACACGGCCGATATATTCGGCCCGGTCGCCGGGATCGGCGGTGGTCAGCGAGATCACGCCCGCGGTTGCGTTCTTGCCGAAGAACAATGCCTGCGGCCCCTTCAGCACCTCGACTCGCGCGAGATCGAAGAAGCCTTCGTTGATGACGCGGCCTTGCCCGTAATAGACGCTGTCGACGACCACCGCGACCGATTGCTCGATGCCGATCGAGGTCGCGGAGGAGCCGATGCCGCGCATCGTCAGCTGCGCGCCGGCGCCGTTCGACGATCGCGAGACGGTGAATTGCGGGGTCGCCGCGGCGATCTTCTCCAGGCTCGTCAGGTCGCGCTGCTGGATCTCCTCTGCGCTGATCGCCTGCACCGAAACCGGAATGTCCTGCACGCTTTCCGCGCGCCGCCGTGCGGTAACGACGATATCCTCGAGCCCGCCCGAGGTGAGCGGCGCCTGCGCCTGCGCCTGCGGCTCGGCCGCCTGTGCGACACCCAGATCGCCCCCACCAGCCGAGGTGGCCGGGGATGTGCCGGGCTGTGCCTCCTGCGCCAGTGCCGGCGAAGCCACGGCCATCAGCACCGAGCTCGCAAGCAAGCGAGCACGCGACGAAGCGAACGTCGTCATCCTATCCCCTCCCAAGGCAGCAGGGCCATGTTGCGCCCTTAGATTGGGAGCACACGTATCACTTTTACTGGGGTGCGCAACACTTTCTGCAGTGCGTACGACTATCTGCGAGAACGCGCATCGAGACTGGACTTTTCACGCAATCCGCCCGACAGAACCCCCATGTCGCCCGCCAAGCCAAGCGGTGCGTTGGAAGCGCATCCGGACAAGCCCTTACTTTACACCAGCCCGCTGATCATCGAGCGGCGCCGGCGGCTCCTGCGCGAGGCTCGGCACATGATCGCCGATGGGGGGATCGAGAATTTCAGCGTGCGTCGGCTTTGTCAGCGCGCCGAAGTTGCACAGCGCACGCTCTACAACGCCTTCCACAACAAGGATCGCGTGATCGCGCTCGCCATCCGCGAGGCGTTCGACGAATTCAACCAACACGTCCGCTACCGCACCGACGTGAACACGCTGGCTGGCGTGCTCGATCGCACCATCGCGATCAACCGCCGCAATTTCCGCGTTCGCAATTATACGAAGGCGGTCGTCTCGATCTATTTCGGCGCGAACACGCCCAAGGACGTGTGGGAAACGCTACGCGACATGTCGGTCAACGCCACGCATGCCTGGCTGCTGGCGATGGCGTCGCGGGGCGAGCTTCGCCCGTGGGTCGACGCGTATCATTTCTCCACCACCATGGCGAACGTGCAATATTCGGTGATCAACGATTGGTGCCTCGGGCGCCTCACCGACGAAGAATATCTGCCGCGGCTGGCGGAAAGCATGTTGCTGCTGCTCGTCGGCGCTGTGCAGGGGGAGGTGCGCGCCGAGGCCGAACGCTATCTGGTCGACATGCGCAAGACCGGCGACGTCCCCAAATTCCCCAACCCGATCTGGTCCCCACCCCGCAACGACACGTGATCGCGCGGAGTGACCGGCGGCGCATCGCCGCTGGCCCTCCGCTCAGCCGCGGCCCTCCGCTCAGAAGCGCACCGTCGCCTGCACGATGATCTCGCGCGTGCGCGCCGGCTGCTGGCTGATCTGGTTCAGCGTCGTCGGCGTCGCGAGCGGCTTGTCCGCCGACGAGATGCCGTAGCGCTGGTTGCCGAGGTTGCGGCCGATCACCGCCAGCTCCCACTTGTCGTCGATTTCGTGAAGCCGCGCGCTTGCGTTGAACAGCCAGAACGCGCGCTGCAAGGCCAGTGGGTTGAGGTTCTCCTGCGTATAATAATCGTCGGTGAACTTGGTGTCGCCCGTGATGCCGAAGGCGATATTGTTGCTCAGCGGCACGTCATAGGTGGCGCCAGCGTTGAGCGACCAGTCCGGTGCGCGCACCAACTGCCGATTGGTCAGATCCTGCACCCCGCCGACGCAGCCCTGCGCCGCGGTCTGCAGGAAATAGCAGGACGAGGTCGGAAAGCTCAGATACCGCGCGGCATTGTAGCCGATCGCGCTGCGCACGCTGAATGCGTCGGTCACGCGCACGTTCGTCTCCACCTCGAAGCCGGTGGTCCGCGCCTGCGCGGCGTTGCGGATCGTGAAAGTGGTCGTGTCCGCGTTGAACGAGGAAAGCTGCAGCCCGTCGAAATCGTAGCGATAGACCGCCGCGTTGATCGAGATGCGCCCGTTCGCGAACGATCCCTTGAATCCGATCTCGCCGCCTTCCGCCGTTTCCGATCCGAACCGCGTCTGGTTGATGTCGGCATAGTTCGCCGACAGCGCCGACGGGTTGGAGAAGCCGCCCGATTTATACCCCGTCTTGTACGCGGCATAGAGCGTCGTCTGCGGCGTCGGGTGCCAGGTCAGCGTCGCCTCGGGGGACCAATTGGTGTCCTTGAACGTGCCCGCCACGACGGTGCCTTCGGCCAGGAAGACACCCGGCGGGAAGCGCGAATGCAGGAAGGTGTGCCGCATGTCGATCGTCTTGCGCTCGTGCGTCCAGCGCACGCCGCCGGCGAGCTCGACCGCCTCACCGAACTTGTAGATCAACTGGCCAAAGCCCGAATACGTATCGCCCTTGTTGTTCGCCGGGCGGTTCCACGTTTCATACTTCCCGTTGCGCGGATCGGCGCCGAGCGGCGCGACGCGGCCGTTGGTCTCCTGATCGCGCCGCACATTCTCGTAGAACCCGCCGACCACGAAATTGAGCGGTGAATCGAAATCCGAAATGACGCGGAATTCCTGGCTGATCGAACGATAGGCATCGTCATTGACGCTCTGTACGAGGCCGATCGAGGTATAATCGAAGTTGTCCCAAGTATTTACCTTGTAATCGTAAACCCCGCTGACCGACGTCAGCGTGATCGGCCCGGTGCGATAATTGGCCGTGATCGATCCATAGATGCCGCGGAATCGCGCATAATGCTTGCCATCGTCGGGCGCGCCCGGCCACGGATTCAGCAGCTCGGGATTGTTCGGCGCGTTGGTCGATGAACGCCGCCCGTCCAGCCGGCAGTCACCGAACGTATCGGGAATGCCCAGCGTCGTCGGCAGCGCATTCGGATTGCTGCACACCACTTCGGCGATGCTCTCGGCATTCTCCTTGGAGTAATTGCCGAACAGCTTGGCAGTCAGGTCGAACGCGTCGCTCGGCCGCCACACCATCGTCAGGCGGCCGGCATAGGCCTCGCCGCCCGGCTGGCGACGGTTCCCCGCGGGAAGCGGGAAGTTCGGCTCGAGCGGGTTGGCGCGCGCCGGCGCGGTGTTGACGACCCATCCCTCCATCGCACTCGCGCGCGCCGCCAATCGGAACCCCAGCGTATCGCTGATCGGCCCGCCGACGGCGCCCTCGATATAGCGCTCGTCGGCCTCGAATTCGTAGCCGCCGCGCGCATAGCCCTCGAACGTCGAGGTCGGCCCCGCCGTCCGCACCGAGATCACGCCGCCGGGGCTGTTCTTGCCGAAGAACAGCGCCTGCGGCCCCTTCAGCACTTCCACCTGCTCGACATCGAAGAAGGATTGCAGCACCGCGCGCCCGCGGCTGATCTGGATACCGTCGATGTTGACCGACACGGTCTGCTCGATGCCCGCATCGCCCGCCGACGATCCGATGCCGCGGATCGTGAAGCTGCCGCCGGTGCCCGCGCCCGATCGCACGATCTGCACTTGCGGGATCAGCTGCCCGATCTTGCTGAGGTCGTTGGCGGCATATCGCTGCAGATCCTCCGAGGCGAGCGCCGTTATCGCCACCGGCACGTTGAGCAATGTCTCGTTGCGGCGCCGCGCCGTGACGATGATCTCTTCGGCGGTGCCACGCTGCAGATCGCCCGCCGCGATGCCCGCTTCCGTCGGCGATCCCTGCGGCTCGGTCGCCGTCTCGCCGGGTGCCACTTGCGCCAGCGCAGGCGCGGCACACAGTGCCGCCGCCAGCATCAATCCGCTTGTCGACAGCCGCAGCGCCGACATCATGCCGTTCGTCATCGCATCCTCCCTTGGTCGCCCGTTCGGGCGTCTTGCTTCGGCCGCCCCGCTTCTCAGGCGGGTGTTCGGCCGTGCATCGTCACGTTGAGCTTGATCAGGCCGCGCAGCAGCCGGTTGGGCGCGTGGCGGAAATCGTTGAGTCCCTCGGGCAGTTCGAACCGGTCGTAGCGAGCGAGCAACCGCTCGAACGCCACCGCCAGCTCCTTTCGCGAGAGCATGTTGCCCACGCACATGTGGATGCCGCGACCGAACGCGAGATGGCTTCGCGCATTCTTGCGCTCGACATCGAACCGGTCGGGCTCGGGAAAATAGTCCGGATCGCGGTTCGCCGCGGCAAAGCGCAGCATCAACATCTGCCCCTTCGCGATCGGCGTGCCGCCAAGCTCGGTATCGTGCGCCGCGACCCGCCACAGCCCGGCGGTCGGAGACAGCAGCCGCAGCATCTCCTCGACCATATTGGGGATCAGCGCAGGGTTCGCCTGCACCTTCGCAAGTTGATCGGGATTTCGGATCAGCAGCAGCAGCCCGCCGGCAAGCGTCGAGGTGGTCGTTTCGTTGCCGGCAACCATCAATTGCTGTACCACCGACATGATCTCGGCGTCGTCGAGCGGCCGCTCGCCATCGATCCGCGCGTTGACGATCGCGCCGAGCAGATCATCCGGGCCCTGGCCGTCGCGCCGCATATCGATCCGGCGCTTCACCGCCTGCTGGAACTCGACGATTAGCCGCGCACACTCGAGCTCGCGCGCGCGATCGGCCATCCCGCCGAGCCGGTCGGCAAAGCCGTCGGACCAGCGTTTCACATCATCGATGGCGTCGACCATGCCGATTTGCCGCGCGATCACGATCACGGGCAGCGGCACCGCAAACTCATGCACCAGCTCGATCACATCGCGCCCGTCGAGCCGATCGAGCAAGCCATCGACGATCTCGCGGATCTCCGCCTCCATCGCGTTCACGCGCGGCATCGAGAAGGCGAGATTGACGAGCTTGCGGAAGCGGGTGTGGACCGGCGGATCGGCGGTCAGCATGGTGTTGACGGCTGGCCAGCCCTCCGCCTCGATCGCGCTGATTTCGGCATCGCCACCCCGCGCGCCTTGCATCATCCCGCCGAAATCACTCGAGAAGTCTGCGTGCCGCCCGGCCGCGTCCGACACGAGTTTGTGCGAGAGCACGAGGTGGACGGTGCCACCGCCTGCCTTGGTGATCGGCCCGCGCGCCAGCGCCTGCTGATACCAGTCGAACGGCTCCTCGAGCACATGCGGCTCGAAGAAATCCGGAAGTGTTGCGGCTGTTGCCATTCCCCTCTCCTTGGTTGGGGAAGAAGCACTTTATGCAACGTGTCGCAATATGTATCGACTGCGGTAATTTAAAATTCGCGCGCGTGTTACCGATTGGCCACGGGTGCCTTCATCGCTGCTCCCGCGATCACCATCGCCTCGTCGGTCACCACGTCCTCGGGCGGACACGCCAGCCCCGCCGCCAGCCGCGCCCGCCGCTGGATCACCGCCTGCAGCGCGAGCCCCGCCACCATCTGGATTCGCAGGTCGAAGATCGCGCGCGGCAGCCCGCAGGCGCGGAACAGCCGCTGGTGCGCCGCGATCAGCGACGGCAGCAGCGCCGGGGCATAGTCGAGCGGATGGCGCAGTCCGCTGTCGCGGTGCCGATTAAGATACGACGCGAGCAGCTTGACGTAATTGTACCGATCTTCGGGATCGGCGATCATCAGCGGCGGGCGAATGACGATCGCGAGCAGCGCGTCGATCGTCTCGGGTGGATCGGGCTCGGGCCCTTCCGGCGGCACGCGCGCGAGCATCGCGGCGCGCACCGGCTCCATCTCGCTTTGCCGGTGCTCGAAGATCGCCTCGATCAGCCGCTCCTTGTCACCGAAGTGATAGCGCACCGCATTGGTGTTGCGCTGCCCGGCGGCGGCGCAGATCTGGCGCAGCGACACCCCATCGATGTCGTGATGCGCGAACAACCGCTCCGCCGCCCGGATCAGCCGCAGCCGTGTCTGCGGTGACCGGCCCCGCAGCCGCGTCTGCTGCGACCAGCCGGTGCGCGCCTCCGCCGCCGCGCCCCGGCCGGTTGCGCTCATCCCGCGGTTGCGCTTGGCCGTGCCGCGACGCGCTCGCGCCATGCGGCCAGCTTTGGCAGGTCACCGGGCATTGGCTGCCCGACCATCGCGCCGAACTCGATGAACGCGAACAGCGCGATATCGGCCAGCGTGAAGCGGTCGCCGACGATCCACTGATCGCCCATTTCGGCCTCGATCGCCGTGAGCCCGTCCTTCGCGAGCGCCTTCAGGTCGTCCGCTGCGTCGGCGCGGATCACGCGCATCCGCGGCTCGAACATCGGACGGCCCTCCGCGGCGCGAAAGCCCGTCGTCATCGGCTCGGTGACGGTCAGGTCGATCCGCCGCACCCACATGCGCGTTTCCGCGCGCTCCTTCGGCGTCGTGCCGATCAGCGCCGGCTCGGGGTGCACTTCGTCGAGATATTCGCAGATCGCAATCGTCTCGCACAGCGTGCTGCCGTCGTCGAGCACCAGCGCCGGCGTCGTGCCCGCGCGGCGCACGTCGAGATACGAGCCGCTGCGATTCTCGCCCTTCACGATGTCCAGCATCCGCTTCTCGATGGTCAGCCCCTTCTCGGCCACGAACATCGTCACCACGCGCGGATTCGGCCCGATCGAATCGTACAGGATCATGCAGTCTCTCCCCTAAAGTCGTATCAGATGGACGATCGATCCGATGATCGTCCCCAGCACGAAGATATAGATCGGCGGCATGCTGGCATAGATGCCGATCCGCCGCTTCTCCGCCGCGCGATGGTATCCGATCGCATAAGCGAGCCGCGCCGGCGGCCAGATCGCCCCGATCGCCGCCGCCCATAATGGCGAGACGGTTAGCGCGAACAGCCACATGCCCGGCAGGAACAGCACCAGATGCTCCAGCGTGTTCTGGTGCGCGCGCACCCGGCGGATATAATCCTCCGGCCCATCGTGCGACGGCGCTGGCACCTTGAAGCGCACACGCGCGATCCCGGCGACCAGCAGCGTGAAATAATAGGTGAGGAGCGCCAGCCCGCTGACCAGCGTCACCCACCAATAGTCCGGCGTCAGCATTGCGGCTCAGCCGGCGGGCGGGCGCGGCGCATTGCTGTTGCGCCAATCCTGCCGCTTCGCCCACTCGGCAAAGGTCTCCAGCTCGATCGGGATGCGCCGCGCCATTTCCGCCTCGTCCACCTCGAACGGCCGCGTCGGCGCGTTGACGTTATATTCGTAGAATTGACCGATCCCCTCGGCCATCGCGTCGCCCTCTTCCTTGTCCATCGCGTCGCCATAAGCGTTGACGAGGTGGCGGCCGAACTCCGCCGGGCTGCACCCGTCATAGACGATCTCCCGCCCGAGAACCTCGCTCAGCGCCGACGCAAGCTGCGCCGGCCGCAGCCGCTCAGGCCCGCCGATATTGATCCAGGCGCCTTCCATGTCGGGCCGGTCGAGCGAATGGATCATGATCCGCGCGACATCGTCCAGGCTGATCCAGTTCGCCTCGGTCGTCTCCTTGTGCGCGTAAACGAACCGCCCTTCGTTGACGATGAATGGCCGCGCCCAGTTGGTCAGCAGATTGTCCATGAACAGCACCGAACCGAACACCGTCGCGCCCACACCGGTGCGGAACAGCGCATTCAGCCCCGCCGTATTGCCGGCATAAGTGAAGGCGTCGCCGGGCTGGTCGGGAATCCAGCTCGACGTATTCCACACCACCCGCGTGACACCCGCCTCCTTCGCCGCGGTGCCCACCGCATGCGCGAGCTGCGCACGATCGGAACGCGCGCGCAGCGGGTGGGTATGGAACACCGCTTCCGCACCCGAAAAGGCGCTGACGAGCGACTCGTGATCGTATAGGTCCGCCGGCACCACCTCGACATTGTCGGGCGTGCCCTCGCCATAGAAAGGGTCGGGGCTGCGCGACAGCGCCCGCACCGCGAACCCCGCCTTGACCAAGTGGCGCACCTGCGCGCCTCCCTGCCGGCCGCTCGCGCCGACCACTGCGACTGTCCGCATCGTCCCTCTCCCTATCGTGTTTCCTGTCGTCAAATTGCGTCAGCGTCACCCATGCGCTTGAGGTGATAGGCCGCGGTGCCGAACTGGCTCTGCATCACGGTGGCGCGTTTGAAATAGTGCGACACCGCGATGTCGTCGGTCGTGCCGATGCCGCCGTGCAACTGGATCGCCGCCTCGCCGACCGACTTCAGCGTATCCCCCACGAATGCCTTGGCGGCAGAGACCGCGCGGCGCCGCTCGCCCACCGGCAGGCCGAGCGACAGCGTCGCCATCACGCTCATCGATCGCGCGCGTTCGAGCAGCGTCGCCATGTCCGCCATGCGGTGCTGGAGCGCCTGGAAGCTCGCGATCGCGACGCCGAATTGCTCGCGCTGCTTGGTATAGTCGACCGTCCGCGCCAGCATCGCATCGATCACGCCGACCGCCTCGCTGCACAGCGCCGCAATCCCCTCGTCGATCCCGCGCTCGATCCGCGGCAGCGCCGTGCCGGGCTCGCCGATCCGCGTCGCGGGCGCGGCGGCGAACGTAACGTCGGACGCCGGCTTGCCGTCGATCAGGCTGAAGTCGCGCCGCGACACCCCCGCCGCCTTCGCATCGACCAGGAACAGCGACACGCCCGCCTCCTCGCGCGCCGATACCAGCAAGTGAGTCGCGATCGGCGCCGCCGCGACCACCGATTTCTCGCCGTCGAGCACAGGCCCGTCACCGCTCGCGCGCACAGTGACGACGCTAGGCTCGAACCGCCCGCCCGTCTCGTACAGCGCCGGCACCACGAGCGCCGTTCCCGCCACGATCCCCTCGCGCAGGTCAGCAGCGTCGGTGCCGCGCAGCAGCGCGTTCGCCACCACTACGCTTTCGAGATACGGCTCCATCACCAGTGCGCGGCCGAGCTCCTCCGCGATCAGCATCGTCTCGACCGCGCCGCCACCAAAGCCGCCCTCGGCTTCCGACAGTGCGGCGCCGAACAGCCCTAAATCATCGGCGAACCCGGCCCAAATCTCCGGCCGCCATCCACCGTTCGCCGCGGCCGCACGCCGCGCATCGAAATCATACCGCTTCTGCAAAAACCCGACGAGGGACTCACGCAGAAGCTTCTGCTCGTCCGTCAATTGAAAGTTCAAGACTGCCCCCAAAAATGTCTCGCGCGCTACTTTTATGCGGGGCTCCTCTTTTTGCAAGTTTGTAATGTGCCCCGTTGCGCTCCGCAGTCACCTGCGCCACGCTATTTTCCTGATACCGCTCCCGCGGCTCGCATGGTTCGGACGTTTATGGCTACATCCTTTGGCGCAGGAGAACTCTCGCCGCATCCCGATAAGCCGCTGCTCTATTTCAGCCCGATGATCCTCGCGCGGCGCCGGCGCCTGCTGAAGGAAGCGCGGCACATGATCGCGGAAGGCGGCCTCGACGGGTTCAGCATCCGCAAATTGTGCCAGCACGCAGGCGTGGCGCAGCGCACGCTCTACAACGCCTTTCAGAACAAGGATCGCCTGATCGCGCTCGCCATCCGCGAGGCGTTCGACGAATTCCAGGCCTATGTCCTCACCGGCACCGATCGCGAATCGCTGCAGGGGTGGCTGTCGCGCACGATCGCGATCAACCGCCGCAACTTCCGCGTCCGCAACTATACCAAGGCGGTGTGCGCAATCTATTTCGCGCCCACCACGCCGCGCGACGTCTGGGGTACGCTGCAGGACATGTCGTTGCGCGGCAATGGCGAATGGTTCGCGAAACGCCGCGCCGATATCCACCCCTGGATCGATCTCGATCACTTCGGTCACTCGATGGCGAACGTGCAATATGCCACGATCAACGATTGGTGCCTCGGCCGGCTGACCGACGAGGAATATCTCCCGCGGCTGGCCGAGAACATGCTGCTTCTCCTGATCGGCGTGGTCCACGGCACGCTGGCCGAGGAAGCCGCGGAATATCTGACGGCGATCCGGAACACCGGCGACGTCACCGCGATCGTCAGCCCGATCGCCGATCCACCCCAGCGCCCGCGCGAACCCGAAGTGGTGAAGGAAGCCCCGAAGAAACGGAAGAAGAAGGCGGAGTAGGCGCTTCCCTTCGATCGCGAGACGGGCGGGCGGCTCGACCCACCTCCTCCGTCATGCCGGGCTCGTCCCGGCATCCACCCGTCCCAGAACCCCGCCGCCGCTGGAGGCGCGGCACGGTGGATGCCGGGACTAGCCCGGCATGACGGATCGATGACCTGCCGTCCCAATCATTTCTCTCGCCTGGAGATAGCCCTCTGGCCCTCCTCACGCAGGAAGCGAACCCTACTCCACCCGCGCAATCAAATGCCCCACTTCATAAACCTCGCCCGGCTCGGCGATGATCGTCAGCGTGCCCGACACCGGCGATTGCACCTCCTGCACGCTCTTGTCGGTCTCGACCGCGTACAAATCCTGTCCCTCGGTCACTTGGCCGCCATCCTCGACGAGCCACTCCACCAGCGTCGCTTCGGTCATGCTCATGCCGAGCTTGGGTATCGAGATATCGGCCATTGTGCCCCTTTCAGCCGCGCGCGCGGCGATCGATCGTGCCGCGCACCGCCGCGGCAATCTGATCCTGGCTGTAGATCCACGCCTTCTCGAGCGGCGGCGAAAACGGCACCGGCGAATAGGTCGAACCCACCCGCGCGACCGGCGCCTTCAGCGTGTCCCACAATTCCTCGGTGATCCGCGATGCGATCTCGGCGCCGGTGCCATAGGCCTTCACCGCCTCGTGGACGACCACCGCGCGCCTCGTCTTGCCGACCGAAGCGAACACCGTCGCCTCGTCGAACGGCGCGATCGTGCGCAGGTCGACCACTTCGGCCGACACGCCATCGCCCGCCAGCCGCTCCGCCACCGCCAGCGCATCGTTCACCGCCGGGCCATAGGCGATGATCGTCACGTCGGATCCCTCGCGCGCGATCGCCGCCTTGCCGAGCGGCACACGGTACCCCGGCTCGGGCGCAGCCCCCATCTGGCCATAGGCCTTGATGTTCTCGATCATGATGACGGGATCGTCATCCTCGATCGCCGACGCCAGCAGCCCCTTCGCGTCCGCCGGGTTCGACGCCATCACGATCTTCAGCCCCGGCACATGCGCGAACCATGCCTCGAGCATGTCCGAATGCTGCCCGCCAAAGCCGACGCCAGCGCCGGTCGTGGTGCGGATCACCAGCGGCACATGCGTCTGCCCGCCGGACATGAAGCGCAACTTGGCGGCATGGTTGACGATCTGGTCCATCGCCACCGTCACGAAGTTCATCAGCATGATCTCGGCCACTGGCCTGAGGCCGACGATTGCCGCGCCCACCGCCGCGCCGATGATCGCCTGTTCGGAAATCGGCGTCGATCGGATGCGGTTGGTGCCGTATTTCTCAGTCAGCCCCTTGGTAACCTTGAAGATGCCGCCGCCCTGCGCGTCCCCGATGTCTTCGCCCAGCGCGATGACATTCTCGTCCGCCGCCATCGCCTCGTCGAGCGCTTGGTGCAGCCCCTGGATGAAGTTGATCTTGGCAACCTTCACCGGAGCTTCCGTCACTTCTGCTGGCGCGTTCATGCCGCGATCTCCTCCTTGACGACATCGATCCTGAGCTCGTCCACTTCAGGGAACGGGCTCTCCAGCGCGAAGGCGACCGCCTCGTCGATCTCCGCCTCGATCCCGGCGACAATCGCGTCGAGTTCGCTCTCGCTCACCTGGAGGTCGAGCAGATGCTGGCGGAAGCGCGGGATCGGATCCTCGCGCACGCCCTGCTCCGCCACTTCCTTGGGAACGTAGCTGAAGTCCGCGCCGAACAGATGCCCGAGCATCCGGAACGTCATCGCCTCGATCAGCGTCGGCCCCTCGCCGGCGCGCGCGCGATCCACCGCTGCCTTGGCGGTATTGTACATGTCGACCGCGTCATTGCCGTCGCACTGCACGCCGCGCATGCCATAGCCGGCCGCACGGCTGACGATCGACTCGCTGTCGGTATGCGCCGCAAACGCGGTATGCTCGCCGAACTTGTTGTTCGAACACAGGAAGATCACCGGCAGCTTGTAGAGCTGCGCCATGTTCATCGCTTCGTGGAACGCGCCGATGTTCGATGCGCCGTCACCAAAGCACACCACCGTCACCTTGCCGTCGCCGCGGTTCTGCGAGGCAATGCCGAGCCCGTTGGCGATCGGCAGCCCCGATCCGACCACGCCGGTCGTCACCATCACGCCCGTTTCGGGATGCGTGATGTGCATCGGGCCGCCCTTGCCCTTGCACGTCCCCGTCACGCGCCCGGTGAATTCGGCCCACAGCAGCTTCGATGGGATGCCCTTGGCGAGCTGGTCAGCGACGCCGCGATACGTGGTGACGAGATAATCGTCCTGGTTCAGCGCCGCCATCATCGCCGCCGAGACGACTTCCTGCCCGCGCACCGGATAATAGACGATCGCGAGCTTGCCCTGTGTCAGCAGCGCGCGAAACCGCTCGTCGCTGCGATGGATCAGCATCGCGCGCCGATAGATATCGAGCAGGGTCTCGCGATCCGGCCCTGATTGCGTCTCAGCCATATTTCCCCTCCCAAGGGTAGTTTAGTTGATCGCCCTCACCCTTCCGCGCCTTCGGCGCTCCCTCCCTTTCCCGGCGGGAGAGGGAAGGGGCCCGCCCGGCGTCAGCCGGGTGGGAAGGGTGAGGGCAGGTTACCGCTCCAGCACCACGCACCCCGAAAGCCCCGGCGCACCATAAACCTGGCTATATCCGATCCGCGCACCCTCGACTTGCCGGCCATCCGCGCGGTCGCGCAGCTGCTGCGTATTCTCGTAGATCTGCCGCAGGCCCGATGCGCCGATCGGCTCGCCGCACGCGAGGCATCCGCCGTCGGTGTTCACCGGCAGCCGCCCGCCGATCCGCGTGTCGCCATTGGCGATCATCGCTTCCTGCTCGCCGTCCTTGCAGAAGCCGTTCTCGGCCATGTGCATGATCTCGGCGCCGCTCTCGGTATCCTGCAGCTGCGCGACATCGACATCCTCCGGCCCAACGCCCGCCATCGCCCAGGCCGCCGCCGACGCCAGCTCGACCGCCGACTTGCCGCGCTCGATCTCGAGCGACGGCGCGAACACCTCGAAGCTGCCCAGCGGCCGCGTGCGGATCGCCGCGCCGCGCACCTTCGGGCCGCTGAGGCCCAGCTCGCGCGCCTTCTTTTCGGAGGCGAGGATCAGTGCGGTGCCGCCCTCCGCCGGCGAGCAGAACATGTATTTGGTCAGCGGGTCGGACACCATCTGCGCGTTCATGATCGTCTCGAGATCGACCGGCGAGCGGCGCCACGCGTGCGGCGTGCGCGTGCCGTTCTCGAACGCCTTTTCCGCGACCCGCCCGAGCGTTTCGGAGGTGATGCCGTGCAGCGCCATGTAGCGCGTGATCTTGTTGGCGAAGAATTGCGTCGTCAGCATCATCCCCGTCTCGCCATACCAGCGCGGCAGGCCCGACGCTTCGGGATCGGCGTTGAACGCGCCGCGCGGATGCTTGTCGAACCCGACCACGATGCCAAGCTCGAACTCGCCCGACTTGATCGCCGAATAGCCTGACAGCAGCGCCGATCCGCCCGTCGCGCAGCCATTGTTGACGTTGATGAACGGAATCCCCGTCAGCCCCAGCCGCGGCAGCACCGCATCCGCCGCGCCCGCTGCCGACGATCCGCCATAAGCGAATTCCATGTCTTCCCAGTCGAGCCCGGCGTCGGCCAGCGCCTCGCGGATCGCGAAGACTCCCTGATCCAGCCCGCTGCGCCCGTCGGTGCGCCCGAACGGGTGGATCCCCGCCCCGACGATCTGCACGTCCGTCATGCCGTTGCTCCTTCGCGAATGGGGGTGAAAGCATAAGTGATCACGGGTTCGCCCGTATCGTCGGTGCGATAGGCCTCGGTGGTCAGCCGCATCGGCTCCCCGATCGTCAGCGAGGTGAGATCGTCCGCCACCAGCCGCGATTCGACGATCAGCTGCCCCGGCAGCTCGACATAGCCGACGCCATAGGGCTTGAAGTTGCGATCATCGCCATCGCCGTTGAACGGCGTCTTCGGGCGGAAACGCTGCACCGTGTACGACCACAATTTGCCCTCGGTCGCCAGCTCGACCAGATCGTAATCCTCAGCATCGGCACCATGCGGATAAGGGAAGCGCAGCCGCCCGTCGGCGCGCTTGCGGCCGGCGAGAAGCCGCACCTCGTCGCCTTCCATCCGAAACAGATTGTCCGCCACCGGCCGTCCCATCGTCGTCTCTCCCGCCGCGCTCAAAGCCCCAGGCCCTTGGCGATGATGTTGCGCTGCACTTCGCTCGATCCGCCGAAGATCGTCGCCGCGCGCGTGTTGAGGTAGCGCGCCGTCGCGGTCAGCCCGTAGTCGGGCCCGATCGTCGGCTCGTTCGCCGCGACGCCCAGCGCATGCCGCTGGTCCGCCGCCGCATAGGGCCCAAGCGCCTCGGAAGTGAGTTGCGCCAGCTTCTGCGTCGCCTCGCTGGCGGTCAGCTTCAGGATCGAGGCGAGCGTATTGTTGCCCACCTCGCCCGCGGCGCGCGTGGCAATCTGCCGCCGCTCGGTCCAGTCGATCGCCAGGATCTCCGTTTCGAGCCGCATGATCCGCTCGCGGAACCCGGCATCGTCCCAAAGCGTGCCGCCGCCATCCCCCGGCTGCGCGCGCGCGATCGTCTTCAGCTTGGCGAGCTGCGCATTCAGCCGCCCCGCCGCCGATCCGCCGCCACGCTCGAACGTCAGCAGGTATTTCGCGATCGTCCAGCCCTGGTTCTCCTCGCCCACGCGATGCGCCACCGGAACGCGGACATTGTCGAGGAACACCTGGTTCACTTCATGCTCGCCCGACATCGATCGGATCGGCGTCACGGTTAGCCCCGGCGCATCCATCGGGCACAGCAGGAAACTGATCCCCGCCTGCTTCGGCCCGTCCTTGGCGGTGCGCACCAGCAGGAACACCCAGTTCGCCTCGTGCGCGTGCGTCGTCCAGATCTTCGTGCCGTTGACGACATAATCGCCTGTCCCGGACCCAGATCCGGGATCGCCGTCGCGGATCGCGCGCGTCTTGAGCGAGGCGAGGTCCGAGCCCGAGCCCGGCTCCGAATAGCCCTGGCACCAATAATGCTCGCCCGAGAGCATCTTGGGCAGGAAGAACGCCTTCTGCTCGGGCGTCCCGAATTCCATGATCACCGGGCCGCACAGCGCCAGCCCCATGCCCGGGAGCGTCGGCGTGCCCGCCAGCCCGCATTCGCGCTCGAAGATATAGCGCTGCATCGCGGTCCAGCCGGTGCCGCCATATTCCTTCGGCCACGTCGGCGCGATCCAGCCCTTTTCATGCAGGATGCGATGCCACGTGCGCGCCACCGATCCTTCGGCGAACACGCCCGCCTGTTTCGCCGACGCTTCGCGCAGCGCAGGCGTGAACTTTTCCGCGAGGAAATCGCGTACCTCTTGTTCGAAAGCGCGATCCGCGTCGGTCGGGGTCATGTCCATTATAGGCTGTCCATCATGAAAGGCTGCTCGCATCGGCGACTGCGGCGGCGAGCGCCTGCAGCCAGCGTGCGCCGGTCGCGCCGTCGATCACGCGATGGTCGCACGTCAGCGTCACCGTCATCATCTTGGCGACGCCCGGTGCACCGTCGATCGCGACGACGCGCTCCTCGACCGCCCCCACCGACAGGATCGCGCCATGCGGCGGATTGAGGATCGATCCGAAGCTCGACACGCCGAACATGCCAAGGTTCGAGACGCAGAAACTGCCGCCATTATATTCGTCGGGCTTCAGCCGCTTGCGCTTCGCCCGATCGGCCAGGTCACGCACCTCGATCGCGATCTGCCGCACGCTCTTCGTTTCGGCCTCGCGCACGATCGGCGTGATCAGCCCGCCGGGGATCGCCACCGCCACCGCGACATCGGCGTGATGATGCCGCACCAGCCCGTGCTCGGTGAAGCTCGCATTTACCTCGGGCACCGCGACCAGCGCGCGCGCCACCGCCGCGATCAGCAGGTCGTTGACCGAAACCTTGCCCGCCTCTTGCGGGTCATACGCCGCGCGCGCATCGAGCAACGGTTGCGCCGCCAGATGCACCACCAGCGGGAAATGCGGAATATCGCGCGCCGCCTCGGTCAGCCGCTTCGCCACTACCTTACGTACCCCGTCGAGCGGAACGAGATCATACCGGCCGCGGGCAATCCCCAGCAGCTCCAGCGCTTGCGCCGTCTCGTCCTTCACGGACGGAATCGCGATCGATGCTTGCGTCGCCATGGGGCTTGGTACACAACATTTTGCACAACGCATCAACTTTTTTCGGAGCCCCCATGCAGTGGAGAATTGCCGCCCGGCCGACCGGCCGTGAGCTGCGCGCCGACGATTATACGCGCGACGATCGACCGCTCGATGCGCCGCTCGCCGAAGGTGAATTGCGCGTGCGCGTGCTGATGCTGTCGTGCGATCCGGCGCAGAAGGGCTGGATGGAAAACGCCGGCGGCTATGCCGCGCCGACCGAGATTGGCGACATCATGCCCGCCGGCGGAATCGGCCAGGTGATCGAAAGCGCCGCCCCCGGCTTTGCGCCCGGCGATCTCATCCAGGGCTCGCTCGGCTGGGCGGAGGAGATGATCGTCTCCGCCACCGGCAAGCGCGTCGTCCCGCCCGAGCCCGATGCGCCGCGGCTCAACCTCGGGCTGCTCGGATCGAGCGGGCTCACCGCCTATTTCGGTCTCACGCGGATCGGCGAGCCGCGCGCCGGCGACACGCTCGTCGTCAACGGCGCGGCGGGCGCGGTCGGGTCGATCGTCGGCCAGCTCGGCAAGATCGCCGGCTGCCGCGTGATCGGCATCGCCGGCGGCGAGACGAAGTGCCGCTGGCTCACGCAAGAACTCGGCTTCGACCACGCGATCGACTACAAGACCGAAAAGGTGAAGCCCCGCATCCGCGAGCTCGCCCCGCGCGGCATCGACGTCTTGTGGGACAATGTCGGCGGCGACATGCTCGACGATCTGATGGCCCGCATCGCGCACAAGGCACGCGTCGTGATCTGCGGCGGCATCGCGCGCTACCAGCAACAAGGCACGCCGCCCGGCCCGGGCAATTACTTCAACATCGTCTTCAAAAGCGCGCGGATGGAGGGCTTCCTCTTGTCCGATTTCACCAGCGACCACGATCTCGGCCGCGAACGTCTGCGCGCCTGGCTCGCCGAGGGGCGGATCAAGCAGCGCGACGAAGTGGTCGACGGGCTCGAGAACGCCCCCGAAACGCTCATGCGCTTGTTCCGCGGGGATAATGTCGGCAAGTTGCTGATCAAGGTAGCGGAGCCGACCTAACTCCATGATCGATATCGAGTTCGTCCAGCCGGACGGCACCCGCGAGCGCGTCTTCAGCCGCGAGGGCTATACGCTGATGGAAGCCGGGGTGCGCGCCGGCGTGCCCGGCATCCTCGCCGAATGCGGCGGCGCGTGCGCCTGCGCGACGTGTCACGTGATCGTCGATCCCGCCTGGGTCGACCGCGTCGGCCCACCCAATTCGATGGAGGAGCAATTGCTCGACCTGGTCGACCTGCGCGACCCCGCCTCGCGGCTGGCGTGCCAGGTGAAGCTGAAGCAGGCGCTGGACGGACTGGTAGTCCACGTAGCGCCGCGCTGACTTTTCTAAATCCTCCCCTTCTAAATCCTCCCTGAGCAAAGCTCGGGGAGGGGGACCGCTCGCCGCAGGCGAGCGGTGGAGGGGCTGGCTTGGCGCAACCGTCCTACCAAGCCAGCCCCTCCACCATCCGCTACGCGGATGGTCCCCCTCCCCAAGCAAAGCTTGGGGAGGATTTAGCGGGGAGGATCACCTCAGAACTGCACCCGCTTCGTATACCCCCCATCAATAATAACATTCGTCCCCGTCGTGTACGAAGACGCCGGGCTCGCCAGGAACACCACCGTCTTCGCCACTTCCTCCGCGGTGCCGAAGCGGCCCATCGCCATCTGCGCCTCGGTACCCTTGTAGAAGTCGGGCATCCCCGCCTGAATCTTTGACCAATTGCCGCCCGGGAAAAAGATCGGCCCCGGCGAGACCATGTTCACGCGGATGCCCTTTGGCCCCCACGCCTGGCTCAGCTGCTTGCCGTACGTAACCAGCGCCGCCTTCAGCGCGTTGAACGCCGCCGGCTGGATAAACGTCTCGACCGCCGCGGTGCTCGACATCAGGATCACCGATCCTGCCTCCGACGCCTCGAGATACGGCTGTAGCGTCGCACAACCATCCACCGCGCCCTTGACGTCATATTGGAACGTCATGTCCCAATCGCCCGTCCCGCCCGCGCCCGACGAGCTGACGTTATGGATGAAGATATCCACCCCGCCCAGTTCGTCCGCCGCCTTCTTCAACCAGTCGAGATAGCCGCCGCCGGCCATGTCGAGGCTGTCGGCGATCACCTTGCCACCGCGCGTCTCCAGCGACGCCTTCGCCTCGGCCACCTGCCCCGCATCGCGCGAGAAGAACGCGACATCCGCGCCCTCGTCCGCAAAGATTTCCAGCGCCGCGCGCCCCAGCCCGCGGCTGCCGCCCGACAGGATCACCTTCTTGCCCTTGAGCCCCAGATCCATGCTTATTCTCCCTTCATTTTAGTGATGGCGGGGTACTTCGCCCAGGCGAGCCCACGGCGAAGCAGCTCGTAATAGACGTCGAGTTCCCACGAGCAGCGGTCGACCGTCGGCCAGAAATCCATCAGCGGCTGGATGTCGTAATGCCCGCGGCAATGCCCCAACGTGTTGTAGAGCACCGCGCCGTCACCCAGCGGGCGCAGATAGACGATCGGATACCGCGCCTTCTCCCAGTGCGCGTCGACGAAGCCCGGCGTCTCGCCGCCGAATTCGGTATCGAGCAGCACGTGCAGTTCGGCGCGCGGCCGGCTCAGATACAGCTCGTCGGTCGTCTCGAACGGCTCGATCCCCGCCGACAGCGGATGCGAGCCATCGGCCACCTCGACGCGGAATGGCTCGATCGGCGGGTGCGAGGAAAAGGCCGATCCCAGCGTCTCCATGAAATGCGGTGCCCAGTCGGGCGCATCGACCAGCCCATTTTCCAGAAAGCGCAGGATCGAATTAGTCCCGTGCAGCGCATAATAGCGCCCGCCGCCCGCCACCCACGCCCGGATCGCTTCCTGCGCCTTCAGGCTCGGCGTGACGTCGCAGGTATAGCTCACGAGGAAGTCGCAACCGCGAATCGCGTCGACCTGCTCGAAATCCTCGAATACGCGCGTGCGGATGCGATCGTCCTCGGCGAGCAGCTTGAGCAGTTCGAGCCGCGCAAAATCGATATCGTGGAACCGCCCGCCCGCGATCAGCACGCAGTCGATGCGTTTCTGGTCTGCCGTTGGTCCGGCCGCCTTGGTGTCGCTCATCCTCGCCCCCTGATCGGATCGCTGCCGTCCCAGTCGCGATGTGCCGCGCGCATCATCGCAAAGCCCTGATGTCCCGGCTCGCCGATCTGCAGATATTCCATGATCGTCCCCGGCCCGCCGCCGGTATCGACGTAGATCACCGCGCCCATCCCGCCCGGCAGGATGCCTTCCTGCACCACGATGCCGCCCTGCGCCGCCACGCGCCGCCGCGCCTCTTCGATATCGTCGACCAGCACGCACATATGCTGAACGCCCTCGCGCCCCTCGGCACGCCACTCGGTATACATCGAGGGCGCGTCATTGTGCTGGCGGATCAGCTCGATCTGGATGTCGCCGAGGTATCCGAGCGCCATCGAGAAATCGATCGCGCTCGGCTCCCCGCGAAACTTCACATCCTCCAGCTGGACGTGATGGTTCTCGAAGAACGGCCCCGCGCCCACCGACAGCCAATAGGCCAGCGCCGCATCGTAATCGGCCGGGCAGAACGACAGCTGCATCACCGGCCCCAGGCCGGCGAGGCTGTCCGCGGGTGCGGGTGCGCTCATTCCGCCGCCTGCGCCTGCATCGCCGTCATCACCGCGCTTTGGATCTCGTGCTTCCACGGGTTGCGCCGCAACGTCAGCCCGCCGTTCACTTGCAGGTTCTGCCCGGTCATGAAGCATTCGTCCGACGACAGCCACACCGCCGCTGCGGCGATATCGTCCGACGTGCCGACGCGCCCCAGCGGATAACTCGGCACGAACGCTTCCCACAGCCCCGGCGTCTTGCCGTTCGCCGCGGTCATCGGCGTCTCGGTCAGCCCCGGCGAAATCGAATTGGCACGGATGCCGCGCTCGCCGAACTCGTTGGCGATGCAGCGGATGACGTGATCGGTGCCCGCCTTGGTCCCCATGTAGGCCGCATGGTCGTTGAGCATGATCGTCGCGGTCGCCGACGAGATCTGGATCAGCGAGCCGCCCCCAGAACCGCTGGCGCTCATCGCTTCGATCATCGACTGGAAGAACAGGAACGGCCCCTTGAACTGGAGATCGCTGATCTGTTGCAATTCCTCCTCGGTCGTCTCGAGGAACGGCTTCAGCAGCCCCCAGCCCGATGCGTTGATGGCGATGTCCACCCCGCCCATCTGCTCGGTCGCCGACTTTGCGAGCGCATCATTGTCGGCTTCCTTGGTGATGTCGGCCAGCGCCATAAAGCCCTTGCCCGGATTGGCCGCGACGAACGCCTCGAGATGCTCCGGCTTGCGCCCCGCGACCAGCACGTGCGCGCCTTCCGCCACCAGCCGCCGGGCGATCACTTGCCCCATATTGTCCTTGCCAGCCGCCCCCAGCACGACTGCGCGCTTTCCTTCCAGCTTGCCCATATCCCTCTCCTTTATGTTGCTTACCCGCCAATCGTTCGGTCGGACGGCCAGAACGGCTTGCGCAATTCGCGCTTGTTCACCTTGCCCATCGCATTGCGGCCGACCGTCTCGACCAGGTCGATGCTGCGCGGGCGCTTGTATCCGGCGAGCGTCGCGCGCGCGTAGGCGGCGAGGTCGGCGCTGGTGACGCTGGCGCCCGGCCGCGGCACGACGAGCGCCTTCACTTCCTCGCCCATGTCCGCGCTAGGCACGCCGACGACGGCGACATCCTCCACGTCCGGATGCGCGATCAGTGCCTGCTCGATCTCGGCCGGATAGATGTTCACCCCACCCGACACGATCATGTCGGACGATCGATCGGTGATGAAGACATAGCCTTCGTCATCGACATAACCGATCTCGCCCAGCGTGAAGACGCCCGGCTCGATATGCGCCGCCGCGGTCTTGGCGGGATCGTTGTGATAGACGATCCCGCGCCCGCTCGGGTCGCGGAAATACAGCTGGCCCACCTCGTTCGGCCCCAGCCGCGCGCCGTCCTCGCCCACCACCACCATCTCGAACGGCGGCATCGCCTTGCCCACCGATCCCGGCTTGCGCAGCCATTCCTCCGAGGTGATCATGTTGGTCGATCCCGCCTCGGTCGCGCCATAGGCTTCCAGCAGCACCGGGCCCCACCAGGCGATCATCGCATGCTTGGCATCGATCGGGCACGCCGCGCCGGTATGCGACACGAGCCGCAGGCTGCTGACGTCGTATCTGCGCCGCACCTCTTCGGGCAGCGCGAGCAGCCGCTGGAAATGCGTCGGCACCATCACCGATGTCGCGACACGGTGGCGGTCGATGTTGACCAGGATCTGCTCGGCATCGAACTTGGGCATCACGACGAGCGGCCGCCCGCCACCCAGCTGCCGCACCGAGCCGAGCGGCCCGGTATGATAGTTCGGCCCGACCAGCAGGATCGGCCCCGGCGCCCCCGCGGCGACTTGCTCGCCCAGCGCGCGGAACAGCCCCGCCACGTCCGACTCGCGCGGAAACATGTTGGGCGGCGTCTCGGTGCCCTTCGGCCGCCCGGTCGTCCCCGACGTATAATGCATGTACGGCAGCGGCCGCATGTCGGTCGGCGGCTCGTCCTCGCTCGCGCCGGCGAGCCAGTCGTCCCACGGCGTCACCCCATCGACATCCGCGCACCGCCACCCGACGACGCGCTCGATCCCCACCTGTCGCGCCGCGGCGACACCCGTCACCGCCGTTTCCGGCCCGACGAACACCAGCCGCGCCCCGCTATCCCCCAGGATGTACGCCAGCTCGTCCGCGGTCAGGTGAAAGTTCGCCGGCACGCCCGATACGCCCGCGTGCAGCATCGCCAGATACGCCAGTGCGCTCTCGGTCGAGTTATGCGCGAACACCGCCGCCCGCGGCGGATCGCCCAGTGCCTCCGCCAGCAGCGCATTGGTCGCGCGGTTCACGATCGGGTCGAGCGCCGCCCAGCTCAGCGTCAGCGTGCCATCGGTGACGGCCATCGCTTCCGGCATCGTGCGGGCGCGGTCGGCGGCGGCAAGCGACATCGTCTCTCCTGTCCTAATCGGCCTGCCACGCTTCGGCGGCGGTCAGCGCGGTGCGGAAATGGGCAAGGCAGCGCCAGATGCAGAAGGCGGCGACCGGGTAATTCACCGCCGCCATCAGCGCGAGCGTGCTGCCCAGCGATTGCCCGCCGAACACCTGATCGCTGATCAGCCCACCCAGCAGCGGCCCCAGCGTGTAGCTGAGGAAATTCACGACGACGTAATACAGCGCCATCACTTGCCCGCGCAGCTCGTTGGGCACGATGAACTGCAGCGCCGCGGTGCCCAGCCCATTGGGCCAGCCCATGAAGAAGATCGCGACGCCGACGAGCGCCATCGCCAGCGCGTAACTCGGCACCAGGAACGCCGCGACGCCGACCGGGATCAGCGCGATCGACGACGCCAGCACCAGCCGCAACGTCGCATCAGGCCGCCCGGCCTGCATCATCCGCGCCGAAAGCTGCCCCGCGAACACCCCGCCCGCGGTACCGATCACCAGCGCGATCAGCCCGAAGGTGAAGCCTACCGTGGCCCGCTCGGCATCATGGTCGCGCAGGAAGAATTCGATCACCCAATAGAAGATCGCCCAGCCCTGCATCGCGAGCGCGGTGAAGCCGATGAAATGATACGTCAGGAACCGCCGCCGCCCCGCGAAGAACGTCGCCGCCTCGCGCAGCGTCATGCCCTTCGCGGCGGCCGCCTCCTGCGCCATCCGCCCGATCCGCTTCGGCTCGCGCACCGTCAGCGTCACGATCGCGAGCAGCACCCCCGGCGCGCCGACGATCACGAACATCGCCTGCCACGATCGCATCGTCCCGAACAGCGGCAGCACGATCTCCGGCATCGCCTCCAGTTTCGCGATCACCATCCCGCCCAGCAGATTGGCCAGCCCCACCCCAATGAACGGCGCCGCCCCGAAGATCGCGATCGCCAGCGGCAGGCGGTGGCGATCGAAATAGTCCGACAGCATCGATATCGCCGCCGGCGCCAGCGCCGCCTCGCCGATCCCCACCGTCGCGCGCGCGATGAACAGATGCGAAAACCGCCCCGCCATCCCGCACGCCATCGTCGCCAGGCTCCAGAAGAAGATCCCCAGCCCGATGATCCGCCGCCGATTGGTGCGATCCGCCAGCCACGCCATCGGCAGCGTCAGCGCAGTGTAGAAGAGCGTGAAGGCAAGGCCGCCGAGCAGCCCCATCATCGTATCGCTCACCTGCAGATCGCGCTTCACCGGCCCGATCATCAGCGCCAGGATCTGGCGATCGATGATCGACACCGTCGAGGCGAGCGTAAGGAACCCGACGACATACCAGCGATAGAAGCCGCCGGCAGGAACGCTCGCGGGGGCAGCGGTCGCGGGAGGTGCAGTGACAGTGGCCACTCAGCGACCCGCAGTCGTGATGCGAGGCGATTGGCGCCACGGCCCCGCGCGCAAGGATAGCGTCGTCATACCACCCTCTCCCACGCGCACCTCTCCCAGCGGCGGCGCTCAGTGGCGCCGCCGTCTCTCATCCAGTAATCGAAACGCTCAGCCCGCCTTGGCTGCGGCCTTTTCCATGCCCTCGGCGATGATCTTGTCGAGCATGTGGTGCATCTTGCGGATGCGCATCTCGGCATAGCGGCCAAAGTGCAGCACGCCGATCTCGGATGCTTCCATGCCCGTCTGCACGTGCGGCAGGTTGCTCATGTCCTGTTCGAACACCGCCGCGAGCCCGGCCGACATGCCGCTCTTTGGTGCCAGTTCGACCATGCTTTCGTCGACGCCGATCTCGAACACCGGCGATGGCTTGGGCCGCGGCTTCCCCTTGGGCACGCGCTTCATCATGTAGATGTCCATGATCGATGTCGTGTGATCGTGCCCGTTAGGCCGCCAGCGATACGTCAGGTTAGGCATAAATCCGGCCCAGAAGCTCATGTGCGGGAAGACGTTGTAGAGCAGCGCGTCGACCATCTCGGCATCCGACGCCGCGGCATAATCGTAGCCGTCTTCCGCCGACAGCGTCTTGCGCGTCACTTCGGCCATGAACGTCCGCGCGGTCTCGCCATCGGGCACGCGCATCTCGTCCGCCGACGCGCCAGCGCCCGCCGCCGAGCGCGATCCGACGCCCAGCAGCGCCTGGACGATCTCGTCCTCGCTGTAATCGCGCTGGTTGTACGGGCTCGGCACCATCTGCGCCGAAAATTGCCGCGTCACATAATCCGACAGCACGTCATACTGGCTGTTCACGTCGGCGAGGTACGGCAGCAATTGCGGGTGCGTGGTGATCGCGTGGTGGCTTTCCATGAACGCCTCGGCCGCGGTCTTCCAGTTGCACGGCACCACCTTTTGCACGTGGAAATGGATGTACCGCTCCTCGTTGGCGTAGCGCGCGAAATGCTCCTTGATCGGGCCGAGCACTTCGTCGAGCGGCGCCGCATCGCGGTCCATGTTGATGAACACGAAGCCCGCCCAGGTGCCCACCTGCGCCTCGGGCAGCGACACGTCCTTCCCTTCCCACTGCGGGAAATCCCAGGCGATCGGATTGTCCTTGAAGCTGCCGTCGGTGTTCCACGCGATGCCGTGATAGGGGCAGCGGAACTCGTTCTTGCACCCGCCCAGCGTCGCCAGCTTGCGGCCACGATGCAGGCACGAATTGTGGAACGCGCGGATCGATCCGTCTTCCTGCCGAGTCACCAGCAGCGAACGGCCGGCGATCTCGTACACCGTCGTATCGCCGGCGTTGGGGATCTCTTCCTCGCGGCACGCCATCTGCCAGATGCGTGGCCAGAGATACTTTTCCTCGAGCCGCGCAAAGGCGGGATCGATGTAACGATCCACCGCGATCGGGTCGGTCCCGATGTCGGGCACCGGGCCTTCGCGCAGATGCTCGGGGATCGGGCGCGTGTCACGCTCGAGGATCTCCTCATACGTTTCCGCAGGATGGCGATCGGATCGAAAAGTCTTGACCTGCACGTTCATGGCTATCTCCGGCCCCTCTCCATGAGAGAAACTAACACAATCTGCAAACTTGAAAAGGGCTAACAGTTCGTTTGGAAACGCGCTGCGCTTTTCCGGCACCGCACGCTCGCGTGCGTGTCCAGGCAAATTCTACCGCCCATCGGGCACCCACGCCGCGCGCATGCCGAGCACGACCGTCTCGCGCTCGATCGCATCGGCGAGCACCCGCGCCATCGCTGGGAACCCGGCATGGCCGCGCAACGCCGCCAGCCCGCGCGCATAGGCGTCGAGATCGGGCAGTCGCCAGATGTCGATCGCAGTGTGCAGCCGCCCGGTGATCTGCTCGAACGCGGTGACGAGATGCCAGCCCTCGGCCTCCACCACCGCCACCAATTCCTTCATCGTCGCATGGAAGGCATCACGATCGCTCGCGCGCAGTTCCAGCGTCGATTGCATGTAGACCGTCACGCGTCGCCGCCCAGCCGCAGCAATTGCTTGCCGACGTTCGCGCCCGAAAACAGCCGCATCAGCGTACGCGGCGCATTTTCGAACCCCTGCTGCACGTCCTCGCGCGCCACGAGTCGCCCATCCGCCAGCCAGCGCGACAGCCGCGCGCGCGCGACCGGGAAATCGGCCTCGTAATCGTTCAGGATGAAGCCGCGCATCGTCGCGCGCTTGAACACCAGGTTGAAGTAATTCTCCGGCCCCACCGGCATCCCGCCCGTCTTCGATCGCGAAATGCCGCCGCAGATCGCGACGCGCGCGTTCAACGCCAGATGCGCCAGGATCGTGTTGAGGATCGTGCCGCCGACATTGTCCCACACCACGTCGATGCCGTCCGGCGCGAGCCGCTTCAGCTCCGCGCCAAGGTCGGCGCTGCGATAATCGATCGCGGCATCCGCCCCCAGTTCGTCGATCAGCAGCCGCGTCTTCTCCGCGCCGCCAGCGATCCCGATCACCCGGCAGCCCGCAATCTTCGCCAATTGCACCACCACCGCGCCGACGCCGCCCGCAGCGCCCGTCACGACCATCGTGTCGCCCGCAAACGGCTGCGCGACATGCTTCAAGCCACAATAGGCCGTCAGCCCCACGACGCCGAGCACACCGAGATGCGCCGACGGCGGGATATCGCCATCCAGCGCCTGCACCGACTCGGCCGGCAGCGTCGCAAATTCCTGCCATCCGAACGGCCCGAGCACCTTCGTGCCCACCGGCAGCCGCGGCGCGGCGCTCTCGATCACCGTGCCGACCCCGCTGCCGCGCATCATGTCACCCAGCTCGGTGCGCGCGACATAGCCGCCGATATTCTCCATCCAGCCCTTCATCGCGGGCTCGAACGCGAGCAGATCGACCTGCACCAGCACTTCGCCCTCGCCCGGCGCGCGCGCCGCGCCTTGCTCTAGCCGGAAATCCGCTTCGGTCACGTCACGGCCCACCGGCCGATCGGCGATCACCCAACGACGGTTGATTCGCTCCATCGATGCCCTCTCCTTGGCGCCCTAATGCCTGTGATCGCTTTCGAGGTCGACAACTTTATCACGCGCTGCATAATGGGCCGATGCTTTCCCTCGCTGCCGGGGTGCTCCCCGATCATTCGCCGCAGGTCACTGCCCGCGCCGCCGCCACCGCCGGTTACGACGCAACCGGCGTCTGGATCGATCGCGATACGTGGACCGATGCGGTCACGCGTGAAATGCAGGCGATCCTGTCAGGCGAAGGTCTGCCTGCGCTCGATGTCGAAGTCGTCTGGCTGATGCCCGGCGCACCCGACGATCACCACCGCCGCGTCGTCGATATCGGCCGCACGCTCGGCGCTGCCAATGTCCTGGTGGTCAGCTCCGATCCCGACGATGCCGCCACGGCCGCCAAACTGCGGCTGCTATGCGAGCACGCGGCGGGAGACATCCGCATCGCGCTCGAATTCGCCTTGTTCACCGAAGTGAAGACGATCGCGCAGGCCAGCGCGATCCTGCGCGCGGTCGATCACCCCGCCGCCGCGATCCTGATCGATCCGCTGCACCTCGCGCGCAGCGGCGGCACGCCCGCCGACGTCGCCGCGCTGCCCCGCGCTTGGCTCCCCTATGCGCAATTCTGCGACGCCGGGCTGCTGGCCTTCGACACCGAGGATCGCGCCGCAATCATCGAGGAAGCCGTCGATCACCGCCTGCACGTCGGCGAGGGCGTCCTCCCGCTGCGCGACCTGTACACCGCGCTGTCGCCGGGCCTTCCACTCAGCATCGAACTGCGATCGAAAGCATTACGCGATGGCCATCCCGATCCGGTAGACCGCGCCCGCGCCGTCCTCACCGCGACACGGCGCTTCCTCGACAGCAACGGCTAAGGGACGAACATGGACCTCGGACTATCCGGCAAGACCGCGCTGCTCGCCGGGGCGAGCGCCGGCATGGGCAAGGAAGCCGCCCGCGCCCTGGCCCGCGAAGGCGTCTCACTCGTGATCTCCGCGCGCGGCGCCGACCGGCTCCACGCAACCGCGCAGGAGATCGCAGGCGAAAGCGGTGTGTCGGTGGTGCCGGTCGTCGCCGATCACGGCACTGCGGAAGGCCGCGCCGCGCTCCTAGCCGCCTGCCCCGCGCCCGATATCCTGATCGTCACTTGCTCGCCGCCGCGCGCCACTACTGGCTATCGCGATGTCGAGGCGGCGGAGTGGATGGAAACGCTCGAAGCGACGCTCGTCGGCCCGATCGAGCTCGCCCGGCTGGTGCTTGATGGCATGGCCGAGCGCAAGTTCGGGCGGATCGTCAACATCGGCACTGGCGCCGCGAAGAACCCGCACGAGATGCGCCTCCTCTCCGGCCCCGCCCGCGCCGCACTCGCCAATTGGCAAGTCGCCGTGTCGAAGCGGCTGATCCGCGACAATGTCACGATCAACAGCGTCCTGCCCGGCATGTTCGACACCCCCGGCTCACGCGACATGCTGGAAGCACGCGCCGCCAAGCGCGGCACGAGCTTCGAGGAAGAGAAGCGCCACTTCATCGACACGATCGGGATTCCCGCCGGTCGGTTCGGCGATCCGGCCGACGTCGGCGCCTTCTGCGCGATGCTGTGCGGCCGCTATGCGAGCTTCGTGACAGGTCAGAGCATCATCATCGACGGCGGTTTGATCAACGCGGTGTTCTGACCGTACGAGATTCCCCGCCAGCGCCGGTTTTCGAGTGTCGCAACCGTTTCAACACCGTCTCGGTCGGATAGGGTTTGCCCCCAAAAACCCCTGCTAATCCCCCGCTATTCCGCCGCCTCCTGCAGCGCCATCTCACCCAGCCGCGGATCGTTCGGCGCGATCCATTCGTCGCCGATCACCGGCACCACCCGCAGCTCGGGCGGAATGTTCTCGGCGCCGATCAGCGCGTCGGCGGCTTGATGCCAATGGTAGATGCGCGCTTCCTGATAGCTCAGCGGCACACCCGTAAACCCATAGCTTTCCTGGCTTTTCTGGATCCAGGTGCCGAACTCGGTATCCTCCTCCAGCACGCTGTTGAGGTAGGAAATGGTCGCATCCCAGAACGCCGGCCGCGGTCCCTCGCCCCAATCGGGCCCGAACCATCGCACTTCCAGCTTCGATTTCGTCGGTCCGTTCGGCCAGAAGTTGAGGATGAAATATCCGGTCGGCCCAAGCGGCGAAACCCAGTTGGGAAACAGGTTGTAGCTCTGCGTACAGGTCCGCCCGATCTCGCCTACCGTATTGATTTCAGGGCGTTCGAACTGCCCGACCTTGGCCGCGCGATAATTCTCGCCTTCCTTGTTTTCCCATCCCGGCGCGACCATCCGGCCGTGCCCATGCGGGTAAAGCGTGTTGACGTTGCGGCGATGATCCAGCCCCAATGCCACCGTCGTCGGATGGATGTTGGGCACATGGTACACCTCCATGTTCGCCTCCATCGCGATCTTCCAGTTGCAGTCGAGATCCCAGATGTACTGGTCGACCAGCCGCGTGTTATCGAACTGGAATTCGGCCCATTCCTCGGCAAACGGCCCCAGCCAATCCGTAAGCGCCGGCGCCGCCGGATCGAAGGTCACGAAGATCAGCTTGCCGAACCGCTCGCACCGCACCTGCCGCAGCGACCGGCACGAGAAGTCGAGCCCGTCGAAATCCTCGGCGTCGCGGATCGAGACGAGCTTGCCCTCGTCGTCATAAACCCAGCCGTGATACTTGCAGGTCATCCGCGCCCGCCGGCCACTTTCCTGCGTCACCACCGGCGCGCCACGGTGGCTGCACGTATTGTAGAAGGCGTTGATTTCGCCCGATCTTGCGTGGACGATCACGACCGGCTGACCGGCAGTCTCCCATAATTTGAAGCAGCCGTGCTGCGGCACCTCGTCCATGTGCGCGGCCAGCAGCCAGCTCTTGCGCCAGACATGCTCGCGTTCCAGCGCATGGAAACGCGGGTCGGTGTAGCGGCCGCCGGGCACGTCGGGCAGCCGCGGAAAGTCACGCGGCGGCGCCGTGCGCGCCGCCTCGTATCCCATCAGCGCCCGCAGGTTCGCGACCGCGGCCGCGTCCATCATTCCGCCGCCTGCGCTTGCGTCTGCGCGGGTGCGAACATCGCGACCAACTCGTCGTCATCCGCCGCGATGATCCGGTCGGTCCATGTGTGGAAAGCCTGCGCCCCGCCCTCGTTGCGGCCGAATAGCACATATTCCAGCGTGCCATGATCCAGCGCGCGCTGCTGGCGCAGGCCGGTGGCGTAATCCTCGTCCTCGACGACGACCTTCAGGAACGCGAACTGCCCGTGCGCGGCCTCGATCTGCTCCGCCGTCGGCTTCTTCTCCATTAAATACATCTGCCGCGTCCACGACTCACCAACCTTGTCGCCCGGCAGCAGCTGCGAGATCATCACCCCGCGTCCGCCGCCGTCGAAGCTCGCGATCGAGATGCACGGGAAGATCGTCCAGACGCCGTTAAGCACCAGATTATCTGGCCATTCGCCCTCGGGCATCGCGCTCAGCTCGCGCGCCGCACGGTCGGGCGCCACCATCCGCTGGTGCGGCCCCCACGCATGGTAATGCGCGCGATTGCCGAACGTGCCGTTCGCGTTGAGCGTGTTCTTATGCAGCACCGGCAGATGGTAGAAATCGAGGTAGCCGTCATAGGCGATCTTCCAGTTCGGCCCCCGCAGCATCCGGCTGTCGAAGAAATACCAGTCCTTGAAGTTGAACAGCTCGAGCAGCGAATCATAGCCGCACAGGAAATCGTCGATGTCGAGCTTCAGCTTGGGATCGACGCTGCCGAAGATCAGCCCGGCCCGCTCCGCAACCGGCAACGGCGTCAGGTTGAGGCAGGATTTGTCGACTCGCCCGAAATCGGCGTTTGAGGCGATCGCAAGCAGTTCGCCCTCCTGACCGAACGACCAGCCGTGATACGGACACACGAACTTCTTGGCATTGCCAGTTGGCTCGGTGGCGACGTTCGTGCCGCGGTGGGTACAGCTGTTGATGAACGAGCGCACCACCCCGTCCTGCCCGCGCGCCAGCAGGACGGGAATGCCGGCGACCTCCATCGTCTTGAAATCGCCCGGTTCGGGCAGCTCGCACGACGGCGCCAGCATCAGCGGCAGCCGACGGAAGATGCGATCGACTTCCAGTTTGAACCGTCCATCGTCGGTGTAATTTTTCGCCGGCACCTTCAGAACATCGTCGACCTGCTCGAACGTATTGTCCCGCGCGTGCTGCACGCTGTGACGCATGACTCGGGCGATATCGGCGTTGTGCATGGCGGTCATGCCGGCTCTCCTACATAAATATAGTTCGCGTTATACCTTCTGACGAAGACGCTTGCAATCAGATCGTAGCACCACCGTCGACGACCATCGCGGCGCCCGTAACGAACTTCGATCGATCGGACGCGAGATAGAACACCATCTCGGCAATATCGTCCGGCTCACCGATATGACCGATCGGATGGACCGCGACGAAGCCGGCCATCAACGCGTCGGGATCGGGCACCTGCGCCATCACTTTGTCGAGCATCGCGGTGCGGATCACGCCTGGGTGGATGGTGTTGACGCGGATGCCGGTGCGCGTGGTGGCACAATGCATCGCGATCGATTTACTCATCAGCGTCACGCCCGCCTTGGCGGCATTGTACGCCACAAGGTTCGCCGATGCCTGAAGCCCGGAAATCGAGGCGATGTTGATGATCGACCCACCCCCGCCGCGCTTCATCAGCGGTAGCGCTGCCTTGCACCCCAGGAACGTGCCGATCAGGTCGATGTCGATCGTCCGGCGAAACCCTTCGAGGCTCATTTCCTCGATCGAGCCCATCAGCGTGATGCCAGCATTGTTCACGAGAATGTCGAGCCGCCCATGGCGCGCTTCGGTCTCTTCGATCGCACGCGCCCAAGCGGCTTCATCGGCCACGTCGTGCGGCACGAACAACCCATCCAGCGACTCGGCGACGGCCCGCCCAGTCGCTTCATCGACGTCGGTGACGACAACCGCAGCACCCTCCGCCGCCAGCCGTCGCGCAGCCGCCGCGCCCAGCCCCGCCGCAGCGCCCGTCACTAGTGCGACCTTGCCTGCCAGTTCCATTGCACTCTCCCCTATCGTGTCACCGGCCGTTCGTCCGATCCAGGTGCCTCGTCCGGCACGTCGATCTCGATCCAGCCATCCACCTCGCGGCAGGCGAAGGTCCGCAGCGGCTTGTAGAGACCGCCAATGCACCGCCCGTCGCGTATATCGAAACGCGCGCCATGCGCCGGGCACATCAGCACGCTGCGCCGAATGCGTCCGCCCGGCAGAAACGCTGCGGCTGCGTGCGTGCAGCGGTTGATCGCCGCACGTGGGACGAAATCGACTCGCGCGACCACGATCGCCCAGCCGGCAATATCCACCGCCTCGACCGCACCCTCACGCAGCGCCGCCGCGTCCATGACTTGCCGAAAGATAGCCACTCCGTGAGTTGATCACGCGTGTCAGTATTGACCGAACTTCGCACTCCTGCAAGCGTTGTGGAAAGGAGAGACAAGATGGTGGATGAGGATTTGGTGCTGGTCGATCGGCCGGCCGAGGGCGTGCAGCGGCTGACGCTCAACCGCCCCGCGAAGCGCAACGCACTATCGAACGCGTTGCGCGCGCGGCTGTTCACGTTGCTCGAGGAAGCAGACCGTGATCGCGACCTGCGCGTCACGATCCTGCGCGGCGCCGGCACGTGCTTCTCAGCCGGTTACGATCTCGGCGGCGGCACGGGCGCGCCCTACCCCTATCACACCGCACCCGGCGCAGGGCATTGGCCCCGCCACGTGGTCGACGGCGCGTTCCGCATCTGGGATCTCGCCAAGCCGGTGATCGCACAGGTTCACGGCTGGTGCCTCGCCGGCGGATCGGAACTCGCGACGGCGTGCGACCTCGTCTACGTCGCAGAGGATGCCCAGATCGGCTACCCTCCGGTGCGCACGATGAGCCCGCCGGACAATCAGTTCCACCCGTGGCTGTGCGGGATGCGTGCGGCCATGGAGATGATGCTGACCGGCGACGCCATCGACGGGCTCGAAGCCGTTCGGCTCGGCTTCGCCAATCGCGCTTACCCGGCTGACGAACTCGACGCCGCGGTCGTGGCCATGGCGACGCGCGTGGCTCGCGTGCCGACCGACGTGCAGGCGATGAACAAACGTTCGGTCCACCGCGGCATGGAGATCATGGGGCTGCGCGCCGCGATTCGCGCCGGCACCGAGATCCAGGCGCTCGCGATGACGACTGAGACGAGCCGGGCGACCTTCGCCGAGGTGCGCGAAAGCGTCACCAAGGCGCTCGATTCGCGCGACAAGGGCTTTGGCGACTATCGCACCTCACGCTGAACCTTTGTGGTAGGGCGTACGGAGCGATCGTAACGTCGCGGGGCGCGTCAGGCCGCCATCATCTCCGCGATCTTGGCAGACAGCGCTTCGATTGCGAACGGCTTGGTGATCATCCCCATGCGCGTCCCCAGGAAGTCCGCCCGGATCGCCGCATTCTCCGCATAGCCGGTGACGAACAGCACCGGCAGCTCGGGCCGATGCTCACGCGCAATCTCCGCAAGCTGGCGGCCGTTCATGCCCGGCAGTCCCACGTCGGACACCAGCAGGTCGATGCGCCGCCCCGAGCGGATGATCGGCAGCGCTGCGTCCGCGTCACCCGCCTCGAGCGTCTTGTACTGCAGTTCCTCCAGCACCTCACGCACCAGCAGACGAACCGAGGGATCGTCCTCCACCAGGAGCACCGTCTCGCCACCACCTTCATGCGTGATCGCCTCGGCGGCGGGATCAGCCACAGCCGCATCCCCGTTGGCGACCGGCAGGTAGATCTTCACTGAAGTACCGACACCGACGTCACTATGGATCCGCACGTGCCCACCTGACTGGCGCGCGAATCCATAGACCATCGACAGGCCAAGCCCGGTGCCCTGCCCGGTCGGCTTGGTGGAGAAGAATGGCTCGAAAACCTTCTCGATCATCTCCGGCGGCATGCCGACCCCGGTGTCTGACACCGCGAGGATGACGTATCGCCCCGGCGCCACGTCTGACTGCACGGCCGAATAGTCCTCGCTCAGGTCGGCGACTCTGGTCTCGATCGTAAGCTGGCCGCCGTTCGGCATCGCATCGCGCGCGTTGATGACCAGGTTCAGCAGCGCATTCTCGAGCTGGTTCGTATCCGCGACGGCGAGCGGCAGCCCGTCGCTCGGCACAACCCGCAGCGCAATGTTTTCGCGCACCGATTGCTGCAGCAGATCCTCCAGCCCGAGCGCGAGCGCATTCACGTCGACCGGCTTCGCATCGAGCGACTGGCGCCGCGAGAAGGCGAGCAGCCGTCCGGTCAGCGCGGCGGCGCGCTGCGCCGAAACGGCGGCTGCATCCATGAAGCGTTCGAGATCGTCGGTCCGCCCACTCGCCAACCGCCGCTTCATGATGTCCATCGCGCCGATCACGCCGGTCAACATGTTGTTGAAGTCGTGCGCGATGCCGCCCGTCAACTGCCCGACGGCCTCCATCTTCTGGCTCTGGCGAAGCGCCGCTTCGGCGGACGAGCGGATCTCCATCTCGGCCTTAAGCTCCGCGGTCCGCTCGGCCACGCGCCGGGCAAGCTCCTCCTCGATCTTCTTGCGATCGGTGATGTCCATCGCGAACACATGAAAGCCATCGACCGTGCCGTCCGCTGCGCGACGCGGCAGATACCGAATCTCGGCATCCCGCCGGCGGCCGTCTCGGTGGGGCATGGCGCGTTCGATATGCACCGGCTCTCCCGCAAGCGCGCGCGTGATCTCGGCCTCTCGGACGGCAAAGGCATCTTCACCTAGCACGTCGCGCACATGCCGCCCTACAACTTGGCTGGGCGTAAGATAGAACCAGTCCTCATAGGCACGGTTGGCAAAGCGATAGCGACCGTCGCGACCGACGAAGCCGATGATCATCGGCAAGGTATCCGCAACAACGCGCAGTTCCGCTTCGCTCGCGGCCAGCGCGGCGCGACTCCGCTCCAGCTCCACCATACGATCGCGCGTTTCGAACTGGCGCTGTCGTGCCCGCATCGCCGATGCGGTAGCGCTGATCAGTGATGCCAATCCGAGCGGCCGCTCGAGCACGATCGTGTTGCCGGTAAGATCGAGCAATTTTGCGCGCAACGCATCCGACGAGCTGCGCTCGCCACGCTGGCGAGCGGCGAGCAGGATGAACGGCACGTCCGACCAACTCGGCTGCGCCGCCAGCCGAGCCCGCAGCGTATCGATCCCTGCGCCAAGCGCCTCTTCGGTCAGCATGACAACGCCGACCTCGTCGTCCAATGCCGCCGCAACTGCTTCCAGCCCCGCGCAATCGTGCGCATCATAATGCTGCTCGCGAAGCAGGCGTACGACCGACTCGGCGTCCCGGCCGTAGGGCGCGGCGACGAGCACCTTCCGGCCTTCGGCGGCGTCCTTATTCGGCAACGAACCGGTCTTCCATCAACGGCGCCCGATCGCCGGTATATTCAGGCGTACCGGTCAGGACGCCGCGGAAGGCCACCAGCGGCTCGCCGACGCGCAGGCCTTCTGCATCAATGCGGAATTCCCGAATCGCATCCTCATGCGGCCCAGCGCGGTTTTTCAGCACGGAGATCGCCTTGCGGATCCGGCCCTCCGCCTCGAAGAAGCGCAGCAGCAATACCGCATCGGCGATGTAGGAGATGTTGAGATTGGTCGGCATCGTTCCCAACAGGCCCTGCTGCGGGTTGACGATGAAGGTCACGACTCCCTGCTGGTTAAGGTACGACAAGAGCTCGTGGAGCTGCAGGATCAGTTGCTGCTCCTGCGGCATCGCGGCGAGATAGCCGTTGAGGCTGTCGATCACGATCATCCGCGCGCCGCGACTTTCCACCTGATCGCGCACTCGCTGCGTGAACTCTCCCGGCGACAGTTCAGCCGGATCGACCTGCTCGACGACGAGGCAGCCGGAGTCGATGTGCTTCTGGAGGTCGAGGTTGAAGGCAGCAGCCCTGGCCAGCAGCGTGCCGATCCGTTCGTCGAATTCATAGATGACGGATGGCTCGCCGCGCTCGCAGGCTGCGTGAAGATACTGCAATGTGATGGTGGTCTTGCCCGTTCCCGCAGGACCCGTGACCAACGTGCAAGTTCCGCGCAGCGGCCCACCACCGAGCAAACGGTCGATCTCGACCACACCACTCGCCACCGGATCTCCAATGAAGGGGGCGTGATGGTCGGACGCGACCAGGCGCGGATAAATGTCGAGACCGCCCTTGCGGATGTTGAAATCGTGGAAGCCAGCAACGAAGTCGATGCCGCGCAGCTTCTGAACCTGCAGGCGCCGGCGCGCAGCGCCGAAGTCGAGCGTCAAGCGCTCCAGCGTGATGACGCCGTGACACAGGCTGTGCAACTGCGTGTCCGAACCTTCCTTAGAGGCTGTAAGATCGTCCACCAGCAGCACAGTCGTTTTCCGCCCCGCGAAGAACTGCTTCATCGCCAGCACTTGCCGCCGGTAGCGCAACGAATCCTGCGCCAGCAGGCGTAATTCGGACAGGCTATCGAACACGACCCGGCGTGGCTGCACACGCTCAACTTCGGCTTCGATCAGTCGGATCGTCTCGCTGAGTTCCATCTCCCAGGGATACAGAATTGACTGCTGTCGGCCTTCGCTCAGCACTTCTTCGGCGGCGTTGAGCTCGAACACATCGAAGTCGTCGATGCTCCAGCCGTGCGAGGCCGCCACGACGGCCAGCTCTTCGCGCGTTTCCGATAACGTGATGTAGAGCGCTTTCTCGCCACGCCGGACGCTCTCGCGCAGGAACTGCAGCCCGAGCGTGGTCTTCCCCGATCCGGGCGCGCCTTCCAGAAGATATAGGCGATGTGCGGGCAGCCCGCCGTGCAATATACGATCGAGACCGTGATTGCCGAACGGCAGCTGAGCAGCTTCTTCCATCAATTAGAATCCAGATGCCCTGTACCGTACTGGCGGGGTCGCTCCCCCTCCTAACGCCGACAACCATGCATTAACAACATGAAGCAGTTTTCGATCCGTCAGCGGGCAGCGCCGCGACCCTGTTCTCACGCCCCTTGTGATCCGGGGCGATCAGTTCAAGCAATGCGGTCCACGCGCGCGGCGTAGCAGCCAAAGCGCGCATAATGCGCGTGGAGGTACGCCGCCCCCGGCAGATTCAACAGCGCGTCGATGGTTGATGCTGCGTCAGCGCCTTCGACCACGCCGGCATCGAGAATGTTTCCTTTAGCGTCGAAGGCCCGCAGCGACAGGAGGCGCATGGCGAGCGCCGGTGGGATCTCTCCCGGTGCCGGTCGCGCCTCGATTGCCTGCTCCCGCACGAAGATCGCGTGGCTCGCCCGATAAGGCGTCGCTGCAGGTTGATGGACGTGGTTGATCAGCAGCAAGCGCTCACCCGGCTTCGCATCGATCAGGCTGACACGGCACGGCGCGCCCGGCTGGTCGATCATCAGCCGTGCGTGGCGGGCGGTGAGCGCTTCCTCGTCGAGCGCGAACAGACCGGCAAACGTCGCATAGGGCAGTCCGGAAATTTGAAACGGCATGGCGGCATCCTTTCGCCGACCCTAATGCGCATTACCCGCGAGCGGCGCGCCCCGATCCTTGCGGCCGAACTCGGCGACGCAGCGCCAACATGTAGATTACCGCGGCAACGGCGGCGAAGAAGAACCATTGGCCAGCGTAGGCGAGGTGGTTGTTCGGCACGAGCCCGATGTCCGGTCGCCTGTTCGGCGCTAGCCCTTCTGGCGAGCGATCTGCAACCAGCAGCATTTGCCGGGGTATGCGGGTGAAGAAACGCGCGCCGAGCGGCGTCGCGTCGGGCGCATGGCTGATCCAGCCGCTCACCAGCCCCCCGGTCCATGCCGCCTGCTTTGCCGGGTCGGGCGTGGTGCCGAGCTGCACTTGCACTGGCGGCGCTCCGGCCGAGGTACGGCACACCGCGATTAGTCGGTATCCGGCACCCCCCGCTCCAGCGCGCGTGATCGTCTCGACCTGCCGGCACTCTGCGAAGCTGCGGCGGAACAGCAGGCTGTCGTCGGGCGCGCGCGGAAAGGCAATCGGCGGCCGAGACGGGTTGGCAGCGAGCTGGGCGAGCTGCGCTTCCTTCTCCGGCAGCCGGATCAGCAGCTGCCAAAGGCCAAGCGCGATCATCGCCGCGATCGCCAGGCCCGCCACGATCGTGGGTAGAATCGGGACCCGCCTCACTGGCGCGGACGCCCTTCTTCGGCTTGGTTGCGATACTCTAGCGCGAGCAGCCAGCCCTTCGCGATCCGAAGACTCGCCACGACGCCGACGAACGACACCGGCGTCCAGATCAGCATGTGCAGCCACAAGGGCGGCGACAGCGTAAGCTCCAGCGCGATGGCCCCGATCACGATGATCGTGCCCAGGATCAGCGTTAGGAACGCCGCCGGCCCGTCACCCACGTTGAACGAGGAGAAATCGAGGCCGCACGCGCTGCACCGCTCGGCGTAGCGAATCCAGCTCGCGAACAGCGTTGGTGCGCCGCAGCGCGGGCAGAGCCCCTTCAACCCGCAGGCGAGCGGGGGCGGCTCGCCTAAAGCCGCGCCCTGCTCGTCAGCCACGGGTGTCAGTCACTCGGATCAGCCCCCGTGGATCGGCGCGCCCCAGCCGCCCCAGACATAGACGGTGACGAACAGGAACAGCCACACCACGTCGACGAAGTGCCAATACCAGGCCGCCGCCTCGAAGCCGAAGTGCTGCTTGGGCGTAAAGTCGCCCTTGTAGGCGCGCACGAGGCAGACGATCAGGAAGATCGTGCCGACCAGCACGTGAAAGCCATGGAAGCCGGTCGCCATGAAGAACGACGCGCCATAGTTGTTGCCCTTGAACGGGAACGGCGCGTGCGCATACTCATACGCTTGGATCGCCGTAAACACCGCGCCGAGCGCGACCGTCAGCCACAGCCCCTTGAGCACGCCGTCGCGGTCACCCACGCCGATCAAGCCCCATAGCCCGCGCTTTTCGCCGCCACGCTGATTGTGGATCAGCGAATGGTGCGCCCATGTCACCGTCGTCCCCGAGCACAGCAGGATCAGCGTGTTGAGCAGCGGCAGCTCGAAAGCATTGATCACCTCGAGGCCCTTGGGCGGCCATTGCGCCACCAGCGCCGCACCTTCGGTCGCCCGCTCAACCGCACCATCGACGAAGCTGATCGCATCGGGGAACAGCGCGAAATCGAAAAACGCCCAGAACCAGCCGACGAAGAACATCACTTCGGACGCGATGAACAGGATCATGCCGTAGCGGAAATGCAGCTGCACCACCGGCGTATGATCGCCGGCATGAGCTTCCTTGATCACGTTGCGCCACCAGCTGAACATGCACAGCAGCACCGCGGAAAGCCCGGCGAAGAACAGGATTCCGCCGCCGTTAGGCTTGCCGACATGCCCGCCGTGCATCCACATGATGCCGCCGGCGGCCATCGCCAGCGCCGAGAAGGAGCTGACCAGCGGCCAGATATCGGGCGGAAGGATATGATATTGGTGGTTCTTGGCGCCGGCCATCTGGCTATCCCTGTTGGTACGCGTTCGGGGACCGCTTAGCTTGAGGCTTTGCCGGAATCCACCGGGTAAAACGTATAGCTGAGCGTGATCGTGTCGATGTCGCGTGCGTCAGGGTCGTCGAGGATCTTGGGATCGACGAAATAAATCACCGGCATCCGCATCGTCTCGCCGGGCTTCAGCGTCTGCTGGGTGAAGCAGAAACACTCGATCTTGGTAAAATATTTCCCCGCCTGCGCCGGCGTCACGTTGAACGTCGCGGTGCCGGTGATCGGCTTGTCAGCGCTATTGGTCGCGGTGAAAAAAGCCACCGAGCGCGCGCCGATCGCGACCGTCTGGTTCGCCTGTTCGGGGGCGAAGCGCCACGGCAGCTTTGCGTTGGTATTGGCGTCGAAATCGACCTGCACTTGCCCGCCCGCGACCGCACCCGGCGCCGCTAGCCCGCGCTGCGTAGTACCGTTCAGCCCGGTGACCTGGCAGAACAGGCGATAGAGCGGCACGCTGGCGAACGCGAGGCCGGTCATGAAGCAGATCCCGAGCACGGCCAGCGTCGCCGTGCGCATCTTGCCCGAGAAGACGCGGATCACGTGTGCACAATGCCCAGCTGGATCTTCACGATCGAAATCGCGAACACCAGGATCACGAAGGCGCCCAGCAGCGCCGCCATCACGAGCGCACGGCTTTTTTGACGCTGCCGGATCAAGTCTTGGTCGTTGTTCATCATGCTACCCATCGATCGACGACCAGCGCGCCGAACACCACGAACAGATATAGGATCGAATATTTGAATAGCGCCTTTTCCGGCAGCATTTTGTCGCCATCGGTGGTCGTGCGCACCGCGACGCGTAGCGCCAGCAGCGCGAACCAGCCCGTCGTAAGGATCGACACCGCGCCGTAGACTGGCCCAGCCAGCCCGAGCGGCCAAGGCGCAATCGCAACGAATGCCATCGGGATCGTGTAGAGCCCGATCTGTTGCCGCGTCACCTTCTCGCCGGCGACTACCGGCAGCATCGGCACGCCGGCATTGGCGTAATCGATCTTCACGAACAGCGCGAGCGCCCAGAAGTGCGGCGGCGTCCACAAGAAGACGAGCAGGAACAGCAGCACCGGCAATAGCGCCAATTGGCCCGTCGCCGCGGCCCAGCCGATCAACGGCGGAAACGCACCCGCCGCGCCACCGATCACGATGTTCTGCGGCGTGCGGCGCTTCAGCCACACGGTATAGATCAGCACGTAGAACAGGATCGAAATCGCGAGGATCGCCGCCGCCGCGATGTTCAGCGCCAGCCCCATGAGGATGACCGAAAACACCCCGAGCCCAACGCCGAAGTGCAGCGCCGCCTGCCGATCCATCCGCCCTGCTGGCAGTGGACGCTGCGCGGTGCGCTTCATCACCGCATCGATGTCCGACTCATACCATTGGTTCAGCGCACCCGCCGCGCCGGCCGCAACCGCGATACACAGGATTGCGGTAAATCCGAGCACGGGATGGAGCGACACTGGCGCCACAAGCATGCCACACAGCGCGGTGTACACGACGAGTGTCATCACCCGCGGCTTGGTGAGCGCGAGAAAATCCCGCCAGTCGGCGGGCGGCAATAAGGGAGCTGCAGGGGTCATTTGAGGCCCGCGCCATACGCGCATGTGGGGCTGGGGGGAAGGGTTGGAGGACCAACCTTGGTTGGGCGCCCAGCCTCCCCTCCCGGTCGTGTCGAATTAGTCGTGCAGCACATGATCCCGATCGCGCACTGTCCGCGCCGCGTTCGCCGGGTGCGCCGCGTCCTCATAGCCAAAGGCGATGCCGAACAGCAGCTTCTGATCGTCCCCCACCCCCAGCTCGCGATGCACGATCTCGGCATGATGGCTCAGCGCGCCTTGCGCACACGAGGCGAGACCATTGGCGGTCAGCGCCAGCATGAACGACTGCGCATACATCCCGCAATCCGCCGCCTCGCGCATCCCCGCCCACGCCGGGATGAAGAGGAACATCGCGTGCGGCGCATCGAAGAAGAGGAAGTTGCGCAGGAACGACTCGGTCCGCGCCGCCACATCCTCGCGCGCCACGTTCGTCGCCGCGAACAGCGATTTCGCGGCGTCGATCTGCCGCCCGCGATAATGGCCCGGGTATGCGCCGGTCAGAGGAAAGTCCGGCGTCATCTTGGTGCCGCTCTTCGCAGCATCGTGCAGCACGGTCCGCATCCGCTCGGCCGCACCGCCCGAAACCACGTGCGCCGTCCACGGCTGGACGTTGCAGTTCGACGGCGCAAGCTGCGCCATGTCGAGCACGCGCTCAAGCAGTGCCGCGGGCACCGGATCGGGCTTGAACCCGCGCACCGAACGCCGCTCGCGCAGCAGGTCGTAAAGTACGTCGCTGTCGTCGCGGCTCACCTGATCGATCGCTGCCGTCGCCTGCATATCTATTCCTCTCTCGTATTCTGTATGGAGAATGTTGTTCTTCCACGCGAATAAACCTTGCCTCACCCGCACGTCGAAGTCACCGTCGCCCCAAATAAATCATGGGAGAGGGCGTCATGCACGACCTGATCATTCGTAACGGTACGATCGTCGACGGCTCGGGCGCCGCGCCCTATCGCGGCGATGTCGCGATCGACGGGGACCGGATCGTCGCGCTCGGCGCTGTCGAAGGCTCCGCCCGGCGCGAGATCGACGCCACCGGCAAACTCGTCACCCCCGGCTGGGTCGACATCCATACGCATTACGACGGCCAGATCACGTGGGCCTCGCGAATGGATCCGTCCTCGACGCTCGGCGCGACGACCGTCGTCGTCGGCAATTGCGGGGTCGGCTTCGCCCCCGTCCGCCCGCAGGATCACGACACGCTGATCCGCCTGATGGAAGGCGTCGAGGACATCCCCGGCGCCGCGCTGCACGAAGGGCTGTCGTGGGAGTGGGAGAGCTTCGGCGAGTACATGGACGCCATCGACCAGCTGCCGCACGACATCGACGTCGCTGTCCAGGTGCCGCACGGCGCGCTACGCGTCTATGTGATGGGCCAGCGCGGCGCCGACCGCGATCCTGCCACGCCGGAAGAAAACGAAGAAATGCGCCGGCTGACCGCCGAAGCGATCCGCGACGGCGCACTCGGCTTCTCCACCACGCGCACGATGGTCCACCGCACAGCTGACGGCGATCTTACCCCTACCGTCCGCGCCGCGCGTGCGGAAATGGAGGCGATCGCCCGCGGCATTGCCGACGCCGGATCGGGCGTGATTCAGTGGGTCTCCGATTTTCAGGACATGGACGAGGAATTCAGCCTCGTGCGCGACCTGACGAAGATTGCCGGCCAGCCGCTCAGTTTCTCGATGGTCCAGGCAGACGTCGTCCCCAACCAGTGGCGCCAGCTGACCGAGCGACTCGATGCCTCGGTCGCCGAGGGCTATCCGCTCAAGGCGCAGATCGCCGGCCGTCCGGTCGGGCTGATGCTCGGGCTGCAGGGTTCTGTCCATCCCTTCATCAGCCGGCCGAGCTATCGCGAGATCGCCGATCTACCGCTCGCCGAGAAGGTCGCCCGGATGCGTGACCCAGACTATCGCGCGCGGCTGATCGCCGAGATGCCGATGAAGGATCACCCCTTCGTCAACTCGGTCGCCGGCGCGCAGCACAAGATGTTCCGCATCACCGACCGCGTCGATTACGAGCCCGATCCTTCGACCAGCCTCGCCGCCGAGGGCGAGCGGCTCGGCCTCCACCCCGACGAGCTCGTCTATGATGCGCTGCTGGAGGACGAAGGCCGCGCCTTCCTGTTCTTCCCGATGCACAATTACGTCGAAGGCAATCTCGACAACGTCCACGCGATGATCACCAATCCCAATACGCTATCCGGCCTGTCGGACGGCGGCGCGCACGTCGGCGCGATCTGCGACGTCAGCCTGCCCACCTTCATGCTCACACACTGGTGCCGCGATCGCACACGCGGCCCGCTGCTCGACCTTGCGGACACCGTGAAGCAACAGACCCGCGACACCGCGCTCGCCGTCGGCCTCGAGGATCGCGGGTTGATCGCGCCCGGCTATCTCGCCGACGTCAACGTGATCGATTTCGACGCGCTCGAACTCGGCAAGCCGTACATGGTCTATGATCTGCCGACCGGCGCGCGCCGCCTGATGCAGAAGGCCAAGGGCTATGTCGCGACGATCAAGTCCGGCCAGGTGATCTACGCCAACGACGAGGCGACAGACTTGCTGCCCGGCAAACTGATCCGCGGGCGGCAACCGGCCCCCGTCGCTCGCCCCATCCGCGAGGCGGTAGCGGCCTAACCAGCGTGGAACCCCTGATTATCGAAGCCGCACTCAACGGCGCGACGCCCAAGGCGCGGAATCCCAACGTGCCGGTCTCGCCGGAGGAGATCACCGCCGGAGCCCTTGCCGCAATGGAGGCGGGTGCGGCGATCGTCCACACGCACATCGAGCGGATGGACATGACCGGCGGCGCGGCGGTGGTGCGCTACATGGAAGGCTATGCGCCCGTGCTCGCCGCGCGGCCCGACGCGATCTTGTGGGGTACGGTGGCGACCGGGCCGGATGTTGAGGCCCGCTTCGGCCACTATCGCGGGCTCGCAGTGGCAGGCGTGCGGATGGGCGCGTTCGATCCGGGCTCGGTCAACCTCGGCACGCATGGCGCGAACGGCCTGCCGGGTGCCTCGATCGTCTACGCCACGTCATACCGCGACATCGCCTGGCTCGCCGACCTGCACCACGAGGAAAAGCTCGGCCCAGCGATCGCGATCTACGAGCCCGGCTGGCTGCGCACCACGCTCGCCTATGAGAAGGCGGGGAAGCTGCCTGCCGGCGCTTTCGTGAAGCTCTATTTCGGCGGGCGATACAATTTCCTCGATGGCAAGCGCAGCGACGTAACCTTCGGCTTGCCACCGACCGAAAAGGCGCTCGATGCCTATCTTGAGCTGCTCGAAGGATCGTCGTTGCCTTGGGCGGTCGCGGCGATTGGCGATTGCGTGATCGAGACCGGCCTGGCGAGCCTCGCGATCGCGCGCGGCGGTCACGTCCGCGTCGGGCTGGAAGACTTCGGTGGCCAGCGCAAGCCGGGCAACCTCGAGTTGATTGCCGAAGTGGTGGCGTTGGCGGCAGACGCCGGGCGGCCGCTGGCTAGCCCGACCGATGCGGCGCGCATTCTTGGTTTGCCACGATGAATCAACCTCTCCCCGCCCCACGCACTTTCCCCCTTCGTGTCGAGCGCAGTCGAGGCACCAACCCCAGCGGGCATACCATGTCCCTAGACTTTGCCCGGGACGAACGCGCGGACCTGGTCAAGCCAGTCGGCGCCGTGATCACCGCGCTCGCGATCCTGCGCTGCATCGGCCGCCACCGCGAGGCGCTGCGCCTGTCCGACATCGTCCGCGAGGAATCGATCAACGCCTCCACCGCGCACGCCATCCTGCGCACGCTCGAACACGAAGGACTCGTTGCCTTCGACCGCCGAACCAAACGCTACACGCTCGCCAGCGGCCTCACCGATCTCGCCGCGCCGCTCACTGAGCGCGACGATCCCGCGATGCGCGCCGCCAACGCGATGGCCGCCGCCGCGCAGGAACTGCACGCCACGATCGGCTTATGGCGCCGCGTCGGCGACGAGGTCGAGTTGCTTCACGTCGCCGACAGCTCGGCGACGATGCGCGTCGCCTTCACCATCGGTCGCCGCCTGCCGATGCTGCTCGGCGCAATGGGGCGCCTGGTCGCGGCCCGCGGCGATTTCGACGAAGCGACGCTGGAGCGCGGCTTCGAAGCAGTGCCCTGGGCGATCGTCCCCGATTACACGACGTGGCGCGCGGAAGTCGCGACTGCCCAGCGCGACGCGATCGGGCTCGATCACGGCCACGTCAACGCCGGCATCCTCGGGGTCGCCGTCCCGGTCGAGCATGACGGCCCGCTCCGCCACGTCGTCGCCGCCGCGATGTTCGACGCCGGCCCGCATCCGGACACCACCGTCATCGTCGATCGCTTGCGCGCCGTCGCAGCGGTCGCCGGCGACCAATAAACACATTCAAAACATAAGCTTAGGAGAGCCACCATGTACGACCTGCTCGTCAAGAACGGCACCATCGTCGACGGCACCGGCGCCCCCAGCTTCCGCGGTGACCTGGCTGTGCGCGACGGCAAGATCGTCGCGGTCGGAGACGCCTCCGGCCCCGCCCGCGAGACGATCGACGCCGAAGGTTGCATCGTCACACCAGGCTTCGTCGACATCCATACGCACTACGATGGTCAAGTTTCGTGGGATCAAGTCCTCGCCCCCTCCTCGATCAACGGCGTCACTTCGGCCGCAATGGGCAATTGCGGCGTGGGGTTCGCGCCCGCGCGCGCTGACAAGCACGATTGGCTGATCCAGTTGCTCGAAGGCGTCGAAGACATCCCCGGCACTGCGCTTGCCGAAGGGCTGACATGGGATTGGGAGAGCTTCCCCGACTATCTCGACGCGCTCAGCCAGCGCGAATATGCAATCGATCTCGGCGCCCACCTCCCCCACGCCGCGCTCCGCGCCTATGTTATGGGTGACCGCGGCGGCGATCACCTTGAACGTCCCTCGACGGGCGAGATCGAGCGGATGGCGCGGCTGACCGCTGAAGCGATGGAGGCCGGCGCGCTCGGCTTCACCACATCGCGCACGCACGCCCACCGTAGCCGTGACGGCCTCAATATCGGTACGCTGACCGCGGAAGATCCCGAACTGCTGGGGATCGTCGGTGCGCTGCGGCAGACCGGCAAGGGTGTGATCCAGCTGATCTCGGACGCGTATCTTACGGCGGACGACGCGTTCGCCACCGCTGAACTCCAGCTGATCCGCCGCCTCGCCGAGACGAGCGGCCGCCGCCTGTCGTTCACCGTGCAGCAGACCGACGACTCGCCCGATCGGTGGAAGAGCATCTATCGAGAGATCGATCAGATGGTCGCCGATGGTCTGCCCGTCAGTGCGCAAGTCGCACCGCGCCCGATTGGAGCGATCCTCTCGTTCGCCTCCACCACCAATCCATTCATCGTCGCACGCACCTATCGCCGGATCGCCGCCGAGAGCGCCAGCATCGACGCACGGTTGCAGGCGCTCGCTGACCCGGCGGTGCGTGCCGCGATATTGGAAGAACATGCCGCCTTCCACGCAAGCGAGGGCTTCATCGCCATCATCACGCGCGGCTTCACCCGCATGTTCCGGATGACCGACCCGGTCGATTATGAACCGCACGAAAGCCAGTCGCTTGGCGCGGAGGCAGGACGCGCCGGGGTCGATCCCGCAGCGTTCGTCTACGACACGCTGATGGAAGAAGGCGGCCGTCGGCTCCTATACATGCCGTTGATCAACTATGCACACGGCAACCTCGACGACGTGCATGGCATGTTGACGGGCAACCATGTGCTTTACGGTCTCTCAGATGGCGGCGCGCATTGCGGGACGATCTGCGACGGCAGCTTCCCGACCACCACGGTCGCCTTATGGTCGCGCGGCAACAAGGCCGGGCTGTCGACCCCGCTCGAACGTCTCGTCCACGGCTATTCGCAAAAGAACGCGGCGCATGTCGGCTGGTACGATCGCGGCGTGCTCGCGCCAGGCTACCTCGCCGACATAAATGTAATCTCGCTTGACGAACTCGCGCTTGCGCCGCCGGAAATCGTTCAGGATCTGCCGGCAGGCGGCACACGCCTGCTCCAGCAACCCCGCGGGTATCGTGCTACGGTTAAGTCGGGGGTGCCGACGTTCTCACGCGGTGCCTGGACTGGGCGGACGCCGGGGCGGTTATTGCGGGGGGCGCAGGCGTTTGGCTGAAGGCACGGGACGCCATGTTAGCCTTGTCCTAACGAGACCCGCGCTAGAGGCGGCGCGATGCAGTGTCTCGCCTGGACTCTTCTCCTGCTGCCGGTAGCTATCTTCGCTGGCTATCCGGCGCTGATGCTCGCTGCGGCGGCGACGCGGCCGCGGCGTTTTACACCACAAGTCAGCGCCTTACCGTCCATTACGATCCTCATCGGGGCGCACAACGAAGCCGCAAATATCGGCGATAAGCTCGCGTCTGTTGGTGCGGCGCTTGCCGAATGGCGCGGTGAGGCGGAAGTGATCGTGGCCGACGATGGATCGACCGATGACACCGCCGCGATCGCCGAGGCGCAGGGCGCGCGCGTGCTGCGGTGCCCGCGCGGCGGCAAGGCGGCTGCGCTTAACATAGCTATTTCAAAGGCTTGTGGCGACATCATTGTGATGACGGATGCCGATCCACTGTTCGATGCGGCGACGATCCCCGCCATTCTCGCGCCGTTCGCCGATCCGGAGGTCGGCGCGGTCGCCGGACGGGTCGAGACGATCATTCCCCGCGATCGGGGCAAAGGCGGGCGATTTTCGGGGGCTGACCGGTGGTTTCGACTCTATGAATCCGCCTTGCGCGGGGCGGAAGACCGACTTTTCGGCTGCATCTCTGCCGACGGGGGTCTGTATGCCATCCGCCGCTCGCTGGTCCCGATCGTACCGGCCGATGTGACCGACGATTTCCACATCAGCACGGCGGCGGTCGCGGCCGGCTATCGCATCGCCTTTGCCGATGACGCGCGGGTCTGGGAGCATAGCATCGGCGGCGGGCGGCAGCAGTTTCGCCGCCGCGTGCGGATCACCGTGCGCGGGCTCACCGCGCTGTGGCGCCGACGCGCGCTGATGAACCCCTTCGTGACCGGCTGGTATGCGCCGGCGCTGGTGCTGCACAAGGTAGGCCGACGGCTCGCGCCCTTGTGCCTGCTGCCACTGTGGCTGGTCAGTGGGTGGCTCGGCGTGCAGGGGTCGGCGTGGTGGGCGCTCATCGCCTTGGGGTTGACCGGTGCGGCACTGGTCGCGCTCGCGGGAGCGGCGGGGGTGCGGCTGCGCGGACCGCTCAAGCTGGTGCATGGCGCGATGCTGCATCTCGCGGGGCTCGCCACCGGCACGATCCTGTTCGCGATCGGGCGGCGCTACGCACAATGGACGCCGCAGAAGCAGGCATGATGCGAGTCCTGCTGTCTCTCCTGGCGCTTGCCGCCGGCCCCTCGAGCGGCGGCTTCGTCGAGGATTTCGAGCATGACATGCGGATCGGCCAAGGGGGCCGCTGGGCGCTCGCGCAACAGATCAACGGGCGCGTCCGGTTGGTGCCCGCGCCGGCGCGTTCGGGCCGCGCATTGCTCGCCACGGCGGGGCCGAAGCGGGGGGAAACAGTGGCCAAGGCCGATCTCGTCGCACGGGTGGCGACGATGCCGGCCGGCACGCAGCTGTCGATCGCGTTCGATCTTCGCATCCCGGCCGCCAGCCCGCGCGATTCGCTGCAGCTGGTCGACGTCGAGTGCGCGATCTGCGGCGAAAGCGGCAATCCGGGCATTCGGCTATACCTGCGACGCGGTCGCCTGCGCATCGATCGCGCCAAGATCGGCATCCGCCACGCCTGGACGCGTGACGATGCGCCCGTACTCGCGCCCGACCGCTGGCATCGCATCACCTGGCAGCTTCGACTCGATCCCGGCGAAGCCGGTGCGGCGCGCGTCCTACTCGACGGGCGCGAAGTGCTCGCCGCGCGCGGCGCAACGCTGGCGGACACGCCACGCATCGGCGCCGATCGCGTTCAGATCGGCATTACGGCAAACTCGAATGCCGTGCCGGCGATGGCTTGGTTCGACAATATCGCAGTGACGGTCCGCCGCTGATCCTCAGCAGGCGCCATCACCCTTCTTCACCGCGTTGATGGTGCGGACGATCAAGTGCAGATCCTGCTTTGCGGAAAGCGACCTGATGTAGCGCATGTCGAGCTCCGCGCGCTCGTCAAAATCGATGTTCGCCCGGCCCGAGACTTGCCACAGCCCGGTCAAGCCCGGCTTCGCCGCAAGCCGCGGCAAGTGCGGCATACGATAGGTGCTGGCATCGAACGACGTCGGTCGCGGGCCGACCAGTGCCATGTCGCCGCGCACGACGTTCCACAGGTTCGGCAGCTCGTCGATGCTGGTCTTGCGCAGAATGCGCCCGACGCGCGTGACACGCGGATCATTGGCAAGCTTGAAATCGGGCGAATCCGGCGCGTGGATGTTGTGCGCGCGCAGCTTCGCCTTCAGCGCCTCGGCGTCCACCACCATGGTGCGAAACTTGAACAGGCGAAAGCGGTGGCCGAGATATCCGGTGCGACGTTGAATGAAAAACACGGGGCCACGATCGTCGAGCTTGATCGCGATCGCGACGATCACGAGCAGCGGTGACAGCACGATCAGCGCTGCCAACGCGACCACCGCGTCGAACACAGGCTTCAGCCGCCGTGCATAGCTGCCACGCCGAACCTCGAGATGCAGCGGAACACCGCGCATGTCGCTTTCGAATCGCACCCGCCGCGCCATATCCTGGCGCCGCTCGGTCGGAAAAGCTTCGGTAGGTGCGTGATCGGTCATCTAGAATCGCGTTTGAGGGCTGCCGCGGCATACCGCCAATGACAATTCTTTCGGTTTTTTGCGTGGCAAAAGAGAGTTAACGGCAGAAATACTAACAAAAATCATCGCCGAGGCGCGAACGCAGCGCGATCATAAAGCGTCTGAACGCCTGCATCGGCGCGAGGAGCAGATACCAATAATGGTTGCCCTGCATCAGCCGTACCGACGCACGCAGGTACAGCGCTTCGGCAGGCAACCAGCGAAAGCCTAAAGCGCGATCATCGATGTGGAGGCGCGAGAGCACCTCCGCTGGTTCCTCGGCCGTATTGCGCCTCTTGCCACCGGTAGAAGCCACATAGCCGAGCCGCCGGGCGATCTCCCGACCCTCGTTGCCGACCTTGTTCTCGGGCCAGCAGAATATGCGCGGTGGGCTGCCCAATCGTTGGCTGAAAGTCGTCCGACAGGCGACGAGGTCGCGCTCGATCCGTCCGACGAACGCGGTCGTATCCTCGCGCGCGCTGCCGATCCAGGCGCGTTCGGCGAGCGCCAAGCCGGATGCCGGGATCGGGCTGCCGAGCGGCACCGCGGCGGGCGCCGCCATGCGAAACCAGTCGTGCTTGGGCCCCGGCGTCGCCGCCCATTGCATCCAGGCATGCTGGCGCCAGTTCGCGGCATCGAGCCTGCCAACGATCTTGTCCGACGTCGGCACGCGCGCATGGTCCACGCCGTGCGGCTCGACCTCGAAGCCGAACGCACGCAAATCAATGAGTTCGGCCCAGCGCATATAGCCTTCGCCGCTGCCATCGTGGCGCGGCCGATCGTCGGGCTCGATAAAGTCAAGTGACGGAAAAAAGGTCGCCGGCATGGCATGGCGCTGCAGCAGCGGCATCGCATACTGGTGATTGTCGAGATAGCCGTCGTCGAAATGCAGCACGACCGAACGATCGGGCACCGGCTCACCAGCTCGCCGTCGCTCGACGAATTCGCGTGTCGCGATCACCTTGGCGCCGATCCGATCGAGGGTCGCGAGGTGGCGCGCGAAGGTATCGGGATGAACGGCGATATCACGCGACCACGGCAGCCAACCGGGTTGCGGACTAATCGAGTGATACGTCAGAATGGCGACGCCTGGCGGGGCAATCATCACGCGATGACCCGCCACCAGCGCAAGCAGCACGGCCAATGCCGCGGCAATTAGCCCGAGCGCTCCCGGGATCAGCAGCACGATCGCCGCCGCCGAAACGATGCCGGCGCCCAGCATTGCGCTCCAGCGTAACACGCGGCGGCGCCGTTCCTCCTTGCGCGTCATGCCCTGTCCCTCCGCGCATCGCGCCACGCCTTCGCCCGCGCGCGAAGGCCATCGTGCGCGTAAGCCAACCTGCCCCGAACGCCCGGCGCATAGACCGTCACGCGATACAAAGGATCGCTGTGATCGGCGAAGCGCAATTTATACTCTGCTGGGCTCATGCCGTTGCCCATCTTGTCGTACCAATCGACCCCGGGATGGCCGACGCAATGGCGGATGTGTTCCGCCGCTAGCACATAGCCGACAGAGATTTCCGCATACGCCTCGTCATAACCCACTTTCAGCAGAAACACGCGCCGCCCGCCGCGGATGCCGAACTCGAACGCCGCGAGCCGCTCACCATGCCATAACAAGGCGATGTGCAGTGCGCCCGCCGCCGCGGCTTCCCGCACGAGCGCGGTGTAGAAGCGGCACTCGGCAGGATTGTCGCTGATTGCTGTGCCTTCACGCCCCTTCCACCCCGATCGCTCGACCGCCAGGATTTGGTCGAACAGATCGCTTGTCGTCGGGTCGTCGGTGCGGAACTCGGTCGTCATCCCGAGCGTGCCGAATACCTCCTTGCCGTCGCGGCGCAGGCGTTGCCGGATGCGCTTGCTGCGCGCAACGAGCCAGCGATCGTAGCCGTTGCGACAATCGACCACCGGTGCGAGTGCATGTGGCGCGATCCGCACGCGATACCGCGTCGACCAGCCGCGGGCCGCCGCAAGCAACGCGGCATCTTCGGCAATATACTCGAACCGCAGCAGGGCCGCGCCATGATCGCTCATCAGGCGCATCGGCAGATCGGCAGGCACCGGCGTGCCAGGAGCAACATCGTAATGCACGCTATGCGGATTGGTCGCGCTCCGCAGGCTCCGCACGCTGATCGGGCCCAATCGCTCGTGACCTGCAACGAGCGTCAGGCCGTTCTGGCGGATCACGGGGCCAAAGGCGGCAGACCAGCAGGCAAACCAGGCATCACCGAGATGAAAGGCGTCGCCCGATCTCGCCGCCAGCACTTAACCTCTCCGCAATCAGCCCCTGTTAACGCGGCGATTACCGCAACGCTTGCGAAGAAATGGTGAATGTCGCCGCTGAAGATCTCTCTACCGCGATGACGATTCATTCGCAGCTCGTGCCGTTGCTCGATGGCGAGGAGGCGACGCGTTTCGACGCGTTCCTGCAGGGCAGCCCGTTCGCGGCGTACCAGCAATCGCGCGCCTGGCCGCGCGCCGCGCCGCAGCACGCGCGCCGCGACTGGCGCTTCTTCGCGGCGTTCGACGATGCGGAAATGATTGGCGCGTGCGTGATCCGCAGCACCCGGCTCGCGATGGGCGCGTGGCTGGCGACGGTGCAGCGTGGGCCGATCGTGCATGATGCAGCGCGGCTTGGCGTGGTGCTTGGTGAGCTGCGCCGCGTGCTGCGGCAAGCGGGGTGCTGCTCGGTACAGATCGGGCCCCGGGTGCGTGGTCGCACGCTGCCGATCATGGCCGAAGCGATGCGTGACGCCGGCTTTGCGCCGATGCCGCCCGACGAACAGGCGCTGCATCATGCGACCGGCATCATCTGGCTCGACAAGCCCGAGGCGGAGGTGCTCGCCGGATTAAAGCAACGCGCGCGTCGGGCGCTGAAGGCGGCGGACAAAGGCAGGATCGTCGTTCGCGCGGTCGAACACTCCGACGATCTTGCGACCTATCAGCGCCTGCTCGATGCCTTCGCCGCTAGCCGGCCGGATTACGATCGCTCGGGCCAGCCCAACGCCCGCGCGCAGGCCGACCTGATCGCAGCGCTGGGTGGCGCGATGCTGCTGGCGGAGCGCGAAGGATCACCGATCGGCGCGCATGCCTTCGTGCGGCAGGCGGACGAGGCAATCTGGCTGTCGCTCGCGACGGTCGATCGCGACGGCGCCTCGCCCGGCTATCCGCTGTTGTGGGAAGGGATGCGGCGCGCGCGCGCGATGGGCTGCGTCGGCTTCGACCTGGCCGGCCTGCCCGAGGCGGAACCGACCGACCCGGGCGAAGCGGGCCGCGCGCAGTTCAAGAACGCTTTTGCGCCGCACCGCCGGCTGATGCCGCCGATGCAATTCGCCGCGCTCGATCCGGTGCGGCATACCGTGCTGCTCGGCGCGCGACGCATCTATCGCACCCTGAAGCGCCGGTCGGGTGCCGGCGGTGGCTGAAGGAAAGTGGCGGGCGTTGCGCCAACGGATTGCACGCGACGGTCTGCCCGCGACGCTCCGCAAGGCGATCGGCGACCATGTGTTCCGGCACAGCGCGAGCGTGGTGATGGAATTGCGCCGCGAGGATGCGCGGCTCGGGCCAGTGCGGGCGGACGGGAGCATCCGCTTCGTCATTCTGCGCGATGACGACGAGGTGCCGCCGCTCTGCCCGTTTCTGGCGCACCGGCGGCGCGATTTCATTGACAGCTTGGCGATCGGCAAGCTCGGCTTCTTCGTGTTGCGGCATGAGATCGCGGTCGGCTGCGCCTGGGTGGCGCTGTCGGACCATCACGATTCCCGGATGCGCGAGCGCTATCGCGTCGCCCCTGGCGAGGCGTATCTCTATAGCTGGCTGCTCGACCCGGTCGAACGGCCGCGCGGCACGGCGCTGATGTTCGCGCGCTGGGTGATGCAGGTGCTGCTGGGGATGGCCGTGGAGCGCATGTTCTGCGTGATCGATCGCGATAACCGCGCTTCGTATCGTATCCATCAGCATTTCCGGTATCGCGAGAGCGGGCTACTGGTGCGTCACTTCCACCTGCTGCACCTCCGCTGGACTTTGATGTCGCGATACAAGGGCACTTTAGGGCTGCGCGATCCTGCGCGGGGCCGGCGCGCCGCATGAACCGGGAAGTAGCTGCAGCGAGGCGCCCGCGCTTCAGCAGCGGGCGAATGCTGGTGCGTTCGGCTTTGGTGGTGACGGTGATCCGTGCGCTGGATTTCGGGCTGTCGTTCCTCGTTTCGGTGTTGCTCGCCAATCGCTTCGGCGCCTCGGGGCTGCTCGATGCGTTTTTCCTCGCGCGGCGGACGACGGTCGGGTTCGCGGATACGATCCGCAAGCTGGTCGGGCAGATCGTACTGCCGCCGGTGCTGGCGGCGGTCGATCGTGGCGAGGTGCCCTCGGTGCGGCATCTGCCGCGGCGGATGGGGTGGTTCCTCGCGTGCTTCGCGTTGATCATGGTTGCCGGCATGCTGGTGCCATCGGCGTGGGCGCGGCTGTTCGCGCCGGGCTTCCGTGGCGAGCAACAGACGCTGACAGCGGACATGATGCGGATCATGCTGCCGCTGCTGCCGATCGCGGTGGTAGCCTCGCTGCTCGCCGCAGTCCTGCAGGCGCGGCGGCGTTACCTGCTGAGCGAGGGCACCAACCTCGTGCAGCGCGCGATCCTCGTGCTCGTGCTGGCGCTGTTCGTGCCGCCGCTCGGGATCGTTGCGGGTGCGTGGACGATGCTGGTGGCTGGCGTGATCGGCTTCCTGATCCTGCTTGCGGGTGCGTGGTCGATCGTTCGGCCCCGGCAGCGGGATGCCGCTGCCGAGACGAAACCCGCCGCGCCGGAGATCGCCGGTGGCGGGCTGGCCGCGGCGATCGTGATCAACGTCTATTTCCAGGCGACGGCGCTGCTCGATTTCGGGTTTGCGACCACCACTGGCGATGGTGCGGTCGCCTCGCTTGAATATGGATCGCGGCTGGTGTCGCTTGTGCCCGGGCTGGTTATGTCGAGCCTTGCGACGGTGCTGACGCCAGAGCTGATCCGCGCAGTGCAGCAATCCGATCGCGCGGCTGCCGCAGCCGGCATCCAGCGTTTCCAGCGGATCGGCATGTTCGCGCAGGCGCCGGTGTCGATGGGCATGATGCTCGGCGCGACGCTGATGGTGAGCGCGCTGTTCGGCCATGGTGCGTTCGGCCCGGAGGCGATCGCGTCCGCCGCAGCCTGCACTGCCGGCTATGCCGCCGCGGCGGTCTTCCTGGCGCCGATGAGCGCGATCACCACCTCGATCTACGCCGATCCGCACGCCCCGGCGCTGCGTGATCTGACGCTGATAGCGGTGATCGGCACGGCCATTCGGGTAGCCACATTGGCGATCGTTGCGCCGATCTGGGGTGCCCCGGGCATCGCCTATGGCGCGGCGGTGGCGACCGCGCTTACCTTTGGCGTCGCGCAGATCGTGGCCGCGCGGCGCTTCCACCATTTCCAGATGCGCGCGCAGCTTGCCGACCTGGTGCAGACCGCGGCGTGCGCGGGAATCGCGGCGGCGGCGGGGTGGCTTTTGCTGTGGCTGATCCCCGATCCGCACAAGCTGTATAGCGAACTGGCGCTGCTGGCGGCGCTCGGCGTGGTGATCGTGCTCGTCTACTTTGCCGCCGCGGTCGCACTGCGCGTGCCCGAGATGGCGGCGCTGCGCGACGTCGCCGCGCAGATCGTCGCGCGCCGCCGGGCGAAGCGCGGATGAGCGCGCAACGTGTCGGTTTCCTGCTGCCGCATTTCCGCACCGGCGGCGCCGAGCGGGTAGTGCTGCACTGGATCGAGGCGCTCGACCGGTGCCGCTGGCAGCCAGTGCTTCTGCTCGGGCGGGTCGAGGGCGATTTGCTGGCGCACCTCCCGCGCGACGTGGCGGTGATCGCGATCGGCGGCGGGCGGGCGCTGTTGCGGCCGTTACGGATCGCGCGTGCGCTGGCAGCACAGCGGATCGATGTCGCTTATTCGGCGACCTCGGCGATGAACCTCGCGCTGCTCGCTGCGCCGACGAAAGTGCCCCGAATCGTCTCAGAACATACGCAACCAGATGCGTTCCGGCGCGAGGCGAAATGGCCGCTGCTGCGCCAGGCGGGAACGCGGCTGCTGACGCGACGTGCAGCAGCAGTGGCAGTGCCGACCGCGGCGATCGGAGAGGCTGTGCGCGGCGCGCCGGTCGTCGTCGTCCGCAATCCCGTGCTGCGCGAGGCGCCGCCGCCGCTTGGTGACAAGCCGCGTCACGGTTCGCGCGTGGTGGCCGCGGGACGCCTGGTGCCGGCGAAGGGCTTCGACACGATGCTTGAAGCCGCCGCGCTGCTGAAGGCGCGTGGCGTGACGTACACGCTCACCATCTACGGCGAAGGCCCTTTGCGCGATGCGCTGGTCGCGCAGGTGGCGCGGCTCGGGCTTGGCGACCACGTCACGCTGCCCGGAACCACCGACTCGCTGTCGGCCGAACTGGCCGCCGCGGGCCTCGTCGTCTCGTCATCACGTCGCGAGGGGTTCGGCAACGTGTTGATCGAGGCGATGGCGGTCGGCACGCCGGTGTTGGCGACGCGTGCGGGCGGACCGGAGACGTTCATCGATCATGCGCGCAACGGTTTCCTTGTCGCGGCGGACGATCCGGCGGCGCTCGCCGACGCCATCGGGGGGCTTCTTGCCGACGCTGACCAACGGCTAGCGGTGCGCGAGCCTGCAAGAGAGACGGCGGCGCATTATACTGTCACCGCATCGGTCGCGGAGTTCGAGGCGCTGCTGCTAACGCGGGTGACGTAGCGCGATTTAACACGCCCTCCCCCGACCCCTCCCGCAAGCGGGAGGGGAGAAGATGGCGCCGCTCCTGCCTGCCCATGAAACTGCCAAACACCGGTTTAACGGTAAAGTTACGGCACTCGCGCCATAGCATCGCGGTCGGTAGCGCTAGTTGAGAGTTCAATGCGTCATTTCCTGAATGCTTGTGTCCTCGTGCTCGCCACCGCCGGCTGCGCCGGTCCGGTGCGCTATGCGCCCGCGCCCGAAGTGGAGCTGACCACCGGCTCGCTCGATCTCGCGCGCGAGGCGGGGCGGATGGTCGAGGATCGGCTGAACCAGGATGGCGACTTCCACCCGGGCGATCTCGTGCGGCTTTCCTTCCCGTTCACGCCGCAGCTCAACACCGACCAGCGCGTGCAATTGTCGGGCGCGATCAGCCCGCCGCTGCTGCCGCCGCTGTCGATCCGCGGCATGAGCACGGCGCAGCTTCAGGCCGAGCTCGAGGCACGCTATCGCCCGAAGCTCGCCCGCCCGACGGTGTCGGTCGCGCTCCTGGAATATAACCGCCCGCCCCCGCCGCCGGAGATCTTCGTGCTCGGCGAGGTCGTGAAGCCGGGCAATTTCCCCTATCGGGACGGCACGACGCCGTTCGAGGGCATCGCGCGCGCCGGCGGTGGCAATCGCGACGCCGATCTCTCGCGGGTCGTGGTGATGACGCCGATCGGCGACAAGCTCGTCGCGCGGATGCTTGATCTGTCCGCGACGCTCAACGGCAGTACCCGGCCGCTCGACTATCTGCCGCCCTATACCGTGCTGATCGTGCCGCCGACCGGCATCGCGCGCGACGCCGACCGATCGCGGCAGATACGCCAGATCATCGGCTTCAATGGCATCAACGTCGGCTCCGCCGTCACACTGATCCAGCCCTGATGGCGTTAGGGCTTGTCTATCTGCGCGTGATCCTGTCGCGCTGGCGGCTGGTGCTTGCGCTCGTCGCGCTCACCACGCTGATGGCGTGGGGCATCAGCGTGTTCTATCTCGCGACCAAACCGAAATTCGAGGCCGCGGCGCGGCTCAACATCGTGCCGACCGCGGAAGAGCTCGGGTATGCCAGCCGCTTCGTGCGTGGCACGACCTTCGATGGTGGCAGCGTCCTGCTCGGCACTTATGCCGAGTTCGCGCACACGCGCCCCGTCGTCGAGCCGATCGTCGATCGCTACATCGCCGAGGCGGCCGCTGCACAAGGCATGAGCCCGAGCGCTTGGCTCACCGCCAACACCGGCCCGCCGAGCTTCTCGCCCGGCCGCATCCTGGCGATCCTCAACTATGGCGAAGCGCCGGTCGTGCCGCTGCGCGAGGAAATCATCGAGGAGCTGATCGAGAATACCAAGATCGAGACGATCGAGGGCACGTACCTGATCCGCCTTGGCGTGGAGTGGGAGGATGCGCGGTCTGCCGCGTGGTTCTCCAATGCGCTGGCGGATGCGATCATCGCCCGCGCCGAGCGCGCCTCGCGCAGCACTGGGCGCGAGATCGCCGGCACGCTGGAAGCGCGGCTTGCCGCAAAGCGCAGCGAACTTGCCGGGTTGCTGCGCCAGAGCCGCGGCCTCAAATCGTCGATCGGCGTGGTCGACCTCGATCGGCAGAAGACGTCGCTGCTCGAAGCGCGACTGACCGAACAGGCGCAGCTGACCACCGATCGCGCCGCGCTCGACGCCGCGAAGAGCCAGGTCGCCGCGCTGCGCCAGCAATCGGGCGGCAAGCTCACCGGCGCGCAATCGACGGTCGAGCAGACGCTGGCCGTCGAGGCACCGCGCGCCGCTGGCCTTGCCCAGAGCGTAGCCATCCGCGCCGCGCGGATCGGCCAGCTCGACCGGCAGATCGCAGGGCTCGGCGGATCGGAAGATCGCGTGAAGTCGCTCGACGAGCGTGCCGCGCTGCTTCAGCAGGAAGTCAACGCGCTCACCGAGCGCGTCAGCTTCAGCCAGACCGAGAATCTCGCCAATGGCCCGCGGATCCAGCTGATCGAGCGCGCAACGCCGCCCAAGACGCGATCGAGCCCGAAGATCTTCTTCAACACGGTGTTGGGGTTCATCGGCGGGTGCGCGCTCGCGGCGTGCGCGCTGCTGCTGCTCGGCCCTGCTCCGCCGCGCGCCGAGCCAGCGCAGGAGGACGAGCGGGTCGAACCGATCGAGCCAGTGGCTGACGAAGCGGACGCCGAACCGACGCCGACATCGCGTCCTACCGCCAAACTTCACGCGATCCACTCCGAGCCAGTGCCAGCCGCATCGGCCGAAGTTCCGCCCCCACACGTATCCCACCCTGGCGAACCTGTGAAACGACGGCCCTCTGTCGCACCCTTGGTGGCGGTCAGCGCGGCGCTGAAGCGGGAAGACGCGCCCGCTCCCGAACCAATCCCCGTACCCGTATCCCAAGCTGTCGAACCGCCCCGCCCACCGGTGGTCGACGAACGCTTTCCCGGCACGCTGCCGCGCCCGGCAAATGGTGAATCCTACACCAGCAGCGAAGCCGCCGCGATCCAGCGAACGTTCGGGACATGGTTGTTCGAGCAGCTTGCCGCCGATGCGCGCGGGTTGTTCATCGGTGCGGTGACTCATGAAGCGGATGCGCGGCAACTCGCGCAGCTGACGCATTTCATGCTCGGTCGCGCGGGCATCCAGCTCGCGGTGGTCGATGGGCGGCAGGCCGGCGCGCGCGCCGACCGGCCAGGCAAGCCGTTCGTTTATGTCGGCCCGCTCGATGCGACCGCAGCCCAAGAGGCGCTTGCCGCAATGCCACCGAGCGCGCATTTGGTGCTCGCGACCCGCGAGGGCGATCCGCTCGACTGGCGCAATCACCATGCGGTCGACGTGCCGCGCGCCGCCTATGTCGTCGCTTTCGGCTAACCGCGTCGCACCCGCGCCGTCGTTCGCCGAAGCGGCGACGACGATGCGCCTGGTCGCGATGGCCCCGCTCCTCCTCTATGCGCTGCTCACTCAGCTCGATGCGTTCGGCAACCAGATTTCCGCGCGGCTGCCGATCGGCACGACCGAGCTGATCCTCGCCGCGCTGCTCGGCACGACGCTGCTGACCCTGCTGCTGCCGACTACCCATGGGGTGCGTGGCAGTCACACCGGCGCTCGGCTGATCGCGGCGATGTTCTGCTGGGCGGTGTTCAGCTGGACGATGTCTCTGCACCGCACCGAGGGGCTGGATTACCTCCAGAAGCTCGCGACTGCGCTGCTGCCGGCACTGTGCCTGCTAGCGATCGTCGACACGCCGGCACGGATGCGCTGGGTAATGCTGGCGATCATCGGTGCCGGCGCCGTCTCCGCAGCGATCATCGTGATCGAATCACGCACCGGCACGCGGCTCGTCTCGACCTCGATCGCCGCCACCACCGCGGGATTCGAGGGCGTGGCGCGCTCGGCGGGCGGATCGGACCAGAATCCCACCACGGCGGCGCAGATGCTGCTCGTATCGGTGTTGCTCGCGGGCGGATTGCTGTTCGCTGGCGAGCGACGGTGGCGCGTCGTGCTTGCCGGGGTGGTTGCGCTCGGCGGCGTCGCGCTGGTGTTCACCTCGGCGCGATCGGCGCTGATCGGGCTGATGCTGGGGGCGGGCCTAATCGCACTGTCATTCCGCCATCGCGGTTTCTTTCCGCTGATGGTGCTTGGCGGCATCGTCGCGATCATCGCCGCGATCCCGTTCCTGCCCGCGACACTGGTCGATCGGTTTGCCGCGATCGGCAATTTCGGGATGGATCCGACGCTGTATCGCCGGATCACCTATCTGCGCATCGGTGGCGACCTGATCCAGCAATCCCCGGTGTGGGGCGTGGGGCCGGGCAATTATCCGCTATATTATGTGACGGACGCCTATCGCTGGATGCCGGGGCGTGAGATCTTCCCGCGCGAGCTACACAATACCTATCTCGACGCCGCGACCGAATATGGCCTGGTCGGGTTCGCGCTGTTCGCCGCGACGCTCGGCTATGCGCTGCGATCGGCTTGGCGGGCGGCGCAGGCTCGGTCGCCCGAGCTTGCACGGCTCGGCATGGCGGCAGTGGTAGCGCTCGCGGGGCTGATGGCGGCGTGCTTCTTCATGCCGCACAAGGATCTACGCTATCTGTGGTTGCTGGTGGCGATCGCGATCCAATGTGGCCGGCTGCGCACTGCCGAGGAGCGGCGCGGATGAAGCTTGCCGTCATCGTCACCGAATTTCCCAAGTCGACCGAGACGTTCATCTATCGCGACCTCGTCACCTTTCTGGAGGCGGGGGTCGAGGTGCGGCTGTACCATCTCGCGCCGTATCGCGCGCGCCAGACGCTGCACGGCTTTGCCGCGCCGCTGAAGGAGCGCGCGGTCGATCCCGGCTTTTGGCGACCGGCCGCGCTTGGCCGCGCGCTGGTGCGTCGGCCGGGCGCCTTGCTCGGCAGTGTGACGCAGATGCTGTGGGCATACCGGCGGCATCCGAAGCTTGCCGCCAAGTCGCTCGCGTTGGTGCCGAAGGCGCTCGCGATCACCCAGGATGCGCGGGCTTGGGGCGCTACCCATGTCCATGCCGAATTCGCCGGCCATCCCGCTACCGCTGCCTGGCTGGGCGCTCGGCTGGGCGGCTTGCCCTATTCGGTAAGCTGCCGCGCGCATGATCTGTTTCGCACCCAGGCGCTGCTGCCCGCGAAGCTTGGCGAAGCGGCGGCAGTGCGCACCGTCAGCGATTTCGGGCGCGCTTTCGTGCGCGAGCGGGTTGCGGGGATGGGAGCCCGCGCGGTGCATGTGATCCACTCGTCGGTCGATGTCGGGCGGATCGATCCGGTCGAGACCGTTCCGGCGACGGACCCGTTCCACATCCTGTACGTCGGCGCGCTGGAGCCGAAGAAGGGCGTCGGCCATCTCTTCGATGCGCTGGTGATTGCGAACGCGCGGTTGGGGAACTGGCGCTGCACGCTGATCGGCCACGGCCCTGACGCGGAGCTGTTGAAGGCGCGCGCCGCCGCGCTGGGACTTGGCGATCGCGTGACCTTCGCCGGGATGCAGCCGTTCGAGAGGGTGGCCGAAGCGTATCGCACCGCGAGCGTCTGCGTCGCGCCGAGCGTCATCGGCCCGAACGGCCGGCAGGAGGGCATCCCCAACGTGATGATCGAGGCGCTCGCCTACCAGCGCCCGGCGATCACGACCAACATCTCAGGGATTCCCGAGCTGATCCGCGACGGCGATACAGGGCTGTTGGTGCCGCCGGGCGATCCACAGGCGCTGGCGACCGCGCTGCTGCGGGTGCGCGACGATCCCGAGGCGGCACTGGCGATGGCACGGCGTGGGCGCGCGCACGTCGAGCAGGAATTCGATCTCGCCGTGAACGCGCGGCGGCAGCTGGCGCTGTTCTTCCCGGACTGATCCGTACCGCTAGTAAGCCGCCCGATCGCGCTCCTTGCCGACCGCGCGGCGCGCCAGGGCCACCGCGCCTTTTACCAGCCGGTGTCCGGCGACCTTCGCCGCATCCGTTCCGGGCGACGCCCCCGGCGCCCCCGGCGCGATGCCGAGGCGGCGCATCCGCTGGTTCACACGATGCAGCCGTGCCTCGCCGTCGCTCATGCGCGAGCGCCATGTGATGCTGAACGAGATCGACGGCTCCGGCCCGTTCTGCACCCAGTGCGGCGCCTTCACCGGCACGTACACCGCCTGGCCCGGCCCCATCGCGAAATCGCGCGCATGTGCGTCAAACTTGGGATCGTGGCGCATGTTGCGATGCGCGCCGCCACGGTGGAACGCCTCGTGGACGGTCTGCGGCACGATCGAAAGGTCACCCGCGGGATAGACGCGCATCGTCTTGCTGCCCGCGATCTGGAGCAGGATATTGTGCTCCGGATCCATGTGGAACGGCGTCACCGAGTTTGGCGCGGAGAGGAAGATAAAGGCTTCGCGGCGGCGATATGCCCCCGTCGTGCGAGTTGCGACCGGCGCGATTTCGGCGAGGCATGCGTTGATCAGCGCGGCATAGGCGGGATCGACATCGACCTTCTTCAGCACCATCCAGCAGCCATTGTCCGCCAATGTCCGAACGATCTCGCCCGGCGACAGCGCCGCGCGGGGGATCGCATCGGGTCGCTGATCGACCGCGAGATTGCCGAGATTGTGCTCGACGTGGCTCGCCGGCAGCCGCTCGGCGAGATCCGCCAGCGCGTCGATCCGGAACAGCGGATGATCGTGCAGGCGATGCGCTACGGGCGCCGATCCGCCCGGGTAGGCGGCGGCGAAATCGCGGAGACCTTCGGGGGCGAAACATGCTGGCGCGGTCATGCCGGCGATCCTTCCACAGCAGGGTTAAGCGCCGGTTTCCGCCGCGCGCGCCACGCGGCCTGCGTACGGCAGAGCAAGCGCGACGACCAGCGGTCGTGCGGCACCACGAGCGACACGATCTGTCTCCGATCGGGCCAGATTCGGTCGATCATCGGATGGCCGGCGCGCGCGCAGCTATCGACCCGCGCCAGCCCGCGTTCGTCGAGCGCGTACGCCAGATAGGCCATTTCGAGTAGCACGCCGGGCGAGAAGCTCGCCCACGCTTCGTCATAAGCGATCTTGAGCTGGAACGCCTCTCGCCCATGCTCGAGGTTCGCGAGCATCGCGATCGGCTGTCCGCCGACGCTCATGCGATGAAAGTCGAGGTTGTCCGCGCGCTGCGCCGCCAGGATCAGGTGGCGGAAGCAGGCCTCCGTGGCAGCGTCGGCCGAGGCGGCGACACCCTCACGTCCCTTCCATCCAGTCTCCTCGAGCCGGAACAGCTCGTCGATCCAAGGCTCAGAATCGGCATCAGGGGCAAGGCGATCGAAGCGAAGTTCGCCGCGGTCGGCCAAACGCGCGCGCAACCGTCGGTGCTCCTTCAATACCTTGCCGCGGACGTGCTGGGCAGCGTGTTCCTCGCTGCTGAGCCCGTGGTGAAGCACGGCCCGGCCGTAGCGGCGGGTAACGTAATGCGCTCCGCCAGTCTGCTTCAGGACCGTGAACAACGCCCGCGTCGAGGCACTTTCGGCGTCGAGCGCGGACAGTCGCAACCAGTGCCCGGGAAGGCCTGCGAGCGCCGGCAGGGCGACGCGCCAGAACTCCTCCTCGGCCCCGTCGTAGATCAGTGGCTCGCCGAGAGCGCGCAGCCGCTGGTCCCAATTTTCGACGTACATCGCGACACCGCGGCGTCGCTGAACGGTGATCGGCAAGGCGCCGAGCAGTCCGCTGCCGTCACGGACTAACAATAACCGAGGCCGTCCGCCTTCCGGGAGCAACATTCCGGCCGCAACGCCAGCGGGGTCATAGAACGGATTGGCCGTGCCCGCCGTGGCGGCGAGACTGTCCCACGCCGCGCGATCGTCTGCCGTTAACGGCAAGTCGATCACTTGGGCCCGTATGCCGCCTAGGTGCGCATCCTTTCGCATGGGGATGTCGCATAGCGAAGAGTGCTGACCGATTGGTTCACGCCAGAAATCTAATTTGCCGGCGAGGCCTTACTCCTTGTCTGACCCGGGCTCGGCCATGCCGCGATGCAATTGCGCCAACACCGCTTGCGGTACGACGCCGGACGCGAGCACCTGCAACTTGTTCGCGATGCCAGACACGATGTGCCCCTTGCCGGCAATCAGCGCATCCCAGCCATCCTGCGCCACCGTCGCGGGATCGGCCTTCGCCTCGCTCTTCCCCACCGGCGTGTCGAGCATGTCGGCGCGGGCAAAGAATTCGGTGTCTACCGGCCCCGGCATCAGGGTCGTCAGCGTGACGCCGTCGACATCCTTGATCTCGTTGCGCAGCGCTTCGGTAAAGTTGTCGATGAACGCCTTGGTCGCGTTGTAGATCGCGTTAAAGCTGCCGGGGATGTAGCCCGCGATCGAACCAGTAACGAGGATCTTGCCCGAATTGCGCGCGACCATTTGCTGCAATGCCTTCTGCAACAGATAGACGGTGCCGGTGACGTTGGTGTCGATCGAGTGGCGCCAGTCAGTGACGCTCTGATCTAGAAAAGCGCCGCCCTTGCTGTTGCCGGCATTCGCACACACTAGATCGATCGGGCGTCCGTTCGCGGCGGCAAGCACGCGATCGACGCCGTCGATCGTCGACAGATCGGCCTCGACCGATTGAACCTGCGTGCCGAACTGCTCGAAATCGCGCGCCGCGGCGTCGATCAGCGGTTCGTTGGCGACGACGATCAAATCGTATCCTTCGCGCCCGGCGATGGAGGCGAGCTCAAAGCCGATTCCGGTCGATGCACCGGTAATGATGGCAAGTTTATTGGCCATGGTATCGCTCCTCAAAGGGTAACGCGGTCGAGCCCGGGCTTCAGCACGACCTTCGTCACCTCGTTCTGCTGGTTCTTGAACATGCTGTAGCCGTCGGGCGCATTTTCGAGCGGCAGCGTGTGGCTGATCAGGAAGGTCGTATCGATCGTCCCTTCCATGATCGCGTTGAGCAACGCGGGCATGTAATGTTGGACGTGCGTCTGCCCGGTCTTGAGCGTCAGGCCCTTTTCCATGAACGCGCCGAGCGGAAACTTGTCGACGAACCCGCCATAGACCGCAGGCATCGAGATGCGCCCGCCCTTGCGGCACGCGATGATCGCTTGCCGGATCGAGTGGATGCGATCCGTGCCGAGGAAAGTCGATGCCTTGATCTGATCGACGATGTTGTCGACAAACATGCCGTGCGCTTCGAGCCCGACCGAATCGATGCAGGCGTCCGGACCGATCCCGCCGGTCATTTCCATCAGTGCTTCGTAGGTCGCGCTTTCCTCGAAGTTGATCGTCTCCGCGCCGAACTTCTTGGCGAGCTCCAGCCGATGCGGGAAATGATCGATCGCGATCACGCGCGCTGCACCCATCAGAAACGCCGACTGCACCGCGAAAAGCCCGACCGGACCGCAGCCCCATACCGCGACCGTATCGCCCGGTTCGATGCCGGCATTCTCCGCCGCCATCCAGCCAGTCGGCAGGATGTCCGACAGGAACAGCACCTGCTCGTCCGGCACGCCATCGGGAACGACGATCGGGCCGACGTCGCTGAACGGCACGCGGACATATTCCGCCTGCCCGCCCGAATAGCCTCCGGTCATATGGCTATAGCCGAAGAGCCCGCTCATCGGCTGGCCGTAAATCGTCTGCGCGATATCCTGATTGTCGGCCGGCAGGCCATTGTCGCACGCCGAATATTGATGCTTGCCGCAATGGAAGCACGAGCCGCAGGCGATGGTGAACGGCACCACGACGCGCTGGCCCTTCTTCAGGGTCGACTTGGGGCCCGTCTCGACAACCTCACCCATGAACTCATGGCCGAGAATGTCGCCCGACTGCATCGTCGGGATGTAATTGTCGTAGAGATGAAGGTCAGAACCGCAGATCGCCGTCGAAGTGACCTTGATGATCGCGTCACGCGGATTGAGGATTTCGGGATCGTCGACCGTATCGACGCGCACGTCGTGCTTCCCGTGCCAGGCCAGAGCGCGCATCAGTTCTTCCCTTCGTCGAGCAGGCGCTGGTTGCGCGCGCCGGTGGCGATCTCGCCGGTTTCCATGAGTTGCTTGAAGCGGCGCAGATCACGCCGCGCCTGGATCGCCGGTTCGCGCTGGAACATCTTGGCGATCACCTTGCCGATGATGCCGGCGGGTGGATCGTAGAGGATCGTCGCGGTGACGATCGTCCCGCGATCGCCCTGCGCGTCGCGGAAATCGACCCGGCCGCTGTTCGGCACATCTGCGCCTTCTTCCGATGCCCAGGCGATGTATTCGCCCTCACGCTCATCGGTGATCGCAGCGGTCCATTCGACGGTGGTGCCGCCTGGCGCCTTTACCACCCAGTGCGTGCGGCGATCATCCAGCGGTTCGATCCGCTCGACATTCTCCATGAAGGTCGCGAGCCTGGGGAAGTCGCGCCAGTAAGCGTATAGCTCTGCGCGCGGCTTGTTGATCGTCACCGTGCGGCCGACCAACGTGTCAGCGTTGCCGTCCGCGGGCGCGTCGATCAAGCTGCCGGTGGCAGCTTCGACGGCGTCGGATCTGTTCTTGGTAGTCGTGACCGGCGAATCATCCGCCTGTCCGTTTTCTATGCTGGTCTGGTGGATCGTATCGGCCATGCCATCCTCCTGAAGATGACGCCTCAACGACGCGTGCGACGCGGCCGTTCCGAAAACAGCCTTGTTGCAGGCCAGATATTCCGAGAAAATCGCTTTTCTTAAAATAGGTTAGGTACTGAGCCTCGACACCTAGCCGTGCAGGGCGCGGCGCAGCGCCTCGCGGCTGTCGCGGTTCGACTGCTGCGCGGTGCGCGCGCCCGGCACGAGATTGAAGGCGTGGAACGCGCCGGGATAGACGTGCAACTCGGTCGGCACACCGGCCGCGATCAGCCGCCGCGCGTACAGCAGATCCTCGTCGACGAAGAGATCGAGCGCACCGGTCGAAATGAACGTCGGCGGCAGGCCGGCGAGATCGGTGGCGCGCGCGGCGGCGGCGTAGGGCGATACGTCCGCGCCGCCGGGGGCGTGGCCGAGCAGCGCGGTCCAGCCGAACACGTTCTTGGCGCGGTTCCAGATGAACTCGCCCGCGGTCGGGTGCGGCGGCTCAGTACAGGTGCGATCGTCGATCATTGGGTAAATCAGATGCTGGAACGCCAGCGCATGCTCGCCGCGATCACGCGCGAGCAGCGCCAGCCCAGCGGCCAGCCCGCCGCCCGCGCTTTCGCCCATCACGCCGATGCGCGTGCGATCGAGCCCCAGCGCGTCTGCCTCGCGCATCACGAAATCGAGCGCGGCGTAGCAATCCTCGACATTGCCGGGGAAGCACGTCTCGGGCGCAAGGCGATAATCGACCGAGACAATCGCGCAGGCGAGGTCCGCCGCCAGCGCGCGGTGAATGTCGGTCAGTTCGCTAGCCTTGCCCGCGACATACCCGCCGCCATGAAGGTGCAGGATGCACGGCAGCGCACCATCGGCGCCGTTCGCGCGATACACATGGAGCGGCACGGCAGGCGCTCCGTCGCGTCCAGGCGCCTCCATCCGATCGAACCGGACATCGACCGGTGGGGCGGGCGGGCGCGGCAGCGAGCGAGCGCGGATTGCCGGCAGCATTTCCACGCTCAGCTCGACGTTGGGCCAAGCGTCGAGCAGCGGCGCGAGTTCGGGATCGACGAGGTGCCGGGTATCGAGCGTTGCCATGGTTGGTCATCCTCATCCTGTTATGCCAGCCATCTTTCCACCGGCGTGAGCGGCGGGCAAGCTCGAGCACCGACGCTTCGCGCGGCGCACGTGATGTGGCAGAGCGGCGCGATGCTCTCACCGCAGATTCTCGTCGATGCCGATGCTTGCCCGGTGAAGGACGAGGTGTATCGCGTCGCGTATCGGCTAAACGTGCCCGTAACGATCGTCAGCAATGCGCATTTCCGGGTGCCGGCGCACCCGCTGATCGCGCGCGTGGTGGTGGATAGCGGATTCGATGCGGCCGATGACTGGATCGCCGAGCGCGCTGATGCCGCCGCAGTCGTCGTTACCGCGGATATCCTGCTCGCGGATCGTTGCTTGAAGGCGGGCGCCACCGTCATCGCGCCGAACGGCAAGTCGTTCACCAGCAGCTCGATCGGCAATGCCGTGGCGGTGCGCGCGATCATGAGCGATCTGCGGGCGGGGGGTGATCGGATCGGGGGGCCGGCGCCGTTTGCGAAGGAGGATCGATCGCGGTTCTTGTCAGCGCTCGACGGTGCGCTCACGAAGCTGCTCCGCAACGCCTAGAACCAGGTGCGCACGCCTAGTGCCAGGGCAAAGCCGCCGGTGCTTTCGCCATCCGCGCGCGCGAACCGCGCGGTGTTTCCGAACCGGCGTTCCCACGATACGCCGACATAAGGCGCAAATTCGCGCGCGATTTCATAGCGCAAGCGCACGCCTACTTCGGCCTGCGACAGGCCGGCGCCAATCCGGCTGGCGGGCATGTCCTGCGCCGCGAGGTTCACCTCGACGCGTGGCTGGAGGATGGCGCGTTGGGTGAGGCGTTGGTCGTACCAGGCTTCGGCGCGGGCCAGCACATCGCCTTTGTCGGAGAGGAACAGGGTGGCTTCGACGTCGAACCAATAGGGCGCGAGGCCCTCCACGCCGACTGCGGCGTAGGTACGGCGCGGGCCGGCGGCGAGATCCTGGCGGACACCGGCCAGCAGATTCCAGTACGGATCGAGCGCGCGGGCGTAGAGCGCCTGGACTTCCGCGGCCTCGACGCGCTCGCGAAAAATGCCCTCTCCTTCGGACTTTACGACGAGGCGATCGCGATCACCGCCGAACCAGCCCTCGCCATCCCAGCGATATCCATCACGCCCGTTGCGGATCTGGACCTCGGCGAGATTGAAGAAGACCTGGCCGAATTGCATCCCGCCATGTTCCTTGCGCATCGCGCGATCGGCGGCCGCGACGGCGGCCGGATCGTAGAAGCGGGCGGCGGCGCGATCGGTCGGCGGGGGCGGTGGGGAGGCATTTCCCGGGGCCGGATCGGGGCTTTTCGGGGCGGAATCTACCGGAGCGACATTGCAATGCCCCATCGCGGCATGTTCGGGAGCGCAGGTAGCGGGGATCTGCGGGACAGCTGCCGCGAGCGCCATCGCCAGCACGATCATGCCGCCGGCTCCGCACGAACGGTGACGACCTGCATCATGCCGGCATGCATGTGATACAGCAGGTGGCAGTGGAACGCCCAGTCGCCGACCGCGTCCGCGGTGAGATCGAAGGTGACGGTGCCGCCTGGCGCGACGTTCACGGTGTGCTTGCGCGGGGCGTGATCGCCGTGGCCGGTGACCAGCTCGAAATAATGGCCGTGCAGGTGGATCGGGTGCGCCATCATCGTATCGTTGACGAGCGTGACGCGGACGCGCTCGCCGGCGCGGAACGGGATCGGCGCCGTCACCTCGTTCAGCTTCACCCCGTCGAACGCCCACATATAGCGTTCCATGTTGCCGGTGAGGTGGATGCGGAGCTGCCGCGAAGGGACGCGCACGTCGGGGTTGCGCGCGACCGCGACGAGATCGCGGTACACGAGCACGCGATGGCCGGCGTCGGCAAGGCCCTGCGGCGGCTCGCCGGTGCGGTCGACCGGCATCGGCGAGATCGTCTGGACCGTCGGCGTGCGGGGCAATTCGGGCGCGTTGGCGAAATCGCGCATGCTGTGATCCATCGCCATCCCGCCCGACGGCGTGCAATGCCCCATCGCGGCGTGCTCCGGCGGGCAGGCGGCGTCGCCAGCGCCGTGATCCACGCCGGCCATTCCGCCCATGCCCATGTCCTTCATCGTCGCGAGCGGGCGGCGACGCAACGCGGGGACGGCGGCAACCATGCCGGCGCGCGGGGCAAGCGTGGCACGGCCCATGCCGGAGCGATCGGACGCCTCGGCCACCAGCGTATAGGCGAGTGCCTCGACGGGCTCGACGATCACGTCATAGGTTTCGGCCACGCCGATCTGGAATTCGTCGACCGCGACCGGGCGCACGTCCAGACCGTCGGCCTGGACGATCGTAAGCTTCAGCCCCGGGATGCGGACGTTGAAGATCGTCATCGCCGAGGCGTTGACGACGCGCAGCCGCACCCGCTCGCCCGGCGCGAACAGCGCGGTCCAGTTATCCGCCGGGCCGTAGCCGTTGACGAGAAAAGTGTACGTCGATCCCGTCACGTCCGACACATCGGTCGGGTCCATCCGCATCGCGCCCCATTCGGCGCGTTCCTTCGCCGTCTGGCCGCGGCCGGCGAGCATCCCGCCGAGCGTTTGCTTCTGGAAATTGAAATAGCCGCCCTGCAGCTTCAGCCGGCGGAAGATCGCGTGCGGATGCAGCGGCGAATGATCCGACAGGACGATCACATGCTCGCGATCCGAGGCGATCGGATCGGGGCCCTCGGGATCGATCACGAGCGGACCGTAATGCCCCATCTGTTCCTGCAGCCCCGAGTGGCTGTGATACCAATAGGTGCCGGCCTGGAGCAGCGGAAATTCGTAGGTGAAGGTGGTGCCGGGGCGGATGCCGGGAAAGCTGATCCCCGGCACGCCATCCATCTGGAACGGCACCAGCAGGCCGTGCCAGTGGATCGACGTATCCTCGGCCAGCCGATTGGTGACCGACAATCGCGCGGTCTGCCCCTGCCGCAGCCGGATCAGCGGCGCGGGCACGGTGCCGTTGATGGCGATCGCGTGGCTGCGCTTGCCATCGATCGTCATCGCATGATGCGCGACGGTGAGCGCGACATCGGGACCGGTGAGCGTCGGCAGCGGCGTGGCGATCCCGGCCGAAACCGGCTGCGCCCAGGCCGGCATCCACGGCAGCGCCACCCCGCCAGAAGCGAGGGTAGCATCGCGCAGGAACTGGCGGCGGGTGGGACGTGTCATCGAGGGTCCGGGTAGGGCACGCCGAGCGATAGCTCCTGCGAGGTGGCTATCTCATGAACCACCCCGTCAACGCTTGAGACGCGACCGGCGTCGCGCAGGAACCGACCGTAAACGGCACTAATCGTCACTTGCGCGTGATCTTCTTGATGACTCCCGAGAAGCTCATCACGGGATCGCCCGCGTCATCGATCAGCCCGCGCACGAAGATCATGCTGCGACCCGCCTTCACCACCTCGCCGCGCGCAGTGAGCAAGCGATCGGCTCGGCCGGCGCCGACGAATTCGGCGTTCAGCGTCGCGGTGACGCCGTGGAATTCGGGCAGCACGGCCGAGGCAAACATGAACAAGGCGAAATCGGCGAAGGTGAGCAGCGCGCCGCCATGCACGTTGCCACCGCCGTTGTTGTTCTTCGCCTCCGGCCGGAACCCGCAGACGATCGCGCCGGCATCGTCGTGGCGCGCATAGAATGGCCCGGCGTGATCCTCGAACGGATCGACGCTGGGCCAGCGCAGCCAGCCATCCCAGATGCCTTCGGTGACGGGGATCAGGCGCAGGCCGGTGGTTGGGGTGGTGTTCAAGATCGATACTCTCTTTCCGTCATCCCGGGCTCGACCCGGGATCCCGCTTCGTTGTCCCGGCCAGAAGAGAAAGCGGGACCCCGGGTCAAGCCCGGGGTGACGATCCAAATCAGCGCGTCGGCGCGCCAAGGTTGGGCAGCGTCGCCTCGTCGGCGCGTGGCATGCGGCGCAGCAGGGCGCGGTCGGCCGGGCCGGAGGCCCAATGCCACAGGATGAGGAGGTAGACGATCGCGATCGACGGCACGCCGATCACGATCTCGGCCCACTCGAAACGCTTGGGCAAGGCGGTGAACGCGCCGCCGACCATGCCGGCGGCGAGCGCCGCCCATAATAGCGGCCAGCGCAGCGGCGAGACGGGCGCGGCGAGGATCTGGCGCAGCAGCCGCGCCTTGATCACCGAGGTGAGCGCGAGGCTCGCCATCAACGCCACTGCCGGCCCAGCCGCCTGGGCATTGGTCGACCAGCCGAGCGCGCGCATCGCGAAGATCATCCCGATGCTGAGCACCACCTGGAACGCGAGCATCACCGCCGAGATGATCAGATTGCGATGCCGCGCGATATAGACCAGCGCGGTCTCGCACACCGCCCCGGTCGAGGCGAGCGCTTCGGCGATCAGCAGGAAGGCGAGCGCCGCGGTGCCGACGACGAATTGCGGGCCGACCACCCCCATAACGGCCTCGCCGGGGATCGAGCCCATCAGCGCCAGCCCGACCTGCGCGGCGACGATCCAGAAGGCGACCTGCCGAACCTGATTGGCGATCGCGGTGCGGTCCCCCGCGGCGAGGCTTTTGGTGATGACGGGGCCGAGGATCGGATCGAACGACGTCTTGAGCTTGGCCGGGATCGAGGCGACCTGCTGCGCCATATAATAGATGCCGACGATCTTGGGCTCGAACATCACCCCCAGGATGAAGCGATCGACGTTGCGCGTGCCCCATTCGAGCGCGTCGGCGCCGGCGATCGGCACGTTCTCGCGTGCGAGCGCCAGCAGCTCGGCGAAGTGTGGGGACCAGCCGCGCGGCCAGCCATAGCTGCGCAGCAGCGGCACGATCGATGCCACCAGCGCAGCGATCATCGACACCACATAGCTCAGCACCAGTCCGTCGCGCGTGGTGAAGAAGGCAAAGATCCAGGCCGCGATCGAGATCGTCCACGGCTCGACCACGGCGCGCGCGGTGACCGCCGCCTTGACGTTCAGCCGATACGCCAGCGCCGCGAGGCTGACATCGGACCAGGCGATCGCGAGGATGATCAGCGGCAACCAGCGATCGAGGCCAGTGATCGGCGTGTTGGGATACATCACCTGCGGGAAGGTGCACAGGATCGCGCTGGCGATCAGCGACAGGATGCCGGCGACCGCCATGCCATCGAAGACGACATGGACGTGCGGTCGATCGGTGCGGCTGAGCGCTTGCGCGAGGCCGCGCTTGAGCCCGAGCGTGGCGACAAGCGCGGCAAGCTCCACCACCACGACCGCGATGGCGAAGCGCCCGACGAGATCGGGGCCGTAGAGCCGGCCGGCGATGAACAGGAAGGGGATCCGCGCTGCGAGCCGAAGGATGAAGCCGGCGATGTTGGTGCGGCCGCCCTTGGCGAGTTGCGCGATATCCTGCGTGGTTTCAGGCAATGGCGTTGACCAGACAATTTGCCGTCATGCACGCCGCGGCAAAGCCGCGTCGTCGGACGGGCGTTGCCCGCCGGCCGCGCTGGCGCGTGTCATCCGGACGCGGCCGGCTGCCGCGCTGCGCGTTCAATGCGCCGCTCCCCAACTGGAACCAACACCGATTTCCACCGCCAGCGGCACATCGAGCTTCACCGAGGGCTCCGCGGCGGTCGCCATCACCCGTTCGATCACTGGCTTGGCGGCTTCGACCTCGCCCTCCGGCACTTCGAACACCAGTTCGTCGTGAACCTGCAGCAACATCCGCGTGCCCGTCAGCCCGGCATCGGCGAGCGCGGGCTCCATCCGCGCCATTGCGCGCTTGATGATGTCCGCGCTGGTGCCCTGGATCGGGGCGTTGATCGCGGCGCGTTCGGCGCCTTGCCGCTCGTGCTGGATCTTAGAGGCGATGCGCGAGAAATGCGTCTTGCGGCCGAACAACGTCTCGGTGAAGCCCTGCTCGCGCACCGCCGATAGCGTTTCGGCGATGTAGCGGTTGATGCCGGGAAAGCGCTCGAAATAGCGGTCGATCATCGCCTGCGCTTCGTCCGCGGTCACGTCGAGCCGGCCGGCGAGGCCCCAGCGGCTGATGCCGTAGAGGATCGCGAAGTTGATCGTCTTGGCGCGGCCACGGGTGTCGCGATCGACCGTGCCGAACAGTTCCTGCGCGGTCATCGAGTGGATGTCGTCACCGCGCGCGAAGGCGTCCTTGAGCGCTGGCACATCGGCCATGTGCGCGGCGAGGCGCAGCTCGATCTGCGAATAATCCGCTGCGAGGATGACGTTGCCCGGTTCCGCCACGAAGGCGTCGCGGATCTGGCGGCCGATCTCGGTGCGGATCGGGATGTTCTGCAGGTTGGGATCGGTCGATGACAGCCGGCCGGTCTGCGCGCCGGTGAGCGAGTAACTGGTGTGGACGCGGCCGGTGACGGGGTGGATCTGCTCCTGCAGGCTGTCGGTGTAGGTCGATTTGAGCTTCGAGAGCTGGCGCCAGTCGAGCACGCGCGCGGCGATTTCCTTGCCGGGCGAATCCTTGTCGGCGGCGATCCGCTCCAACTCGGTCACGTCGGTCGAATAGACGCCGCTCTTCCCCTTGCGCCCGCCCTTGATGCCCATCTTCTCGAACAGCACGTCGCCCAATTGCTTGGGGCTGCCGATTGTGAACGGGCCGCCGGCGATGCCGTGGATCACGCCTTCGAGCTGCACCATCTGGCCGGCGAATTCGGCGGAGAGGCCGGCGAGCCGCTCGCGATCGACCTTGATCCCGTGGCGCTCCATCCGCGAGATGACCGACACGAGCGGGCGATCGACCATCTCGTACACGCGCGTTGCGCGCTCGACCGGCAGCCGCGCGCGGAAGCGGCGCCACAGCCGCAGCGTCACGTCGGCATCCTCGGCGGCGTAGCGGGTGGCGGCCTTCAGATCGACTTCGTGGAAGCCGATCGCCTTCTTGCCGCTGCCCGTCACGTCCTTGTACGCGATGCAGCTGTGCGAGAGATGCGTCGCGGCGAGCTCGTCCATGCCGTGGCCGTGGAGGCCGGCGTCGAGCGCGAAACTCATGACGATCGTGTCGTCGTACGGCGCGACGTCGACACCGAGCCGGCCGAGCACGGTGAGATCATATTTGAGGTTGTGCCCGATCTTGAGCACCGCCGGGTCGGCGAGCAGCGGCTTGAGCCTGGCGAGCGCCACGTCGCGGTCGATCTGCACCGGCTTTTCGGCGAACATGTCGCTGCCGCCGTGCGTGAGGGGGACGTAGCAAGCGCGGTTGGGGGCGAGCGCGAGCGACACGCCGACCAGCTCGGCGAGCATCGGATCCTTCGCGGTCGTCTCGGTATCGATCGCGATCCAGCCCTGGTGGCGCGCGGCGGCGATCCATTGGTCGAGCGCGTCTTCGGTCACGACCGTCTCATAGCCGTCGTGGTTGCAGGGCGGATCTTCCTCCTGCGGCACGCCGGTCGCCTCGGGCGGGGTGGGATCGACGCCAGCGTTCTGCTCGGCGGCGAGCTTCATCAGCAGCGTCTTGAAGCCGTGATGCTCGAGGAAGGCGCGCAGCGGCGCTTCGGGGATGCCGTCGAGCGCCATCTCGTCGAGCGGTTGCGGCAGGGGCACGTCGCACGCGAGCGCCACGAGCTTGCGGCTGAGGCGCGCCATTTCGGCATGCTCGATCAGATTGTCGCGCAGCTTGCCCTTCTTCATCTCGGGCGCGGCGGCGAGGACGCCTTCGACGTCGCCGTGTTCGATGATCAGCTTGGCGGCGGTCTTGGGGCCGACGCCGGGGACGCCGGGGACGTTGTCGACGCTGTCACCCATCAGCGCGAGCACGTCGCCGAGCTTGTCCGGGCCGACGCCGAACTTCTCGACCACTTCCTCGGGGCCGAAGCGCTTGTCCTTCATCGTATCGAGCATGTCGATGCCCGGTTCGGTGAGGAGCTGCATCAGATCCTTGTCAGAGCTGACGATCGTTACTTGCCAGCCCTGCGCCAGCGCGGCCTTGCTGTACGAAGCGATCAGATCGTCCGCTTCCCAGCCGAGTTCCTCGATGCACGGCAGCGAGAAGGCGCGCGTGGCATCGCGGATCATCGGGAATTGCGGCTTCAAGTCCTCGGGCGCGGGCGGGCGGTGCGCCTTGTACTGATCGTACATCTCGTTGCGGAACGTGTGTTCGGACTTGTCGAGGATCACCGCCAGGTGGCTGGGGCCCTCGGCCTTGTGCAGCTCGTTGGCGAGCTTCCACAGCATCGTGGTGTAGCCGTACACCGCGCCGGCGGGCTCGCCGTGCTTGTTCGTGAGCTTGGGCAGCACGTGATAAGCACGGAAGATGAAGCTCGATCCGTCGACGAGGTAGAGGTGCGGCATGGCGCGCGGCTTAGCGGATCAGTGCGCGGGGAACAAACGATGGGTGGGGCTCGCCGGCGCTCAGTTCCCGACCTCGCCGTCCTCGCCCGCCGAGGTCAGCGTCGCGGGGCCGCGGTAGCCGGTGATGGTGGCGGCGACCGACTGGATCAGCTGCTGGCGATCACGCATCGGGCGCATCGTATCGCCGATCATCACCGCGACGGCATAGCGGCGGCCATCGGGCGCGGTGAGCAGCCCGACATCGTTGAAGCCGGCGTTGCGGCGGCCGAGTTCCTGGCCGGTGCCGGTCTTATGCGCGAGCGTCCAGCCGGGCGCGACGCCGGCCTTCAGCCGGGCACGGCCGGTGCGGCTCGATTCCATCGTGCTGATGATCAGCCGGGTCGAGGTTTCGGACAGTAATTCGCCGCGCGCGAGCCGCGCCAGTGCATCGGCGATGGCGAGCGGGGCGGCGCCGTCGGGCGGATCGGCGATATACGCCTGCATCGCCGCCGACCGAACCTCGGGCGACAGGCGCGAACGCATGATCGAGAAGGTGTTGCCGACGCTCATCGACTGCTGCCACGTCAGCCCCGCGGTGCCGGCCTGGAGCAGCCGTTCGCCCGGCCCGAAGCGGATGTCGCCCAATTGCTTGCGCTCGATGAACGCGCGGACGGCGCTGGGGCCACCGACGACCCGCAGCAAGCGATCGTTGGCGGTGTTGTCGCTCTGCGTCAGCGCGCGGAACAGCAGATTGCCGACAGTCGTCTGAAACGTCCCGCCCTTCACCAGATAGGCGATCGGCTGATGGAACACCGTCAGGTCCGCGGGCGTGATGGTGACGGGATCGTCGAGCCGCAGCCGGCCCTGATCGCGCTGATCGAGCACCGTCATCGCGACCCACAATTTGCTGACGCTCTGCTGCGGCATCCGCTGCCGGCCGTTGGCCTGCACCGTCCAGCCTTCGTCGACCGCGCGGACCGCGACGCCGGCGGTGCCCGGGAAGTCGCGGACGAGCTGCTGCACCGCAAGCGCGATCGGGCGCGGCGCGTTGCTGGCGGGCAGCGGGCGCGGCGCCGGAATGGGGATCGCGACGACATAAGCGGGGGCCTGCACGGGCGCCTTGGACGATTGCGACGGACGCGGTTCGACGTTGCATCCCGCCAAAGCGAGGACCGCCACCACCGCGATCAATCGTCCGATCATGCCCCGTATTTGCCCCATCTCGCCGCCATCACCACGCTAGCTGCGAAAGCGTCATTGAAAACCGTATGTTATCGCTTCTGCGATGAACGGCGCCTTGCGCGCGGTGGAACATGGCTAATTGGGGGAACGGGCGTCAGGGGACGCTCTTAATCGTCATGCCGGGCTTGTCCCGGCATCCACGGCGCAGCGCATCCTATGCCGACGGGCTTGCGGGACGGTGGACCCCGGCACGAACCTGTCCTGAGCAACGCCGCAGGCGGCGTCGAAGGGGCCGGGGTGACGGTGGTTACTTGGCTGACCTCACGAGCTACGAAGCCTGAAGCGGGTCACGGAACGAGCACGGTGTCGACAGGCTCGGGCAGCGTCTCGGGCCAGTCGAGCGTATAGTGCAGCCCGCGGCTTTCGTGGCGGTGGAGCGCCGAACGGACGATCAGGTCGGCGGTCTGGAGCAGGTTGCGCAGCTCGATCAGGTCGGGCGTGACGCGGAAGTGGCCGTAATAATCCTCGATCTCGCCGGTCAGCAGCTTGATGCGGTGCTGCGCGCGTTGGAGCCGCTTCGTCGTGCGCACGATGCCGACGTAATTCCACATGAAGCGCCGGATCTCGGTCCAGTTCTGCTTGATCACGACCTCTTCGTCGGAATCGGTGACGCGGCTTTCGTCCCATGGGCGGATCGCGGGCACGGCGGAAAGCGCGTCCCAATGTGCCGCGATGTGCTTGGCCGCCGCCTCGCCGAAGACGAAGCATTCGAGCAGCGAGTTGGACGCGAGGCGATTGGCGCCGTGCAGCCCGCTCTCGGTGCATTCGCCCGCCGCGTACAGCCCCGGCAAATCGGTGCGCCCGTCGCGATCGATCACGATCCCGCCGCAGGTGTAATGCTGCGCGGGGACGACCGGGATCGGCTGGGTCGTCATGTCGATGCCGAGCCCGAGCAGCTTTTCATGGATGTTGGGGAAGTGGTGGCGGACGAACTCGGCCGGTTGGTGGCTAATGTCGAGATGGACGTAATCGAGCCCGTAGCGCTTGATCTCGGCATCGATCGCGCGCGCCACCACGTCGCGCGGGGCGAGCTCGAGCCGCTCGGGATCGTAATAGGTCATGAAGCGCTTGCCGGTCTGCGGATTGATCAGCCGACCGCCCTCGCCGCGCACCGCCTCGGTGATCAGGAAGTTCTTGACGTCGAGATTGTAGAGGCAAGTCGGGTGGAACTGCATCATCTCCATGTTGGAGACGCGCGCGCCGGCCCGCCACGCCATCGCGATCCCGTCGCCGGTCGCGCCGCGCGGGGCGGTGGAGAAGAGGTACGTGCGCCCTGCCCCGCCGGTCGCGAGAATTGTCGCGCGTGCGGTGTACAGGTTCACGCGCCCCGTGGTGCGGTCGACCGCATAGACGCCCCAGACGTTGCCGGCGCCCGAATAGCGCTCCTCATGCCGGCCAGTGGCGAGATCGATCGCGACCTGGTCGGGAACGAGCGTGATGTTGGGATGCGCCTCGGCGGCGCGTTGCAGCGCCACCTGCACCGCCCAGCCGGTCGCGTCGTCGACATGGACGATGCGGCGGTGCGAGTGGCCACCCTCGCGCGTGAGGTGCAGCGCGCCGCCGTTTTCGGGGCCCTCCTGCGCGAACGGCACGCCGAGCTGCTGGAGCCGGGCAATCGCGGCCGGGGCGCCCTCGACGACGAATTCGACGATCGCGCGATCGTTGAGCCCGGCGCCGGCGACCATCGTATCCTCGACGTGGTTGTCGAACGTGTCGCCGGGTTCGAGCACTGCGGCGATGCCGCCCTGCGCCCAGGCGGTCGAGCCTTCGTTGAGCGCGCCCTTGGCCAGCACGGTCACCTTGAAGCGATCGGCGAGGTTGAGCGCGGCGGTAAGGCCGGCGGCGCCGGAACCGACGATGAGAACGTCCGCGCTCGTCATGCGCGGTTCTGGAGAAGGCGGATCATTGCCGCTGCATGGCACGAAGCGCACTAACCTGCCATATGTCGGCGCGATCCGGCCTGTCTCCTTGTGAGGCTTGGCGCAGTACGCTTGAGGACTCGCATGTCGACCTACACAGCCCGCCTCGCCGCCCTTCGCGACCAGCTCGCGCGCCAGCAGCTCGACGGTTTCGTCGTCCCGCTCACCGACGAACATATGAGCGAATATGTCGGCGCCTATGCGCAGCGGCTTGCGTGGCTGACGGGCTTTCAGGGATCGGCCGGCACCGCCGTGGTGCTGCCGGCGGAAGCGGCGATCTTCATCGACGGGCGCTACACGCTGCAGGTGCGCGAGCAGGTTTCGGCGGACGACTGGCAGTTCGTCGGCGTGCCCGACACGAGCGTAGCGGACTGGCTCGGCGGCCACGCCGCACACGGCGCGCGGATCGGCTATGACGCGTGGCTGCACACCCGCGCCTGGGTCGACGAGGCGACGCACGCGCTGGCCGCGGTCGGCGCGACGCTGGTGCCGGTCGATACCAACCCGGTGGATGCGATCTGGCCCGATCGGCCGGCGCCGTCAGACGCCAAGCTCGCGGTGCACGACGAGGTTCACGCCGGGCGCTCGTCCGCCGACAAGCGCGCCGCGGTGGCCGACTGGCTGACCGAACAGAAGGCCGACGCGGTCGTTCTGGCGGCGCTCGAATCGATCGCGTGGCTGCTCAACGTGCGCGGTGGGGACGTGTCGCGCACCCCGGTCGCGCTATCCTATGCGGTCGTTAATGCCGATGGCACCGCGGATCTTTATGTCGCGCCCGAGAAGATGACCGATGCGGTTGCGCAGCATCTCGGCAATGCGGTGCGCGTCCATGATCGCCGTGACTTTGCGCCGGCGCTGTCACAGTTCGCGGGCAAGCGCGTCGCGATCGATCCGACGCTATCGGTCGCGGCGATCCCGCTCGCGATCGAGGCGGGCGGCGGGACCGTCGTGCCCTTGCGCGATCCCACGGTCATCCCCCGCGCGCGCAAGAACCCGGTCGAGCAGGCCGGGCATCGCGCCGCCAGCCTGCGCGACGGCGCGGCGCTGACGCGGTTCCTGCGCTGGATTTCGATCGAGGCGCCCAAGGGCGGGCAGACCGAGCTTTCCGCCGCCGCGAAGCTGGAGGAATTCCGCCGCGCGACGGGCGTGCTGAAGGATCTGTCGTTCGATGCGATCTCGGCGACCGGGCCGCATGGCGCGATCCCGCATTATCATGTGACCGAAGAGTCGAGCCTGCCGATCCGGCCGGGCGAGCTCTATCTGATCGATTCGGGCGGGCAATATGACGATGGCACGACCGATGTGACGCGCGTCGTGCCGATCGGCACCCCGACCGCGGAGATGCGCGACCGCTTCACGCGCGTGCTGAAGGGCCATATCGCGCTCGCCACTGCGGTATTCCCGCGCGGCACCACGGGCGCGCAACTCGACGCGCTGGCGCGGCTGCCGCTGTGGCAGGCCGGGCTCGATTTCGCGCACGGCACCGGGCACGGCGTCGGCAGCTATCTGTCGGTCCACGAGGGGCCGGCACGCATCGCCAAGCCGAGCTATCCCGGCAGCGGACCTGCCGAGCCGCTGCTGGCGGGGATGATCCTCTCGAACGAGCCGGGCTATTACAAGGCCGGCGAATACGGCATCCGGATCGAGAATCTGCTGCTGGTCGAGGAACGGTCGATCGCCGGTGGCGAAGCGGTGATGCTGGGGTTCGAGACGCTGACGCTCGCGCCGATCGACCGCGACCTGATCGATCCGGCGTTGCTGTCGTCCGACGAGCTGTCGTGGCTCAACGCCTATCACGCGCGCGTCGCGGCGGCGCTGAGCGACCTGCTCGCGGGCGAGGAGCGCGACTGGCTGCTCGCGCGATGCGCGCCGATCGGTCTCGCGTAACGGGCTATGCGTCGGGGGTGGTCGGCGCGGCCTGATCGGGGTCTGCGGGCGGATCGGCCGCGGCATCCGCCGCCTGGCCGCGCGCCTGTTCCTTGCGGCGTTTCAGGTTGGTCCTCAACGCCGCCGCGCGCCGCGCATCGCGTTCCGCCTTGCTTTCCATAAGACGGCTATCGCCTGCCCCCGCTGCCTTGACAATCCACCGCGCCTCGTCTCTAGCGCCCCCTCGCCCGCGGCCAAGCCGCCGCTGGCCAGTGCTGCCGTAGCTCAGTGGTAGAGCGCATCCTTGGTAAGGCTGAGGTCGTGAGTTCAATCCTCACCGGCAGCACCATTTTTCAGCAAGTTCGCTGGTGGCGAAGGCGCCCTTGTCCGGCGGCCTATCGATATTCCCCGTCACTACGTGTTTTCCGACGCTGAACGCGCCGTGCGGTGTCGGCTAGGGCCCGTCGCATCGATCGGCTTTCGCAGGCCGTTTACCCGTTCCGGGTCGATGCAATGGGATCCCTTGTGACACAACAGTCCGCTACTGGCGCTACGGCCGCCAATGACCCTTCGGCCCTGGCGCAGGATGCCGACTGGACCGCGGATATGGTCGCGCAGAGTGGCTATCACTTCCATGTCCGGCCTGCCGTGCCCGAGGACGAGGCGCTCCTCGCCGACTTCTTCACGCATGTCGACAAGGAGGATTTGCGCTTCCGCTTCCTTACCGCGGTGCGGACGGTTGCCCCCAATCAGTTGAAGGCGCTGTTGACGCTCGATCATCAGCGGACCGAGAATTTCCTCGCGATCGACGCGGAGACCGGAGTGATGATCGCCACGGCGATGCTCGCGGCGGAGGAGACGCTGGCCAGTGCCGAGGTCGCGATTGCGATCCGATCCGACTTCAAGGGCCGCGGGGTCGGCTGGATGATGCTCGATCATGTCGCGCAGTTCGCGACCGCCAAGGGCATCGGGGCACTCGAATCGGTCGAGAGCCGCGACAATCACCAGGCGATCAAGCTGGAGCAGGAAAAGGGCTGGACCGCGTCGTCCGTCCCCGACGAGCCGGGGCTCATCAAGCTGCGCAAGACGCTCCAGATTTCCGCGGGCTGATCGCACGGCGCGCGGCCGACGCCCGCGACGCGACGACACCCCACCTACTGCCTTCAGGAAACCCAATATGGTCAATTCGATACTCGCCCCCGACGCGCGCGCGCTGAGCGATGAACGCGCCGCCGAGCCGATCATCCATCACGAGCCGCATGGGATCTCCGATCGCTTTGCGCTCGGCTTCACAAAGCTGCTGCGGTTCAGCGCGGATACCTTCTTCGCCAAACGCTATGGCCATCGTGCCATCGTGCTGGAAACGGTGGCGGCGGTGCCCGGCATGGTCGGCGCGATGTTCACGCACCTGCGCTGCCTGCGTTGGATGCGCAGTGACGAGGGCTGGATCCGGACGCTAATGGAGGAAGCCGAGAACGAGCGCATGCATCTGATGACGTTCATCGAGATCGCCAAGCCGACATGGTTCGAGCGGATGGTGATCCTGGCCGTGCAGGGCGTGTTCCTGGTCGCTTTCTCGATCCTGTATCTCCTCTCCGCGCGGACTGCGCACCGAGTGGTCGGGTATTTCGAGGAAGAGGCGGTGACCAGCTACACGCTCTACCTTCAGGAAATCGACGAAGGGCGCTCGCCCAACGTGCCGGCCCCGGCGATCGCGCGGCATTACTGGCAGATGGCGGACGATGCGACGCTGCGCGACGTCGTGCTTTTGGTCCGTGCGGACGAAGCGCATCACCGCGACGTCAACCACGGGTTTGCGAGCACGCTTGGCGGCACCGGGCATGATGCTCGGCCGATCGCGCCTTATCCCGTGCATGCGACCGAACTCAGCGTTGGTGCCTGATCGACTGCCCGGCGCGCCGTTCGTTCGCCGATTGCCGATCGAACTGCGCGCCGATCCCTCGCGCGTCGTCGTCCGCCCCTATGTTCCGGGGGCGGACGACGATCACGCGCGTGCGCGGCGGATCGCCGCGCGCGTGATGGCGCTGAGCGCGGCGCATGTCGCGGACGAGCTGCAGGGCCTGATGCGCGATTTCGGCGGTCACGAGACTCAGGTGAAGGCTGGGTTCCGCCAACGCTATGCCGAAGTCGCCGGCGTGATCGCGCTCGACGCGCCGGCGAACGATACGCAGGCACTCCTGATCGGCGCCTATTTCAGCCAGGAATATGGCTACGAGGCAGCCGCGCTGTTCAATCCCAGCATCGTGCCACACCCCAATCAATCGGGCGTACCTGACGGCGCCGTACGGTTCGTGCTGTCGCTGCGCGCGGTCGGCGAGGGGCACGTCTCGTCGATCGCCTTCCGCACCGGCATCTGCGACGCGGCGGGCTGGATCGTGCTCGCGCCGCAAGGCGAACGCGCGGTAGTTCCGGTGATCGAGGATGCGGCGCTGGGCGGCTCGCGCGCGGCGGGCGTCCGGATGCGATGCGACGACGGCCTCGCTCTGTCCGAGATCGTGATCTTTCCGTCCACACCGGCGCAGCGCAACGGGATCGAGGATCTGCGCCTCGTCCGCTTCACCGAGGACGATGGCAGCGTGGCGTGGCTGGGCACCTATACCGCCTATAGCGGACAAGGCATCCGGCAGGAGATCCTGCGTACCACCGACTTCGCTTCCTTCTCGCTCGACCCGATCCGGGGAGCGGCCGAAGCCGGCAAGGGCATGGCCTTGTTCCCGCGACGGCTCGCGGGACGCTATGCGATGCTGGGCCGAGCGGACAACGAGACCATTTCGCTCGCCTTTTCGGACGACCTGTACGAATGGCCGACCGGCCCGACGATCATCGCGCCGCGCTGGCCGTGGGAGTTCGTCCAGATCGGCAATTGCGGCGCCCCGATCGAGCTCGACGAGGGGTGGCTCGTCGTGACCCACGGGGTCGGCGCGATGCGCAACTATGTGCTGGGCGCATGCCTGCTCGATGCGCGCGACCCTTCGCGACTGATCGCGCGAACCACGCGCCCGCTGATCCGGCCCGACGCGACCGAGCGCAAGGGCTATGTCCCCAACGTGGTCTACAGTTGCGGCGCCATGCTGCACGGGCGGACGCTGGTGCTGCCCTATGCGGTGGCCGACAGCTTCACGACGTTCGCGACGATGCCGGTCGATCAGCTGCTGGCGGCGATGGACTGAGCGGCCTCCCGCTGCCGCCATCGCGCGACAACGAACTTGGTGATCTCGGTCACCACGATCGTTGCGGCAGTCGAGCCTGCACAGAACCAGAGCGTCCGGCTCGATACCGGCGACGTGCCAAGGATACCGCCGAGCACCGGCCAGAACATCGCCACAAGTTGCAGGCTGAGCGCAATGCCGACCCCGAGCAACAGCCACGGGTTGGACAGGATCGGCTCGCGCACGAGCGAGCGGCGTTCGCTGCGCATGCACAGGACGTAGACGTTCTGGAACAGGACAGTCATCAACAGCACCGCATTCTGGATCTCCGCGACGGGATGGCCGTCGCGGTGCAGACCGTGGACGAGGTATAGCGCCAGCCCGGTCATCAGGAGAGCTGGCGGGATCATCAGCGCGATGGCGCTGCGATCGAGGATCGGCGCCTCGCGCGAGCGCGGTGGCTGGCGCAGCTCCTTGCCGTCGCCGCGGCCGAAGCCCAGCATCACATCCTGCGACCCATTAGTGACGAGGTTGAGCCAGAGCAGCTGGACCGCCGTCAACGGCATCGGCAAGCCAAGGGCGACCGCGCCGATAAACATGCCGATTTCCGCAAGCCCGGTGGCGAGGAGGACGATGACGATCGCACGGACGTTGCCGTACGTGACTCTTCCCTCCTCCACCCCCGCCACGATCGAGGCGAAATTGTCGTCGGCCAGCACCAGATCGGCAGCGCCGCGCGCGACGTCAGTGCCGGCGAGCCCCATCGCCACGCCGATATGCGCGGCCTGGAGCGCGGGCGCATCGTTGACGCCATCGCCGGTCACCGCGACCAGTTCGCCGCTCGCCGCGAGCACGCGAACGATCTCCATCTTCTGGACCGGCTCGATCCGCGCGAACACGCGCCCGCCCAGGATCAGTGCGGACAGCGCCTCGGGCTGACCCGCCAGATCGGTCATTTGCGATCCGGTGACGACTTGATCCTCGCGGACGTCTAGCCCCAGGCCGCGCGCGATTGTCAGCGCCGTGCCGGGATGATCGCCCGTCACCATGCGGACGCCGATCCCTGCCTCGGCGCAATGCGCGATGGCGGCGGGGACTTCGGGGCGAACCGGATCGATCAGGCCGATCCAGCCGAGGAGGGTCAATCCGCGCGGCGCTATCGCATCCACCGCGGCCGAACCATCCGAGGCGGCGACCGCAATGATCCGATAGCCTTCGCGCGCCATCGCATCGGCGCGGGCAATCAGCGCGGCGTCGATCGACCGACACATCGGGCCGATGACTTCGGGCGCGCCCTTGGCGAAGACGCGCACGCCTGCGCCTTCGTCCACCGCCACGGTCGAGAATTTGCGGGCGGGCTCGTATGGCAGGGCATCGATCCGGTCGATCGCATGGAGCGCGGCCAGGTCAGCGCCGCCATCGGCCGCGAAGCCGAGCAGCGCGACATCAACGGTATCCCCCACCGGCGTCCCGTCCTCACCGATCGAAGCTTCGTTGCACAAAGCTGCGGCGTGGCGGATCGCGGCGAGCGCATCGGCGTGGTCGCGCCAGTCGGCACGATCGAGCTGCGCACCGTCTGCCAGCAGGATGCGTTCGACCGACAGGATGTTGCGCGTGAGCGTTCCCGTCTTGTCGCTGGCGATGATCGTGCAGGCGCCGAGCCCCTCGACCGCGGGAAGCGACCGCACGATGACGTTGCGCGCGGCCATCCGCCGCGTGCCCGCCGCCAGCGCGACCGTGACCGCAATCGACAGCCCTTCGGGGATCGCCGAGACCGCCAGCGCGACGGCCAGCAGCAGGATTTCGTCGCCCGGACGCCCCTGGATTAGCAGGATCGCCGCAAACGGCACGATCAGCGCCATCGCGCCGATGCTGATCTGCCGCGCGAGACGATCGAGGCGGAGAACCAGCGGTGGCGGGGTCGCCTTCTCACTACGCAACGACGCATCGATCGCGCCGAGCGCCGTGGAAGATCCGGTCGCAACGACGATGCCGACGCCGCGCCCCTGTTCGATCATCGTGCCGGCAAGCAGCATTGTCGTGCGATCACCCGGCTGCATGGCATCGGGCAGCGTGGCGCCCGGATCCTTCGCGACCGCCACCGATTCGCCAGTGAACGTCGACTGGTCGACGTGCAGGGCTGCGGCGGACGACAGGCGGATATCGGCGGGCACCGCCATGCCGCTTTCCAGCTCTACGACATCGCCAACAACGATGTCGCGCGCGTCGATGACGGCGACGGATCCGCCGCGCCGCACCGTCGCATCATGCCCGATCATATCGCGCAGCGCCGCGAGGCTGCCGGCAGCCTTGCCCTCCTGTACCGTCCCGATCAGCGCGTTCAGGAACAGCACGATGCCGATAAAGCCGGCATCGGTGTAATGGCCGAGCCCGAGCGAAATTGCGGCGGCGGCGATCAGCAGGTAGATCAGCGGGCTGTTGAATTGCCGTATGAACAGCAAGATCAGTGAGGGGGCCGGCGGCGGCGCGAGCTGATTGCGACCGTCGCGCTTCAGCCTTGCGGCGGCCACGGAGGGCTGCAATCCCGCGTCACCGGTTTCCAGCCGCGCCGCGACGTCAGTGCTGGACAGCGCGTGCCATGCAGGCGTTGCGACGGCGGCAGCGCTGGCGGCCATCAGTGGTCCGTCTCGATGATCGTCACCGCCGTGCCGGTGCCCGAGGTGGCCAGCGTATCGCGCGTGACCAGCAGCGTCGCGCCCGGCGTGAGGATCGTCGACAGAGCGGCGTGAAAGCCGTCCGGCAGGCGCGCCTTCGCGCGATCCTCGGGGCCGATTTCGCGCGATCCGGTCTCCCCCGGCAGCGGCAGGCTCAGCCAATGTTCTCCGGCCTCGTCGATGCTCTGGAGCGTGAAGGCGGCGGTGCGGTCGATCGGGGCGTCGAGCGCGATCGGGCTCGATCCGATCTCGACACCGTTGCGCAGGACGATGACTCGCCGATCGCGTCCGCTGACGACGATCGATACCGGGCCAGTCGGTGCCCGCGCAGGGTTCCACGCGAAGGCGGCGCCCGGCGCGGTCGGAGCGATGTTCCGCCCGAGCGGCGATGGCCCAGCGACGACGACCGGCACCAGCGCGTCGTCGGTGATGACGACGGTGATGCCCATTCGCGTGATGCCGAACAGCAATTTGGCAAAGGCGAGCGGCATCCGGATGCAGCCATGCGAGGCAGGATAGCCGGGCAGATTGCCGGCGTGCATCGCGATACCGCCCCAGGTGAGCCGCTGCATGAACGGCATGGCCGCATCCTCGTAGAGATTGGACACGTGATCCGCGTCTTTCTGGAGCACGGTGAAGACGCCGGTCGGCGTGACATGCCCCTTCCTGCCGGTGGACACCGTCGTCACCCCGATCGGCACGCCATTGCGATAGACATAGGCGCGTTGAGTCTTCAGGCTGACGATGATCGTGACGGGACCGGCCGGCGCGATCCCGGGCGCCCAGAGATATTCGCCGGGCTTCAGCCGTTCGATCCGGCCATCGGCGGTGGTTATCGGCAGGACGGTGGGGTCGGCAGCCGGCGCGGCTTGCGCCGACGCAAGCGACGGGAGTGACATCACTGCCAGCGCGAGCGCGGCGAGCGCTGGCGTGCGGCATCCCAACAGGGCCATAGTCATGTGTCGATCCGATGCACAAAGCTCGCCGTGCGCCCGCGATCGGACAGCACAGGCCTCGGCGACAGTGCCCAACCGCACGCGGCGGCGGCACCATCGGAATCTACGCAGGCCGGCCGATCACACCGCTGTGCCGATCGCGCGACCGATCAGCGCGGTCACCGCCATTGCGAAGGCGCCCCAGACGGTAACCCGAAAACTGCCGCGCCCGATGGCGGCCTCACCGGCCTTGGCCCCCAATGCGCCGAGGATCGCAAGAAACAGCAACGACGCGCCCGCCACGCCCGGAATGACGAAAGCGGCTGGCATGACGAAGACCGCCAACACCGGCATCGCTGCGCCGACCATGAAGCTGGCGGCGGAGGCAAAGGCTGCCTGGATCGGCCGGGCGCGCGTGCCGATCGTCATCGCCAGTTCGTCGTGCGCGTGCGCCGCCAACGCGTCGCGCCCCGTGAGCTGGGTCGCCACCGCCAGCGCGGTCGCATCGTCGACGCCGCGTGCCGTGTAGATGCCGGCGAGCTCCGCCAGTTCGCCCGCCGGATCGGCTGCCAGCTCGTCACGTTCGCGATCGAGCTCGGCGGCCTCGGTGTCGGCCTGCGCGCTGACCGAGACATATTCGCCGGCCGCCATCGACATCGCGCCCGCAACCAGCCCCGCGGTGCCCGCAATGGCGATCTCACCCGATCCGCCACCTGCCGCCGCGACGCCCAGGATCAGGCTGGCCGTCGACACGATCCCATCATTCGCACCGAGCACGGCGGCGCGCAGCCAGCCCACGCGATCCATGACATGGCGCTCGCGATGACGGCGCAGCGAACCGGACGCCACGGTCAGCGGTGCCGCGCCGGAAGTATGTAGACCGGCAGATGCCGGCATGCTTCGTCATCCGGCATTGTCATGTCCTTTGCGCGTGCGGGCTGACCTTAAGGCGGCTCGCGACTTGCGCTACTTGGGGAGACTACGTGGTCGCTGGACCAGCGCCGATCTGCGTAAAACCACAATAGGCCTGTGTCGATAACGTCGGCAGGACAGCGGCGACCATCGAGGATCGGCCACGTGCTGCACTTATTTCACCATTGTTTCGGGCCGCTGATCGCGATGAATCGCCGGATATCGATCGGCGGCGGCGTCCTGATGCTGGTAATGGGCGGCCAAGCCGTGGCGATGCTGGTCAGCCCGCTTGGCTGACACGGGCCGAACCTGCGGCCCCGCGCGTTGATAGGCTGCCGGTTGCGGGTATCTTGCGATCGCCCCGAAGCAGAGAGCTGCCGTTTGATGACCAGAGCCCCTCGCCGCCAACCCGTGCGGCCGACGTGAACTCGGCGCCGACGCCCGATGCGTCGACCTCGATCGAATCGACGGTACGCCGCAGCGCGATCGTGGCCGAGGAACTCGGGCTGCTGATCGATGGTGCGATCGGTTACGCGATCTACATGCTCGATCCCGAGGGCCGCGTGACGATCTGGAATCGTGGCGCCGAACGCATGAAGGGGTGGACCGAGGCCGAGGTCGTCGGGTGCGACAGCGCGATGTTCTACACCCCCGACGACGTGGCTGCGGGCCGGCCGCGCGACGATCTGGCGCGCGCCGCCGCGCTCGGCCGGATCGAGGAGGACAGCTGGCGGCTGCGCAAGGACGGCTCCGAATTTCTCGCGAGCGTGACGATGACCGCGCTGCGCGACGAGGCGGGCGCACTGCGCGGCTTCGGCAAGGTGATCCGCGACGTGACCGACCAGAAGGCGGCGGAAGCGGCGGTGCTGCGGCGCGAACATCATCTGCGCTCGATCCTGGCGACCGTGCCCGATGCGATGATCGTGATGGACGAGCGTGGCATCATCTCGTCGTTCAGCAGGACCGCCGAGCAGATGTTCGGCCATGCCCGGTCCGCGGTCGTTGGCCAGAATGTCGGCATGTTGATGCCCGCGTCGGAGCGCCATGGCCATGACGCCTATCTGCGCAACTATCTGGCGACGGGAGTTGCGCACGTCATCGGATCGGTGCGCTTAACGACCGCCCAACGTGCCGACGGCAGCACCTTTCCGATCGAACTCGCGGTCGGCGAAACGTCGATCGGTGGCGAGCGCATCTTTACCGGTTTCGTACGCGATTTGACCAACCGGCACGAAACCGAGCGCCGGATGAAGGAATTGCAGTCCGAGCTCGTCCATGTCTCTCGCCTGAGCGCGATGGGTACCATGGCATCGACGCTGGCGCACGAGATCAACCAGCCGTTGACCGCTATCGCCAATTATCTCGAAGCCAGTCGCGCCATGATCGGTGAGACGCAGGACAACCTCCTCGCCGAGATCGCCGAGGCGATCGAACTTGCGGCAGCGCAGTCGCTGCGCGCAGGGATCATCGTGCGCCGGCTGCGCGCGTTCGTGGAGGGCGGCGACACCGGGTTTCGGATCGAGCGGCTCGACCAGCTGGTGGACGAAGCGACCAGCCTGGGTCTGCTCGGTGCGCACGAGGCGGGCATCGAAGTGACGATGACGATCGCCGCTGGGCTGGACCAAGTGCTGGTCGATCGGGTGCAGATCCAGCAGGTGCTCGTGAACCTGATCCGCAACGCCATCCAGTCGATGGCGACGACGCCGTGCAAGCGATTGACGATCGCGACCGCACCCGACCGCGAAGGATGGGTTCGCGTGACCGTGGCGGACACGGGGGTCGGGCTTGATCCGGGCATTCGCGATCGCCTGTTCGATGCCTTCGCCACGACCAAGGAGGACGGGATGGGCCTGGGCCTTTCCATCTGCCGCACGATCGTGGAAGCGCACGGCGGGCGGATCTGGGCAGAGGCGATGACGCCGTCGGGCACCGCCTTCCACTTCTGCGTGCCGCTGGCCGGAGACGAGCATGTCTGACCCCAATCGCACCGTTCACATCGTCGACGACGACGAGGCGATCCGGCAATCGATCGGCTTCCTGCTGCGCAAGGACGGATATGAGGTGCGGACGCATGCGTCGGGCACGGCTTTCCTGAAGGAAGCAACGCGCGAGACGCCGGGTTGCGTGCTGCTCGACGTACGGATGCCAGATCTGGACGGCTTGGAAGTGCAGGCGCGGCTGGCGGCGCAGGGCATCGCCCTGCCCGTCATCATGCTGACCGGGCACGGGGATGTGACGCTCGCCGTGCGCGCGGTGAAGGCGGGCGCGGTCGAATTCCTCGAAAAGCCGTTCGAGCGTGTGGCGCTGCTGGCGGCGATCGAGGAGGCGCTGCGCCAGGCGGGCCGGAACGATCGCCACCGCCTGGCGGCGACCGAAGCCAAGGTGCGTCTTGCCGCGCTGACCCCGCGCGAGCGCGACGTGCTGGATGGCATGGTGATCGGGCGGCCGAACAAGCTGATTGCGTTCGATCTCGACATCGCGACGCGCACGGTCGAGGTCCATCGTGCGAACCTGATGGAGAAACTGGCGGCGCGGAGCTTGTCCGACGTCCTGCGCATCGCCTTTGCCGCCGGCCTCGGCGAACCCGAGGTCCAGGCATCCGAAAGCCCCTCGTCTACTACGTAAAGACTTGGCGCCGCCGACCTGCGATTTCGGCGGAAATTCCAAGGACTTTCACATGCAGGACGCCGCCAACACCTCGCCGATCGACGCCATCCGAATCTCGCTCGTCGATGGCGAATCCTCGGTCCGTCACGCGCGCCAGTTGATGCTTCATGCGGAAGGATTTGCCGTGCGTGCGTATCCAACCTGCGCCGCGCTGCTCGCCGATCCGCAGGCGCGCCACGACGCGTGCATCATCCTCGACATCGACATGGAGGATGTCGACGGGCCGACGCTGTTGCGCCGGATGCGGGAGACCGGCTGGCGCGGCACGGCGCTTCTGCTCGACGGCGTTGCGCCTGACACTTCGGTGCTGCTTGAGGCCGGACGGCATGGCGATACGGTGCTCCGCCGCGATGTCGGTGACCGGTCGTTGCTGGCGGCGATCAGGGGGGTGGTCGATGGCGGCAGGACAAACGGGACCGGCAAAGACTGAACGCCGGACCGTCAGTGATCAGAATGCGATCGACGGATCGCCAGCGTCATCCGGGTGCGTAAGCGCTGCCAGCCGCTGCGCATACGCCACGGCCAGGCCATGATGCGATGCCCGCGCGCAGCTGTCGGTGGACGCAATGGCCAGCGCCGTCGAACGGGCAATCCGCCGGGCACAATAAGCGGCTTCAGCAGCATGATCGGGCATGGGAGACCTCCAGAGCGGGTTCCCGCGTCGCCAGATCGCGGACAACGGGTCATGTCTCGTAGATAGTGCGCCGGCGCACGATCCACGACGATCGGGATGTACCTAGGGCGCCTCAGACGCCGGGCCGGATCAGCCGCCGGCCAGGATCGTCTGCATGTGGCGCGCGATCTGATGTTCCTCGCGCGAGGGGAGCGTGGTCGCCGGGCACGATTGCGGCGCGGGATCGTCATGCTGCGATAGCGTGACGCCCGCCCAGGCCAGATCGTGACAGATCATCTGTCGCACGAGCGGATCATGCTCTCCGATGCCGCCGGTGAAGACGATCGCATCCGCGCCGCCGAGCGACGTCATCATTGCAGCGATTTGCTTGGCGACCGACCGCACGAACATCGCGACCGCCAGATCAGCGCCCGGATTACCGCGGGCGGCGTGCAGCGCGCGCATGTCGCCGGACAGGCCCGAAATGCCGAGGAGGCCACTTTCCTTGTCGATCAGTCTTTCAAGTTCCACCGGATCGCACCCGCGCGTCCGCAGGAGGTGGATCAGGACACCGGGATCGATATCGCCGGTTCGCGTGCTCATGATGACGCCGCCCGATGGCGTGAGGCCCATGCTGGTATCGATCGAACGGCCATCGCGCACAGCGGTGACGCTCGCCCCGTTGCCCAGATGCGCGACGACCAGCCGGCCGGGCAGCGCATCGCCGAGCTGGAACACGACGGACTCGCACGAAAGGCCGTGGAAGCCATAGCGATGGACGCCCTCGTCCCGCAGCGAATGCGGGATGGGCAGCGTCCGCGCAACGCTGGGCATGTCCGCATGAAAGGCGGTGTCGAAACAGGCGATCTGCAGGCAATCGGGATATTGCAGCGTCGCGCGTTCGAGGAGCGCGAGCGCGGGGGGCACGTGCAGCGGTGCGAAGCGTTCCGCGGCCGACAGCTCGCCAAGGACGGCATCGTCGACCCTGCAATGCGAGAGCAGCTTCGGGCCGCCGTGGACGATGCGATGCCCGATGGCGACCGGAGCAGCCGCGCCGACCTTTGCCAGCGCCGCATCGATCGCTGCGAACGGCGGATCTCCCTTCGCGGGATCGACCTGCCCCGCGACAAGTTCGCGCACGTCATCCTGCGTGATGTCGAACGCCGCGAACTTCAGGGACGACGAGCCGCTGTTGAGGACCAGTGCGACACGTTCGCCGGTCACGCCGGCCAGCGCCAGTCGAGCACCTCGGGCATGTCGTCGCCCTCTTCGGCGATATAGGATTTGTGCCGTTCCATTGTCGCCCAGTAGCGCGCGGTCTCGGCCGGCACGCGATCCGCCAGCCGCGGGATCCGCTCGATCGCGTCGAGCGCGAGGCGGTAGCGGTCGACATCGTTCAGGACCACCATGTCGAACGGCGTGGTCGTGGTCCCTTCTTCCTTGTAGCCGCGGACGTGGATGTTCGCATGATTGCTGCGGGCATAGGTCAGCTTGTGGATCAGCGCCGGATAGCCGTGATAAGCGAAGATCACCGGCTTGCCGGCAGTGAACATCGCATCGAACGCGCGATCGTTCAGCCCGTGCGGATGTTCGGACTGCGGCTGCAGGACCATCAGATCGACCACATTGACCACCCGGATGCGAATGTCGGGAACATACTCGCGCAGCAGCGTCACCGCCGCGAGCGTTTCCAGCGTCGGGACGTCGCCGGCACAGGCCATGACGACGTCGGGATCCTCGTCGTCCCCCGCCCAGGACCAGACCCCGGCCCCGACCGTGCAGTGCCGGACGGCGGCATCCATGCCGAGCCACTGCCAATCGCGCTGCTTGCCGGCGACGATCACGTTCACATAGCCGCGGCTGCGCAGACAGTGATCCGCCACCGACAAAAGGCAGTTCGCATCCGGCGGCAGATAGATCCGCGCGACGTCCGCGGTCTTGTTGGTGATATGATCGATGAAGCCCGGATCCTGGTGCGACAGGCCATTATGATCCTGCCGCCAGACGTGCGAGGTCAGCAGATAGTTGAGCGATGCGATCGGGCGGCGCCACGGGATCGACTTGGTGACCTTCAGCCACTTCGCGTGCTGATTCACCATCGAATCGACGATGTGGATGAACGCTTCGTAACAAGAGAACAGCCCGTGCCGGCCGGTCAGCAGATAGCCCTCGAGCCAGCCCTGGCACAGATGCTCGCTCAACACCTCCATCACCCGGCCGTCGGTGCTCAGGTCGGTGTCGTCCGGGTGCGTTTCGGCCATCCAGACCTTGTTCGAGGCATCATAGACATCGGCGAGCCGATTGGACGCGGTTTCGTCGGGGCCGAACAGGCGAAAGTTCGCGGTGCCCATGTTGAGCGCCATCACATCGCGCAGATAGTGGCCCAGAACACGCGTCGCCTCCGCCGCGACCTGGCCGTGGACAGGCACCGGGACGGCGAAATCGTGGAAGTCGGGCAGCGACAGCGGGGTCAGCAACTCGCCGCCATTGGCCTGCGGGTTCGATCCCATCCGGCGACGCCCGGTCGGCGCCAACGAGGCATAATCGTCGCGAAACTTGCCGTTCGCGTCGAACAGCTCCTCCGGCCGATAGCTGCGCATCCAGTCTTCGAGCTGGCGCAGATGCTCGGGATCCTTGAAGTCCGCGATCGGCACCTGATGCGACCGCCATGTTCCCTCGACGGGCTTGCCATCAACGACCTTGGGGCCGGTCCAACCCTTGGGCGTGCGGAACACGATCATCGGCCACCGTGGCCGTTCGGGTGACGCGCCCTCGGCGCGCGCCGCCGCCTGAATGGCCTGGATGCGTGCCAGTGCGGTGTCGAGCGTCGCGGCAAGCTGCTGGTGCACCTGCTCGGGATCGCTGCCTTCGACGTAGAAGGGTTCGTGGCCATAGCCGCGCAACAAGGCATCGAGCTCGTCGTGATCGATGCGCGCCAGGATCGTGGGGTTCGCGATCTTGAACCCGTTGAGATGCAGGATCGGCAACACCGCGCCATCGCGCGCGGGGTTCAGGAACTTGTTCGAGTGCCAGCTGGCGGCCAGCGCGCCGGTTTCCGCCTCGCCGTCGCCGATGATGCACGCGACCAGCAGGTCAGGATTATCGAACGCCGCGCCATAGGCATGGGCGAGCGAATAGCCCAGCTCGCCGCCCTCGTGGATCGATCCGGGGGTTTCCGGCGCGACATGGCTCGGGATACCGCCCGGCCACGAGAACTGGCGGAAAAGGCGGTGCATTCCCGACCGGCTGCGCTCGATCGCAGGATAGCGCTCGGTGTACGACCCTTCGAGATACGTGTGCGCGACCAGCCCCGGCCCGCCGTGGCCGGGGCCGATGATGTTGATCATGTCGCGATCATGCTCGACGATTAGCCGGTTGAGATGGACGTAGAGGAAGTTCAGCCCCGGGGTCGTCCCCCAATGGCCGAGCAGCCGCGGCTTCACATCGGCGATCGTCAGCGGGCGATCGAGCATGGCATTGTCGCGCAGGTAGATTTGGCCGACGGACAGGTAATTGGCGGCGCGCCAATAGCCGTCCATGCGACGCAGTTGATCGGGGCTGAGCGTCGGGCCGCCGGTTTCGTTCAGGATGGTCAATCCGGCTGCCCCTGTGTGACGGCGCCGGCGTGAAGCGCGGCGACTTCGACACACAGGCGCTGCGCCTCGTCCTTGACCTGCGTCAAATGATGCGCTGCCGCGCTCTCCGCGAGATCGTCGGTAATGTAGGCGAAATGGACATGCTTCTCGCCGCGCATGCCGAAGGCGTGCATCAGATAGCGATCGAATACCGTGTTGAGCGCTGACTGCTGCCCCTGCGCGTCGAGCCACGCTTCATCCGCCGCCGAGGTCGTGAAACTCACCAACTGCTGCTCGCCGAGGAGGCTGGTGGGGGCCTGTTGCTGAATCGCCGCAGGCACGACCCCAGTGCCCAGCACCCGATCGACATAGCCCTTCAGCATCGCCGGCGCGCTGCCGAACCAGATCGGGTAGATCAGCACGAGCACGTCGCTGCGCCGGATGATCTCGATCTCGTCGGCGACATCGCGCAGCGGATGGGGATGTTCGGGGCCTGGACGTTCGATCGCCTTCAGGACCGGGTCGAAGCCGATATCATATAGGTCGCGGAGCACGACCTCCTGGCCGCACCAGCGCACCGTATCGCAATACGCCTGCGCGATGGCGTGATTGAAGCTGCCCGTGCCCGGGTGACACAGGACGACGACATGCCGACCGGCGGCTTTCGATGCTTGAGATTTGTCGGCCATCGAGATCCGTTCCGATCGTTCGGCGCGGCTTTCAATTGGCCGGCGCAAGGTGGGCGCGGCCGTCGCAGCGGACAGCCAGCATCACCATTCGCTTAGCCGATCGGATCGGCGGATTTGACCCTCGGTAACTACGCAGTGCGGGGCGCGCACGCGTATCAGAACGCAATCAGACAAGGTAAGCCGGAGGCGGTTACGCCTCCGGCTCAATCCGATCAGGCTTCCATCGAATGCTTCAGATCGCGCATCTCGTCATGCCCGCTCTTAACCGAACCCCAGGCCGACCCGATCGCCGACTTCGTGGCCGCGGAAAGCTCGTTGTCCTGCATCGCGCTTTCGAACTTCGCCTTGATATGATCCTCGCCGCGCTCGACTTCGTTCACGATCGCCTTGTCGTCCTGGCCGGTGACTGCAGCCTTCAGGTCGAGGAACACCCGATGCGCGCCGGCCAGCACGGTGCCGTCGTCTTCCGGATTGCCGCCCTGACGCGCTACTTCAGCCTGCAGGTCCGTTACAACCTGACGGCGCTCGGACGCGCGCGCAAGGAAACGATCGGTGAACCGGCCGGTCTCGGCGTCCTTGGCGGCAGCTTCATAACCGTCGGCGCTGTCGAGCGTCGTTGCGATCAGGCCGTTCAGCGTGCGAATGTCGTGGCTGGTGTCAGTCATGGGTTACTCCCTTACAATGAAGTAGGTTTAACGGGCGCCCGACGCATCCGTTCCGGCATCCGCGGTTGATCTCTTCCGCTCGCCTGCAGACCTGTTAGCTTTCTGACATGCTCGACGGTCTTGTTTTCGGCTGGCGTTCGGCTCTGCTGACATTCGCAGTACTGCAACTGCTGGCAATCGCGGCAGCGTTGCCGCGGACGATCGTGAACCGGACGGCGAACCGCACCTTGGCGGCGCTGCTGGTCGTTCTGGCCGGCGTGCTGGCGCCGTGGCTGATCGGCTTTGCCGGCTTCTACGACCGCTGGCGCTGGCTCACCTTCGCGCCGCTGGCCTGCCCGCTGGCGATTGCGCCGCTGCTTTGGTTCTACGTTCATGCCCTCGTGCAAGGACGGTGGCCGCGCGATGCTCGTCTGCACCTCGCGCCGGCTGCGGCGCACCTGCTGTACATGGCCGCAAGCTTTCTGTTGCCCCTGCCGCTGAAGGACGGCTGGGCGGATCTGACGCTGGGGCCAGTGAACCGTATCGCGTGGCTGTTTTCGGCAGTCGGTTTGGCGGCGTATGGCGTCGCCGGCCTGCGACTGCTGCGCCGTTATCGCGGGCTCCTCGACGCACAACACAGCGATGCGCACCGCTATGCCGCGCGCTGGCTCAGCCGCGCCATCGGCGCGACGCTGGTGTTGTTGCCCGTCTGGGCGATCTATGCGGCCTGGAATGCCGTCTCACCGCTCGGCTATTTCGCGCTGATGGGGCTGCACCTCGCGATCGCGATGTTCGCGCTGTACCTCGCGGTGGAGGGCTGGCGCCATGCCGGCCTGCCGTTCCCGACGATGGACACGCTGGCACCCGCGACCACGCCTGAACCCGCTGGCCGGGACTGGCGAGCGCAAGGCGCCGTTTGGGCCGAGACGGTGCGACGCGAGGGCTGGGCCGCAAACGCTGAACTGTCGCTTGCCATGCTCGCGCGCCAGTTGGGCACCAACACCAGCCATTTGTCGCGCGCGCTGAACGAGGGGCTTGGAATGGGCTTCTCCGGCTTCATCAACGGGTTGCGCTGCGAAGCAGTGGCCGCGGCGATCGACCGGGGCTCTCAGGATGACCTGCTCGATCTGGCGCTGGAGGCGGGGTTCAGCTCCAAGGCGAGCTTCAATCGCGCGTTCCAGGCCGCCTATGGCATGACCCCGTCCGCGTACCGCCGCGCGGCGCGAGGACACACGTCGCAAATCGCAAATTTCACAGCGGAAGCCCGGATCTGAGGCGCGCCGACGGCCGCCGATGTCCATGCCGCCCGACATGAACCGACGCCAACTCATCGCCGCGCTTGCCGCGAGCGCTTTTCTTCCCGGCTCCGCCGCGGCGGCGCCACCAACGCCGGAAGCGCTCGCGACCGACATTGCCCTCCTGCGGCGCGCGCTGGCGCTGCATTGCGGCCTTCACCGGTACAACACGCCTGCGCAGATGAACGCCAGGATCGAAGCCTTGTCGCGCGACTTCGCGGCTGCCGCCGATACCGCGCAGCGCTATTTAATCCTCTCGCGCTTCCTGGCGACAATCCGTGATGGGCATAGCTACGCCAACTTCTTCAACCAGCGGCGCAGTGTCGCCGCCGAGCTGTTCGATCGACCGACCCGCGTGCCATTTCACTTTCGCTGGCTCGACCGGCGCATGGTCGTCACCGCATATGGCCGCGACCAGCTACCGCCCGGAACGATCGTCGAGCGGCTGAACGGCACGCCCGATCGCGACATCCTGTCCCGCCTGCTGCCCTACACCCGCACCGATGGGCATAACGAGGGCAAACGCGTGTCGCTGCTCGAGCTCCGCGGCACCGAGTCGATCGAGACGTTCGACGTCTTCCATGGCCTGGTCTTCGGGCCGCCGCCGGAAAGCCGGCACCGGATCGAGGCGGTAACCCCGGATGGTCGACGCTTCACGGTGGAACTGCCCGTCATCAGCCTCGCGCAGCGCCGTGCGCAGATGGTGGTTCAGGAGGACGGCGACGGCCCGATCTGGACCTGGACGGTGCGGCCGGACGGCATCGCCGTGCTCGATATGCCCAGTTGGGCGCTGTACAACAGCAAGTGGGATTGGGAGCCGTGGCTGCGCGCCAGGCTCGACACGCTGCCGTCGCTCGCGGGGCTGATCATCGATCTGCGCGGGAACGAGGGCGGGAACGACTGCGGTGCCCCGATCCTCGCGCGCTTGATCGCTACCAAGCTGACGCGCGATGCGGGCGAGCGCCGGGTTCGGTTTCGTACCACGCCGAAGGATCTCGACCCGTATCTGGACACCTGGGACGACAGCTTCCGTACGCTCGGCGTGGATGCCGCAGACCTGGGCAACGGCTTCTTCCGGCTGCCTCCCGTCGCGGGTGTCGACTGGATCGACCCTGTCGCGCCGCGGATCGTTCGGCCAGTGGCGGCGCTGGTCGGGCCGGTGAACAGCTCCGCCACCTTCCAGTTCGCGCATCTCGCCAAGCGTAGCCGCGCGATCCGGCTGTTCGGCGAGGAGACGGGCGGCAACCTGCAGGGCACGATCGGCGGCGGCTTCTTCTTCGTGCGCTTGCCCGCGAGCGGGCTGGAGTTCGACCTGCCGCTGATCGGATACGATCCGAGCGGGCCACGGCGCGATGGTGGCGTACGTCCCGATGTGGCGATCCGTACGACCGCCGCCGACATTGCCGCCGGGCACGACCCGACAATGGACGCCGCCGCGAGGTGGATATCGTCCGGCTGAACGGGCCGAAGCCGCGGCTTGATCAGCGTTGCTTTTTGGCCGTGGTCGCGGTGAAATCGGGGTCTTTTTTTGCGACCCAATCAACGAACTTGCGCACGTTGGGGTTGGCCAGCAGCATGTCCACGTCGGTGCCGTGGCGCTGCAGTTCGGAATTGGTGAAATTGGCGATCAGCGTCTGCTGGCAGATCGGGTGCATGGGAACAGTATCGCGCCCGCCGCGGCTCTTGGGCACGGGATGGTGCCACACGATCGTCTTCCCGGTGGGCCGGCCGCAGAGCCAGCACGCGACCACGGGGGCCGGCGCCTCGTCCTCGGGCGGCGACTCGACGTAAGCACCGTGTTTCGAATGTTTGCGCGCCATGCTGTCCCCCGACTTCCTGCGCTCGCTTTGATCATATTGGCAGGTTCTCGCAATCCGGTTCGACCGTGCGCGCCGCGAAGGGGCCGGGGCGATCCATCCGTTTGCGCGGTGCCCGGTTGCGGTTATCCTCGGGCGAGGGGAATCCGCATGACCGATGTTCCGTTGCCCGGCGCTCAGCGGCGCGACCAGATGTTCCCGACGCTTGGGGCCGACGATGTCGCGCGCGTGGCGCGGTTCGGGGTGCCGCGGCGCTATGCCGCGGGCGAGGCGCTGTTCCGCACCGGAGCGACCGGCGTGGGGCTGTTCGTCGTCGTGCGCGGGCGCGTCACGATCACGCGGCATGATGCGATCGGCGTCGAGACGCTGGTGGTGGAGCATGGCGCAGGGGCGATCATCGGCGAAACTACGGGGCTTTCCGGGCGCCCGGCGCTCGTCGATGCATTCGCGGCGGAGGATACCGACACCGTCGCGCTCGATCCCGCGGCGCTGCGCGCACTGCTGGTGGCCGAGGCGATGCTCGGCGAGCGGATCACGCGCGCGCTGATCCTGCGCCGGGTCGATCTGATCGCGAGCGGTGCCGGCGGGCCGCTGATCGTCGCGCCCGCCGATCATCCCGGCCGCGTCGTGCTGGCGAACTTCCTGCGCCGCAACGGCCTGCCGTTCCGCGCGCTTGATCCTGCGACCGATCACGAGGCCGACGAACTGCTCGCCTCGATCCACCCCGAGCCGGGCGATTATCCGCTGGCGCTGCTCGCCGACGGCACGGTGCTGCGCGCGCCGAACGAAGCGACGCTGGCCCGAGCCCTCGGCATGATCGGCGAAGCGGATGCGGACAAGGTGTATGACGTCGCGATCGTCGGCGCCGGGCCAGCTGGGCTCGCCGCATCGGTCTATGCCGCGTCCGAGGGCCTGTCGGTGCTCGTCGTCGACCAGCGCAGCTTCGGCGGGCAGGCCGGCGCAAGCGCGCGGATCGAGAATTACTTCGGCTTCCCGACCGGCATCACTGGCCAAGCGCTCACCGCGCGCGGCTTCGTCCAGGCGCAGAAGTTCGGCGTCGAGATCGCGATCCCGACGACGATCGCCGCGCTCGACTGCGGCGGCGCGGGCGGGATCCATCGGCTGCGGACCGAGGACGGGCGCATTTATGCCGCGCGGACGGTGGTGATCGCGTCGGGTGCGCGCTATCGCCGCCCGCCAATCGACCGGCTCGCCGAGTTCGAGGGCCGCGGCATCTGGTATTGGGCGTCGCCGGTCGAGGCGCAATTCTGCGCGGGGCAGGAAGTGGCGCTCGTCGGCGGCGGCAATTCGGCGGGGCAGGCCGCGGTGTATCTCGCGGGGCATGCCCAAAAGGTACGGATGATGGTGCGCGGGCCGGGGCTGGCGGAGACGATGTCGCGCTATCTGATCGACCGGATCGCCGCCGATCCGCGGATCGAACTGATGCCGCATACCGAGATCGTCGCGCTGGAGGGCGATGCCTCGGGGCTGCGCGGAATCACCTGGCGCGACCGCCAGCACGGCCATTCGACCTCGGCGCCGATCCGCAACCTGTTCCTGTTCATCGGAGCCGACCCGGCATCGGAGTGGCTGGCGAGTTGCGGCGTGACGCTCGACGACAAGGCCTTCGTCGCCACCGCGGCTGGGCTGGCGACCGACCATCCGGGGATCTTCGCGATCGGCGACGTGCGATCGGGATCGGTGAAGCGCGTCGGCGGGGCGATCGGCGAAGGCGCGGCGGTGGTCGCGCAGATCCATGCGTATCTCGCGGCGGTGCAGCCGGCTTAGGCGCTTCAGGATGCCGCGGGGACTTCTCGGAAACCGCCGTCGAGCAGGAAGCGACGCACGCTCGGATCGTTGCTGAGCCCAGCCGCGGTTTGCGCCGCGCGCTCCGCTGCACCCTCGTCGCCGGCAAGCCAGCAAATCCGCGCTTGGGCGGCCCACCACGGCTGGTACGCGCCAGCGCCGGCGATTGCGTACAATTGCGCGAGGCCGGCAGCGTGATCGCCGTTCTCGGCATGTGCGACGGCACGCGCGACCAGCACGCCAGTCGTCGGCGCGAAGGATGCGAGCATGTCGTACAAGCCGGCGAGCGGCGCGGTGAAGCGTTCGCCGGTCAGCCGCTGGTGCGCGTGGAGCGACTGGATCGCCGCCTCGGTCTGGAAGCGGCCGGGCTGCGCGTGCTGCGATGCGCGACGCAGCAGCGCCTCGGCTTCGCGCACCATCTCCCGCGACCAGCGCGCCGTATCCTGGCGATGCAGCGGCACATAGCGTCCGTCGGCATCGCGGCGCGCGGCGCGGCGCGATTCGCAGTGCAGCATCAGCGACAGGAGGCCCATCACCTCGGGATCGTCGGGCAGCAGGTCGCCGAGCAGGCGCGCAAGCCAGATCGCCTCCGAGGTGAGCCCGGCAAGCTTGTCGTCCGCCCCGGTCACGTCCTCCCACGCGGTGCCATAGGCCGCATACACCGCCGCCAGCACGCCGCCGATCCGGGTGCGCGCCTCGGCCGGCTCGGGGATGGCAAAGGCGATCCCGGCATCGCGGATCTTGCGCTTGGCGCGGACCAGCCGCTGGCCCATCGTCGCGCTCGACACGAGGAAGCTCGCAGCGATCCGCGCGGCGTCGAGCCCGAGCACGGTCTGCAGCATCAGCGGCGCCTGCGCCTCGATCTCGATCGCCGGGTGCGCGCACACGAACATCAGCGCGAGGCGCTGATCGCCGAACGGCGCTTCGACCGCCGCCTCGCGCTCGTCCTGCAACAGCCGCACCGCGCCGGCCGCCGCTTCGGCAGTGCGCCGTCGGCCCGCGGCATGCCCGATGCTACGCCGCGCGACAGTGAGCAGCCAAGCGATCGGGTTGGCCGGCGCCCCGTCGCGCGGCCATTGCGCGACCGCCGCTGCAAGCGCCTCGGCCAGCGCATCCTCAGCACCGGCGATGTCGCCGGTCCGCGCCGCGAGGATCGACAACAGCCGGCCATAGGAATCGCGCGCCGCAAGCTCCGCGTGATGCGCGGCGATGCGGCGCGCGTCGTTTACCATTTAGGTGGCATTAGTTCGTCGGCGCCGGCGGCGGCGGCATGACTGGGCGGATCTCGACCGACCCGGCGCTGACGCACGGCGCGCGCGCCGCCCATTCGAGCGCGCCATCGAGATAGGCGACATCGAGGATCACATAACCGCCCAGTATTTCCTTGGTATCGGTGAAGGGGCCGTCGACCACGTGGCGCTTGCCGTTCTCGACGCGGATCGTGGTGCTCACGTCAGGCGGTTGCAGCCCGTTCCCGCTCACCATCGCGCCGCTTTGCGCGATCGCGCCCATATAAGCGGTCCAGCCGCCCCAATAAGCGTCGGCCTGCGCCGGATCGGTGCGCTTGCCCATCTCCTCGGGCGTCTCGTTGAACAGCAGCATGTAATGCACGGATGCGTCCTTCCCTGGCAGTGGCGAGCGACGTCGTGCCGCTCCGTTCCCATGTGCGGCGAGGCGCGCTGATTCAGACGAGTGACGCAGAATTATCGCGCGAACAATGGCGGCGACGGACGGGCGCGCTACATGCTCTCCAGTGACGATTCTCATCCCCGTGCTGGGCGACCAGCTCTCGTTCGATCTCTCCTCGCTAAACGGCGTCGATCCCGCCGACGCCGTGATCTTGATGATGGAGGTGGCCGACGAGACGACGTACGTCCGCCACCACAAGACCAAGCTGGTCTATATCCTGTCGGCGATGCGGCATCATGCGGAAGCGTTGCGTGCGGCGGGGTGGCGCGTCGATTATGTCGCGCTGGACGATCCGGCGAACGAAGGCAGCTTCACCGGCGAGATGGCGCGCGCGATCCAGCGGCATGCGCCGGACCGCATCATCGTGACCGAGGCGGGCGAGTGGCGCGTCGCGGCGATGCTCGACAGTTGGGAGACGCTGTTCGGCCTGCCGGTCGATATCCGCCCCGACACGCGCTTCCTTTGCTCGCATGGCGAGTTCGCCGCCTGGGCCGAGGGGCGCAAAACGCTGACCATGGAGTTCTTCTATCGCATCATGCGCGTGAAGGCCGAATTGCTGCTCGACGATGGCAAGCCGACCGGCGGGCGTTGGAACTTCGACAAGGAGAATCGCAAGCCGGCGCGCGGCGATCTGCTGATGCCGCGCCCGCTTGCCTTTGCACCCGACGCGATCACGCAAGCGGTGATCGCGCTGGTCGAGCAGCGCTTCCGCAACCATCCCGGCAGCCTCGACGGGTTCGACTATGCGGTGACGGCGCAGGATTCCGAGCGCCAGGCGGCGAGCTTCTTCAGCAATGCCTTGCCACAGTTCGGCGATTACGAGGATGCGATGCTGACCGGCGAGCGCCACCTGTGGCATTCGATCCTGTCGCCGTACATCAATTCGGGGCTGCTCGATCCGCTCGACCTGTGCCGCCGCGCCGAGGCCGAATATCGCGCCGGGCGGGCGCCGCTCAACTCGGTCGAAGGCTATATCCGCCAGATCATCGGCTGGCGCGAATATATGCGCGGCATCTACTGGCGTGAGGGACCGGATTACGTCGACCGCAATTTCCTCGGCCACACCCGCGCGCTGCCCGGCTGGTACTGGACCGGCGAGACCGACATGCACTGCCTGCGCGAGACGCTGGGCCAGACGCTCGCGAGCGCGCACGCGCACCATATCCAGCGACTGATGGTGACGGGCAATTTCGCGCTGCTGATCGGGGCGGACCCAAAGCAAGTCCACCAATGGTATCTCGAGGTCTATCTTGACGCCTATGAATGGGTCGAGCTGCCCAATACGCTGGGTATGAGCCAGTTCGGCGACGGCGGCCTGCTCGGCTCGAAGCCGTACATGTCGTCGGGCGCGTACATCAATCGCATGTCGGATTACTGCCGCGACTGCCGCTATGCCGTCGGCAAGCGCATCGGCGAGGACGCCTGCCCGTTCAACGCGCTGTACTGGGATTTCCTGGAGCGACATCGCGACAAGCTGGGCGACAACAACCGGCTCGCCATGCCGTATCGCACGTGGGACAAGATGGCGCCGGCGGATCAAGCGGCGACACGCGAGCAGGCGGCGGGCTTCCTGGCGACGCTCGATGCGAGCGGGGATGCGGGTTACTGACAACAAGAACCGCGAGGGCGGACCAACGAGGGAGAGCATGATGACCGAACCCCTGATCCTGCGCGAGGATCGCGCCGGCTGGACGATCCTGACGCTCAATCGCCCCGACAAGCTCAATGCGCTGACGGTGCCGCTTTTCCGCGAGCTGCGCGCGCATGTCGTGGCGCTGGCAAGCGACGATGCGATCGGCTGCGTCGTGCTGCGCGGCGCCGGGAAGTGCTTTTCCGCCGGCCATGACCTCGGCGACATCGCGAGCGGCGAGGACGTGCCCTCGCGCGGCTGGCACAGCGAGACACTGCGGATGATGGAACGGCTGCGCAAGCCAGTGATCGCTGCGGTGCATGGCCATTGCTACACCGGGGCGCTTGAAGTCGCGCTGGCGTGCGACTTCATCATCGCAGCGGACAGCGCGCGGTTCGGCGATACGCATGCCAAATGGGCGCTGACGCCAATCTGGGGGATGAGCCAGCGGCTGCCGCGGCGCGTCGGCACCGCGACCGCCAAGCGGCTGATGTTCACCGCCGACATGATCGACGCGGCCGAAGCGGTGCGCATTGGCCTCGCCGAATACATGGTCCCGGCGGCGGAGCTCGATGCCGAGATCGAGCGCATCGCCGCGCGGATCGTCGCCAATTCGGCGTTCAGCCACGCCGCGAACAAGCGGCTGCTCGAGGCGACCGATGGCGGCGCGCTCGATGCGGGGCTGCAGTGGGAAGTGATGGAGAACGAAGGCGTCGGCCCCGACATGCGCGATCGCATCGCGGCCTTTACGGGCAAGCGCGGCTGATTTGGCAAAGACTTAGGCCGTCATCGCGGTGACCCGCAGCGGTCACATGGCTGTCGCCAAGCGGGACTAGCCGACCGGGCGTAGCAGCGGCACACCGCATACTCGTCCAAAGGGGTCGTCCATGAAATGCCAGTCCGGCAGCGCGCTCGTCGCGCTCGTTTTCGCTTGTCTGCCAGCCGCCGCCTGGGCGCAGGCCACGTCGACTGCGGTCGATGTCGCGCCGACGGACGGCGAGCAGATCGTCGTCACCGGCACGCGCGAGCGCGCCCGGACGCAATATGACACGCTGGCGCCGGTCGACGTGCTGTCGTCGTCGGCGATCCAGTCGAGCGTGTCGGGCGATCTGAGCGACGTGCTGGCGCAGCTGCTGCCGTCGTTCAACGTGCAGCGTCTGCCCGCCGCCGACGGACAGGCGTTTGTACGCCCGGCGACGCTGCGCGGGCTTTCGGCGGATCAGACGCTCGTGCTGGTCAACGGCAAACGCTACCACCGCTCGGCGCTGCTCGGCACGCGCGGCGCGCAATCGGCGGACCTCGCGAGCATCCCCAGCGCGGGGATCGGCCGGGTCGAAGTGCTGCGCGACGGGGCGGCGGCGCAATATGGCTCGGATGCGATCGCCGGCGTGATCAACGTCATCCTCGATGATCGCCCGGGCATGGATGCCTGGGGTCAATTCTCGCAATATGACGAAGGCGACGGCAAGGAATATCAATGGGGCATGCGCGGCGGGCTGGCGCTCGGCGATCGCGGGTCGATCGTCTTCACCGGCCAGTATGACAAGCAGGAAGCGACCTCGCGCACGCGCCAGCGGCCCGATGCGATCACCTTCCAGGCGAACAATCCGGGGCTGACGGTGCCCGATCCGGTCCAGCGCTGGGGCCAGCCCGATCAGTCGCGCGTCAGCGGCGCGGTGAACGCGCACTACGACCTGACCGATCAGGTGGCGGTCTACACGTTCGGCACGGCCCAGTCGGGCGAGGGCGTGACCGACTTCAACTGGCGCAACCCGGCCGATACGACCAGCGTCTATCGCGCGAGCACGGCGTTTCCGGGCTTCACCTTCCGCTCGGTCTATCCGGCGGGGTTCACGCCCCGCTTCGGCACGCAGTTCAGCGACTTCCAATCGGCCAGCGGGCTGCGCGGAGACCTGAGCGAGCGCTTGCACTATGATCTGAGCGCCTCGTTCGGGCGCAGCCGGATCGAATATACGTTGGACGAGAGCCTCAATGCTTCGCTCGGGCCGGCGAGCCCGACGCGCTTCTATCTCGGCCGCCTGGAGCAGCGCGAGTTCAACCTCAACGCCGACTTCACGTATCGCCTGCCAGTGTCGATCGGCGAGCCGATCAACATTGCCTTCGGCGCCGAGCGGCGCGTGGAGACCTATCAGGTGTCGCCGGGCGAGCCTGCGTCCTACGCCATCGGTGCCGGCGCGGCGACGGGGCTCGCGCCCAATGCGAACGGCTTCCCGGGGTTCAGCCCCGTGCAGGCGGGCGACTGGGATCAGCGCAGCTATGCCGGCTATCTCGATCTCGAATGGAAGCCGGCCGAGCTGCTGACGCTGGGCGCGGCCGGGCGGTACGAGGATTTCTCGACCTTCGGCGGCACGTTCAACTACAAATTGTCGGCGCGCATCGAGCCGATCCGCGGATTGGCGGCGCGCGGATCCTATTCCACCGGCTTCCGCGCGCCCACGCCGGCGCAGCTCAATACCCGCCAGGTGACGCAGGGGCTGAACGCCCAGCTGCAGGTGTTCAACCAGGGCCGCCTGTCACCGAGCGACCCGATCGCGCTCGCGCTCGGCGCCAAGCCGCTTACGCCGGAGGAATCGCGCGCGCTGACCGCCGGCCTCACCGCACAGAGCGATTTCGGGCTCAGCGCGAGCATCGATCTGTACCAGATCGACGTCGACGACCGCTTCAGCCAGTCCGCCAGCCAGACCGTGCCGGCGAACTTCGCCAACCCCGATCGCTTCACCGCCGTCACCTATTTCACCAACGATTTCGACACGCGCACGCGCGGCATCGATGCGGTGGTGAGCTATGCGCGCGGCGTTGGGCCGGGCCGCGCAAACCTCAGCCTCGCGTACAATTACAACCAGACGCGGGTGCGGAGCGGAACGAGCGCCGCCATCGCCAACGCCACGCAGCGCCGCATCTTCGAGGAGCGGCTGCCGCAGCACAATGCCACCGGCACGCTCAACTATGATCTGGGGCCGGTCGGCTTGCTGATCCGCGGCCGCTATTACGGGCCGTGGACCGACGTGAGCACGCTGCCAACGGGCGATCCGTTCCAGCGCTTCGACGGGATCGCGCTGTTCGACGCCGCCGTCACGCTGGAGGTTTCGCGCAACGTATCGCTGCGGGTGGGCGCGGAGAATATCTTCGACACTTATCCCGACGAAGCGACCAACCAGGCCAACCGCGGCCTGATCTATTCGCGCAACGCACCGTACGACACCGATGGCGCGCAATATTACGCTCGGCTAGGCCTGCGCTTCTGATGCAGAAGATCAACCGACGGATGATGTTGGCGGGCGGGCTCGCGTTCCCCGCCGCCGCCGGCGCTGCGCTCGCCCCCGGTGACGATGACGAGCGGTTCTGGAGCGCGATCGCGGCTGAGTATGCGCCGCCGGCGGGTGTGATCCAGCTCGAGAACGGCAATTGGGGCATGATGGCACGCCCGGTGCTGCAGGCGTACCAGGAGCTGGTGGCGCGCGTGAACCGCGACACCAGCTTCTACGCGCGGCGCGGCATGACGCGCGATCTGATGGCGGCGCGCGATCAGGCCGCCGCCGCAATGGGCGTGCCGGCGGACGAGATCGCCTTCACGCGCAACGCGAGCGAAGCGCTCCGCGCGCTGATCCTCGGCTACAACCGGCTGACGCCGGGCGACGCCGTGCTGTACGCCGACCTCGATTACGACGCCATGCAGACGTGCATGGAGAGCCTCGCCACGCAACGGCGCGCACGCGTGGTGCGCATCGCATTGCCCGAACCGGCGACGCGGCAGACGCTGATCGACACTTATGTCGCGGCGATGGCGGCCAATCCGCGGCTGAAGTTGATCCTCCTCACGCACCTCAGCCACCGCACCGGCCTCGTCGTGCCGGTGCGCGAGATCGCAGGCCTGGCGCGCGCACGCGGCATCGACGTGATCGTCGATGCGGCGCACAGCTGGGGCCAGCTCGACTTCACGTTGCGCGATCTCGATTGCGACTTCGTGGGCGTGAACGGCCATAAATGGCTGGGGGCGCCGCTGGGCGTCGCGTTCCTCCATATCCGCAAGGCCGCGCTCGATCGCATTGATCGCGATCCGCTGAACGAAGCGGGTGGGCACGACGGCATCCACACGCGGGTGCATCTTGGCACCTATGACTTCGCCGCCAGCCTGACGGTGCCCGCCGCGCTCGCCTTCCAGGCGCGGATCGGCTCGGCGCGCCGCGCCGCGCGCCTGCGGATGCTGCGCGATCGTTGGGTAACAGTGGCGCGCACGATCCCCGGCCTCGACGTGCTGACGCCCGACGATCCCACGATGCACGGCGCGATCACCAGTTTCCGTGTTCGCGGGATCACCGACAGCGCGCGCAATGCTCGCCTTGCGAAATGGCTGCTGGACGAGCGCGGGATCTTTACCGTGCAACGAGATGGCGTGGCTGGCGGTGCGTGCGTGCGCGTGACGCCGGCTGTCTATACGCGCGTGTCCGACGTAGATGCACTGGCCGCCGCCCTGCCTGGCCTAATGGGATTTTCCCGGACGATCTGATCCGGGCGATCGCGCTGCCCCGGTGGGCGTGATCCGGCCGCTTGCCATCGCGCCGATTTGACCCGATGCCGATCGCCCGGTGAGGGAACCACCGGCCGGAGGAATGACGATGCCCGATCCCACGCCCGCGCGCTTGCCCTGGCCGCCGACGACTGAGCCGGCCGGGGAGGAGCGCCTGGTGCTCGATGCGGATAGCAGCGGCACCGACGATCCGACGCTCGATCTGTCCGCTGCCGCACGGCACGGGGATACGCTGTTCCTCGGCAGTGACGAAGGCGTCTGCATCGATCGGCTGACGCGCGGCGAGGCCGGCACATGGTCGCGCCACCGCCGCTTCCCGCTCGATGCGATCCTCGATCTCGAAGCGTCGAGCGAGGCCGATATCGAGGGGCTGGCCGAAGAGGATGGATGGCTGTGGGTGCTGGGATCGCACGCACGGACGCGGCCGAAGATCGGCAAGAAGGGCGACGACCGGATCGACCTCGACGCCTTTGCGACCTTGAAGGACACGCGCCCGCGCTGCCTGCTCGCGCGACTGCCGCTGGCGCCCGACCCGCAAGCGGCGGGCACGATGCTGCCGGTGGGGCGCGACGGCGATCGCCGCGCCGGGATGCTGCGCCAGACGACACGCGGCAATCGACTGGCGCGGATGATGGCCGATAGCCCGCTGATCAAGCCGTTCACGCGGATCGCGGCGAAGGAGGGGGGCGTCGACCTTGAGGGGATCGCCGCCGCCGGCAACCGGATCGCGATCGGGATGCGCGGGCCGGTGATCCAGACCTATGCCGTGCTGCTCGAGCTGGAAATCGCCGTCAAGAAGTCGGGCCGCCTGACGATCACCGGGCCGCTGCACAAACGGGTGCTCGAGCTCGACGGGCTAGGCATTCGCGACCTGAAGCGCGACGGGCGCGACCTGTTGATCCTCGCCGGGCCGACGACGGGGCTCGACGGGCCGTGCGGCGTCTATCGCTGGGCCGATTGGCTCGGCGATCCGCCCCGCGACGACACGATCGTCCGACGCCACCGGCCGGAGCGGATCATCGACCTGCCGTTCGGCCGCGGCGACGATCACCCCGAAGGGCTGGTGCTGCTGGACGGCGTTGACGGCGCGCGCGACCTGGTCGTGATCTGCGACGGGCCGGCGGCGGGGCGGATCGATGCGGCGGCGCGCACCGTGCGGTGCGACCGGTTTCGCATACCGCCGGCGGGCTAGGCGAAGCCGACGACGGCGTGGGGAACGTAAGGCGCCTCTAGCCGCGCGATCTCGGCTTGCGTGAGGCCGAGCGACAATGCGGCGAGCGCATCGTCGAGGTGCGACGGCTTGGAGGCGCCGACGATCGGCGCTGACACTTCCGGCTTGGCCAGCACCCACGCCAGCGCGACCTGCGCGCGGGGCACGCCTCGCTCTGCGGCGACGGCGGCGACCGCCTCGACCACTTGTCGATCCGCCGCCGCCGTCCGCGCGTAAAGCGTCTTGCCGAACATGTCGCTTTGCGAGCGCTCAGTCGTCTCGTCCCAGTCGCGCGTCAGCCGGCCCCGCGCGAGCGGGCTCCACGGGATCACGCCGATCCCTTCCGCCCCACACAGCGGCAGCATCTCGCGCTCCTCCTCGCGATAGAGCAGGTTCACGTAATTCTGCATCGTCGCAAAGCGCGTCCAGCCATTCGCCTCGGCAACGTGAAGCATCGTCGCGAATTGCCAGGCGTACATCGAGGAGCCGCCGATGTAGCGCGCCTTGCCGGCCTTCACGACATCGTGCAGCGCCTCGAGCGTTTCCTCGATCGGCACGTCGTAGTCGAAACGGTGGATCTGGTAGAGGTCGACGTAATCGGTGCCAAGCCGCGTCAGGCTGGCGTCGATCTCCGCCATGATGGCCTTGCGCGACAGGCCCGCGCCGTTCGGGCCAGGGCGCATGCGGCCGTGAACCTTGGTCGCGATCACGACATCGTCGCGGCGGGCAAAGTCCTTCAGCGCGCGGCCGACGATCTCTTCCGACGTGCCGTCGGAATAGACGTTCGCGGTGTCGAAGAAGTTGATCCCGGCTTCGACCGCCTGGCGCAGCAGCGGGCGGCTCGTTTCCTCGTCGAGTGTCCACGCATGGTTGCCGCGATCGGGGATGCCGTAGGTCATGCACCCCAGGCACAGCGGCGATACGTCGAGGCCAGTGCTGCCGAGCTTTTTGTACTTCATGGTTCGCCTCGCCTGATGGTCGCCCGCTGAACGTATGGACCGACTAGGCGGTTCAGGCGAGCCTCGGTATGCGGCGGGCTTGGTTGACGGGTGAATGGCGTGGCGGTTGGTGTGGCGAAGGAATGGGACGGCGCGGTCGTGCGGGCGTGGCTGGAAAGCCGCATCGCCGCAGCGCGCACCGATCAAGTGGCGGCGGAGCGCGGCGGCCGAGAGCTGCAGGACGATTGCGACAAGGCGACCGCGGAGGAAATGGTCTGCACGCTGATGATGCGCGGCCGATCGGATTGGTCGCAGGCGGCGCTGCTGGAAAGCTTGCGCACGCTGCTTGAGCGCGACGAACATGTCTGGCGCGGGGTGTACAACGATACGAAGTTCGACCGGCACGTCCGCACCTTCATCAAGAAGCTCGTCAAGATGACGAAGGCGAATGACGGGTTCGCCAATGTGGCGCATTACCAGTGACTGACATGAAACCAGTCGACCAACCCCTTCAGGATCTCGGCTGGACCGAGCATTTCGCCGCGCAAGTGACCGACGCGGAAGCCGGCCACTGCCGCCCCGTCCGGGTGATGGCGGTCCACCGCGGCGCGATCATGGTGTCGGGCGGCGGCGAGCAGCAGTCGATCACGCCCTATCTGCCCGGTGCGAAACCGACCGACGATCATCCGACGGTCGGCGACTGGCTGCTGATCGACGAACAGACGGCGCAGCCGGTGCGGGTGCTCCAGCGCATGAACCTGTTCAAGCGGCTTGCGGCGGGCGATCCGCGCAAGGAGCAGATGATCGCCGCCAACGTCGACACCGTCTTCCTCGTCTCGTCGTGCAACCAGGACTTCAGCGTCGCGCGGCTGGAGCGCTATCTCGTGCTGGCGCGCGAGGTCGGCGTGCCCGCGGTTGTCGTGCTTACCAAGACCGACCTGACCGACACGCCGGAAGACTTCGTGGCGGCGGCGCGCGCGATCGAGCCGGGGCTGCCGGTGGAAAGCGTCGACGCGCGTGATGCCGCCACGGTCGCGCGGCTCGCGACATGGTGCGGGCCGGGCAAGACGGTGGCGCTGCTGGGCTCCTCCGGCGTGGGCAAATCGACGCTCGTCAACACGCTGCGCGGATCGAACAGTATCGCGACGCAGGCGATCCGCGAGCATGACGGCACCGGCCGCCACACCACCACCGTGCGCGAGATGCACCGGCTGGAGTTCGGCGGCTGGCTGCTCGATCTGCCCGGCATGCGCGAAGTGCAGCTGACCGAAGCCGCGACGGGCATCGCCGAGATTTTCGACGACATCGCCGCGATCGCGCAGGATTGCCGCTTTTCGAATTGCTCGCACGGTAGCGAGCCGGGCTGCGCCATCCGCGGCGCGATCGAGAGCGGCGCGATAACGGTGGAGCGGTTCGAACGCTGGCGCACGCTGGAAGCCGGGGAGAGCGCGAACGCCGCGCGGCTGGCGAAGCGGCGGCCGCGGTAGCGCACGAACGGCGGTTGCCCCCGCCGACGTTCCGGACCAGCATGCGGCCTCGTAACTGGCGGAGCGGCGATGCAGGACTATTCCTCTCATGACGCGATTGGGCTGGCGCAGCTCGTGCGCAGCGGCGCGGTCTCGGCGCCCGAGCTCGTCGAGGCGGCCATCGCGCAGGTCGAGCGACTCGACGACGCGATCAACGCGGTCGTTCATCGCGCGTACGACGAGGCGCGCACGGTAGCGGCCGGCGCACTGCCCGACGGGCCGTTCACGGGCGTGCCGTTCCTCGTCAAGGATCTCGGTGTCGGGGTCGCGGGCTGGCCGAACACTGGCGGCAGCCGCTTCTGCGCGGATGTCGTCGATACCGAGGATAGCGGCCTCACGCGCCGCTATCGCGACGCCGGCGTCGTGCTGCTCGGCCGCGGCGCATCGTCCGAATATGGCATCGTCGGCAATGTCGAGACGACGCTGTACGGGCCGACGCGCAATCCGTGGAACCCAGGCCATATCGCGGGCGGCTCGTCGGGCGGATCGGCCGCAGCGGTGGCGGCGGGGATCGTGCCGATGGCGCATGCGTCCGACGGGCTCGGCTCGATCCGCATCCCGGCGGCGTGCTGCGGCCTCGTCGGCATGAAGCCGACGCGCGATCGCGTGCCCAACCTGCCCGACGGCTTCGATTATGCGATGGGCTTCGTCGTCGACCATGTAGTCACGCGCAGCGTGCGCGACAGCGCCGCGATGCTCGATGCGACCGGGATCTCCGAGCCGGGTTCGCCCTATGCGGTGCCGGCCAAGGACGCGCCGTATCTGGACCAAGTCGGCCGCAGCGTCGGCAAGCTGCGCATCGGCTGGTCGCCCGAGACGCCCGCCGGACAGCCGCTCCACCCCGACGTCATGGCCGTTCTCGAACACACCGCAGCTACGCTGTCCGCACTGGGGCATGACGTGCGCGAGGAATCGCTTGGCGTCGATCATCGCGCGATGGCGCGGGCGCGCGCGCCAGTATCCGCCGCCAATTTCGCCGCCGGCATGCGCCGCGTGATCGAGCGGATCGGCCGCGAACCGCGCGAGGACGAGCTCGAACCGATGACCTGGGCCGCGCTGCAAGGCTCGCGGCAAGTGACCGGCGAGCAGGCGTTCTACGGTTATCAGGAGTTGCGCATGCTCACCCGCGGCGTGCTGCAGCGCTTCGAGGCGTTCGATGCCTACCTCACGCCGGTCATGGCGGCCCCGCCGCCGCCGATCGGCTTCTCCGATCCCGCCACCGTCAGCCCACGCGATCTCGGCAAGGCGCAGGTGGCGCTGTATCCGTTCACCCCGCTGTTCAACTTCACCGGGCAGCCATCGATCTCGCTGCCGCTGGGGATGAGCGCGGACGGCCTGCCGATCGGGATGATGTTCACTGGCCGCTATGCCGACGAGGCGACCTTGTACCGGCTCGCGGGGCAGCTCGAAAAGGAAATGCCGTGGGCGCAGCGCCGCCCGCAGGTATGGGCATGAGCGAATGGCGCAACTGGTCGGGCAGCGTCGTCGCGCATCCTGACGTGATCGCGCGGCCGCGCGACGAGGCGGAGCTGGCGACGATCGTGCGCGAAGCGAGGGCCGTGCGCGTCACCGGCGCCGGGCATTCGTTCATGCCGCTGTGCGAGACGAGCGGCACGCTGGTGTCGCTCGACGACATGGCGGGCGAGCTGATCGTCGCGCCCGACCGGCAGAGCGTCGACGCACCCGCGGGCTGGAGCCTGAAGCGACTGACGCAGGCCTTGTGGGCGGAAGGGCTGTCGCTGCCCAACCAGGGCGACGTGAACCCGCAGTCGCTGGGCGGCGCGCTGGCGACAGGGACGCATGGGACGGGGCGGGATCTCGGCTCGCTGGCGACGCTCGCGCAATCCTTTCGGCTGGTGACCGCGGACGGCAGCATCGTCGATTGCGATACCACGACCAATCCCGAGCTGTTCCAGGCGCAGCGACTGTCGCTTGGCTTGCTCGGCATCGCGACCCGCGCGCGCATCGCGGTGATCCCGGCGCTGCACCTCGAGGAGCGGATCGAGCGGCGCCCGCTCGCCGAGGTGCTCGAACGCCTGCCCGAGCTGGCGGCGGCGACGCGGCACATGGAATTCTTCCTGTTCCCCTACGCCGATACGGTGTCGCTGAAGACGCTTCACCCGACCGAGCCGGCCAGCCTGTCGCAGGGGGACGATGACGATCGCGTGTTCCAGGCGTGTTGCGATTTCGCGGCCAAGGTGCCGCGCAGCGTGCCGATGATCCAGCGCACGCTGGCGCGCATCATGGGCGCCTCGCACCGCGTCGGGCCGGCATGGCAGATCTTTCCTTCAGAACGCACCGTGCGGTTCGAGGAAATGGAATATGAGCTGCCGGTCGCGAACGCGGTCGCGGCGCTGCGCGAGGCGCTGGCGCTGCTGCGCGCGCGCAAGATGCCGCTGGCCTTCCCGTTCGAGTTCCGGATGGTCGCGGCGGACGACATCTGGCTGTCGCCGTTCCACGCCGGCCCGTGCGCATCGATCTCGGTGCATCAATACGCCCCGATGCCGTGGGCGGCGCACTTCGCTGAGCTGGAAGCGGTATTCCGCGCGCACGGCGGCCGGCCGCACTGGGCCAAGCGCCACACGCTGACGAGCGCCGACGTGCAGTCGCTCTACCCAAAGGCGGCAGCGTTCGGCGCGGTGCGCAAACGGATCGATCCGGAGGGCAAGTTCATGAACGATCATTTGCGCCAGCTGTTCGATTTCTCGCTGTGAGCGGCATGCATCGCGACACCGCTAGCCAGCGCCTGCACGGCGATCTGATCGGCCAGCCGGGCTCGCGCGACCGGCTCAACACGCCGGCGCTGATCCTCGATGCCGACGCGTTCGCGCGCAACGTCGCGCGTATGGCCGATTTCGCGCGGCGGCATGGCCTGATCCTTCGGCCGCACGCCAAGTCGCACAAGAGCGCCGACATCGCCCGCGCGCAGCTCGCGAGCGGCGCGGTGGGGCTGTGTTGCGCGAAGCTCGGCGAGGCCGAGGCGCTGGCGGCGGAGGGGATCGACGGGCTGCACCTCACCTCCCCCGTCGTCACGCCGCCGGGGATCGCGCGGCTGGCGGCGCTGGCGCGTCGCATAGCGGCGCTGAGCATCGTGGCGGATCATCCCGACGTGGTCGATGCACTCGCCGTAGCCGCGCAGGGTGGTCCGCCGCTGACGGTGTTCGTCGACATCGATCCCGGCATCCACCGTACCGGCGTCGCCTCGCCGCAAGAAGCGGTGGCGCTCGCCCGGCGCATCGCCGATCACCCGAGCCTGCGCTACGGCGGCGTGCAATTCTACTGCGGCGCGCAGCAGCATATCCAGGACTTCGCCGAGCGCCGCGCCGCGATCGTCGAGCGCACCGACTATCTAAGCACGTGCCTAGCGGCGCTGACGGCGGCGGATCTGGCGCCGGCGATCGTGACTGGCGGCGGCACCGGCAGCCACGTCATCGATGCCGAGCTCGGCGTGCTCACCGAGCTGCAGGTCGGCTCTTACATCTTCATGGACCGCGAATATTCGGATTGCGATCTGGGCGACGGCGGCGCGAAGCCGTTCGAGACCGCGCTGCTGGTCGACGCAGGCGTGATCAGCGCCAACGCGCCCGGGCTGGTCACGATCGACGCCGGGCTGAAGGCGTTCGCTACCGATACCGGCCCTCCAGCGATCCTCGCCGGCGCGGGCGAAAGTGCGCGTTACCGCTTCATGGGCGACGAGCATGGCGCAGTGATCGGCCCCGATCTCCCGGGGATCGGCGCGCGGATCACGCTGGGCACGCCGCACTGCGACCCGACCGTGAACCTGTACGATGCCTATCACGTGATCCGCGGCGACGTGCTGACCGCGATCTGGCCCGTCACCGCGCGCGGGCGCTCCGCCTAGCGGGCTAAACCCGCGATCTCAGCACCCCAGCTGTTCGGCGAGCGCGATCAGACTGTCGGCCGACCAATCCCACTCCTCCGCCGCTTTGATATCGGGCGCGCGCCGGCCGCCATATTCGTCCGGCCGCGCGATATACGCCGTCCCCAGCCCACACGCGCGCGCCGCCGCCAGGTCGCTATGATGCGCAGCGACGAGGCAGACTTCCCCGGGTTCGACGCCAAGGATTTCAGCCGTACCGAGATACGCGCGCGGATCGGGCTTGTAGGCGCGCGTCACTTCGGCTCCGAGGATCGCATCCCACGGCAAGCCACCGCGCCGCGCCATCTCCATCATCAACGCGATATTGCCGTTCGACAGCGAAACGAGTGGAAACCCGCGCTTCAGCCGCGTCAGGCCCTCGACGGTGTCCGGCCACGGTGTCAGGCGACGCCAAGCGAACGTCCAGTCGCGCAGCCATTCCTCGTCCAGGCTGGCAGGATCGATGCCTTCGGCGAGCAGCGTTTCGTCCAGCATCTCGCGATGCAGCACGTCGAGCACCGTGAAACCCCGCCCCGACGCGGCGAACGCCTTCATCACGCTAAGGTAGCGAAAGCGCCACGCGTCAGTGAACGCGAACGCGTCGATGTCCGCCCGGCCGATCCGTTGCAGGAAGCCGACCGACTCGGCCGCGATGCTGGACCGCCAGTCCACTACGGTGCCGAACACGTCGAACGCGAGCACTTTGGGTGCTGTTGAATCAGCCAATGGAACAGTCTCGATCATGTCGTGAGCAAACATCAGGGCAGGCGAAAGACCATCGATTGCTGCTGGCCCGAACACGCCAACGCGCCCGCCGGCCGATAGCTGCTGGTGAAGCGCGCGTCGCGCAAGACGCCCACCGCCGCCTCGTCGAAAATGAAGGGTGGATACGAGATGACCGCCCGCTGCGATCCCGTGCGCCCATCGGCGGTGACGTCGAACTCGGTGCGCACCCAGCCTTCGAAACCCATCCTCACGGCGGCCATCGGGTAATCATCGCTGCTCGCGCCCGTACGCGTTGTTGCGGGGCGTAGGCCAACCAACGAACATTGCTCCGCCGTCAGCCCCGTGCGCTGGAACGCCGCCTGCGCGCCGGCGAAGTCGTTGGCGGCGGCGAGCAGGTTCGCCTGCTGCAAGAGCGCCGCCACCTTGAGCGGATGCGTGTCAGGCAGCGGCGACGTGATGACACCGTCAAGCAACGCCATCGCATCGGCCGGCGAGCGCGACTTGAAGCCCGGCGCGGCGATCGACAGGCGCAGCGTGCCGGCGGCGATCGGGTCGGCCGCGACGCCGGGTTCGGCCAGCGCCGCACGCAGCCCCTCGCGATAGCGCGTAGCGTTGTATTTCTTCTGGTCCCACACGAGGGCCAGGACGCGGACGGCAGGTGGCGCCTGAAGCGCGGCCGACCGCGCTTGAACCTGCTGCCGCATCGCCTCCTGTTCCTTTTCGTCCGCAGCGGGATTGAGCGCCACCGACAGCGCGCCACGCAACGCCAGCACGCCCTCACCAGACGCAGCCGCACGCTGCAGCGGCAAGGCGCGCGCATCCGGCAGGCCTTCCCACGCCGTTTCGGTGATGCCCCGCGATGCGAACCACGCCGTCACCGCGTCGGCGAGCGGCCGGTAGAGCGATGGTCCCTGGGGCGCCCGCAGGCAACGCAACTCGACGCGCGTCGAGGCGCGAAAGATCAGTGGAATCGCCTTCGCGTCTTCCGCCCGCCACGACCAATCGCTCACCGCCTGGGCAAAGGCGATCGCGGTCGGCCGCTGCCCGGTCGTGAAGACCGTCGCGACATCGGCGACATGGCCATCATCCTCCAGCGTGAATTCGACGACCGCCATGTCGTCGGGGCTGAGGCCGGCAGCAGGATCGCATGCCGGCGGGTCCATCGCGACAGCGCGCGAGAACGGCGTGTCCTTCATGCGACCCGCGCCGGTATAAGCGAGGTAGCGGCGCGCGTTGTCCATGTCCTTGTTGCGCAGCGCGGCGATGGCGAGATCGGAGCGCGTGGCGATGTCGTCGAGGCGGATGCTCGTGTCGAGCCCGCCCTGCTTGGCCAGGCTGTCGCGCAATACGGCATAAGCCTCCTTGTCGCGTCCCTGGTTGAGAAGGACGCGGGCGTATACCGTCTGCACCCGCGCGACATCGCGCTTGTCGATCGTCGGTGTGGCCCTGACGATCGCCAGCGCCTCTTCGGCATAGCGCAAAGCACGACCGTCACGGTCGAACATCAACGATCTTGCGAGTTGCAACAGCGGCAGGATGCGGTTCACGCCAAAGGATTGATCGAGCGCCGCCTGATTTTCGACGATGGCCGCGTCATAATCGAACCGGCGATACGCTGCCGTTCCGAGCATGATCGTCGCATCGCGCACGTCGTTGGCGAAGCTCGCCCCGCGTGCCTCGAGTTGCGGCAAGCCGCGACGGATCGCCGCCTCGCCTTCGCTATCGCGCCCGATCATTACCAGGCATCGGCCTTTGCGCACATCGATCGCCGCGGCGACCAGCGCGTTGCGCTTGGCCGCGCCCGACCGCTCGATCGCCTCGAAGGCCGCAACCGCCTCGGCGCATTTGCCGGGCGTCGCCGCCGCGTCGCTGGCGGCGTCGAACTGCTGCTGCAACGTCGCGGGGGCGGTGGGTTTCGGCGGCGTCGCCGCTTGACCGGCAGCCAATAGGCCAAGCAGAAGCAGCATCGTCGTCATCCCCCCAGAAGGCCCCGAAAGATCACGATTTTCGATCCGAGTCGAGGTGTCAGATGAGGCGTTCGTTCGCCGCGCTGCTCGCGCTCGCCCTGTATGGCCCGGCGTGCGGCCCGGCGATGGCCGAACCGCCCGCGCATTACCCCGAGCGGACGATCCTGCTGCTGGTCGCCAGCTGGTGCGCGCCGTGTCGCGGCGAGATCGCGCGGATCGAGGAGATCGCCACGGCCGCCCGGCCGTTTGCCGTCCGCGTGCTGCTCGTCGATGATACGCGCGCCAGCCAGCGCATGATCGCAGCGTTGCCGGCTACGCGACGCTGGTCGCCCGATCCGGATCACGTCGCAGCCGTGCGCGCCGGTCTGCTCGCCCGCACGCCGGGCCTGCCATACAGCGTCGCGTTCGACCGGCAGGGACGGCTGTGCGCCGACCGGCGCGGCGGGCTCAATCCCGAACAGGCGAAGCTGATTGTCGCGCGTTGCCTGACACCACCATAACAAAAGTTACTTGACCCGTCGGCGGCCCGTCGCGACAAGCGATCAGCAGTTTTTTGGAGGCATTGATGTCGCTCGATCAGGTCGCGGGGCGTTTCGCGTATAACGAAGATCACGAGGCGTTCCGCCAGACGGTGCGCAGCTTCCTCACCAAGGAAGGCGTGCCGCACGCCGACCAGTGGGAGAAGGACCGGCTGGTCCCCAAGAGCTTCTGGCAGCAGGCCGGCGAGATCGGCATGCTCTGCCCGACCGTGCCGGAGGAATATGGCGGCCTCGGGCTCGATTTCGGCTATAATGCCATCGTCGACGAGGAAATGTCCTATTCGGGCGTCCCCGCGGGCTTCTCGCTCCAGTCGGACATCGTCGCCGGCTATATGGAGCATTACGGCTCCGAAGAGCAAAAGAAGGAATGGCTGCCCAAGATGGTCGCGGGCGAGGTCGTCACCGCGATCGCGATGACAGAGCCGGGCACCGGCAGCGATCTCCAGTCGATCCGCACCACCGCGCGCAAGGACGGCAACCATTACGTCATCAACGGCTCCAAGACGTACATCACCAATGGCCAGAACACCGATCTGACGCTCGTCGTCGCCAAGACCGATCCCAATGCGTCGCCGGCCTATAAGGGCATGTCGATCATCCTGGTCGAGAGCGACCGCGAGGGCTTCAGCAAGGGGCGCAAGCTCGACAAGATCGGCCAGGACGCGGCCGATACGTCGGAGCTGTTCTTCGAGGACGTCCGCGTACCGATCACCAATTGCCTCGGCGAAGAAGGCATGGGCTTCATCTATCTGATGAGTCAGCTGCCGCAGGAGCGGCTGTCGATCGCGGTGAGCGTGCAGGCGAATGCGCAGCGCGCGTTCGACGACACCGTCACCTTCACCAAGGATCGCCGCGCCTTCAAGGGCACCGTGTTCGACTTCCAGAACACCAAGTTCGTCCTCGCCGACCTCAAGGCGAAGCTGCAGGTCGGCTGGGCGCATCTCGACTGGGCGATCAAGCGCCATCTCGATGGCAAGCTGACCAACGAGGAGGGCGCCGCGGCGAAGCTGTGGCACACCGATCTCGAATGGGAAGTCATGGACAAGTGCCTCCAGCTGCACGGCGGCGCGGGCTATATGAACGAATATCCGATCGCGCGCATGTGGCGCGGCGCACGCGTCAGCCGGATCTACGGCGGCACGAGCGAGATCATGAAGGAAGTGATCGCGCGCAAGCTGTAAGCCCTGTTCCCCCTCCCGCTTGCGGGAGGGGCTAGGAAAGGGAATGTCAAAGACGGCGCGTGTGTCGACACGCCCTCCCCCGCCCCCTCCCGCACGCGGGAGGTCAGGCACCAACGCGTCACCAAACCGCAACAAAACCCTAACGCCCTGTTTACCGCTCCCCCGGTACCGGCGGGCGGCAATGATGGGGTGCGCAGCAATGGGTCGGGGTGTGGCGGATGGGGCACCGGCAGCGGTCGACGCCGGTCGGATCGATCCGGCCTGGATCGGCGATCGATCTACGGTCGATGGCGGTGCGCTGCTGCTCGATGTCGTGAAGGTATTCCGCGCCGCGCCGCACCTGCGCATGGTCGCGGTGGTGGATGCAGCCCGGCGCCCGATCGGCGCGGTGTATGAGCGCGACGTGCGGCAATTGCTGTTCAGTCCGTTCGGCTATGCCCTCGCATCGAACCCGAGCCTCGCGATCCGGATCGGCGATCGCCTGCAGCCCTGCCCGACCGTATCGATCGAAAGCGGGGTGAGCGGCGCGCTCGCCTGCTGGCAGCAGCATCGCGGTGCCGAGGGCCTGATCGTCACCGAGCAGGGCCGCTATTGCGGGACGATCGACCAGCAGACGCTGCTCCGCGTCGCGGCCGAGCGCGACATCGCCAACAGCCGCCGTGCCGGCGCGCGCGCCGCTGCGATCCAGCACGCCAGCAGCGCCTTCGAGGAGGAGGCGCGCGCACTTGCCGCAGGCCTCTCGCAAGCGTCGCATACCGTCGCCGACACCGCCGCACGCATGGCCGAACGCGCGCAGCAGGTCGGTCATCGCACCGCGGCGGTGGCTGCCGCAACGGTGCAGGCGTCGGCCAATCTTGCCGAGGTGGCCGGGCGCACGCGCGCCTTCGCCGGCGCGCTGGGCGAGGTCGCGATGCGCACGACGCAGGCCCGCGCAGCGACCGATGCGGCGGTGCTGCGCGCGCGATCGGGCGCGCAGCAGATCGATGGGCTGGTCGAGGCGGCGAATTCGATTGGCACCGTCACCGCGCTGATCGACGAGATCGGGCAACGCACGACGATGGTCGCGCTCAACGCGACGATCGAAGCAGCGCGCGAGGGGCAGTCGGCGCGCGGCTTCACCGCCGTCGCCAATGAAGTGAAGGCACTCGCGGCGCAGACGCGAACCGCCGCCGCTGGCATCGCACGCGACGTGGTGCGCGTCCGCGGTGCGATCGGCGATGTGCGCGCGGCGCAGGGCGAGCTGGTGGGCGCAGTGGACGCGGTAGATGGCCTGTCCGCCGCCGTCGCCGAAGCCGTCGCCGAGCAAACGCGCGCGGGCCAGCAGATCAGCGGCCATGTCGCCGAAGCGAGCGTCGCGACCGATCACATCCGCGGCAATATCGACGAAATCCTGCACGGTGCGCTTGCCGCGGGCGACGATGCCGGCGCGATGACCCAGCTGGCCGGATCGCTCGCCGCGCGCGCCGACGAACTCGAACGGCACATGCTGCGCTTCCTGGATGCGATGGCCGCTTAGCCGTTGCCGGCGACGGCGGCGTTTACCCCGCCACCCGCTCCCCCGTCCGCAACTGCTCGACGAACCCGTCGGTCGTCCGCCGCAATTGGCGCGCGTGATCGGATAGTGCGCCGGCCGCCGCGCGCACGCCGCGCGACAAGGCGTCGGCTTCGTTCGCCGCGATCGCGACCTCGGCAATCCGCCGCTCGATCATGTCGACCCCCTGCGCGGCTTCGTGCGCAGTGCGCTCGATATCTGCCGCCATGCCGCGCTGCGCGCTCACCGCGCCGCGAATATCGCCGGCCGCCGTCGCCACACGCCGCACCGCATCGGCGGCGCCGCCGATATTCTCCTCGGTCGCGCGCACCCCGGCCTGCACGTTGTGGATCAGCGCGACGATCTTGTCGGTCGCGCGCGCGGTGCCGCCGGCGAGCTGCTTCACTTCGCCCGCGACCACCGCGAAGCCACGCCCGGCATCGCCGGCGCGCGCCGCCTCGATCGTGGCGTTGAGCGCGAGCAGGTTGGTGCGCGCGGCGATCGCATGGATCTCGCCGACCAGCCCGCCGATGTCGCCCGCGCGCGAGGCGAGATCGAGCACCGCGCGATTGCCCGCGTCGGCATTGTGCTGGACGGTGCCGGTGAGCGTCGCCTGCGCTTCCGCACTGTCGGAAATGTCGACGATCGATCCCGTCAGCCGATGGACGGCATCCGCCACGTCCTGCGTCGCGCACGCCGCCTGGCACGCGCCGGCCGCGACTTCGCTCGCCTGGCGCCCGGCATCGGCGGCGATCCGCGTCAGCGTGCCGGCGGATTCCTCCAGAGTCGCGGCGGCATCCTCGATCGCCACGGCAACACCGACAACGGTCCGCTCGAAATCGTCGGCCAGCGCCATGAAGGCGTGGCGCCGTTCGCCGGCGAGCCGCGCCTCGGCATCCTTGCGGCGCGCGCGTTCGTGCTGCGAGCGTTCCTCGGCGAGCGTCGCTGCGGCCAACGCATCGATCGCGCGGCGGCGTTCCCCCTCCGCCTCGGCGACCAACCGTTCCGCCTCCGCACGCGCCGCATCCTGCGCCACCACCAGCGCGCGCAGCCGCGTCGTGAGATACGTCAGCGCCGCAAACTGCAGAGATACGGCGATCGCATGAAAGAGCACGCGCCCGACCGTGCCGCCGCTTTGGAACACCCATTGCGGCATGGCGTACGTCAGCACGAGGTGATGCACCGCGATCAGAACCGCGGCAAGCGCGAGCGGGCGCCAGTCGCACAGCACCGCGAGCAGCGACAGCGACACGAAGAAGTACATGTGCGCATCCATCTGCCACGGGCTTCCCGCAAGCAGGAAGACGTAGCTCGCCGGCAACAGCGCAGCGATCACGCCGAAGGTCATCCGCGCGGCGAGATCGTGGCGCGCGCGCACCGCCATCATGGTCGGGGCGATGTTGACGAGCGCCGTGACGGCGATGGCCGGCGCGATATTGCTCGACCCGAGCAGATGCCCCCAGACATACAACAACGGCAGGCACAGCCAGCCGACGATGGCGAGCGTCCGGATGCCGCGCACCCGCAGCACGTCGAGCGACGACATCACGTGATTCCCCCGCAGTACCGCGCCGGTGCGGCGACCGTCAGGACACCGGCGCGCAACAGCGGCCAGAACAACGCCCGGCGCTCGCCCATCACGATCAGCTTGCCCCCGGGCGTCGTCGCCAGCAGCAACGCATCGCCGTCCCGCGCGAGCCGCGCGACCGGCGCGCTGTGCCCCAGCGGCAGCAGCACCATCGCGCCGCTCGCAGGCGGCGCCAGTGCCAGCGCCGCCAGCCCGCCGACGCCCACGGCGCACTGCGCGGCCAGGACGAGCCAGATCCTGAAGGTGGGGCGGTCGCTCATCCTACCCGTCTTGACGGGGGATGGTTAGCAACGCGTAAAATATGCTGCCATTTCGGCAAGATTATGTGGATGTTACATATTTAGATCATGGAGCGCTTGTCTTGACTTTCGAGCGTTTCGCGCATAACGAGCCCAGCATCGAGGCGTTTGCAGCGTGATCGGGCGAATAGCCCCGGCTCCGTCTCGGTTGATCGAACCGGCTTCCCAAGTCACGCGGGGTGTCATCTCTCCCCCGCGTTCCGCGCGCCTTTGTCGTGCGCGGGCTGCGATCACGTAGGTACTATTTCCATGTCATTTTCCGATCTCGGCCTGGCCGAGCCGCTTGTCCGCGCGCTCGAAACCAAAGGCTACACCACCCCCACCCCGATCCAGCGCGATGCGATCCCGGTCGTTCTGACCGGCCGCGATCTGCTCGGTATCGCGCAGACCGGCACCGGCAAGACCGCCGCGTTCGTCCTGCCGTCGATCCAGCGCCTCGTCGAAGGCCAGAAGCGCGTCCTGCCGACGCACGCCCGCATGCTCGTCCTCGCCCCGACGCGCGAACTGGCCAGCCAGATCGCCGAGAGCGCGCGCGGCTATGCCAAGAATTCGCGGATGACGGTCGCGACCGTGTTCGGCGGCACCAGCCTGCACAAGAACCGCCAGGATCTCTCGCGCGGCGTCGACATTCTCGTGGCCACCCCCGGCCGGCTGCTCGATCTCGTCGAGCAGGGCGCCTGCAACCTCACGATGCTCGAGATTCTCGTGCTCGATGAAGCCGACCAGATGATGGACCTGGGCTTCATCCATGCGCTCAAGAAGATCGTGCGGATGGTGCCGCGGCGCCGCCAGACGCTGTTCTTCTCGGCCACCATGCCCTCGTCGATCCGCGAGCTGGCCGATCAGTTCCTGACCGATCCGCAGACGGTTTCGGTGAAGCCCGCCGCGACCACCGCCGAGCGCGTCGATCAGCAGGTCGTGTTCGTCAACCAGGCCGAAAAGCAGGCGCTGCTGACGATGATGATCCAGGAGGACAAGATCGAGCGCGCGCTCGTCTTCACTCGCACCAAGCATGGCGCCGACCGCGTCGTGAAGCTGCTCGCCGGCAATGGCATCGCCTCGAACGCGATCCACGGCAACAAGAGCCAGCCGCAGCGTGAACGTGCGCTCGCCGAGTTCAAGTCCGGCCAGGTGCCGATCCTGGTCGCGACCGACATTGCCGCGCGCGGCATCGACGTCTCGGGCGTCAGCCACGTGTTCAACTTCGAGCTGCCCAACGTCGCCGAGCAGTACGTCCACCGCATCGGGCGCACCGCGCGCGCGGGCGCGAGCGGCATTGCGATCGCCTTCTGCGCCGAGGACGAGCGGCCTTACTTGCGCGACATCGAGAAGGTCACGCGGCAGAAGATCCCAGTCCGCGCGCTGCCGGAAGACTTCATGAAGCGCGCCGACGCGCTGAAGGCCGTCCGCATCAAGACGATCGGCAACGATCCCGCCCCGCGTGAGGATCGCCCACGCCAGCAGCGTGGCCCGGCACGTCCGCGCGCAACACATGCGCCGACCGCAACGCGCGATTATGCCAACGCCAGCCGGCGCGGGCCGAGCGGTGGTGGCGGCAGCGGCGGTGGTGCCGGCGGCGGCGGCCGTGGTGGTGGCCAGGGCCGGGGCCGCGGCGGGCCACGCGCGACTGCTCAAGCCTGATGCCGATCGACGCGGCGCGGTGAAACTCCGCGCCGCGTGATCTGTTGCTTCTCCGCAACCAAGGAGAAGCGTCATGGATATCGCAACCGGCCCCGTCGTGGAACGGATCGCCCGCGTTCTCGCCGGCCAGCGGATCAGCGCGAACGGCGGCGGCGATCAGGCCTCCGCCAGCGCCGAAGTCGACGCGACATGGCGCGACTACCGCCACGACGCGCTCGCCGTGCTCCACACCCTGCGAGCGCCGAGCGAGGCGATGGCCAACGTCGGCGACATCGCGGCGTGGGAACGCATGATCCACGCCGCGATCGACGAGGCGGCCTAGGCGCTACTTGAAGCGAAACCGCCCAGTTCGTCATTCCCGCGCAGGCGGAGATGCATAGACCCCGCGCCCGGCAAGACCCGCCACGATCGGGGCTTACTGACCCTGCTTTCGTGTCCGACCGGGGGTCGTTTCGGCGCTTCAGTACCTCCGCATGCGCGGCCAGTCCGCACTCCAGCATTGAAGACCATGCGCAACATGCTCATCGGTCGCGTCCAGCCCGCCCGACGTTCGATCTCACCTCCGCGGGGATAACAACCCTTGGCTAAAGCGTCCGCAACGCCCGCGCCGGCCGCAACGCCATCAGCGGCAGCGATCCCGCCAGCCCAATCCCCAGCGTCAGCACCGCGCCGCCCCCCAGCGTCGCGAGCACCCGCCCCCAATCCGGCGCCCAGCCAAAGTCGAACACCTGCACGATCACGAACCACGCTGCCGTCATCCCCAGCACAAGGCTCACCGCCGCCAGGATCGCCGCCAGCAGGCCATATTCAAGCGCCTGCGTTCCCAGCACCTGCCACCGCGTCGCGCCCAGCGTCTTCAGGATCACGCTGTCATACGCGCGCGACTGCCGCGACGCCGCGATCGCGCCCACCAGCACCGCGATCCCGGCCAGGATCGCGATCGAAGCCGCCGCGACGATCGCTTGCGCCATCTGGTCGAGGATCGCACCGACCTGTCCTATCACTTCGCTCACCGCGATCACCGACGCGCCCGGAAACGCCCCGAGCAATTCGCGCGTCACCAGTCCATCGCGCGCCTTGTCCATCGTGATCGTCGCGGTGATGCTGTGCGGCGCGGCCGCGAGCGTGTTGGGCGAGAACACCATGATGTAGTTGAACCCCATCGTATCCCAGTTGATCTTGCGCAGCGATCCGATCCGCGCCTCGATCTCGCGCCCGAGCACGCTCACCGTCAGCCTGTCGCCGACGCCAATGCTCAGCACCTTCGCCGCCTCGGCATCGAGCGAGACGAGCGGCGGCCCGGCATAATCCTTTGGCCACCATTGCCCCGCCACGAGGTCGCTCCCCTCGGGCAGCGTCGCGCTATACGTCGCGCCTCGCTCGCGGCCGAGGAACCACGCGCCTTCGGGTAAGGTCTTGAGATTGGCGACGCGCTGGCCGCCATAGGCGACGATCGTCGCGCGCAACGCCGGCACCACATTGAGGTCCGCCGCCGGCGCCGCCCGCGCGATCGTCGATCGGAACCGCGCCTCGTCCATCGATGGCACGTCGAGCACGAACAGGTTCGGCGCCTTCTTCGGCACCGTCCGTTCGATCTCCGCCGCCAGGCTCGTCTGGATCCCTGCGAGCGTCACGAACAAGGTCAGCGCCAGCCCCAGTGCGACCACCAGCGCGCTGGTCTGCGCACCGGGGCGGTAGAGGTTGCCCAGCGCCAGCCGGAACAACGGCCGTCGCGGTCGCGGCAGTGCGCGCGCAACCCGCGACACGCCCCAGCCGAGTACCAGCAGCAGCAACAGCACGCCCGCTACCGCCCCAAGCACCGCCGCCGAGAACAGCGGCTCGCGCGCCGTTCCGAGCGCCACCGCCACCAGCGCCGCCGCCGCGCCCGCGACCCACAACGCCGTCCGCCGGTCGATCGTCAGCTTGGGATCGACCAGCGCGCGGAAGATCGCCGCAGCCGGCTGCGTCCGCGCGCGCGCCAGCGGTGGCAGCGTGAAGGCCAGCGCGATCAGCACGCCATAGATCGCGCTCGTCGCCAGCGGCAACGGATGCACCGCGAACCCCGGCCGCACCGGCAGCACGTCACCCAGCAGCGCGACGATCCCCGGCGGCACCAGCGCGCCGACCACCAGCCCGCTCGCGATCGCCACGACTGCCACCGCGCCGACCTGCATCAGATAGATGCGCGCGATATCACCGCCGCTCGCGCCCAGCACCTTCAGCGTCGCGATCGCACTGCGCTTGAGCGACAGATACGACGACACGCCGTTGCTCACCCCGATCCCGGCGATCACCAGCGCGGCGAGCCCGATCAGCGACAGGAATTGCCCCATCCGCTCGAAGAAGCGATTCGCCCCCGGTGCAGCGCGCGCGTGATCCTTGAACGACCAGCCTTCCGCGGCATAACGCTTCGTCAGCTGCTCGCGCAGCGCGGGCGCATCGACGCCGGCGGGCGTGCGGATGCGATACTTGCTCTCATAGAGGCTGCCCGGCTGGATCAACTGCGTCCGGCGCAACCCATCAAGCGAGACGATCGCCACCGGTCCCAGGGTAAAGCCCTCGCCGACGCGATCGGGCTCGTCAGCGATGACCCCGGCAACGGTGAAATCCGCCTCGCCATAACGCAGCCGCGCCCCCGGCCCGATCGCCAGCCGATCAGCCAGCGCCTGGCCGATCAGCACACGGTCGGGCGCGAGCCGATCATAGCGCCCGTTCTGCACCGTCAGTGTCCCGTACAGCGGGTAGACGCGATCGACGCCCTTCAGCTCGGTCAGCACCGCGGGCGGCGCATTGCCCTGCTGAGGCCCGACCGTCCGCGCCATCGCGCGCATGCGAACCGTCTCGCTCACTTGCCCCAGCCGGCGCAGCTCGCCCATCCGCACGCCGACCTCGCGCTGCATCATCGAAACTTCGATGTCGCCGCCCAACAGAGTGCGCCCACGCGCCGCCAGCTCCTGCGTGATCGAGGCGGTGAGGCTACCGATCGCCGCCAGCGTGCCGACACCGAGGAACAGGCAGACGAAGAGCAATCGAAGCCCGCGAAACCCCGCATGCAAATCACGCCGCGCGATCCGCCACGCCGCCCCCCAATCCAAGGCGTTCAAACGCGTCGCTCCCCGGCAATCCGGCCATCACGCATCTCGATCACCCGCTCGCACCGCTCGGCAAGCGCCGGATCGTGCGTGATGATCAGCAACGTCGCCCCCGCCGCACGCTGGCGATCGAACAGCAGATCGATCACTGCCGCGCCCGTGCTTGCGTCGAGATTGCCCGTCGGCTCGTCGGCGAACAGGATCGTCGGCTTCGGCGCGACCGCGCGCGCGATCGCAACGCGCTGCTGCTCGCCGCCCGATAGCTGCGCGGGATAATGATCAAGCCGATGGCCCAGCCCGACCGCCTCGAGCTCCGCCGCAGCGCGGTCGAAGGCGTCGCCAGCACCGCTCAGTTCGAGCGGCACCGCGACATTCTCGAGCGCCGTCATCGTCGGCAACAGGTGGAAAGCCTGCAGCACGATCCCGATCCGCCCGCGCCGCGCCTTGGCCAGCCCATCCTCGTCGAGCGTCCCGAAATCGACCCCGCCGACGCTCACCGATCCGCTGCTCGCACGTTCGAGCCCCGACAGAACCGCCATCAGCGACGACTTGCCCGATCCCGACGCGCCAAGGATCGCCAGGCTCTCGCCCGCCGCGATATCGAGGTCTACGCCCTTGAGAACCGCGACCGGCGCGGCGCGGCTGCCCAGCGTAAGCGTGACATCGCGCGCGCGGACCGCGATAGGGGCGTCCGATAGGGTCATGTGAAGGGACGCTCCTTGGTGATGGCGAAGCGGCATTTGGTGGTGGCGGTGGCGCTTGTCCACCTGAGCACGGCCTGCAGCCCGGCGACGGACGAACAATCCGCCGCGACGAACGCGTCGAGCGCCCCCGCGCCGGCCCCCGTTGCGCGAGCCACTGCGGAGGCCGCCGACACCAAATTGGTCGTCGCGCTCGGCGACAGCCTCTACGCCGGCTATAATCTCGGGCCGACCGAAGGGTTCGCGCCAGTGCTGGAACGCACGCTCAAGGAGCGCGGGGTCGCAGCGCAGGTGGTCAACGCCGGTGTGTCGGGCGATACCAGCGCCGGCGGGCGGGCGCGGGTCGCGTTCGTGCTCGACGGTCTGGCGCGCAAGCCCGATCTCGTGATCGTCGGGCTCGGCGCGAACGACATGCTGCGCGGGCTCAGCCCGGCGCGCACGCGCGAGAATATCGAGGCGATCCTCGCCGAACTGAAGCGTCGCGACATTCCGATGATGCTGACCGGCATGGTCGCGGCGCCGAACATGGGCGCTGACTATGCCGGCGCGTTCAATGCGATCTATCCCGATCTCGCGAAGAAGTACGGCGCCCCGCTATATCCCTTCTTCCTCGACGGCGTGATCACCGATCGCCGCCTGTTGCTGGGCGACGGGATCCATCCGAACCCGGCGGGCGTGAACCGGGTAGTGAGCAAGGTGGCACCGCTGGTCACAGAGGCGCTGAAGTAATCCTCCCTTCTCATTCCTCCCCGAGCTCCGCTCGGGGAGGGGGACCATCCGCAAAGCGGATGGTGGAGGGGCTGGCCAGGCGCAACGGTTCCATCAAGCCAGCCCCTCCACCATGCTTCGCATGGTCCCCCCTCCCCAAGCAGAGCTTGGGGAGGAATGTTTTGGGGGAGGATTAGCGACGTCACACCTCCGCCGGCGGCTCCCACAACTCGATCGGATTCCCCTCCGGATCATGGATGCGCGCAAACCGCCCCGTCTCCGGCGCGTCCCATTCCGCCCGCGTCTCCACCGCGATCCCCGCAGCCGTCAACGACTCGATCAGCGCAGCGATGCCGCTAACCCGCAAGTTGATCATAAACGCCTTGTCGGCGGGAAAATAATCGGTCGTCGCTTTGAACGGCGCGAAAACCATCGGGCCGCCCTGCACCTGCCAGAACCATTCGCTCGGCTCACCCTCCCCGGTCGAATTGCAACCGGCGCCGACTCCGAGATGATCACGATACCACGCGGTCAACGCGTCGGGATCCTGCGCGCGAAAGAACAAGCCACCCATTCCCAGAACCGGCATGTCGCGTCCCCCCTCGCTATGCTCAGGCCGCCAGCTCCACCGCTCTGCCTGCCGCCGCATCGAGCAGCCGCTTCTCCAGCGTCTTCAGCCGCGCACCGCTGGCGATCTTATCACCGGTCAGATCGGTGAGATAGAAGGTGTCGACGGCTCGCTCGCCATAGGTCGCGACATGCGCCGAATGGATCGTCACCTTCGACTGGAACAGCGCATTGGCCAGCTGATTGAGCAGCGCTGGCCGGTCGCGGGCATTCACCTCCACCACGGTGAAGCGGTTCGACGCCTTGTTGTCGACCAGCACGTTGGGCTCGATCCGGAAGGCGTCGGCGCGCGTGCGCGGCAGCGGCTTCGCCTTCAGCCGATCGACCAGCTTGCCGCGGTTCGCCAGCGCATCTTCGATCGCGGTGCGCAGCCGGGCGAGCTGATCGTCCTCGGCAAACGGCCGGCCGAACGGATCCTGGACGAGGAAATTGTCGAGTGCCATGCCGTCGCGCGTCGTGTGGATGCGCGCGTCGATGATGTTGCCACCCGCAAGGTGGATCGCGCCGGCGATACGATAGAAGATGCCGGGATGGTCGGCGGCGTACACCGTCACCAGCGTCGCGCCGCGCTGAGCATAGACCTGCGCGTCGATCGCGAGCGGCACATTGCCCACGCGCGCCACGAAGCGCGCGTTGTGGGCGAGCACGTCGTCGGGCTCGGCAATCCAATACGCCTCGGGGAAGCGCCGGACATAGGCGGCAAGCGCGCCCTCGTCCCACTGCATCGCAGCAGCAAGATTCTCGTGCTTGATGATGATCCGCTCGCCACGGCCCTTCTGCTTGTGGCCGAGCCGGAGCACTTCCTCCGCGGATTCATAAAGGTCGCCGAGCAACTGGCGCTTCCACCCGTTCCACGTTCCCGGCCCCACCGCTCGGATGTCGACGATCGTCAGCACCATCAGCAGCCTCAGCCGCTCAGGCGATTGCACGATCGCGGTATAGTCGAGGATCGTCTTGAAGTCGGAGAGGTCGCGCTTGAACGCGGTCGCCGACATCAGCAGGTGATAGCGCACGAGCCACACCACCGTCTCGGTTTCCGCCGGGGTCAGCCCGAAGCGCGGGCACAGCTTCTCCGCCACCGCGGCGCCCAGGATCGAATGATCGCCGCCGCGCCCCTTGGCGATGTCGTGCAGCAGCACCGCGACATACAACACACGGCGCGATACGATCTGCGGGACCAGCTCGGTCGCGATCGGGTGGTCGGCCTTTAGCTCGCCGCGCTCGATCTGCGAGAGCAGCCCGATCGCACGGATCGTATGCTCGTCGACGGTATAGTGATGATACATGTCGAACTGCATCTGCGCGACGACGCGGCCGAAATCGGGCACGAACCGGCCGAACACGCCGGTTTCGTTCATCCAGCGCAGCACCAGCTCGGGGTCGCGTGGGCTCGTCAGCACGTCGAGGAACAGCGCGTTGGCGCGCGGATCACGCCGCACGCTATCCACCAGCTTCGCATCGCGCGTGGCGGCGCGCGCGGCGAGCGGATGGATCTCCACGCCGTGGAGGTCGGCGAGCTGGAACATCTCGATCAGCCGCACCGGATCCTCGGCGAAGAAGCTGTCATTCGGCAGCGCAAGCCGCCCGCGATCGAGCACGAAGCCGTGCAGCCGCGTCGGCCGCCGCCGCAGCCGCGGCAGCCCGAAACGCCGCCCACGCGCGGCGAACTGCTCGTCGAGATGCGCGAGAAAGAGCCCGCTCAGCGTGCCGACCGACTTCGCTTGCAGGAAGTAGTATTGCATGAACCGCTCGACCGCGGCCTTCCCCGGTCGATCGGAGAAACGCATCCGCTCGGCGATCTCGCGCTGCAGGTCGAACGTCAGCCGTTCCTCGGCCCGCCCGGCCACCAAGTGCAGGTGGCAGCGCACCGCCCAGAAGAAGTTGTCGGCGCGGTGGAACAGCCGGTATTCCGACGCGGAAAACAGCCCGACGTCGACCAACTGTGCCGCCCGATCGACATCATAGACATATTTGCCGATCCAGAAGAGCGCGTGGAGATCGCGCAGGGCGCCCTTCCCCTCCTTCACGTTCGGCTCGACCACGTAGCGCGTGTCGCCCATCTTCACGTGGCGCACGTTCCGCTCGGCCAGCTTGTCGGCGATGAACTGTCGCTCGGTGCCGTGCGTCACCTCGGCCTTGAAGCGGCGCATCGCTTCCTCGTGCAGCGCGACATCACCCCAGACGTAACGGCCTTCCAGCAGCGCGGTCCGGATCGTCACGTCGCCCTTCGCCTGGCGCACCATCTCGTCGAGCGAGCGCGACGAATGGCCGACCTTCAGCCCCATGTCCCACAGCGCATAAAGCATCGATTCGATGACTTGCTCGGCCCAGCCCGTCTGCTTCCAGGGGGTGAGGAAACCGATGTCGACATCCGAGAACGGCGCCATCTCGCCACGGCCGTATCCGCCAACCGCGATCAGCGACAGCCGCTCGCCGGCGGTGCGGTTGGTCGGCGGATAGAGCCGCTGGGTGATCAGATCGAGCAGTATACGCAGCAGCTGATCGACCAGGAACGCCTGCGCATTGGCTGCCTCGAGCCCGCGCGACGGGCGTTCCTCCAGCCGCCGCGCGATCTCTGCGCGCCCTGCGTCGAGCGCGTCCTTGAGCATCGCCGTGGCAGTGCGGCGCAGCAAAGCACGATCGTCGATCTCGAGCGCCGCGATCGCATCGGCGAGCGCGCGCCGATCGACGATCGCACGGCGATTGGGCAAGGTATCGAAGCGTGGGCTCATGCGGATGGCGATTAGGGCAAAGCACGCGCGCTTGGAACCAAGGCCGATCGTTCCTATATGGAAACAATCGCGAGCAGTTCCAAAAAGTAGGCGCTGGCGACTGAGAGACGCACGTGCTCCCGCTTACGCGACGGGAGTCTCGCTTCTTGGATCTCAATCATCTCTTCGCGCGGCACCAGATGTCGCTCGTCAACGCCGAGCAAGCGGCGACGGCTGAAGCGCGGCACGCCCATGCGGGCCTGATGCACGGCTATGCGGCACGGATCGCGACTCTTCAGTCTGATAGCGGCGCGACCAGCCCGATGCGGATTGACGCAGCTTGAGCGAGACAGCCCCCGAAGCTGCTGCGGAAACCGTGGCAGAAACCGCTGCGGAAGCCGATCCGGTCGCTGCCGTCGAAACCGCCCCTGAAGCTGCTGTCGAAGCCCCGACGGAGGCGCCCGCCAGCCTCGCGAACCCGATGCGGCGTCGCCAGTTTCGCCCCGCCTCGGTCAAGTCGAAGCTGTCCGCGGATGAGGCCAATCGCCAGGGACGCGCCGTCCGCATGGCGTTTGAGATCATGGGTCGCGACGAAGCGCGCGTGTTCCTGAACGAGCCCGACGAGGCGCTCGGCGGCCGTCCGCTCGACGTGGCGACGGCTAGTACGGACGGAATGCAGGCGGTGGAACAGGCGCTCGCAGCGCGGCGTGGAACCGGCTCGCAGGCTTGATGGTGTGCCGGGCTTTGGCCGGGCATTGCTTTTGAAGTAGCACGCCGCGGCAAAGCCGCGTCGTCGGACGGGTTCGGCCGAGGCCGACCCGCCGGCCGTGCCGGGCAATGCGCCTTGCGCACCGGCGCGTCGCCTCGCGACGCGCCTTTGCCCGTCAGTACATATGCTGTCCGCCGTTGATGCTCAGCGTCGATCCGGTCACGAACCCGCCCTCCTCCGAGCACAGGAACGCCACGCCACGTGCGATCTCGTGCGCCTGGCCCAACCGCCCGACCGGGATCTTCGCGACGATCTTGTCGAGCACGTCCGGCGGCACCGCCGCGACCATGTCGGTATCGATATAGCCCGGCGCGATCGCGTTCACCGTCACGCCGGCGCGCGCGCCTTCCTGGGACAGCGCCTTGGTGAACCCGTGGATGCCGCTCTTCGCCGCGGCATAATTCACCTGCCCATATTGCCCGGCCTGCCCGTTGATCGAGCCGATGTTGACGATCCGGCCCCATTTGCGATCGCGCATGCCCGGAAACACCGCCTTGGCCATGTTGAAGCAACCGCCAAGGTTCGTATCCATGACTTCCTTCCACATCTGGTAGGTCATCTTCAGGATCGTGCCGTCGCGCGTGATGCCGGCGTTATTGACCAGCACGTCGACCGGCCCGAGCTCCTCCACAACGCGCGCGGTGCCGGCCTGGCAGGCGTCATAGTCGCTGACGTCCCACTTGTACGCCTTGATCCCGGTGCGCTCGGTGAATTCGGCCGCCTTGGTGTCGTTGCCGGCGTAATTCGCCGCGACGGTCATGCCCATGTCCTCGAGCGCAAGGCTGATCGCCTCGCCGATCCCGCGCGTCCCGCCCGTGACGATCGCCACCCGTGCCATTGTAGCCTCTCCTTCGTGTCGTTTGCCCGACGCTACGGAAGCCGCACCCAGCCTTCAAGCTCCCGCGCGAGCAGCGTCTGCAACAAATCAATGCCGACCGGGCTGTCGTTGAGGCACGGCAGATACGCGAAGTGCGTGCCCCCCGCTTCGATGAACGATTCCTTCCCACGGATCGCGAGTTCTTCCAGCGTTTCGAGGCAGTCGGCGGAGAAGCCCGGCGCAAAGATGGCGACCTTGCGCACGCCCTGACCGGGGAGCGCCTCCAGCGTCACGTCGGTCGCGGGCTCGAGCCATTTCGCCGGTCCGAAGCGCGATTGGAAAGTGATGCGAACCTCACGCCCCATCGCCTCGGCGAACAACCGCGCGGTCTTCTGGCAGTGGCAATGATACGGATCGCCGAGCTCCAAGGTGCGCTTGGGCATGCCATGGAAGCTTGCGATCAGCAGGTCGGGCGCAAAGTCGAGCGCCGCGAGCCCCTCCTCCACCGATGTCTTCAGCGCGGAAATATAGCCGGGATCGTCGTGATACGGCGGCAAGGTGCGGATCGCTGGCTGCCAGCGCAGCGAGGCGAGATGCTCGAACGCCTTGTCGTTGGCCGTCGCCGTCGTGGCGGCACAATATTGCGGGTAGAGCGGCGCCAGCAGGATGCGCTCGCAGCCGGCATCCTTCATCGCCTTCATCCGGTCGGCGATCGATGGCTTGCCGTAACGCATCGCATAATCGACCGTCACGCCCTCGCCGAACGCCCCTTCCAGCGCCTTGGCCTGCGCGCGCGTTACCGCCGCCAGCGGCGAGCCATCCTCGCGCCACACCTGCGCATAGGCCTCCGCCGATTTTTCCGGGCGCGTGGTCAGCACCGCGCCGCGCAGGATCGGCTGCCACAGGATCTGCGGGATCTCGATCACCCGCCGGTCGGACAGGAACTCCGCGAGATAGCGGCGCACCGATTTCGTATCGGGCGCGTCGGGCGTGCCGAGGTTGATCAGCAACACCCCCACGCGGCGGGGTACGATCGGCGGGTGATCGGCAGGAACGTTCATGGGTTTCCCAACGGTAACGAGCGTAAGCGGTTGCCGGTCGCGGCGGCAAGGGCATTGGCGATGGCAGGTGCGACGGCGCAGACGCCGAGATCGCTCACCCCGCCCGGATCGGCACCACTTGGGATCAGCTCCACGGTGATTTCGGGCGTATCGGCGAGCCGCGGCAAGCGCAACTCACCCAGTGAGCGAACGCCGGCAATCCCATCAGTAAATTGTAGCCCGGCTCCGGTCGCGAGCCCCAACCCGAGGACGATCCCGCCCTCGATCTGCTGGCGCACGATATCGGGGTTGATCGCCCGGCCGCAATCGACCGCCGCCACGATGCGATCGACGCGCGGCCGCCCGGCGCCATCGAACTGCGCCTCGGCGAGCACCGCGATTCGGCTGCCCGCCATCGCATGGCACGCGAGCCCCTGCCCGCTGCCAGCACGGCCACCATCCCACCCGCCAAGCGACGCGGCGGTGGTAAGGCAGCGCGCGAGCGCGGCATCATGGCCGAGCATCCCGATCCGGAACGACATCGGCTCCGCTCCCGCACGATGCGCGAGCTCGTCGATGAAGCATTCGGTGGCGAATGCATTGGCGCGATCCGCCTGCCCGCGCAGATGCCCAACCGGCACGTCGATCGCGGCTGGATGATGGTCGATCGCGAGTGCCGCCAGGCGATACGGCGGCACCGCGCCTGACATGGCATAGCCATCGGCGGCCGCCGGCAGCAGCCGTTCCGCGCCGATCAGCGGGTCGGACGGCATCAACCGCGCCGCGAGCGCGGCCCCCGTCGCCGGCGTCGCGAGCTTCGCGTGCCAGCCGATGATGCGCCCGTCGGTCGACAGCCGCGCCGCCATCCGCGCCTTCACGGGCGCGCCGAACCGATCGTGCAGGATCGCCTCGCGCCGCGACCACGTCAGCTGCACCGGGCGGCGCAGCGACACCGCAAGGATCGCCGCTTGCTCGACCGCATCATGTTCGAGTGCCTGGCCGAACGATCCGCCCACCAGCATCGGGTGGATCGTCACCGCGCGCTCCGACACCCCGATCGCGCGCGCGGCGGCAGCGCGGGCGAGGCCCGGCGCTTGCGTCGGGATCCACAGTTCGAGCCGGTCGGCGTGCCACCAGGCCGTCGCGGTCGGCGTCTCCAGCGCAGCGTGGATGCCGAGCCCGATCGTGTAATCGGCATGCATCACGTCGCCGCGCAGCACGGCCGCGACATCGCCGATCTCGGCCACACGGTGCCCCTCACCGCCCAGCGCCGCGTCGAGCGCGCCAGCAACGGCGGCATCGTCCGCCAGCCGCCCGCGCGTCTCGAAGCGCGGTGCAAGCGCGGCGATCGCCCGGTTCGCCGCCCACCAATTGTTCGCCGCCGCCGCGATCCAGCGCGGGTTCTCGATCACCCCCACAACCCCGCGCACGCGATCGGCCGCGGCCTTGTCCGCGCGCACCAGCCGGCTCGTGCCACCTACCGGCCCCTGCGCGATGCTGGCGAAGACCATGTCGGGCAACCGCACGTCGGCCGCATAATTGGCCGATCCGTCCACCTTCGCCGGTGCGTCGAGCCGCGGGAGCGGCTGGCCGCTCAGCCGCCCCTCGTCGCCAATGCGCAGCGGCAGTTCGGCCGGCAGTTCTTGCCCAGCCGCTGCCGCCGCAAGGTCACCGAAACGCAACCGGCGATTGCCCGAAATGACGAACCCATCGCGCGTCTCGCACGCTTCCGGTTCGATCCCCCAGCGCGCCGCCGCCGCCTTCGCCAGCAGCACCCGCGCCGCCGCGCCGGCCTGCCGCAGCGTCCCCTCGAACATGCGAACCGACGTCGAACCGCCCGTCAGCATCATCGCCGATCGCACCCAATGTTCGCGCGCGCCCGCGGTCGGCGCGCGCGTACTTCCGAAGAGCACGTCGGCGGCGAGCGGGTTGGCATAAAGCGGGCTGAGCAGCGCGGCCTCGACCCCGATCGTGCGCCAATCCGCACCAAGCTCGTCGGCGACGATCTGCGGCAGCGTGGTGTACACGCCCTGGCCGTGCTCCGCCTGCGGCACCGCGATCGTGATCTGGCCGCTCTCCGCGATCTTCAGCCACGCGCCGAGCTGAGTCTCATGCGCCGCAGGGGCGAGGTCGACCACGTACGACCGCGGCCACACTGCCCAGGCCACCGCAAGCCCGAGCCCCGCACCACCGGTGACGAGCAGAGAGCGTCGCGTGATCATCCTTGGCGCTTAGCGGGGGAAAACCGTGACGTCACCGGCTTGCATCGTCATGCCGGGCCCGGCCCGGCATGACGAGCTTCGGACGGGGCATTTACACCGCGGCGGTATCCGCCTCGGTCGCCGCCAGCGCACGATATTTGGTGCGCAGCGAAACCTTGTCGATCTTCTCCGTCCCGAGCCGCGGCAAGGCATCATCGGCAAGCCAGATCCGCGCCGGCACCTTGAACGCCGCGATATGCTGATGAAGGAACACGTTCAGATCCTCGGTCGTCACCGCGCCGCGCTGCGCGAGGTGGACCACCGCGCCTGGCACTTCGCCGTACCGCTCGTCGGCCAGCCCGAACACCGCCGCCTCGGCAACCTCGGGATGCTGGTACAGCGCCGCCTCGACTTCCTGGCAGCTGATATTCTCGCCGCCGCGGATGATGATGTCCTTCTTGCGATCGACGATGAAGAGATACCCCTCCTCATCGAGATAGCCGATGTCGCCGGTGCGAAAATAGCCATCGGCGGTGTAGCAGCTCGCCGTCGCCTCGGGCTTGCCCCAATATTCCTGGAAGTTCGCCGCCGAACGGATCGCCACTTCGCCGCGCGCGCCCTGCGCCAGCACCGTGCCGGCATCGTCGAGGATCGCGAGGTCGACCAGCGGCGGTGAAGGCCGCCCGGCCGAATTGGGCTTGGCGATATAATTGCTCCGCCAATTGCCGGTGCCCACGCCGTTCGTCTCGGTCAGGCCATAGCCAATCAGCGGCGCGCCCTCCATTTCGTCGTCGATCCGCTTGACGTGATCGGCCGGGCGCGGGGCGCCACCCGCCGCGATGTCGGCGACGCTTGACAGATCGTATTTGTGTCGGTGCGGATGGTTGAGCATTTCGAAGCTCATCAGCGGCACGCCGACGAAATACGTGATCTTCTCCTGCTCGATCAGCCGCATCGCCTCTTCCGCGTCCCACTTGGGCATCAGCACCAGCTTGCGCCCGATCGCGAACGACTGGAGCATCACCGGCACTTCCGCGGTAACGTGGAACAGCGGCACGTTGAGCAGCGTCGAGGGCTGCAACCCGGTCGGCGCCTGGCCGTCCTGCGCGGCGAGCGCGAGCATCATCATCGCCGATCCGAGATAGTTAAACACGCCCTGCGTCACTTGCCGGTGCGTCGAGAGCGCGCCCTTCGACTGGCCGGTCGACCCCGAGGTGAACAGGATCGTCGCGTGATCGTCCGGCCCGAGCGGCGGCAGCTCAGCGGTGCCGTCACCCTTCGCGACGATCGGCGCGAGCGCCGTGTCGAGCGGCTGGATATCGTCGAATTCGACCACGCTGGCGGCAAGGCCGACGATCGCGGCGAGCCGCTTCGCACGCGGCGGATCGGCGAAGACGATGGTGCAGCCGACGTCGTCGACGCCTGCCTGCAATTCCTCCGCCTGCCACCAGCCGTTGAGCAGCGTGGCGACGCCGCCGGCCATCAGGATTCCCATGTACAGGACGATCCACGACGGCGAATTGCGCGCGGCGATGCCGATCCGGTCGCCCTTCTTCACCCCGAAACCACTCACCAGCGCGGCCGCGACCGCGCGCGCCTTGGCATGGGTATCGGCAAAGGTCAGCCGCTCGTCTCCCGCGACGAGGAATTCGACTGTGGCGTGCTGCTGGCAATAATGATCGAAATAGGCGGACAGCGTCGGCGGTGCGCCGGCGATGATCGGCAGCTGCTGGCCGAACCGTTCGATCGAGCCGAGCGCAAGTGGACCGCCTTCCGCGGTCATCGCCGCCATCGTGGCATCCATCTTGAGATCGAGTTCGGTCTTCATGCGTCTCTCCGCTTGGTATTGGTCTTGGTGCCCCAGGCCTTTATGGAGGCGCGACACCGAAGGGGAAAGCCTTGATCCTGCCCATGCTTGCTGCCGCCGGCGGCCACATCCGTTTCGAGGAGCTTGGGCTGCACCCCGACGTATTCTCGATCGGCTTCTTCACGCTGCGCTGGTACAGCCTCGCCTATATCGCTGGGATCGTCATCGGCTGGTGGTATCTGCTGAAGCTGCTCGATCAGCCCGGCGCCCCGATGGCGCGGCGCCATGCCGACGATCTGGTGTTCTACGCAACGCTCGGCATCATCCTGGGCGGGCGGATCGGCTATGTGTTGTTCTACGCGCCGGACATGCTCCTGCATCCGCTGCGCATCCTGCGGCTGTGGGATGGCGGGATGAGCTTCCACGGCGGCGCGATCGGCACCAGCATCGCGATCATCCTGTTCGCGCGCAAGAACGGGCTGAACTGGCTGCGCATCCACGATTATGTCGCGTGCGTCGTGCCGTTCGGGCTGTTCTTCGGCCGGCTGGCCAATTTCGTGAATGGCGAATTGTGGGGCAAGCCTGCCGACGTGCCATGGGCGATCGTGTTCGAGCGCACCGTTCCGGCGGGGTTCGCCGAGCCGGCTCGCCACCCCAGCCAGTTGTACGAGGCTGGCCTCGAAGGGCTCGCGCTGTTCGCGCTGCTGTGGTTCGTCTTCTGGCGCACAAAGGCGCGCTACGAGCCCGGCCGGCTCGTCGGCGTGTTCCTGCTCGGCTACGGCCTTGCACGTTTTTTCGTGGAATTCTTCCGCGAGCCCGATTCGCAATTCGCCGGCACCTTCTTCGCGACGACGATCCACATGGGGCAGGTGCTGTGCGTGCCGATGATCATCGGCGGCCTGTACCTGATCGTCACCGCACCGGGCCGCCGCCAGCGCGTCGAGCCGATCGCAGGCGCCCAAAGCGTCGCCTGACCCTCCCCTTCTTCCCCCCCTCCCGCTTGCCGGAGGGGTCGGGGGAGGGCATGTCCCACCGCCAATGATCGACATCCCCTCCCCTAACCCCTCCCGCAAGCGGGAGGGGAACGCCGACGCGCAGGACGCTGGCCTCGCCGATCGCCTCGCCCGCGCCATCACGCTCGGCGGGCCAATCCCGGTGAGCCAATATATGGCCGCCGCCAACGCCCACTATTACGCGACACGCGATCCGCTCGGCGTGGGCGGCGACTTCGTCACCGCGCCCGAGATCAGCCAGATGTTCGGCGAACTGATCGGGCTATGGGCGGCAGACCTGTGGGATCGCGCCGACCGCCCCGACGTGCGCTGGGTCGAGCTCGGCCCCGGCCGCGGCACGCTTACCGCCGATGCCTTGCGCGCCGCAACCAAGGCCGGCTTCGCCCCACCAGTGCATTTCGTCGAGACCAGCCCGGTCCTGCGCGCGACGCAGTCGGAGCGCGTGCCGCACGCGATCTGGCACGATGATGTCGAGGAACTGCCCGCAGACCGCCCGCTCATCGTCATCGCCAACGAATTCTTCGATGCGCTCCCCATCCGCCAGCTTGTGCGCGGCCGCGGCGGCTGGCACGAGCGGCTCGTCGCCTGCCAGGACACGCTGTTCCTGCCGATCCCCGGTAAACAGCTTCCCGACGCCATCATCCCGCCGCACCTCGCCGATGCGCCGCTGGGTTCGACCATCGAAACCTCGCCCGCCAGCGTCGGCATCATGCGCGTGCTCGCCGCGCGAATCGTGGCGCAGGGCGGCGCATGCCTCGCGATCGACTATGGCTATGAAGGCCCGGCGGTCGGCGAGACGCTGCAGGCGGTGCGCAGCCACGCCTTCGCCAATCCGTTCGAGGCGCCGGGCGAGCGCGACCTCACCGCGCACGTCGACTTCGCCACGCTCGGCCTCGTCGGCACGGCGAGCGGCGCCAGCGTCTCCGGCCCGATCGGCCAGGGCTCGTTCCTCACCGCGCTCGGAATCGACGCCCGCGCCGCCGCGCTCGGCCCGCGCGTCGCGCCCGATCGCGACCGGCTGGTCGAGGCGATGGGGGCGCTGTTCAAGGTGCTGGCGATCCGCCATCCTGATTGGCCAACCCCGGCAGGATTCGCATGATCGACTATCGCAACGCGGTGAACACCGATGGCGCGGCGCTCGACGCAATGGCGCGGCGCGTATGGCTAGCAACCTTCGCGCATTCGGCGCCACCCAGCGATATCGATGCCTATGTCGCCAACGCCTACGGCCCCGAAGGCACGCTCCGGCGCCATCTCGCGGACCCGGCGTACGATTTCCAGATCGCGCTGAAGCAAGGCGCAGTGATCGGCTATTGCAAGCTTGGCCCGACCTTCTTCGACGGCGAGGTGCCGACCGACAATACCGTCCACCTCCACCAGCTCTATGTCGATCCCGCCGAGCACGGCAGCGGCGTCGCGGCCACCTTGCTGCGTTGGGCATGCGACGTGGCACGCCGGCGCGGCGCGGTCGCGATCCAGCTGACGGTGTGGGAGGAGAACCACCGCGCCCGCGCCTTCTACGAAAAGCACGGCTTCCGCCATATCGGCGATTATGCGTTCAAGACCGGCAGCCAGATCGATCGCGACATGATCATGCGGTTCGACCTGTGATCGCCGAAGCGGCCGCCGTCGAAGTGATCCGCGCCGCCGCGCTGGACGGCGTCGCGCACGGCTTTCTCGGGCGACGTGGCGGCGTGTCGGCCGGGCTGCATGGCGGCCTCAACGTCGGCCTCGGGTCGGACGACGATCCCGCCGCGATCGAGGAAAACCGCCGCCGCGCGACCGACGCGGTGCTGCCCGGCGCAGCGCTCGTCACGTGCTACCAGATCCACTCGGCCGACTGCATCACCGTCGCCGAGCCCTTGGCCGAACGCCCGCACGGCGATGCACTGGTCACCGACCGGCCCGGCATCGCGCTCGGCATCCTCACCGCGGATTGCGCGCCCGTGCTGCTCGCCGACACGTCCGCCGGCATCGTCGGCGCGGCGCACGCCGGATGGAAGGGTGCGATCGGCGGCGTCACCGACGCGACGATCGCCGCGATGGAAGCGCTCGGCGCCCAGCGCGAACGGATCGTCGCCGCGATCGGCCCGTGCATCGCCCGCGCGAGCTACGAGGTCGACGACGATTTCCGCCGCCGCTTCGAGGCGGATGATCCAGCAAACGAACGGTTCTTCGCCGACGCCCGCGCCGATCACGCGCAGTTCGATCTGGAAGGCTATGTCGCGCACCGCCTCGCGCGCGCGGGCGTGCGGCGGATCGAGGCCCTAGGGCTCGACACCTACGCCGACGAGCCGCGCTTCTTTAGCTACCGCCGCGCAACGCACCGCGGCGAGCCAAGTTACGGCCGCCAGATCGCGATCATCGGGCTGCGATAAGCGAACCACAAACGAAAACCCCGGCGAAGGCACGAGACCTTCGCCGGGGCAGCGTTCGATAAGCGGGGCGCCCCAAGACGCCCGCCCGATCAGAAGCGCTTCCGCGCCGTGATGCCATAGGTGCGCGGCTCGGCCAGGAACGACGAGAAGATCTGGTTGCCCGTCCCCCCGAAGCGCTGCACCTGCGCCAGGCTGCCCGCGCCCTGGAACGGGGCGTTGAACGCGACCTGCTGGTAATCCTCGTCGAACAGGTTCTGCACAAACGCCTCGAGCGCCCAGTTCGAATCCGCGCCGCGGATGCCGATGCGCGCATTGGCGACGACGAAGCCGTCCTGCTCCTTCTCGACGAACAGGTCCGAGCCGGTGTTATAGTCGCTCGACATGCGGCCATCGATGTAGAACAGCGCGGAAAGGCCGTTGCTGCCGATGTCCGGCGTCCAGCTGAACGAGCTCGTCACCACATTGCGCGGCGCGTTAGACATCTGGCTGCCCGGCGTCAGGAACAGCGCCGGATCGAGCGCTTCGCCCGAAGCCGAACCGACCAAATTGTCGCGGAACTTGGTGTCGGCGAGCGTGTAGCCCAGGTTCACCGCCACGTTGCGCGCCGGATAGATGCCGAGTTCGACCTCGACGCCCTGGCTGCGCACGCCCGTGCCGACCTTGCCGGTGCAAGCGCCCGTCACGCCCGATGCGTCCTGATCCGCGCCGTTCAGATCGTTCTCACACGAGCCGATGTTCTGCACGACGAAGTTGGTGCCGTTGAACGTGTTAAGCTGGAAGTTCTGGAAGTCCGAACGGAACACCGTGAAGTTCGCGGTGAAGCGGCGCGTCGAATACTTCAGGCCCGCTTCGTAGCTGTTCACCAGCTCCGGATCGAAGCGCAGCCGCGCGGCGCCGGCGTTCGTCGGCGGAGCGAAGGCGTTGGGCGCCAGTTCCGACCGATCGAGATTGTAGCCACCGGCCTTATAGCCGCGCGAGTAGCTGGCGTAGAACATCAGGTCGCGATTAGGCTTCCACGAGACGACACCGGTGCCGGTGAATTCATTCTCGCTGAAGTTGTTGCGCAGATCGAGCCCGTTCAGCGCGACCGACGAATTGCCGGTGCAGCCCAACGTGATGATCCCGCCGGCCAGCGCCGCGGTCGCTGCATTGCCGAGCAGCGGCGAGAGCTGCTGCTGCAGCTGCGGGCAGACGGTGTTGGTATTGTCGAAGTTCGCGCGGAACGCCTTTGCCTCGTGCGTCCAGCGCAGGCCGGCGGTGATCGACAGCGTATCGGTCAGTTTGAAGATGTTGTGCGTGAAGAACGCGTAATTCTCGCTGTCCTGATAATAGCGCGCGTTGCGGTCGCCGAGATTGTTGAGCGTCGACAGCGTGTTCAGCCCGTTGATCAACGCCGGCGCAACGCCGGGAGCCGCGGCAAACGCCCCGTTGATAGTGGCCGTTCCTGCGGCGCTCAGGCAGCCTGGCGCCGCCGGGTTGCGCAGCGCCGCTACCGGGCTGACGGTCGCGACGATCCGGCACGAGGCGAACGCGCCATATTGCGACCCGAACTGAAGGTTATCGCCGATGACGAGGTCTTCGTTCGAGTAGAAGCCACCGACCAGCCAGTCGAAGCGATCGTCGAACAGCGAACCCTGCAGGCGAACTTCCTGCGTGAAGGTGTGGAACTGGCGAAACGCGCGGCCGTCGTCGGCGCGATAGCCGAGATCGACGTTGCCGAAATCGATGTCGCCGGCGTTGCCCGCCTTATATTCGCGATACGCGGTGATCGACGTTAGCGAGGCATTGCCGAAATTATAGTCGATCTGCATCGACCCGCCGTAGTCCTTCGTCTCGTTCGAATAGGCGCGGCCCGGCGTGAAGGCGATCTGGCGGTTGTACGGATCGCCCGCGCTCGGGAACACGCCGCCCAGGCTGCGCAGCACGTCGACGATGCGGTTGCCGTTCGGGTTGACGGTGAAGTCACCCGCAACGCCCGGCGTCGGATCGAGCTTCTCGCGCGTGTCGACGTAAACCGCGCCGCAGCATGCTTCGTCACGGAAGGTGTAGTCGCCGATCAGGCGAACCGACAGATCCGTCGTCGGCTCGAACAGCAGCTGGCCGCGCACGAAGTAGCGGTCACGGTTGTTGTAATCGACGTTGTTGACGACGTCCTGGTAGAAGCCGTCGCGCTTGGCGAACACGCCGTCGAGGCGGAACGACAGCAGATCCTTCACGATCGGCCCGGTCACCGCGCCGGCGATGCGGATATTGTCGTAATTGCCGTAGGTGCCCTCGACATAACCGCCGAACTCGTTCGACGGTGCCTTGGTGTAGACGTTGATCGCGCCGGCCGAGGCGTTGCGGCCCGAGAGCGTGCCCTGCGGCCCGCGCAGCACTTCGATCCGATCGACCTCGCCGATGTCGTTGAGGCCCGAGCCGGTGCGGCTACGGTAGACGCCGTCGATGAACACCGCGACCGAGCTTTCGAGGCCGGGATTGTCACCGACCGTACCGATGCCGCGGATACGCGCCGAGGCGTTCGCTTCGCTGCCCGTCGACGAGATCAGCAGCGACGGGGCGAGCTGCACCACGCCACGAATGTCGTTCGCGCCCGAGTTCTGCAGCGCGACCTGGCTGACCGCGGTTACTGCGATCGGCACGTCGGCGAGCCGCTCGGAGCGGCGCGTGGCGGTGACGACGATGTCGCCCGCGCCTGCGTCCTCGGTGGCGGTCGGATCAGCGATGGCGGCGTCGCTGGCGGGGGCGGGCTGCGGTGTTGCGACCGAGCCGGCGGCGGTCGGATCCTGGCTCGGCTGCTCCTGCGCAAGGGCGGGCAGTGCGGCGAACAGGGCGGCAGTGGACAAAAGCGAGGCGGTGCGACGCATCGGGCTCTCCGTTTTATTTTTTTGAAGAATGAGTTTGGAGCGGCGCCTTTAGAGCGACAGATGCTGGCGCATAGGAAATTCGCGCGCTCACAAGGATTTTCGAATGTGGCTGTCGCACGATTGCCACGATCGGGCCGCGCCGGACCTGTCACGCCCGCGAAATGACGCTACGTCAGCCAAGAAAAAGGCCGCACCTCTCGTCGAGGCGCGGCCTGCTTTTCCGCCAATTACGAAATTTTACTTCGGGGCGAGCACCATCAGCATCTGGCGGCCTTCCATGCGCGGATAGGCTTCCACCTTCGCCGTCTCGGCCACCTGCTCCGCGACGCGCTGGAGCACCGCCATGCCGAGCTGGCCGTGCGAAAGCTCGCGTCCGCGGAAGCGCATGGTCACCTTCACCTTGTCGCCTTCATCGATGAATTCCGCCACCTTCTTCATCTTGGTGTCGTAATCGTGGTCATCGATGTTGGGACGCATCTTGATCTCCTTGATCTCCTGCGTCTTCTGGCTCTTGCGGGCGAGGTTGGCCTTCTTCTGCGCCTCGTACTTGAACTTGCCGACATCGAGGAACTTGGCGACCGGCGGATCGGCGTTGGGCGACACTTCGACCAGGTCGAGCCCGAGCTCCTTGGCCTGGTCCATCGCCTCGCGAGTGTACATCACGCCGAGATTCTCGCCCTCGTGATCGATCACGCGGACCTTCTGGCTCTGGATCCATTCGTTGAATCGCGGGCCGTTCATCGGCGGCGCCTGGTTAGGCCGGCGCATCATGGGCGGACGTATGGTTTGATCTCCTGTCGATTCACAAGCACGCAATATAGGCCTATTGCGTCCGATCCGGAAGAGACGAAACGGCCGTCACTGTAATGAAGCGATGGCCGCCGTCAAATCGCCGAGATCAGAAGCTGCCGCGCAGCGTTACGCCGTACATCCGCGGCTCGCCCGGGAAGCCCACGAACAGCTGGTTGGCGGTCGCCGAGAAGCCGGCCGACACTGGCGCGGTGACCGAACCGATGCTGCCGCTGCCCTGCAACGGCATTTCAGCACCGATCTGGAAATAGCGCTGGGCGAAGATGTTCTGCGCCCACAATTCCAGCCCCCAGGCGCGCTTGTCGCCATAAATGCCGATGCGACCGTTCACGACCGCGAAGCCGTCCTGAATCTTCTCGGGGTCGAGATCCGATCCGGTGTTGGTGTCGCTCTGCAGGCGGGTGTCGAAATACACCAGCCCGGTCAGCCCGCTGTCGCCGATATCGGGCGTCCAGCTGATCCCGGCGGTCGCGGCATAGCGCGACGAGTTGGAGACGTTGCCGCCCGGCAGCTGGAACAGCACCGGCGACAGCGGCCGACCGCCCGTCCCCACCAGATTCTCGCGGTAGAACGAATCGACATAGGTCAGCGCCATGTTCACCGAGATGTCGCGATGCGGGCGCAGGAACGTCTCGATCTCGAACCCCTTGGAGATCACGCCCGGCCGCAGCCGATCGGCAGCACACCCGCCCGTCGCGGCCGAATTGTCGCGGTCGCCGCCGCCCAGGTCGTCCTTGCACGATTGGATGTTGGTAACCTCGAAGTTCACGCCGTTGTACGTGTTGAGCTGATAATCCTCATACGCCTGGTAGAAGGCGGCGAGGTTGATATCGATGCCCGGCCCGTTCCACTTGGCGCCGATCTCGTACGCCCACACCTTCTCGCTCGCGAAGCCGAGGTCCGACGCCTCGGCGCGCCCATTGCCCGAACTGTTCGCCGGCAGCGCCAGCCGCGCAGCGCAGGCAGTGTCGAACGCGACGTAGCAGGGCCGGTCGAGTGCGGAGAAGTCGAGGTTGAACCCACCCGCCTTGTAGCCCTTCGACACCGATCCGTAGAGCAGCAGTGTGTCGATCGGCTTGAACGCCAGCACCGCCGTGCCGGTCCATTCGCTATCGGTGAAGCGCGTGCCCGGCGATCCGGCGGCGAAGTCAGGCGCGGTGCCGTTGGTGACACATGGCAGAGCGGCAAGCGATTGATAGACCGAGTTCACAATCAGTGGGCAGAGCGTATTGTTGAGGTTCGCGTCGGCCGCCAGATTCTTCTGCTCGTGCGTGTAGCGCGCGCCGAGCGTCAGCATCAGCCTGTCTTCGATGATGTCGATCGTGTTGTGCGTGAAGAAGGCGTAATTCTCGCTGTCCTGACGATAGCGCGTGTCGACGTTGCCGGTGCCGTTGATCGCGATGTTCGGCTGCCCCAGCACCGCCGCGAGGCTGCCGAAACCGGGCCGTGCCGTGTTGGCGATCAGCGACGACAGCGTGCCGATCGACGCGCGCCGCGGATCGCCCGCGGGCAGCGCGTTCAGCCCTGCAATCGTCGCCTGCACCACCGGCACGTTCACGCAGAACGGATTGCTCGGCAGCACCGCGGTCGGCAGCACGCTCGAGAACAAGGTGCAATTGGCGTAGCGCTCGAAATCCTTGCCGTATTTGATGTCGTCGGAGACATCGAGCTTCTCGTTCGAAAAATAGCCGCCGACCAGCCAGTCAAGCCGGCCGTCGAACAGCTCGCCCTGCACGCGCAGCTCCTGGCTGAACAGGCGGAAGCGGCGGTCGAGGTTGAACCGGTCGAGCAGCCCCAGCGCGCTGAAGTCGCCGTCCTGCCCCTGCTTGTTCTTATAGTCGCGATAGGCGGTGATCGACGTCAGGCTCGCGCCGCCGAAATCATAGCTGATCTCGCCCGAGACACCCCAATCATCGCTGTCCGAGGTGTAGCGCGTGCCCGGCGTGTTCGGCATCGCATATTCGAAGCGCCGGTCCGCCGAGGTCGTCGTCGGGTAATTCGCGCCGAGCGCCTGTACCAGCCCGAACAGCGCGTTGGGTCCGGCCAGCGCCGATCCGTCCGCCTGCCGCGTCAGCCCGCGCACCGGCCCGAGCAGCACGCCAGCGCAGCAATTCTCGTCACGCGTCGAATAATCGCCGATCAGCCGCACCTTGAGCGCGTCGGTCGGCTCGTAGGCGAACTGGCCGCGCACCAGCCAGCGATCGCGATCGTTCATGTCCGGCTCGCCGGGCGTCAACGCCTTGATATAGCCGTCGCGCTGCTGCCACACGCCGTCGAGGCGGAAGGCGGCATTCTCGCCGGCCGGGACGTTAACCGCCCCATCGAGACGGACGAAATCGTAATTGCCGTAGGTCGCCGATCCCTTGGCCATGAAACGGCCGAGTTCGGGCCCTTTGGTGACGATGTTGATGAGGCCCGCCGTCGAATTGCGGCCAAACAGCGTGCCCTGCGGCCCGCGCAGCACTTCGACGCGTTCGATATCGCCCAGTTCGGAGAGGCCAACGCCAGTGCGGCTGCGATAGACGCCATCGATGAACAGGCCGACCGAGCTTTCAAGCCCGGCATTCTCGCCCACCGTGCCGATGCCACGGATGCGCGCGGTGAAGTTTACTTCGCTCGTCGCACCCGACACGAGCAGCGACGGCGCCACCTGGTTGAGCGCGCGAACATCCGTGGCGCCGGTATTCTGCAGCGTCTCGCCCGACACGGCGGAAATCGCGATCGGCACGTCGGACAGCGCCTCGGAGCGGCGCGTCGCGGTGACGACGATGTCGCCCGGATCGGCATCCGCCTGCGACTGATCCGCTACCGGCGCCGCCGCCTCCTGCGCCGCGGCGGGCATCGCCAGCGCAAGCGGTGCGGCCGTGACAAAACAACGGATCAGAAACGTCGAGCGCATAATGGCATCCCCCCAGACGCGACCCTTTCGGTCGCTTGCGGGCGCCATTTGCACGATTTCGGCAGCACGTCACCTGAGCCGCAGGCAAAAGGTTTCGCGATTGCAACAAACTGCGTTCTTTGGGCAACGCTACCGCGCCACCCACTCAGTCGAGCGTGTCGAGCCGGATCATCACGCCATCGAGCAGCAGCGGCGCGATCGCGACATCCTCGTCATATTCCTCGACGTCCTGGTACACGCCCTCGCGCGGATCGCGATGCACGCGCACGGTCCGCCGCACTGCATCCACCACCCAGTATTCGCGCACGCCATGCGCCGCATATAACGGCGCCTTCACGCGCAGGTCGTAGCTGAGCGAACTGTCCGCGACCTCGATCAGCAGCAGGATATCGGGCCCGCGCATCGATCGTGGCAGGCCGTCCTTCCGCCATACCGCAAGATCGGGTTCGAGCAGCAGCGTCGGCGACAAGGTGATCGACGCTTCGACAAATAGCCGTACATCCTCCGGCAGCGTGCGGACGAGGGCGCGGTTCAAGCGCGCTACCATGATCGAATGCCAATCCGCCTTCGCCGCCGCCATCGGCACGATCTCCCCATCGATCAGCTCGAAATGCTCACCCTCGCGCAGCACGCCGGCTTCGGTCAGCGCATAGACCTCATCGACGGTCAGCCGCGCCGGGATCAGTCCCTTCCTGATGTTCTGGAACACCGTCATGGTCGCTCCTTAGCACAGATCCGGTGCGCGCGCCTCTTCCACCAGCCGCGCGACGATCGCGTCGAGCGCCACGATTTCCTGCCCCTGGCTGCCCAGCCGGCGCACCGCGACGGTGCCCTCCTCCGCCTCGCGCTTGCCAATCACCAGCATCGCCGGAACCTTGGCCAGGCTGTGCTCGCGCACCTTGTAGTTGATCTTCTCGTTGCGAAGATCGGTCTCCACCCGCAGCCCGGCCGCGACGAGCTTGTCGCGCACCACATGCGCATAATCATCCGCATCGGACACGATCGTCGCCACGACCACCTGCACCGGAGACAGCCACAGCGGGAAGCGCCCCGCATGATGCTCGATCAGAATGCCCAGGAACCGCTCGAACGTGCCGAGGATCGCGCGGTGGAGCATCACCGGGCGATGCCGCTCGCCGTCCTCGCCGATGTAGCTCGCGTCGAGCCGCTCGGGCAGCACGCGATCCGACTGGATCGTGCCGACCTGCCACGTCCGCCCAATCGCGTCGGTCAGATGGAATTCGAGCTTGGGCGCATAGAATGCCCCCTCGCCCTCGAGTTCCTCGAACCCGTCCTTGATCCGCTGCGGCAGGTTCGACGCCAGCACCGCGCGACGCAGTTCGTCTTCGGACTTGTCCCACATCGCATCGTCGCCGAAGCGCTTCTCAGGCCGCAGCGCCAACTTCACCGCATAATCGGTGAAGCCGAGATCGTGATACACCGAGTCGAGCAGGTCGATGAACTTGGCGACTTCCTCGACCAGCTGATCCTCGCGCACGAAGATATGCGCATCGTCCTGCGTGAACTGGCGCACGCGCATGATGCCGTGCAGCGCGCCGTGCGGCTCGTTGCGATGGCAGCAGCCGAATTCGGCCATGCGGATCGGCAGATCGCGGTACGATTTGATCCCCTGGCGGAAGATCAGCACGTGTGCCGGGCAGTTCATCGGCTTCAGCGCCATCCAGTCGGCGTCCTCCGACACCAACGCACCCTCGTCGGTCACATTGGGCACTTCGTCGGGGATCACGAACATATTCTCGCGATATTTGCCCCAGTGCCCGGATTTCTCCCACTGGCGCGCGTCCATCACCTGCGGCGTCTTGACCTCGTCATAGCCCGCTGCGTCCAGCCGCCGGCGCATATACGCCTCCAGCTGGCGCCAGATCATATAGCCCTTGGGATGCCAGAAGACGCTGCCGTGCGCCTCGGCCTGGAGGTGGAACAGGTCCATCTCCTGCCCGATCTTGCGGTGATCGCGCTTGGCGGCTTCTTCCAGCATCGTCAGATGCGCGTCGAGCTGCTTCTTGTTCAGCCAGCCGGTGCCGTAGACTCGGCTGAGCATCGCGTTCTTCTGGTCGCCGCGCCAATAGGCGCCCGAAACGCGCGTCAGCTTGAACGCCTGCGGATCGAGCTTGCCCGTCGTCGGCATGTGCGGCCCGCGGCACATGTCGAGCCACTGGCCCTGGCGATAGATCGTCAGTTCCTCGCCGTCGGGAAGCTCGGCCGCCCATTCGGCCTTGAACGTCTCGCCCTGCCGCTGCCACGTCTCGATCAGCTGCTCCCGGCTCCACACTTCGCGCGTGAACGGCTCGTTGCGCGCGATGATGCGGCGCATCTCGGCCTCGATCGCGGGCAGATCATCCTCGGTGAACGGCCGCTCCTTCGGCGCGAAATCATAATAGAAGCCGTCGTCGGTCGACGGACCGAAGGTGATCTGCGTCCCCGGAAACAGATGCTGCACCGCTTCGGCAAGCACATGCGCGAAATCGTGCCGCGCGAGTTCCAGCGCATCCTTCTCGTCGCGCATCGTCACCAGCGCGAGGCTCGCATCGCCCGCGAACGGCCGGGTCAGGTCGCGCAACTCGCCATCGACGCGCGCGGCGATCGCCGCCTTGGCGAGGCCCGGGCCGATCGCGGCGGCGATGTCTGCCGGCGTCGATCCCGGCGGCACCTCGCGTACCGAGCCATCGGGAAGCGTGATCGAATACATGTTCATCTGAAGCTTTCCTGCAATGCCGATGCGCTTAGGCGAGCACGCCGCGCGCGAAAAGAGCGTCCGGTAGCTGCAGGAACGAGATGGAGGACGCCGACCCACCCGTCCCCGGGCGAGCGCGCCGGCCGCGCCTAGCGCGTGCCGAACCGCCCCCGGGCAACCGGGGTGGTGGTAGTGGTCGACGCGCTTGGGTGCCGCATGGGAAGAATATAGCGGGCCGGTGATTAACGGACAACTGTCCTCGATCCGTGCCCTCATCTCCGTTCGCCCTGAGGAGGGACTGAGCGAAGCGCAGCGTAGTCGAAGGCCCGTCTCGAAGGGGATGGGGAAGTGCTTCGAGACGATACTTCGCCTTCGGCTCAGCATCTCCTCAGCACGAACGGTTTGGAAGCGAGGTGCGGGCGCATCCACCTCGCACCCCCCAAAAAAACAACGGGCCCGCCTCCTTTCGGAAGCGGGCCCGCGCCCTCAAACGCTACGCGAGGGATAAGCAGGCCTTTCGGCCATCTCGTGGGCGGCGAGGCCTAGGCCCCGCCTGCGTCAGCGGCAGCGCCGCGACCCCGCCGCGTTAGCGGCAGCGCCGTGCATTGCCCGATTTCTCGATCGCGTTGCCGGCGACCGCGCCACCGACACCGCCAAGCACCGTGCCGAGCGTGCGATCACCGCGGCTGTCGATCGTGCGGCCCAGCAGGCCACCCGCGATCGCGCCGACGATCGTGCCGGTCGTGCCGTTGTTGCAGCGCTGGTTGCGATAGTAGCGACGGTCGTCACCGCGATAGTTGCGGTAATTGTCGTTGCCGCGATACTGGCGCTCGTAGCGGTCGCCGTAGCGCTGCGCCGAGGCTTCGGCAGGGATCATGGCAACGGTGCTCATCGCGAGCGCGGCGCCAGCGAGCGAAAGCTTCTTGAACATGGGGCGTCTCCCGTTTCGTGTTTCGGTGCGAGCCGGCGGGTGCCGCCTCGATGAATACGGTTATGGTCGAGTCGCCTTGAGTGATCCCTGAATGCACTCGTTATCGACGGTTCAGGGAAGAAGCGCGTAAGGCAGCGCGTGCGCTGGTTCCTGTCGATCCCTCTCTCCACCCTCGCCGTCCTGCTGATCGTGCCGCGCTGGAGCGGAGACGAGCGGCTGCCGCTGATCGCCCCCGCCCCCACAATCTCGGCCAAAAGCTACGTCCCCAAGGGCGGCTGGCCGAAGCGGATCGGCGCGCTTGAACCGATCGGCGCGCTGACGCTGTCGAGCGACGATCCCGCCTGGGGCGGCTTTTCCGCGATCGCGCTCGATCGCGGCCACGCGACCCTATTGTCCGACGGCGGCAACCTCGTGCGCTTCGCGATCAACGGCGGGCGGATCGGCGCGGCGCAAGGCTTCGTCCTGCACGACGGGCCGGGCGTCGGCTGGGAGCGGTGGGATCGCGACAGCGAATCGCTCGCGCTCGATCCCGCGCGCGGCACGGCGTGGGTCGGCTATGAAAACTACAATCAGATCTGGCGCTACGCCCCAGCGTTCGCCCGCGCCGAGGGACGTGCGAGCCCGCGCGCAATGCGATCGTGGACACGCAACCAGGGCGCCGAATCGCTCGTCCGCCTGCGCGACGGGCGCTTCATCGCCATCGCCGAGCGCCGCCCCAATCGGCGCACCCGCCACGCGGTGATCTTCTCGGGCGATCCGACGCGGCCGGGCACCCGCACCACACGCTTCCGCGTCATCCCGCCCGACCGTTACGATCCGAGCGACGCGGCCGAGCTGCCCAATGGCGATCTGCTCGTCCTCACCCGCCGCTTCCAATATCCCTTCACCTTCTCCGCCAAGCTGCTGCGCATCCCGCGCGCCGCGATCCGCGCGGGCGCAGAGGCGCGCGGCACGGTGATCGCGACGCTCGCGCCGCCGATCATCGGCGAGAATTGCGAAGGCATCGCGATCACGCGCGAAAATGGCGCGACGATGATATGGATCGTCACCGATAACGATTTGATGTCATGGCGACCGACCTATCTGATGAAGTTCCGCCTGCGGTGAATCGACCAGGGCAGCCGATGTCCGCTTCCGCGCGTTACATGCTGGCATGACGGCTTACCTCAACGCGATCGGCACTGCGGTGCCCCCGCACGACATCCACGACGCGTTCATCGCCTGGGCCCGCACGCGCCTGCCCGAGCGCGAGCGCAAGCTGTTCGATCGCATGGCGACGCGCTCGGGGATCGGGCATCGCTGGTCGGTGCTGCCCGACGTCAACGGCTCGCCGGTCGACCCCGGCGGCTTCTACGCCAGCGAGCCGCACCCCGGCACGGCCGAGCGGATGACGCTTTACGCGCAAGCCGCGCCGACGCTCGCTCTCGCCGCGATCGACGATCTCGCGCAACAGATGCCGCTTGGCGCGATCACGCATCTGGTCGTCGCGAGCTGCACTGGCTTCGTCGCGCCCGGCATTGACCAGATCATCGCCGCGCGGCTCGGCCTGGAGCCGAGCGTCGAGCGGCTGCTGGTCGGCTTCATGGGCTGCTACGCTGCGGTCGCCGCGCTGCGCAGCGCGCGCCACATCGTGCGCTCCGAACCCGACGCGCGCGTGCTGGTGGTGACGGTCGAACTGTCGACGCTTCACCTCCAGGCCGTCGACGGGCTCGAGCCATTGCTCGCGATGCTCCAGTTCGGCGACGGCGCCGCGGCGGCGCTCGTCACCGCCGAGCCCGCCGGCTTCGCGATCGAGCGCCCGTTCGCCACCACTTTGCCCGATTCGGCCGAGCTGATCCGCTGGAACGTCACCGATCACGGCTTCGCGATGCATTTGTCGGGCGAGATCCCCGGCCGGATCGGCGTCGCGCTGGCCGATCCGGCGCTCGTGTCCACGCTCACCGAAGGCACGCCGCCGGATTGCTGGGCGGTCCATGCCGGCGGGCGCTCGATCCTCGACGCGGTCGAGCAGGCGCTCGCGCTCGATCCGACGACGCTCGCCGCGTCGCGCGACGTGCTCGCGGCGAATGGCAACATGTCGTCCGCCACCTTGATGTTCGTGCTCGCTCGCCTGCTCGCCGGTGCGCCCGTCCGGCACGGCGTCGCCCTCGCCTTCGGGCCGGGCCTCGCCGCCGAGGGCTTCGGCTTCCGGAGCGCGGCATGAGCCTCGCCGTCCGCGCCGACGCCGAAGAGCTGATGGACGCGGACGATCTCGATCCAGCGACCTACGCCGCGGTCGTCGGTGATCTCGCCAAGGCCAATGTCGTCACGCTGGCCGCACGCCCGACGCTCGCCTTCCTCGCCCGCGCCACGCAGCCCGGTGGCAAGTATCGCCTGCTCGACGTCGGCTTCGGCGATGGCGACATGCTCCGCCGCATCGCGCGCTGGGGCGTCCGGAACAAGCGCACGTTCCAGCTGGTCGGGGTCGATCTCAACCCGCGCAGCGAAGCGGCCGCACGCCCGCGCACGCCCGCCGCGATCCGGCTCGTAACCGGCGACTATGCCGATCTCGCGACCGAGCCATGGGATCTGGTCATCTCCAGCCTCGTCGCGCATCACATGGACCATGCGCAGCTCGTCAAGTTCCTCCACTTCATGGAAGCGCACGCGCGCATTGGCTGGCTGGTCAACGATCTCCACCGTCACGGCTTCGCGCACCGTGGCTTTCCGCTGCTCGCCCGGATCGCGCGCTGGCACCCGATGGTGCGACACGATGGCACGCTGTCGATCGCGCGCAGCTATCGGCCCGCCGAGTGGCCGCCGATCCTCGCCGAGGCCGGCATCATCGGCGCAACCGTGAAGCGCGTTTTCCCCTTCCGGCTCTGCGTGGAGAAGCTGTGCACACCAAAGCGCTGATCGTCGGCGGCGGGCCGGCCGGCACGGCCACCGCGATCATGCTCGCGCGTGGCGGCGCGCCGCATCTCCTCGTCGAGCGCAGCCGCGAAACCGGCGACGCGCTGTGCGGCGGGTTCATGAGCTGGCGCACGCTCGAAACGCTTGGCGAGCTCGGCATCGAGGCGGACGCGCTCAACCGCGAACGCGTCACGCGGGTGCGCCTGTTCGCCGGCGGGCGCGTCGCCGAGGCGGCGTTGCCCAAGCCCGCGATCGGCGTGTCGCGCCACCGCCTCGATACGCTGCTGATGGCACATGCCGCAGCCAGCGGCGCGACGATCGAGCGCGGCGTCGCAGTGCGCGCGATTGACACGGCCGGTCAACCAACCGTCCGCACCGACGACGGCGCCGAGATCACGCCGCAAGCGCTGTTCCTGGCCAGCGGCAAGCACGACGTCCGCGGCCTGCCGCGCCCGGCGTCCGCGCGCGGCGACGATCCCGCGCTCGGCCTGCGCATCCGCTTCGCCGCGCATCCCACGCTCGATCGGCTCGTCGGCGACGCGATCGAGCTTCACCTGTTCGACCGCGGCTATGCCGGGCTCGTGCGGCAGGAGGACGGCTCCATGAACGTCTGCCTAGCCGTGCGCCGCTCGCGGCTGCACGAGGCGGGCGATCCCGTCGCGCTGATGGCGCGGCTCGGCGAAGAATTGCCGAGCCTCGGCGAACGGCTCGGCTTCGCACACGCCCCCGCCGACGCCATCGCCAACGTGCCCTATGGCTGGCGCGAGACGCACGCGCACGCCGGGCTGTTCCGGCTCGGCGATCAGGCCGGCGTCATCCCCTCGCTCGCCGGCGAGGGCATGGGCATCGCGCTGGCGAGTGGCGTATCTGCCGCGCGTGCTTATCTGCGCGACGGGCCGAATGCCGCGTGGCAGCAGCGCTTCGCCCGCCGCCTGCGCCGCCCGATCGGCGTCGCCGATGCGATCCGAGCCGCCGCCGAACACCCGCGCGTCCCCGCCGCGCTGCTCCCGGCGCTCGCGCACGCGCCGTTCCTCACCCAGATCATCGCCCGCGCCACTCGGATCAGCACGGCCCGCTGATCCGCCGCCCACACACCTTGTTAACCAACGCCTAAGCTTCTATCCCGCAAGGCGCTCATAATGGCCCGCGCCCCCGCTCCCCGCTCCTCTCCCGCTGCTCGCCCAGCGTGGCGCCGGCGCCTGTCGATCACCCTCAAGGTGTTGATCGGGCTTGGCGTTCTGGCGCTCGGTGCGCTGGTGACGGCGGTCTATATCGCGAAGGCACAGCTGCCCTCGTTCGAGGATCTGAAATCCTCCCCCAACGGCCAGATGATCCGCGTCCATGCCGCCGACGGCACGGTGATCGTGTCGATCGGGCCAAGCTACGGCGATTGGCTGCCGTTCGATCGCATTCCGGCCGTGATGCGCAGCGCGACCATCTCGGTCGAGGACAAGCGCTTCTACAGCCACTTGGGCGTCGATCCGATCGGCGTCGCGCGCTCGGTGAAGGTGCGCTACGATCGCGGCCGCTGGGTGCAGGGCGGCTCGACGATCACGCAGCAGCTCGCGCGCAACGTCTTCCTCAACAACCAGAAGAAGTTCGGCCGCAAGTTCCGCGAATGGATCCTCGCGCTCGCGATGGAGCGCAAGTTCAGCAAGAGCGAGATCCTCGAACTGTACCTCAACAAGGTCTATTACGGCGGCGGTGCCTACGGCATCGACGCTGCCGCGCGAAAGTTCTTCGGCCATGGCGCCAACGACCTCACGCTCAGCGAGGCGGCGATCATCGCCGGGCTCGTCAAGGCACCGTCGAACTATTCGCCGACCGCCGATGCACAGGCCGCGGTCGATCGCGCAGGGGTCGTGCTCCGCGTGATGGCCGAAAATGGCGACATCAGCCCCACCGAAGCCGCCGAAGCCAGCCCGCAGGAAGTGAAGCTCGCGCCCGAGCCCAGGCAGAACAGCGTGCGCTATTTCACCGACTGGGCGCTGCCGCAGCTCGAAATGCTGATCGACGAAACCGAAAAGCCGCTCGAAGTGTGGACGACGCTCGATCTGTCGATGCAGCGCGCGGCGGATGCGGCGGTGCGCAAGAACTCCCCCGCCGGCGCGCAGGGCGCGCTGGTCGCGCTCGATCGCGACGGCGCGGTGCGCGCGATGGTCGGCGGCAAGGATTACGTCTCGTCGATCTACAATCGCGCGACGCAAGCGCAGCGCCAGCCGGGCTCGGCGTTCAAGCTGTTCGTCTATCTCGCCGCGCTCGAGGCCGGGAAGACTCCCGAATCGACCGAAGTCGACGGGCCGGTCTCGATCAACGGCTGGAGCCCGCGTAACAGTTCGCGGCGCTTCTCGGGCACCGTTACGTTGCGCACCGCGTTCGCCTATTCGCTCAACACCGTCGCCGCGAAGCTCGGCCAGATGGTCGGCTTCACGACGGTGGCCGACATGGCGCGCCGCTTCGGCATATCGTCCACCATCAACACGCAGCCATCGATGGTGCTCGGCACCTCCGAAGTGCGGCTGATCGACATGACGCGCGCGTTCGCGAGCGTCGCCAACAAGGGCGTGGCGGTCACGCCGTTCGGCATCACGAAAGTGACCGCCAACAACGAAGTGATCTTCAACCACGAGGTCGATCGCAGCCGCGTGCTGGTCGCGCCCTATGTCGCCGCGCAGATGACCGATCTGCTGCAGACCGCAGTCAACACCGGCACGGGCCGTGCCGCACAGATCGGCCGGCCGGTCGCGGGCAAGACGGGCACCACCTCGGCGTCGAAGGACGGCTGGTTCCTCGGCTTCTCGTCCGGCATCACGACTGGCGTGTGGATGGGCCGCGACGATGCCAAGCCGATCGCCGGCCTCCAGGGCGGCACCGCGCCGGCGCGCGCCTTCGCGCAGTTCATGACAGCAGCGGTCGCCAAGCGCCCGATCGAGCAATTCGAAACCGAAGTGACACTGCCCGAATGGCAGCTCGAACCCGACGAGCAGAGCTATTTCGGCGAGCCCGACGATGCCGTGTTCGTCGACGAGAATGGCGATCCCGTCGCGGCAGGCGGCGTCCCGGCTCAGGAGACTTACGAAGCCGGCCAGGGGGTCGAGCGGCCATCCGCGCGCAGCGAGCGCCCGGTGCCCGAAGTCGATCCCGGCGCCCCGCCGCCCGAGCAGCAGCTCAACCAGGATTGGATCGATCGCGTCACCGGGCGCGATCCGCGCCAGGCTCCCCCGCCCAATCAGCCGCGCAATCAGCCGCCCGAGGACGAGCGCCCATACCAGTGAAGGCTGGCGCCATTGGCGCGCAGCCAGCGGCGATGCGGCGTCGGGTCACTGCCATATAGCTGCGCCACCAGCGCGTGGAATGCCGGCGAATGATCCATGTGCACGCGATGCGCCACCTCATGCGCCGCGGTCGCGCGCCGAACCGCCTCCGGCGCGAGCACCAGCCGCCAGCTGTAGCGGATTGCGCCGGTGCTGCTGCAGCTCCCCCAGCGCCCGCGCGGATCGCCGATCGCGACCTTGTCGACCGCCACGCCCGCACGCGCCGCATACTGCGCCGTATCCTCCGCGAGCAGCCGCAGCGCCTCGCGCCGCAGCCACGCCTCGACCCGCCGCCCGATCGTCTCGCGCGGCCCCGACAATAGCAGCAGTTCGCCCTCGCGCCGCACGATCCGCGACGCGCCCTCGCGCCACACGATCGTCAGCGTCTCGTCGCCCAGCGGCACCGTGGCGCCCTCGGCGAACGGCCGCGCCTGCGGCAATTTCGCGCGCTGCGCCGCGATCCAGTCGCTATATTGCCCCGCCCAGGCGAGCGCCGCCTTGGCCGAAGCGCGCCGCGGAATCGTCAGCCGCACCCGCCCGCTCGAAGGATCGAACGCCAGCTTCACGCGCCGGGCGGTCGGATGCCGGACGACGTCGATCGAGCCCGCACCGTTCGTGTCGAGCGAAGTCGAGACACATTGCCGTGACCCGGTAACGCCTCCCTCGATTGCGCTCGGGACGAACGGAGTGGTGTCGCCGCTCAAAGCACCCGATCGACGATATGATGCTCGAATTCGCCCGCATCGTCCTCGCTGACCGTCCAGCCGCGCACCGACTCGCCCGCGCGGTGCACCGCATCGCGATCGCCCGACACCAGATAATGCCAGTCGGGCAGCTGCTCGCCATTGGCGCGCAAGCGATAGGCGCACGTCATCGGCAGCCAGTCGATCTTGTCGACGTTGCGCATCGTCAGTCGCACGCATTCCGAGACATAGGCATGGCGGTGGCGATAGTCCGAACACAGCCCGCTGCGCCGATCGAGCAGCCGGCACGCGACGTTCGTCGGCAGCAGCTCGCCCGTCTCCTCGTCCTCCAGCTTGTGCAGGCAGCATTTGCCGCAGCCGTCGCACAGCGCTTCCCATTGCGCGCGATCGAGCTTGCTCAGCGGCGTATCTTCCCAAAATCGGTTCATGTCGCCCAGCGCTTGATCTCGTCGACGATCGCCTGCGGCGTGCCTTCCTGCGGCAGCAGCGCAAGCGGCTTGCCCTCGGGGGACATCAGATACGCCTGCCGGCTATGGTCCATCATGTAACCATCTGGGGTGCCGTCACCGCGTTTGAAATAGACGCCATATTCCTTCGCGACGCGCGCGATCTCGGCGTCGCTCCCAGTCAGCCCGATCATCCGCGGATGAAATGCCGAGACGAACTGCTTGATCACTGCCGGCGTGTCGCGCGCCGGATCGATCGAGATGAACACCGGCACGATGCGCTGCGCCAGCGCCGGATCGCTCGTGTCCAGCAGCTTCATCGCCGCGCCGATCTTCTGCACGTCGACCGGGCACACATCGGGGCAGAAGGTATAGCCGAAATACATGATGCGATATTTGCCCGCTAACGCCGCATCGGTCGTCGCGCGCCCGTTCTGGTCGGTCAGCGCGAACGGCCCGCCGATCCGCGCGCCTTCCAGCGGCGGGCGCGCCGGCGGCGCCTCGGGAGAGCAGCCGGCGAGCGCAAGCGTGGCGAAAATGATTGGGATACGGACGTTCATGGCATCGCCAGCCTTGGTCTGTTAGATCACAGGCTGCAACCACGACGATGGATCCGCCCGTGACGACGATGCGCCGCCTGCTCTTTCCCGTCCTGCCGCTTGCGCTGATCGTCGCGGCCCCGCCCGCCGCGGCGCAGCAGCAGTCGCAAAGCTACAAGTTCCTCGAAGCGGTGAAGAACGAAAAGGGCGACGAGGTCATCAAGATCCTCGACCAGCCCGGGCAGACGATCGTCAACACGCGTGACATCACGTCCGGCGAGGGCGCGCTGCACATCGTCGTGAAGCGCGGAAACGGCATGTACCTGCGCTATCTCCTGTCGCGCGGTGCCGATCCGAACCTGCGCGACGGGCGCGGCGATACGCCGCTGCTGCTGGCGGTGCAGTTCGGCCAGAACGCGCTGGTCGACATCCTCACCGCGGCCAAGGCCAATCCGAATCTGGCCAATGGCGGCGGCGAAACCCCGCTGATCCGCGCGGTGCAGAAGCGCGATCTCGCGCTCGTGCGCACCCTGCTGGCGGCCGGCGCCAATCCCGATCAGACCGACAATGTCGCCGGCATGTCGGCGCGCGATTATGCCCGCGCGGATGCGCGCACACCGGCAATCGCCAAGCTGATCGACGAGACGCCGAAGCGGGCGCCACGCGCTGTAGCTGGGCCAAAGATGTAGCTGGTGATCCGAATCAGATCACGTTCACATTGAATCTTCGAGAAACTTTACAAGTGATTAACATATGATACCTTTTGTTCGACTCGCGGGGGCAAGGCGAGTCGAACAGGGGGGGCGCAATGGCTTGGTCCATGCTGGGGAAACGTGCGCGCGCGCTTCTGGCGCAAACATCTGACGGTCGGGTCGACCAATGATCGTCCGGCCGATGGATATTGTGATCGTCGGTCATAACTATGCACCGGAACTGATCGGGATCGGCCCCTGCACTGCCGGCATGGCCGAAACACTTGCAGCGAGCGGCAATCGCGTGCGCGTCATCTGTGGCCAACCCTCCTATCCATCCTGGCGCGTCGCCAAGGAGCATCGCAGCGTCTTTCCCCGCCGCACGATCGAGAACAACGTCGCGGTGCGCCGGCTCCCGCTTTACGTGCCCGCCAATCCGCGCGGGCTGCGGCGTATGCTCCACAATCTCAGTTTCGCCGTACTGGCGTTGATCGCGCTGATCGTGACGCTGCGGCGCGGGCGGCCGGAAGTGATCATTGCCATCGTGCCGTCGATCGCCTCCGCGCTCGTCGCACGGCTGGTCGCATGGCTCTGCAGCAGGCCCTTGTGGCTGCACGTGCAGGATTTCGAAGTCGATATGGCCAGCGCGACTGGCCAGTTGCGCCACGCCGATAACCGCCTGCTGCGCCGGGTCGAGCGCTCCGGCTTGCACGGTACGCGCGCGAGCAGCATCTCGCCGCGCATGTGTGATCGCCTGGTGCTGCGCGGCAACGATCGCGCGCGGGTTATCGAGTTTCGCAACTGGGCGAGCCCGCACGTGCGCCCGCTCTCGGCGCCATCCGTCTATCGCGCGCAATGGTCGATCAATCGCCCGTTCGTCGCGCTCTATTCGGGCAACATCGCCGCCAAACAGGGGATCGAGATCGTCGTCGAGGCAGCGAAGCGGCTGGCCGGGCGGCGCGACCTCCTGTTCGTCATCTGTGGCGAAGGCGCGCATCGCGCGGCCCTGCTTGCAGCCACGTCGGGCTGCGACAACATCCTCTTCTGCGATCTGCAGCCGGCCGAGCGGCTCAACGATCTGCTCGGGCTGGCGACGGTTCACTTGCTGCCGCAGATCGCCGATGCGGCGGATCTCGTGCTCCCGTCGAAGCTGCCCAACATGCTCGCCTCGGGCCGCCCGGTCGTCGCTACCGCGTCGGCCGGCACGAGCCTCGCGGAGGAGGTCGACGGGTGCGGCATCGTCACGCCGCCGCACGACGCGCCAGCCTTCGCGCGCGCGATCGAAACGCTGATCGACGATGCCGTGCTGCGCGACGAACTCGGCCGTGCGGCGCTGGAGCGGGCCGCGATACGATGGAACAAGAGCTACATCCTGGCCGATTTCGAGCGCGAACTCCGTCGGCTCGACGCCGAATGGCGCGCGGAGCGGCTATCGTGGGATCGGAGTTTTCAGCCTGGTCTGGGAATCGGCTCGCTCGCCGAGTAGCAGCGCACGCGTCACGGCGAAGTGTCGCAACGCCAGCCAGAGTGTAATCGGCAGCGCAATGGCGAGCGTCGCGACCACCCCCTCCGGCAGACGATCGCGCACCGCGTAATAGATCGTCAGATGAACATACATGATCACGAGGCTCGCCCGCCCGATCACGCCCACGATCCGCGACGGCGGCACGCGCTGCGCCACCAGCAGCACGAGGTGGCATAGCCCGACCGCAGCGACGATGCTCAGCAGCGGCGTGCCATACTCGGCAATCTTGATGTCGAGCGGCGCCGAGACCGCCACCAACGCCGCCGCGCCAACCGCAACAACCGTCGCCCGCCACCCCAGCCGCACGGCATTGCGTCGATGCAGCACCCCGGCCAGGAAGAAGAACAGCCCCAGCGGCACGCTGATCACCCCCCATGGGCTTGGCCAATGCCGCACAAGAAGCACCACGCCCAGCATCACCACCGCGACCAGCAGGATCTGCCGATCCGGCCGCCGCACGATCGGCGCCGCCACGAGCTGCACTATGAACAGGCACGTCACGAACCAGAAGATCCCCATCGGCCCGACGAGAAACGTGCCGCCCAGCACCAGCCGCGCCAGCGCCACCACCGGCCGATCCCACGGCAGGAACGCCGCACCGCCGGTCACCGCCGAAATCACGACATCGGCGCCCGCAACCAGCGCCAGCCACAGCGCATAAGGCAACAGCAATGTACGCGCCCGCCGCCGCGCCACGTCCCGCACCGCGCCGGGCGCGAACGTCATGCCCGACAGCATGAAGAACAGCGGCATGTGGAAATGGTACACCGCCGCCCAGATCGCGCGGTCGCTGGTCACATGCCCCGCAACCACCGCGACGATCCCGATCGCGCGCGCCGTATCGAGCCAGCCGATGCGTTCCCCCATACGCACCGGCTTACCCATTCATTCTTGTCTCGTCTCTACCCCGCCGCGAGCGCCGTCAGCACGGTCGCGCGGATCGCCTGCTCGATGCGCTGCGCATAATAGTCGAAGCCGATCTCCGGCGGATGGACATTGTCCGCCGCAACATACAGCCCGCCGTTCACCGTGCCCGCCGGCACCCCGCTCGCATTGTTCCAGCTCCCCAGCACCCACGGCGGGGTCGCGCCGCACACGGCCACGAAGAACGCGAGCGGATCGCCCGATTGCGCCACCGCCGCCTGCACCGCCGCCTCGGTCGCCGCCGCCCCAGCGACATTGATCGACGGCACGCCGACGACGACGATCGGCGCATCGCTCCCGGCGCGGATCGCCCGCAGTGTCTGCGCCACCTCCGCCTGCACCGCCGCCGGCGCGTACCCCACGTCGTTCGTCGACCCCATCAGCAGCACGACATCCGGCGTCAGCGCCAGCGCCTGCCCCACGCGCTGGCCATATGTCGTGAACGCCGAGGCGGACGGGTTGAGATAGCCGGTGCCACCCACCGACAGGTTCCAGGTATCGCGCCACCCCAGCCGCTTGGCGAGCAATTGCGCGATCGACCCGCCCGCCAGCCACGGGCGATAGCTCGACCCAGCGTTATAGCTGTCGCCGATCACCACCATCCGCGGTGCCCCCGTGCCGCCAGCGCTCACGATCGCCGAGGTCGCAGTCTGCGCGCAGCCGAAGAACGAAGCGCTCTTGCCCGTCTCCAGCTCGTACCGGCGCACCCTCCGCCCGCTGCTGCCCGTCCAGTCGATCACCATCCACTGGTCCGCACCCGTCACGACATGGCTGCCCGGCGTCAGGTAGCGCCCATCGACGATCACGCGCACTTGCCCAGAATTGGCCGGCAGGAACAGCGCGAGCCTGTCGCCATCGCAGTCGAACACCACCGACGCCCCCGCCGACATCGCCACGCCCGCCTTCGCCTCGAACGCCGCCAGCGACCAGAAGCTGGTGCGATACGCAGCCGGCGCAGCACCCCGCACCGCATAAGCGCCCGGATACGTCCCCGGCAGCCAGTTCGCGCCCAATGCCGGGTTGCTCGTCACCACCGACACCGCCGGCGCGCCATCGCCCGGATCAGCCGCCCGCGCGCCACCAAGGCAAGTCCAGTAAACCGCGCTCCCGCCGTCCTGCACATATTGCCCGCTCCCGCTCGTAGCCGGCCCGCCGCCACTCGCCGGCGTCGTCCCGGCGATCCCGCACATGAACCACTGCCCGCCATGCGCGACGACCTGCCCCGCCGCATAGGCCGTACTTGCCGCGTACGCCGTGGCGCCAAGCCACGGCGGCAGCACGACCGCGTTGCGCCCCTCCGCCGCATCGGCTGCCCGCAACAGCCGCGCATGGCGGTTGCTCGCCGCAACGGCACTGCGCGCACGGCTCGCGATCCCGCGCGCGACCACATCGAGCGCGCTCATTGCGCCACCCGATAGTTCAGCGTGCCCGCCTGCAGCGTCACCCCGAGATAATAGCTCGCCCCCGCCTCATATTCCTCCGCCACCATCTCGTTGGCATTGGCAGTGAACCGCCCCCAGCGCTCGCCACCCGCGGTCAGCGGCAGCATCGTCGCGCCACCGTCGGCTGATCGCAGCACCTCGACCACGCCGCTCCAGCTCCCCGACAATGTCACCCGGATCGGATGCCCAAGCGCAGGCAAGAACGGCCCGACCATCCCGCTCACCGCAATCGATCCGCCAAGCGCCGCCGTCCCCGCCGCCTGCGCCACGGTCCGCACCGGCAACGGGTTCGCCGCATGCACCGCTACCGCTGGCGCATCCACCGCGCCGAACGCGACCGCATATTGCGGCACGAAGCCCCCCGGTATCTCGACATCAGCCATCATGTCCCGCCTCCCTGTTGTTCGTGGTATGTTCTACCGCGAAACACTGGATGTAGGACAGCGGCTCAGCCGACGCGGCGTTCGATCAGGTCGAGCAGGCTCTCCGCCGTCTCCTCGATCCGAAACCGCGACTCGAAACACGCCCGCGCCGCAACCCGCATCGCCGCGCGCTCACCCGGCGACAGCGCCAGAAACCGCGCGAGCAGATCCGCCGTCCCGGCCAATGTATCGGGCGCGACCAGCCCCGCGCCATCGGCCAGCACCTCGCGCCAGATATTCACCTTGTCGCTGATCAGCACCGGCGCCCCGCCCGCCAGCGCCTCCGCCACCGCAATGCCGAAATTCTCCTGATGCGACGGCAGCACGAACGCCTCGGCCGCGCGCAACGCCCCCGCCTTCACCTCACCCGCCAGCATCCCCGGAGCGTGGATCCGCGCATTCGTCTGGCTGTCCAATCCCCCGCGAAGCCCCGCAATCAGACTAGCCTCATCCGGCCCGGCAATCACCAGATCGAGCCCCGGATCGCGCGCGGCCACCGCCGCAAACGCCGACACCAGCATGTCGCACCCCTTCTTGGGATGAATCCGCCCCAGAAACAGCAGGAACCGCCGCTCGCCCAGTGCCGGCACCGCCGCCCGAAACGCCGCGATCTGCGCCGCCGGATCACCCCCGAGATCCGCCGTGCCATAACCCACCACCGCGCCATTCACCCGGTACGGCCAGAACGCCCCCTCCGCCCGCCGCATCTCCTCCTCGCTGGTGAACAGCACAGCCCGCGCTCCCCCGAGCAACCGCCCCTCGGCCCACCACCACGACAGCTGCTTGCCGAGATGCTTCAGCAGCGCGCCCTCGCGAAACCACGGATCGAGCATCCCATGCGGAAACACGAAATACGGCACGCCGCCGTCGGCCAGCCCCACCATCGCGCCGCGCGCCGCATACCGCCACAACCCCGAGACGATCACCGCATCATAATCGCGCGCGTGCGCCGCCAGCCAAGGCACCATCGCCGCGCTGTAGCGATAGCGGTTTCCCAGTCCCCCGCCCCGCGGCGGCCCGATCGGAATGATCGCACCCGGATAGTCGACAAGATGCCGCTCGCCGGGCGGATCGAGCGTCAGCATGTCCTGCCGATGCCCCTGCCGCGCCCAGATCTCGCCGACGCGCCGCGCGCCCTCGATCGGCCCGCCAGTGCGCGGATCCGCGCTGGTGATGATGCGCAGGATTCGCGTCACGCGATCGGCAGCCCGGTGAGCTCCGCCAGCCGCGCAATCCGCGCCTCACGCGTGCCGCAGCACGCCAGTTCGCCATCCCATTCGGCCACTTTGGCGGCGACCAGAAAGCGATACCAGAAGCCCTGCAACACATGGTAAATCAGCCCCGGCCGCCCATCGAGAAAGCCGAGCTGCACCACATAGCGATACAGGAAATATCCCAGCGGCCCGACCCAGAGTGGCAGCCGATCATAGACCCGCGTCTTCAGCCACCGCTTGCGCCGCGCCTGCCCGCTCGACGGCAGTTCCGCCGCCGCCGTGCCGAACAGATCGTAGCGCGCCGCCAGCACCTCGATCGCCTCGCGCGTCGCATAGCCATTATGCTTGGCGGTGAAGAACCCGAGATCACCCAGGTTCCAATCCGCAAAGCCCCCCGCCAGCGCGATCGTCCGCCCGCGCTCGACCACGACATGCTCGTCCATCCAGCGCTGCTCGACGCGCCCCGTGCCCGTCCGCCACAGTCGCAACAGCCGCAGCGGATAGCGCCCGCCGTGCCGGATCCACCGCCCCATGAAGATATGCTTCCGGTCGAACGTGATCCCCGTCACCTCGCCGGGCAGCGTCGGCAGCGCAGCCACGATCGCCGCCGCCAGATCGGGTTCGATCACTTCGTCCGCGTCGAGCCGCATCGTCCAGCCAGTCGCGATCCCGCCATGATCCAGCGCCCATTGGAATTGCGCGGCATGGTTGACGAACGCGTGCTGCACCACGCGCGTACCGGCCGCCTGCGCCAGCGCGACCGTCGCGTCGGTCGAGAAGCTATCGACCACCACGATCGTGCGCGCGATGCCGCGCACACTCTCGATCGCGCGCACGATATGATGCGCCTTGTTATAGGTGAGGATGACGACCGTCAGATCGGCGGTCGGGCCGGGCGCGCTCACGCCGGCTCACCGAACCGAATCCGCCGCTGCCTTATCTCTTGCGCCGGATTGCCGCCGCAAACCGTCCAGGCCGCAATGTCGCGCATCGCGCACGCCCGCGCGCCCAGCACCGCGCCCTCGCCGATCGTCACGCCCGGCCCGACGAACGCCTCCGCCGCGATCCACGCCCGCGCGCCGATCGTGATCGGCCGCGCGCGAAGCTGGAACGCCGCATCCTCGATATCGTGCGTGCCCGCGCACAAATGCGCGCCCTGCGAGATCACCGCATACGCGCCGATCGTCACGCGCCCCATCGAATAGACCGTCGCACGCGGCCCGATCGCGGCATGGTCGCCAATCGCCAGATTGGCCGGCGACCAGATCCGCGCGCTGCCATAGACGTTCGCGGTTGGCGCCACCTGGGCACCGAACAGCCGCAGCAGCATCCGCCGCCATCCGCGCAACGCCGGCGGCGTCCACGCCGCCAGCAACAGCCACGTCGCCTGCCACGCGACGCGATACACCCGGTTGGCGAACGAAAAGCTCGCACCGCCCTCCCACGAGCGCGCGGCATGGCCGTCGAGCGGCTCGATCATCGTCGCGTACGACCCGCCATGATTGTCCCCCCGGACGAACTCTAGAGCCTGATAAAATCCTGCCCAAGCCCGTTCCCCCTGAGGAGAGGCTGAGCGAAGTCGAAGCCTCGTCTCGAAGGGCATGCCCCGGTGCTTCGAGACGGCATTTCGACAAGCTCAATGCCTCCTCAGCACGAACGGCTGAAGATAATCTCGGCGCACCCTAAGCAGCGGAATTGCATGGCGCAATCATACGCAGCGCATCGACGCGACGGTTAACACAAGTTATCGTTCGCTCGGGGACATTGGGGGCGAGCAGGACGCATGACGTCGCTTCGTTGGCTGTACGTGGCGGGGCTGGCGCTGCTCGTTGGCGCGCAGCTGCTGCTGGGCGCGAACCTGTGGGTGCTGAGCGCGCTCGCTGCCGTCGCGGGTGCCGCCGTCTGGCCACTCAGCCGGGGCGGATGGCGGATCTCCGACGGGCTCTATGCCATCATGTGCATCTATTTCGGCACCGCCAGCCTCGTCGTGAAGACGCTGGCGCGGCAGCCGGTGCAATCGAACCTTCAAGTGCCCGATCTTTCCGCCGGCTATCTGCTCGCCGGCTTCGCCTCGATCAGCCTCGGCTATCTCGCCAGCCAGTCGCTCCGCCAACCATTGCGCTTTGCCACGCGGCTGCGCGACATCACGGCAAATCCCCGTAATCTGTCGCGCTTCGCGGCGCCGGTGTTCCTCCTCGGCGCGATCTTCTACTTTCTCCAGACGCAGTTCCGCGCGCTCGCCACCAACGGCGGGTTCGAGGCCGGAGGGTTCGGCGGCTTCGGCACCTTCTATCCGCTGCTCGTCTTGGGCGCTGCGCTGCAGACCGCGTTGATCGCCCAGCGTCCACGCGCGTCGCGCCACAAGGTCGTGCTCGGCGCAATGGCCGCGGTGATCCTCGCGCTGACGCTGGCTGACAATACGAAGCGCACGCTGTTCGACTTCCTGTTCGTCGTCACCGTCACGTTCCTCGCCTTCGGCGTGCGACTGCGCTGGCGCTGGATCGTGCCGCCGGCGATCGCCGCGGCTGTAACAATCGTCTACGTCGTGCCCGCGATCCAGATCGTGCGCGCGCAGGCCGACGTGCGCGGCCTCGACCGGATCGCCGCCACGCTGAATGTGATCGCGGAGCAAAGCTACGATCCTGTCGCGCTGGCCGACCAGGCGGATCGGATCGCGACCAACTATCACCTCACGTATCGCGACAGCTACGTCTATCCGCTGACATGGAACAGCGAACGCTTCACGATGATCCAGCCGATCGATCTCGTCGCGCGCAAGCTGGCGGAACGCGGCACGATGGGTGGCGCGGAGTTGCTCCGCGATCCGGCCGAAACGCTGCTGCCGTCACTGCTGATGTCGAAAACGCTCGCAACGGCGCCCGATCGCATCGCCTGGCATTACGGCTTCCGCGCCAGTGGATCGATCGCGCGCCCGGTCGTCGGGCTGATCGCCAGCAGCCTTGCCGCGTTCGGGCTGGTCGGCGTGCTGCTGCTGCCGGGGCTTACCGTCGCCTTCACCTTCGTCGTGCTTGATGGCGTCGGCGGGCGGCTGGTCGACAATAGCTGGGCGACCTTCCTGTTCGCCACCACCGCTTTCCTGGCCGAGCGCGAGGTGAGCACGACGCTGTCGTTCTTCTGCCGCAGCTTCATCTTCATTCTGCTCACCGGGTGCGTCCTGTTGCTCCTGGGTCAGCGCAAGGTGCGGCGGTCGCGCGCGACATCGGTCAGCAGCGCGCCCAGATTGGCGACGAACGCCTCGCCTGAATAAAGCCGCTCCACCTTCGCCCGCCCCGCCGCGCCCATCGCCGCGGCGCGCGCTCGATCACCGAGCAAGGCGATCAGCGCATTGGCCAGCGCGGGCACGTCTTCCGGATCGATCGTGAAGCCGTCCACACCATCTTCGATCACCTCGGCGGCTGCGCCGCGATTGGCGCCGATCACCGGCAGGCCAGTCGTCCACGCCTCGAGATAGACGATCCCGAACCCTTCCTTCGCCGACGGCAAGGCAAACACCGAGGCCTCGGCATAAGCACGATCGAGCGCCTCGCGCGAAACAGCGCCGGGCAGCGCGACATGCGCGCTGACCTCAAGCGCCACGGCAAGCTCTTGCAGCTGGCCCCGCAGCTGCCCCTCGCCGATCACCACCAGCCGCGCGTCCGGGATGGCCGAGATCACCGACGGCAGCGCGCGGATCAGCTTGTCGACATGCTTCTCGCGCTCGCCCGCGCCCAGCCGCGACACCGCGAGGATCGTCGACGCGGTAGGCTCACTAGAAACCAACGGCCGAACATCGACGGCGTTGGGGAACAGCGTGAACCTGTCCGCCTCCAACCCGAACGCGCGCGCCATCCGATCGCGCGAATAGCGGCTGACGATCGCGATCCGATCCACCACGCGCCGCAGCAGCGCCGGCTCCCATCGCCGCGCCGCGCGATAGTCCGGATCGCCCCAGACCTCGATGCCGTGCGCGAACATGATCACGCGACCACGCGGATGGCGCAGCCGATACAGCAGTGCGAACGGCAGCAGGTTGATATGCCCCAGCAGCAGCACCTCTGCCCCCGCCGACCTCAGAAAAACCGTCTCGCTCAATGAGAGTTTGCCGCCGCCAAACCCCGAAACTTCGCCGTTTGTCTCCGCATCCGCCAGCATCAGCACCGTGGCCGGAACATCGAGCTGCTCCAGCGCTGCGATCACCCGCCGGTTGAAGCTCTGGATCCCGCCATGCCCCGCGGCCGACAGCCCGACGAACAGCACCCGCGGCCGGCGGTCAGCGGTCATGTATCTGGTTTCGCGCCACAATCAGGCAGATCGGGATCATCGCCGCATGTGCCCCAAGCACCGCCAGCGCCGCACCACTCAAGCCGAGCCATCCAATCAACGGCCCACACAAGGCAAGCGCCGCCGCCGCCGCTACCACGAACGCAAGCGTCACCCCGCGATGCCGATTCACTGCCGCAACCGGCGTAAATACCGCCGACCAAACCATCTCCGCCGCCACGCCAATCACCACGAGCAGAAAAAACGGCTGCATGATCAACACGGTATCATGCGTCAGCAACGACATCGCATACGGCGCGATCGCCAGCACGACGCCTGCATAACCAAGCGTCGCGATGGTCGTGACCGTCAGTTGCATCCGGAACAGCCGTGCGAAGGCGGTCCGATGCCCGGCACCGGCGAGCGCCGAATATTCGCTGATAACAGAGTTGTTTATCATATTGATCCCGGCCGTCCCCAGCCGAGCGAGCGTCCGCGATGTCGAGAACACGACCACCGCCACCGCCCCCAACGTACCACCGATCACCAGCACCGGCCCCTGGATCAGCAGCGCCTGCGCGATCGGCATCGCCATATAGGCAAGCGCGGGGCTACTCAGCCGATGCAGCTCACCGCGATCGGCCTGCGCGAAGCCCAGCCTCAGCCAAGCCGACAGCCGCCGCAACCACCAATAACCGACGGCAAGGAACAGCACCCTGCTGGCCACCATCGCAGCCGCCGCTACCACGACGCCACCGCCAAAAAGCACGGCGAGCGCCACCGCGGCGCCCTCACCCAATCGCGCGCTGGCCGCCCACATCGCTTCGCTCGCCGGCCGATTCTCGGCACGAATGCCCGCGCAGATCAGCAGAAAGAGCTGATACAGCAGCACGTTACTCACCAGCAGCAGCAGCACCACACGCACCGCCATTCCCGACACCGCATCGATCGAAAGCAACGCCGCGACATCGACCGTGAGGATGATCGTGACGCTCGCCAGCAGCAGCAGCGGGATGCCGATACACAGCAGCGCGAAGATGCTCTGGAACACCCGTAACGCAGCCTCGCGCCGCCCGGCCGCTACCGCCATCACCATCGCGTTCTTGGCGACGAAGGTGAAGCCGAAGTCGCTGAACGTCAGGTAGAAAGGGATCGCCGAGAGCAGCAGCCACGATCCATAGACGCGCGTCCCCCAGGCGCCGGTCAGCAGCGGCACCAGCGCGAGCTGCACCGCGACGGTGACAAACTGGCCATAAGCCTGCGCCGAAAAGGTACGCCCGAGCCGAAACGCCGTGGCGCGATCGAGCGAACGGATCATCCGCCTTCGCGCAGGCCGATCACAACCATGTCAGCCCCCGCTGTTACCCCGCGGCGCAACCTGCTGACTTTGCCCCATTCAGGCAAGGGGTCGCCGCTACGCCACCCGCTCGAGCCAGTCGAGCAACAGTCGGTTCACCTCATCGGGCCGCTCCTGCTGCGTCCAATGGCCACATCCGTCGAGCAAATGCCCCTCCACCAGCGGCACATGCGGACGCATCAGCGCGATAGGATCCTCGACCGCGCCGAACAGCGTGGTTGCGGGATCCTTGGTGCCACCGATGAACAGCGCCGGCTGCTCGATCCGCCGCTCGCGGTACGGCTGCAGCCACTCCCAGTCGCGCTCGTGATTGCGATAGCGGCTGATCGGCCCAAAGAAGCCCGACGCCTCGAACTCGGCGACGTAATAGTCGAGATCCTCGGGCGTCAGCCATGCGGGGAACTCCCCTGGATCGATCATATCCTGCAGCATCGAGGCGCCGGCCGGCTTGTTCGGCCACGTGCCCGGCGGCGCATCGCCCGAAATGGCGTAACAGAATTTGCGCAGGAAATCGCGCACGTCGCCCTCCGCCTCCGCCTCCGCCGGGCCGACCGCCTGAAACCATTCCTGGTAGAAGAAACGGCCCTTCTCGGTGAAGGCACGGCGGAACGTCTCGGTGAAAGGCCGCGCAGGGACGCCGGCATATGGCACCGACAGCGCAGCAACCGCTGCGAAGCGATCGGGCAGCGTCAGCGCCGAATTCCACACCTGGGGCGCCCCCCAATCATGGCCAAGGAGGATTGCTGGCGCATCCGGCTGCAGCACGCCGGCGACCGCAGCGATGTCGGCGATGAGCTGCTCCATCGCGTAAGCCAAGACCTCGTCGGGCCGGTCGGAGCCGCCATAGCCTCGCACGTCGATCGCCGCCGCAGTGAAGCCCGCTTGCACCAGCGGCGAGAACTGATGCCGCCACGAATACCAGCTCTCGGGAAAGCCATGCACCATCAGCACGAGCGGCCCGGCGCCCTCGATCGCGACGCGCAGCCGCACCGGACCGGTATCGATCATCCGGAACTCGGGCATTGACCTCTCCTGACGTTTTGTTGCTGCTTTAACGCTGACCATGACGTGGCCGTGACGTGGCGGCTAGGGGCAAATGCATGCGCACATTTGCTCCCGCTTTCGTCCGGTTATCTGCCGCTTTTCTTCCGTCGCTGCTAATCATTGCCGCTCCGGCCCAAGCGCAGACGACGCATGACGAAGGGGCATGGATCAACGCGACGGTGATGGGTCCGGTCGACGGCCGGGTTGTCTTTTTCGCCGAGGTGCAGCCGCGCATCAATGACGGGGTCTCGCGCCTGACGCAGCTGCTGCTCCGTCCCGCGATCGGCTATGCCGTCTCCGACGATCTGACGATCTACCAGGGCTACGCCCGCGTGATCGACGCGGTTGAGAACGGTTCCGATCTCAGGGAAGATCGGCTGTTCCAGCAAGTGACATGGAACGTCGGCAAAATCGGCAAACTGGAAGTGCAATCGCGCACCCGCCTCGAAGAGCGCTGGCGATCGGACGGTGATGGCATGTCGCTGCGCGTGCGCCAGATGATGCGGTTCGAATATCCGCTGGCGGCGGGGAAACGGCGCGTTGCGGCGTTAGCGTCGAGCGAGGCGTTCGTCGGGCTAAAGTCCGCGCAATGGGGCGGCGTTGAGGGGTTCGACCAGTTGCGCACTTTTGCCGGCGTGGAGATCCCATTGCCCGGCACCTCGACGCTTGAGGCCGGGTATCTCAACCAGACCCGCGACGCGCCGGGTCAGCGCGTGAACATGGTGCCCGTCGCGTCGCTCACGCTGTTCGTCCGCCTGTAGCGCGATACCGGCACACACCTACGCCGCCAAAACGAAACACGCCCCGCGAGTCTCCTCGCGGGGCGCTTCTCATTTCACCGACCTGCGATCAGGAATGATCGTTGGGCCATATCTCAGTGCTTGTGATCCTCGATCACCGGCAGTGTCTCGAACTGGTGGTACGGCGGCGGCGAGGAGAGTGTCCACTCCAGAGTCGTCGCCCCCTCGCCCCATGGGTTCTCGCCCGCCTTCTTACCCGCGATCAGCGACCAGATGATGTTGACGAAGAAGAACGCCATGCCCAGCGCCATCAACTCATAGCCGTGTGTCGCGATCTTGTTCCAATAGGCATAGGCGTCGGGATAATCGGGGTAACGCCGCGGCATCCCCTGCAGGCCCAGGAAGTGCATCGGGAAGAACAGCACGTTCACGCCGACGAAGAACACCCAGAAGTGCAGCTGGCCGAGCAACTCATTGTACATCTTCCCGGACATTTTCGGGAACCAGTAATAGAAGCCCGCGAACAGCGCGAACACCGCACCGAGGCTTAGCACGTAGTGGAAGTGCGCCACCACGTAGTAAGTATCATGCATGTAATCATCGACGCCGCCGTTTGCGAGCACAACGCCCGTCACGCCGCCGACGGTGAACATGAAGATGAAGCCGATCGCCCAAACCATGGGCGTCTTGAAGCTGAGCGAACCGCCCCACATCGTCGCGATCCACGAAAAGATCTTGATGCCGGTCGGCACCGCGATCACCATCGTGGCTGCGGTGAAGTACATCTTCGTGTTCACGCTGAGGCCAGTCGTGAACATATGGTGCGCCCACACGACGAACCCAACCACGCCGATCGCCACCATGGCATAGGCCATGCCGAGATAGCCGAACACCGGCTTGCGGCTGAACGTCGCGATGATGTGGCTCACGATGCCGAAGCCCGGCAGGATCATGATGTACACTTCGGGGTGGCCGAAGAACCAGAACAGATGCTGGTACAGAACCGGATCGCCGCCGCCGGCCGGATCGAAGAAGGTCGTTCCGAAGTTACGATCGGTCAGTAGCATCGTGATTGCAGCGGCAAGCACCGGAAGCGCCAGCAGCAGCAGGAACGCGGTGACCAGCACCGACCACGCGAACAGCGGCATCTTGTGCAGCGTCATGCCAGGCGCGCGCATGTTGAAGATGGTGGTGATGAAGTTGATCGCGCCGAGGATCGACGACGCACCGGCAAGGTGAAGCGACAGGATCGCCATGTCGACCGACGGGCCTGGCTCACCATAGGTCGATAGCGGCGCGTACACCGTCCACCCCGTGCCGGCACCTCCGAAGAACGGCGACGCGAGCAGCAGCATGAAGGCCGGCACCAGCAACCAGAAGCTGATGTTGTTCATGCGCGGGAACGCCATGTCCGGTGCCCCGATCATGATCGGCACGAACCAGTTGCCGAACCCGCCGATCATCGCCGGCATCACCATGAAGAACACCATGATCAGACCATGCGCGGTGATCATCACGTTCCACAGGTGGAGCGCTTCGTCGAACGTGCCCGGGCCGTGCAACATCGCGAGCCACGTCGGCAGATACTGGATGCCGGGATCGCGCAGCTCGATCCGCATGAGTCCCGAAATCGCGCCGCCGATGATGCCGGCGGTGATCGCGAAGATCAGATAAAGCGTGCCGATATCCTTGTGGTTCGTCGACATGAACCAGCGCTGGAAGAAACCGGGCTTGTGATCGGCATCGCTGTGATGGTGCGCATGATCGCCATGCGCCTGGAATGCGGAGGGGTTGAGGGCGGTATCGGTCATGATCTTTAGCGTCCCATGTCGCCGGTGCCGCCCGGATTACCGGTGGCGCCCTGCGGGGAGGTGGAAGGCGTGACGGTCGCGTTCTCGACCGGGCCGGCAGCGTTCGACGTCGCCGCAGCGGCATCAACGGCAGCGGCCGACGTGTCGGCGCCCGGCTGCGGGATCACCGCCGACGATGCCTCGCCAGCGCCCGGCATCTTGCCGCCCCTGGCTGCGATCCACGCCGCGAACTGCGCCGGGGGCACCGCCTCCACCGCGATCGGCATGTAAGCGTGGCGTGCGCCGCACAGTTCCGAACACTGGCCGAAGTAGACACCCGGTTTTTCGATCGTGAAGCTTGTCTCGTTCAGGCGACCGGGAACGGCATCCAGCTTGATCCAGAACGCTGGCATCGCCCAACTGTGGATCACGTCGTTGGCCGTCGTGATCAGGCGGATCGGCACGCCGACCGGCAGGACGATCCGGTTATCGGCGGCGAGCAATCGGGGGCCATCCGCGTCGGTACGCGACCGCTCTCCGGCGCCGACCTCACTTGCCTCCTTCAGCATGTTGGCGGTGATCTCGATTCCGCCATGGTCTGGATACTGATAGCTCCAATACCATTGGTTGCCGATCGCCTTCAGGGTCACCGCGCCCGCGGGCGCCGGCTTGAACTGTGCCGAGAGCAGCCCGATCGAGGGCACCGCGATCGCGACGAGGATCAGCACCGGCGCAAGCGTCCAGACGATCTCGATCGGCGTATTGTGGCTGGTCTTTGACGGTACCGGGTTGGCCGCCTGACGATAGCGGATCGCGACGTAGATGATCAGGGCAAGCACGAAGAGCGAGATGATCGTGATCAGCGGAAACAGTATATGATCATGAAAGCTCTGCGCGCGCTGGCCGTTTTTCGTTACCTGCGGCTGGATCGACATCAGGCGATCGGTCGGTTGGCCGATCCCCGGTTTTGCGGACACCACGGGCGCGCCGTCTTGGGCCAGCACCGGCGCTGCAGGAACAGCGTCGGGCGCGACTTGCGCCGTGTCGGCCGAATTGCCGATCGTGGTCGGCGCAGGCGCCGCGATAGTTCCGGCCGGTTGGGCAACCGCCGGGGCGAGCCCCGCCAGCGCGAGCCCAGTCGCCAGCATCAATCCCTTGAACGCGCTTCTCATCGTCTCGTCGTCACCTCTTGGCTCAACACGGCCCGTCGTCGGCCTCGTCGCGGCGCCTGCGCGTGCGCCACGCTGACTCCATCGCGCGGCCTATACGCAGGCCAACCACGCGCCTCAAGCGCGGCAACGCCTTTATTTATCTGCACTGCAGCACGTTCCGTTGCGCGTCATTGGCCGGATCCGTATCTCGCGCATGAAGCATAGGGGGAAGCGCGTGACCGAAGACGAGGTGTTGGCCGAGTTCCGTGCGGCTGACGCGCTGCTGGAAGGCCATTTCATCCTCTCCTCGGGCCTGCGATCATCACGCTACCTGCAGTGCGCGCGCGTGCTGATGGATCCACGTCGAGGCGCCCGCTTGGCAGAAGCGCTCGCTGCGCGCTTGCCGGCCGAGTTGCGCGCGCGGATCAGCGCGGTGGTGTCTCCGGCGATGGGCGGGGTGATTGCGGGGCACGAGATGGCGCGCGCGCTCGGCGTGCCGGCGATGTTCGTCGAGCGTCCGAGCGGCACGTTCGAGCTGCGCCGCGGTTTCCGCCTCGAGCCCGGGGAAGAAGTGCTGATGATGGAGGATGTCGTCACCACCGGATTGTCGTCGCGCGAGGCGATCAAGGCGATCGAGGCCGCAGGTGGTCGCGTGATCGTCGGCGCGGCGCTGGTCGACCGCTCGAACGGGTCGGCGGACATCGGCGTGCCCTTCTTCCCGCTGATCCGGCTCGACGTCCCGACCTACGAAGCCGATGCCCTGCCGCCGGAGCTAGCGGCGATCCCGGCGATCAAGCCCGGGAGCCGCGCTGCATGAGGCGGATGCTGATTGCGTGCGTCGCGCTGCTATTGCCCGCGATGGCGCCGGCGCAATCTGCTACGCAAGTTGCCGAGCGGGCCGGTTTCGTCGGCACGATTCTGATATCGCAGGGCCACGTTGTCGAGACTCGCACGAGCATCGGCAGCGCAGCGCCCACTGGCGGCGCGCCCGTCGCGACCGATGCGGTATGGCGCTGGGCGTCGGTCACCAAGCAGATCGTTGCCACGCTGGTGATGCAGGAAGTGGCGGCTGGGCGGGTCGCGCTCGACACGCCAATCGCGCGCTACCTGCCCAAGTTTCGTGGGCCCACGGCCGGTCAGATCACCGTCCGCCAACTACTGCGCCATCAGTCCGGCCTGCCCAATCCCAGCGGCGACGAAACCGCGGTGCCGGTTTACTACACCCCCAGCTACAAGGGCGATCGCAGCCCGCTGACCGGATATTGCGCCGGCAAACCGCTGACCGCTCCTGGCGGCAACTGGCAGTACAACAATTGCGATTACATCGTCGCCGGCGCACTGCTGGAGGCGGTAACCGGCAAGAGCTGGGATCGCCTGCTGCGCTACCGGATCACCGCACCGCTGCGCCTGCGCTCGGTAAGCGCGACGCGCTCGCTGGTTGCCACCGTGCCCGGCTATGAAGACGGCAAGCCCGAGGCGCCGCAGGATCTGGCCAGCTACGGGGCGAGTGCAGCGCTGTCAGGCACGATAGACGATCTGTGGCGGGTCGATCGTGCGCTGCTGTCGGGCCAGTTGCTTACGCCGGCTGCGCGCGCGGAACTGTGGGATGGCCAGCCGGCGCTCGGCTTCATCGCGCTTGGCCAATGGGTGTTTACGGCACCGCTGAAAGGGTGCGCGAAGCCGGTGAAGCTCGTCGAACGGCGCGGTTCGATTGGCGGGGTCGAGGTGCGCAACTTTTTACTGCCCGAGGCCGACCGGGTCGTGATTGCCTTCTCCAACCGCGCCCCGTTCGAGTTCGGCGAAGTTTGGCAGGGCAAGGGCTTTAGCCACGATCTGCTCGCCGCCGCGGCGTGCGCACCGGGGGAAAAGTGATGAGCGCGACGTATCCCGCCCCCCTTCGTCTCGGCGTCAACATCGATCACGTCGCCACGGTGCGCAATGCGCGCGGCGGCGCCACGCCCGATCCGGTCCGCGCGGCGCTGCTGGCGGTCGCAGCGGGCGCGGACGGGATCACTGCCCACCTGCGCGAGGACCGCCGGCACATCACCGACGACGATATCGCGCGGCTGATGGCGGAACTGACGGTGCCGCTGAACCTCGAGATGGCAGCGACGGAGGAAATGCTGGCGATCGCGCTGCGGCATCGCCCACATGCTGTGTGTATCGTGCCTGAGAAGCGCGAGGAGCGCACGACCGAGGGAGGGATCGACGCCGCGGGCCAGCACAACCGCCTCGCGCCGATCATCGCGGCGCTGAACGACGCCGGGTGTCGCGTATCGCTGTTCATCGAACCCGACGCACGGCAGATCGACGCAGCCGTTCGGCTATGCGCACCGGTGGTCGAACTGCATGTCGGCCGCTACAGCGAGCTCGACGGTGCCGAGCGCGCCGAGGAGCTTCGCCGCTTGTCGGACGCCGCAGCGCTGGCGGCGAAGAACGGTATCGAAGTCCACGCCGGCCATGGCTTGACGTTCGACAATGTCGCCGCAATCGCCGCAATCCCGCAAGTGATGGAGCTCAACATCGGGCATTTCCTGATCGGCGAGGCGATCTTCGTGGGGCTCGACGAAGCGGTGCGCGAGATGCGCCGCGCGATGGATGCGGCGCGTTGATCATCGGTCTCGGCTCCGACCTCTGTAATATCGAGCGTATCAAGGCATCACTCGACCGTTTCGGCACTCGGTTCGAGCAGCGGGTGTTCACGCCCCTCGAGCGCGCGAAGGCGCAAGCCCGGCCGCTCACCCGCGCAGGCACCTATGCCAAGCGCTTTGCCGCCAAGGAGGCCTTTTCCAAGGCGGTCGGCACCGGTTTTCGCAACGGCGTGTTCATGGCCGACATCGGCGTTGTCAATGCGGCCTCGGGCGCGCCGACGCTGGCGCTGACAGGCGGCGCGAAGGCGAGGCTTGACGCGCTGATCCCGGAACGCCACGCCGCGCGCATCCATTTGACGTTGACCGACGATCATCCCTGGGCACAGGCGTTCGTGATCATCGAGGCGATACCGGTAGAATGAACGCAAGCCGAGTGAGTGATCTGGCCGACGATCTGGCGCCGCAGCACGACCCTCCGGCCGGCGATTCGCCGCGGCCGAGGACCCGCGGGTTCGATTGGTGGGGCGAGGCGAAGGGGCTCTTCTGGCTGATCCTAGCGGTGCTCGGCTTCCACAGCTTCATCGCCAAGCCATTCTACATCCCGAGCGAGTCGATGCTGCCCGGGCTGGAAGTCGGTGATCGGCTGGTCGTGTCCAAATTTGCTTACGGCTGGTCGTTCGTGTCGCCGACCATCCCCAATCCGGTCGCGATCTTCGAGGGCGCGGTGCTGCACCGGCCGGTCGAGAGCTGGTCGTTCCAGCCGCCGGCGTGGCGCGGCCGACTGTGGGGCGCACTGCCCGCGCGCGGCGACGTTGTGATCGTCACCCCGCCGGGCCAGAGCAGCGACTATATCAAGCGCGTGATCGGCCTGCCCGGCGATACGCTTCAGGTGCGCGGCGGCCGCGTGATCCTGAACGGCAAGCCGCTCGCGCGCGGCGCGCTTCACTACAAGGATGTGCCGGTCGATGCGAATGCGACCTGCGACGAATGGCAATATCCCGGTGCTCGGATCGCGCGCGACGATGGCGCGCTGGTGTGCCGCCTGCCGATCATCACTGAGACGCTGCCCGAAGGGCGCCGCTACGACACGGTGGAGCTCGGCGCGAGCCCCGGCGACGACTACGGCCCGATCCGAATCCCGGCCGACCACGTCTTCCTGATGGGCGACAATCGCGATCGCTCGGCGGACAGCCGCTTCGCACTAGGCGGCAGCGACAAGGGGCTTGGGGGCCCCGTGCCGTGGGAAAATATCGGCGGTCGTGCCGAATTCATCACCTTCTCGGTCGATGGCACGGCAACCCTCAGCCCGCTCACCTGGTGGCCATCGCTGCGCCCGGGTCGCGCGGGTAATTCGCTCCATCCGGAGAAGGTACGATGAGCGACGAACAGCTTCAGGTCGTTGAAGGCGCCAGCCCGAACGAGGTGCGCGATCCTGCGACGCGGCGTGAGATCAAGCGCGCCGCAGTGTGGCTCGGCATGGCATCGGCGATCGCTGTCGTCGTGCTGCTCATCCAGCCGTTGCTGATCATTTTCGCCGGCCTCGTCTTCGCCTCGCTGCTTGACGGCGGCGTGCGTCTGATCGGCCGCGTCCTCCCGATCGGGCGGGCGTGGCGGCTGCTGATCGTTTGCCTGCTGACGATCGCGTTCCTGGTCGGCACCTTTTACCTCACCGGTGTCCAGGTCGCCGAGCAGATCGGCCAGCTGCGCTCGACGCTCGAAGGCCAGACGGTGCGGCTCACGTCGTGGCTGACGAGCCAAGGGCTGATGCCCGGTGCGTCCGACATCAGCGGCGTCGCGCGCCAGGCGCTCAGCTCGGTTGGGCGGCTCACCTCGTGGGTCGGGAGCGCGTTCGGTGCGCTGACCACGATGTTCATGATCGTGGTGATCGGGCTGTTCGTGGCGATGGACCCGCGCGTCTACGATCGCGGGCTGCAGTGGATGATCCCCGAGGATAGCCGGCAGGAGTTCGCGCTCACCACGCAGCGCATGGGCCACACGTTGCGCCGGCTGATGTTCGGCCGCATCGTCGGCATGGTCGCGGAGGGCGTGCTTACGTGGTTCGCGCTGATGCTGGGTGGCGTGCCGATGGCGATGATCCTCGGCATCCTCACCGGCATCCTCGCCTTCATCCCCAATATCGGCGCGTTCGTGTCGGGCGCCCTGATGGTGGCAGTCGGCTTCTCGTCGGGGGTCGATACCGGGTTGTGGGCGATCGGCACCTATTTGATCGTGCAGACGTTCGACGGCTATGTGCTGATCCCGATGGTTGCGAAACGCACCGTCGACATGCCGCCCGCGCTGACGCTCGGCACGCAGATCCTGGCGAGCGCGCTGTTTGGCATCATGGGCCTGGCGCTGGCCGATCCGATGACGGCGATGCTCAAGACCGCGATGGAGCGTCGCAGCGAAATCGAAGAAGAAGAACGCGACGACGATGGTGAGGGATCTGCCGGCAAGGCCCGCGCGTGAACATCGTCCTGCACGATTACTGGCGATCGTCGGCGGCGTATCGCATCCGCATCTGCCTGAACCTGAAGCGCGTCACCTATCGTTCGATGCCGGTTAACCTGCTCGCCAACGAACAGGCCTCCGACGACAATCGCACGATCAACCCGCAAGGCCTCGTGCCGACGCTAGTCGTCGACGGCCACCCTTTGGTGCAGAGCCTAGCGATCATCGACTGGCTCGACGCCAATTTCGCCGATCCGCCAATGGTCGCGAAAGATCCGTTCGAGCGGTCGGGCCAGCTTGCCCGCGCGCTGGTGATCGCGGCGGACATACACCCGATCGACAATTTGCGCGTGCTGAAGCGCCTCGAAACGCAGTTCGGTGCCGATCAGGCGGCGCGCGACGCCTGGTATCGCCACTGGATCGCCGAAGGGCTTGGTGCGCTGGAGGTGATGGCGCGCGACAAGCCTGCATCGGGCCCGTTCCTCGGCGGCGAGACGCCGGACATCGCGGACGTCTGCCTGGTGCCACAACTTTACAATGCGCGCCGTGTGGGCATGTCGCTCGAACCCTATCCCACGTTGATCGCGGCCGAGACGGCGAGCCTCGCACTGCCGGCAGTACAAGCCGCCGCGCCGGATCGCGTCAGGCCGGCATGAGCGAATCGAACAGCGCAAGGTAACGCGCTGCTGAATCAGCGCCGGGAGGCGGCACCGGAGCAGGGCGAGGCGCGCCGCCCAACCAATGATCCAGAGCCGCGACCAACGCCGCCCGATCGTCGCGTGGCACGATCGTGCCGAGCGCCGATGACGTGACGATCTCCGCCACAGCCGGCGTCGAGTCGGTCGTCACCACTGGCGTCCCAACCGACAGCGCCTCCCGCAGCACGCCTGGGACGCCCTCGAAGTCGGAGGTAAGCGCGAGCACCGCCGCGTCCGCCATCGCAGCCAGCGGATCGGCGGAATGGCCCGGCATCAGCAGGCGATCCTCGACGCCCAGCCCCCGCGCCTGCGCCACCAGCGCGGCGCCGCCATTGCCTTCGCCCAGGATCACAAGCGGCACTGCCCGATCGCGAAGGTGCGGTAGCGCAGCAATGAGCCGCTCCCAGCGCTTCTGCGGCGCCAGCCGGCCAACCCCGAGCACGTAACGCGGCGGCAGATGCAGTTGCGGCGCGTCAGTCACCGGCCGCGCCGGCGGGTTGGGTATCACGGCGAGTTGGCGCGGCGGCAAATGCATTTCAGCCGCGACGGCCGCCGCGCTCGCCGGCGTCATCGCTACCACCCGGTCGAGAAAACGCGGATGCATGCGCAGCCAGGCTGAGTGGCCAGCCTTCGTCAGCGCGCCATGATCAGGGCGATCGAGTGCGTTTGATACCTTCCCGACGATCGGCGGGCAGCCAGGTCCCAGCCGCAGCCGGGTCCATGCCGCAATCGCCGTATAGTGGCTGCCGGGGCAGAAAATCACGTCCGGACGCAATGTCAGCACGTGCCGTGGCAGCGCGAGGAGCGCGCGATAGTCGCCCGAACCCAGCGACACGATCGACACGCCCGATGTCAGCTCGCGCGCCAGCGGCCCCTCCGCCGAACCGATCACAAGCGTCACGCGCCGGCCCTGCTGCACCCAGTCAGCAGACAGCCGAAGCAGGGCACGCTCCACCCCGCCGCCCTTGAGGCTTTGGGCGTAACTGAGGATATGCCCGGCGACGCTCATCTTGAAGCCTGCCATGCTACAGCCCAGATTGCCGCCGAAAGAAACCACATTCTGCCGTCATTGGCCGATCACTCCCATCGTGCGTTGAGCGGGAGCGTGCAGAGGAAATCGCCCGTTTTGACCGCGAAGGCTACAAGGTTGACGGCCGGCATGATTGACGCCGAACTGCCGGACATAGCGGCGCTGGAGCCGACCGAAACGCTGCGCCGCCGCTGGCCGACGATCCTCGGCGGGCTGCTCAGCGTCGCCATGGTGGTGATGCTGGGGCGCGAGTTGCTCGGGTCGGGGCTTGCCGGGCTCAGCCGTGCGACGCCGGACTCGCCCTTGTTCTACCTCGCCTTTTTCGGCCTCTACATGGCCGCGCCGACTGGCGACTTCATCATATTCCGACGTTTATGGAAGATCCCGGCCGCAGGCTTCGTCGCGCTGCACAAGAAGCGGATCGCGAACGACGTCGTTCTCGGCTACTCGGGCGAGGCCTATTTCTACGCTTGGGCACGCGCTCGGGCGAACCTCGTCGCGGCACCGTTCGGTGCGGTGAAGGACGTGTCGCTGCTGTCTGCGATCGCGGGCAATGCCGCGACGATCCTGCTGTGCGCGCTCGCTATCCCCGCCGGCTACCAGCTGATGCCGCCGAACGTGCTCAATGCAGTCGCGGGCTCGGTGATGATCACGCTGGCGATCAGCCTCGGCCTGATCTTCTTTTCCAAGCGCGTTTTTTCATTGCCACGGCGCGAACTGTGGTGGATTTTCTGGATCCATAGCGGGCGGCTCGCGGCGAGCTCGCTGTTCGTCGCGCTCGCGTGGCATTTCGCGATGCCTGAAGTTTCCTTGTGGACATGGTTGTTCCTGTCGGCCGCGCGGCTGCTCGTCTCACGTCTGCCGCTGGTGCCGAACAAAGATTTGCTGTTCGCCAGCTTCGCAATTCTGCTGATCGGACAGGATCAGGCGTTGAGCGAGATGATCGCCTTCGTTTCCGCGCTGACGCTTGGTGTCCACATCCTGCTGGTGGTGGTATTCGCAGCCGCCTCGGCCTTTTCCTTTAAGGGTCGACGGCCATGACACGAGTGATCCTGGCGGCGCTGACCGCGATCCTTATACCCGCGTCAGCCGGTGCTGCGCCGATTGGTAGTGATGCAGCCGCATGCTTGGGCCGATCCGGGCCAGCAATCGAGGTGAACGTGCAGGGTTTAAAGGACCGTACCGGTGCCCTGAAGCTTGAACTCTTCCCGGCGACCGAAGCCGATTTCCTCAAGGACGATCGCGACTTGCGCGCCGAAGGCAAGTTCTTCCGCCGTGTCCGCACCGATACGCCCGCGAGCGGCGCAGTCACCTTGTGCATCAAGGCGCCACAGCCGGGCCGCTACGCCTTGTTCTTCACCCACGATCGCGACGGCAAGAATAAGTTCAACGTCTGGGCGGATGGCGCAGGCGTCGTCACCAACGAGCGGCTCGGCCGATCGAAGCCGAAGCTCGCCCAGTCGATCGTGACCGTGCCGCAGGGCATCACGCGCCTCACGATCCGCGCGCAATATCTACGCGGCGTGATCCCGAGCTTCGGCCCGGTAAATGACTGAGGTGACAGGCTGATGCGCGTCGTCGACGTCAATGAATTTTACTCGCCCACCGGCGGCGGGGTGCGCACGTATATCGATCGCAAGATCGGGATCATGAACGAGCTCGGTCATGAGCTGATCGTGCTGGCGGCTGGCACTGAGGACCGGATCGAGGACCGCCCCGGCGGCGGCCGCATCCACTATGTCCGCTCGCCCAAGCTGCCGTTCGACAGCAATTACGGCCTGTTCTGGGATCGCGAGGCGGTAACGCGGTTGCTCGACCATTACGATCCCGACGTGGTCGAATGCTCCTCGCCGTGGCGGCCGGCATGGTTCGTCGGCCAGTGGCAGGGCCGTGCGGTGAAGTCGTTCTTCATGCACAACGACAATATGGCCGCTTATGCGCAGCGCTGGTTCGAAGGCGTCGCCAGCCACGAGCGGATCGAGCGCGCGTTCGGCTGGTACACACGCTACATGGCCCGTTTCCTCGATTTGTACGATTGCGTCGTCACCAACGGGCCGGCGCTCGAGAAGCGGCTGCGGGCACGCGGCCTGCGGATCGATGCGGCGATGCCGCTGGGGATCGAGCGGAGCCATTTCTCGCCGAGCTTCCGCGACGAACAATTGCGCGCCGCACTGCTCGCGCAGTGCGGCCTGCCGGCGGACGGCCTGCTGCTGCTCGGGCTCGGGCGGCATCATCCCGAAAAGCGCTGGCCGCTGGTGATCGACGCGGTCGAGCGCGCCGGCGCCACCCTGCCGGTAGGGCTCGTGATGCTCGGCCACGGCGTCGATACCGAGCGGATGGAAAAGCGCATCGCCGGTAGCCCCCACATCCGGCTGTTCCACCCGGTCTACGATCGCGAGCGGCTGGCACGCATCATGTCGAGCTGCGACGCGCTGATCCATGGCTCGGAGACCGAGCCGTTCGGGCTGGTCGCATCGGAAGCGATGGCCTCTGGCTTGCCGCTGATCGTGCCTGACACTGGCGGCTGTGCCGAAGTCGCCGATCCGCTGTGCGCCGAATTCTATGCCGCGCGCGATCCGATCGCGTGTGCCGAGGCAATCGGGCGCATGCACGCACGCGAACCCGCGATGCTGCGTCGCGCCGCCGTGATCGCAGCCGGGCAAGTCCGCACCGATCGCGAGCATACGGTGGATTTGATGGCGTACTATGCTGCGCAAGTAGCGGCGAAGCGCGCGCGGGCGGCGTAGTTCAGCGGCGCTTGTAGATGGTCAGCGTCTCGCTCCCCAGTTGGCGTCGCGCCGCCACGAAATAGTCGCGCGCAATCACCCGTTCTACCCCGCTGCGGATATCGAAACGTTCTCCGATCGATCTCGGTCGCATAATGATTGCCGCCGGTTTTTCGCCGAGAATGCGCCGCACTTCTACTGCTTGCGGGACACCGATCGCTCCCGATTCGCGCGTGCGGTAAAGATGGCTGGGAAAGATATACTTCGTCACCCGGCAGCGATCCGCCGCCGCGTAGATCTTTGGCGTGCCGGAATACACCCAGAGACACCCCGGTCCCGACCCGATCGCCGCGATTAACGCATCGAACTCAGCCGGCCCGCCGCGCCCAATTCTGTTGGCGATTACAGTGACCTGCCCGATCACCGCCACCAGCGCGAGGACGTACGCCCCGCCCCGCCGCCGGCCGGCAAAGAACCCGCCTGCGCAAATCGCACCCGGCACGAACGCGGGCAGCGCATAATGGTCATACCACCCACCGAAGATCACGATGCCCGCCAGCGCCGTGCCGAACCACCAAAGCATGAACCGCCGCTCTATCGACCCGCCCGGCGCCTGCCGCACCGAATCGACCGCCATCGCAACGAGCGGCGCAAGGAACAGCACCAGCTTCCCGAGATTGCTCCAGCGCTCGAGCGGCGGATCGATCCCGCGCGACGAGATCGACAGGAAATTGGCGAACAGAAACGCGTCGAGCTGCCCGATCGCGGCGTAGGCTCCGATCGCCCCCGCCGTCGGCAGCAGCGCGATCACCGCGAGCGCGGTCGCTCGAACAAGGAGCCGAACGATCCTTTTTCGCGCCCGCCAATCGTGGATCATGATCCACAGGCCGAAGAACAGCCCCTCGAACACCGCCGAATATTTGATCTGCAACGCGATGCCAACGAGCAGCATCGCCGCCGCATCGCGCCACCAACGCCGACCTTTGTTGGCGACGATTAGCCACCCCGCGCCCGCCACCAGCGGATTGTAGAAGATCGGCGATTGTCCGCCCTGCCCTCCCGCAACGTTCAGCCACAGAATATAGGCGATGCCCGACAGCGTCGCCCCGCGCGCCCACCCCCCCAGCGTCGCAAGCCGCGCGATGATCCACGCCGTCCCGACAACCGCCGCCAGCGCCATCGCCTGATACGCGAGGATGCCCCAGACGAATGGCAGCGCGGTCGGTAGAAGATAGACGAGGAACAACCCCACCGGCTTACGGTCCCACACGTCAACATAGGGGATCGCGCCACGCCACATTGCTTGAGCCGCAGTGAAGTAGAAATCCTCGTCGACGTGGACGATCGGGTTGCCGAACGTCGCCGCGCGCGCCGCGATCGCAACCGCAAGCAGCACCAGCAAACGGTATCGGTCTAGCCATCGCGCATCCATCCCCGCGCGCGTAGCCGCGACGACACCGATCTGTCACCTTCTCGGCGCAGGGGAGCGGCAGCGCATCGCCTTCGGGAGGGAAGAATGATTGACGTAAGCCGCCGCTCGTTGCTCGCCACCGGCATGTTCGGCGCGGGCGCGCTCGCCATCCCAGGGCTCGCCAGCGCGCAGACCGTGCTGGCGGCACGCGGCTTCACCCATTCGGTCGCGAGCGGCGAGCCGGGGCCGGACGAAGTGCTGCTCTGGACTCGTTATGTGCCGACAAGTGGCGATCAGGTGCGGCTGAAGGTGGAGCTGAGCGAAACGCCCGATTTCGCGCGCGTCGCGGGCGGCGGCGAGACGATCACCGGGCCGTGGCGCGACTGGACCAGCAAGATTACCGTCACCGGACTCCAGCCGGGTCGCGGCTATTATTATCGTTTCGTGGCGCCGGACGGCACCGCGTCGCCGATCGGCCGCACCAAAACCTTGCCCGATGATCGCGCGAGCACCTTCCGCGCGGCGATCTTCTCCTGCTCGAACATCGCCTTCGGTTTCTTCAACGCCTACGGCCACGCCGCCGCGCGCGATGATCTGGATCTGTGGATCCACCTCGGCGACTATTTCTACGAATATGCCAACGGCACATACCCGTCGCTGCAGGACACCGTTTCGAATCGCCTGCCGCAGCCGGCGAGCGAAATCATTCACCTCGCCGATTACCGCCTGCGCTACGCCAGCTACCGTGCCGATCCCGATCTTCAGGCGCTGCATGCCCGCCTGCCGGTGATCGCTTCGTGGGACGATCACGAAAGCACGAACGACAGCTGGGAAGGCGGCGCGCAGAACCACGATCCCAAGGCGGAAGGCGAATGGAGCATCCGCAAGGCCGCCTCGATCCAGGCGTGGCGCGAATGGATGCCGGTCTCCGACGAGCCGTGGAAGGCGTATGACATCGGCACGCTCGCTACGCTGTTCCGCACCGATACGCGGCTGTCGGCACGATCGCGCCCGGTGGAACTGGGTGATCTGCTGCGCGCGCCCGATCCGGCGCGGGCGATGGCACAGTATCGCGACAACGAGTGGAACGATCCCGCAAGCACGATGCTCGGATCGCAGCAGGAAGCCTGGCTCTATCGCGGGCTCAAGCGCTCGGTCGCGGCCGGCGCGCGGTGGCAGATCGTCGGCTTCGGCACGATCATGGGCGAGACGAGCGTGCCGCCCGAAACCGAAGGCTGGCTGTCGACCGCGAAGCCCGCAACGGCAATGTATCTGCGCGCGGGGATCGCCGCGGGTAAAGCCGGGCTGCCGTCGAACTTGGACTCTTGGGCCGGATATCCGGCCGCGCGGAAGCGGTTCCTGAGCGCAGCGCAGTCCGCCGATGCGAATCTCGTCGTGCTATGCGGCGACAGCCATAATGCCTGGGCGTTCGATCTCGCGCAGGACGCGCCGGTCGGGGTGGAATTCGCCGGTCATGCGGTTTCGTCGAGCGGGCTCGAAAGCGCGCTGACCGTCGATCCGGCAAGCGTCGCGCGCGCGCTGGTTGGCGCCAGCCCGGAACTGAAATGGTGCGACACATCGCGGCGCGGATACATGGCCGTGACGGTCACGCCCGAGCGCGTAAGCAACGACTGGCTGTTCGTCGATACAGTGAAAACGCGGACCCCGACGGCGAAGGTAGGCCACACCGCCACGGTTCGGCGCGGACAGCGACGGATGGGATGAACTGGTTCCGGAGTAGAGCTACCGCGGTCGCGTCCACAGGCGTGAGTCCCGCGGCTCCTCCGGAACCGTACGCCGCGACGCTAGCGCGGCCTTCGCGACCCAGCCGAGTTTGGATTTCGCGGACGTCGATACGCGGTGATCCCATGCGTGTGCGCCCCGCGCAGCAACCTCGCGCGCGATATCACCATAGATTCCCGCCGCCGCCAGCACCGCCCAGCGTGCGCGCGGCGGCAAACGATTCGCGCCGATCCGCGCGCTCGCCTCATGCAGCGCAGCACGCGTCGCCATCCGGCGTGAAAGCACGACCAGCCGGTCACGGAACGGCGGCTTCATGTGCTGGCCGGGGGGGATGTCCATCTCGACCAGCCATTCCTCGGGCAGGTAGCAGCGGCCGACACGGTCATCCTCTTCGATATCGCGCGCGATATTCGCCAGTTGGAACGCAACGCCGAGATCGCACGCCCGATCGAGCGTTTCGTCGTCAGCAGGATCGATCCCCATCACGATCGCCATCATGCAGCCGACCGCGCCAGCGACATAATAACAATAACGATACAGATCGTTCTCGCTGCGCGGCCGCCACTCCTCGGCATCGAGGCGAAAGCCGGTGATCAGATCACGCGCGAAGCGCGCTGGCAGCGCGGTTTCCGCGGCGACCACGCGGAGCGCGTCAAACGGCATGTCCCCGACGACCGCGCCCGCCAGTGCCGCCTCGGTGCGCTCGGCAATGACCGCGACGCGCCGCTCGGCATCCGCGACATGGCGCGCACCATGGCCGTGATCCTGACCATCGACGATATCGTCACACGCGCGACACCAAGCGTAGAGCAGCCACGCCCGCTCCCGTGTGGCGCGATCGAACAGGTTGCTGGCGAGGGCGAAACTCTTCGACCCACGAGCAATCGACGCACGCGCAGCGGTGACGAGCGTGGCGCGATCCGCTCTATTAGAGCTGAGCTTCTCTAAGGGCTGCACTGTCTCGCCGTCGTTATGAAGAGGGAATAGGCTTTGACACGATCAGCCCGATCACGATCCGCCTACAGATCCGCCGCGGTCATTCGCACGATCGGCTGCGTCGGCTGATGCGCCGCCATTCGTTCGAGCAAACCGTCGAGCGTATCGGCAACAATAAGCAGGTCGCGATGCTGCGGGCGGAGGAAGCCGACCTGACCCATTTGCGCCCAGAAAGCGATCAGATGATCGTAGTAGCCGGCGGTATTGAGCAACCCAACGGGATCGGCATGATAGCCCAGCTGCGCCCAGCTCAGCGCCTCCCACAATTCATCCATCGTGCCGGTGCCACCGGGAATAGTGACGAAGCCGTCGGCCAGGTCGGTGAACAAGCGCTTGCGTTCGTGCATCCCGGCCACGACGTGAAGCTCGGAAAGGCCGCGATGCGCCACTTCGGCGTCGACCAGCGCCTGTGGGATCACACCGATCACTTCGCCCCCGGCAGCAAGCGCGCTATCCGCGATCGCGCCCATCAGGCCCAGCTTGCCGCCACCGTAGACGATGCCGATCCCGCGTTCGGCGAGTGTGCGGCCGACCGTACGAGCTGCTTCGAGGTAAAGCGGATCGCGCGGCGTGGCGGAGCCGCAGTAGACGGCGAGACGACGCATCAATCCTCCCCATCGCAGATGGGGAGGGGGACCGCCGGCCAAGGGCCGGTGGTGGCGGGGAATGCCACGAGCGCGTCGCCTGTGGCATTTCCCCTCCACCATCGCTGCGCGATGGTCTCCCTCCCCGAGCAAAGCTCGGGGAGGATCTGACGCACCAGAATCACCGCTTCACCCCCTCCAACATCAGCGCGGCGGTCGCCTTTGCGCTGCCCACCACGCCGGGAATGCCCGCGCCGGGGTGGGTTCCCGCACCCACGAAATACAGGTTCGAAATCGCATCGTCGCGATTGTGGACGCGGAACCAGGCGCTTTGCGTCAACGTCGGCTCGAGACTGAAGGCGCTGCCGAGATGCGCGTTCAAATCGTGCGAGAAATCCTTGGGCGAATAGCTGAACTTGGTGATGATCCGCTCGTGGATATCGGGGATCAGCCGCCGCCCGATCTCATCGAGGATGCGCTTTTCGAGGATCGGTGCGATCCGGTCCCAATCCTCGGGGAACTTGCCCATGTGCGGCACCGGGGCGAGCGCGTAGAACGTCGAACATCCCTCCGGCGCCATCGAAGGATCGGTGACGGTCGGATGGTGCAGGTACAGCGAGAAATCCTCGCTCAGCACGCCATGATCGTAGATGTCGGTCAGCAAGCCCTTATAGCGCGGGCCGAAGAGGATCATGTGGTGCGGAATGCCCGGCCACGTGCCCTTGATGCCGAAATGGACCACGAACAGCGAGGGCGAGAACTTCTTCCGCTCGAGCTTCGCGGCCGAGCGCCGCGCACTCGTCGATCCGCTCAACAGATCGCGATAGGTGTGGACGATGTCACCGTTTGAGGCGACCATGTCGGCCTCCTGCCTCCAGCCGCTCGCCGTGCGCACCGCCGTCACGCGATCGCCCAGCGTCTCGATCTCGGCGACCGGATCGTTCAACCGCAGCGTCCCGCCAAGCCGCTCGAACAGCGCGACCATCCCGCGGATCAGCTTGTTGGTGCCGCCATGTGCGAACCACACCCCGCCGTCACGTTCCAGCTTGTGAATCAGCGCGTAGATCGCGCTTGCGGTGAAGGGGTTGCCGCCGACCAGCAGCGTGTGGAACGACAGCGCCTCGCGCAATTTCTCGCTCTTCACGAACGACGAGACCATCGAATAGACCGAGCGCCACGCCTGATATTTCGCCAGCGCCGGCGCGGCCTTGATCATCGAGGCGAAGTCGAGAAACGCGACATGGCCGAGCTTCTGATAGCCCTCGCGATAAACGCCGGCGGCATATTCCAGGAACTTGGCGTAGCCGGCGACGTCCGCAGGGTCGAGCTTCGCGATCTGATCGCGCAGGATCACGTCATCGTTGGTATAATCGAAATTGGTGCCGTCGGGCCAATTGAGCCGATAGAAGGGCTGTACCGGATCGAGCAGCACATCGGCTGCCATATTTTGCCCGGAGAGCCCCCACAACTCCTCAAGACACGCGGGGTCGGTGATCACCGTCGGCCCGGCATCGAAAGTGAAACCCTCGCGCTGCCAAAAATAGGCGCGCCCACCCGGCTTGTCGCGCGCCTCGACGATGGTCGTATCGACACCCGCCGACTGTAGCCGAATCGCGAGCGCAAGGCCGCCGAAGCCCGCGCCAACAACGATCGCGCGAGTCACTTTATTCCCCGAATCGCACCCACGCCACGCCAGAACGGCACCGGCGGTTTGCCCGCAAGGACGCGCATTTTATCGGCCAGCGTCGAGCGCGCGGCATAGAAGCGCCCGATCAGGCCAGGTCGCAGGCGATAGAACCGTTCGAGAACCCGGTAACGGGCATCGGGATCGGCAGCGCGGAACAGCATGGCATCAAGCATCCGGTAAAAACGGCGCTCGTCCCAACGCGCTCGGGCATAATCATGGGTCAGCGTGTGAAGTGCCTCGCCACTGAAATCCTTAGTTTCGGCGATCAGCACGGCCAGCCGGACCGCGTCGGGCAACGAATAGCCGGTGGTCGGGTGGAACAGCCCGGCACGCGCGCCCGCCTTCGCGACTTTTGCACCCCCCCAGCGCCAATAAGCCTCGAAGTCCCCCGAGATTACGACCGGCAACGCGCCCTTCTCGTCGCGCCCATCGTTCGCACCGGTCGCGACCGTCCAGCCACGCGCCGCCGCATAGACATCGATACGGCGGTTCAGCGCGCCTACGTTCAGCGATGGCGTGTCGCTGTAATAGGTGTCCTCGACGAACAACCGGGTTGGCGAGAAGGGCAGCAGGTACACGAAACGATAGCCGTCGTGCTGCGTCACCGTCGCGTCCATCACCGTCGGCCGCTCGACCCCATGGCCGGCGGGCACGTCGATCGTCCGCCCGACGAACTTCTGCCAGCCCACTTCGAGCATCGACAGATCGCCCGCGCCACGCGCGTCGATCACGCCCTTTGCCTCGACCCGATCGCCATCGGCAAATACCACCGCAGTCGGGCTGCAGGCGAGCACCTTGCGGCCCATCAGCAACGCCTCAGGTGGCAAAGCTTCCCGAACAACGCTGTCGAAGCGCTCCGACTCGATCGAATAATATGGCTGGGCGATCGTGCGCGCGTGCGCAGGGAACTGCACATCGTACGACGGCCACGCGTGGCAGACGAGCGGCGTGAGCAACCAGCGATCGTCCTTCGAGACATCGCCGTCGAAGAACGACCAGATATGATTGCCGCCCAGCGTCTCGCCGCCATCGACGATCCGCACCACCAGATCGGGTCGGCGATTCGCGAGCGCCAGCGCGATCAGGCCGCCTGCCAACCCGCCGCCGACAATGGCGAGGTCGCAATGGTGGTTTTCCGGCATCAGGATTGCCTAGCGGATCGGCGGTGGGGACGGAAGCGGGGATTGCGGCGCCGCATGAGACATATCGTGCCAACGAACGTCGCCATGCCGAACCGGTCGCAGCGGGCCGCTATGTCGCTTCCCCCCTTGGGCTCCAGCGCCTACAAGCGGAGGTGATGACCGTCCTGCTTGCCATCATCGCCTCCGCCGTCGTGATGACGGTTATCGTCGGCGTGCGTTACCTCGCCGCCAGCGGCGCCTTCGCGCTGGCCACGCGCGCGAAACATCCGGGCCTTTATGCTGGGCTTGACCCGCAGATCCGGCGCGAGATCGCCTGGAGCCTAGCCTCCGCCGCGATCTACGGCATCCCCGCCGGCGTCGTCGCTTGGGGATGGCAGAACCGCGGCTGGACACGGATCTATACCGATACCGATGCTTGGCCGCTTTGGTATCTGCCGGTGTCGGTGCTGCTATTCTTGCTGGCACATGACACATGGTTTTATTGGACACATCGCTGGATGCACCGACCGGGGCCGTTCAAGCTCGCGCATGCTATCCACCACGCCAGCCGACCGCCGACCGCCTGGGCGGCAATGGCCTTCCACCCGATCGAAGCGCTGACCGGCGCTGTGGCCATTCCGCTACTGGTGTTCGTCATTCCGATCCATGTCACCATGCTGGGTTTGGTGCTGACGGTGATGACGGTTATGGGCGTAACCAATCACATGGGTTGGGAGGTTTTCCCAAGGTTCATGTGGAAGGGGCCAATGGGGGCATGGCTGATCACCGCCAGCCACCATCAGCGACATCACGAGCGGTACGGGTGCAATTATGGACTCTATTTCCGGTTCTGGGATCGGCTTTGCGGCACCGACGGCGGGATCGGGGATTTCGCACGTGACCAGACGCGGGGCCGCTCGCGCGCTCGCTCGGGTGATGTTGGGAGCGGCAGCGCTGCTGACGATCGGCGCGGCGCCCGCCGCCCGGCTTGACGTATCGTTCGATCACGTGCGCTCCGCCAAGGGAATGCTGCGAGTCTGCCTGACCGGTGATCCGAAAAACTTCCCCACCTGTATTGACGACCATAATGCAACGAAGCGCTCGGTTCCCGCGAGTACCGCCACGCTCCGCTTCGACGGCCTTCCACGCGGCGGCTATGCCGTGGCGGTGATCCACGACGAGAACGACAATCGGAAGCTCGATACCTTCGCCGGCATTCCACGCGAGGGCTTCGGCTTTTCGCGTAATCCGACGATAGGATTCGGCCCGCCGCGGTTCGCCGCCGCGCGCTTTGCGATCGACAGTGATGCTGAAGCGCAACAGGTGCGGCTGAGATACATTCTTTAGGTCAACAACCCGGACCTAATCTTGATCAGGCGTGTTACGGCTCCCGAATAAAAAAGGGATCTTGACGTGACCGCTAGCTATCTGATCGGGCTTGTCGCCCTCGCCGCCGCGCTGCCGACGGCAGCCGTAGCGCAGGACGTTTCGGCGCCACCAGCAGGTGCGGCACTCCCGATGGAGGATTTGGGCCGCGAGACGATCACGGTCGGGGTCGGCGTTGGATATCTGCCCGACTACGAGGGGTCGGATGATTATCAGTTCACCCCAGTGCCGGCCGCTGTCGGCACGATCGATGGCGTCAATTTCTCAATCCTCGGCAATCGCGCCAGCGCGGATCTAATTCCGGGTCAGCCGGGACCGACGTGGGACATTCAGGCGGGGCCGATCGGCGTCCTTAACTTTACGCGCAGCAACCGGCAGGGCATCGATGACCCGCGTGTCCGTCGGCTCGGCGAGCGCGACACGGCGATCGAACTCGGCGGCTATGTCGGTATCGGAAAGACCGGCGTGATCACCAGCCCGTACGACAAGCTCTCGGTCTCGGTGAGTTACCGGCACGACGTCAGCGGAGTGCATGAAAGCGGCATCTGGCAGCCGACGATCAACTATCTGACGCCGCTAAGCCGCAAGGCGGCGGTGGCGCTCTTCGGATCGGCGGAGCGGGTCGAAACGAAATACATTCGGACCTATTACAATGTCGGCCCTGCGCAGAGCGTTGCGAGCGGTCTGCCGACTTATACCATTGGCCGCGGCGGCTGGAAGAGTTGGACCATCGGCGGCATGGGTGCCTATTCGTTGACCGGCGACCTGCTGAAGGGTTTGAAGCTCGTCGCCGGCGGCACGTATCGCAAGCTGATCAACGACATCGCTGACAGCCCGCTCGTCAGCGTGGCGGGCTCGCGCAATCAGTGGCTGGGGGTCGTTGGCCTGGGGTACACGTTCTAACCCGATACGGTCGTTGTTGATCCGGCGAGTCGCATCGGGCATGGCTCGGCCATGGTTCCCTTTTCGTTCGCCGGCCACGATCTGACGCCGCTGCCGCAGGGCGCGATATTCTGGGCCGCGCGGCAGGCATTGCTGGTGGCCGATCTGCACCTGGAGAAGGGGAGCTGGTTCGCGCGCTTCGGGCAGATGCTGCCGCCGTATGACTCGCTCGCGACACTTACTGATCTCACCGCGCTGGTCACGGCGACCGGCGCGCGCGAAGTCTGGTGTTTGGGCGACAGCTTCCATGATTCGGCAGGGTGCGAGCGTTTGCCCGAAGCGGCGCAGTCGATGCTGCGCGCGCTGACCGGCGCGACGCGCTGGACGTGGATCACCGGCAATCACGATCGCCACTATGTCGATCGCTGCGGCGGCGAGGTGTGCGAGGAGGCGGTCGTCGATGGCTTGGTGTTGCGCCATGAGGCGAGCAGCACCGAGGTCCGACCCGAAGTGTCGGGGCATTTCCACCCCAAGCTGCGTATCCGCGTGCGCGGCAAGCTGGTTTCGCGTCGCTGCTTTGTGGCGACAGGTGACAAGATCATCCTACCCGCGTTTGGCTCGATGACCGGTGGGCTCGACGCGACACATCCGGAAATCGTGCGGGCGGTAGGCGGATCGGCGCAGGCACTGATCCCGGTCCACGATCGTCTGCTGCGATTCCCGCTAGCGGCGTAAATTCGTTTACGCCGCGTCGAGCGCGTGCTGAAGGCGATCGCGAATGGCGGTCAGCATTGCCGACGGATCGTTCAAATTGGCGGGCGCTTCCACTGCTGGCTCTTCGATCGCGAGCAGCTTCTGAACACCCTTTACCGTATATCCCTCGGTGCCGAGCAGGCGGTGGATACGCCCGACCAAGGCGACGTCCGCGGGGCGATAGTAACGGCGATTCCCCGCGCGGGTGAGTGGGCGAAGCTGCGGAAACCGCGTTTCCCAATATCGCAACACGTGCGGCGCGACCCCCGTCGTCGCAGCGACTTCCCCGATGGTGCGGTAAGCGCCCGCTGCCTTGTCGTCGCCGCTCACGCCGCGCCGTCGACGATCCGATCGCGCATCATCTGGCTGGCGCGGAAGGTAAGCACGCGGCGTGGCGCAATCGGCACCTCGACGCCGGTCTTCGGATTGCGTCCGATCCGCTCGCCCTTGTCGCGCAGCACGAACGTACCGAAACCGGAGATCTTGACGTTCTCCCCTTTCGACAGCGCGCCGCAGAGCTTTTCGAGAATCTGCTCGACCAGATCGGCCGAGTCGGCGCGGGACAGCCCGACTTGCCGGTGCAGGGCTTCGGAAAGGTCCGCCCTGGTCAACGTGCCAGCTTCGCTCATTTTCTTGCCATCTCCCCCATCGCCTTTATCGACGTTAACACCACCAAACGTAGTGCGGAAGACCGATATAGCGATGGCGAGGTCCGTCAGAAGCGGACGACGGCAGCGCCCCAGGTAAAGCCGCCGCCCATGGCCTCGAGCACCACGATCTGACCCGGTCGCACCCGCCCGTCACGCACCGCCGTGTCGAGCGCCAGCGGCACCGAGGCGGCGGAGGTATTGGCGTGCTGGTCGACTGTCATCACCACCTTTTCCGATGGCAGGCCGAGCTTGCGCGCAGTCGCATCGAGGATGCGCGCGTTCGCCTGATGCGGCACCACCCAGTCGACGTCGGCAGACGTGAGCCCCGCAACGACAAGCGTCTCTTCCATCACCGCAGCCAGATTGACCACCGCGTGGCGGAATACCTCGCGGCCCTTCATGCGCAGCTTGCCGACGGTGCCGGTCGTCGATGGCCCGCCATCCACGTAGAGCAGGTCGTTATGACGCCCGTCGGCGTGCAGACGCGTCGCGAGAATCCCGCGCCCGTCCGCGTCGGCGCTGTCCTGTGCCTCCAGCACGATCGCGCCAGCGCCGTCGCCGAACAGCACGCAGGTGGTGCGATCCTCCCAATCGAGGATGCGGCTGAACGTCTCGGCACCGATCACCAACGCGCGCCGATGCGCGCCGGCGCGGATCATGCTGTCGGCCACCTGAACCGCGTAAAGAAAGCCGGAGCACACCGCGCCAACATCGAACGCGACGCAATCGCCGATCTGAAGCATCGCCTGCACCCTGGTGGCAGTCGAGGGGAAGGTCTGGTCCGGCGTAGCGGTGGCGAGCACAATCAGATCGATGTCCTGCGGCGTCACCCCTGCCGCTGCAATCGCACGAACTGCAGCGTCGCGAGCCAACGTGCCCGTCGTCTCGTCGGGCCCGGCGATGTGGCGAAAGCGGATGCCAGTGCGTTCGACGATCCACTCGTCGGTCGTATCGACCATCTCGGTCAGTTCGGCGTTCGATACCCGCCTGGTCGGCAGCGCCGATCCGGTGCCGGTGATAACGCTACGAATCATGCCGCCTGCTTCTCGAAATATCGGAGGTCCTCGGCGATGCGGCGGGCGAGATCAGCCTGCACCATCTTCGCCGCCACGCCGATCGCATTGGCCACGCCGACCTCAGTGGCACCACCATGGCTCTTCAGCACCAACCCGTTGAGGCCGAGGAAAACCGCCCCGTTATGATTGTTTGGGTCGAGATGATCACGCAGCAACTGAGTCGCCGGGCGCGAGATCAGGAAACCGATCTTCGAGCGCACAGAACTGGTGAAGGCGCGCTTCAGCAGATCAGCGACGAAGCGCGCAGTACCTTCCGCGGTCTTGAGCGCGATGTTACCAGAAAAGCCGTCGCAAACGATCACGTCATGCTCGCCACGCGACAATCTGTCGCCCTCGACGAAGCCAGCGAAGGTCATCGGCAGGTGCGGCGCGGCGCGCAGCGCGGCGGCGGCGTCACGGATCTCATCGGTGCCCTTTTGGTCCTCACTGCCGATGTTGAGCAGCGCAACGCGCGGGCTGTCCAGATCCATCGCGACACGCGCATAGGCGGCGCCCATCACCGCGAATTGGACGAGGTTCTTCGCCTCAACTGCGGTGTTCGCACCAAGGTCGAGCACCACGACGTCGTTGTCGCCGAGCGTCGGGAGCAGCGCTGCGAGCGCCGGACGGTCAATGCCGGGCATGGTGCGCAGCGCTAGCTTCGCCATTGCCATCATCGCGCCGGTATTGCCTGCTGAGACTGCAGCGCCTGCGCGCCCCTGCTTTACGCAATCGATCGCGAGGCCCATCGACGTGACCTTGGCGCGGCGCAGCGCCTGCCCGGCCTTCTCGTCACCCGAAATCACCTCGGGCGCATGAATCACCTCGACGCCATTCGCCAAATCCCGATGCCGTTCGAGCCCCGCGCGAATTGCCACCTCGTCACCGACGAGCAAAAATTTCAACGCACCGGTCCGTTGCCGTGCACGCGCGACACCCGCCAGCATCACCGCCAGCCCTTCGTCGCCGCCCATCGCATCGACGGCGATCCACGAACTGTCGGCCATTATCTGACGAGCTCCGTTCGTAGCGGATCAGCGAGGCCGCGAGGATGCGGCACCGATCGGGAAAAGAGCGTCAGCCCTCGACCGAGACGACCTCACGGCCGTTATAATGGCCGCACGCCGTGCACAGATTGTGAGGGCGACGCAGCTCGCCGCAATTCGGGCATTCCTGGAACGCGTCGACGGAAAGCGCGTCGTGCGAACGGCGCATGCCGCGGCGGGAGGGAGAAGTCTTTCGCTTGGGGACGGCCATCGCGGCACCTTGATTTGTTAGTTCGCAAGAAAAACGAAGAGCCCGACGACGACTGGCGCGGCCCGGCATATCACCGTCCGCGCCGGACGGCCGGGCGCATCGCGAAGCTCAGCGCCTATAGCGGAACGCGCGGCGGTTGCAAGCCGCCTCCACGCCTGCCACGCTTCCTGGCACGCACAGGGGGACGAACATGATGCAACTGCCGGTAACGCTTGTCATTGCCGCGGCGTGCGGCGTCATCAACATCTGGCTGGCGCTGCGGTTGGTACGCGGCCGGCTGAAGGGTAAGGTGCTAATGGGCGATGGTGGCGATCCGGCGATGGAAGCCGGCATGCGCTCGCACGCGAACTTCATCGAATATGCGCCGATCGTGCTGATCCTGATGGCGCTGATCGAGCTTGCGCGGGGGCCACTGCTGGCTCTGTGGGTCATCGGCGCGCTGTTCGTGCTCAGCCGAATCGCTCACCCGCTCGGCATGTCACGCCCCGCGCCCAACCCGTTCCGCGCAGGCGGAGCACTGATCACCTGGGCAGTGACGTTGCTGCTTGCAGGATGGGCGCTGGCGATCGCGATCGAGTCCCCGCGCACGATGCCGACGTCGATCGTGCCGGTCGAACAGGGGGCGCCGCGCGCGTAGCCGTGGTAAAACTAGGGAGTCGCTCAGTCCTCCCGTTTTACCCCGTCGAGCGCCCGTTCGCTGCGTGTTAGCGCATTCGAAACCGCGTCGCGCTCCCCCTTGGTTCGCCCGAATTTCACCCGATTCGCCCCGGCCTTGGCCGCCTCATCGACCCGCGCGCGCGCCTTGCGGGCGCGGCGAAGGTTGATGACCTCACCCATCAGGTGCGCACATCACGCGCGATGGCGTCGAGCAACCCGTTGACGAAGCCCGATTCGCGCTTCTCGTAGAAGGCGTGCGCGACATCGACATATTCGCTGATCACCGCACCTTTAGGCACGTCGGCGCGCGCGAGCAGCTCGTAGGTGCCGGCGCGCAGAATCGCCTTCATCGGCTTGTCGAGCCGCTCGAGCGTCCACCCGGTGGCGAGCTTGCCCACGATCAATTTGTCGATCTCGCCGAGCCGCGCTTGCGCGCCGGAGACGATGTCGTCGAAGAAATCGACATCGGCCTCGGCATATTCGACGTCCTCGATCGTGGCGCCGATGCGGTGCTGGTGAAACTCATGGAGCAGGGCGGGAATCGCTGTCCCCTCCATCTCATGCTGATAGAGTGCCTGTGTGGCGGCGAGGCGCGCCGCGGCGCGGGCCTTGGTGCGGGTGCTTATACGGGGAGCGGTTGACGACATACGGCCGCGCCTTACGCCTCCGGGCGCGGAACGACCAGTCCCCCGCCCTTTCGATCGGCCCGCGCTTAGAGCCGCAACGCGACCGACTGCGCATGTGCGGGCAGCCCCTCGGCCGTCGCGAGCGCCACCGTTGCCGGGCCGAGCAGCGCGAGCGCCGCCGGGTCGAGTTGCAGGAAGCTCGTCCGCTTCATGAAGTCGGTCACGCCCAGCCCGCTGGCAAACCGCGCACGTCGGCCGGTCGGCAGCACGTGATTCGGCCCGGCAACATAGTCGCCGATCGCCTCGGGCGTGTGGCGGCCGAGGAACGCCGAGCCGGCGTGGCGCAATTTGTCGAACAGTGGCTGCGGATCATCGACCGCGATCTCGACATGCTCGGGTGCGAGCGCGTCGACGAGCGGGATCGCTTCCTCGAGATCGCGCACCAGCACGATCGCTCCATTGGCCTCCCACGCGATGCGCGCGGTCTTGCCGGTCGGCAGTTCCACCAGCTGCCGTTCCACCGCTGCGACCACCGCGTCGGCAAAGGCAGGTGATTCGGTGAACAGGATCGATTGCGTCGTCACATCATGCTCGGCCTGGCTAAGCAAATCGGCGGCGATCCAGGCGGGATCGTTCGCACCGTCGGCGACGACGACGATCTCGCTGGGCCCGGCGACCATATCGATCCCCACCACGCCGTAGACCTGCCGCTTGGCCTCGGCGACCCAGGCATTGCCCGGCCCAGTGACGACATCGACGCGCGCGATGCGATCCGTGCCCCAGGCGAGCGCGGCGATCGCCTGTGCGCCGCCGATCCGCCATACCTCGTCGGCTCCGGCGAGATGCGCTGCGGCGAGAACCAGGGGGTTGATGAAGCCATCGGGGGTGGGGGTTGCCACTACCAGCCGCTCGACGCCTGCGACCTTGGCCGGGATCGCGTTCATCAGCAGCGTCGAGGGATAGGCCGCGCGTCCACCCGGGACGTAGATGCCCGCCGCGTCAACGGGCCGCCAGCGCGCGCCGAGCCGCACGCCGGCGTCATCGGTAAAGGCGCTGTCCTCGGGACGCTGCTTTTCGTGATAGGCCCGGATGCGCGTTGCGGCGAGTTCGAGTGCCGTGCGCAGCGTGGGATCGAGTGCCTCAAACGCCGCCGCGCATTCGGCGAGCGGCACTGACCACCCGCTCGAGTCGAGATCATGACGGTCGAAGTCCTGCGTGTACGCCCGCAGCGCCGCATCACCCTCGTCGCGGACGCGGCGCAGGATCGCCGCGACATCACGCGTCACGTCTGAATCCGCCTCGCGTCGCGCGTCGACCAGCGCGGCGAAGGCGGCTGGGAACGACGTGTCGGCGGTCGAAAGCCGGATCATGCCGCCACCGCCATGCCCATCGCGGCACGACGAAATGCCTCGACCAGCGGCACCACAGCGGCGCGCGTCTTCATTGCCGCACGATTGACGATAAGCCGCGAGGAGACCTCGAGAATTCGCTCGACTTCGACCAAACCATTTTCCTTCAAGGTCCGCCCCGACGAGACGAGATCGACGATGCGTGGCGCCAAACCGAGCATCGGTGCGAGTTCCATCGCGCCGTTGAGCTTGATGCATTCGGCCTGCACGCCGCGCCGGGCGAAATGCTGCGCGGTGAGGTGCGGATATTTGGTCGCGACGCGCACGTGGCTCCAGCCGCGCGGATCGTCGGTGGCGGCGAGTTCGGCCGGTTCTGCAACCGACAAGCGGCAATGGCCGATGCCGAGATCGACCGGGGCGTACAGCTCCGAATAAGCAAATTCGCCGAGCACGTCTGATCCGACGATGCCAAGCTGCGCCGCGCCGTGCGCCACGAAGGTTGCGACGTCGAAGGCGCGGACGCGGATTAACGCGATGCCGTGATCTTGCGTGGCGAAGCGCAACGCGCGGCTGTTCTCGTCGAAGAACGCCGCTTCGGGCACCACGCCGGCCGCGGCGAGCAGCGGCTGCGCCTCGGCGAGGATACGCCCTTTCGGGACGGCGATAACGAGCGGTTCGGGCATGCGGCGGGCTTTACGCAGGCTCCTTTGTGGGCGCAACAATGGCGGATGGGGACAGAGGTAGAGAACCGCGAGTCGTTCCACATTCAGGCGGGCTATTGCAGCGCCATGGCAGCGCCAATCACCGCGCGCGTCGCGACGGCGCTCGCTGATGCGCTCGATCGGAGCACGCAAACCGGGCGGCGGGTGCTTGATTGGCCGGGGGAGCCGGTGGCGGATGCGATCGTGCTGCGATTGATCGGTGGGCTCCATGCGCTGCATCGCAGTGGGGACGACCCGGAGGTTTCGCGGGTGTTTTCGGGGGCAATCCATACCCAAGCGTCACTCGAAAATTCGCTAAACGGCGCTTTGCGCCGCCATGATCGGTTTCTTTCTTCATGGCTCGATGGGCCGCCTCAAACCAACGAGGCGGGGCGCTCGGCGGGGTTGATGACTGGGCTGCTGCATCTCGCCGAAAGCTTCGGCCCGGCATTTGAATTGCTGGAGATCGGATCGAGCGCCGGGCTCAATCTGCTGATCGATCGCTACGCCTTCGATCTCGGCGGGGTGCGCAAAGGACCGGGCGACGCGCCGGTGACGATCGCGCCCGAGTGGCGCGGGCCGCCGCCGCCCGATGCGCCGATCGACATCCGGTCCGTGCGCGGGGTGGACATCGCGCCGATCGACGTGACGGACCCTTCCGAGGCGGAACGGCTGACAGGATATGTGTGGGTCGACGCGGCGGAGCGGCTGGCGCGGATCGAGCGCGGCATTGCGATGATCCAGCAGCATGGCGTTCAGCTCGACCGCGGCGATGCTGCCGATTGGATCGTGGACCGGCTCGCCGAGCCGCAGGAAGCCGGCACGACGCGCGTGCTGATGCATTCGGTAATGTGGCAGTACCTGCCACCTGCTGGCCGCGAGCGCATCCGCGCGGCAATGTCCGGGGCCGGCGCGCGCGCGACGGACGAGCGGCGACTCGGCTGGGTGATGATGGAGCCGAACCGCGATCTGCACCGTCACGAAGTCCGCGTGCGGGGTTGGCCGGGCGAACGGGCGATGGAGCTGGTTGCGCTGACGCATGCGCATGGCGCGTGGGTCGAGCGGCTGGAGCCGCCGTACGAGACGCGGGACTACGTGATGTGGCGGGGACCGTACGAGAAGGAGTAGCTACCCCCCTCCCCTTCAAGGGAGGGTCTGGGGCGGGGCTTTCTCGACGGACACGGCAGTGCGCTTGGACAGGCCCTCCCCCACCCCCTCCCGCGCGCGGGAGGGGAGTTTTTGGGTAACGCCCTCCCGCGCGCGGGAGGGGAGCTTTCTTACGGGTAGCTGACGGTCTTCGGCTCACCCGGGATCGGGATCCATTCGATCTCGTCGCCGGGGACCACGGGGAACTCGCGCGCCATCCAGGCGCGGCGGGCTTCCTCGATGCGCTCGCGCGAGGAGCTGACGAAATTCCACCAGACGTGACGCGGCGTGGCGAAGGCGTCGCCGCCCGCGAGCATCGCGCGCGCGCCGCTCGTGGTGCGGAGTGTCGCGGCGATGCCGGGGCGCAACACGTAGAGCCGCTGCGGTTCGAGCGGCATGCCTTCGAGTGTCGCGTCGCCCTCGACCAGATAGATCGAGCGTTCGTCGGCGTCGGCATCGATCGGCACGCTGGCGCCCGCCGCCAGCACGATGTCGGCGTAGATCGTGCCAGCGTAGGTCGTCGTCGGCGCGGTCTTGCCCCACAGGCTGCCCATGATGATGCGCGCGGTGACGCCGGCGCCCTCGATCACCGGCAGCGCATCGGCCGGGACATGCTCGAACGCGGGGTCGATCTCCTCGCGGCCGTCGGGCAGCGCGAGCCATGTCTGGATGCCCGACAGGGCCGGGCCGCCGGGTCGCTCCTCGGCGGGCGAACGCTCGGAATGGACGATACCCGTGCCCGCAGTCATCAAATTCACCGCGCCGGGGCGGATGACGATCTCGGTGCCTAGCGAATCGCGGTGGCCGATCGCGCCGTCGAACAGATAGGTGACGGTGGACAGGTTGATGTGCGGATGCGGGCGCACGTCGATCCCCTGGCCCGGCGGCAGATGCGCCGGCCCCATCTGATCGAAGAACAGGAACGGCCCGACCATCGTGCGCTCGCGATGCGGCAGCGTGCGATGGACTTTGAAGCCGCCGATGTCGTGCGTCGATGGCGTCAGGGTGATTTCAATCAGCTCGTCACGGGTCATGGGTCGGTTGCTTCCAGCATGGGCAAGAGATCGTCGGGGTAGATCCATTCGGGCCAGCCGGCGATCTCGTCGCGGGCGAACCAGCGCCATTGCGTCATCACACGGCGTTCGAGTTCGGTATGGCCTGCGGGATCGATCTCGCCACCATCGACATCGATGCGGAACCAGCGTTCGTCGGCGGTGACTTCGACTCGTTCGATGGTTAGGAAATCGACCGTCCGCTGCGCGATCTCCTCGCCCGGATCGGCGTGGATGCCAGTTTCCTCGAACAATTCGCGCCGTGCCGCCGCAGCATAGCTTTCGCCGGGATCGAGCGCGCCGCCCGGCGTGCACCAGAACGGCGCGCGATCGTCGCCCGGGGCAAAGCGGAACAACAGCACGCGGCCGGCGCGATCGACGAGCAGGATGCGCGCCGCCGGGCGCGCGGCACGGGCTACTGCGTCAGTCACTGTCGAGCTCGGGATAGTGGCGGAAGATGCCTTGCGTGTTGAAGGGCAGCCGACGATCGCTCTTGAGATACGCCTTGATCCCCGGCAGCTCGGCGACCGCATCGTGGATGCGCACGATTGCGGGATAGTCGCCTTCGATCGCCGCCATGCGACGCGGGAACATGTAGCGCAGCCCCGCGACGACCTGGAACAGCGACGTATCGGCATAGCTCCAGCGATCGCCGACCAGCCAAGCGCCGCTTTCCGCGCCCGCCGCCGCCTCGAAATGATCGAGGAACTTCGGCATGCGATCCTCGCGGAACTGCGCGGCTGCACGCGCCGCCTCGGGCTTCTGCTCGTCGTAATAGGCCATCGGCTCGACGGGATGGTGAACATTGTGCACCTCGGCAACCAGATCGGCGATAGTGAGCTGAAGCTGGTGCAACCAGTAACGATCGGCCGTCGTCGATGGCCCGAGATCGTGGCGCTCGCCGAGATACAGCAGGATGGCGGCGACCTGCGCGATCGTCTTGCCGTCGCAGTCGAGATACGGCGGCGCGAACGGCGCACGACCGCCGCGCGCTTCCATGTCGGCGAGCAACGCCTCGGCGCCCTGTTCGCGCGCGCAATCCTCGTATGGGATCCCCGCCGCCTCGAGCGGCAGGCGAACGAACTCGCCGCGCCCCTGAAGATCGGGCCAATACCACAGGCGATAGGTCATCGCGGCTCGCCGGGCGCGAGCGTTCGCATCGCGAGCGCGTGGATCGAATCGCGCAGCAGATCGGCGAGCGCCTGATTGACGAGGCGTTGGCGCGCGACGCGGTTGAGCCCGGTAAAGGCCGCACTCTCGACCACCACGCGGAAGTGCGATTCGCCCGAGCCATCATCGCCCATATGGCCGCGGTGCTGCGCGCTTTCGTTGATCACTTCGAGATGCGTCGGGTCGAGTGCCTCGACGAGACGGGCGGCGATCGCGTGCTGGACGGGACCAGTGGAAGGGTCGGACATCGATCTTATATAGCCCGCTTTTGCGGGAAAGATGAGATTTTGGCGAAGGAACGGCCCAGCGCGCGTTTTCATGGGCGGATCGAGGGCGATCGCCCGTGCAGCGCCCCCGGCTGCGACGCGTGCGGCGAGTTCCGCGCGCCGCCGCTGGAAGGGCCGAGCAGCGACGGGCCGCCGGCCTTCCGCTGGTTCTGCCTCGATCATGTGCGCGAATTCAATGCGCGCTACAATTACTTCGACGGGATGACGGCGGACGAGATCCACCATGCGCAACGCCCAATGGCGGGCTGGGAACGCGAGACGCGCGCCTTCGCGCGGGCGATGGGGGCGGACCAGGGGCCGAAATGGTCCGATTTCCCCGATCCGCTCGACGCGATCAGCGCGCGCTATCGCCGCGAGGCCGCGCCCGAGCGGAGCGACGGCAAGCCGCTATCGGGGCAGGATCGCGCGAGCCTGAAGGTGCTGGGGTTGCCGGCCAATGCGGACCGGATGGCGCTGCGCAAGCGCTACAGCGAGCTGGTGCGGCGCTATCATCCCGATCGCAATGGCGGGGATCGCAGCCAGGAGGCGATGCTGACGAACGTGATCGCGGCATATCAGCAGTTGCGGCAGGCGCCGGCGTTCTTGTGAACCTCTCGTCACCCCGGGCTTGACCCGGGGGTCCGCTGCCTCGCGACGGTGGGGCAAGAAGAAGCGGGACCCCGGCTCAAGGCCGGGGTGACGGTGGTGTGAGGTCAAGGTTTGCCTTCGTCATGCCGGGCTGGTCCCGGCATCCACGGTGCCGCACATCCTACGACCGCGGTGTTTGTGGACGGGTGGATGCCGGGACGAGCCCGGCATGACGGTAGTGGGGACCGTCTTCGTTCTCACAAAAAAAAGGCCCCGGCATTGCTGCCGGGGCCTCTCTTCATTCCACCTAAGCGGAAGAATTAATCGCGATCGTTCGTCAGGAAGGCTGGGGCGAACTCGGGCGCTGCGCCCTCGTCCTTGTTGCCTTCGGGACGCGGGCCGCGATCGCGGCGGGGGCCGCGGTCGCCGCCGCCGCTGCCGCGCGGACCGCGATCGCCGCCGCCGCTGCGCGGGCCACGATCACCGCCACCGCCGCCTTCGCGACGCGGGCCACGATCACCGCCGCCGCTGCGCTCCGGGCGCGGCTCGCGGGCAGGACGGGTATCTTCCAGCTCGGCGCCGGTTTCCTGATCGACGACGCGCATCGACAGGCGGACCTTGCCGCGCGGATCGATCTCGAGGACCTTGACCTTCACGGCCTGGCCTTCGGACACGACGTCACCCGGCTTCTCGACCCGCTCGTTCTTCATTTCGGACACATGGACGAGACCGTCCTTGCCGCCCATGAAGTTCACGAACGCGCCGAAATCGACGATGTTGACGACCTTGCCGTCATAGACCTTGCCGACCTCGGCCTCCTCGACGATCCCGCGGATCCAGGCGATCGCCGCCTCGATCTGCGAATGATCGGACGAGCTGACCTTGACCACGCCCTCGTCGTCGATGTCGACCTTCGCGCCGGTGGTGGCGACGATCTCGCGGATCACCTTGCCGCCGGTGCCGATGATGTCGCGGATCTTCGCCTTGTCGACCGTCAGCGTCTCGATGCGCGGTGCATGCGCCGAGAGTTCGCCACGGGTCTCGCCGAGCGCCTTGTTCATTTCTTCCAGGATGTGCGCGCGGCCTTCATGCGCCTGCGCCAGTGCGACACGCATGATCTCTTCGGTGATGCCGGCGATCTTGATGTCCATCTGAAGGCTGGTGATGCCTTCGCTGGTGCCGGCAACCTTGAAGTCCATGTCGCCGAGGTGATCCTCGTCGCCCAGGATGTCCGAGAGGACGGCGAAGTCCTTGCCCTCGAGGATAAGGCCCATCGCGATGCCCGAGACGGGGCGCTTGATCGGCACGCCGGCATCCATCAGCGCGAGGCTGCCGCCGCAGACCGTCGCCATCGACGAGGAGCCGTTGCTCTCCGTGATGTCGCTGGTGACGCGGATCGTGTACGGGAATTCTTCCTTCGACGGCAGCACGGCATGCAGCGCGCGCCAGGCGAGCTTGCCATGGCCGATGTCACGTCGCGATGGCGCGCCGAAGCGGCCGACTTCACCGACCGAGTACGGCGGGAAGTTATAGTGCAGCATGAAGTGCTGGTAGGTGAGACCACCCAGGCCATCGATCATCTGCTCCGCATCGCGCGTGCCGAGCGTCGTGGTGGCGATCGTCTGCGTCTCGCCGCGGGTGAACAGCGCCGAGCCGTGCGCGCGCGGCAGGAAGTGAACTTCCGCCGAGATCGGACGGACCGTCTTCGTGTCACGCCCGTCGATGCGACGGCCGGTCTTGAGGATCGCGCCGCGGACGATTTCGGCCTCGACCTTCTTCACCAGCTTCAGCGTGCCGAGATATTCCGACGGGTTGCTTTCCTTGAGGTCAGCGAACGCCTCGCGTGCCTTGGCGCGCGCGTCGTTGATCGCGGTCTGGCGGGCCTGCTTGTCGGTCAGCTTGTAGGCTGCCTCCATGTCCTTGCCGATCAGCTTCTTGAGCTTCGTCTTGTGCGCCGACAGATCGGCACCCGAGTTCAGCTCCCACGGCTCCTTGGCGGCCTGTTCGGCCAGCTTGATGATCGCGTCGATCACTTGCTGCGAGGCCTTGTGCGCGAACATCACGGCGCCGAGCATCACGTCCTCGGACAGCTCCTTGGCTTCCGATTCGACCATCATCACCGCGTCGTGCGTGGCGGCGACGACCAGGTCGAGCTCACCGGCGGCGACATCGGCGTCCGACGGGTTGAGCTGATATTCGCCATCCTTGTAGCCGACGCGCGCGGCGCCGATCGGGCCCATGAACGGAACGCCCGACAGCGTCATCGCGGCCGATGCGGCAATCAGCGCCAGCAGATCGGGCTCGTTCTGGCCGTCATAGCTCATCACCTGCGCGATGCAGTTGATCTCGTTGTAGAAGCCTTCGGGGAACAGCGGGCGCAGCGGGCGATCGATCAGCCGGCTGACGAGCGTCTCGCGCTCGGTGGCGCCACGCTCACGCTTGAAGAAGCCACCCGGGATACGACCGGCCGACGAGAATTTTTCCTGATAGTGGACGGTGAGCGGGAAGAAATCCTGCCCTTCCTTAACCGACTTGGCGGCGGTGACGGCGCACAGCACGACCGTTTCGCCGAGCGTCGCGAGAACCGCGCCGTCAGCCTGGCGGGCAACGCGGCCCGTTTCGAGCGTCAGCGTCTGGCCGCCCCACTCGATGCTTACCTTTTTGGTATCGAACATTTGGTTTCCTTTGGACCGGCCGCCCAATGCGACCGGGGCCTAGAGGGGCATCTGCGACGTCGCAGGTGCCCGGGTGCAGGCTGTCCGGCCTGCGCGGTGCGGAGCGAGTTATCGCCCCATGCCCCTGCGCCGGATTACGCGGGAGGCAGATACGAGAAGGGCGCCGCAAGGGCGCCCTTCGGGTTACTTGCGAAGACCGAGCTTCGCGATGAGCGAGAGATACCGGTCGCCGTCCTTCTTGCGGAGATAATCAAGCAGCGTGCGACGCTTGTTGACCATCATCAGCAGGCCGCGGCGGGAATGGTTGTCCTTCGCGTGGCCCTTGAAATGCTCGGTGAGGTTGCGGATCCGCTCGGTCAGGATCGCGACCTGTACCTCGGGCGAACCGGTGTCGCCCTCGATCCGGCCATGTTCCTTGATGACTTCCTGGCGGCGTTCTGCAGTGATCGTCACGTATTTTCCTTCGACATCGTCATAAGTTGAAACCGCGGACGACACGGCCCTCGCGGGCCTGGACCTCGATCAGCGCAACCGGCACGTCGTGCAGGCAGGCGAAATACTGTCCATCGTCGGCAGCGATCCCGTCCAGAACACGCCCCTGGCGGAGCGCCCCTGCCTGGTCGGGTGTGAGGGGTAGAGCCGGGATGTCGTCCAGCCCCGCCCTCAGCGGCAGAAGTACCTGTTCAAGGTTGCGCGCCTTAGCGACTTCGCTCAATTTGTCCAGCGATATCGCCTGGGCGAGGCCGAACGGGCCGGCCTTGGTGCGGCGCAGGTAGGTGACGTGGCCGACGGTGCCGAGCGCCGCTGCGATGTCGCGCGCGAGGGAGCGAATGTAGGTGCCTTTCGAGACGTGGGCGGTGAGGGTGATTTCGTCCAAATCCTCCCCAAGCTTTGCTTGGGGAGGGGGACCGCCAGCCGCAGGCTGGTGGTGGAGGGGAAGAGCCGCGAGCAGATCGTCCGTGGCATTTCCCCTCCACCGCTCGCCTGAGGCGAGCGGTCCCCCTCCCCGAGCAAGCTCAGGGAGGATGGTCAAAGAATACACCGTCACCGCTCGCGTCGCGAGAACCACTTCCTCCCCCGCCCGCGCCAGATCGTACGCGCGCTGACCGTCCACCTTCAGCGCCGAAAACGCCGGCGGCATCTGTTCGATCGCGCCGGTGAAATCCGCCAGCACCGCCTCGACCGCCGCCAGCGTCGGCCGCACTCCGCTCGTTGCGATCACCGTGCCTTCGCGGTCGAGCGTGTCGGTCTGTTCGCCGAAGCGGATCGTGAAATCGTAGACCTTGTCGCTGTCGAGCATTCGCCCGGCGAGCTTCGTCGCTTCGCCCAGCGCGATCGGCAGCACGCCGGTCGCCAGCGGATCGAGCGTGCCGCCGTGGCCGACCTTCGCCTTGGCATAGCCGCCTTCGCGCAGCGCGCGCTTCACCGCGCTCACGCCTTGCGTCGAGCCCAGGCCCAACGGCTTGTCGATGATCAGCCAGCCGTTCACGCGAAAGCTTGCGCGAAATCCAGATATTGGCGGATCACCCAGTCGGCGGGCGGGCCGACGAGCTTTTCCACGATGTTCGCGCTCGGCCAGATCATCGGCACGACGACCAGCAGGATGATGATCAGCGGGAAGCCGAAGCGCGCGAGCTTGCTCCACTCGATTGCGAGCCGCCGCGGCAGGATGCCCTGCACGACATGGCCGCCATCGAATGGCGGCAGCGGCAGCAGGTTGAACACCGCCAGGAAGATGTTGATCAGCAGAAAGTTGAACAGGTTCGCGAGCAGGAAAGCGCCGATTCCCTGCGGCGGCGAGCCCTGCATCTGCCCCGAGATCAATCCGAGCGCGACCGCGGCCACGGCGGCCAGCGCGAAGTTCATCCCCGGCCCGGCGAGTGCCACCGCGACCATCCCCCAGCGCGGGTTACGCAGGCGGCGTCCGTCGACCGGCACCGGCTTCGCCCAGCCGAACACCGGCGCCTTCGCGAGCGCCAGCGCCAGCGGCAGGATCACCGTGCCGACCGGATCGACGTGGCGCAGCGGATTGAACGACAGTCGCTTCAGATCTGCCGCAGTCGGATCGCCGAGCGCGCGCGCCATCAGCCCGTGCGCCACTTCGTGGAAGACGATCGCGATCACCAGCGGGATGATCCACACTGCGGCGGTATAGACGATACTGTCGGGGTTCATGGTGCGCCGAGATAGGGCGGCGGCGGGCGAAGTGCCAGCGCCCTACCTCCGTTCGTCCCTAGCGCAGTCGAGGGACCAGCCGCGAGCGCGACGCGTGAGCATGTCCCTCGACTGCGCTCGGGACGAACGGATTATGCCAGCGCCTCGCCGAAATGGCGGCGGCACAGCGCGACATAGCGATCGTTGCCGCCGATCTCGGTCTGCGCGCCCGCGGCGACCGGGTGGCCCTGCGCATCGAGCCGCAGGTTCATCGTCGCCTTGCGGCCACAGGCGCAGACCGACTTGATCTCGATGAGCGCGTCGGCAAGCGCGAGGAGCCGCGCCGAGCCCTCGAACAGCTGACCCTGGAAATCGGTGCGCAGGCCATAGGCGAGCACGGGGATGCGATCGATATCGGCCAGCCGCGCAAGCTGATCGACCTGGCCCGCGGTGAGGAATTGCGCTTCGTCGACAAGGACGCACGCGATGCTTTCCTCGGCATGGCGGTCGAGCACGCACGCGGCGATGTTAGTATCAGCGTCGAACATCGTCGCCGGCGCCGACAGGCCGATGCGCGAGGTGATGGTTCCCGCGGCAAAGCGATCGTCGATCGCGGCGGTGAACAGCATCGTCGCCATGCCGCGCTCGCGATAGTTGAAATCGGCCTGGAGCAGGTTCGTCGATTTGCCCGCGTTCATGCTGGCATAGTAGAAATAGAGCTTGGCCATGAGCGGGTGTCGCTGATCGCGACGCGGAACGTCAACGTTTTCTGCGGGCTGACCATCCTTGCGAGGGATACGAGTCGACGGTCGATGATTGACGATATGAACCGCAGGAGAAGTGCCGTGATTCGTTCGTATCTGATCGGCCTCGCCGCGGGCCAACGCGGCATCGTGCCACTCGCGGCGCTCGCCACCGCCGGCCGACGCGGTGACCTGCCCGACGACATGCCGCTCGCCGGACTGTTCAAACACCCGCTGATCGCCGGCGGGGCGATCGCGCTCAGCGCGGCCGAGATGGTGGGCGACAAGCAGAAGAGCGCCCCCGACCGGATCGTGTGGATCGGGCTTGCCGTGCGGAGCGTGACCTCTGCTTACGCCGGGGCGGCGCTGGCGCCGAAGGGCAGCCGGGTCACGGGCGCCGCGGTCGCGCTCGGCACCGCGCTCGCATCCTCCTACGTCGGTTGGAAGCTGCGGGTGACCGCGATGGAGCGTTACGGCCAGACCGCGACCGGCTTTGTCGAGGATGCGATGGTGCTCGCGACGGGCCTCGCAGCGGTGGACCCGCGATTGACGCGGGCTGCCTAGGCTTCGTCCTTACCCGCAGCCAGATCCTGCGCCACCTTGGGGGCGCGGAGCAGCTGTTCGATATGCGTGCCTTCGTCGAAGCTGTCGTCCGCCAGGAACTTGAGCTTCGCGGCATATTTCATCTTCACGCGCGCAGCGACCTCGCGCTGGAAGAAGGCGGTGTTGGTGCGCAGCGCCTTCAGCACCGTTTCCTCGTCCTTGCCGAGCAGCGGCTTCACGAAAACGGTCGCGTGGCGCAGATCGGGCGACATGCGTACCTCGGTGACGCTGATGAGGTGCGCGGCGAGCACGTCGTCATGCACGTCGCCGCGCTGCAGCACCTCGGAGAGGATATGGCGGATCTGTTCGCCGATGCGCAGCGTGCGGACGGACTTTTCTGGTGGATCCTGGTTCATGGCTCGACCTCGTTCCCCTCTCCCCTTGTGGGAGAGGGAGGGGCCCGCCGCGTCAGCGGCGGGAGGGTGAGGGGGAGTGGCGAGAGGCAGACCCCCTCACCCTCCCGCCGCCTGCGGCGGCTCCTTCCCTCTCCCACAAGGGGAGAGGGACGGTGATTACAGCGTGCGTTCGCGCATCTCGACTTCGTAGGTTTCGAGATAGTCGCCCGCCTTGATGTCAGTGAAGTTCTGCGTGAACGTCACGCCGCACTCCAGACCGGCGCGCACTTCGGGAACGTCGTCCTTGAAGCGGCGCAGCGATGCGATCTCACCCTGGTAGATGATGACATCGTTGCGCGTGATGCGCGCCTTGAGCGCCTTGCGGATGATGCCCTCGACCACCAGCAGACCGGCGGCGCGGCCGTGCTTGCCGGCGGAGAAGACCTCGCGGATTTCCGCACGGCCGACGACCGTCTCGAACGCTTCCGGCCCGAGCTCGCCCGCCATGCCGGCGCGGATCTCGTCGATCAGATCGTAGATGACGTCGTAATACTTCAACGCCACCCGATGCCGGTCGGCGATCTCGCGGGCCTTCGCATTGGCGCGCACGTTGAAACCGATGATCGGCGCGCCAGATGCCGAGCCGGCGTTCACGTCGCTTTCGGTGATGCCCCCGACCGCGGCGTGCAGGATGCGCACGCGGATATCGGCAGTCGACAGCTTGTTGAGCGACGAAACGATCGCCTCGACAGTGCCCTGCGTATCCGCCTTGACGACCAGCGGATATTCGATCGCCTTGTTCGCTGCGAGCGCGGAGAACATGGTCTCGAGGCTCGCCGGGGCCGACGTGGTGCGCTTCTGCGTCAACACGCTCTGGCGATATTCGGCCACTTCGCGTGCGCGCGCCTCGTTCTCGACCACCTGAAGCTGATCACCCGCCGACGGCGTTCCCGACATGCCGAGCACTTCGACCGGCATCGACGGATCGGCGCGCTTGAGCTGACGACCCTTGTCGTCGACCAGGGCGCGCACCTTGCCGCTTTCCGCGCCGACGACGAAGATGTCGCCGACCTTCAGCGTGCCGCGCGTGATAAGCACGGTCGCGACCGGGCCGCGGCCCTTGTCGAGTTTCGCCTCGATCACCACGCCTTCGGCGGCGCGATCGGGGTTGGCGGTCAGCTCCATCAGCTCGGCCTGCAGCTGGATCTTTTCGATCAGCTGCTCGAGCCCGGTCTTCTTGAGCGCGGAGACTTCAACGTCCTGCGTCTCGCCGCCCATTTCCTCGACCTGGATGTCGTGCTCGAGCAACCGCTCGCGCACGCGCTGGGCATTGGCGTCGTGCTTGTCGATTTTGTTGATCGCCACGATCATCGGCTTGCCGGCCGCCTTCGTGTGATTGATCGCCTCGATCGTCTGCGGCATCAGCCCGTCGTCGGCCGCGACCACCAGCACCACGATATCGGTGACGTCGGCGCCGCGCGCGCGCATGGCGGTAAACGCCTCATGGCCCGGCGTGTCCAAGAAGGTGAGCTTCGACTTGTCCGCCAGCGTAACCTGATAGGCGCCGATATGCTGCGTGATGCCACCGGCCTCGCCGCGCACCACATCGGTGCCGCGCAGCGCGTCGAGCAGGCTGGTCTTGCCGTGATCGACATGGCCCATGATCGTGACGACCGGGGGACGCGGCAGCAGCTCGTCGTCGGTGTCGGCTGTGGTGTCGAGCACCAGATCGATGTCACTGTCACTGACGCGCACGACATTATGGCCGAATTCGGTGACGAGCAGTTCGGCGGTATCCTGGTCGATCGTCTGCGTCATCGTGACGGGCGAGCCCATCTTGAACAGCGCCTTCACGAGGTCGGCACCACGCTCGGCCATGCGGTTGGCGAGTTCCTGGACAGTGATCGCCTCGGGCACCTGCACGTCGCGGACCTGCTTGGCCTGCGGCTCACGCGGGCCGGTCCAGCCACGCTTTTCCTTTTCGCGCGCACGCTTGAGCGCGGCGAGGCTGCGCGCACGCGCGCCATCCTCGTTGAGCGCGCTCGACACGGTCAGGCGGCCGCCGCGACGCTCGTCGCCCTTGCGGTCACGCTGCTGCGGACGTCCCGGGGGGGCGTTGCGGGCGGTTGCCTGGCCAGCCGGAAGCGGGCGCTGCGGCGACCCGGCGGTTGCCGTGGCACCAGCAGCGGTCGTCGCCGTCGCGGCTTCGGGCTGCGGCTCGGGCTTGGGCTGCGGCTTGGGAATCTCGGGGCGTGCGACGGGCGAGAAGCGGCGCGGCGCTGGCATTGCCGGATCACGTGCCAGTTCCAGCGTTGGTGCCGGAGCGGGCGCGGCGCGCGGCGCTGGCCGGGGTGCCGGGGCCGGGGTCGGCGCTGGTGCGGCAACCGGTGCGGCAGGCGCGGGCGCATCGGCAACCGGTGCGGAAGCAGCAGGCGCTGGCGCCTCAACTGGCGGGGCTGAAACGACTGGCCGGAACATGATCGGCTCGACACGGATCTCGGGCACGGGCGCGGGCTCAGGAGCGGCAGCGACCGGCTCGGGAGCCGCGGGCTCAGGAGCGGCCGGCGCTGGCGCGGGCGCTTCCGGCACTGCGGCTGCGGTTACTTTTTCCTCGGCACGGCGGCGCTCTTCCTCGGCGGCGCGCGCGCGATCGGCCTCGGCGCGGTGGCGCTGCTCTTCGAGCGTGCGCATCCGCTGATCTTCGGCTTCACGCAGCATGCGCGACTGGCGCTCCTGCGCCGTCTCGTTCGATGGGACGCGCGCGGGCGCTGGTGCCGGCGCCGCCTGCTGGACGACGGGCGCAGCTTCGGCCTCGGGCGCCGCGATCGTCTCGATCGGTGCGGGATCGCCCGGGCGACGCATCGTGCGCGCCTTCTTCGTCTCCACGATCACCGTATTCTTGCGACCGTGACTAAAGCTTTGCTGCACCTTGCCGGTCTCGACCTTGCGCGGCCCGCCCACAGACAAAGGCGCGCGCATGCCAAGTTTCGGCTTTTCGTTGTCGGTGTCGCTCACTCAAATTCCTCGTGTGTCGTCACGGCCGGTTCGTGCCCGGAAAGTCCGGGCGCCGATGCGCCTTGCGCGGCCGTTGCGCAAGATGCGGAAATTACGCCACCCGCCAAAGCGCTGCTTTGATGGGATCCCAACAGATCAGGGCCGATGAAGTACCGCCAGCGATCGAGCGCCTCGCCCAACCTGCCGGCCGCCAAGCGGTCAGTGACGCCGATATGTACCACGTTTTCGCGGCCCAGCGCCACCGACAATATGGGGCGCGCGATCGGGAGAACCAAGCCCCGCAGATCGCTGCCCTCCTGATCGGACCCGACTCGCCACGCCTGGGCGAGGCGGCGGCAGCCATCTTCGCTCGCATCGGCGGCGTGATAGAGCGCGTGGAGCTTGCCCGCGCGCGCGGCGTCGGCGATCCGCTCGGAGCCGGTCAGCAACATGCCCGCGCGCGATTCGAGCCCGAGCCGATCGAGCGCGTTGCGTTCGAGCGCCGCGGCGACGAGCGCGGGCAGATCGTCCGGTATCTGAAGATCGCCGGTCTTGAACGCACGCGCGAGCGCACCGCGCAGCTTGCCCTTCTTCTGCGCGACCGCGAGCTCGGCCGCCGTGACGCCGATCCACGCGCCGCGGCCCGGCGCCTTGGCGCGCACATCGGGGAGGATCCGGCCATCGGGCGCGAGCACAAGGCGGACGAGATTGGCCGGCGGCGCGGCGGCGCGCGTGAGGATGCAGGAGCGCTCAGTCATGAGCGTTCCCTCGCGCCAGGCCGGGGTGACGCAGACAACAGGATGAGTGCGGCGCTACCGAATCATTGCGAGGGTTCCGCATGGGCGTCTCCCTCGTTGCTTGCCACCTTCGGGGCGTCGCGATCGACGATCAGCACGCCGCCGGCGCCGTAATTCTCGGTCGACACTTCCTCGATCACGATCTGCACCGCGGCCGGGTTCTTGCCCAGCCGGGTGACGAGCGAGGACGTGACGTCAGCCACGATCCCCGCCTTCTGCTCCTTCGAGGCGGAGCCCGATATCCTGATCGAGACGAACGGCATCAGGCGTCCGATTCCTCGCCGGCAGACTCTTCCGCTGCCGACTCGTCCGCTGCCGGCTCGTCCGCCGCGGGCTCTTCGTCGAACCAGTGCGCGCGGGCGGCCATGATGATCTCGTTGCCCTGCTCCTCGGTGAGACCGTATTGGCCGAGCACGCCACCCTTGTGTTCGGGGCGCTTGGGTGCGTCCTCGTTGCGGCGGCGCGGTTCGGCGCGCTTCTTCTCGATCAGCTCGTCAGTCGCGAGATCGGCGAGATCGTCCAGCGTGCGGATCCCCGCCTTGCCGAGCGTGACGAGCATCGCTTCGGTCAGGTGCGGCAGGTCGGCGAGCGCGTCCTCGACGCCAAGCGCCTGGCGCGCCTCGCGGTTGGCCTGTTCGCGGCGGTCGATCGCCTCGGCGGCGCGGTTCTGCAGCTCGCTCGCCAGTTCGTCGTCGAAGCCTTCGATCCCGGCGAGTTCGTCCAGCTCGACATAGGCGACCTCTTCCATCTCGGTGAAGCCCTCGGCGACCAGCAGCTGCGCGAGCGTCTCGTCGACGTCGAGCTCGTTCTGGAACATCTCGGTCCGCGTGACGAAATCGAGCTGACGCTTCTCGCTCGAATCAGTCTCGGTCATGATGTCGATCGCCTTGGCGGTCAGCTGCGAGGCGAGACGCACGTTCTGGCCGCGGCGACCGATGGCGAGCGACAGCATGTCGTCGGGCACGACCACTTCGATCCGCTCTTCTTCCTCGTCGATGATCACGCGGCTGACGTTGGCCGGCTGCAGCGCGTTGACGACGAAGGTCGCGATATCCGGCGACCAGGGAATGATGTCGATCTTCTCGCCCTGCATTTCCTGCACGACGGCCTGCACGCGGCTGCCCTTCATGCCGACGCACGCGCCGACCGGATCGATCGACGAATCGTGGCTGATGACGCCGATCTTGGCGCGGCTGCCCGGGTCACGCGCGGCGGCCTTGATCTCGATGATGCCGTCGTAGATCTCGGGCACTTCCTGCGCGAACAGCTTCTTCATGAAATCGGGATGCGCGCGGCTGAGGAAGATCTGCGGGCCGCGGTTCTCGCGCACGACCTTCAGGATCAGCGAGCGGATGCGATCGTTGACGCGCACCACTTCGCGCGGGATCTGCGCGTCGCGGCGGATGACGCCTTCGGCGCGGCCCAGATCAACGACGACATGGCCGAACTCGACGCGCTTGACGACGCCGGTGATGATCTCGCCGGCGCGATCCTTGAATTCCTCATACTGGCGCTCGCGTTCGGCATCGCGGACCTTCTGGAAGATCGTCTGCTTGGCGGCCTGCGCCTGGATGCGGCCGAACTCGATCGGTGGCAGCGGATCGACGAGATAGTCGCCGACCTTCGCGCCCGCCTGGAGCTTCTGCGCGCCGGCCACGTCGACCTGCTTGTAGAGATCGTCGACTTCCTCGACCACCTCGACGACACGCCACAGGCGAAGATCGCCGTTGCTCGCGTCGAGCTTCGCGCGGATGTCCATTTCCTGGCCGTAGCGCGTGCGCGCGGCGCGCTGAATCGCATCTTCCATCGCCTCGATGACGATGGCCTTGTCGATCATCTTTTCCGAAGCGACGCTGTTGGCAATCGCGATCAGTTCCGCACGGTTCGCGGTGACGCCGGTGGCCATTACTCGGTTTCCTCTGCTTCGATTTCTTCTTCTTCCGCGCCCTCGAGCGAGAGCGGGACGGTAGCGGCGATCAACTTGTCGGTGAGCACGAGCTTCGCATCGACGATTCGGCCGAACGGCACGGTGGCAACGCTGCCGGTGCGGTTGCGGATCGCAACGTCCTCACCCGCCACGCTATCGATCTCACCACGGAACTGCTTTTGCCCGTCGAGCGGCGCGTCGAGCGTCAGCTTCGCCTCGTGACCCAGCCAGTCGGTGTAATCCGACAGCCGCGTGAGCGGGCGATCGATGCCGGGGCTCGACACTTCGAGTCGGTACGCGCCCTCGATCGGATCTCGACCCGCCTCCTCGAGCGCATCGAACACATCCGAGATGCGGCGCGACAGATCGGCACAATCGTCGATCGTCAGCTGGCGCGTGTCGGGGCGCTCGGCCATCACTTGCAGCGTGCGCTCGTCACCCTTGCCGAACAATGCCACGCGCACGAGATCGAAGCCGAGCGCAATCGCCTCGGGCTCGATCAATCGGGTAAGCGCGGAAGTGTCCGTCATCAATGCTCCATGCACGGGTCGTTGCCGCCGCGGAGCGAGCCCCGCGACCCCTTGCATCTAACGATGTAAGAGAAAGCGCTCGCGATATAGAACGACAGCCCCCCGGGCACAATCCCTTACGCGCCGCAGCAACCCGCGGTGTCAGTCGACCGCGATATCGAAGTGCATCACGTCCTCGCGCGTGCCGAGCTTCGTGTAGAGCGCGATCGCGGCATCGTCGCCATAATCGGCCTGGACGAAGATTACCTCTGCCCCCGCCGCACGCGCGAGTGGCTTCAACGCCTCGATGAGCGCCGTCGCGATGCCTTTGCGGCGGTAGTGCTCGGCGACCGCGAGATCGTAGATATAGACTTCCACGCGGGCCTGCTCGTGCTTGTCGAGCGCATGGGCGACAAGCCCGCCGACGACCGTTCCATCATGCTCCGCGACAAGCACGAAGACATGCGGCTTGGCCAACAACGTCGCGAGATAAGCATCGTCCGGCGGAGCGGCGACGAATGCCGGATCATGATCGAACGCGTCGTGGAACAACGCGTTGAGCGCACGCATTGCCGGCAGATCATGCGGGCCGAGACGACGGGTTATCATGCGTAAAGTCCGATGGTTCTTGCATGATCGTGCATAGTTAATCCCCAATGGTCACGAGCGTCGCTTGGCGACACACGACCATAGCATCGATCGCGCCAAATAGACTTTCGCGAATCATTGCTGTGCCGGGGGGAACGGCTGCTTCACGATTCCGTTCATTGGGTATCTGTGAAGGAGAATATTGCCATGTTGTGGACCATCGTCGTGATCCTCGTGGTCCTCTGGCTGCTTGGTTTTGGCCTGAACGTCGCCGGCGGGTTGATCCACATCCTGCTGGTGATCGCGCTGATCGTTGGGCTGGTGCAGCTGTTCACCGGGCGGCGGGTGTAGCGAAACCTTCTCCCCTCCCGCGAGCGGGAGGGGAATTGCGTCAGTCGGCGAACAGCAACACCGGCGTTTCGAGCAGCTTGCGCACCGCCTGGACATAGCTTGCCGCGTCCCAGCCATCGACGACTCGGTGGTCGCAGCTGATCGACAGATTCATTAGCTTCGCGCGGACGATATCGTCGCCCCGGAACACCGGCCGCTCGACGATCTTGTTCGGGCCGATGATCGCCACTTCGGGGCGGTTGATGACCGGCGTCGTCGCAATGCCACCCAGCGGGCCAAGCGAGGTGACGGTGATCGTGCCGTTGCCGAGCTCCTCGGGCTTGAGCTTCTGCGTGCGGGCCGCTTCCGCCAGTCGGCCGATTTCGGCTGCGAGCTGCCAGACGTTCTTGTCCTGCGCATCGCGGATCACGGGCACCGTCAGCCCAGCGTCGGTCTGTGCCGCGATCCCGAGATGGACGCGTCCCGAGCGCGTCACCACGCCCGCCTCATCGTCGTAACGCGCGTTAAGCATCGGGAAGTCGGGCAACGTGCGGCAGATCGCGACGATCAGGAACGGCAGCATCGTCAGCTTCGGCCGGACGCCGCGATTGGCGTTGAGATCGGCGCGCACATCCTCGAGCGCGGTCACGTCGATCTCGTCGACATAGGTGAAGTGCGGAATGTTGCGCTTCGACGCGGCCATGTTCTCGGCGATGCGGCGACGCATCCCGATGACCTTGACCGCCTCGTCCGGCCGCGCGCGGCTGGCGTGCGGGGCATGATAGCCCTGGCCGTCGGCGTAGCGGAGATATGCGTCGAGATCGGCGTGGCGGATACGGTCGCCTTCGGCGATTTTCACTTGGCTCAGGTCGACGCCGAGATCCTGCGCGCGGGCGCGGACCGCGGGGGAGGCGAGAACCTGACGATCCTCCCCGGCACGGGGAGGGGGACCAGCCGCAGGCTGGTGGAGGGGGGCTTCCACAGGCGCTTCGCCCAGCGGCGATCCCCCTCCACCACCGGCTTCGCCGGCGGTCCCCCTCCCCGTGCCGGGGAGGATCGTCTCTTCCACGCCTGGATTTTCGGCCTCGTAGGTCTCGGCCGCTTCCTCGCCGCCAAGCTTTTCCTCCACCTCGTCCAACGCATCGGTCTCGATCACCACCAGCATCCCGCCGATCGCGATCTGATCGCCGACCTCGCCGGCTACCTCGACCACAATGCCCGACACCGGCGATTCGATCTCGACCGTCGCCTTGTCGGTCATCATGTCGGCGATGTTCTGGTCTTCCTCGACCCGATCGCCCACGCGCACGTGCCAGCCGACGATCTCGGCCTCGGCAATGCCTTCGCCGATGTCCGGCAGCTTGAAGGTGAAACGCGCCATCGCCGATTAGTCCTTCAGAATCTTCTTGAGCGCCATGCCGATGCGCACGGGGCCGGGGAAATAGGCCCATTCCAGGCTGTGGGGATACGGTGTGTCGAAGCCCGTCACGCGCTCCACCGGCGCCTCGAGATGGTAGAAGCAGCGCTCCTGCACCAGCGCCGAAAGCTCCGCGCCGAAGCCGCCGGTGCGCGTCGCCTCGTGCACGATCAGGCACCGACCGGTCTTCTTCACGCTTTCCTCGATCGCCTCGATGTCGAGCGGCACGAGCGTGCGCAGATCGATGATCTCGGCGTCGATGCCGGTGTCCGCGACGACCTGCAGGCAGACGTGCACCATCGTGCCATAGGCGAGCATCGTCACCGCCTCGCCGCTGCGCACCACTGCGGCCTTGCCGAGCGGGATCTTGTAATAGCCCGTCGGTACCTCGCCGGCCGGGTGCTTCGACCAGTTCGCCGCGGGGGCATCCCAATTGCCGTTGAACGGTCCGTTGTAGATCCGCTTGGGCTCGAAGAAGATCGTCGGATCATTGTCCTCGATCGCGGCGATCAGCAGCCCCTTGGCGTCGTACGGCGTCGAGGGGATTACCGTCTTCAGCCCAGATACGTGCGTGAAGATGCCCTCGGGCGATTGCGAATGCGTCTGCCCGCCGAAGATACCGCCGCCGAACGGCGAGCGCACCGTGATCGGCGCGGTGAATTCGCCGTCCGAACGATAGCGCAGCCGCGCAGCCTCGCTGACGAGCTGGTCGAGCGCGGGGTAGATATAATCCGCGAACTGGATCTCGGGCACGGGGCGCAAGCCATAAGCGCCCATGCCGATCGACACGCCGATGATGCCGATCTCGGTGATCGGCGTGTCGAACACGCGCGTCTTGCCGTATTTCGCCTGCAGCCCCGCGGTAGCGCGGAACACACCGCCGAAATAGCCGACGTCCTCGCCCATCACGATCACGCCGGGATCGCGCGCCATCATCACGTCCATGGCGGAATTGATCGCCTGGATCATGTTCATGCGGGTCGTTTCGGAGTCTGTGTCGGTCATTGCGTCACTCATTACCCTCTCCCCCCAAATGACAGGATGGGGTGGGAGAGGGAGGGGCCCGCTGCCGAAGGCAGTGGGAGGGTGAGGGGAGCGACCGCGCCGCGGTCGCGCGGCGCGCGGCGCCGCTCACCCCTCATCCAACCTACGCTAGGCGACTGCGTCGCCAAGCTTCGGTATCCTTCTCCCACAAGGGGAGAAGGTTTGAAGCAACCACTCACTTCTTGCGATCCCATGGCCGGCCGCTTTCGGTCTCTTCCGCCAGCATCTGCGCGCGCTGCTCGCGCAAATGCCACGGCATTTCCTCGAACACGCCGTCGAACAGCGTATCGAGCGACTGGAGCAGGCCGTGGCCGAGGATGCCGTTCTTCTCGGCCTCCTTCTGCGCCGCCTTCACTTCGTCGGCGACATCCTTGTCCATTGCCGCCTGCCGCTCCTCGCTCCATTCGCCCAGCGTGATCAGGTGATCCTTCAGCCGCCGGATCGGATCGCCGAGCGGCCAGGCGGTCGGCTCCCCGGCGGAGCGATATTGCGTCGGATCATCGGAGGTCGAATGGCCCTCGGCGCGATAGGTGAAATGCTCGATCAGCGTTGGTCCGGCGTTGGTGCGCGCGCGCTCGGCGGCCCATAACGTCGCGGCGTACACGGCGAGCGCGTCATTGCCGTCAACCCGAAGGCCGGCAATGCCATAGCCCACCGCGCGTGCCGCAAAGGTCGTCGCTTCGGCGCCGGCGAAGCCCGAGAAGCTGGAGATCGCCCATTGATTGTTGACGACGTTAAAGATCACCGGCGCGCGATAGACGGTGGCGAAGGTCAACGCGGAATGGAAATCGCCCTCCGCGGTCGATCCCTCGCCGCACCACGTCGCGGCGATCCGCGTGTCGCCACGCGACGCAGAGGCCATCGCCCAGCCGACCGCCTGCGGATATTGCGTCGCCAGATTGCCCGAGATCGAGAAGAAACCGAAGCGCTTCTCCGAATACATGATCGGCAGCTGCTTGCCCTGCAGCTTGTCGCCCCGGTTCGAATAGATCTGGTTCATCATGTCGACCATCGGGCAGCCGCGCGCGATCAGCAGGCCCTGCTGGCGATACGACGGGAAACACATGTCGTCGGCATCGAGCGCATAGGCCTGCGGCACCGCGACCGCCTCCTCGCCCATCGACTTCATGTAGAAGCTGGTCTTGCCCTGCCGCTGCGCGCGGAACATGCGTTCGTCGAACGCGCGCACCGTCGCCATGTGGCGCAGCATGCGCCGCAGCGTGTCGGGCGAGAGCTTGGGATCCCATGGGCCGACCGCGCGGTTCTCGTCGTCGAGCACGCGGACCATCGTATAGACGAGATCGGTGAAGTTGCGCGCATCCTCGGCCGTGTCGGGCCGCCGCGCGGAACCGGCGGGCGGCACCTCGACGTCGCTAAAATCGACCGTGTCGCCGGGGCGATATTTGGGCTCGGGCACATGCAGCGCGAGCGGTGGCAAATTGCTGCGGGCGGCGTCCGCCATGGTCTCTCCGGTTTGCAACGTGTCGACAAAACGCACGAACACGCCCTCAAGCGCCTTGTTATTAAATTTCAAACGGGCGCGCTAGTGATGGTTTCACTTGAGACCAACTCCGCTCCGTCGCTGCGAGTCGCACGATTGACTCAGTCGAGATAAGGAACAAAATAGGAACATCCTTCTTGTCGAGTCGTGTCTGTGCCATCCCCTGCCATCATTGCCGAGCTGCGTGAAACGCTCCGCGCCATTGAGGGCGACGGGCATCAGCGGCGCGAGACGCTGCCGTTCGGGATCCCTGCGTTCGACGCCGGGCTGGCCGATGGCGGGCTGCGACTCGACGCGCTGCACGAGGTAGCGGCGGGCACGGCCGGGCTCGGCGACGATGCTGCTGCCACCTTGTTCATCGCCGGCATCGCGGCGCGCGCCTGGGGGCCGGTGCTGTGGGTGGTGCGACGACGCGACCTGTTTGCGCCAGGACTTTATCAAGCAGGATTGGCGCCTGAGCGCGTGCTCTATGCCGAGGCACGCGACGATGCCGAATTGCTCGCGCTGATGGAGGAAGGGCTGCGCCACCGCGGGCTGGGCGCGGTGATCGGCGAGGTGAAGCGCGCCGGCATGGCCTCCACTCGCCGGCTGCAGCTCGCCGCCGAGGGCGGGCGCACGATCGCGCTGCTGATGCGGCGTCACGCGCGCGAGGGGGTCGATCCGCTCGGCATGCCATCTGCCGCATTGACCCGCTGGCGCGTCGCCTCGGCGCCGTCGGCGCGGCTGCGCATGGGCGGTATCGGCCGCGCGCGCTGGAACGTCGGCCTGACACGCCAGCGCGGCGGCGAACCTTTTGAAATGTTGATGGAGGCTTGCGATGACACGGGTCGTCTCGCTCTACCTGCCGCACTGGGCGATCGATCGCGTGCGTCGGGCCGAGCGTCGCCGCGCACCGCCGCGGCTTGATACGCCGCTGGACCTCGCGCCGCTGACCGCCGCCGCGGCTGGCGAGCGCGCGTTGCAGTGCGATGCGCCGAGGAACACCGGCTGGCGCCCCGGCGCACGCTGGGCGCGCGGCGATGCGGCGGCACCGGACGAGAAGCCCTGGTCGCAATCGAGCCGCGCGGAGGTCGCGCACCGCATCGAAGCGATGCCGGCGCACCAACGGCCGCCGATGCGCGAGATGGGCCGGCGCAGCGAAGCGGCGGACCATCCGTTCCGCGCGATGCCGCCCGACGAAGGCGCGCGCGTCATGCCGACCACGCTGCCGTCGCGTCCCGATCCCGAGGATGCGCCGGGAAAGCGCTGGCGCGGGTTCGACGGGCTCGATCCCAATGCCGATGACCGTGCCGCCAAGGCACTGGCGCGGTGGAACGCCACGCCTTCCGTACGCTCGCGCGGCGAAGGGGCGCGGCCGGACAAGCACGCGCGGGCGGGGTCGAACGATGCCGGTGCGGCGGTGCCCAATGGAGGAGCGTTCTTCAATACCGGACGCAGCCTGTCGGGCACGGTCGCGCGAACGTGCGAGCCGGCCGCAAACGTCGTCCGCCTTCCCGCTCCCGTTCATGAGCGCGCTGCCAAACCAACCACCGTTCGTGTCGAGCAAAGTCGAGACACCGTCCGAGCGCAGCCGAAAACCCGCGTGCCAACTGCGTCGCGCACCAGGTCCCTCGACGATGCTCGGGACGAACGGCGGCAGGGTGCGCACCACCTCCCATCACCTGCCCCCCCGCCGCTCGTCACTGTCCACAAGATCGGCAGCCGGATCGAGATCGCCGCGGCGTGCCCCGCCGCGAGCGCGCTCGGTCTCGCGCCCGGGATGGCGCTGACGCAAGCGCGCGCTGCGGTGCCCGACGTCGACGTGCGCGACGCCGATCCCGCCGGCGACCGCGCCGATCTCGAGCGGCTGGCGATTGCGCTCGCGCGGCGCTGGTGCCCGGTGGTCGCCATTTCGGACGCTGATGGGCTGTTCCTCGACATCACCGGCACCGCACACCTCCATGGCGGCGAGGAGGCGCTGGTGCGGCGGTTGCTGCGGGTGCTCGCTCGGCTCGGCGTTGCGGCGCAGATTGCGATCGCCGACACCCCCGGCGCCGCCTGGGCGCTGGCACGGCAGCGCGAGACCGCGCTGGTCGTGCCGCCCGGCGGGCACCATGACGCGCTTGCCGCGCTGCCCGTCTCGGCGCTGCGGCTCGACGAGGCCGCGCTCGAACTGCTCGCTCGGCTCGGCGTCGATACGATCGGCGCGCTGCAGGCAATGCCGCGCGCGCCGCTCGTCCGCCGTTTCGGCCCCGCCATCGCGCGCCGGCTCGACCAGGTGACCGGCGCTGCGCCCGAGCCGCTCGATCCCGTCATTCCGGTGCAGCCGATCGCGGTGACGCGGCGCTTTGCGGAGCCGATCGCCACGGCAGAAGCGATCGAGCATTGGCTGGCGGGCCTCGTCGGCGAACTGACCGACGCGCTCGCCAAGGCGGGGAGCGGCGCCCGCGCGCTCGCCTTCGTCGCAGCGCGCGTCGATTCGACCGACCAGGTGATCCGCATCGGCCTCGCCCGCGCGAGCCGCGATCCGGCGCATCTGTTGCGGCTGATCGCGCGGCGCATCGAGGAGATCGATCCGGGCTATGGCATCGACGCGCTGGCGCTGCATCTCGTGCGCGCCGATCCGCTGGGCCCCGAAACGCTCGGCGCCGCGCTGGCGGCAGAGGAGACGACACCCGATCTTGCGCCGCTGGTCGATACGCTCGCCAACCGCATCGGGCCATCACGCCTGTGGCGCCATCAGCCGGTCGAAAGCGACGTGCCCGAACGCTCGGTCGCGCCCCTCCCCCCGCTCGATTCAGTCAGTGCTGGCGCGCTGCGGCTAAAGCCGGACGACGTGCGCCGGCTCGATCTGCGCGCGCCCGATCACCCCTGGCACCCGCGCTGGCCCCGCCCGGCACGGCTGCTGCGCCGGCCCGAGCCGGTCGATCACGTGATGGCCGAAATGCCCGACCATGCGCCGCGCCGCTTCACCTGGCGCGGGCGGCTCCACACCGTGACCTTTGCCGACGGGCCCGAGCGGATCACCGGCGAATGGTGGCGCCGGACCGGCGAGCGCGATGCGGTGCGCGATTATTTCCGCGTCGAGGACCAGGAAGGCCGCCGCTTCTGGCTATTCCGCCGCGGCGACGGCCTGCGCGCCGAAACGGGCGATCTGAGCTGGTATGTGCATGGCACGTTTGCGTGATCGGACGGGCCTTAGCTCCCTTACTACTGCAGAGTATTGCCGCTCAGCGCCGCGCGTCGATTGCCGTGAGGTGGCCCTTTGCCGCGTAATCGAGGATCTTCTCGTCCGCGGTAACGAGCGCGCAGCCGAGCGCACGGGCAGTGGCGATCATGATCCGGTCGCATGGGTCGCCGTGGATTCCGTCACGCAGGCGGCCCGCATCGGTTGCGATCGCACCGCTGACCGCTACCTCGTACGCATCGATGATCCGAAAGCTATCCGCGAGCCATTCGGCGAGCGGCTTGTGGAAGGCGAACCCCTTCTTGTCCGCGACCATGGCGATCTCCCACGAGACCATCGCCGACACCCGGCGTTCGACATCGGCCGCGATCACTTGCCGTGCCGCCTGTCCAAGACGTGAACTATCGCCAACCATCCACAGCACGACATGCGTGTCGAGCAGGATCATCGATCGTCCGGATTGCCACGCACGGGCAAGCCGAGCCGATCCCATTTAGCCTCCCATTTCGCTTCCCAGTCAGGGTCGATGGGCTGAGTAAGATCAACGTCGTCAGGCACGGTAAACGTCCCCTTCATACAGCCGAAAATGCTCTGTTTGTCCGGCTTCTGAGCGCGCTGCGCGGTGAGCGTCAGCGACGGCTTGCCGCGGCGCGTGATCGTCAGCGGCTCGCCGCTGCGCTCCATCTCGTCGATCAGCGCGAGGCATTTTGCCTTGAACTCGGTCGCCGGGACCATCTTGGTCATGGCCATTCTCCTGAACTGACCATTTCATATAGTCATTTCGTGCAGCGTCGTCGATGACGTACAGCGAGCTTCAGGTGACGACGCATTTCTCGTTCCTGCGCGGCGCATCGTCGTGCGAGGAATTGTTCACCACTGCGGCGCTGATGGAGATGCCAGCGCTCGGCATCGTCGATCGCAATTCGGTCGCCGGCGTCGTGCGCGCGCTCTACGCCTGCGATCAGCTCAAGAAGAAATACGGTCTCGTCATCCGCTCGATCCCCGGCTGCCGGCTCGATCTCGTCACTGGCGAATCGCTACTCGTATGGCCCGAGGATCGTGCAGCATGGAGCCGGCTTACCCGGCTGCTGACGCGCGGCAAGGCGCGCGCGGATGCGAAGGCCGGTGAGAAAGGGCAGTGCTTCCTGCATTGGGAGGATGTCGCAAGCCATGCCGACGGGCTGGTCGCGGCGCTGGTGCCGGGGCGCGGCGGCGCCGACGCCAGCGCGCTCGCCGCCACCGCCGAGATCTTCGGGATGCGCGGCCATGTCTGCCTGACGCCCTGGCGCCGACCCGGCGAGCGCCTGCGGCTCGACGAGACCGCGCGGGCGGCCGAGGCGCATGGGCTGACCCCGCTCGTCACTGGCGACGTGCTCTACCACACGCCCGATCGCCGGATGCTGCAGGACGTCGTCACCGCGATCCGGGAGAAATGCACGATCGACGAACTCGGCTTCCGCCGCGAGCGCCACGCCGACCGCCACCTCCAGCCGCCCGACGACATGGCGCGCCGCTTCGCCGACTATCCCCAGGCGCTCACCGCGGTCGAGGCGATCGTCGAGCGCTGCACCTTTTCGTTGCGCGACCTCGACTATCAATATCCTGACGAGATCATCATGTCCGGTCGCAGCGCGCAGCAAGCGCTGGAGCGGCTGGCCCGCAATGCCCTCGCCGACCGGTTCGCCGGCGCCCCGCCGCCGCCGGCCTATACCAAGCTGCTCGAGCACGAGCTGACGCTCGTCGGCAAGATGGGCTATGCGCCGTACTTCCTGACGGTGAATTCGATCGTCAGCTACGCGCGCTCGATCGAAATCCTGTGCCAGGGGCGCGGCTCGGCGGCCAATTCGGTGATCTGCTTCGTGCTCGGCATCACTTCGATCGATCCGGTCAAGCACCAGCTATTGTTCGAGCGCTTCGTCTCCGAGGAGCGCCGCGAGCCGCCCGATATCGACATCGATTTCGAGCACGAGCGGCGCGAGGAAGTGATCCAATGGATCTACGAAACCTACGGTCGCGACCATGCCGCGCTGACTGCGGTGGTCAGCCGCTTCCGCACGCGCGGCGCGATCCGCGAGGTGGGCAAGGTGCTCGGCCTGCCCGAGGACATGACGGGTGCGCTGGCCGGGCAAGTGTGGGGCTGGTCGAACGAGGGTGTGCCGCAAGCGCATGTCGAAGCGCTCAACCTCGACGCGAGCGAACCGCGGCTCGCGCTCGCACTCGAACTGGCGCGCGAGCTGATCGGGACGCCGCGGCATCTGTCGCAACACCCGGGTGGCTTCGTGCTGACGCGCGAACCGCTGCACGACCTGGTGCCAATCGAGCCGGCCGCGATGGAGCTGCGCCACGTCATCGAATGGGAGAAGGAGGATATCGAGGAACTCGGCTTCATGAAGGTCGATATCCTCGGGCTGGGCATGCTCGGCTGCATGCGGCGCGCGTTTAATCTGCTGGCTAAGCACAAGGGCGTCGCACTCACGATGGCGAGCGACGAGATGCAGGACGAGGACGAGCCGACGTTCGAGATGATGCGCCGCGCCGACACGCTTGGCGTGTTCCAGATCGAGAGCCGCGCACAGATGAGCATGCTGCCGCGGATGAAGCCGAAGAATTTCTACGATATCGCGATCCAAGTCGCGATCGTCCGCCCCGGCCCGATCCAGGGCGACATGGTGCATCCGTATCTCAAGCGCCGCGAAGGGCGCGAGAAGGTAGAATATCCCAACGACGCGCTGCGTGCGGTGCTGGAAAAGACGCTCGGCGTGCCGCTGTTCCAGGAACAGGCGATGCAGGTGGCGATCATCGGCGCTGGCTTCACGCCGGGCGAGGCGGATCTGCTGCGCCGCGCGATGGCGACGTTCAAGATGACCGGCGGGGTCGGCGAATTTCGCGAGAAGTTGATCGGCGGGATGCTGGGCAACGGCATCAGCCAGGCGTTCGCCGAGCGGCTGGTGAAGCAGATCGAGGGCTTCGGCAGCTACGGCTTTCCCGAGAGCCACGCGGCGAGCTTCGCCAAGATCGCTTACGCTTCGTCATGGATGAAATGCCACCATCCCGACGTGTTCTGCGCCGCGCTGCTGAACGCGCAGCCGATGGGGTTCTACGCGCCGGCGCAGATCGTGCGCGACGCGCGCGAACATGGGGTGGACGTGCTGCCGGTGTGTGTGATGGCGAGCGAATGGGATACGAGCGTCTTATCTCCCTCTCCCCGCTTGCGGGGAGAGGGTGGCCGAGCCGAAGGCGAGGTCGGGAGAGGGGCAGTATGCCACGCCTCCTACACTGCCCCTCTCCCCTGCCCTCTCCCCGCGAGCGGAGAGAGGGAGATTCAGCTCTACCCCCTCCGCCTCGGCCTGCGCATCGTCCACGGGCTGTCGGCGGCGGACGCCGGCAAGATCCTCACCGCGCGCGCGGCGCGCCCGTTTACCTCGGTCGAGGACGTGTGGCGCCGCTCGGGCGTGCCGCTCGCTGCGCTGGAAAAGCTTGCCAAGGCCGATGCGTTCGCGGACATGGGGCTCGATCGGCGGCAGGCGTTATGGGCGATCCGCGGGCTCGGCGACACGCCGCTGCCGTTGCTCGCCGCGATCGAGACGAAGGAAGAGCCCGTCCACCTGCGCGCACTCACCGCCGGGCGCGAGGTCGTCGAGGATTATCGCGCCACCCAGCTCACGTTGCGCGAACACCCGCTCACCTTCCTGCGCGATCGGCTGAAGGCGCGCCGCATGGTGCCGTGCGGCGACCTGAAGACGATCAAAGAAGGCACCAAGATCGAGGTTGCCGGGATCATCCTCGTCCGCCAGCGGCCGGGCAGTGCCAAGGGCGTCCTCTTCATCACGATCGAGGACGAGACGGGGATCGCCAACGGCATATTGTGGCCCGACCGGTTCGAGGCGCAGCGCCGCACGGTGATGTCGTCGGCGATGGTCAGCATCAAGGGCCGCGTGCAGAAGGAAGGGATCGTGATCCATGTCGTCGCGGATCTGATCACCGACCTCACGTGGATGCTGCGCGAGGTCGGCGAGATCGACCTGCCGTCACTGGTCGCGCGCGGCGACGGTGCGACGCACCCCGGCGCGCCCGATCGCGGCGATCCGGGCTGGAAGCAGAAGGGGCGCACCGATTACCATTTCCGCGACAAGCCCGAGGATGTGATCCCGATCCGCAGCCACGACTTCCATTGATAAAGCGATCGGCTTAACGTCCGCCCGAACCGGCATCGACCGGCCCGACGGAGAGATCGACCATGGCCACCGCTGCGCTTGCCCCCGAACCCGAAATCGGCCTGACGCCGAACGTCCCCGCGCCGACCGACAAGGCTGCGTTCGACGCCGCGATCGTCGATCCCGACAGCTATGCCAATGAGGAACGCTATCACGCGATCTTCAAGCATCTGCGCGAAGAGGCACCGGTCTATTGGTGCGAGCCCGAAGGCTATCGCCCGTTCTGGACCGTGGCGCGGCACGCCGACATCAAGCGCGTCGAGCTCGACACCGACACGTTCCTCAACGATCCGCGGCTGACGCTGAGCTCGATCGCCGACGAGGAGCGCGTGAAGGCGCTGACCGGCGGCAGCGACAAGCTGACGCGCAACCTCGTCAGCATGGACAATCCCGATCACCGCCATTTCCGTGCGATGACGCAGGCCTATTTCTCCGCCAAGCACATGCGCCAGTTGGAGGATGACATCCGCGCGCTGGCCAAGGAGAGCGTCGAGCATATGGCGGCGCTCGGCGGGCAATGCGATTTCGCGGCCGAGGTCGCGGTGTGGTTCCCGCTGCGCGTCATCATGCTCACGCTCGGCGTGCCGCGCGAGGACGAGACGTTCCTGATGAAGATCACGCAGGAAGTGTTCGGCGCGCAGGATTTCGATCACATGCGCCCCGAGGAGATGGGCGGGCTGTTCGCCACCATCGCCGAATTCAACGCCTGGTGCGACCGTATCACGGCGGACCGCAAGATCAATCCGCGCGAGGACGTGTCGACGATCATCGCCAATGCGACGCTCACCGATGGATCGCCGATGGGGAATATGGAGGCGATGAGCTATTATCTCATCATCGCCGCCGCCGGACACGACACGACGAGCTCCTCGTCGTCGGCCGGGCTCCTCGAACTGATCCGCAACCCCGCCGAGATGAAGAAGCTGCGCGACGATCCGTCGCTGCTGCCCAATGCGATCGACGAGATGATCCGCTGGGCGAGCCCGGTGAAGCATTTCTTCCGCACCGCCGCGGTCGATGCGGATGTCGCCGGCATGGCGATCAAGGCGGGCGACGGGCTGGTGATGGCCTACCCGTCCGCCAATCGCGACGCGGCGATGTTTGAGGGTCCATTCGCGTTCCGCGTCGATCGTGCCAACGCAAAGCAGCATCTCGCCTTTGGTTATGGCCCGCATCTGTGCCTGGGCCAGCATCTCGCGAAGATGGAGATGCGCATCCTGTTCGAGGAGTTGCTCGCGCGGTTCGACGATTTTGAGCTTGCCGGCGACCCGGCCTGGACGCGCGCTAGCTTCGTCAGCGGGATGAAACGCCTGCCGATCCGGTATCGCACCAAGTGAGCCGCGCCGATCCCGAGCAACTGTATCCGGGCTTTCCCGGCAGCGATGCGAACGAGCATTTGCGGACGATCCCGGCCTGCGCCGCCCTCGGCATGACACAGCGTGCGGCGCTGGGCGGGCCGATCGTCACGTCGCTCGACGTCGCGCTCCCGGCGGTGCGTGACGCTGCCGGCCGAGTATCGCGCGGCGCCGCGCTCGTGCTCGCCGATCAGGCGACCGCGAGCGGCGTGTTCGCCAGCCTGTCGCAGCCGACGCCGATGATGACGCTCGACTTACGAGTCGACTGGTTCGGCCCGCTGCCGGCAGGGCCGCTCGACTGCGCGATCGACGACGTGTTCCGCGAGGGCGGCCTTGCGCTCACGCGGGGCCGGCTGACTGCGGACGGGATGCCGGTCGGTGCGGTGACGGCGCGCTATCTGGTCGGCGCGATGCCGGGTGGCGGCACCGAAGGGCTCGAGCGGCGCACAGCTATCCTGCCGCCGTCCGATGCCGCGAGCTTTACCGCGTATCTCGATGCGGTCCCGACCGCCAATGGCGTCACTATGGCGCCGCGGCCCGAGCATGTCGGCGCGCCGCTGCCCGCGTTCCACGGCGGCGTGATCGCGGCGCTGCTCGAACAGGCTGCGGTCGCATCAATCGACGCGGCGTTCCGGCCGCTTGACATCGAGATCCGCTTCCTCGCCCCGGCCCGCGCCGATCGCCCGCTGGTTGCCCGCGTCGTCCCGCGCCGGGTCGGACGGCGCGCGGTGACGATCGACATCGATGCGCATCAGGGCGATCCCGACAAGCCAGTCGCGATCGCGCGGATGCTTGCGATCAGCGATCCGGCGGGGGACGCTCGGCGGGTGGAGCTACCGCAGTAACGTCCCCCTTCCCTGAAGGGGAGGGGCTAAAATGCGTCAGCCACCCACAACTTGCTCGATCACCCCGAAGATCGGGTGGTGGCGATCGTCTTCCGCCCAGATCCGCACGGTATCGCCGGCCTTGAGGAACGGCGTCACCGGATTGCCGCCCGCGATCGTCTCGATCGTCCGCACTTCGGCGATGCACGAATAGCCCACGCCTCCTTCAGCGATCGGCTTGCCCGGCCCGCCATCGGCGTCGCGGTTCGAAACGGTGCCCGAGCCGACGATCGTGCCCGCACCTAACCCGCGCGTCTTCGCGGCATGCGCGATCAGCGTGCCGAAATCGAACGTCATGTCCTCGCCCGCCTCGGCACGGCCGAACGGCTGGCCGTTGAGATCGACCATCAGCTTGCGGTGCAGCTTGCCGTCCTGCCACCAGTCGCCCAGAGCATCTGGCGTCACGAACACTGGCGAGAAGGCCGATGCCGGCTTCGACTGGAAGAAGCCGAAGCCCTTGCCAAGTTCACCGGGGATCAGGTTACGCAGCGACACATCGTTGGTGAGGCCGACGAGCCGGATCGCCGCCAGCGCTTCCTCGCGGCTGGCGCCCTGCGGCACGTCGCCGGTGACGACCACCACTTCGGCCTCGAGATCGCAGCCCCAGCTTTCGTCGGCGAGCGGGATCGGATCGCGCGGCGCCAGAAAGCCATCGGATCCGCCCTGATACATCAGCGGATCGTGCCAGAAACTGTCGGGCATCTCAGCGGCGCGCGCCTGCCGCACCAAAGCGACATGGTTCACATATGCCGACCCATCGGCCCATTGGTACGCCCGCGGCAGCGGCGAGGCGGCGTCATGTTCGTGGAAGCGCTCGCGCGGGATCACCTCGTGCGCCAGATCGGTCGAGAGGTTCTCGAGATCGAGCGACAGCCGATCCCAATCGTCGAGCGCGGCTTGCAGCGTGGGCGCGATATGCGTGGCGTCGGCGCACCAGGCGAGATCGTTCGAGACCACGACGAGCTTGCCGTCCCGGCCATGTTTCAGGCTCGCAAGTTTCATCGGTCAGCTCTCCTTTGCGCATGGTGATAGGCGCGAAGTGGCCGGGCGGCTAGGGGATCGGCGTGGCTGCGCTCAATGCCGGCGCAGCTGGGCTGGACTCAAGGCAGCAGCTGATCGCCAAGCCCGAGCGACTGCCGATCGGCCGTCGCCCCCGCCAGATCCGCAGCCGCCAGCGCCGCGCGCGTCTGCGCTTCGATCAGGCGGACCCGCGCATCGGTGGCTGCCTCCTCGCGTAGGTTGAGCAGGAAGAAGTCGCTCGCACCAAGTTCGAAGCGGCGCCGCTCGGCCGCGGCCATCCGGTCGGCAAGGTCGGCTTCCTCGGCCGCCAGCACCGCGGTTTTCTCCGCGCCGTCCACCGCGATGACGATGCCGTTCACCTCCACCATGATCTGGTCCCGCACGAGCTGCTGGCGGGTCTGCAGCCCGTCGATCTCGGCGCGTGCCTCGGCAATGCGGCCCTTGGCCTGGCGGCGTTGCAGCGGCATCGACAGCCGCACGCCCACGATTGCTTCCTCGCCGTCGCGCGACCGTCCGCCCAGCCCCGTCGGCCCCAGATCGTAGGAAAGCTCGCCGCGCAGATCGAGGCGTGGCTTCAGATCGTTCTCGGCCAGCGCGAGCCGCAACTCGGACTGCTCGAGGCGCGCGCCGAGCGACAGGATGTCGGGTCGATTGGTGGGATCGCCCGGGCGCCGCAACCGGAATGCCGGAAACGACGCCGGCAGCCGCTCGGCATCGGGCGACACGCGCTCACCTTCATTGTCGCGATAGAAGAACGACAGCGCATTGGCCGCGGCGGCGAATTCCTGCTCCGCGCGCACCACCAGCGTGCGACGCCGAACGATGTTCTGATCGGTCTCGGTCAGCAGGATGGTCGGTCGCGCGCCGAGCTGCACTTGCCGCGCGATGCCGCCCCGCCGCGTCTCCGCGAGACCGAGCAGAGACCGGTACACGCGCAACCGCAACCCGGCCGCGGCCCAATTCTGGTACGCGGCGATCGCGCGCGCCTGAACCCCGATCGCCACCATCTCGCGATCGAGCCGCGCCACGTCGATGTCGCGCGCGGCAATCGCGGTGCGCCCGCGCCGCTCGTCGATCGCGCGATCACGCAGCAGCGCGAAGAGCCCGCCCACCTTCAGCTCGCCGAGCCGATCGGTGTACGACTTATCCTCGTAGATCGGGAACGTGCCGCGCGACACGCGATACCCGCCGTAGAGCTGGCCGCCGTTGCCGGTCAGCGGGCGGGTGGCGCGGCCTTCGGCATAGGTGCCGTCGTAATAGCCTACGACGCGGCTTTGCGCATCGACATCGAACACCGTGTCGAATGCGCCTTCCGCCGCTAACGCGCGACCCTCCGCCTGGCGGACGCGGGTGAGCGCCTCGATGATCTGCGGCGCATGCGTCGCCGACGAGCGCAGCACCTCGTCGAGCGTCAGCGGGCTCGCCGGCTGGGCGAGTGCCTGGACGGGCCAAAGCAGCAACAAACCAAGCAGTAATCGGCCAATCACTTCGGCTTGCCTGCCTTGCGGACGATCGAATCGTCTTCCTTCGGCGCACCGTTCGTGGCGACGCCCTGGCCCTGCCCGAACTCCAGCGGGAAATCGTTCAACTGCCGCCAGAGCTCGTACCCGACCGACACGGTTTCCATCTGCACCCAGCCACGCACCTTGGCGCCCAGCCGCGTGAAGCGCTGGTCCGGCCACGCAGGCTTGCCCGGCATCGGCTCGACCAGCACGCGGAACAGCCCGGTCGCGCTCGCCGTCGGATCGACGTTGCGCACGCGGCCGTCGAACAGCCCCTGCGCCACCGACGGCCAGCCGCTGAACTGGATGGCGGGCCAGCCCTCGAACTCCAGCCGGACGCGCTGGCCGATCCTGACCAGCGCCACGTCGCGACCATCGACGTACAGCTCGACCGCGCGCTCGACGCGCTCGGGCGCGACGACCGCCAGCACCGTACCCGCAGAGATCAGCGCGCCGCCCGCCGCCGCGTTGATGCTCTGGATGCGCCCATCGCGCGGCGCGCGGACGAGCTGTGCGGACTGGCGATTGAGCTGAACATCGATGCGGTTCAACTTGGCCCGCGATTCTGCCAGCTTCGCCGCGGAATCGGCGACCTTGATCTGCGCGAGCTCCAGATCACGTCGCGCCGCGAGCCCTTCGGCCAGCAGCTGACCCGCGCGGCGAACGTCGATCCCCGCCACCGCCTGCCCCTGTTGCACGGCGGCGATCTCGGCCTGCACCTGCGCGCGCTCGGCGGCGAGGCGCGAGAGCAGATTGGGATCGACATCGACGACGCGCGCAATCGGCTGGCCACGTTCGACCGCCTGGCCATCATTGACATACCAGCGCTCGACGCGGCCGCCGACCAGCGCCGTCACGTCCTGCGCACGATCACCCGGGTCTAGCGCCGCCACCTGGCCATCGCCGATCGCGGTCTGCACCCACGGCACATAGACCATGATGACAGCGGAAAGCGCGATGGAGAGCGCGATCATCCATGCCAGCGCGACCGTCGCACGCGGCGGCCGCATCGCAGCGAGCGTCGGGAAGTGCGCCAGATGCTCAGGACGGTACGGCAAGCGCAGCCTCCCGTTCTGCAAGGAACGCGTCCAGCTCGGCTTGCGAGGCAAAGCGGCGCTGCCCCTCTCGGCCGAGCCAAAGCCAGCCGTCCAGTGCGATCGCGCCGGGCCGGCCAGTGCACAGCAGCACCGTCGTCCCCGCCGTCTTCAGTCGCGCGAGCACCTCACGCAGGCGGCGCGGCGGCATCACGTCGAACAAGGTCGACAGCACCAGCACCTTCGGACACGCGAGCAGCGCATTGGCGAGCTTGAGCTGCATGACCTCCGCGGCAGTGAGCGGCCAACCGGAGGACGCGAGCGGCGTATCCAGCCCCTCGCCGAGCGAGGTGATCCGCGCGCTCAAGCCAACCGCGTCGAGCGCATCAAGCATCGCCGCGGCGCTTGCCTCCGGCGCGGCGAGCGACAGATATTCGCGGATCGTCACCTCGACGATCGTTGGCCGATCAAGCACGACGACTTCCGAGCGGAGCAGATACATGTCGAGCCCGCCGAGATCGGATCCGCCGACGGTCACCAGCCCGTGCTCGGGCGTGACATGGCGCTTCAGCAGCACCGCCAGCAGCCGATCCGCGCCCGGATCCGGCACCGTGACCAGCTGCTCGCCGGACTTTACCGCGAAATCGAAGCAAGCATTATCAAGCCGCACGCTGCGCAACGCAATCGCGCCGTCCTGCGGGCCCTGCCGGCTCGTCGTGGGAAGGTGCTCCTGCGGGATCGCGAACACCAACGAGAGCTCCTCGGACGAGGCGACCAGATCGTAGAAAGTGTCGAGATACCAGCCGAGCTGCGAGATGCCGTAGAAGACCCCCGACAGGATCAGTTCGGCCGACACGAGCTGCCCGATCGACAGTTCGCCCGCGAGGATCAAATTGCCGCCCAACGCCAGCAGTGCGGCGGAGGCGAATGCGTACAGCAGGAAACAGGCGAGCGTCTGCGCGAAACTGTAGCGGAAGTAGCGGCGGTGTTGATCGACATAGGTCTTGGTCGCCGCTTCGGAACGATCCATCGCGAAGTTCAGGTGGCGGCTCGATTTGTAGAAGCCGTTGGAGCTGCCCACGCTTTCGAGCCAGCGCGCAGTATCGTGCTTGGCGTGCGACAGCGCGACCGCCGCGGTCAGCGACCCGCGCGACCAGAGCAGCCAGACCAACAGCAGCGCGAGCAGCAGGACGACGTTGAAGGCGAGGAAAAACGGATGGTAAAAACTCGTCACCGCCAAGCCGACCGCCGATTGCAGGACGATCGTGAAGCCGCCGATCAGCAGGCTGGGCACCGCCTTCTGCACGATCGCCAGATCGAAATAGCGGTTGAACAGGTCGCCGCGCCTTGTGTCGCCGAAGAAGGGATCGCGGGCATGGACCGCACGGATCGTGATCTCGGCGACGACGCGGGCGAAGATCCGCCGCTCGAACAGCGCCATCAGGTGGACACGGAACGCGCTGAGCACGGCGACCAGCAACAAGAGGCCGAACAAGACGCCCGACAGCGTCCAGAGCGGCGCCGGAAGCGCGGTATGCGCGACGCTGTTGATCAGCAGCTGGACGGAAATGGGCGTGGCCAGCGACAGCAGGCTGATCGCGACACCATAGATCGCGGCCAGTCGCAGATACGCCGCATCCGGCCCGATGATCTCGGCCAGCCAGCCCACCGCATCGCGCACACTGACCCGACTTGGAACGCCCATTAAGCCCTCTTGTTCTCCCGCGCCGACCCCGATGCTTACCTAGGTTATGCGCCATTTTCCCGCGGCGCCAATCACTACTATTGCCGAGGAGCTATAGGCTATGGCTATACCCGTGGCATGACGACGCTGCGACAACTCGAATATCTGGTGACGCTCGCGGATACCAGTTCGTTCGCCCAGGCGGCGCGGCTGGCCCATGTTTCGCAGCCGACGCTGAGCCAGCAGATCAAGGCGCTGGAGGATCGGTTAGGCGTCAAGCTGCTCGAACGCTCGACGACCGGCGCCATCCTGACGCCGATCGGCCGCAGCATCGTCGCCAGGGCCCGCACCGTGCTCGGAGACGTCGCCGACATCGCAGCGCTGGCGAAAAGCGCCGCTACAGGGCTGACCGGCACGTTGCGGCTCGGCACTACGCCGACGCTCGGGCCGTATCTGCTATCGCCGATCATTGCCGAGCTGCATCGTGCGGCGCCTGGCCTGAGGCTCTATGTGCGCGAGGGTATTCCGGACGTTCAGGCGCTGGCGCTATCGCGCGGCGACCTCGATCTGTTGCTCGGCCCGCTGCCAATCGCGGGCGACGATCTGGATGTGGAGCCGCTGTTCCGCGAGCCGCTGCTGCTGGTCAGCGCCATCGACAACGATCTCGCGGCCGGGCCGATCGAGCCCGCCGCGCTCGCCGGGCAGACCTTGCTGTCACTCGATACGCGCCATCACCTACACCGCCAGGCGAGCGACATCGCCGCGGCGCACGGCATGATCCTCAGCCCGGATTACGAGGGCACGAGCCTCGACAGCCTGCACCAGATGGTGGCGAGCGGGCTTGGGCTGGCGGTGCTGCCCAAGCTGTATCTCCGGTCGGACGTCGTCGGATCGGCGGGGCTTGCCATTCTGAACGTGGCTGGCTGGAACGTGCATCGCTCGGTCGCGCTCGCTTGGCGCCGGCGGTCCAGCATGGAAGCGGGCTTCCGCGTGATCGCCGATCAAGTGCAACGCTTCGCCCGTCGTGTCCTGGAGCACGACGGCGGATAGTCAGCGACTATCGTTGCGGCGAGGCCTTCTCCCGGTTGCCGTCCCACAATCCCCCTGTAAGCTGCGCGCATCGGGGGATAAGCGTGTTCAAGCAAGTCGGATGGGCCAGCACCATGCTGGCAGGTTTCGTTGTGGCTGCCGCTGCCGTGCAGGCGGCTGAGAAGGCGCCGGTCGGGCGCGAAGTGCGCTACGCGCCAGCGGCGCCATGGGTAATCGCGCCGCCCGCGAGCAGCGCCACGCCCACGCCGCCAGGCGCGCCGCTACGGATCATCTATTCGGACCAGCAAGTGCGTGTCTCCGCCAAGGGGCAGGAGGAATATCAAGCGTCGCGACTGAAGCTGCTGACGCCGGAGGCGCTTCCTGCCGGCAATGTTGGCATCACTTGGTCGCCGGCAAGCGAGGAAGTGGTGGTCCACCGGCTGTCGATCCTACGAGACGGCCAGACGATCGACGTGCTCGCCAACCAGAAGTTCGCGATCATCCAGCGCGAGAACAATCTTGAGCAGTCGATGCTAGATGGCGACCTTACCGCCACCTTGCAAGCGTCAGGGCTTCAGATCGGCGACGAGATCGAGTTCGCGATGACCAAGGTCCACCGCGAGACCAACCTTGCCGAGCGGCCGCAGGGCTTCATGCAGTTTCCGATGATCGGCATGCGCGGGGCGTATCGCTTTCGCTTTGTCGAGCCGAAGGGAAGCAACGTGTCGCTGCGCGCCACGGCGGACGTGCCGCAGCCGACGACCCGCGATCTCGAGGCCGAGACCGAGCGGCTTTACACATTGTCCGACCCTGCATCGGTAACTATCCCCGATGGCGCACCCATTCGCTATGCGGTGTCGCGGCTGGTGCAGTTCAGCGCCTATCCCGATTGGGCAGCCGTCTCGCACGCATTCGCCACGCCATTCGCGCGCGCCGCCGCCGTATCCCCGACGTCGCCGATCAAGGCCGAGGCAGCACGTATCGCGGCCACCACGACGGACCCCGCACGCCGGGTGGAAGCGGCGTTGCAGCTCGTCCAGGATCGCATCCGCTACGTCTATGTCGGGCTCGATGGTGGCAATTACCGGCCGGTCGACGTTGACGAAACATGGAAGCGGCGCTTTGGCGATTGCAAGGCCAAGACGGTGCTGCTGATCGCCCTGCTGCGCGAAATGGGGATTGCGGCCGAGCCGGTGCTCGTGGCTAGCAAGGGCGGTGACGGCATCGACCAGCGGCTGCCGACCCCGGCGCTGTTCGACCATGTCGTCGTGCGCGCGACGGTCAACGGCGCGCCCGTCTGGCTCGATGGTACGCGAAATGGCGACCGGGCGCTAGCCGGGCTTGAACCACCGCGCTCGCGCTGGGCGCTAGCGCTGCGCGCGGCGGGCGGCACGCTCGAATCCATCGCGCCGACGCCGCTGCGCTACCCCACCAAAATCGAGGTGGTCGAGATCGACGCCTCCGCAGGCTTCGACAAACCGGGCAAGTACCGCATCCAGCAAACGATGCGCGGCGACGAGATCTTTTCGGTTCGTGCCCAGCTGGCCGGCGTGGCGGCGGCAGACGCGGACAAGATGCTTCAGGCCTATTGGCGGCAGCAATATTCGTTTGTCGAAGCGACGGGCACCACCTGGCGCTTCGACGAGGACAATCGCCTGCTGGTGCTCGGGCTGGAGGGTGAAGGCAAGGTCGACTGGGACGGCGACACTACGGAGGGTCGCACCCATTACATGTATGGCGGCGGCTTCAACCCGCCACCCGAGATGAAGCGCCCGAAGGATCAGGCGCAGGACGCCCCATATGCGAACGAATATCCCGCATTCACTTGCTACGCGACCATCGTGAAGGTGCCGCCGGCCCGAAAGGGTTTCCGCTGGTCCTTCTCGTCCAAGCCGATGGACCGGTCGCTCGGCGGCACCGCTTATTGGCGCATATCGTCGTTCGACGGCCAAGTCGCGCGGATGGTCAAGAGCCGCCGAGTGGACGTGCCGGAGATCAGCGCAACGGAAGCCTTGGCGGTGAACGCCGCGATCGCCGGATTCGACAACAACAAGTCATACGTTTGGGAAACCTCAACGAAGGGCGGCAGTGTGCAGGCGGATGGCGTGAGCACGTTCGGCAGCTTTGACGACTTCGCCGGAGCGGCGCCGCCATGCCAGAGCCAAGTGCGACCCACGTCCACGAACGGCGCCGCGCGCTAAACGAAACCGCGTACCCACGCGGGGTGCCACGACAGCGTGTGGATCTGCTCCCGGACGTGATTTTGCGTTGGGCGGGGGGGGGGGGGGCGTCTGGGGGAGGAAGGCCGTTGAGTGCGTTCGAATTGGTGTTTGCGGTCTATGGCTTGCTGCTTGGCCTTGCGCTGTCGGAGGTGCTGGGGGGATTCTCGCGCGCGCTGAAGCTCAAGCGCGGCACGCGGCCGGTGCGGATCGGGTGGTTGACGCCGCTGCTGGGAATGCTGGTGATGCTCGACCTGTCGAGCTTCTGGATGCTCGCATGGGACGCGCGCGAGCAGATCGGCGCCAATTACGTGACGCTCGTCGGCGTGCTCGCAATGGTGGGCGTCTATTATCTCGCCGCGACGCTGATCTTCCCCGACACGCCGGAGGAATGGCCCGATTTCGACGATTGGTACGACAAGCAAAAGCGGCTCGTGGTGGGCGGGCTGCTGGCGGCGAACATCACCAGCTGGATCGGCGTCGGCGTGCTCGATACGCTGCACCCGCTGCCCGAGGTGGCCGGCACGGCGGACAACGCGGCCGTGGACCTCGTCTATTTCACCAGCGGTTTCAGCATCCTGGGGCTTTTCATCGCCTTGATGTTCGTGCGCGGCCGGCACTGGAACGTGGCGATGCTGGTGGCGCTGTGCGGCTTCATGATGATCTCGGGCATCGTCGAACCGTACGTCTGAGCGAGGCCGCGATCTGCTTGCGGCGGACGCGGCTTTCGGGGTGCGTGGCTGGGGTATTTTCGGGGGCTGGCGGCGGCAAAGTGCCATCGAGCGAGACGCTCGCGCCGCGGGCAGCGGGGCGGGCAGCGGAGTTAGCGGGGTTGTGTGTCGAAACTGGGCTTTCGGCTTCTCTCCGGCGATCGGTGTCGGCCTGTCGACACTGCATCCGCTGCGCTAGCCGGATTCAAAGGCGGTCAGGATCGGGCATGGCCCTTCCAATCCCGCCGCGCATTCGCGCGCGAGGGTGTGGAGCGAGGCGCGCACGCGTTCGAGCTCCGCGATCCTGGCGTCCAGCGCGGCGATGCGTTCGCTGGCCAGCTGGCGGGCACGCGCGCGATCGTCGGTTGCGTCGAGCACCAGCAGCTCGCCGATCTGATCGAGCGTGAACCCTGCCGCCTGCGCCGAACGAATGAAGCGAAGCCGGCGCGCATCATCGGGGCCGTAGCGCCGGATACCGCCGCCAGCCCCCGCCCCGCCCGGCCGATCGGGCGTGTCGAGCAAGCCGCGGCGCTGATAGTAACGCACCGTCTCGACCCCCACGCCGCCCGCGTCAGCCAGCCCCGCAATCGTCATGCCTGCCATGCCTTGACTCCGGACTATGGTACGGACCCCATATAGGCCGGGCGACAATCGGAGAAAGATGATGGCGACCGCCCCCGCCGGACAGAAAACGATCGGACAGAATACAGTCAGACAGGCGACGATCTACCGGATGGTGATGCCGGGCCATTTCTGCCCCTATGGCCTCAAGGCGACCGATCTGCTGCGCCGCCAGGGCTATGCGGTGGACGACCAGTGGCTGACGACGCGCGCGGAGACGGACGCGTTCAAGGCGAAGCACGGGGTCACGACGACACCGCAGACCTTCATCGGTGGCGCGCGAGTGGGCGGCTATGACGATCTGCGCCGCTTCTTCGGCAAGACGGTGCGCGATCCCAAGGCGCTCACCTATCGGCCAGTGATCGCGCTGTTTTCGATGACCGCGCTGATGGCGCTCGCCGCCAGCCACGCGATGCTCGGAACGCCGTTCACGATCCGCGCGGCGGAATGGTTCATCGGCTTTTCGATGTGCGTGCTGGCGCTGCTGAAGTTCCAGAACATCGAGAGCTTTTCGAGCATGTTCCTCAATTACGATCTGCTCGCCAAGCGCTGGGTGCCCTATTCCTACGTCTATCCCTTCGCGGAAGGCGGCGCCGGCGTGCTGATGATCGCGGGCGTGCTCACCTGGATCTCGGTGCCGGTGGCGCTGTTCATCGGCACGATCGGCGCGGTCTCGGTGTTCAAGGCGGTCTATGTCGACAAGCGCGCGCTGAAATGCGCGTGCGTCGGCGGCGACAGCAATGTGCCGCTGGGCTTCATATCGCTGACAGAGAACGTCATGATGGTAGCCATGGCGCTGTGGATGGTGGCGGCGCCGGCCGCCCTGTCGGTGGCGCATTAGGGTCCAAGCGCGCATCGTCATCAATGCTGAAGGTGGCCTGCCCAATACCGATGCAATGCCGGCTTTCGCGCACCATCGTTGATGCTACAAGACAGGCATGGATCCGCAGATCATCGTGCCGGACATCAATGCCGGGGCAAGCAGCCGGACGCAGGCCGATCTGCTTCTCTACGATTACTACAAGCACATGACGACGCTGATCCTGGCGACGCTTGGCGGCATCCTGTCGATCTCGCAACTGAGTGGAATAGCGGTGCCGATCCGCGATGTTCTACCAGCGCTGGCGCTGATTTCATTTGGCGGGATTACCGCGCTTTATGCGATGGAAGGGATGATCAGTGCCCGCCTTCGCCAGAAATCGACCCCGTCATGGGTGCGATGGTCGCGGCAATTGGTAGGCGGCAGTTTCGGGCTTGGCGTGGGCGCGTTTCTTGGCCGGATGACCAATCTGGTCGGTTAAGGCCGGTGCGCGGCCGGCCTGCTAGCGATGGCCCGTCGAGGGTGGGAGGCGGACGATCTACCAACCCATTGGACTATTGGTGGACCATTGGTCGAACTCGCTTTTTGAAGCGTCGCTGCCATGAAGCTGCGCCCAAAGCACATGCGAACCTGCTTCTTGTGCTCGGTTCACATACTGCGACGCGACTAGCCAACCCTTGATCGGACGAAGGGGCAGAAGGCAGCCCAGCAACATTACCGGCGAGGAGGTAAGCAGGTGAACCCACCACGCAGGGTCAAACGCGGAATCGACCAGCAGCTGAAATTTGGCCAGCACTCTCGCAGTAGCCGCGCCGCAGGCAGACGCTTGTCTCGATGCGATCCTATATCGCTTCTCTTGGTAGGAGCAGCGAGACCGAGGTTCCAACACCGAGCGCGCTTTCGACATTGATGGCGCCGCCGATGTCGTTGACGAACTTCGCTATGCTGCTGAGCCCCAGGCCAGTGCCTTTCCCATCTGGCTTGGTCGAGAAGAATGGGAGGATCGCATTGCGTGCAACCTCTGGCGACATGCCATTCCCGGTATCTCGCATGGTGACTTCCACATATTGTTCGGGATAGTGCAATGGTGCGGACGTTGCCCGAACCATGTTTTTCGCGGATATCACGACTTCGCCTTCCCCATCGATCGCATCACGCGCGTTCGCGGCGAGGTTCATCATCGCGATTTCGAACTCGTTCTTGTCGCAGCAGGCCTTCCACAGATCCGAAGACAGATCGAATCTAAGCCTTATTCGTTTTCCAAGTGCGCGTTGCATCATATAGCGGCAGGACGATACCAGCTTATCAACATCATGAGGAACAGGATTCAATTTTTCCTTCCGTGCAAATGATGTCAGCCGACGGGTTAGCGCGGCGCCATTATCAATCGCCTTCTGGGCTTCATCAAGAATCATGTCGCGTTTCGCGCGATCAATATTTTCATCGCCAATATTACGCAATGCGATCTGGAGAATCGTCAAGACATTGTTGAAGTCATGCGCGACGCTTCCGGAAAGTTCGCCGAGCGCCTCGAGCCTTTGCGCGTGGAGCAGGCGTTCATTCAGCGATTTTATGTCGGTTATATCACGCGCACTCCCCAGAACACCTGCGACACTGCCGCTTTCGTCAATCAGCGGGTAATAATATGCATCATAGACCCGCCCGCTCCCGTCGGTGCCCAAAGCGCCACTGAAGTGATACGGCCGGCCCTGGTGGAAAGCTTCGGAGATATTATATTCTACAGCTTTTCCATATTCTTCGCCCATCACTTCTACCGGCGTAAGCCCGAGCAGCTCGTCTTCCGTCGATCGGCCGACAACAGCCAGGGCTGCGGGATTGGCGTGAACGTACTTGAACCGACCGTCCTCGTCCCTTTTTACATAAAACTGGCAGTCGGACGTCGCTTCGAAAAACTTCGCGAAGCGTTGAGCCGCGGAAACTGGCATTCCCCCCCCTTTTTGCGTTTGAGAATTCAACTTCGACAGAGCCCGACCGTTAAGCGCGAAAGCTATCGGTCGCAAATCCACCGGCGTAGCACATCGGATCAGGGAGCGGGGCAATGGTCGCGTGTCTTCGGCTAACCTTGGTGCGCGCGAGCTGCTGGGCTGGTGATCGATCCCGATCGCTGGGGCTGGCGGCGTTGCTGTATCTCGTGCTGAAGAAGCGGTTGCGCGCGCTTCGCAAGCGTGACTGATCGTTCCCTGGGCGACCTGCCGGCCGCGCCGCGTCACCTGGCGTTCGGGCCGAGGTGCAGGCGATCGAGCGGCAGGGCCATTTCGACGCTGAGGCCGTCGGCGGTCCAGATGCGCTCGATCGTGCCGCCCAGCTGCTGTTCGACCGTGCCGCGGATCAGGGCGGTGCCAAAGCCACTGCTGACGGGCTCCTGCGGCACCGTCGGGCCACCGCGTTCGACCCAGTCGATCTTGAAGAACGACCCGTCGATGTCGGTGGTGATCGAGATCGTGCCGGTGTGGTGCGTCAGCGCGCCATATTTGATCGCGTTCGTGCAGAGTTCGTGGACGAGCAGCGCGATCGCCGTCAACGCACCATCGTCGACGGTGCGATCGGGGCCCGACATGGCAAAGCGGGTGCCGCGTTCATCCTCATAGGGCTTGGCGATCGCGCGAATGACGCCGTGGACCGAGGCGCCGACCTCAGCCGAGACGCTGGCCGGGCTGCGGACCAGCCGGTGCGCCGCATAGAGCGAGCCGAGCCGAGCCTGCATCGATTCAGCCAGCGCCTCGACCGAATCGGCATGCCGCGATTCGAGCGACACGAGCGATCCGACGATGGCGAAGAAATTGGCGATGCGGTGGTTCATCTCCTCCGCCAGCAATTCGGCGCGATCGGCCGCAAGCCGTTCCTCGTGAACGTCGGTGCAGGTGCCGACCCAGCGGACGATCTCCCCGGCGCTGCCGGTGATCGGCAGCGCACGGCCAAGCATCCAGCGATATTCGCCATCGCGCCGGCGCAGGCGATATTCGACCTCATAGGGCTCGCCGGTGGCCAGGCATTGCTGCCAGCGTGCCCAGCAGCTTTCGCGATCATCGACATGGAACATGCCGTTCCACGCGTCACCGTCGGTCGATCCGGGTTCGACGCCGGTATAGCCATACCATTGGGCGTTGTAATAATCGTGATAGCCATTGGGCCGCGCGGACCAGATCATCTGCGGCAGAGCGTCGGTCGCCATGAGCGAGATCGCATCATGGAATGCGCCTTCGGGCTTGTGACTGGCCAGTGAGACGCTGTCGAAGCTGCGCCCGATCCGCGATGGAGCGACGCGGTCGGGCTGAGGATCGGTGGCCGGGCTCGAAAACGCTTCCGGCGCCACGCCGTCGAGGGTGCTTGTTGCCGATCGCCGCGCCATTGCCGCGCGCTGGGCGTAAAGTGCGTCATCAGATGTGTCCGACACGTAATCCCCTTGCCGCCGACTGACGCGAACAACCTATGTTGGATACGGGGCGGTGCGGCTGGTGTCTGTTGCGCGCCCAACAGACAGCGAGCAGATCGGCCGGTATTGTCGCCGCGAGTGCCCTTGCTGCTGGGACGGAGTTCCCCAGTATGACCGAGCCTCAAGTCACCGAGATGATTCACAAGAACCAGTTGCTCGGTGCGTTCACGGCAGAAGCGTGCGAACGGATCATGCCGCACATGACGCGCGTCGACCTGAAGCTCGGCACCACGGTGTGCGAGGCCGGCGGGATCCTGACGCACGCCTATTTTCCGCAAGGGAGCGTCCTGTCGCTCCTGACCGTGCTGGAGAATGGATCGGAAATCGAATGCGCCAACATCGGCCGCGAGGGCGCGTTCGGGCTGTTCTCGGCGATGTACAGCCGCGTGTCGTTCAACCGCTGCACGGTGCAGCTGGAAGGCCCGATGCTGCGTTGCCCGATCGAGCCGCTGCAGGAGGAGTTCCACGCGAGCGCGCACATGCAGGACCTGTTCGTCAGCTATTCGGAGACCTTGCTGTCGCAGGTCATGCAGACCGTGGCCTGCAATTCGCTCCATTCGGTCGAGGAGCGGCTGTGTCGCTGGCTGCTGATGATGCACGATCGCGCCGATGGCGAGCAGCTCACCTATACGCACGAATTCCTCTCGCGCATGATGGGCGCGAACCGCACGTCAGTGACGCTGGCGGCGCAATCGCTGCAGAACAAGGGGCTGATCGCCTATCGCCGCGGGCTGATGCAGGTGTGCGATCGCGCCGGGCTCGAGGCAGCGGCGTGCGAATGCTATGCGATCGTCAAGGTGCGGTTCGATGCATTTCTCAAGCCACCATCGGGCGCGGCGGCGGGTGATTTCGCCGGGCGCACGCAGACGAAGTGATCGCTCGCCGGATTGCCGTATCCCCTAACATAAGCTGAGCGCGGCCCGGCACTGTCGGCATGGCGACGACCATACATGTCGACATGTTGTGCGGCAGCGAGCGCTAAGCGCTACGACGCCAGGAACGACGCCAGCGAAGTTGCGTCGATCGAGCAATGGCCGCCGTACAGCGGGCGGAACTGCGTCGCTACGCCGCGCCGTGCGGCGATCCGCGCGAGCCGCTCGGTGCCCTCGAAATTGCCGTACGCATCGTAGAGCCCGTTCGAGAGATAGAGCGCGGGATAAGTGGGATCGGATCGCTCGATCAGCGCCAGCGGCGAGAAGCGCTGCCATTCGCGCTCGTTCGCCAGATGCTGGCGTGCCAGCATCCAGACGCCAAAGGCGATCTTCGGGTTGGCGCCGGTCCGCGCTGCCGCAGCGCGCAATTCGCCGAAGGAGGCGAACGGCGACACGGCATAGACGCCGGGGCACAGCGCGGCGATCTTCGCGAAGCGCTTGGGGTAGGTCAGGCCCGCGACGAGGACGTTGAGGCCGCCCATCGATTCGCCGAGCAGCAATCGCCGGCGCGGCGCGCCGAGCGCGCGTTCGATCAGCGGCAGGCGCTTGATGAAATCGTCGAGCAAGCCGCTGTCGGGGCGCTCGCCCTTCGCCGCCAGAAGCCAGCTCGGGCCATAGGACAAGGTGACGACGGTGGGCGGGCGGACGCCGCTGCGCTGCCAGGCCGCCTGCACCAATGCGGTGAAATAGGTGTCGTCGTTCCAGATCTGCTCGTCGAGATTGCGGCCGTGCAGATGGTAGAGGATATCGCCGTTGGTGCCGGCGCTCGCGCGGTAGATGCAATAGCGGACGGCGCCGGACGCCTTGCAGTGCTTGCTGGCCGGGCGAAACACGACCTCCTGCGCGCCTCGGGTGCGGGTGACTTGCGTCCAGGCGTAATAGCCCAAGCCCACGACGAGGCCGAGGAGCAGCCAGTAGCGGCGCGCGCGGACGACGCTTGCGGCGCGGTGGAAGCGGCCTGCCGTCATGCGAGATGCGGCGCGAAGGGGGAGCGGGCATCGCGTGCGGGTGCGGCTTCGGGGGATCGTGGCGCGGCGCGCGCGGCGATCGGCACGCGGGCCGCGCGGGCAAGCGCACCGAGGCTGAGGAGGTAGCCCAAGATCGCGCTGCCGCCATAGCCGACCACGGGCGTCGGATAATTGCCGAGCGCGGCCGCGACGATGATCGACAGCCACACCGCGCCGAACACCATGAATGGGGTGCGGTCGTGCGACCCAAAGCGCAGGCCATGCAGCGCCGGCACCAGGAGGAGCGCCGCACCCGCGGCAACCGCTGCTCCTGCCGCGACATGCAGATCGAACGCCGTGTAGAGAATACGATCGACATACGGCACCGCGGGCAACGGATCGGGGCGGATCATCGCTACGAGGAACGCAAGCGCGCTGGCCGCCAGTGCGACGAGGACGAAGCGATCACGGCGCGCGATCGCGAGCACCGTCAGGCCGGCAACCAGCACGCCGGCCATCGCCCGGTCGGGCTGCACCGCCAGTGCAAGCGCAGCGAAGAGCACCCCGGCCGTCGCCACGGGCCCGCGATCGTGCGCGAACAGCAGGATCATCGCGGGCAGGAGGATCAGGCTGGGCTGGATGGCGAGCGGACCCATCGTCATCCAGCGTGACGCGCCATCGACCGCCGCGCCGCCGAGCGCGGTCGCGAGAAGCGCGAAGGACATGAACAATATCGCCAGGCCGCGTTCGTGCGCGGGCGCCGCGGGCATCCGCGTCCAGATCATCACGGCCGCCACGCCAGCAAGCAGCGCACCGACGTTGATGGCGAGCATGTGGAGCGGCGCCCCGGCGGCATGGAGATAGGCAAGGCCGAGGCAGACCGCGCCGATCGCGCATGCGATGCCGTGATGCCCCGCGCTGGAGCCGCCAGCGGCTTGGTCGGCCGCGGGCATGATCCTCGAAAGCCGGCGCAGCAGACCCGCGAACCCGGCGAAAAGCCGCTCCGAGAGCGACAGCAGCACGATGCCGCGAAGCGCATCGAGCGCGAACAGCAACGCCGCGCCGTCATCGGCGATCGCGTCAGCCTCCGCCCGAATGGCGTGCGCCCACATCTCCTGCCGCTCGGGCAACACGTCGAGAAGAAGGTCGCAGATCCACCGACAGGCCTGACGTCGCACCGCGCTCATGCCGGCGCCGCGCCGGACAGGGGATCGACGCTGGGGTGCGGCTCGGGAAGATTGCGCCGGGCAAGCTCGACGCCGCTCGCCGTCAACCGATAGACTTGCCGCGGTGGGCGACCCGCCACCTCGGGCGCGCGCCATTCGGCCTCGAGGAAACCCTGATCGGCCAGCCGCATCAACAGCGGGTACAGCGTACCCGACTTGATCCCGACCCGCTGGATGATCTCATACCCGTGAGCGCCGCTGCGGCCCTCGTCGAGCAAGGCGGAAAGGACCTTCCTGGTCTGGAGTGATAGTGCGCGGGGTTGGGACATGCACCACTAGTCTACCTATGTAGACTTAGATGCAAGTGCGATTTTCACCGCGGCCTGAATGGCCGGTTTCAGGAGATCGGCACGCGCGCCTCAATGACGTGCGAAGACGCGGCGTCCGCTGGGGCCGAAGGCGACGACGGCGTAGGATTGCGCCGGGCGGCCGGGCACTTCCATGCCGGGCGAGCCGATCGGCATGCCTGCGACGGCGAGGCCGCTGACGCCCTTCGGGCGCTGTGCCAGCGCGCGCTTCATGTCGGCGATCGGGACGTGGCCCTCGAAGCTCATGCCGTCGATGATCGCGGTGTGGCAGGAGGCGAGATCGGCGGGGACGCCGCGCGCCTTCATCAGCGCGGGCCGGTTCGCATCGTCGATGATCCGCACCGTGCGGCCGAACTGCGCTTTCACGATTTTCGCCCATTCGCCGCAGCAGCCGCATCCGGGATCACGGTGGATGAGGATGGTATCGGCCGCCACCGCGGCTGCGGGAAGGCCGAGCATCAGGGCAGCGAGCAGGTAGCGCATCTTGGTCATGAACGCGGGTGTACCGCGGTACGACGCTGCGCGCAAAACCCGGTCGTTTGCGAGCAGCCGGACTCGATCAGGAGGCAGGCTTGCCCGTCATCATCGCGTCGATCTTCGCCTTGGGCAGGTTGATCAGCAGGCCGTTCTTGTTCTTCGCGAACGAGCTGACATCGACCTCGACGCTGCCGCGCTCGCTCGACACCACGGCAACGCCGCTGTCGACCTTGGCGACGGTGCCGACCACCAGGCCCTTGGCGTCGCGCACCTCGACGCCTTGCGCGACATCCTTGGGGCGGGCGGGAACAGGGCGGAGCGAGCGCGCCGACCCGGAGACATCTTCGTCGAGCCGCCGATAATTGGTCTGACGATCCATGAAGCGGTCTGCCGCATCGCCCGACATCCCGCTCATGTTGGGCTGGACCGAGGGAACCCCCGGCGCGCCCTGGGCAGTTGCGGCGCTGGCGAGTGCAAGAGCTTGCGCCGTCAGCGCGGCCGCGAATACACGCATCACCCTCTCCCCTTGTATTTGTTATGGCGTGAAGTTTAGCGCTAACATGAGGCGGCCGCAATCGCTGCGCTGACGTATGTCGCGGCGTGGCGAGGCATGTTCTGGGTGAACACTTGTGGTTGCGCCGATGCTGCACTGCGACAACAGGCGGATGCGCTGGCGGAATATGGGCGCTGCTGGGATTGCGGTGTGATCTAGCCGTTGGGAGACGGTGTACGCTCGACGTCGATGCCGCCCATGCCGCCACCACCCATACCCATACCACCGCCACCCCCCTGCCCGCCTTTCGCCCCGCCATCGTCCCTTGCGCCGCCTCGGCCGCCAGCACTCGACGGGCGCGTCGGGCCTTGCATCGGGAGTTGCAGGTCGGCCGGGATCGGATCGAGATCGAGCGCCTCGCGCACGAACGCCCGCAGCGCGACGACCAGCGCATGCGTGTGGACCGGGCGGCCAGCGACGAGCTCGCGCACCGCGGCCTCGGCCAGGCGGACATGCTCCTCGGTGCCGAGCAGGATGATATCCGACAGCGCCGCCTCGACCGCATCGCGGATGCGCCGGGTGCGATCGGATTGCGCGGCGGTTTCCGCGCTTAGGTCTAGCGCGGCCATAGGTTCCGACGCAGCGGCGGCTGTCGCGCGGAGCCGCAGGTCGCGCTTGTGCGCAGGATCGACCGCGAGATCGCCGGTGAACGAGCCGCCGAGCGTCTTGTACGCCGCGATCAGCGTGCGCAGCCGTTCGTTGATCTGCCGGTTCATCCGCTCGCGGCGCTGCTGGAACGTCATCATCATCAACAGCCGGATCCCAACGCCGAGCAGCGTGATGAGCGTGATCCCCAGGATGGTCGCGAGCACGCTTTGCCAGGAACTGAAATCGAACGTGCGCACCGCGGAGCCTTTGCTATTCGCGAGCGAACCGATTGCGGTGGCGGGGGTTCCGTGGCGGAGGCGGTCGCAGTGACAGGCTCGGCTTATGTCGTTCGGCAGACCGATGGTTTTGCGATCGATCTCAAGGGCCATTGACGATCGTGGATCGGTCGCCACGGAGCCGATCTGAGCTGAACCTTTTGGTGGATCAAACATCACACTGATCGCGGCAAGGCACACCGACGGGCTCAATGCGTTGTCGCCAGATGATCGCGAAAATCATCCTCGCAGCAGCAACCCTCTCGGCTAGCTCCTTACCGAGCATCTCGGCGATGAAGTGGGACAGGCGCGTCCTGCTTGTCTGTGCTCCGGACCAGGAGGATCCGGCCTTGATTCAGCAGCGTCGCGTGATGGCACGCTGGAAAGCCGGCGCAGAGGCGCGCGACCTGACGATCGTCGAGATCGTCGGTACCAAGGTGGTTGGCGCGAGCGACGCGGCAGATACGCTCCGACGGCGCTACAGGTTGCCGGGCAACGCCTTCGCGGTGGTCCTGATCGGCAAGGATGGTGACATCAAGCTACGCGAGGCGCGGCCGATCCCGGCCAGTACGCTCGAGGACACGATCGACGCGATGCCGATGCGTCGCAGCGGAGGCCGGTAAAGTCTGGGCACGCAGATCGTTCGGTGTCGGCGAACTATATCTCACTGCTCCGTCGATCCGGGGGAGCGAGAGGGCAGGTCACGCATTTCATCCTCGGTAACAACGGGATGACGTACATGAAGGCCGCCCTGCTCGCATCGACGCTCCTCCTGATTGCCGCCCCGGCCGCCGCGCAGAGCAGCCCGGAGGATAACGACAAGGCGAAGTTCGAAGCGCATTTCTACGAATTGACCCCGCTCAAGCCCGGGGCGGACTTCGCTTCGTCGCTGAAGCTCCCGCGCGGCTATCGCGCCAGCGTGTGGGCGAGCGACCTTGGCAACACGCGCGTCATGGCGGCCGCACCCGACGGCTCGATCTACGTCAGCCGGCGGTCTGAGGCGGACATCATCCGCCTGACCGACGCGAACCGCGACGGGCGCGCCGATGGGCCGCCGACGGTGATCGTCAACCGCCCCGGCCTGCACGGGCTGACCATCCACGAGGGCATGCTTTACTTCATGACCGCGCGCGAGGTGTTCCGCGCGCCGTTGCGGCCGGATGGCGGCATCGGGGAGGTCGAGACCTTGATGGACGACCTGCCCGACGCCGGGCAGCATCTGAACCGCACGCTCGCGGTCGGGCCCGACAAGATGCTCTACATCAGCGCGGGATCGACCTGTAATGCCTGCGACGAATCCAGCCAGGAGAATGCGACGCTGATCCGCGCGAGCCTCGATGGCAAGTCGCGGCGGATCTGGGCCTCTGGGCTACGCAACACGATCGGCTTCGGCTGGCATCCGCGGACCGGCGAGCTGTGGGGCTGGGATCAGGGGATCGACTGGCTCGGCAACGACCTGCAGCGCGAAGAGGTCAATCGGCTCGAACGGGGCAAGCGATATGGCTGGCCCTATGTGTTCGAGGACGGAAAGCTGAATCCGCAGGACGAGCCGCCGGGCGGAATTACGGGGGCGCAGTGGGCGGCCGCCTCGACCAACCCGGTACTGATGCACGTCGCGCACTCCGCCGGCATGCAGATGGCGTTTCACCCGGGAGGTGGCTTTGGCCCCGACGCGGGCGGCGATGCTTTCGTGGCGCTGCGCGGAAGCTGGAACCGCAAACCTGCGTCGGGCTATGAACTCGTCCGCATCCGCTTCGATGCGAACGGCCAGGCGACGCGCATCGAGCCGTTCGTCAGCGGCTTCATGAGCCGGGACGGCACTGGTCACTACGGCCGGCCGTGCGGCGTCGCGGTGATGCGGGACGGCTCGATCCTTTTGTCCGACGATGCGAACGGCGTGATCTACCGGATCACCTATGACGGCGCGACCGGCCAGGCCGCTGCGCTGGCGCCGCCGGCGGGGCCGATGCTGGAGCAAGCCGCACGCGGCAACAACGTGCCGCTGGCGCTCACCAGGCCCGAGGCACGCGCCACAAGCGCTGCGCGGCTCACCGTGAGCGCCAGTGCCTTCACGGCGGGCGGCACGATTCCGCGCGAGCAGAGCGAATATGGCCTCGGCATCTCGCCTGCGCTGAGCTGGACGGCAGTGCCAGGCGCCGCGTCCTACGCCATTATCGTGGAGGACCCGGACGGGGCCGCCAAGCCTGTGATCCATTGGGTCGCCTGGAACGTGCCCGCCGGCACCACCCGCCTACCCGCCGGCCTGCAGGAGCGCGACCGCTTGAGCGGCGGGCCGCTGGAGGGGATCATGCAGGGGGCGACGGGACGCGGCACGGTCGGCTGGTATGGCCCCCGCCCACCGAAAGGCGATCGGCCGCACCACTACCACTTTCAGGTGCTGGCGCTCGACCGGCAGCTGGAGCTGTCGATCGGCGCGACACGTGACCAACTGCTGGCGGCCGCAGCGGGCCATGTGCTGGCGACGGGCGAAGTGATCGGAACCTACGCCGAAGCCGAGCGCCCGTAACGATCCGCAGGATCCTGTATCGGCTTCGTTGCGCTCGCTTCGGTGACGATGTGGCTGCGCTTTATCCCATGTTTCAGCTAACGGGCGTGAGGTCACCGTCAGCCGGATCTCGATCGAGAAATCGACGGACGAGCACGCAGGCGTCTCGCGTCGCAGCGTCGAGGAAGCCGTGAGACCAATCCGGTCGCTCGACGATCAAACCGTTGACCAGCAACGGCGCAGCCTTGCGCGTGTAGTCGGTCAAATCATCGTTGCCGTTGATGACCATGATCGGCTGGTGGATCTGCGGCAGGCCCATGTCGGGCAAGTGGTTGAACGCCGCGCGATGGCCCCACCATGCGCGCCCACGGCCGAGTAGCGCATCCGGGAACATGTCGGCGATCGTCTCAAGCGGCAGGCCGCTGGGCCGGTTGTGGCGGAGCCAGCCGTTCCAGCGCTTCAGGACGTGCGACCCATCCTCCTTCGGGGCTTCCGGCGCGTAGAGGGTGCGCATCGCTTCGCGTTCGGCATCGGTGAAGATCGGGGCGGACACGAGCACCAGCCGTCTGATCTCGTCCGGCCGCGCGCGCGCGACATCGCAGGCGATCATTGATCCGGTGTGATAGCCCATCAGGTCGACCGGCCCCGTAACGTCCAGCGCGTCGATCGCAGCGAGCATCGCACGCGCATAATCGCCGATCTCTGGTGGGGTGTCCGGCGTATCCGACATGCCGAGCCCCGGCGTGTCCACCGCCACGATCAGGCGATCCTCCCCCATCATCGCCATGAAGTTGCTGTACACACGGCCACTCATGGGGCTCATGTGGAAGCAGAACAGGGCAGGCCTTTCGGTCGCCTTGCCGGCGATCCGCACGTGCAATTGCCCGAACGGGCCATCGACATAGTGACGACGTACTTCGACCAATGGTTCGTCCTTTCGATTACGGTCAGACAAGCGGGCAGTAATCTTCCTTCTCGACCAGATCGTAGGCGAAGATGAACTTGGCCATGCCCGTCAGCACCGCCATCACCACGCCCAGCTCGACCAGTTCGGCGTCGCTGAAATGCTGCTTGAGGCGATCGTAGAGCGGCCTCGACACGGCGCCCTTCAGGTTGGTGAGCGCCATGACGTCGGCGAGTTCGAGCGCCGATTGCTGGCGCGCATCGAAGGGGCCGGCGGCATAGTCGCCGATCGCGTCGATCTCCGCGTCGCTCAGCCCCGCGGCGCGGGCGGCGAGGCGGTCGCTGCGGTTGCAGAAGGCGCAGCCATGCAGATTGGCGAGGCGGAGGCGGACGAGTTCGAGCACTTTGCGGTCCACGCGTCCGGAGTGGAACAGGTCGCCGTAGAAACTGTCCGTATACCATCTGGTGACGGCGGGAGCGTTGCCCATGACTTCCACGAAGGTCGTGTCGCCGTGCAGCGCCTGGGTGGCATCCCACATCGGCAGCAGCGCCGGATCGAGCGCGTCGCGCGGGACTCGGTTGAACGGAGTGACGGGCTGCATCGATGCGCTCCTACTGCTGCTCGATCGGCGCGCCGGTGAGCTCGTCGAGCTCGAACACCGACGCCATGTAGCCGCCGACCACACCTTTGACGTAGAGGTGGTCGCCATCGGTGGAGAGCCACATGTCGTAGGGCGGATGATCGTTGGTCGTGCCGCGCAGGCGAATGCGCCGGCATTCGAAGGTGCCGGCGGGCACCGTGACGGTTTCGAGCCCAACATATTCCAGCCCGCTTTTGGTCGTCGCCAGGAACGGCCCGCTGGCACCCAGATGGTGCAGGCTGTGCATCAGGTTCTGGCCCCAGAATTTCACGTGACCCGCCCCTTGATCGAACGGGAATGCGGCGCCCAGCCAACCGTCGCTCTGCACGGCATGCACGCCGAACCCGCGGAGCGGGCGCTGGATCGCAATGCGTTGCGACAGCCGCCCCTCGGCTGCGGTGAAGCCCTCGTATTCGGCATATTCCCGATCGAAGCGGAACCAGCCCGAACCGGTCAGCCGCCCCTGGTTCATGATCCGCACATAGGCCTCGCAAGGCTGGAATGCGGCATCGACGGAGAGGACGCTGTCGCGCACCACGACGTCGGCACGCAGGGCCATTTCGCAATGTGCGGTCAGCACGCGAAGACCATCGGCGCCGCGCGTCATGCTCCAGCGCTCGCTCCCCCACCGTTCGCCGTCGGCGTGGCGGTACGTGATCACGCCGTCACGACGCGGTAGTGGCACGTAATCGCTCATCCGCCGATACGAACGAGCGCCCGCCCTTCCGTCTTGCCGAGCGACACGCGCTCGATCTGCGCGCCGGCCTGCGCGAGGCCCTCGGCAATGTCCTGCACTTCGACCAGCGTGCCGTCCCGGATGTGCGGGGCGGCATAGTCGATCCACTCGGCGCGGCGGGCGAAATAATCATACACCACGACGCCGAAGATCTGCGCGCGCTTGCCGATGATCGGGCCGACGGGGAGCCGCGCGACGCTGCCGTCGCCATAATGCTGCGCGAGGCCGCACAGCACCATGCGCGCGTTGATCGCGAGCCGCGGCAGCACCGCATCAAGCACGCGCTGGCCGACATTCTCGAAATGGACGGTGATGGCGGCGGGCAATTGCTGCTCCCAACCATCCGTATTGTAGTCGACACACGCGTCGAAGCCGTAGCGATCGGTGGCGATCGCGCATTTGTCCGGGCCACCGGCAATGCCGACGACCGTCGCGCCTTCGATCTTCGCGATCTGCCCCGCCGTTCCCGCCACGACGCCCGCTGCGGCATCGACGGTGAAGACGTCGCCCGCGCGTACCTTCGCCAATTGCGTCATGCCGGCCCACGCGGTGAGGCCGGGCATGCCGAGCACGCCGAGATGCTCGGCGATCGCGATGGCAGGATCGACGCGGCGCAATCTGGCGACCGGTACGATCGCCTCCTCCGCCCAGCCGCAATTACCGACGACATGATCGCCAGCCACGAACGCCGGATCGTTCGATGCGAGCACTACCGCGACGCTTTCGCCCGGCAGCGACTCACCGGGGGCGGGCGCCTTGTCACCCATGTGCCGGGCGCGCAGCGTCTGCCCGACATAGGGATCGAGCCCGAGCCACAGCAGGCGGACATGGACCGTGCCTGCGAGCGGCGTGGCGGGCAGGCGGCGCTCGATGATCTCGAAATCGGCCGCGACGGGGGCATCGGTGATGGCGTGGCGGAGCACGACCTCGCGAATGGCGGCGCTCATGCCGCCGTCGCCACGCAGACGGGGCAATCTTCGATCGGCGCATTGGCGACCGATGCGACCATGGTCCTGAGCAAGTCGATTCTTCCTTCTCTTACATGCGGGGCCGAGCGCAGCGGCGTGGCAGCGAGCGCCGCCTTCACCCCTTCGGCAAGCGGGTTGATGACGGGAATGGTGGCCGTCGCGGCGATGCGCGCGGCGATCGGGGACATGCAGGTGCAGCCGAGCAGCACCGCCTCCGCGCCCTGCGCCGCGGCCCTGGCGACGGCTGCAGCTATCGCGTTCAGGAGGGCGTCCTCGCCGCGCTTCACATCGGCAAGATAGCCGTCAGGGCCGGCGAGCCGATCGAGGTCACCTTCCTGCCCGACGTTGTCGATCGAGAGGCAGGCGGCCTCGTACCCGTAAGCGCGCAGCAGATCGGTGACGACGAAGTTCATCGATGCGGGCCAGACGGTGACGATCGCAAAACGCCCGTGCGCGGCGGCGGCGGCCATGCCGGCCGCGCCCGATCCGATGGCGGGAATCGCGAGTGCCGCCCGCATGACGTCCAGCCCGTAATCGCCGACGCTGTCGATCACCACGGCGTCGCAGCCCTGCTCGGTCGCGGTGATCGCAGCTTCGGCATGGCCGATCGCCTGCATCGCCCGCTCCAGCGGCGTGTAAGGGAAGGCCCCGACACGCGAGGGGAACGCGATGAGCGTGGCTTCTGCCGGCAACAGCGCTGCGAGTTCCGGGGCCGGCGCAGCGCGGTTGAACGGGTCGTATGGTGTGCCGATCAAGCCGATGCGCATCACCCGATCTCGACGAGTTCGAGCAATTCGCCGGCCGGGCCGACCACGGTCGCGGCACGCCGACGGCCGTAAAAGGGGCCATCGCGCGCCACCGGCGGGGCAACGAAGTCGAGCCCGCGGCCATCGAGCGAGTCGATCGCCAATGTCACCAGCGCATTGCCCGGCGGCAGCCGACCGTCGTCGCGGGCGCGCGGACCGGCTTGCGCGGGATAATCGTCGATCTCGACGATCGGCATTCGTCCGGCCTGCGCCATGCTGATCGTCGTCAGCGTCGCCGGGTCGAGCGCGAAGGCGTTGTTAATCATCGAATAGGGGATGGTGTAGGTGCCGCCTTCCTCCAGCCCCAGCCGCTCCTCGTACCAGCGCATGGTCGTCGCGCGATCGGGGGTTGCGAGGATGACGATGAACAGGTGGTCGACCGAAGACGCGGCGCGCGGCAGATCGGAGGTGGGCGTGTCCTGCCGGACTTCGTTGAGATAGACCATTTCGCGCCCGCGCCCGAGCATCTGCATCGCCACGAAATAGGGGAGACCAGGGATTTCCTTGGGCAAGCCGACGATATCGAAGCCGCTGCCCGCGAGCCGTGCGGGCCAGCCGAATACGTCCTGCACGGTGATCTCGTAGGCCGCCCATCCGTAGGTGCGCGCCGGCACGAAATCGGATCGCAGCGGCTGCTCCACGAGCCGCACGTGGCAGGGCGCACCGCTGGTCGGAGCGAGGGTCGCAAAGCGTGCCCCAGCTGCGGCCGGACAGCCCCAACTGGCTGCGAGGCCGGCGTCGATCACGCCGTGTTCCACCACCATGAGGCCGAGCGCGTCGCGATAGTCGGTGAGCGCGCCGGCGAGGTCCGGGACGGTCGAGAGGCCACCGATGATGCGGCCATGCGTCAGGAAGGTCATGCGCCGCCTCCGCGTCGGAAATCGGGTGGACGCCGGGCGAGGAAGGCCTCGACGCCCTCGGCGAAGTCGGGGAGCGAGAACGCTTCGGCGAACAGTGCGGATGTCTCCGCGTCGTCGTCGGCCTGGCCATCGAGGATGCGGCGGACGATCGCCTTGGAATGTCCGATGCTGTGCGCCGAATTGGCGGCGATCGTCTCGGCGAGTTCCTGCGGATCGTCGGCGACGAGGTCGATCAGGCCGATGCGCAGCGCCTCGTCGGTGTCGAGCAGCGCCCCGGTGAACAGGATTCGCTTGGCTTGCGACGGCCCGACCAGATCGACCAGCAGCTTCGTATCGTGCAGCGAATAGACCAGCCCCAGTTTCGCAGGGGTAATGCCGAAGCGCGCCGGCGCACGCGCGACACGCAGGTCGCAGGCGATCGCGATGCCGCAGCCACCGCCGACGCAGTCTCCTTCGATGAAGGCGATGACCGGCTTGGGCGCGCGCGCCAGCGTCCGCTGCGCGTGCGCGATCGCGGCCTGGTTGGCGGCGCGCCAGTGCGGATCACGTGCGCCCGCGCCAAACTCGGCGATGTCCGCTCCCGCGCTGAACGCGCCCGGCTCGGCGGCGCGCACCACCAGCACGCGGACGGCGGGATCGGCCATCGCCTCGTCGATCAGGGTGGGCAGCGCCTCCCACATCGCCTGGGTGAACGCGTTGCGCTTGGCCGCGCGATCGATCAGCAAGTGCGCCACCGCGCCGCGACGGTCGAGCCGCAACGTCATGCCGGATCGACCTTCGCCAGATGCTGCGCGATCTCTCGTCGAGTGGCGACCCACACACCATCGTGCGCACGCACGTGACGCAGGAATTCCTCGAACGCCCAGATTCGCCCGGGCCGCCCGATGATCCGCAGGTGCAGCCCCAGCGACATCATCTTGGGATTGCCCTGCTCGCCTTCGCGATACAGCTGATCGAAGCAGCGGCGCGCGTAATCGAGCCAGTCCTGCGGCGTGTAGGCCGGATCGGTCCACATCTTCATATCGTTGTCGTCGATCTGATACGGCACGATCGCGATCGGACGGCCCGGCACGGTCTCGCGATCCCAAAAGGGCACGTCGCCCGAATAATCGTCCATGTGATAGTCGAACCCTGCCTCGATCAGGAGGCGCCGGGTATTGTCGGTGTGGAGATAGCGGCTGAGCCACCCGTAAGGGCGTGTGCCGGTGGTCCGTTCGATCGAGGCGACCGCCTTGGCGATGAAGTCCCGCTCGGTCGCTTCGTCCATCTTGAACTGGTGGATCCAGCGCCAGCCGTGGCTGACCGGCTCGTGCCCCAGATCGCGGATCGCGGCGGCAATCTCGGGATGGTTCTCCAGGCTGACCGCGGCGACTGTCCAGCTTGCGCGGCTGTCATAGTCGCGCAACAGCTTCACGATGCGCGGGGCGCCGGCCTTGATGCCGTAGCGGTAATTGCTTTCGTTGCCGTAGTTGCGCAGCGCGCCCTTGATATGGATGCCCAGTTCATCGACCGGCTCCATCCCGCGATCGCCGCGCGCGACCGTCATCTCGGAGCCTTCCTCGACATTGACGACGATCGACAGCGCGATCTTCTCGCCGGCGGGCCAGTCGATCCGTTCCTCGCGCATCAGTGCATTTCCTCGCCGCCGGAGACGTTGATCGCCTCGCCGGTCACGTAGAAGGCGTCGTCGGATGCCAGCCAGGCGCAGGCGGCCGCCGTGTCGGCGGCGTCACCCGGGCGCCCCATCGGGTTCTTTGTCGCCATGTTGGCAAGGTACGACGCGGTATCGCTGAACCCGAGCAACGCGGCGAAATACTCATTCTGCTGCGCGCCGAGCCCCGTCGTGACGTGGTTGGGGCAGATCGCATTGACGGTGATCCGGTGCGCGCCGAGCTCCAATGCGCTGGCACGGGTAAGCCCGATCATGCCGTGTTTGGAGCTGACATAGGCCGGCAAGTGCGGAAAAGCGGTCTTGGCCGCCTGGCTGGCGATGTTGATGATGCGACCGCCCTTGCCGCGCGCGATCATCGCACGGGCCGCAGCCTGCGTGCCGTAGAAGGCACCTGACAGGTTCACCGCGATCACCGTCGCCCAATCCGCCGGATCGACGTCAAGGAACGGCTTCATCATGAAGCCGATGCCGGCGTTGTTGACGAAGACGTCGACGCCGCCGAACAGCCGATCGGCTTCCGCGACGAGCGCGGTGCATTGCGCCGGATCGGACACGTCGCAGGCGATCGCCGCAACCGTGGCGCCGGTCGCGCGCAGGCCGTCCGCAACTGCCATCGCTTCGTCGTCGATCACACGATCCGATACGACGCAATTCGCGCCCTCATCAGCAAAGCGCCGCAGGATCGCCTGGCCAAGCCCTTTGTCCTTGCCCGATCCGGTGACGATTACCGTGCGCCCGGCGAAACGCGCCATCACAGATCCTCGGTGAGCATGAATTGCGGATTATCGGCGAAATCGGCGAACGCGCCGGCGACCTTCTGGAATGCCTCCGTCGACACTTCGGCGACGAACGGATCGAGCGCGGTGATGTCGATGACCTCGACATATTGATACGGCGCGGGCGCTTCGCTGCCGAACAGGCCGGTCGTGCGGTGAACGCTGAAGCGCTCGACCGATTTCAGCGCATTGGCACCCGGGATGTCGCTTTCGCGCGCCCATGCCTCATAGGCGCTCGCATCGACGCCGGGCTTCAGATTGAACAGGACGACGATCCGCATGGAATTCTCCATCAAATGAGCAGGGGGGCAGGCATCGCGGCGACGATGTGACGCGCGAGCGCGATCAACGCAGCCTCGCTGTTCGGCGGGCCGATCAGCTGGACGGCGACGGGCATCCCGTCGGCATCGAATCCGGCAGGGAGCGAAAGCGCGGGGAGGCCAGCGATGTTGGCTAGCGCGGTGAAGTCCGCCTGATTGGCTGGGGCTCGGCTGCCTTGCGCGAAGGCGACCTGCGGCGCGGTGGGCAGCAGCAACACGCCGTCGGCGCCGATCGCCTCGCGGATCGTCGCGCGGGTGGCGGCGAGCAGCGCCGGATCCGCGGTGGCACGGTCGGCATAGTCGAGCAGCCAGCGCAGATCCTTCGAGAGCAGCTCGGCGCCAGTGGCGCGCTCGTCCCCCAGCCATCGCGACATTTCGCGCGCACTTTTGACGAAGCCCGCCGTCCGAATCGCGGAGAGTTCATCAAGCCGAAGGGGCACTCGCTCGAGCTGGTCGAGCGTATGCAGCGCTGCTTCGTACCCGGCCAGAACGGCCGGCTGGCAATCGACGCCGGCAAGGTCGTCCAGCAGGATCAGCCGCTTGAGCACGGGTGAATCTGCGCCGCCGCCCAACGCGAGCCACACCGCCTCCAGGTCAGCGAGCGACCGGGTGAGCGGACCGATGCAATCAAGTGAGCGCGACAGTGGAACCAGCCCGTCGTCGCTGAGCGCACCGTTGGTCGGCTTCAGCCCGTAGACACCGCAATACGCGGCCGGGATGCGGACCGAGCCGAGCGTATCGGTGCCAAGGGCGAGGATGCAGAACCCGGCCGCGACCGCCGCCCCGCTGCCCCCCGACGAGCCACCGGGCGTCCGCGCGGGATCGAGCGGGTTGCGCGCGCTTCCGAACCACTCGTTATCGGTGGTGGCGCCAAGCGCCGCTTCGTGCATGTTCAGCGTGCCGAGGATGATCGCACCGGCCGCGCGCAGCGTCTCGACCACAGCTGCGTCGCGATCGGCAACGATGGTTCGGCGCAGGCTCATGCCCGCATTCCAATGCAGCCCCGCAACCGCGATGTTCGCCTTCACCGCGACGGTAACGCCTTCGAGCGGGCGTGCTGTGCCGTCTGCGATCCGTGCGTCGCTTTCCACCGCGGAGCGGCGCGCGCCCTCGCGATCCACGTCGATGAACGCGCGCAGCACGGGATCACGACGATCGATCTCCGCGAGCGCCGCGTCGACCACCGCGCCGACGCTGGTCTCGCCGGCGCGGACGACGGCATGCAGTTCGGCGATGTCGAGCCGATCGAGCGCGGGCAAAGCGGCGGTCGGCATCAGCCGCGCTCGTCGATCAAGCGGATCGGCTTCTGCCGCACGTCGATCTGCGTCAACGACGCGGTGCCGCCAGGCGTCGTGAACTCGACCCGCACTTCGACACCGAGCCCCCGGCGCAATATCGCCGCGATCTCGCCACGGTCACTGTCGCCGCGGCTTTCGAGCAGCACGACCATGTCTTCGCGCTGGGTCGCGGGATCGCGCACCATGCGGCAGACGAACTCTCCCGTCAGATCGGGGCGGTTCTCGATGATCGCGCCGATCGCGTGCGGGAACACGTTGATACCGCGCAGCTTGACCATATTGTCGCTGCGGCCCTTGAAGCCGGCGATCCGCTTGAAGACGATACCGGTGTCGCTTTCGCCCGACAGTTCGTGCGTGATGTCGTGCGTATTGAAGCGGATGCACGGGGCGATATCGTCCTTGTAGAGGCACGTGACGACCATATCCCCGGTGCCGCCCGCCTCGACCGCCGCGCCGGTATCGACGTCGAGCAGTTCGAGATATTGGGCGTCTTCCCAGACGTAGAGGCCGTTGCGGTCCGGCCCTTCCCCGGCAATCGCGCCGGTGTCTCCGACGCCATACCAATCGAACGCCTTCGCGCCGCCCCAAGCGGCCTCCACCGCGGCGCGATCCTCTGTCCCGAGATGGGCGAAGATCATCCGCACGCCGAGTTGCTCGAGAATACCCTCGTCGCGCGCAACATCGGCCAGCTTGCGCAGATAATCGATGAACCCGACGAGCACGGTGACGCCGAAGTCGGCCATCAGCCGTACCTGATTGATCGACCGCGTCTCGATCCCCGTTCCGGCCGACAGGAAGATCGAGTTGGTGTAGCGCGTCACCGCCTCGCGGATGTAATGCCCGCCGTTGATCATGCCGTGGCCGTAGACCGACTGGACGACATCAGACGGCTTCAGCCCCTGCCAGCGGTACATGCGTCCGACGAGCAGATTGGGAACCTCGCGTCCCTTCGGACCGAACAGCAAGGGTTGCGGGCGACCGGTGGTGCCCGACGTGGTGTGAAAGATCACCGGCGGATGATCGTCACCCTCGATCCCGGCGAAATCGCCCAGCGGCGGATAAGCGGCGACCGAGGCCATTACGTCCGACTTGTCGTACGTCGGCAGCTTCGTGATGTCCGCCAGGCCATTGATATCGCCCGCTTCGATCCCTTTCGCGCCCCACAGGCGCCGGTAGAACGGAATCTGCCATCCGCGCTGCATCAAGCGGCGGAACTGTGCATCCTGGATCGCGAACAATTCGTCGCGGCTCATCCCCTTATAGCGTGCTTCGAACGCGTCGCCGATCGGATAGGCCCGGAGCAATGCCTTGGCGTCGATCGCCTCGAAATAGGTCGGGAAGGTCATGCCGCCTCCGGTTGCGTGAAATAGGCCAGGGGATCGTCGAACAGGCGCGGATCGACGGCGGGGTTTGCCAGTTCGCGTGCGAGATCGCGTTTGGCGGTGGCTGCACTGGCGTCGAGCGGTGCGGCGGGGCTGCCGTACGTGTCCGCGATCGTGCGTTCGATGCGGGCGCCGTCGGTGCGGACAACGGTCAATTTCTGCGGTGACAGCGCGTTCGGATCGGGATTGTCGTCGACCGTGACGGTCATGCGGCCAGCCAATGACAGCAGCTTGGGGTCGGCGAAGCTCTCGGCCGTGACGCGGCGCGGGTCGATGCGTCCGTCGCACAACATCAGCGCCGCGAGGAAGGGCAGGCAGAGCCGCGCATAAGCCGGCGTCATGTCCGGGGTCGGAGCGCGGCCGACGAGGCGCGCGATCAGCGGCGGGACATGCGCGTGGATCGCGGCGACCGTGTCCGGCGCCACCGCTGTTTCGCGCATCAGGTCTGCCAGCGTGGCAAGCGTCGCGTGACTGGCGCGGCCCGAGGGATAGGGCTTGGTGCTGACTTCCGCGATGCGCCAGACGTTGCCGAGATCGCGCCTATAGCTCGCCAGATCGCCATCATCGATCAGCTTGAAATAGCCGAACGGCCCTTCGAGCGCGTCGTGCGGCCCGGTCAGCCCGGCACGGACCAGATCGACCGCGCTGATCGCGGCGCGCGCGGCAGTCGCGACCTGGAGGGGGAGCGCGACCGAGCCCTCGACATGCGCCTGCATCGTCCCTGCGCAGGCGGAATACGCGAGGCCGAGAACGTCGTCGAATTGCGCGCGCGAGAGGCGCTCGATCCGGGCAACCGCGAGGGCGCCGCCGATGCAGCCGGCGGTGGCCGGGCGGAAGAAGCGCAGCGCGCTGGTCGCGGCGATGCCGAGCCCGCTGGCGATATCGACACCGACCGCAATCGCGCCGAGCGCCTCATCCGCACTGCACCCGCGGCGGCGATCGATCGCCGCGCCGACCGCGGCAGTAACGACCGACAAGGCATGGACCACGGCCGCTTCGTGAACCGAATCCCATTCGAGGCAGTGGATCGCAAAGCCGTTGAAGAAGGCGGCGGATGGCGCGGGAAGACGTTCGGCGCGGTCGAGCAGCCGCGCCGCATCGCCAACGCCCCAGCTCGCGACGGCGGCACGAACGGCCTGCGCGGCGGGCGACGCGGCACCGGCCGCTCCCACGGCTAGCGTGTCGGCGAGCAGACGGCGTGTGTGATCGCGTACGTCGGCGGACAGCCGATGATCGGCGTGCGCGAAATCGAGCAAGGCGGTTGTCGCGCTCACGCCCATGCCGCGATCCACGCGCGCGCTTCATCCGGGTCGTTACTGTCGAGCGCGGCTGCGAGCGCGGCGTCGATCCCCGCCCCGTCCACGCCGCCCCAGGCAAGCAATGCACGCGCCTTGGCGACGATGGCGTCGCGATTCATCGGTCGTTCGGGATCGCCCAAGGTGTCGATCAGGACGACCTCGCCGCGCTCGCTGCGGACCGACGCACCGAAATGCGCCGGGTAACGCGCGGTAAAGCCAGCGTCCTCGCGCACCGTCACGTGCGCTCGTGCGTCCGCCAAGGCGTCGAAGCTGTCGGGCTCGAAATCGGTTAAGGTGGGCTCGCCGCGTTCGGTGACGATCGCAACCGCGTGCTGCAGCGAGAACTTCGCTTCGATCACGCTGCTCGGCGTTTGGCGGTCGCAGAAGGTGATCGCGTCGGCGTAGGTCGCAACCTCGATCGCGCCGAGCAACTGCCCCCGACGCTTCAGCTCCAGCGCGGCTTCAATCGCCGGATGCGCATGCCGGCACGCACCCCATGGCTTGAAGCTGACTTCCTCGATCCGCCATCTGTCTCCCAGCATCAACGGGCGCGGCGCATCGCACGTCGCGGCGTGCAGGCCGAGCGGGCCGTCGAGGATAGCGCGCGGGCCGGTGACACCCTGCGCCGCAAGCCGGGCAGCGCGCAGGCCAGTTTCGACTGCCTGGACGATATGCCATTGCTTGGCATCGTTGGGCTCGCGGCGCATCTGCCACAGCCCACCCGCCACCGATCCAGCGAGGCCGAACGCGGCGACATAATCGTCGGGCGTAGCATCATTCAGGCTTGCGGCGGTTGCTGCCGCGCCGAACCCACCCGCGGTCGCACTAATATGGAAGAAGGCGTAGTGGCGCGCGTCGAACGTCGCGCCGATCGCGATCATCGCCTCGTATCCGCGGACGGCAGCATCCAGCAGCACGCCCATGTCGCGTACCCCGCTTAGTAGCGCGGTGGGCCAGACGACGGGGCCGGGATGGAGGATGGCTCCGCGATGGACGTCGTCCATTTCCATCAGATTGCCCAACCACGCCGCGCGTTCGAGCGCCGGCTCGCCGCGCAACTTGCTTGCGAGTGGGGATCGGCGCGCAGCCCCGACGCAGCCGAGCCAATCGAGCAGGTGCATTCGCGCAAGATCCCGCGATGCCGCATCGACCGGGCGCATGAGATGCACCGTAAGCCGTTCGGTCAGCGTGAGGCTATCGCTGCTCACGCGCCCAGTTCCGGTGCGCGTGCGGGAGACCAATGCTCGCCGGCAAAGCGGATCGGGGGTGCCAGATGGTGCGCGCCATTGGCTTCGACCAGCAAGCCGCGCTCGCCGATGTGCGGTGCGCGCAATGCCTCGGCGAAATCGAGGACCGGCGCGAACGCGACGTCACGGTGAGTGAACCAAGCGGTCCATTCGTCGCGTGTGCGCGTCGCGAACGTCGCGCGCAGGAACGCCATGACGGGAGCTTGCCCAGCCCCCGCCTCGCCTTCGGCCGACGCGATCAGGTCGGGTCGGCCGAGCGCGGTCAGCAGCGTGCGGACGAATTTCGCCTCGCGCCCGCCAAGGGCGACATGACGACCGTCGGCGGTGGCATAGACCTGATAGAAAGCCGCGCCGCCGAGCGAGCGTTGCGTCGCGGAGCGCGGCGGCTCGCCGCCCGCCAGCGCGCCGCCCGCGATGTGGACGCACCACGGCAACAGCGAATCGAACATCGCGATGTCGAGGTAATCGCCGCGCCCGGTCTGCGCGCGGCCCAGCAGCGCCATCAACACCGCGGACAAGGCCGTCAGCCCAGCGGCCATGTCCGCCGCCGGGACGCCGGGGACGACGGGCGCGCCGTCGGCGCCGTCATTGACCGACAGGAAGCCCGCGAGCGCCTGCACCACCATATCGTGCGCGGGATGGTCCGCCAGCGGCCCTGACTGGCCGAAGGCACTGACCGAACAATAGACGACCCGCGGCGCGCGCTGCGCCACCAAATCCGGCGCGAAGCCGAGCCGCGCCATGACGCCGGGGCGAAAGCCTTCCACGAACACGTCGGCGCTTTCGACCAGCGCCCACAATTCGGCCTTGCCCGCATCGGTCTTGAGATCGATGACGCGGCTCTGCTTGCCGCGGTTGAGATTGCGGAACCACACCGACTGGCCGTTCTCGAACGGCGCCATGCCGCGTACCGGATCACCCGCGGGCGGCTCGACCTTGATGACCTCGGCGCCCTGGTCGGCCATCATCACCGTCATCATCGGGCCCGGCAGGAACTGCGAACAGTCGACCACGCGGATACCCGACAATTTGCCCATCAGACGATGCCGTCGCGGCGCAGCGTCGCGATCTCGTCGGTATCAAAGCCGGCTTCGGCCAGCACCGCATCGGTATCCGCGCCAAGCAAAGGTGCGGCACGGTTTGGCAACCGCGCGCCGTCGAGGCTGATCGGGTTGGCGAGCACCTTCATGGCGGCGCGATCGTTGTGCGAGACCTCGTCAACCATGCCGGTTTCCGCGAGGAACGGGCTGTCCAACGCGCCATCTAGGCCATGCACCGGCGCGACCGGCATCTGGCCCTGCAGGGCATCCAGCCAGAATGCCGTCGGCTGTTTGGAGAAGACTGCGTCGAGTTCGTTGGTCAGCGCATCGCGGTTGGCCGTGCGATCGGCGGGTGCGGCAAAGCGCGGATCGGTGGCGAGATCGGACTGCCCGATGCGATCGAGCAGCACCGTCCAGAATTTCGGCAGTTGCGCCATCACGAAGATCCAGCCGTCGGCGGTGCGAAACAACTGGCTGGGCGTGACCGAAGGGTGGCTCGACCGCGGCGTGCGCGTCACCACATCACCCTCGTTCATGTACCACATCGCGGGATAGGTGGTCTGGTGAAGCGCGGCGGACAGCAGGTCGACATCCACGTCGCGCCCGAGGCCGGTGTCCTTGGCCGACAGCAGCGCAGCGAGGAGCCCGACCGACATCATCGTGCCCGTCATGAAGTCGACCATCGACAGGCCAAAGCGCGTGGGCGGTCCGTCAGGCTCGCCGGTCAGCGACAGGAAGCCCGCCTCCGCCTGCATCAGATAATCATAGCCGGGCCACTTCTCGCGACTGTTGCCGCGCCCATAAGCGGACAGATGCGCACAGACGATCGCGGGATTGACGTCCTTCAGCGCGTCGTAAGTGAGCCCAAGCTTTGCGGGCAGATCGCCGCGCTGGTTGTTCGCCACGGCATGGCTGCGCGCGGCAAGGCGGCGGAATACCTCCTGTCCGGCCGCGCTCTTCAGATCGAGCGTGATCGAGCGCTTGTTGAGATTGAAGGTCTGGAAGAACAGGCTCTCGTTCGGGCGCAGGAAATGCGGCCCGACGGCGCGCGCCGTATCGCCGAACGCCGGCGACTCGATCTTGACAACATCGGCGCCAAGCTGCGCGAGGAACATCGTGCCGTATGGCGCGGCGCCATATTGTTCGGCGGAGAGGATACGATAGCCGGCAAGCGGCAATGGGCGGGCAGGCGCATCGTTCATGCCGGGTTCCGCTTCACCCACTGTTTGGAGATGATGATGCGCTGCATCTCGTTGGTGCCCTCGCCGATGCACATCAGCAGCGCGTCGCGATAATAACGCTCGATCTCATATTCCTTGGAATAGGCATATCCGCCGTAGATGCGCATCGCCTCTTCCGCGTTCCGGACCGCCGCTTCCGACGCGAAATACTTCGCCATGCCCGCCTCCATGTCGCACCGGTCGCCGCGATCATAGGCCTCGGCGGCATCGAACGTCAGCAGCCGTGCGGCGCGGGCGCGCGTCACCATCTCGCCAAGCTTCAGCTGGATCGCCTGATGCTCGGCGATCGGCTTGCCCATCGTCTCGCGCACCTGCGCATATTCGGTCGCCAGCCGCAGCGCGCCTTCTGCCAGCCCCACGCCGCGCGCCGCGACATTGATCCGGCCCAGCTCGAGCCCGCCGGTCGCCTGGTAAAAGCCCTGTCCCTCGACGCCACCGATCAGATTGGCGGCGGGGATACGATAATCCTCGAACACCAGTTCGGCGGAATCGATCGACTTGTAACCAAGCTTGTCGAACTTCTTGCCGACGCTGAACCCCTCGCCCTTCGGCGCGATGAAGAGGCTCATTCCCTTGTAGCGCGGATCGGCGGTGGGATCGGTCTTCACCAGCAGCGCAAAGCAGCTGCCGTTGATGCCGTTGGAAATCCACGTCTTCGTGCCGTTGATGACGTAATCGTCACCATCGCGGATAGCGGTCGTGCGGATCGCTTGCAGGTCGGTTCCGGCATTGGGCTCGGTCAGCGCAAGCCCGCCGCGGATTTCGCCGCTCGCCAGCCGCGGCAGCCATTCGCGCTTCTGTTCCTCGGTGCCGAACCGCTCGATCGCGACCGCGAGCATCAGATGCGAGTTGAAGATGCCCGTAACCGCCATCCAATAGGAAGAGATCAGCGAGACGATCTTCACGTACGTGACGGCCGGCAGCCCGAGCCCGCCATATTCCGGGTCGATCACTGCGCCGAACAGGCCGAATTCGGCCATCTGTTTGACGATCGCCGCCGGCCAGATGTCGCCGTGATCGTGCGCGACGACGACCGGGCGGACATCGCGCTCGATCCAGCGCGCGATCATGTCGAGCAGCGCGGCTTCCTCTTCGGGCGGCAAAGCGGCGACGGGCATGCGGGTTTCCTGGTTGCTCATCTGATCAATCAATCGTCCACCGGGCCGAAGCCACGCTTCCAGATCAGCATCGTCCGCTTGAACGTGCACACGACATCACCGTGCTGATTGACGCCTTTGGTATGCACGGTGACGATGCCCTGCTCGGGCCGCGAGCTCGACTCGCGTTTCTCCAGCACTTCGCTTTCGGCGTACAGCGTATCGCCGGGGAACAGCGGGGCAGTCAGCCGGATCTCGTCCCAGCCCAGGTTCGCGACCGCCTTCTGGCTGAGATCCGACACGCTCATGCCGACCATGAGCGCGACCGTCAGCGGCGAGCAGACCAGCGGCTTGCCGAACTCCGTCTTGCGGGCGAACTCGTAATCGAAGTGCGCCGGGTGCGTGTTCATCGTCAGCAGCGTGAACCAGACGTTGTCGGCATCGGTGATCGTCCGGCCTGGCCGGTGTTCGTAGATGTGGCCGACGACGAAATCCTCGTAGGCGCGGCCGAACACCTCGCGGAACCGGCCGGGTGAGACTTCCCTTGTCCCCTCACGCATTCTTTCTGCTCCCCTGATGGTCTGACTGGGCGAGGATGCGGTTCAGCCGGCGCATCACTGGCGCCTCCAGCATCCGGCCGTTGAAGCGAATGGCACCCCCGCCTGCGGCTGCGAACGCGGCGACCGCCGCGCGTGCGTCGGCCACTTCCGCGGCGGTCGGGCGCAATATGCCGTTGATGGTGTCGATCTGCGTCGGATGGATCGCAGCCTTCGCTTGAAACCCCATCGCCTTGGCGCGGCGCGTTTCCTCGGCGAGGCCCTCGGCGTTCGCAAGGTCGATGAACGGCACGTCGATCGCGGGCTTGCCCGCCTCCGCACAGCCGAGCAGGAAAGCGCCACGGGCCGCCAGCAGCGGCTCCCAGGCAAGCTCGACGCCAAGCTCGGCAGACATGTCGCCCCCACCGAACATCACGGCAGCCACCGAAGGCTCGCTCGCGATGCGTGCGGTTTGGCGCAGTCCGGCGGGCGTTTCGATCAGTGGGACGAGCGCGACGCCCGGCAGTATGCTCGCCACGATTCGCACGTCGGCGGCGGATGCGATCATCGGCAGCAACAACAACGCTGGTCGATGAGGATGATCGACCAGCGCAAGCAAGTCGCGCAGGCCCTCGACCGTACCGATCGAGTTGATCCGCAGACACAGGCGCGGCGAGGCATCGAGTGCCGCAATTGCATTCACACGAGCCGCCGCCTTCGCCGCCGCGGGCACCGAATCCTCGAGATCGATGCACACCACGTCGGCATCGCTGTCCAGCGCCCGCACGATTCGCGTCGGCGTCGCGGCCGATACGAACAGAAGCGACGAGAGAAAGGCTGCGGACAAGGTTCCACCCCGATTGGCTAGACCATAGAGTTGTCCGGACAATATGGTTTGGTCAAGATATTTCTACGGCACACGCGAACTTGTCGCCTCAAGGCAGGTGATTGGCGCTGCAGGTGCCACCGAAACGGACAAAAGCCGTTTGATATGAATGGTATAGTGCCGCTTGATCGAAGCGGAGTCGATAAGGATCGTGGATTATCAAACGGCGATCCGTACCGCAAAGAGCTGATTTTCGAGTGTCTTCGAAGTGTCAATTTTGGCGCTTGACAAGCCAAGGCATAAACGAGAACTTGTCCGGACAAATAGAACAAACTGCCGCAGGGGATCTTGTTCAGAACCTTAGGGGGAATAGGTCATGAGATTGAAGCTTCTCGCGTCTGCCAGCGTATTGTGCGCCGTCTGCGCGACTCCAGCCTGGTCGCAAACCGCCGCGTCGGCGACGGCCACCACAGCCGCGGAAGCTCCCGCTCAGGCGTCAGACGGATCGGAAGGCGGTCTCTCGGATATCGTCGTTACCGCGCAGCGGCGTGTTGAAAGCGTACAGACGGTGCCGATCGCCATCTCTGCCTTCTCGGCCGAGGCGCTTCAGGAACGCGGCATCACGAACACGCTCGAGATCGCGCAATATGTGCCCAACATGGTGGCGCAGGCGAATACCGGGCTCGGGTCCGCCAACAGCTTCTACATTCGCGGCCTGGGATCGACGGAAACCGTCCCCACGTTCGATGCCCCCGTCGGCACCTATATCGACGATATCTACATCAGCCGCCAAAGCGCCAACAATTTGAGCCTGTTCGATGTCGAGCGCGTCGAAGTGCTGCGCGGCCCGCAGGGCACGTTGTTCGGCCGCAATACCACGGGCGGCGCGGTCAGCGTCATCATGGCGCAGCCCAAGTTCGGCGAGTTCGGCGGCTTCGCCGAGGTCGGCTATGGCGCGTACGACAAGAAGCTCGCGCGTGGTTCGGTCGATATCCCCCTCGCGCCGACCTTCTCGGCCAAGGTCAGCGGCTATTGGCAGGATGACGATGGCTATGTGCGCAACGTCACCACCGGTCAGCGCCTGAACGACGATGACGGCTGGGGCGTGCGCCTCGGCCTGCGCGGCGAGCTTAGCAGCAGCGTGCGCTGGCAGGGATCGTATGCGCACATCGTCGCGGATGGCGAGAATATCCTGAACTTCCCGTGCAATCCGCTCGCACCCACCGAGTGCAACGGGCGCTATTCCTCGACCGGCTATCGGGCGGGTGGATCGGCTGACACGTCGCCGTTCGCACCGCTCGTCATCTCGGGCCGCAAGGCGAACTACCTCAACGGCAATCACACGCAGAGCAATCTCGTCACGTCGAACTTCGCGATCGATCTGGCGGACAAGACAACGCTCACCTTCATCACGGGTTACGTGCGCCAGGCGCAGCAGTACGGCCTCGACTTCTACGACGGTCGCTCGGCACCGACGCTCGCCAACCCCAATCCGGCGATCTGGGGCGACCCGCAAGGCGGCTTCGTGATCCTCAACGACAGCTATGCCGATCAATTCAGCCAGGAAGTGAAGCTGGACGGCCAGTTGTTCGATGGCCGGATCGATTACGTCACCGGCTTCTACTACATCACCGAAACCAACCGTTCCGACTTCGCGGACGTCTTCAGTACCTCGCCGACCACGGCGTTGCTGCTCGCCGATCGGACGATGACCAACACGACCGAAGCCTATGCCGGCTATGCGCAGGCAGACTTCAATCTAAACGACGTGATCAAGCTGACCGCGGGCATCCGCTATACCGACGAAACGAAGACACTCGATTTCCGCGACAATCGCCCGCAGTGCGGCATCGTCAATCCGCTGCCCGCGACCTGCCTGTCGACGCCGAACCTGATCGCGGCGAATGGCGTGCGAATCCCGACCAGCCTGAACGCCAAGCTCTGGACCCCGCGGTTCGCGATCAACGTCACGCCGTCCGAGGATCTGCTGATCTTCGCCAGTGCCACGCGCGGGTTCAAGTCGGGCGGCTGGGCGGCACGCGTCAGTTCACCTGCGAACGCACTGCCCTTCGCGCCGGAAAAGGTGTGGAGTTACGAAGCAGGGGTGAAGTCGCAATTCTTCAACAACCGCGTTCGCGCCAACGTGACCGCCTATTGGATGGATGTCAGCGATCTCCAGACGCCAGCGGGCCTGGTGTCGCCGACCGGTGCGGTGACGTTCATCACGCGCAACTTCGCGGATTATCGCAACCGCGGGATCGAGGCGGAGCTGACCTTCGCGCCGATCGACGGCATGAACCTGTTCGTCAACGGCGGGTTTCAGGACGACGAGTACATCATCGACGCCAATGCACCGGCGCTCGATGAGTTCGGCACGCGATCGGTGGCGTCGCAACAGGCGTTATGCCTCGCGACGATCGCGGCCGGCGCCGTTGGCGGCGGTCCGGGCACGACGGGTGTGTGCGGTGCAGGCATCGTGACGACGCAGGGCGGCATCGCCAAGCCCGTCCGGACCCCCGATTTCACCTTGTCGCTCGGCGCCAGCTACGAAATACCATTCGGTTCGCTCGCACTCGTGCCGACGGTAAGCGCCAATTATCGCTCGGAACAGGAAGTCCAGTCCGCCAACGTGACCTACTATCAGGGCGCGGTATCGGGCACCAACGGCAGCTTCACCATCAACCCCAATGGAGGCGATATCCTTGTCGGCTCGCGCTCGCCGGGCTTCTGGCAGGTGAACGCCGGATTGACACTGAACGGCCCGGATCGCGCCTGGCAGCTGTCGGTGACCTGCACCAACTGCCTCGACGATTACGCCGCCAATACGTATCTGGGATATAACTACATCAATCCGCCGCGCGCCTGGCTGGCACGTCTGCGCTACAACTTCGGTCGGTGATCGATACCATGGCAACCTCCGCCGCGCAGCAGGGCACAGTCTCCGCCCCGTCCGAGTTCCAGCTCGGCGGGCGGGTGCTCGCGGCGGCGCTGCTGGGGACGGCGTGCGGCGCATCGCCATTGCCGTTCAATGTGCTGCCGCTGGTCATGGGCCCGATCCACGCCGAATATGGCTGGGATTTCGCCCAGATCAGCGTCGGCATGACGATCTTCGGCACGAGCGCCTGTCTGCTGGCCCCGTTCATCGGTGGCCTGGCAGACCGGATCGGCGTGCGGACGGTTGCCTTATGGTCGTTGCTCGCATTCGGGCTGGTCTTCGGATCCTTCTATTTCGTGCCCGGCACCTTGGCCGGCTGGTACGGCTTCTGGCTGCTGCTCGGCGTCATCGGGATCGGCTCGACCCCGGTCACCTGGAGCCGGGCAGTCAGCATGTGGTTCACGCGCCACCGCGGATTGGCGCTCGGCATGATGTTGCTCGGGACCAGCCTTGCCGCGATCGTGGTGCCGCAGATCGCCAACCGCGCGATCGCGGTGGGCGGTTGGCGGCTCGCCTTCCCGGCGGTGGCGCTGCTGCCGCTGCTGCTCGCGTTGCCGGTGACCTATCTGTGGTTTCGCGAGCCGCGCCCCGGCGAAGTCGCCGCAGCAGCGCTCACCGCAGACGGCGAGGTCGAAGGGCTCACGCTGGCCCAGGCGGTGCGCGGCTATCGCTTCTGGATGCTGATCGGATCGATCATATTGGTCTCGATCGCTTATGGCGGCGCGCACATCCACATGGCGCAGATCGTCGCCTTGCACGGCTTTACCGCCGCCACCGGCGCGAGCGTGTTGGGGATCGTGGCGCTGGGTATTCTGGCAGGGCGCGTGCTCGTCGGCCTGCTGTTCGACCGGGTCTGGGCGCCGGGTGTCGCCTTCGCGTCGATGCTGCTGCCAGCGGTGGCGTGCAGCTTGCTGATGGGCACGGGCAACAGCCTGCAGATGTTGATGACCGGCGCCTTCCTGCTCGGCTTTGCCGCAGGCGCGGAATCGGACGTCATCGCCTTCCTCACTGCGCGCTATTTCGGGATGCGCCACTACGGCCGCATCTACGGCATGCTCTACATGCCGTTCGGGATCGGATCGGGCATCTCGCCGATCCTGTATGGCGCCGTGCGTGATCGCACCGGCAGCTATGACGCGATGCTGATCGCGGCGATCTTCATGTTCGCAGCGGGCGGGGCGATGCTCCTGACGCTCGGACGCTACCCCAATCTTGGAGACCAGCGTGGCCACCAGACTGTCTGAACCGACCGCGATCGACACCGTCGCCGCCGCGGTCGGCGCCGACCTGATCGTCACCGACGAGCGCGAGCGCGCGCTCTACGGGCAGGATATCTTCAGCGTCGGGCGCCCGCCCGCCGGGATCTTCCGCCCGCGTGATATCGAGACCTTGTCGCGCGGCATCGCCGCGGCTGCTGCCGCGGGGCTGACGATCGTGCCGCGCGGCGGCGGGATGAGCTATACCTCGGGCTATCTTCCAGCGGAGGCTGGCGCGCTCGTGATCGACGTATCCGGCATGGATCGCATCCTGTCGGTGAACGCAGACGACATGACCGTCACGGTCGAGGCGGGCTGCACTTGGGCCAAATTGTACGAGACGCTGCACCCGCTGGGTCTGCGCCCGCCCGTCTGGGGGACACTTTCGGGGCTGATCGCCAATGTCGGCGGCGGCATGAGCCAGAGCGGCGTGTTCTGGGGCGCCGCACGCGGGCCGATCGTGTCGAGCGCGCTATCGTTCGACGTCGTGCTGGCCGATGGGCGCATCGTGCGCACCGGCAATCCGGGGATGCGGCCGTTCGGCCCCGACGTGACCGGGATCTTCGCGGGTGACTGCGGCGCCTTCGGGATCAAGGCGCAGATCACGTTACCGCTGATCCGCGAGGCCAAGGCACTCGCTTACGGCAGCTACGCGTTCGACGATGCCGCAGCGTTCATCGGTGCCACGAGCGAGATCGCGCGCGCCGGGCTTGCCACCGAAATCTTCGGTTTCGATCCGTTCCTGCAGGCGCAGCGGATGAAGCGCGAGAGCCTGGCCAAGGACGCCAAGGCGCTGGTTGGCGTGATGAAGTCGCAGGGCGGCTTCTGGAAGGGGTTGAAGGAAGGCGCAAAGATCGTCGCCGCCGGCCGCTCGTTCCTCGACGAAGCCGGCTTCTCGGTCCACACCATCTGCGAGGGACGCAACCAGGCCGCGGCGGATGCCGATCTCGAGGCGATCAACGCCATCGTGAAGGCGGCGGGCGGTCGTCCGGTCGAGAATACCATCCCCAAGGTAATGCGTGCGAACCCGTTCCCCAACGTCAATTCGATGGTCGGGCCGCAGGGCGAACGCTGGGTGCCGACGCATGGTGTATTGCGCCACAGCAAGGCATTGCCGACGCTGAATGCGATCATCGCGCTGTACGAAAAGCATCGCGAGGCGATGGAGCGGCTCGACATCGGTGCCGGCTATCTGTTCCTCACGATGGGGACGACCAGCTTCCTGATCGAGCCGGTGTTCTTCTGGCCCGATCAGCTCGAGCAGGCGCACGAGCGCGCGATCGAACCTGGGCATTTCGCCAAGTTGACGCGCTTCCCGGTAAATCCCGAAGGGCGTGCGCTCGTCGAGACGCTACGTGCCGGGCTGATGGAGATCTTCGGCGAGGTGGAGGCCGGGCATTTCCAGATCGGCCGGTCCTATCCGCTGAAAGCACGCAGCGATCCCGGCGCGTGGGACGTGCTGGAGGCCGTGAAGCGCGCGGTCGATCCCGATCATCGCATGAACCCGGGTTCGCTCGGCTTGTGACGACGCCCGCCCCCTTCGCCGCGATCGCACTCCAGCTGACCGCACGGTCGGTCGAGGATTGCGCCACGCGCGAGGCGGTGGCGGAAAGCATGGCCGCGACGATCGACGACACGGCGCGGAAGCTGCGTGCGTCCTGCGTGTTCGTCGAACAATATGGCGGCACGCGCGTGCGGCTGGCCGTGCTGCCCGAATATTGGATGACGAGTTATCCGGGGCGGATCGGGGTTGCGGCATTCGCGCAGAAAGCCGCGATCGACATGGACGGCGCGGAGTATGAACAACTCGGCCGGATCGCGCTGGCGCAGGATCTGTTCCTCGCCGGCAATGCTTATGAGCGCGACCCGGCCTTCCCCGGCCTGTATTTTCAGACCAGCTTCGTCGTCGCACCGACGGGCGCGGTCGTGCTGCGCTATCGGCGGCTTAACTCGATGTTCGCGCCGACGCCGCATGACGTATGGACCGCCTATCTCGACCGTTACGGGATCGACGGCGTGTTCCCCGTGGCGACAACCGAAATCGGGCGCATCGCTGCGATCGCATCGGAAGAGATCCTGTATCCGGAAATCGCCCGCGCGCATGCGTTGCGCGGGGCGGAGATTTTCGTTCATTCCTCCTCGGAAATCGGCGCGCCGATCGCCACGCCGAAGGCCATCGCGCGACGTGCGCGCGCGTTCGAGAACAGCGCCTATGTCGTGTCGGCCAACACCGCCGGGATTGCCGGAACGGCGATGCCGGGGGCGTCTGCGGACGGCAATTCGCAGGTCGTCGATTACAAGGGCCACGTGCTCGCGGAAGCAAATTCGGGCGAGACGTTCACCGCCTTCGCCGATCTCGATGTGGCGGCGCTTCGCGCGCATCGGCGAAAGCCCGGCATGACCAATCAACTGGCGCGCCAGCGGCTGGAGCTGTTCGCGCCGATCTATTCCGGCCGCGTGGTGCAGCCCGCCGATAGCCTGATCGCGCGCGACGGTGCGCTCCGTATTCCCGATCGGGAGCATTTCGCGCGCGTCCATGCCGGCGTGATCGAACGGTCCGCGAAGGAGGGTCTGATATGAAGCACGATGTTCCCCCACCCTATACCGCCGTCACGCGACACGCAGTGTTTCCGGAGGCCAGCCACGACGAGGCGGCGCGCTTCGATTTCCTCGCCAATCTGAACAAGTACATTTCCGGCAGCATCGGTGCGGGCAACAAGCGCGCCTACGACACGCGCGTGCTGCCCGCCTTCCGGGCCGAGCACGGCCGCGATCCGGCGGACCGGTTCGAGATCCGTCGGGCGATGAACAAGGATCCCTGGCACCTGTTCTGGTCCGCGCTGAAGCGCAATTCGATGGAGATGCGCCAGCAGAACGGCCGCCAGATGGCGCTGCGCCAGATGGACGAGCTCGACGCAAGGGTGCGCCAGTTCAACGAGGGCCGCGAGACGCTCGATCTGGACCCGGCGGTCACGACGCCGCGCTATCAGGCGGCGGTCGATATCCACTGCATGCCCGGCAGCTATCACGGTGAGGATCGGCCGGGCGACGTTTCGGCAGGCGCCAATTACGATGCCGGCATCTTCGCCACCACCGCCGGCGGGCTGGGTGCGCTGTCGGACGGCGGCGGGCAGGCGCTGGTCGAGTGGATCAGGCGCGAGCGGCCGGGCTGGACGCCGCGTCGCATCCTCGACCTGGGATGCACGGTGGGCCACAATATCGTGCCGCTGGCGCTCGCCTTTCCCGACACCGAAGTGATCGCAATCGACACCGCCGCGCCGTCGTTGCGCTACGGCCACGCCCGAGCGCAGGCGCTGGGGGCGCGCAACCTGCGCTTCGTGCAGATGAACGCCGAGGACATGAGCCGCTTCGACGACGGCCATTTCGATTGGGTGCAGACCACGATGTTCCTGCACGAACTGTCGGGCACCGCGCTGCCGCGCATCATCCGCGAGGGATATCGCGTGCTCGCCCCCGGCGGGCTGATGTTCCACCTCGAGCAGCCCGAATATTCGGACGAGATGCCGCTGTACGAACAGTTCATCCGCGATTGGGACGCGTTCAACAACAACGAGCCGTTCTGGTCCGCGATGCATGCGCTGGACATGAAGGAACAGATGATCGCGGCGGGCTTCGCGCCCGAGAGCCTGTTCACCAGCGGCGTGCGTGCCGTCGTCGATACCGACGTCTTCCCCGAAGCGAAATCGGGCGCGGACGAGGATCATGGCCGGGCGGCCTATTGGCACGCTTATGGCGCGTGGAAGGCCGCATAGGCGGACTTCGCACTAACCGGAAGAACACGGCGCGCGTGCGGACCTGCACGCGCGACAGGAGACAGATGTGAGCGACGACCCCCTCGACTGGATCGCCTTGGCCGGCAAGCGCGCCAAGGGAAAGCGGCCCGACTATTTCGCCGATCCCGCGACCGATCGGCTGCTGTCGATCGTGATGGCGCTGGTCGGCGAAGTGTCGGTCCAGCGGCAACGCGGAGACACGCTCGAACGGCTGCTGGCCGCCAAGGGTATCGTCACGCCCGAAGAGATCGAGGGCTTCGTGCCTGATCGTGCCGCCGCCGAGGAGCGCGGAGTGGCGACCAAGGCGTATATCGCGCGCGTGATGCGCGGCGTGCAGCAGGCGATGGAAGCGATGGCGGTCGAGGAAAAGCCGGTCGAACAGGTCAGCGAGGAGTTGAAGACGCTATGATGCCCCACCGCCAGGTTCGCGGAAAGATCCGCTACACGTCCAAGAAGCCCGAGATGCTCGATCAGGAACGCGGCCGCGAATGGTTCGCCTTCACGCACCACGGCGACGGATCGACCATCCTGCGCGCGCAATGCGAGATCGAGGAGCCCGCACCGACGGTGCTGCGCGACATCATCTACTCGGTCGGCCCCGACGGCAGCCCGCGCAATCTGCATGTCCATCTAACGGTGGGCGACACCTTCATGGGCTCGGGCTGGTTCGACGTGAAGGCGGGCCCCGACGGCGGCATCATCGAGTGCGAGAGCTTCGGCCCGAGCATCGGCCGGCTGTCGCAGGTCGTGCGGTTCGATGGCGCGATCGACGCGCTGGGAACGCATCCGATCATCGCCGACGCGTTCACCACGCGCTGCATGGACCTGTCGAAGGGGCCGCACCGCCGCACGATCCGCGCGTATCTGCCCTCCCCCGATCACCGCGGCGCGACCCCGCCAATGGCGGTCGAGGTGAAGATCGACCTGGAATATGTCGGCGAGGAAAGTGTGACGGTTACTGCCGGCACCTTTGCCTGTCGCCACTTCCGTTTCGTCGATGCGTCCGACGGCGGCATGGGCGGCACGACTCATCCGCATTACGATTTGTGGGTGACGGCGGATGCGGACTCGATCTTCGTCCAGGGCGGCGTCGGCGGCTACATGCAGACGTGGTATGAACTGGTCGAGCTCGACCGGTAATCGCGCCGCCGCGCGTTTGGCATCCCTATCGTAACCGAACAGCCCCCGCCCGCTGATCGCGGGCGGGGAGCAGGGTCATCGCCGTGCGCCCCACGCATCGACGATCGCGTCGCCCGGCGCGACGAATGCTTCGGAACGTCCCGCAAGATCGGAGATCAGCGCCTCGATCGCGTCGATCCGGTACGGCAGCGCCGAAATGTACGGCGTCAGGTGGATCGGCAGCAGCCGCGCATGATCCTGCCCCGCTTCGCCCGCCAGCCAGTCGAAGGCGTCGCGCAGCTGTTGTGCGTAGCTGTCGGCGGATTGCTGTTGCACGGTGATCACTTGCCGATCGGACAGTTCGTGGTTGAGCGGCAGGTTCACCAGCCCGTTGGTGAAGCGGTACGGGAGTTCGTCGTTCACCCAGTCGCAGCAATAATCGACGCCGGCTTCCTTCAGCAGGTCGGGCGTGTTCCAGCTCTGCGACCTTGCGATAGAGAGCCAGCCGCGCGGGCGCTTGCCCGCGGCCCGCTTGATCGTGTCGAGTGACCGCGCGATCAGCGCGCGTTCCTCTTCAATCGGCAAGCCGGTGGCGATCGTGCCGTTCATGTCGGTCGAATGCGCGATGATCTCGTGGCCCGCCGCGACGATGTCGGCAATGATGTCGGGATAGCGTTCTGCGATCGCGGCGTTGGTCGCGATCGACGCGGTGACGCCCGCGTTCGCGAAGGCGTCGAGCAGGCGGTAAAAGCCGACCCGCGTGCCATATTCGCGCGCGGTGTAATGCCGGTAATCGGGATAGGGCGTGACCATATGGCCCGGCGCACGGAACGGCACGTCGGCCGGGGTCAGCGGAAACCACTCCAGGCTGACGCAGAACCAGACAGCAACGCCCTTGTCGCCCGGCCAGCGCAGCGGTGGACGATCAGCGATCACGGACCAGGGATAGATCTCGTGGTCATACCCCAACCGGCGCTTGGGATAGGTGAGATACGCTGGATCGAGGCTCATGCGGCGTCTCCCGGTTGCTGCGCACGCCATGCATCGACGATCTCTCCGGCGCGCGCGATCCACGCGCGGCCGTCGGCGGCGATATGCTCCAGCACGCGCTCGAACGCCGCGATCCGATGCGGCTGCCCGATCAGATAGGCGTGCAGCGGAATGCACATCACCGTGCCCGAGCGTGCGCCCTCGCTGGCGAGCCGCTCGAACTGGCGGATTAGCGTATCGGCATAGTCGCGCGGCGACATGTTGTAGACGAAGAAGCCGTAATGGTCGTTGACCTCGAGGCTGTAGGGGATCGACGCGAGCTGCCCGCTCTTCACCTTCACCGTGCCGACCTGATCGTCGTGATACAGGTCGCAGGTGTAATCGAGGCCGTATTCGGCGATCAAATCCAGCGTGCGCGGCGTGTGCGTCAGCGCGGGCGCCAGCCAGCCGCGGATTCGTTGCCCGGTCGCGGCCTGCACCGTCGCGATGGAGTCTTCGATGATCGCGCGTTCCTGCGCCTCGTCCATGCCATAGGCGTAGCGCGTGTTGTAAATGCCGTGGCTGAAGAACTCCCAGCCGCGCCGCGCGCCGTCCTCGACCACCGCCGGATGATGCTGACACAGAGCGACCGACAGCGACACCGAGCCGGGGAAGCCGTTGCGGCTCATCGCCTCCGCCATCCGCCAGTGCGACACGCGGTTGGAATGATCGCGATGGCTATAGCCGACCGCATCGGGATGCGGCGTCGTCCAGCTCTTGCGATGCGGATTGGCGGGCGGGTCGATCTCGTAATATTCGAGATTGGGCGCGACCCAGACCGCGACCGTCTTCCCCGCCGGCCACACGATGCGCGGGCGATCGCGATAGCGTTGAAAGTCGTACAGGGCCGGGTCGGCGACCGGGGCGGCCTCAACCACGGCGCGCCTCCAGCCATGCGATGACGGTCTGCACGGGTTCGACGTCGGCATATTTGAGCTGCAGGTCGGTCAGGTTCGCGAAATGGTAGCTCGCGTGCTTGTCGGCGCAGGTTTCGATCGGGACGATCGTGCGATACCCGCGGCTGAGGCTATCGACTGCGGTCGCGCGGACGCATCCCGACGTCGACCCGCCTGTCACCACGACGGTGTCCACCTTGTGCCACACCAACAGGCTTTGCAGCGGCGTTTCGAAGAATGCCGAGGGCATCCGCTTGGTGTAGATCGCGTCCTTCGCATGATCGATGTCGCAGCGATCGTCGAAGGCGTGGCGGCGGCTGCCTTCCTTGATATTCTGCAAGCTGTCGGGCGTATCGGTGCGCGTGCCCCACACACCGGCATCGCTGGCGTCGGCCATATAAGCGACATGCGTCCAGATCACCGGCATGCCGCAAGCGCGCGCCAGCCGCGAGATCGTGTTCACATGCGCGATCTGATCGGGATCGGTTTCGTAGGCCGTCTTGAACTCGTCGATCCGCGTATAGGCGTTCTGAAAATCGACATTCACGATCGCGAGCTTCTCGCCGAAGCCGAATTTCGCACGCGCGGGATTGGACATCACGTCCTCGAAGATCTGACGCGCGGTTCGACCGTCGTCGATCATGTGAGTGCCGATGATTTCGCCCATGCGTGCCTCCTGCTCGATGCGCCAAGCATGCCCGACGCAAAAAGGACTTGTCTAGTTGAATTTGTCCGGACAAGTTGTGCGCATGACGATCACCCGCCACTTCGTTGATGTCGGCACGCGACGAGTCCATTATCGCCGCGCCGGAGCCGGCCCGGTGCTGCTGATGGTGCATCAGAGTCCGCGATCCTCGGCGGAATATGCGCCGCTGATGCGCGATTGGTCGCGCCACTTCACCTGCATCGCACCCGATTCGCCGGGCTTCGGGCAATCAGATCCGTTCGCGGATCTCGACGCTTCGATCGAGGCATTCGCGGACGGGCTGGTGGCGTTTCTCGACGCGCTGGGCATCGATCGGGTCGCGGCCTACGGCTTCCATTCCGGCGGCATCATCCTAGTCAACGCGTTGAAGCGGCACCCGTCGCGGTTCACTGCGCTGGCGATCGGCGGCTATGCGATCTGGACGCCGGAGGAGCGCCGGATCTTCTCGGACGGCTATCTGCCACCGTTCCGGCCGCAGCCGTATGGCGAGCATCTGACCTGGGCGTGGAACCGCGTGCTGGAGCAGACCTGGTTCTTCCCATGGTTCGCAGTGGAGCCCGCGACTCGCATGTCGGTGGCGCACGACGATCCGGTGCGCGTCGATGCGACGATCCGCGACCTGCTCGATTCGGGCGATGCCTATCGCACCGGTTACGGCGCGGTGCTCCGTGCCGCGCGTGACATACCTGCACCCGGCGAACCGACCGCGCCGGTGCTGATAACGGCCAGCACGGGCGATCCGCTGCAGGACCATATCGACCGGCTCGGCACGCTCCCGCCCCAATGGTCGGCATGCAAGGTGGCGACACCCGACGAGCATCAGCAAGTGAGCGTCACCTATCTGGCGCAATTCGCGTTGGCTGGGCCGGATCGTTTGGGCGAGGCCGCGGACGAAGGGTTCTTCCGGATATCGGTGCCGGGCTATGACGGGCTGATCCATTGGCGCGGCTCACGCGGCGCACCCTTGACGATCCACGGACCGGGCCGGGGGCTGGAACTGCTGCCCGAGGCGGCGCTAGCGATCGACCTGCCGGGACACGGCCTTTCCGATCCTTGGCCGGGCGAGCCACCCGTCGATGCCGCGTCATGGACCAGAGTGATCGAGGCGGCGGCCGAGGTGCTGGACGCGCGTGACGTGGTTTACGAGGCGATGCCGGTGGGTGACCCGGATCGCCTGTTTCCCGATTTTCAGCCCGATCGTTTCGGCGCTTATCTCACCCGCGCCTGGGGAATCGTGCGCGCCGGGCATCTATTCTCGCCGTGGTACGAGGCGAAGGCGGAGAATGCGATTGCGTTCGCGCCGGCCGATCTCGCCCCGGACCAACTCGCCATCGAGCATCGCGCGCTCATCCGCTCGAGCGCCGCGCGCGAATGGCTGATCGCTCGTCGTCAGCAGGAGGAATGATCATGGGAATACGTGAAGCGATGCCGTTGCTCGCTCGGCACGAGGGCGTGTGGGACGGGATCTACATCCATTACAATCAGGCCGGCGAGAAGATCGACGAACACACCTCGCGCCTGCTGTGCCGCGTGGACGAGGACAGCGCGCATCCTTACCATCAGACCAACTTCTACACCTGGGCCGACGGCCGCACCGAAACCCGCGACTTCCCCGCCGACTTTCGCGACGGCCGCATCTGGTGGGACAATGAGCTGATCGTTGGCTGGGCCGCGGAGGTCGCGCTGGACGAGAAGAAGCGCACGCTGATGCTCTATTGGCAGCGTACCGGCGATCCCGACCTGTATCTTTACGAGATGATCCAGCTCTCCGACGCGGGCGATTACCGCTGCCGCACGTGGCATTGGATCCGGGGCGGCGAAATCGCGAGTCGGACGTCGATCGAGGAGCGGCTCGTCTCGCGCGACTGGCGCGGGATCGAAGCGGCGATGGAGACAAAGGCTGCCTGAGCCGCGCACCCTGTTCGACAAGCTGTGGGAACAGCATCGCATCGCGCATCTCGACGGTGAGGACTTGATCGCGATCGACCGCGTCTTCCTGCATGAACGCACCGGTGCGGTGGCGCTGCGGTCGCTCGCGGCAAGCGGGCGGCGTGTGGCCGATCCTGCGCGCGTGTTCGCGGTGACCGACCACATCGTCGATACCCGCCCCGGTCGGACAGGCACGCTGATGCCCGGCGGCGATGCGTTCCTCTCCGCGACGCGCGAGGAAACGCGGGCCGCGGGAATCCGGCTGTTCGACGTGGACGATCCCGACCAGGGGATCGTCCACGTCATTTCCCCCGAGCTCGCGATCGTCCTGCCCGGAACGACATTGGTCTGCCCGGATAGTCACACGTGCAGCCAGGGTGCGCTGGGTGCGCTGGCCTGGGGCATCGGATCGACCGAGGCCGAACATGCGATGGCGACCGGCACGCTGCGGCTGGCTCGCCCCAAGACGACGCGCGTGACCTTCGATGGCGTGCTGGCGCCGGGCGTCACCGCGAAGGACATGGCGCTGACGCTGATCGCACGCTTCGGTGCAGGCGGCGGGCAGGGCCACGCGATCGAGTTCGCCGGGCCCGCGGTTCGCGCGCTCGACATCGAAGCGCGGCTCACCTTGTGCAACATGGCGACCGAATTCGCTGCCATGAGCGGCTTCGTCGCGCCTGACGCGAAGACGATCGCCTATCTCGAAGGACGCCGCTACGCCCCCACCGGCGCGGACTGGGATGCCGCCGTCGCGGCGTGGCGCGACTTGGTCAGCGACGAGGGCGCGCGCTTCGATCGGGAGATCGGAATCGACGCTGCCGACATCGCGCCGATGGTAAGCTGGGGGATCAGCCCGCAAAGCGCCGTGTGCGTCGATGATGCGGTGCCAGAGCTGCCCGATAGCGGGCTCGGCGTCGAGGGATATGCGCGTGCGCTCGACTATATGGGCATCGCGGCGGGCGATCGGCTGACACAGCTGCCGATCGATGTGGCGTTCATCGGCAGTTGCACCAACAGCCGCCTGAGCGATCTTCGCCGCGCCGCCGCCATCGTCGCGGGGCGCAACGTCGCGCCGGGCGTGAAGGCGCTGGTCGTGCCCGGCTCGTCTGCCGTGCGCCGTGCCGCGGAAGCCGAAGGACTCGATCGCATCTTCACCGATGCGGGCTTCGAATGGCGGATGAGCGGCTGCTCATTGTGCTTCTACGCCGGCGGCGAGGGCTTCGCGCCGGGATCGCGCGTCCTGTCGTCCACCAACCGCAATTTCGAGGGTCGGCAGGGGCCGGGCGTACGAACGCATATCGCGAGCCCGGAAACCGTCGCCGCCAGCGCGCTCGCCGGCCACATCGCCGATCCGCGTACGGTGTCGCGATGACTGCCTTTCCGCCCGTGCCGCGCGCCGAAGGGGTCGCCGCGCCGCTGTTGCGCGCGAATGTCGATACCGACGCGATCATTCCGTCGCGCGAGATCAAAGGCGTCGGCAAGACCGGGCTGGCGGACGGCCTGTTCGCGGCCTGGCGCTATACGGACCCCGTGGCACGCGTCGCCGATCCGGGCTTCGTGCTGAACGATCCGCGTTATGCGCATGCCCCAATCCTGCTGACGGGCGAGAATTTCGGCTGCGGATCAAGCCGCGAACATGCCGTCTGGGCGCTGCACGAATATGGCGTGCGCGCGGTGATCGCGCCTAGCTTCGCCCCGATCTTCCGCGGCAATTGCATCCGCAACGGCATCATTCCGGTAATGCTGGCGGAACCGATCGTGCGCGCGATCGCCGCAGCAGAGGGTTTGATTGCCGTCGACCTGATCGCCCGGCGGGTCGAGGCGGGCGATGCGTCCTATCCCTTCGAGATCGATGCGGAGGCCCGGGCGATGCTCGCCGAGGGCCTCGACGGCATCGACCTCACGATGCGCCACCGCGACGCTATCGCCGCCTTCCACGCCGCGGATCGTGCGGCGCGCCCCTGGATCTATCTGAGGCCACAGCCATGACCATCCTCATCAGTGAAGTCGGCCCGCGCGATGGGTTGCAGAGCATCGATCGAATCATGCCGCTTGCCGCGAAAAAGGCGTGGATCGCGGCCGAAGCCGCCGCGGGTGTGCGGGAGATCGAAGTCGGCAGTTTCGTGCCGGCGTTCCTGTTGCCGCAGATGGCCGACACCGCCGCGCTGGTCGCTTACGCCAACACGATCCCCGGCCTGAGCGTCGCGGCGCTGGTGCCCAATGCAAAGGGTGCGCAGCGCGCGCTGGCCGCAGGTGCGCGCAAATTGTCGATCCCGCTGTCCGCCTCGGAAACGCACAGCTTGAAGAACGTGCGTCGCACGCATGATCAGATGATCGCCGAGATCCAGGCCATCGCCGAGCTCGTCGCGGCATTGCCGGCGGACGAGCATGTCCACTTCGAGGTGGGCCTGTCGACTGCGTTCGGCTGCACGATCGAAGGCGCGGTGCCCGAAGACAAGGTGGTCGAACTCGCCGAGCGCGCGGTGGCGGCCGGTGCGGTCGAGGTCTGCCTGTCGGATACGACCGGCTATGCCGATCCCGCGCAGGTCCGCCGGCTGGTGCGCCGGGTGAAGGCGGCAGTTGGCGACGCACGCCTGAACAGCCTCCACCTTCACAACACCCGCGGCCTGGGCCTCGCGAATGCGCTCGCTGGGCTCAACGAAGGCATGACCACGCTCGACGCATCGCTCGGTGGACTGGGCGGATGCCCGTTCGCGCCGGGCGCATCAGGCAACATCGTCACCGAGGATTTGGCGTTCATGCTGCACGCGATGGGTTATGACACCGGCATCGATCTTGATGCGCTGATGAAGGTCCGCGAGATCGTCGCTGCTGCGCTGCCAGGCGAACCGCTGTACGGTTTCACCCCCGATGCGGGCCTGCCGCTAGGCCTCGATCGGCGTGCGGCATGACCAACCCACGCCCGCTCGCCGGCCTCACCGTCGTCGAATTCACCCACATGGTGATGGGGCCTGCAGCGGGTGCGATCCTCGCCTCGCTGGGGGCGGATGTCGTGCGCATCGAGCCGATCGGCGGCGATCAGACGCGCAACCTGCTGGGGTCGGGATCGGGCTATTTCCCGATGTACAACCGCCACAAGCAAAGCATCTGTCTCGATCTCAAGTCCGAGGACGGGATCGCCACGGCGCGATCACTGGTCGCGACGGCGGACATTCTCGTCGAGAATTTCCGTCCCGGTGCGCTCGACCGGCTGGGACTGGGCTACGATGCGCTGGCGCAGGATAATCCGCGGCTCGTCTATTGCTCGCTCAAGGGTTTCCTTCCCGGCCCGTACGAGGATCGCACCGCGCTTGACGAAGTCGCGCAGATGATGGGCGGGCTCGCCTATATGACTGGGCCGCCGGGTCGCCCGCTGCGCGCTGGTTCGAGCGTGATCGACGTTACGGGTGGCATGTTCGGCGTCATCGCGATCCTCGCCGCGGTCGAGGAGCGGCATCGCACGGGCCGCGGGCAGAAGGTGCAGGCCTCGCTGTTCGAGACGACCGCCTATCTGGTCGGCCAGCACATGGCGCAATATGCGGTGACCGGGAAACCGGCGGCCCCGATGCCGGCGCGTGTCTCGGCCTGGGCGATCTACGACGTGTTCGAGACGCGCGACGAACCCGTGTTCATCGGCGTCGTCACCGATGCGCTGTGGAAGAAGTTCTGCGCGCTGTTCGGCCTCGATCGTCTGTGGGCCGACGAGGGATTGCGGCGCAACAATGATCGTGTGCTCGCGCGTGATCGCCTGCTGCCGGAAATCCGCGCCCTGATCGCGACGTTCACTCGCGGCGAGGTAATCGCCCGGCTGGAGGGTTCCGGCCTGCCCTTCGCACCGATCGGCCGCCCCGAAGACATGTTCGATGATCCACACCTAGCGGCCGGCGGGCTCGAGCGGGTCGTGTTGCCGGACGGTCGGGAAACGCGGCTGCCGGCGTTGCCGATCGAGATGGACGGGAAGCGGCTAAGCCAGTGCTCGACGCTTCCCACGCCCGGCGCCGATGATGATGCGATCCGCGCCCGAATAAGCTAATCGATCCCATCCATCGGTTGTCGCCACCCTGCATCTGCGCCATGGGCAAGGGCGCGGCAGAATGCCGGGATTTCGATAGCTTGGGAGCAGGAATTGAGCCGCGACGCTACCGCTGCCGGAAAGGCACCGCCGCGCTATTTGCAGGTTGCCGACACGCTGCGCTCCGCGATCCTCTCTGGGGAGCTTTCGCCGACCGAATATTTCCCGACCGAAAGCGAATTGTGCAAGACCCACGGGGTCAGCCGGTTCACCGTACGCGAGGCCCTGCGGCGGCTCGAATCCGAAGGGCTGATCGCGCGACGGCGCGGATCGGGAACCGTTGTGCGGCCCGCGGCCGCGCGTGGCGGTACGCTGCACCAGCCATTGTCGAACGTCGGCGAGATCCTGCAATATGCGCAGGACACGTCGATTACGCTAAGCGCCGAGGGCGAGGCGAAACTGCCGCGCAAGATCGCCGACGAGGTCGGCACGCCTGCGAACGAGATATGGCACCACTTCCGCGGCGTTCGCCTCCGCGACGGCGATGAGCGCCCGATCGCGGTAACCGACGCCTTCGTCCATGGCCGGCTGGCCGATGTCGCCCGCGCGATCGATCTGACGCAGACCACGCTGTTCCGCCAGATCGAGCAATTGGGCAACATCAACATCGGCCGGATCACGCAGGACATTCAGGCCGTGTCGGCCAGTGCCGAAATGTCCGCCCTGCTGCGCGTACAGCGCCGCAGCCCGTGCCTGCGCATCCTGCGCTGTTACTATGACATCGCCGACGACCTGTTCGAGATATCGGCGAGCTATCACCCCGGTGAACGCTTCGCCTACTCCATGCACATCGAGAACGATCGCTAGCGTCAGTTTCCCCGCACGCGCGGTGGCATCTTTTCTCGCGAGCGCACCTGGCGGCGGTTGCGCGCCACGAACTGCTCTGCTCTAAAGTTGTCCGGACAATTACATGCTCGCCCGGAGGCTGCCCTGAGCGTTTACGCCTATCCCTCGCTGGTGTTCGCACACCTCCTGCTGTTCGTCCTGTGGCTCGGCGCAGATGTCGGCGTGTTCGTGCTCGGGCAGCATTTCCGCAAGCGCGGGCGCTACACGCTCGATCAGCGCCTGGCGCTGCTGAAGCTGCTGGTCGAGGTCGATATGGTACCGCGCACCGCGTGGGCGCTGATGGTCCCCGTCAGCCTGTCCGTCGTGGCAATGGGCGGCTTCTGGGCGGTGCCGGGATGGTTGCTCGCCGCGACCTGGGCCGTGGGGGCCTTCTGGACGTGGCTGGTGTGGGATGCGCATCTCCACGATCAGACGCCGCGTGCGCAGCGTGATCGCCGTATCGAGTTCGTGCTGAAGCTGGGGCTGACGGCATTTTACATCGGATTGGGCGCGGCGTCGCTGGCGGGCCAGGGGCCGTTACTGGCTGGCTGGCTGGCGACGAAGGCGCTGTTGTTCGGGCTGATCTTTGCCGCGGCGATCATGATCGACGTGGCGTTCAAGCCCGTTGGCCCGCTGCTCGGCCGGTTGATCAACGAGGGATCGAGCGACGCGACCGAACTCCCGCTCCTTCGCACGATGAACCGGACGCGCATCTGGGTGTGGACGGTCTACGCGCTGCTGCTCGCAACGGCGTATATCGGGCTGGTGAAGCCATGGTGATGGCGTAGCGGCACGGCCGAAAACAGCCGCAGGCTCCTCGATGCGGGCGAACGCGCCGCTGACGCGCCCGCAGGGCTACAGGTCCACCAGCACCTTGCCCATCGACTTGCCCGACAGCAGCCATTCCACCGCATCGGGGATCGCATCGATGCCGTGAAACGGCCGGTCGTCGCGGACGACCTCGATCAGCCCATCGGCGTACAGCTTGAACAATCGCTCGCGCGCGGCCGGGTGCAAGTCGCCGAGCAGCCCGTTCATGAAACCACGAACCGAGACGCCCTTATAGTAGATCGAATGGGCGATCCGCGGCGCCGACACGATTTCCGGCTTGCCGTCGAGATCCTGCGCCGCGCCGGAAACGACGAGCCGCCCATGCGGCGCCATGTTCGTCAGAAAGGCGTCGAAGATGCCGCCGCTGACGCTGTCGAGCGCCACGTTCAGGCCCGCGGGATACTCGGCCTGCAGCACTGCGCTCAGGTTCTCGCTACGGTAATCGACGACGCGATGTGCCCCCAGCCGACGCAGCATGTCCGCTTTCCGCCCGCCGCCGCACACCGCGATCACGGTGCAGCCCCGCAGCAACGCGAGCTGCACGAGCAGATGCCCCAGTCCGCCCGCCGCTGCGGAAATGGCGACGGTCTCGCCGTCGCGCACTTCACCGATGTGCTCGAGCGCGAGGAGCGCGGAGACGCCCGTCGTAACCAAGGTCAGAATGTCTGCAGTGGCGGCGGGAACCCGAACGAACGCGCTCGCGGGCGCAATCCCCAATTCGCGATAGCCGCCGCCGAAGCGTGTCGTTGCGACGGGATCGCCGATGGAGAAACCCTCGACCCCGTCGCCGATCGCCTCGACCGTTCCGATCGCCTCGACGCCAGTGAAGCTGGGCAATGGCAGCTTGATATAATCGACGGCATCACGTGCGATCTGCGTATCAAAGATGCCGTTGATCCCGCAGAAGCGGTTCCGCACTTGCAGTTCGCCCGCCATCGGGGCGCGTGCCGGCACGTGGACGATGTCGATCGCTTCTCGAAAGGAAGCTGCGAAACGCACGAGCTGGATAGCGCGAGACGTGACCAAGGCTTCCGGCATTTGATCTCCAATCGACGTGACAGTCCAAGTTGTCCGGACATGTTTGGTATGGTGGATGTGATCTCCGCGATCAAGGGTGGTGTAGAAATGCCCAACATCAGCCGGCACGCTAACGAGGCGCTGTTCGTTGCCACGATCGGCTGGATTACGTTCCGGGGCGATTGCAACCTGGCTTGGCCGCTCGTCATCGACAATCAGTCGGGGACCGTGCGCTGCGCCCGACGAGCACTGCAAGCTGGCTTGCCATGTGAGATTGGGCGAACCGTGTCGCGCAAACTGCGCTGCAGTTGGCGCGCGAACAGGTCGCGGGCTGGCTCAAGCGCGGCTTTCCGGGCGAAGAGCAGCAGCGCGTGGCGTCCTCAAGAAGAAGCTCGCCGAGCATGTGCGGGCGAGGCGCACAATCAGGCGCTCGCGCTATGCCGGCCTGACGCGCGCCGGGCAGCGGAAGAACTTCGCCTTACTGCTAGAAGCAAAATCCGCTCTCACCGTTGCCACCGAGGGTAAGATATTTGCGCCCAATGTGTTCAACCATGTGCAACGAAAAAAGGCGACCGCTTTCGCGACCGCCTTCTTTCTCGGATCAGGCGCTGATCAGGTCGCGATGTTCGACGTCACCGGCTTGGCCGTCACATCGAAGCGATCGGCATCCATCACCTTTACCCAAGCCTTCACGAAGTCCTTGACGAACTTCTCCTCGTTACCGTTCTCGGCATAGACTTCAGCCGTCGCGCGCAGCTGCGAGTTCGAGCCGAAGACCAGGTCGGTACGGGTGGCGCGCCACTTCTCGCCCTTGCCGCCACGGTCGTGTCCGATGAATTCCTCGTCGCTCGACGGATCAACAAGCTGCCAGAAGGTTTCGTTGTCGAGCAGATTGACGAAGAAGTCATTGGTCAGCTGACCCTTGCGATCGGTCAGGACGCCTTCAGGCTTGTCGCCATAGTTGGCGCCAAGCACGCGGAGGCCGCCGAGCAGCACCGTCATCTCGGGGGCCGACAGGCCAAGCAACGAAGCCTTGTCGAGCAGCAGCTCTTCGGTCTTCACGGACTGCCGCGTCCGCAGATAGTTGCGGAAGCCATCGGCCTGCGGCTCCATCCAAGCGAAGCTCTCGATCTCGGTCCACTCCTGCGTCGCGTCACCGCGACCACCGGTGAATGGCACCTTGATCTCGAAACCGGCATCCTTCGCCGCCTTCTCGATCGCCACCGAACCCGCGAGGACGATCGCATCGGCAAGCGAAATGCTGCCGCGCAGCTCGTTGAGCTTGGCAAGCACAGTCGCAAGCTCCGCGGGCTCGTTGATCGCCCAGTTCTTCTGCGGCTCCAGCGCGATACGCGCGCCGTTGGCACCGCCGCGGTGGTCAGACTTGCGGTAGGACGAAGCGGACGCCCAAGCCGTCTTGACGAGTTGACCGACGCTGAGGCCAGAGGCCAACACCTTTTCCCCAAACGCCGCGACGTCGGCATCGCTCGGCGCGGTTCCTTCAGGTACCGGATCCTGCCAGATGAGCGTCTCTTCCGGCACTTCCGGCCCGAGATAACGGACCTTCGGGCCCATGTCGCGATGGGTCAGCTTAAACCAAGCGCGCGCGAACGCATCGTCCAGCGCCGCCTGATCGTCGCGGAAGCGCTCAGAGATCGCGCGGAACTCGGGATCCAGTTTCAGCGCCATGTCGGCGGTCGTCATGATCGTCGGCACGCGCTTGTTAGGGTCGCGCGCATCCGGTGCCATGTCTTCCCATTCGGGATTGATCGGCGTCCATTGCTTCGCACCCGCCGGGCTGGCCGTCAGTTCATACTCATACTTGAATAGCAGACGGAAATAGTCGCCGGTCCACTTCGTAGGGTTGTTCGACCACGAGCCTTCGATCCCCGATGTGGTGATGTGGCCCTTGCCGATCTCGTCGCTGTCCGTGAGCCAACCGAGGCCCTGCATGTGGACGGCTTCCGACGCGGGCTCCTTGCCGAAATTCTCTGCAGGCTTCGCCCCGTGCGTCTTGCCGAAAGCGTGGCCGCCGGCCGTGAGCGCGACGACTTCCTCCGAGTTCATCGCCATGCGCGAGAACGTCGCGCGCATGTCACGCGCCGATCCCAGCGGATCAGGATTGCCGCCGGGCCCTTCGGGATTGACGTAGATCAGGCCCATCGAGTCGGCCGCCAGCGGCCCCTCAAGGTCAAGCTGCTCGTCGGGGCGAATGCGGCTCTTGTGATCCGCATGTCCGATGAACTGCTCCTCCGCGCCCCAATACGTATCGCCCTCGGACTGAAAGACGTCCTTGCGCCCACCAGCAAAGCCGAAGACGGGGCCGCCCATGCTCTCGATCGCGACATTGCCGGCGAGGATGAACAAGTCCGCCCAGCTGATGTGCTTTCCGTACTTCTGCTTGATCGGCCAGAGCAGGCGCCGCGCCTTGTCGAGGTTGCCGTTGTCCGGCCAGCTGTTGAGCGGTTCGAAGCGCTGCTGCCCCGACGACGCGCCGCCGCGTCCATCGGTTACCCGATAGGTGCCCGCGGCATGCCAAGCCATGCGGATCATGAACGGGCCATAGTGACCATAGTCCGCCGGCCACCACGGCTTGCTGTCAGTCATCAGGGCGGTGAGATCGGCTTTCAGCGCCGCATAATCGAGCGTCTTGAATGCCTCGGCATAGTCGTAATCCTCGCCCATCGGGTTGGGGGACACGCCATGCTGGTGCAGGATTTCGACTGGCAGCGCGTCAGGCCACCAATCCTTGTTGGTGCGTCCGAGCAGCGAGCGGACTTTGCCCGAGCCGCCGTTCTGACCCATTGGGCAGCGCTCGCCGGGATCTTCGTCAGCCATGTTCTCACTCCATTTGATTCGATGATGTAGCTTTAAATTCGGATTATAAATTTAGCCAATGAATTAGAGCTATTTCTGCTATCGCTTCAGTCGATGAAGCCTATCCCTTCGCTGAGGCAGCTCTCCTATTTGCTCGCGCTCCATGAGCATGGCCATTTCGGGCGCGCGGCAGCTGCCTGTTTTGTCTCGCAATCCACCTTGTCGGTCGGCATCGCCGAGCTCGAGCGGCTGCTGGGCACGAGCCTGGTCGAGCGCTCCAAGCGTCATGTCCGCTTCACCCTGATCGGGGAGGAGATCGTGGTCCGCGCCCGGCAGACGGTGCGCGCTGCGGAGGATCTTCACACCGTGGCGCAGCGCTCGCACGAGCCGCTGGTAGGGGCGTTGCGAATGGCGATGATCCCCACGATCGCGCCTTTCCTGCTTTCCAGCATCCTGCTCGCGCTTGCACGCGACTGGCCACTTCTGCAGCTCCATGTACGCGAGATGCTGACAAGTGTTGCGTGCGAGGCGATGGGGCGTGGGGAGGTCGATTGCGTGCTCCTCGCGTTGCCGGTCGAGTGCGGCGAGGTCGAGACCGTAGACATAGCAGTCGACCGCCTGTCGCTCGTCGCCGCGAAGGGGGAGGATGAGCTGGCGTTGCCGCTGTGCGACGCCGACGCGAAGCGATTGCTGCTTCTCGAGGACGGACATTGCCTCAAGGATCACGCACTCGCGGCTTGCAATCGTGCAACGGCGGTATCCGAGAGCCGGCTAATCGCCTCCACGCTGCATACGCTCGTTCAATTGGTCGATGCGGGCCTCGGCTACACGCTGCTTCCGCAGATGGCGATCGACGCTGGCATCCTCGTCGGCACGCGCGTCGAAGCGCGGCCGGTTCAGGGGCTTCATGCCTCGCGCCATATCGCGCTGGCGTGGCGCAAAGGCCATCCGCGTTCCAGCGACTTCGCGTTACTTGGCGAGGCGATCAAGCGAGCCGTGGGCACCGACGCGGTTTGACGCTGCGATAGCCCCTTCGGCATCGATGAGCGGGTTGCGGCGTTTCCATCGGCGCGAGCTTGTCTCGCAAAACCAACATGCGGATGCTCACGAACGCTTCCCAGATTCGACTTGAGAAGTTCATTCATGGTCGGGTGTCGTTGATCATCGGGCGTTCACGCGTGGCGGGCTTTTTGGCACGAGAAATCAACTCCGCGGCTTTCAGCGACAATGGCCCTCGAACAACGTGATCGTCCGTCCGCCGACCCAGACTCGACCATCGTTATCCTGCGTTACGTTCACTCGACCATCGCGGCCAATGCAGCCACCTTGCGCGGCAAGATAGCTATCTGCCGCACGGCCGCTCGCAAATATCCATTGCCCCACCGACGCGTTCAGGCTGCCGCAGACCGGATCCTCGATCAGCGTACCATGCGCGTCACTAAAGATCGCGCGAACCTCGAACGCCACCTCGCTGTCGGCTGGATGCGGACCGACGATGCCGACTGCGATTGGGCGATGATGATACCGCGCATGGTCGACCGCCAGCACCGCGTCGGCCGTCGACAGCATCACCGCGATCCAGCCAGGACCGTTATCGACCCACTCTGCATCAACGATCGCAGTTTGGTCTAACCGCAGCAGGTCGGCCACTTCCGCGATCTCCGCCTGTGTCGGTTTGCCGCTGCGGATCAGCGGCGGCGCGGAGAAGGCGAGCCGTTCGCCGCGCCGGTGAATTTCCACCAAGCCGACACCACATTCCTGCACGATCCTGCCGTCGCTTTTAGGCGTGCCGCCCGCTTCCAGCCAAGCATGGCAGGTGCCCAGAGTAGGGTGCCCGGCGAAGGGCAGCTCGCGGTTCAGGGTAAAGATGCGGGCACAATAGTCGGCGCGAATGTCCTTGGGCGGAAGCAGGAAGGTCGTCTCCGACAGATTGAGCCAACGCGTGATGCGCTGCATCTCGTCGGAAGAAAGGCCATCGGCATCGGCGATTACCGCCAGCGGGTTGCCGGTGAACGGGCCCGCGCCAAACACATCCACAAGCTTGAAGCGACGCGTCATGGCGCCTCTCCGCTGAGCGATTCCTGCCAAGCCTGCGCCAGCAACGGGGCATCGATTTGGCCAACCGCATCGTTGACCGCATTGCGCCAACAGGCCGACGTCCGAACTGCCCTTGTCAGTTCGTGAAGACTGCCCTCGGGGGCACCACACACCGCTGTTGCTGCGCGATCGATACGGTGGAGCGAACGCCGAGCCATAGCCGGCGTGCTTGACCGCAGATCGGACCGTGCCAGCGCCATGGCATAGCGGTCAGGCCTGAGCTTCATCTCTTGCGCCACACCTGAAACGGGCAACACGGCAAGGATCAAGGCACTGGGGAAAGACGTTCGCATGACAACCTCCTGATGAGGATCGATGCCAAAAGGCGATTCGTCATAACAGGGACAGGTGCGTACAATTCGGTCGAACTGTATTGGTCAAAAGAACGGTACGATGAGGACGAACACAGCACCCGAAACCCGCACCGAACAGGTTATTCATGCGATTCGTGAAAGGATCGAGCGACGAACGTTGACCCCCGGCGCAAGGCTGCCATCGGTTCGCGCAATGGCGGAGACGATCGGTTTTTCGAAATCGACCGTGGTCGAAGCGTATGACCGGCTTGCCGCGGATGGCACGATCCGGTCACGGCCAGGGTCGGGTTTCTACGTTGCTTCCCCGCTCGCACCGCTCGCGCTCGACCGGATGGGCGCGGCCGTCGAGCGCGAGGTCGATCCGCTGTGGATGCTGCGCCAGTCGCTTGCCGATGATCGCACGAGATTGATGCCCGGCTGTGGTTGGCTGCCCGAGGATTGGCTTGCAGGCGATGCCATCCGCAAGGGGCTTCGTGCGGCCGCACGGGACGGTCGCGATGGTGCGCTAACCGGCTATGCCTCGCTGCAAGGATCGCCACCGTTGCGCGCGTTGCTCGCCCGGCGGCTTGCCGGACAGGGCGTCGACGCCGCGCCGGAACAGATCCTGCTGACTGACAGCAGCACACACGCGCTCGACCTCGTCTGCCGGTTTTTACTCGAGCCCGGCGACACCGTGCTGGTGGACGATCCCTGCTATTTCAACTTTCTCGCCTTGCTGCGCGCGCATCGCGTGACCGTCGTCGGCGTGACGATGACCTCGACGGGGCCTGATCTGGGAGCGTTTGCAGCAGCGCTCGCCGATCATCGCCCGCGATTGTATTTGACCAACTCAGCGGCGCATAATCCTACCGGCGCGACCTTAGCGGCGGCCACGGCGCACAAGCTGCTCAAGCTAGCAGACGCGCATGACCTCGTGATCATCGAGGACGATATCTTCGCCGATTTCGAACATGCCATCGCCCCACGGCTGGCCGCGTTCGACGGGCTGAATCGCGTGATCCGCATCGGCAGCTTTTCCAAATCGCTGTCCGCGGCGGTGCGCTGCGGGCATATCGCTGCGCGACCGGACTGGATCGAAGCGCTCGCCGATCTCAGGATTGCGACATCAATGGCAGGCAACCCGCTATCGGCTAATCTGCTCCACGGCGTTCTCACCGACGGCAGCTTTCGTCGGCATATCGAGGCGGTTCGCACGCGGCTGTCGCGTGCGATGGCGAGGACGGTGAAACGGCTCCGCGCGGTCGGGGTCGAACCATGGATCGAGCCCACTTCCGGCATCTTCCTGTGGGCGCGGTTGGCGGACGGGATCGACGCGGTCACGTTGGCACGTGCAGCGCTGGCGGAGGGTATCATGCTAGCGCCCGGCAACGTGTTTAGTATCAGCGGATCGTGGAGCGACTTCATGCGCTTCAACGTCGCGATGAGCGACGATGAACGACTGTTCGAGTTTCTTGCCACCGCCTGTCGCAAAGCGCGCTGATATGTTCGGTGGCATTGCAGCGATTAAAGATTTCTGGTGCTGCAGACTCAGAAGCGCCCGCCTGGCTGTGGAAACGGGCCGCTCGACGCGCAAGCCCAATTTGTAGCGATAACGTCCCCTCCGCCGCGCATCGCGACCAGCGGCTTTATTCAGGCAGAATAAGGGCTTAGCGGAGCCGCAAAGGATCGATGATGGCCAATCACGCCGACATCCTAAATGCGTCTCAGGCCCAGCGATCAGCTGTGAAGGCGCCGGAGGCCGCTAATCGGAATTGAGATCGTTGACGAATATCGAGCATACAGGGGGCGTCATAGTTTAGTTATATAACGTGCCGTGATCTGTAACGGGATCCCGCGGATCCTCTGTTACCTTGATGGCTTCAGCGCCGCCAAAACGGCGCACTTGGTTTATAGCCCTAAAGTCTGCAAGACCAATAGCCGCCAAAAGGCGATTGCCGATCTGTTGCTGTTTTGCGGGCGCCGATCGAACCTGCGGCTGGTACTGTTGGTCTAGTACGAACCGCTGTCTCCACTATGCCCATCAGGCTTTGAGCATAGCGGCTTAGCTCGCGAGGAGCTCACTCTGCCAGAGTGGCAGAGAGGTGTTGCTTGCAGGTCTGCCGGTGGACGAAATGACTTTCAGGATTATACCTTGCATCTTTAGCAGCGGAAGCTCCTAGCCTAGATATCCACGCCGCGTAGCGATAGTGACGGTATGGGTCCGGTCGTCGACGCCAAGCTTCTCGAAGATCGTCTTGAGGTGACGAACGCCAAGCAGCGGTTCGTGCCGGCGAAGGACAATACGGTCGCCACGGCAAAGTCGGCCACCGATGCTGCGGCGGGCGCCGCTGCCGGCACCTCGTTCGTCCTCGTGCTGGCGCTGCTGGCCGGCGCGGCGGCCGCCGCTTTCGGCGCGACCACGGCAACCCGCCGCCGGCTGCGCTGAGTGTTCGCGGCGGGCCGGCGTATCGGGCTCGCCGGACCACTCGTCATTGCCACGTTGACGCGAGGAGAAGTACAACGATTAAGAAGATCGGGCTTTTCGCCGTAGTTCCGGCCAGCATTACGCTATCCGCGTGGGATACGGTGAACGGCGCCGGTAACGATCTGTAGTCCGAGGGACCGCTTTATTCGAGATCAACAGCTGGACGTTTCAGGTCCGCCGCGGCTACCCGTAAATTTTATCCGTTCAGCTACACAGAAGACCGCTCATGCGAGCGCAGCCGCGCTCGGGCGTCAACTACGAAGGGCAACGCCGCTAGGGTTTGCCGGTCGGCTCACGGCGGAGCGTGACATAAAGCGACGACCCGCAAGGTAAACAGGCCGCTGCAAGGGACGCCACCCTGCTACCTTGGCAGGATGGCAAACCCCCACAGCCTTTTTTCGCTGGGAGAAATCGTGGTGCATGGCCCAGAGACGCTTTCGCCTTAGCCTGACAGCACTGGTGCAACCTTTCAGGCCCGCGTGGGGATCTTGTCGAACGCCACATTCTTGTCGACGCGCACGTCGCCCGGCAGGCCGAGCACGCGTTCGGCAATGATGTTGCGCAGGATCTCGTCGGTCCCGCCTTCGATCCGCGTCGCGGGACTGCGCATCAGCACTTGCTGGAAGCGCGCGGCGGCGGCAGCCCGCTGGGGGTCGGTCAGCACCCCCGCCTCGCCTTGCTGATCGATCGCAAACATGGCGATGTCCTGCATCGTCGTGCCCGCCACGAGCTTGCCGATCGAATTCTCCGGCCCCGGCTGTTCGCCCTTCGAGAGCGCGGTCAGCGCACGCATCCCGGTGTATTTCAGCCCGCTGGCCTTGGTCGCCCAGTCCGCCAGCTTCGAGCGGATCGACGGATCGTCAACGAGCCGCCCGCCACTGGGCCCCGGCGCGCGGATCGCATAGTCGAGCAGCGGCTCGAACCCCGTCGACATGCCCGATCCGATCGACAGCCGCTCGTTCATCAGCGTCGTCAGCGAGACGTTCCATCCGTTGCCCACTTCGCCGAGCCGCTGGCTATCGGGGATGCGCAGATCGGTGAAGAACACCTCGTTGAACCCCGACTGGCCATGCGCCTGCAGGATCGGGCGAACCTCGATCCCAGGTGAGCGCATGTCGACCCAGAACATCGTCAGCCCCTTGTGCTTGGCGACGCTGGGGTCGGTGCGCGTGAGGAGGATGCCGTATTGCGAAATATGCGCACCGCTGGTCCAGATCTTGGATCCGTTGACGATCCACTCGTCACCGTCCTTCACCGCGCGGGTGCGCAGGCCCGCCAGATCGGAGCCGGCGGCCGGCTCGGAGAACATCTGGCACCAGATGTCTTCGCCCGCGGCGAGCGGCGGAAGCAGGCGCTGCTTGTCCTCCTCGCTGCCCCACGCCATTACCGTCGGACCGCACATTCCCTGACCGATGATGAAGGTGAAGGAGAGTTGCGCGTACACGCCCTCCTCCTGGTTCCAGACGACGCGCTGCATCGGCGTCGCGCCGCGACCGCCATATTCCTGCGGCCAGTGAAGGCAGGCCCAGCCGGCGTCGCACTTCTTCTTCTGCCACGCCTTGGCCTCGGCGAGCATGTCGATCTCGCCAGCCTCGGCCGACGTGCCGAAGCCCGATCCGGAGAGGATCGGGAGAAGGTGACTGGGTGCGTTTGCCTCGATCCAGGCGCGCGCCTCGGCGCGGAATGCGGCTTCTTCGGGAGTGTCGTCGAAGTTCATCGGTCCGTCCTTTCTCAGGCAGCGATTGGCATATTGACGGCGGAGAGTCGGGAGACGAGCTTCTCTTCCCAGTCAGGCGGGCCGCCGAGCGCGAGCGCGAGTTGGTTGGCGCGGCGATAGAAGAAGTGGCAATCCATCTGCCACGTAAAGCCCATGCCGCCGTGAACCTGGATGTTGTTCTTGGCGCAATGGCGGAAGGCGTTGGTAGCGGAAACGCGCGCGGTCGCTGCCGCCTGCGGCAGCTCCGACGCGCCTGTGGAAAGCGCCCATGCGCCGTAATAGGCGTTAGACCGCGCCAGCGTGGCCGAGACGTACATGTCGGCCAGCATGTGCTTGATCGCCTGGAAGCTACCGATCTGCCGCCCGAACGCCATTCGCTCCAACGCATAGTCGCGCCCCATCTCGAGCGCGCGATCGGCGCCGCCGATCTGCTCGAACGCGGTCAGCACTGCGGCACGGTCGAGCAAGGTCTGAAACATCGCCCAGCCCTCCCCACGTTCGCCCAGCCGCTCGGCGGGCGCGCCAGCGAAGACGATCTCGGCCTGGCCGCGCGACGGATCGAGCGTATCCAGCGGCGTGCGCGTCACGCCGTCAGCCGCAAGATCGACCCGCACGAGGCTGAGTGCGTCACCTTCCTTTGCAAGAACAATCGCGATGTCGGCGATATCGCCATCGAGCACCGGCGCCTTGGTGCCGTCGAGCCGGCCGTTTGCGAAGGCAGTCCGCAAATGGCGTTCGCTCAGCCGCTCGCCCTCCGCGGCGGCAAGGCAGCCGATCGTCGCTCCGGCCGCCAGACGCGGAAGCCATGCAACCTGCTGCTCTGCTGTGCCAAACGACTTGATCGCCTCAGCGGCGAGGTAGATCGAAGAGAGGATCGGCAGGGGGGCAAGCGCGCGGCCAAACTCCTCGGCGACCGCACATAGCTCCAGATAGCCCAGGCCTAGCCCGCCATGCTCCTCGGGGATTGCGATACCGAGGAAGCCCATCTCGGCGACCCCCTGCCACAAGGCGCGGTCAAAGCCGCCGCCTTCAATTGCCTTGCGCACCCGCTCGGGCGGGCACTCTGCAGCGAGGAAGCGGCGAGCCTCCTGGCGAAATTCCTGCTGCTGCTCGCTGAAATCGAACTGCACTCGCCCCTCCATAACATTCGTTATGGAGATGATGCACCGATTGCATGGGAGGTGCAACCATGTGCCGCAACGACTTGACGGACCTTGGATCAATGAGCGTCCGATCGCTCGCGTGACCTGCTGTCCGTTTCCTGGACCGTTTTGAGCTGAAACTTCCAGTCTAGGATTGCGGACCAGGTAACGGAGGGATCGATGAAGAGATTGAAGTTCAGCGAGGCGCAGATCGCGACCGGCAGGAACTGGATGAAAGGCCGGCCAATTAGTCCAAGATCAGGTAGCAGGTCACATAAGGCCGGTCTCTAGTTCCAGGTGGACGAAGAATCGGAGGGTCACGTCAGCCGGCCCGCGCGCTTTCCAAAACCGGCCGCTCGTTAATTTTGAGTTTGTCTCGGATTGGTCGCTGAATCCCGATCGATTAGGCCGCGGGGACTGACATAAAGCTCGCTGCCGCGTCCAGCAGAAGGTTTCAGGATAGCTATGTCAGGCGCTCGTCAGATTGGCGTTGTATTGGTTGACGCGCCTCTTCGAGTATCTGGAGTGTCATGGCCCGAGTTTTGATCGTCGAGGACAATACGCGATTGGCGGAGCTTGTATCGGCGGGACTGCGCGGACAGGGGCATGTATGCGACCGGGTCTCAACGCTTGCGGCAGCGACAGACGCGCTGGCGTCATTTGCGTTCGACGGAATCATCCTCGATCTCGGGCTGCCCGATGGCGATGGTGTCGACTGGCTGCGGCGGCGTGCCGGCGGGGAGCCTCCTGCGCTAATTCTGACTGCACGCGACGCGCTGGAGGACCGGGTGAAGGGGCTCGATGCTGGCGCTGACGATTATCTCGCGAAGCCGTTTGCGATGGACGAGCTTGCGGCGCGGCTTCGCGCGATGTTGCGAAGACCAGGCTCGCGTCGCCAAGTCGCGTTGGAGCTGGGAAACGTGATTTTTGACCCAGCATCGCACGCGGTAGCGATCGCGACGGTCTCGCAGGAATTGACCCGTCGAGAGAGCGCTTTGCTGGAACTCCTGCTACGCCGCGCAGGCGAGGTCGTCCGGCGAGGTGTGATCGAGGACGGACTCTATAAATTCGACGAGGCTGTCACACCGAACGCGGTCGAGGCGATCGTATCGCGTCTACGCCGGCGACTGGACGATGCGGGCGCCGATCTGGATCTGCATACGGTTCGCGGCGTCGGGTACATGCTGCGAGAACGGATTGCGTGATTCAAGAGCCGTCGATCACTCGTCGCCTGACGCGTAGCCTGGCAGTTGTCGGCGGGCTCGGCGCACTATTACTTCTCGTCTTCATCGGCGTTGAATATCGTCTGTCGTTCAATCATTTATCGGGCGGCGATGCGGCGCAGCTCGCGCTGCGTGAGCTGGCCGAGCACGTTTTGCTGCCGATGGCCGTGCTTATCGTTCCCATGGCACTGGCCGGGCGTTGGGCGATCCGTCGTGCCGTGGAGCCGCTGAGGACGGCTGCTGATGAGATCGACGCGCGAACCGAGGATGTGCGCGGCGTCCGCGTGTCGGCCGACGCCCTGCCGCAGGAGGCACGCCCCTTTGCCGATGCGATCAACCGGACCCTCGAGCGTATCGACCGAGTCGCATCGATGCACGAGGCCTTCGCCGCTGACATAGCACACGAATTGCGGACGCCGCTGACGTTGCTGTCGCTCGAACTCGATCGCCTGACCGTGCCTGAGGCATCCCGGCTGCGTGAAGACGTTGCGCAGATGCGTCGCCTGATCGACCAGTTGATGCTGTTGGCCCAGGTCGAAGCCGACGCGGCGTCGCTGACGTCGCCCAGCCGGATCGACCTTGCTGATCTGGCTGGCGACGTCATTGCCCGAATGGCGCCGATTGCCCTGGACCGGTCGGCGCATCTCGAGCTTGCGGCGGACATGCCCGTGTGGGCGTCGGGGCGCCGCGAAGCGATTGGCGCTGCGCTGCGCAATCTGTTGGAGAACGCGCTGCGCGTTACGCCGCCCGGGGGAACGATCCTGGTCCGCGTTACGGCCGACGGGACGATGGCGGTTCGCGACGAGGGGCCGGGGCTGAGCACATCATCCCTGGCTGACCTGGTCGGCCGCCATCGCCGCGCGGATTACGCGAGCACGGACGGCGCGGGTCTGGGACTGGCGATCGTCGATCGCATCGTGAAGGCGCACGGCGGAACGCTGAGCACTGCGCCTGACGCTCGCGAGATTCGGCTGGGCCTGCCCCTGTCAGGTTGACGTCAGGCTGCGGCGATAGCGGTGCTTATCATGAAGCATCGAACATTGATCTTCGGCGGCAGCGCAGCCGCGGTCACGGCGGCCGCGGCGTGGCTGGTGATCCCGGCCGACCCGGCCACGCCGCCGATCGCGCCCGCGGCCCAGCGCACCAAACCCACGGGATATATCGCACTGACGGGCGCGCAGGTTCGCAGCCTCGGCCTTGAAGTCGCCCCGGTCGATGCCGCCGACACGATCGCGCTAGCGACCTTGCCAGCACAGATTACGCCGCCGCCCAATGCAAGGGTTGCCGTGGCGGCTCAACTTCCGGGGGTCATCACGCGCATCTTCGTGGTCAACGGCCAAGCGGTGACGAAGGGGCAAGCGCTGGCGACTGTCGCTAGCCGAGATGTTGTAAGCCTGAGCGCCGATCTGGCCCGAGCGCGCTCGCGGCAGGCAGTGGCGAGCGCCCAAGCCGGCCGGCTGCAGCAATTGTCGCGTGAAGGGATCATTGCTCCTGCCCGTTCCGACGAAGCGTCGGCGCTGGCGGCACAGAGCGCCATCGACGTAAGCGAGCAGCACCGGCTGATTGCCTTGCTGGGTGGTGGGCGCATTGCCGGTGCGGGCTACACCCTGACGACGCCTATCTCGGGGCGGATCAGCAGCATGACCGCAGAGACCGGCAAGATGGTCGATCCGGCCATGGCGCCGTTCGTCATCGATGGCGCAGGCGCGCTGCAGGTCGCCGCGCAGGTTCCCGAGCGGCTGATCGGTTTGGTGCGTCCGGGCATGCAGGTCAGGGTCGGATCCGACGGGGTCGGCACGGTGCTGGCCGTCGGAGCCGCCGTTGATCCGACGACGCGATCGGCAACGCTGACCGCCAATGTCCAGTCGGCCCCGGGTATCTCGCCGGGAAGCGCGACGAGTGTCGTCATCGAAGGACCGGCACCGGCAGGCGCGGTGCGCGTACCGGCTGCGGCCGTCACCCAGATCGATGGGCGCACAGTGGTCTTTCTCGTCGTTCGGGGCGGGGTGTCAGTCCGCCCAGTTGTAATTTCGGAGGGCACCGGCGATCATGTGGTCGTCACGCGCGGCCTGACGCTCGGACAACGGGTCGTAACGAGCGGCATCAGCGAGCTCGTGACGCTCGCCAGCGCGAACTGACGGTGCCGGAACCGATGCTCCGCACCCTGCTTGCCCAAGCGCTCTCCTACCGGCTGTTCGTCATTGCGGCGGCGGTGGTCGTGGCCGGGCTTGGCGTCTGGGCTTTCGTCACGCTGCCGATCGATGCCTATCCCGACATCGCGCCGACCCAGGTCAAGATGATCCTGAAGGCACCCGGGATGACGCCGAACGAGGTGGAGACGCGCATCCTCGCGCCGATCGAGCAGGAGATGCTCGGCATCCCCAAACAGTCGATCCTTCGCGCGACCGCGAAATACGCCATTGCCGATGTGACGATCGACTTCGCCGACGGCACCGACATCTATTGGGCGCGACAACAGGTCAGCGAACGGCTGGCCGGCGTGATGGGGGATCTGCCCGCGGGCGTGACGGGTGGGCTCGCGCCGATCTCGACCCCGCTGTCCGAGATGTTCATGTTCACGATCGACGGGCCGCAATCGCTTCAGGACCGGCGGACATTGCTCGACTGGACGATCCGCCCGGCACTGCGCACGGTGCCCGGCGTGGCCGACGTCAACGCTCTTGGCGGCTTCGTACGGACGTTCGAGGTACGCCCGGATCCGATCGCCACCGCCGCCGCCGGGCTGACCGCCGCCGACCTCCGCGCCGCGATCGACCGCAGCAATCGCAACGACGGCGCGGGTCGGCTAGCGAACGGCGAGAATGCATTGATCGTGCGCGCAGTCGGTGCGATCGCAACAGTCGACGACCTGAAAGCGCTCGTCCTACGAAGCAACGACGGACGGGTCCTGCGGCTGGGCGATGTCGCCACCGTATCGATCGGCAGCCTCACCCGCTATGGCGCGGTCAGCAGCGATGGGCGTGGTGAGACGGTCGAGGGGCTGGTCATCGCGCTGCGCGGATCAGACGCGCGCCAGGTGGTCGCCGGGGTCAAGTCAAAGATCGCCGAACTGTCGCGTACGCTGCCCACCGGCACGACCATCAACGTCTTTTACGACCGATCCGACCTGATCACCCGCGCGGTCGGCACCGTGGAGAAGGCGTTGGTCGAGGCGACGATCCTTGTCGTCGTCCTGCTGATCCTGTTTCTGGGAGACTGGCGAGCGGCGGCGATCGTGGCGGTGACACTGCCGATCGCGGCGCTGATGACGTTCATGCTGATGCGCGGCTGGGGCCTGACAGCCAATCTGATGAGCCTCGGCGGCCTGGCGATCGCAATCGGCATGCTGGTCGATGGAGCGGTCGTCGTCATCGAAAACGTCGTCGAGCGACTGTCGCAGGCGAATGACGGCGGCGAGACACCCCGGCTCAACCAGATCTTCCGCGCCACGAGCGATGTCATCGTTCCTGTATCCGGCGGACTGCTGATCATCGCGCTCGAACCACGAATGCCGAGGCATGCGCGTTATGAGCCTGCTGCCCGACCTGCATTGCCGTGAAGGCGTCGGACTCGAAGAACGCGCGGCGCGTCAGCGGGCTTTCGAAGGCCAGTTCGATTACCGCGATCAACGCGCGCTCGGCAGGCACTAGATGCTCGACGTTGGGCGCGGGCGGGGCGGGCTCTGCGTTATCGTACCGATCCGGCAGGTGCGACCTCAGCTTCAACACCACAGCGTCGGCGGCGAGCGTCTCGGCAAATTCCCCATGAAAGCGCCCAACATCTCGGCATCGCTGCTCGCTGCGCTAAAGTGTACATGGATCCGGACGACGCCATCGTCGCCATTCGGAACCGGGTCGGCGATCCGGTCGACCAGCGCGCGCGATCCGTTGGGCAGCGCATAGGCGAGAGTGGCGGCGAACATAATCTGCTCGTCGGCGAAAAAGCCGAGTGCGGGCTGTAGTCGGCACGCGTCTCGCGCCAAGTCAGTCCGTTGCGGATCACGAACACAATACCGCCGAGGACAAGCCGGTCGTCGACCCTCCGCGCCGGCGACAGAAAACGTCCGATCTTCTCGCTAAGCCAGATAGTAACATAGGTTAGTAATATATCCCTTACAGCATTTTACGCCTAGTTAAGTCTTTTAGCCCTAGCTGAAGGCGATAATTCTCGACTGATCAGCACACTTGAAAACTACCCGAATGCTACTTGCCTCCTCTGCTCGCTGCGGGTGGAGACGAGCGTTTCATCACGCGGCCAGCTTAGAGGCAGTCTTGCTGAAATCCGGACTATCGATCGTGGCGCTGACGTTCGCGCCAGCGGCTTATGCGCAAGGCACCACCGCTGCAGGGCAGCTTCAGCAGATCCCGCCGACGCCGGCTGTCCCGACGACTGCGCCCGACATCAGCATCGCACCGCGCGCCACGCCGGCCGACACCGGCCCTGCGGGCGCGTCGGTCCGGGTTGATACAATACGCGTAAGCGGCGCGACGCTGTTCGACGAACCGACGCTGATCGCTGCCAGCGGCTTTCGCCCCGGAGGGGAGCTGACACTCGCGGCGATGCGCGCGCTCGCCGGGCGCATTTCGGCCTATTACCACGCGCGCGGCTATTTCCTGGCGCAGGCCTATGTTCCCGAACAGGACGTGCAATCGGGCGCGGTGACGATCGCCGTGATCGAAGGCCGGTACGGCAAGATCGGGCTGGAGAATCAATCCACCTTGTCGGACACTGTCGCTCGGCAGGGCCTGCGCGGGCTCGACAGTGGCGATATCGTCGAAGGCGCGCCGCTTGAGCGCCGCCTGCTGCTGCTGTCGGATCTTCCCGGTGTCGGCGTCAGATCGACGCTCAGTCCCGGCTCGGCGGTCGGCACGTCCGATCTCGTGGTCGATCTGACGCCGGGTCGCAGCATCACCGGCAGCGTCGAGGCCGACAACGTCGGTAACCGTTATACCGGCACCTACCGGGCGGGCGGTTCGATCAACCTAAACAATCCGCTTGGCGTCGGCGATCGGCTGAGCGGCCGGATTCTCGCCGCCGTCGACGGACTGGCCTATGGCCGGATCGCTTACCAGGCGCCGGTCGCCAACGTCACCTTCGGCATCGCTTACGCGCATATCCGCTACCAGCTCGGCCGCGAGTTCGAGAATCTCGACGCAGACGGCAACGCGAACATCGTCGGCGCCTATGCCAGCTATCCGCTGATCCGCTCGCGCAACCTTAATCTTTACGCGCTCGCCGATGCCGAGGCGCGCTGGTTCGTGGACAACATCGGGCTGGTCTCGTCACGCGCGACCAAGCGCAGCCGCGTCGCCTCGCTCGGCTTCGCGGCCGATTCGCACGACGAGTTCGGCGGCGGCGGATGGAGCAATCTATCGGCGGGCTGGAGCTTCGGCACGCTCGACATCACCAGCCCGCTGGAACGCGCCGCCGACGCGCTGACCGCGCGCACCGATGGCGGCTACAGCAAGATCAGATTCGCCGCCGCACGGCTGCAGACGATCAGTGGGCCGCTGTCGCTCTATGGCTGGGTGCGCGGGCAATATGCCTTCGACAACCTCGATACGTCGGAGAAGATGGAATTGGGCGGCGCGTATGGCGTGCGCGCCTATCCCGAAGGCGAGGCCTATGGCGATGAGGGGATCATCGGCACCGCCGAAGCACGCCTGACGCTGAACCAATGGATCGAAGCAGTGCCCGGCCAGCTCCAGGCGATCGGCTACATCGATGCCGGCGTGATCGATTTCGCGCACGATCGCTGGTTTCCCGGGCCTAATCGCAGCACGCGCAGCGGCGTTGGCGGCGGGCTCATCTGGACAGAGCCGCACGGCTTTCAGGTTCGAGCCAGCTACGCGCATCGACTGGGCGACCAACGCGTCACCTCCGGGCCGGACCGCAAGGGCCGCGTCCTCGTTCAGCTCGTCAAGATTTTCTGACGGTCGCGTCGCATTCCGCGGCGCCCCGCCCCCCACGCAAGGACCGTCAGTATGAACATCATCCGCACCAGGCAGTGGCTCTTCGGCTCGACCGCGCTGTACAGCGTCGCCCGCCTCGCGATGGTCGGGATCACGACCGGCGCGCTGGCGTTCGCATCGGCGGCGCACGCGCAGGGCGTCCCGACCGGCGGCAATGTGGTCGCGGGCAGCGCCACGATCGCGACTGGGGCAGGGTCGGTCACGGTCAATCAGGCAAGCCAAGCCACCGCGATCAACTGGGACAGCTTCAGCGTCGCGCAGGGCAACAGCGTGACGTTCGTCCAGCCTGACAGTCAGTCGGTCGCGCTCAATCGTGTGCTTGGTAACGATCCATCGTCGATCCTCGGCAACCTCACCGCCAACGGCAAGGTGTTCCTGGTCAATCCAAACGGCGTGCTGTTCGGCCAGGGCGCGCAAGTAAACGTCGGCGGGCTGGTCGCCTCGACGCTGAACATCAGCGATGCCGATTTCATGGCCGGTCGCTATGCCTTTGCCGGCACCAGCGGCGCGGCGGTGCTGAACCGCGGCACGATCAATGCGGCGGACGGCGGCTTTGTCGCGCTGCTGGGCGCCAACGTCAGCAATGAAGGCACGATCGTCGCGCGGCTGGGCACGGTGGCGCTTGCCGCCGGCCAGGGCGTCACGCTCGACGTGGCAGGCGACGGGCTGCTCAACGTCATGGTCGATACCGGCGCAGTCAACGGCCTGGTCAGCAACGGCGGCATGATCCGCGCCGATGGCGGGCAAGTGCTGCTGACGGCGCATGCGGCGGGCCAGCTGCTGCGCACCGCGGTCAACAACACCGGCGTGATCGAGGCCCGCACGATCGCCAGCCGCGAAGGCAAGATCGTGCTGCTCGGCGACATGCAGAGCGGCAGCGTCAACGTCGACGGCGTGTTCGACGCGAGCGCCCCGAACGGCGGCAACGGCGGCTTCATCGAAACCTCGGCCTCATTGATCAACGTGAAGGACAGCGTGCGCGTCACCACCGCCGCCGCTACCGGCACCACCGGCACGTGGCTGATCGATCCGGCCGATTTCATCATCGCGCCGCTCGGCGGCAACATCACCGGCGCGACGCTGTCGGCGCAGCTCGTCACCAGCAGCGTCGTGATCAGCACGATGGCGCCCGATGCGAGTGGCGGCAACGGCGACATCTTCGTCAACGACGCAGTCGCCTGGACCGCATCGGGCGAACCAACGACCCTGACGATGAACGGCTTTCGCGACGTCAATATCAGTGCCGCGATCACCGCCACGAACGGCAATGTCGTGGTGTGCTGCGGACGCGACGTGAACGTCAATGCGCCGATCACGACCACCAACGGCAGCGTCCTGCTCAACGCCGGCCGCGACGTACACGTCTTCCACGCGATCACCACCGTCGACGGAAACATCGCGCTATGCGCGGGCCATGACGTCCACATCGACGCGGCGGTGACACTGACGCGCGGCACCGTCATCCCGGCGCAGAGCCTTGGCCTGCCCGTCGGCCTCACGCTCATCGCGGGCGCCGCCGGCACCGGTCCCGGCGTGCTCGGCGGGACGATCATCTTCGCGCCGCTGACCCCACCCGTCACCGTCACGGTGGCGCCGGTGACGATCAACTACAATCCCGTCTCCTATGCCGCCCCGTCGGACTTCTCGACCAGCTTTGTGCTGACCGAAGGCGCATCGCTCACGCAGCGGATGCTGCTGTTCCCGAACGGCGACAAGGTGTTCGACGGCAGCACGACCACCACGCTGAGCGGGTTCAACACCAATGCGACATCCGGGCTGCCGAGCGGCGTAACGCTGGTCGCCGGGCCCGACGCAACGGCGGTGTTCGACAATGCGGCGGTCGGCTCGGGTGTCGGCATCACCTACAGCGGCTATACGCTGGCCGGCGAGAACGCCGCTCAATATGCGCTCGCCGGATCTTGCTGTGTCGCCACCTTCGCGACGACCGGGACGATTTCGCCTGCGATCATCGTTCCGCCGGTCGTTGAGCCGCCGGTTGTTGTCCCACCCGTGGTCGTTCCCCCGGTAGTGGTGCCGCCAGTCGTCGTGCCGCCGGTGGTAGAGCCGCCCGTCGTCGTTCCGCCTGTCGTGGAACCACCGGTAGTCCCGCCAGTCGTCGAGCCGCCCGTTGTTGTTCCGCCGGTGGTGGTCCCGCCGGTTGTGGAGCCGCCCGTGGTTGTTCCGCCGGTGGTCGTCCCGCCAGTCGTGGAGCCGCCTGTTGTCGTTCCGCCAGTGATCGTCCCGCCAGTCGTGGAGCCACCTGTCGTTGTTCCGCCGGTAGTCGTCCCGCCAGTCGTGGAGCCGCCCGTTGTCGTTCCGCCGGTAGTCGTCCCGCCGGTTGTGGAGCCGCCTGTCGTCGTTCCTCCGGTGGTCGTTCCTCCAGTCGTCGTGCCACCCCTTGTGGAGCCACCAGTCGTCTTTCCGCCGGTCGTGGTCCCACCCGTCGTGGTACCACCGGTCGTCGTGGCGCCGGTGGTGACGCCGCCGGTCACCGAGGTGCCGCCGGTCGTCGTCCTGCCGGTCGTCGTGCCGCCGCTCGCCGAACTGCCGCCGCTGGCGCCACAGCCGACGCCGGTTGCCGTGCAGCCGGACACTAGCATCCTGACCGGCTTGACGCCCGTCCCTGCGTTCGCCGCGGCGATCCCGCAATTCAGCGTGGTCGGCACCGGCGTGAACATGCCAACGGTCCAGCTCGCATCGGTCCAGCCGGCGCCGGTGCAACAGGCGCAGGACGATCGCCCGGCGGCCGGCGCCGAACGGGTCGGCAACGCATTCCTTCCAGCGCCTGCGGTGCCCGTATATCCCCGCAAGCAAGCGCGCCATTGACCGGACTGATCCTCGCGCTGCTGCTGGCAGCTGGCGTCACGACGCCCGCCGCTGCGCAGCGATCGCCCGCGGGGCAAGAAACACCGGACTTCGGCGCCGAAGCCGCCTCCGGTGAGGTTCAGGCGTTCGCCGCCCGGACGCTCGCCACGAACGATCACCGCGACCTGCCGTTCGTGATCATCGACAAGCGCGCGGCGAAGGTGTTCGTCTTCGATCGCCGCGGCCGGATCACCGGTGCCGCGCCAGCACTGCTCGGGCTGGCGATCGGCGACGATAGCGTGCCCGGCATTGGCCAGCGGCGGCTCGCGACGATCCAGCCGGCGGAGCGCACCACGCCCGCCGGGCGCTACCAAGCGTCGCTTGGCCATGATTTCGAGCAGGATATCTTGTGGATCGACTATGACGGGGCATTGTCGCTGCATCGGGTGATCGCCGGCAATCCGAAGGACCGCCGCGCCGCGCGGCTCGCCTCCGAATCCCTGCTCGACAACCGCGTGTCCTACGGCTGCATCAACGTGCCCGCCGCCTTTTACGACGACGTCGTGAAACCCGCCTTCACCGGCACCGTCGGCATCGTCTACATCCTGCCGGAAACGCGACCGATCGCTGACGTGTTTCCTGCACTTTTAGCGCGTTAATGCCGCGCGGGGCGGCCGGTTAGCTGCGCAACCGCCACCTTCAACATCGCCAGACGGCGAACTGATGGGGGGTGCGTCTCGGCGGCAGGGCCGTGCCGCTCGACCGGCGCGAGCAGGCGGCGTATCAAGGGTGCGGCCTGCGCGAGATCATAGCCAGCCGCGCTGGTTATGCGCGCCGCGAGACGATCTGCTTCCTCTTCCGTTTCCCGCATCTTCGCCGATCCTGCCGGGGAGACAGGCAGAAGCCCCATCTCCACGCCGTCCGCGACGAGCCGCGCGCGATGATGAAGGATGTTGTGCGACATTTCGTGCCCGATCACGAACGCAAGTTCGTCATCGGTGCGGCATTGATCAAGAATGGCAGTGGTTATCATCACCCGTTCCCCGTCCGCCCACGCATTGATGGTGTTGTCCGCCACGAGCTCGACCTGCGACAGACACGCACGGTCCGTGACACCATCGGCGTTCAGATCGATGGTCGAAGACGCTGCGTCTTCGGGTAGCTCGTTGCGAGCGGCCCCTTGCATGTCCGCGCCGAAGGCAGAATGATCCGCTGCCGCACTGCGGCGCGCATCGCTAGATCGTTTGAAGATCCGAGGCGTGTGCGCGGGCATTTGCAGGCATCATCGTTACTCAAACCAGAGAGAAGGGCGATAAATCAAGTAGAAGTCATCAGTGGCTGTTTTTAACAATAGTGCTAATCCTAATAGAATTGACTTTTTTGGCAATTATATACTTGACGTACTAGCAGCTTCCGCGTAGTTCTTGGGTATAACCAAGGACAACGCCGTGACCGACCTAACCAACCCGATTTACCACGACGCGAATAAGGCGCGGGAGCATCTAGAAGCGTTACATTGGCCACACGGCCCCGTTTGCCCGCGTTGCGGCACACTCGACAGGATCACGAAGCTGGCGGGCAAGTCGACTCGCCCAGGGGTGTACAAGTGCAACGAGTGCGCCAAGCCCTTCACGGTCACGGTCTGCACCGTGTTCGAGGATAGCAAAATCCCGCTCAACAAATGGCTTCTCGCCTTCCGGCTACTCAACGGCGCGAAGAAAGGTTTCAGCGCGCACGAACTTCATCGCTCGCTCGGCATCACCTACAAGTCGGCTTGGTTCTTGATGCATCGCATCCGGACTGCGATGGAGGGCGCCGCCCCAACCGGCCCGCTCGGCGGCGCTGGCGGCACGGTGGAGGTCGACGAAACCTACGTGGGCGGCAAGGCTAAGAACCGTGCGCACCGCAAACCCGCTCCCAAGAAGGCGGTTGTCGCGCTGGTTGAACGCAACGGCAATGCGCGCAGCTTCCACGTGGCGAATGTGACAGCGAAAGACGTTCGTCCGTTGGTCGTGTCGCATATCGATCGCGCCAGTTTCCTCATGACGGACGAGAGCCCGATCTACACCTGCATGGGGAAAGAGTTCGCCGGTCACGCAACCGTCAACCATAGCGCTGGCGAATACGTCTCGCTCAAAACTCTCCACAGCAACACGGTGGAAAATTTCTTCTCGATCTTCAAGCGCGGTGTGATCGGCACGTATCATCACATGAGCGAAGCGCACCTTGGCCGCTACTGCGCGGAGTTTGATTTTCGCTACAACACCCGCGAAATCAGCGACGCGGAGCGGTCCGACGAAGCCGTAAGGGGCGCTCGCGGGCATCGCCTTATGTACCGGCAACCTAGTCCGCTCGCCGCCTAAGACGGCCAAGACGCCCCGCTCGTTCGGGGAGCGTCGGAAACGCTATTTCGAGTGAGACTTTTTCGAGCGCTTCAAGATATCCTCATTGCTGATCGGGGGAGTCGCAAGGGCGCGTCGCAGCATTTCGTCACGGCGCTTATCGGCTTGCTCAGACCGGTTTTCGGTGGTTGGCAATGCGCATCCTCGGAGGTCGGCGTTGAAATTAGTTGCATCATATCAGTCATACACTCAATCAGCGAGCCCAGTCTGATGTTTCCAAATGAGCAAGTATTCGCCTGGGATTTTGAGTCACTTAAAGAAGTTGCAGCAAATCCAACTCCAAGGAATCTCTTGGATGCTTCAGCGATACTGCGAAGAATGTTATTAGACGACGGAGAGCCGCTTATATCTAAAGTATCCAAACCCCTAGGCGTCCAAGTTCTTTTAACTGTCTTTGCAGACGCAGGAAAGGTCACCTTTACCACAACCACGGAGAACATGCCGGGGGTCACACACTATTATGAAAACCCAGATACATCTATTTCAGATACAGCTAATACAAAAGGGTAGGACTAGGAGAGTTCTTAGCGATCCCGATGTCGCTAACAGGCGGGAAACTAATAACAATTAAAGAAGTAATACAGTATTGCGCTAACGTAGGTGGCGGAATTCATCAACGAAATCCAAGAGATAAAAATAACGCTAAGACGATCCACGCAACCGCTAATAGTATTTTGATCAATAACGTTCCCTATCCTATCGGATACCTCCGCAATATTGTTAATATCTGCATAATGGCTATTCTTCCGGTGTATGAACGCGTTCGAATTTGATGTCCCCACTAGGCACCCAAGAGGCTGATTCAATACACCAATCTCGTGGGATTCGCATCGCTCATTCACCGCCGTAGGGCTCGTCTGACTCTATGATCCACAGAGCTTCGAATATACCCTGACGACCTATCAATGCGGATGCTCCGCTCTTAAGATCATCAAGTTTTCTCGGTTCAAATTTACCAAAAACACGGCAGCCGGAACTAAAACAAACGCCTACCAGTTCGCCGCTCGGCCAAAGCATTGAAAACTCCGGATCGGTACGTCAGGTATATAATTGCCCTCCAGCCGGAGCAAAGTCATGGTCGAACGTCGGCGCTCGTCCAGATCGCTGAAAACAAAGGGTGGAGGATCGGGGAAGAGCCAGTTGATAAACCAATTTATTGGCCCGAATTTCACTACAATATAAGCGGCAACACCCAGTGTAAGAGGTCCGGCGACCCATCCCGACAGAAATTTTATAGTAGGGTGGGAATTTAGATAATCTTCTGGCTTATCGATCAGCGACGTGAACGCTTGAAAAAGGCTTATGAGAGCATTGATTGGGGTCCAGTCAAAAATCGCCTTCGAGGCATGGCCAACCGCACCCAGCAAGATGGGGATGCTCCACCTTTTCAGGAACTTGCGCGTTCTTATAATTTTTGTGGTGCGCAGATCGGCCATGACGTGCTCCCCCTTTTTCTCCGCCCATGAGTAGAGTTCGGGGTTGCCAGAGTGCCTTGGCGTGCGGGTTTCCGCAATCTGCCCCGCAGCATCAGCGGCCGTCAGCCCGCCTGACATGTATTAGCATGCAGAAATTATACGAAGTTAGAGCGACGGCGAAGGCAGTGGAGGGCGCACGGTGACACTATCGCGGCCTGTCAGCGCGTCATAGATCGCCGTCCCTTCCGCGTCTGTCATGCCAGCCACGACGACCGGCGCGCGGTCCCTGTAGAATGCCTTTTCCGATGATCTGGCGACCTTGCCCGTGTCATCAATGTAGAACGCTACCCGCTCTTTCAGCTTAGGAGCATCGGTTCTGACGATCGCCGTTGCGGCTTGATGGAGATCAAGCGCCAGCCCTGCCTTTGCGCTGGGCGGATCACGGTGATCCACACGCTCCAAAGCTCGCCCTTACATCTCCGCGTCCTTCAAATCGAGCTTGAGCGACCATCCGGAATTGTCGCGTGTCTCTATTTTCACCCATACGAACGCTCCCAGTCATTATCGCACTTGGCCAGATACCAGCGGCTCAGCCAAGCAAAGTTGTCGTCGCTCATACTGCCAGCATCCAACGGAGCGGGGATGTTCGCACCCGGGACCAGTTCGGGCGGGCGAGAGCGCCAGCAACTGGGTTGTAACCCGGCCGGCAGCTTTCGAACCGCGCAACCCCACCAAACTTCGGATAGCGATCTAGCCGATGTCGGGTGGCCACTTTCGGACGACGGGCAAAAAGCTCGGAGACCCTACTTTAGCGATGCGGTCACGTAGAGCCTGTCTAGAACGTCGCGCGTTTGTTCTCCGAGCGCGCGCATTGATAGCAAAAGCTGCTTTTGCCCTCGTGCATCAATGGATTGGTCCAGTGCATTCTTCACGCCGTCGATCGAAACTTCTAGCTTCTTCACGGCTCCCCGATCCTGTTCGGATTTCAAAACAACGCGCAGATCGACAAGCATCCATTGAAGTTTCGTTATAAGGTCCAGACAGTGTTGGCGCGCTTCAGCGACTTTCTTCGGGTCATTTACTAAGGCATCGTTCAACCGTCGGACTTTCTGTGAAAGCCCAATAATCTCCGCATTCAACCCTTCCGTCGCCTTCGCGATGTGCGCACTTCTCGCTTCGTCAACCTGATACTGCCTGTTAATTGCTGGCGCAATATAATAGGTGCCGACCGCGCTACAGCGCCCGCGACTAAACTAGCCAGTATAGTGAACCATACCGGCATCTTATCATCGACAAGAAAGGGCGCCTTTCTGTGGCACCAAACTTCAAATCTAACGAGCATTCAACTCTGCTCTATGGGTGGCGACTTCTACGCTATTACTCAAACTAGTCTTCATAGTGTCGTTAGACGGCTTTCCAAGCTTCTTTTGAACATCGGTCCAATTCACTGCGGTCATGCTATTTACATAACCGTCCAACTCTTGCGTCCGGGGGGCCTTGCCAGCGCCCGTCATGGCCCCGGAGACAGTCTGCACGGCTTCCGTTTTTGTTTGATTAAACGGTTGAGCCGGATCGGCGGTCGCGACGATCAAGCCTGCCGAAGCGAGAATGGAAAGCGAACCGACCGCTGCAATAATAGTGAATTTGCCCGGCGAATTAAAATTCTGGCCGAACTCACTCACTAACGTTTCGTCATAAAACGCGTCGATCGCAGCGTGCGGCTCTAACTTCTGGAACGCGGCGAACTCGCCTTTCTCATAAGCGAAAACCGAAGCCACGACATATTTGACCAGCAATGCCGACGCATACGGCTGAAGAGGGTCTGTGCCCGTGTAGGAATCCCCGAACACATCTAGCTTCGACTTTTGTCCCCATACGTAGCTGGGATAAACAAGACCGAATATGTCTTGATAGAGATCGGTATCGATCTTTGTGATCGCGTGCTGATTTTGAAGTCGCCGCGAAACTCTCGCAGGAAAGTCGCGCCTCGCAAGGGCGGTATTGAGCCACCGCACCTTCCGCGTAGGAACAAGTTCGTCTTCCAGAAGCGGGATCGGAGTGTCGTCTTCTTTGCGCCACGGTTGGGTAATTTCGCCGACAAGATAGGGGTCGAAGTGCCCGTGCGTCGGTGACAGCACCAGATCGCCCGGCTTTGCATCGATAAACAGTCGGTAGATATTGCCGAGTTCGTGCGCGAACGATCCCGCGTCGCTATTGGGATACGGGTTGTAGGAGTTCGGTCGCCTCGACGGCGGATTGCTGTCCGCGCCCGAAATCCATCGACCCACGGCATCAGACATAGCTAAGTGGCGACGGATGAGTTCGTCCGATTGGAAAACTGTTTCGTTCGCATCGAAACCCGGAAGGCTCAAAAAGACGCTGCGCGTTTGACGGAATAGGTCGAAAAACTTCCGCCCTCGCCCCGCATAGACAAGCCACACCGATACGTCGTTCCGAATCAAACGTATTTTCGAAACTTCCACCGCACACTCCCCACTTTTTTCGAATTTAACGCACCTTGGCGTCAAGTCGGTACCGCAGAGCAGGCGGATCGGACGCTAGTTAACCACGCAATTGATGTGGTATTTTAGGTGGTAGGATCACGACAGCATCTAAAATGTCGATTAATTTCAATAATTTAGAAGCTGCCTTGGCGGAGCGGGAGGGATTCGAACCCTCGATACGCTTTTGACGTATACTCACTTTCCAGGCGAGCGCCTTCGACCACTCGGCCACCGCTCCGCATCCCTGGGGTGCCGTGCCCTAGGCTGCCTAGGCCTGAGGCGCAAGCGCTGGCGCATTGCGTCCCATCCTTGTCGCTGGCACCGTGGCGGAATGATCACCCTGCTCCTTCCGCTTCTCCTCGCTCAGGCGGCCGCTGCGCAAGCCGCTGGGCGAGCCGAACCCGATCCACGATCGTCGTCCGAAATCGTCGCTACGGCGCCGGCGGGCGACTGGTCGACGATCGCGGCGGAAGATCTGCTGGTGATGGATCTTGCGCCGAACGCTGGAGCAAGCAGGCGTCGGATCGTCATCCAGTTGATGCCGCCGCCGTTCGCTCGGCCGTGGCTCGCAAACATTCGGACGCTCGCTACCGCGCATTGGTGGGACGGGACGAGCATCAACCGCGTGCAGGACAATTATGTCGTGCAATGGGGCGACGCGAGCGAGAAGAAGCCACTGCCACCGCGGATCGCCGCAGCGCCGGAAAGCGCCTACACGGTCGCTTATGCCGAGCTGACGAACGGCGCGTTGACCCCCGGCCCGGCGGATGTCTACGCGTCGCTGACGCACTTCTTTCGCGGCTGGCCGATTGCGAGCGACGCGCTGAATCCAACGCCACGTGCCGCATGGCCAGTGCATTGTTACGGCATGGTCGGCGTTGGGCGCGACGTATCGCCGAACACCGGGAGTGGTGCCGAGCTTTATGTCGTGATCGGCCACGCGCCGCGCCATCTCGATCGCAACATCGCGCTCGTCGGCCGCGTGATCGACGGGGTCGAACATTTGTCGAGCCTACCGCGCGGAACGCTCGCGCTCGGCTTTTACGAGCGTGCCGAGCAGCGCGTGCCAATCACCCAAATCCGGCTCGCAAGCGAGCTACCCACATCGGACCGCCCGCAGTTCCAGTATCTGTCGACCGGCAGCGAAACCTGGGCGCGATACGCCGCGGCGCGCGCCAATCGCAAAGACGCGTTTTTCATTCGCCCGGCCGGCATAGCCGATATCTGCAACCTGCCCGTGCCGATCCGCCGGATCCCCTGATATTCAGCGCAGGCCGGCGCCGATCCGACGCAAGATTACCGCCTGCCAGCGCGACTGTTCGACCCAAATGACCAGACGGCCGAATAGCCGGTTGAGCCATCCGGCACCGTTGCGCCGCAGCCACATGCGGACCTGCAGCACGCGAATGCGCAGCAGCATCGAGCCGGCCTGTGCGCCTGCATGCCCCGCCGCAGCGCGGCGCAGCGCTAAACTTGCCTGCTGACCATCGCCGTTCGCCTCAAGATGACTGGCGTAGCCGATCCACGCGACCGCATTGTTCGGCGTCCGGCGGATCGCCGCACGGTGCAGCGGCGCCGCTTCCTCGCACCGCCCAAGTCGGTCAAGCAATGCCGCCTGCGCGCTCAGGATGTGCGACTCCGGCTCGATCGCGGCGGCGCGCTCTAGCAATTGGACCGCGACCGCAGGACGGCGCTGCGCCCAACGACGCGCGAGCACGAAGTACTGGTGCTGCGAAGCGAAGCGCTCCCGCCGCACCTGCGTGCGCACCGCGCGTGGATCGAAATCGCCCGCTACGATGCCGCGGATCGCTGCCTGCAGCACACCCGTCTCGGCGAGAAGGGCGCCGACGGGGTGGCCACCGTATGGAATCGGGATGCGTTCCGTTGCGCCCGCACTCGCGATGAGATCGACATGGCGTTCATCGAGCGCGACCCGCGGATCGTAAAACACGTACTGCCGCGGGGCCGCGACATACGGCGGCTCGGCGAAGCGCGTGCGGACCACATCGGGCTGCCAGCGCACCTCCCAAGGCGTAACACGCGGATCGACGCTGAACTGCGGCGAGATGGCGGTCGCAACCTGAGCGCCGCACGGCACGGCGTAGCGCAATGCCGCATAGCCGCCCATGCTCGATCCATAAGTGATCACGCGATCATAACCGCTCACCGCTGTGGCGACTGCAGCGAGTGCCTCGTCGCGCTCGGGATGCTGATACCAGCGATTGAATCGATTGATAACATGGATCGCATCGATCCGAGCGCGGTGCAGGAATTCCTGGCCGAAGCCAGGGCGGTCGAGCGTCGGCTCGTTTGTGTACGATCCGAACGTGATGATTACAGCACTACCCGTTGAGATGCCCGCCGCCTTGCCAGCAACGCAAACGCGTCTGACGACGATATTCTCGGAGCGGAACAGCTCGTCGTGCAATCGACTCCTCCAATGTCGCACAGAGTAACCGCAGCTCCACACTGGAGCGAGCCCGATTCGTATTCATCCGGTCGCGGCGATTGCCTGGTCGAAGTCGGCAATCAGATCGTCGGCATCTTCCACACCGATCGGAGTGCGCACGAGATTGTCGGTGATACCAAGCGCCGCCTTTCGGGCATCTTGCACTGACAGATGCGTCATCCCAGCCGGATGGCTTGCCAGTGTCTCGGTCCCGCCCCGGCTAACCGCGAGTTTGGCGATCCTGCGAGACTTAGCCCTTCGTATAGGGTGTGAAGGGCCCGATCGCGCAGGCGCCGGTCTGGAACCGGGCGACGCGATCGACCGTCGTCGCAATATCACCGCGGCACAGACGCGTGCCGAACTGACGAGTTACCAGGATGTCACCACGCGCGACCTGCTCGCAGCCGCCCGCCGTTTCGCTGATGTAGATGCGGTTGCGGCTTTCGCGATAGATCAACTGGGAGCCGACGGCCTGGACGGCGACATTCCGGAACCGCGTATCGATGCAGTCGACCGGCGGCTTCGGTGTCAGACGAGCCAGATCCTGCTGAAGCCGCGCCTGCTGTCGCTGTTGCGGGCTTGCCCTCCGATCGGGTTCCTGCGTTCCTGCCATCGCAGTGGCGCCGATAAACGCCGAACCGGCAAGAACGACAATCGGGATCAGGGACTCGCGCATATGCATCACTCCATTTGCCGCCCTGACACAAAAGCGCTCAGCCGCGGAAAGTATCCTTTGCTGCACGGCGTTCGCCTAGCTCCGCGGCGTTGCGCGCGCGCAGGAACGGGTTGGTCGCCAATTCCTCACCAATCGTCGTCGGAATCGTCGCCTCGCCTGCTGCTCGCAGCGCATCGACGCGCGCCATACGCTCTTTGATCGCTCCGTTTTCAGGTTCGGCGGCGAGCGCATAACGACCGTTCGACTGGGTATATTCGTGTCCGCAATACACGCGCGTTTCGGGCGGCAGCGTGGCGTAGCGCTGCATGTTGCCGAACATGTCGGCCGGCGTTCCTTCGAACAGCCGACCGCAGCCCATCGCGAATAACGTGTCGCCGGTGAAGATCGCCGCATCGTCCGCAAAGTGGAACGCGATGTGGCCCTGCGTATGCCCCGGCACCGTCATCACCGCCGCCACATGCGCGCCGAGCATCGCGGTGTCACCCTCCGCTAGCCCCTGGTCGAGTGCACCGATCTTTCCGCGCTCCGCCTCCGGGCCGATCACGCGCGCACCGGTCGCGGCGACGATCGCGGCATTGCCGCCGACGTGATCGGGGTGCCAGTGCGTGTTCCAGACCTGCCCGATCCTCCAACCGTACGCGGCGGCCGCGTCGAGTAGAGGCTGCGCCTCGCCGGGATCGATCACCATCGTCTCGCCGCTGTCAGGATCATGGACTAGCCAGCTGTAATTGTCGCTCAGGACGGGCACGCGAACGATCTGAAGCGGTGAGGCCATGATGCCAATTCCTTCGCTTACCAGCTGCCGGTATTTGGCATCGACGCCCACGGCTCCTGTGGCGGTTTTGCGCCATTCAGCTGGAGCAGCTCGATCGAAATCCCGTCGGGCGACTTCACGAACGCCATATAGCCGTCGCGCGGCGGGCGGTGAACGGTGAAGCCGGCGTCGAGCACGCGCTGGCACGTCGCGTAGATATCGTCGCAATCATACGCGAGATGCCCGAAGTTGCGACCGCCAGTATATTCCTCAGGCGCGCTGCCGTCTTCAGCAGGCCAATTGTACGTCAGCTCGACCTCGGCATGCGCGCGTTCGCCCGGGCCGCGCATGTCGTCGGGCGTAGCGAGGAAGATGAGCGTGAAGCGCCCCGCCGTGCTGTCCATCCGGCGCACTTCCTTCAGGCCGAGCAGCTCGAAAAAAGCGATCGTCTTGTCGGGATCGGCAACCCGGATCATGGTATGAAGATAACGCATCGTTCCTCCGTTCACTTCTTCTCGTTGTTCGCGAATTGCGTCAACGCACGAGCGGCAGAAAGACCCGCCGGGCGATCGGGCGCGATCCGCGCCGCCGCCTCCCACGCCGCTGTGGCCCCAGCCTCATCGCCGCTGGCTGCGGCAATATTGCCTACTTCGAGTTGCACCTGTGCGTCATCGGGTGAGCGGCGCAGCGCCTGCGCGATGTCGGTTCGCGCGCGCGCCATCTCGCCCGTGCGCCGCGCAAGTGTCGCGGAGAGCAGCCAGGCAAGCGGATCATCTGCCGCATCGACGATCGCAAGGTCGAGATCGGAACGCGCAGATTTGGTGTCGCCCGTCGCTACCAGCGCGCGAGCGCGATCGAGCGCCGCCTCGCCACGCTCGAGCCCGTCGAGCGTCCCCGCCGCGAGTGCAGCGTCGAGTGCCGCGCGCGCTTTCGCCGGCTGCTCACCAGCAAGCCAGGCGTTGCCGGCCTGCGCCCAGAAGCGTGCCGCTTCACCGGTGCGGCCGAGTTCGGCCAAGCGGGCAGCTTCCTCAAAGGCCGGGGCGGCCTCGGCGAAGCGGCTCTGGCCGGCGAAGGCCAAGCCGAGGCAAGCGCGGCCGGATGCACTGCGATCGCTGCGCGCGCGCTGTTCGGCCGCGATGGGATCGCTCGCGGCAAGTGCGGCGCAACTGGTTGCAGGTGGCAGCGCGGCGCCCTGCAACATAGCCAACAGCAACAGGATCATGGCAACACACTTTCGACGACTCTCGTGAGCAACGCGATGTCGGTTTCGCGCGACAGGCGATGGTCACCGTCCTTCACCAGCGTGACCTGCACATCGTCTGAACGCAGAAGCTCGGCGAGCCGCACCGACTGCGCCCAAGGGACGTCGGGATCGCGCTGGCCGTGCATCAACCGCACCGAGCAATCGAGCGCGATTGGGCCGTGCATCAACCGGTTTGCTTCCCCGCCCTGCCAGAACCGGCGGGTATAGATGGTCGGTTGCGGGCCATAGGGATTGGGCCGTTGCAGCCGGCCATACTGAAGGATGTAGAGCTTCTCTTCCTGGCTGAAGCCCCAGTCGGTGAAGTCGGGCGCGGCAGCGATACCGACAATCGCGGCAACGCGATCGGGCCTCGCGAGTGCCGCAAGCAGCATGATCCACCCGCCCATCGAAGAGCCGATCAGCACGACCGGCCCCTCTACCGCCGCGTCGATCATCGCGAGCGCATCGTCGCGCCAGTCGGCGAGCGATTGCTCCTCGAACGCCCCCTCGCTTGCGCCGCACCCGCCATAATCGAACCGCAGGAACGCGCGGCCCTGCGCCTTCGCCCAGCTTTCAAGCGAGAGTGCCTTGGTGCCGCTCATGTCCGAGGCGTAGCCTGGAAGGAAGACGATCGTCGGGCCGGTGCCTTCGGTGAGATGATAGGCGAGGCGGGGGCGTGGTGAGGTCATGCGCGCGATGTAGGCGCCCGCCGATGCCTAAGGAAGGATCAGGCTCAGATCACATACTCGACCGTCTTCACCTGCGTTTCCACGTCGCGCTTCGCGGTGCGCTTGGCGACCATCTCGGCGTGGAGCGTCACGATCGTGTGGCTGCCGGTGGTCTTGAAGGCGAACGGCAGCAGCCCGTGGATCATCGCACCGATCCCGCCCACCACCATACGCACGCCAAAGCGCGAGGCGACGCCGAAATGCTCGGCATAGCTCTCACCGACCGAAGCAGGATGATCGAGGAACAGGCGGCGGATCATCGGCGTGGCTCCTTTACGCTTCGGCATCCTTATCACGCGCGCCGAGCTGCGCCACCATCTCGGCCGCAAGCAACGGCAGCGTATCGTCTCGCGCGCCCATCAGCACGATCCGATCGCCCGCGCGCGCGATCACGACGAGATGCGCGGCGGCGGCGGCGCGCTCGGGGATGTGGCGGGCGTTGCCGCCGGTGATCGCGATGTCGTTTGCGATATCGGCGCTCGTCACCTCGCGCGTGACCGTGCCGCCCTGATAGACCGCGTCGGGCAGAACGAGCAGATCGTCGCTCGCCAGCCGCTGCGCGAACGTGTCGACCAGTTCGCGCCGCATCGTCTTGAGCGGTCCATAGCCGTGCGGCTGAAACAGGATGAGCAGTCGGCCGGGAAAGGCGTGGAGCGTGTCGAGCGTGGCGGCGATTTTGTCGGGGTTATGCCCGAAATCATCGATCACCGCGACGCCCGCAGCTTCGCCGACGAGATCGAAGCGGCGCTTGAGCCCGGTGTAACGGCCGATCGCCGCCACTGCCGCCTCGAACGGCACCCCCGCCGCCAGCGCCGCACCGATCGCGGCGAGCGCGTTCGAGACGTTGTGGCGGCCCGGCACTTTCAGCGCGACGCGGCTGTCGCGCAGCGTGAACGTCACTGCGAACGGCGCCTCGACGATGTCGGTCGCGACCAGGTCCGCCGTGCCCCCGAGCGAGAAGGTCGTCACGCGGTCGCGCGGCAATTGGAGCGCGAGCGCCGCCGCATCGGGATTGTCGGCGTTGACGATCGCCATCCCGGCTTTGCCGATGAAATCGGCGAACAAGGCGTTGAGCTCGTCGAGCGTCTTGTGATCGAGGCTGACGTTGTTGAGCACCGCCACGCGCGGCGCATAGAGCGCGATCGATCCGTCGCTTTCATCGACCTCGCTGACATAGGGGTTGCCCTGCCCCACCAGTGCGCTGGCGAACGGACGGTCGGGGGCGGCGAAGTCCTTCATCACTGCGCCATTCATCACCGTCGGATCCATGCCGACATCATGCAGAATGCGCGCGATCATGCCGGTGACGGTCGACTTGCCGCTGGTGCCGGCGACGCCGATCGGCAGGCGGCTGGCGTTGAATAGCGCCGCGTTTAGTTCGGCTCGGCTCATCCGCGGGCAGCCGAGCCGGTCGGCGGCCACAATATCGGCGACGCTCGCCTCGACCGCGGCGGAGGCGACCACCGTCTGATCGGCCGACACGATTCCGCTGCCGTCCTGCGGGAACAACGCGACGCCCTTGGCTTCGAGGTCGGCGAACTTTGCGGGCACGCGGCCTTGGTCAAGCCCGCGGTCGGAGCCGGCAACGATCGCGCCGCGCGCGGCGAGGATCATTGCCAGCGGCATCATTCCCGATCCGCCGACGCCCACGAAGAAGAAGCGCTGCCCTGCGATGTTGCCGTCTTGCATCGCCGCGCGCTATCGCCGCGGGCGGGTTCGGGCAAGGCGAAGGCGGCGGGTGGCATGAAGATCGGGATCGTTTCGCCCGCCAATACGGCGAACCCCGACGTGGTCGCGCCGCTGACGGCGTTCGCCGCGCTTGCCTATCCCGAGGTGGAGATCGTCTTTCATCCGCAGTGCTTCGAGAGCGACGGCCACTTCGCCGGGCCCGACGCGCGCCGCGCCGCGGCTTTCCTCGAGTTCGCCAACGATCCGGGGTTCGGGGCGATCTGGTTCGCGCGCGGCGGCTATGGCTCGAACCGCATCCTCGACATCGCGATGCCGCAGCTCAACGCCTCGGCCAAGAACAAGAAATATGTCGGTTATTCGGACATGGGGTTCCTGCTGGGTGCGCTCTACGCGCGGCGGATCGGACGGGTGGCGCACGGGCCGATGCCGATCGACCTCATGCGGCGTTCGGGTGGGGGCGATGCGACGGTAGCGCGCTCGCTCGGCTGGATCGCGCGGGATGAGCGGCAGGGGTTGGAACCAGGCCTCGGAAAGCGGCCGGCTGCGGCGTTCAACCTCGCCATCTTGGGATCGTTGATCGGCACGCCGTGGCTGCCGGACCTGACCGATCACGAACTGTTGATCGAGGAGGTTTCCGAGCCGCTCTACAACGTCGATCGCCTGCTGTTCACGATGGCGAACGCTACGCAGCTTCGGGGGATAGCCGGCGTGCGATTGGGGGCGGTGAGCGACATCAAGGAGAACACCCCGCGCTGGGGCGAGACGCTCGACACGATGATCCGCCGTTGGTGCAAGGACATGGGCGTGCCGTTTCTCGGGCCGGCGGAAATCGGGCATACGCAAACGAACCGGGTGGTGCCGTTCGGGGTCGCGTAACACCGCGCCAACACTCACTCGACCAGCCAATCGGGGACCAATGCATCGCCGAGTGCTTCGACGCGGCGGTGTTCGACGATCAGGCCGAGTTCCGGATACGTCGCTCGGGTTCGATCGCCCGGCTCGGCGAGCGGCGCCACAACCAGCCGCCGGCTAACCTTCGAGCGGTGATGCATCCGGGCGGTATTCTCCTGACCGACGTAGCACCCCTTGGTGAAGCTCACCCCGTTCAGCTCGCGCGCATTGCATTCGAGCCATAGCGTCTCGCCGTTGCCGAGTTCACCCAGCCCCTCGGTGACGCCGAGCGACAGGCGGTGCGCAAGCCATCCTTCTGCTGCTGAACCGGGTGACGCGATCCAGCGGCGGCCGAGCGCCGGCAGCCGCGGATCGGGGACACCTGCGTCGCCGTCGCGCGACCAATGCACCGCCAGCGACTCGTCGCGAGCGATCGTGATCGGGCGGCGCAGGCGGTAGATCGTCACGCGCTTTGCCAGTGCATCGGCTTGCGCGGCTTCGGCATCGAGCAGGAGATCGTCGCCGTCTGCCCAGACAATGAAGTCGAACAGCGCCTTGCCCTGCGGCGTCAACAGCGCGGTCCAGACCGGAAGCGGGCCAGTGACGTCGTTGGTCACGAGGCCCTGGAGGAACCCGCGCACATCCTCGCCGGACAGGCGGATGATGGCGCGGTCAGTGAGCATGGTGGCGTCAGTCATGCCGACAAGCTAGGGGATCGCGGCCCCATTCCAAGCTCGGGATCCGCATGACCGACCGCATCACGATCCGCCGCCCCGACGATTGGCACGTTCACCTTCGTGACGGGGCAATGCTGGAGGCGGTGGCGCGGCATACCGCGCGGCAGTTTGCGCGCGCGATCATCATGCCCAATCTGACTCCGCCGGTGACCGACGCTGCTGCCGCCGTTGCCTATCGCGACCGCATTCTCGCCGCGCTGCCGGCGGACACCGGCTTCACGCCGCTGATGACCTGCTATCTCACCGACGCTGCCGATCCGCAGGCGATCGCAGACGGGCATGCGGCGGGCGTGTTCACCGCATGCAAGCTGTACCCGGCGCACGCCACGACCAATTCCGCGCATGGCGTGACCGACATCTTCGCGCTCGCCCCGGTGCTCGAGCGGATGCAGGCGATCGGCATGCCGCTGCTGATCCACGGCGAAGTGACCGATCGCACGATCGACATCTTCGATCGCGAGGCGGTGTTCATCGATCGCATCCTGGTGAAGCTGGTGCGCGAGTTCCCCGCACTGCGCATCGTGCTCGAACATATCACGACCGCCGAGGCGGCGGACTTCGTGACCGCGGCGCCGGCCACTGTCGCAGCGACGATCACGCCGCAGCATCTGATCATCAACCGCAACGCGATCTTCGACGGCGGCCTGCGCCCTCACGCTTATTGCCTGCCGGTCGCCAAGCGCGAGCGGCACCGGCTGGCGGTGCGCGCCGCGGCGGTTTCGGGATCGGCCAAGTTCTTCCTGGGCACCGACAGTGCGCCGCATGTCGTGGGCGCAAAGGAATCGGGGTGCGGTTGCGCGGGTATCTTCAATGCGCCGTTCGCGCTCGAAAGCTATCTCACGGTGTTCGAAGAGGAAGATGCGCTCGACCGATTCGAGGGCTTCGCGAGCGAGAATGGCGCACATTTCTATGGCCTGCCGCTCAACGACGGCAAGGTAACGCTCGAACGCCGGCCGGTGATCGTGCCGGAGCGAATTGGGGACGGCGACACGGCGGTGGTGCCGTTCCATGCCGGTGAAACGCTGGGCTGGCGGCTGGTCGATTGAGCTTCTTCCGCAGCTGACGATTGCAGGTTTTGCAATCGAATGTTGAGGAAGTTGAGGCTGTAGCGCGTTTTTCTCCAACATCATCGCACTGGCTTCGTCATGCCGGGCTCGTCCCGGCATCCACCGGACCGCGCGCGTCGTCGGCTGAACGATTGCATTCGGCTCCCTCCGCTAAGGCTATCGGGGTACCTGTTGCCAACGGTGTAGGACAGCGCGGCTCGATCCGCGCCCCCAACCCGGGCTGTCGCTTGAGCAAGCATGCAAACGATAATGACTTGCAATAACCCGCGCGGTGAATAATGGGGCTCCCATAAGGGAGAAACCGATGTCCTTGTTGATTGCGCTGCTGGCCTCGGCCGCCGCCCCATTGCCAGCGCCGGCCGATGCCGACCCGCGCACCGACGATATCGTCGTCACCGGGCAACGCACCGAAGGTGGCGACGAATATGGCGTCGCGACGCAGCGCACGGCGACCAGGCTGTCGCTGAGCCAGCGCGAGACGCCGCAATCGGTGAGCGTCGTCACGCGCGCACAGATCGACGATTTCCGGCTCAACGACGTCAATTCGCTGCTGACCACTGTGCCCGGCATCAGCGTGTTTCAGTCGGACACCGACCGCGTGTATTTCTCGGCGCGCGGGTTCGACATCCAGACCTTCCAGCTCGACGGCATCGGCCTGCCGTTCGCGTTCGGCATCCAGACTGGATCGATCGACACCGCAATCTTCGATCGCGTCGAAGTGGTGCGCGGCGCGCCGGGGCTGCTTTCATCGACCGGCAACCCGGCGGCGGTGGTCAACTTCGTGCGCAAGCGGCCGTATCGCGAGCTGAAGGCATCGGCGAGCGCGCAATACGGCTCGTTCGACAACCTGCGGCTGGACGCGGACGTGAGCGTGCCACTGACCAAGGACGGATCGGTCCGCGCGCGCGCCGTCGGGGTCTATAACGATACCGGGAGCTATCTCGATCGCTACGGCCTGAAGCGTTGGACCGGCTATGGCATCGTCGAGGCCGATCTGGGGCCGAACACCGTCATCGCGGCGGGCTATGGCCATCAGGATCACAAGAGCCAGGGCGCAATGTGGGGCGCGATCCCGATCTATTATACCGACGGGACGCGGCTCGATCTCGACAGCAGCGCCAATTATGCGCCGGAATGGTCGAGCTGGGGCGTGATCGAGCGCCAGATCTTCGGCGACTTGACGCATGACTTCGGCAACGGCTGGACCGGCAAGCTTTCGGTGTTGCGGCGCGCGATCAGCGAGGACGACACGCTGTTCTACGTCTACGGCAATCCCGATCGCACGACGGGGCTCGGGATCCTCAGCTATCCCGGCGCCTTCAAGGGGCAGACGCGCAACCTGACGATCGACGGTTATCTCAGCGGCAAGGTGGCGGTCGGCGGGCGCGAGCATGACGTGATGGTCGGGCTGCAGCGCGGCGCGGAACGCTATCGGCAATTTTCGAGCTACGATAACAGCCAGATCGGTATCGCGCTGCCGCTCGACACCTTCTTCGACGGCAACTTCCCCAAGCCCAATTTTCCGACTCCGTACGATCTGAGCCTGAACACGCACACCGTGCGCGAGAGCGCTTATGGCCTCGTCCGGCTGAACCTCGCCGATCCGGTGAAGCTGATGCTCGGCGGCAATTACACGCGCGCGACCAGCGAGGGCGTGTCATACGGCACCGCGCAAAATTATCGCCGCGCGCGCTTCTCGCCGTTCGTCGGCGCGACGTTCGACCTGACGCCGACGATCAGCGCCTATGCGAGCTTCGCGACGATCTTCCGCCCGCAGATCGAACTCAACGCTGCGAACGAAATCCTGCCGGCGGTGGAAGGCGACAATCTCGAGGCCGGGCTGAAGGGAGCGTGGAACGACGGGCGGCTCTATGCGAGCGCGGCTGTCTTCCGGGCGCAGCAGAAGAATACCGCGTTCGGCCGGTTCGACGCCACGCTCGGGCGCACCGTCTTCACGCCGGTCGATGCCACGTCGCAGGGAGTCGAGCTGGAATTCGGCGGCGAGCTGGCGCCGGGGCTGCAAGCGACCGGCGGCTTCACCGCGATGCGCATCCGTGACGAGGACGACCAGCCCGAGCGCACCTTCGTGCCGCGCAACATCGGCCGGCTGAACCTCACCTATTCGCCGCCGTCGTTCACCGCGCTGAAGGTCGGCACGTCGATCCAGTATCAGAGCAGCTTCTATTTCGAGCCGGGCAGCGTTTCGACGACCACGGGTGAGCCGATCCGGCTGACGCAGGGCGGCTATGCGCTGGTCGATCTGCTCGCGCGCTACGATCTGACCGAGCGGCTGACGCTGAGCGCCAATTTGCGCAACGTGACGAACGCCAAGTACATCAATTCGCTGACGTTCGATCAGGGCTTCTACGGTGCGCCGCGATCGATCCTCGGCACGATCACCGTGCGGTACTGACGCACGATGGGAGGTGCCGACATGCTTGCTGGCCTGCTGATGATGGTGGCGGCGATGGTGCTCGTCCGCGTCGGCTGGGGCGGGCAGCGCGTGTACGGTGCGATCGGATGGGGACTGGCCGTGGCGGCGCTGGTTCTGCTGGCGGCACGTGACGGGGCGTGGGGGATTGCAATCGGTGTCGTTGCGGGAACCGCGACCGCACTGGCGATCGTGCTGCACGCCGGCATGCTCTCCCCGGCCCGCGCGCTCCGCCCGGCGCGCGAGGCGCCGGCAATCTCGCTGCCGCGGCGTCGGGGCGACCTGCTGCGGCGGCTCGGCGTGTTCGCGCTGGTCGTCCCCGCGGCGTTCGCGGCGGCGCAATGGCTGGCCTTCGGCGCGCATGCGGCGGCGCGGGGTGCCGGTGCGCCCGAGGCCGACGCGACCGCGATCATGCTGTTCCTGCAGCCGATCGCATGGATGGCGATCATGGCTTGGCAGATGACACGCGACGGCCCGTCGCGCATGATCCTTCCGCCCGCAGCCGCCGCGCTGCTCGGCACGATATTATGGGGTGTGGCATGACGAACATGACGCCGATGCCGCAGAGCTTAGTCAAGCGCGCGCTCGGCGGGCATGCCGCGATCGGGCTGCTGGTGAGCGCGATGCTGTATCTGATCGCACTTTCGGGCACGATCGTCGTGATCCACGATCGCTGGCAGCGCTGGGAACAGCCGGCGATCGCCGAAAGTGGTGCGGTGCTGTCGCCGGCCGCGGCGCAGGCGGCGATGACGGCGGCGGTGGCGCTCGACAAGGGCAAGCCACCCACGACTCACCTCTACATCCGCATGCCGACCGACGATCTGCCGCGCGCCGTCGTCACCACCGATCACGCCGCCTGGTATGTCGATGGCGCGGGGCGCGTGGTGGGGCGCGAGGGCCATGCGTGGACCGAGTTCCTGATCGAGCTGCACGAATATCTGCATCTGCCGATGACCTGGGGGATGATCGTCGTCGGCGCGCTGGGCGTGGCGCTCGCGGCGCTGGTCGTGACCGGTGTGCTCGCGCATCCGCGGATCGTGCGTGATGCCTTCTCGCTGCGCGCACGCCACGATCCGCAAGTCGCGCGCGCCGACTGGCACAATCGGCTGGGCGTGTGGACCCTGCCGTTCGCGCTTGCGGTCGCGCTGACCGGGGCGTTCATCGGGCTGGGCAGCGTCGGCTTTAGCATGCTGGCGCGCGCCTATACCGGCGGGGACATGGAGGCGGTGTATGCGCCTATCTTCGGCACTGAGCCGACGCCCAATGCCGCGCCCGCGCCGCTGCCGAACGTCGCCGCCGCGCTCACCGCCGTCGCGACGCGCGTACCCGAGGCGAGCCCGATCTACGTGATCGTCCATGATCCGCGGACGGCGGGGCAGCACGTGCAGATCCTCGCCGAGCATCCGCGGCGGCTGGTGTATGGCGAGTCCTATCAGTTCGGCGAGGACGGCACGTGGCACGGGCCGGTCGGGATCGCGGGCGGGACGCTGGGGCAGCAGTCGGCGGGATCGGCGTACAATCTGCACTTCGGCAATTACGGCGGGCTGGTGGTGGAGCTGGCGTATATGCTGCTCGGGCTGGCGCTGTGCGCGATCACCGCAACGGGCACGACGCTGTGGCTGACCAAGCGCCAGCGCCGCGGGCTGCCGAGCGCGCGGATGAGCGCATGCTGGACGATCGTGGTGTGGGGCACGCCGCTGGCGATCATCGGCGCGGCGTGGCTGCGCGGGCTGGCGGGGCCGGATGCGCCGCTGGTCGCAGCGTTCTGGGGCGTGCTGGCGGTGGCGCTAATCGTGGCGGCTGCGCGGCCGGCGTGGGTGGTTGCGGCACGGCTCCGCGATGCGACCTTCGTGGCGACGATCGTGACCGGGCTGGGACATGCGATCGTGCTGCGTCCGGACGTGGGCGCGGTGCTAGCGCTCGATGCGGGGCTGGTGGCGTTCGGGCTGTTCGCGCTGATGGCGCCGCGCTGGTTTGTGCGGCCGGTTACCGAGGCACGCACCGGTCGGGTGGACGATCAGGTCTTGCGCGGTTCGCCGACGTCATAGACGCGCAAATCGCGCTCCCCGATGCCGAGCGCCGGCCACGCAGCGCGCCATTGCGCGATGTGCGCGGAGGCGAAGTGGCGATCGAGCGAGGGTTGATCGACCCAAAGCTCCTTCACGTGGATGAGGCCGGGATCGAAGACGTCCGCGGCGTAGCCATATTCGACGCAGCCGGGTTCGCTTCGGCTGGCGGCAATCATCTGCTGCATGATCGGCCGGGCGGATCCGATATTGTCGATGGGAATGCGGAAGGTTCCGACGATCAGCAGCATCGCGTGAGCCTATGGTTGATGCACTTGGATGGAAAGGCCGAGCCTTACGTATGCTCATGGCGTCATCACGCGTTCAGCTTCTGGGCCGCAGCCTAAGCCTCTGAGGAAAATGGGATGACGCATCGAACGATGATCGCCGCTGCCATTTTGTCGGGCTGCGTAGCAGTACCCGCAACGGCGCAGCGCAGCTTCTGGAGCAGCTCGTTCGGGCAAGGCAACATGGAATATCTGACCGGCGAGTGGGATGCTGCGACCGGTGGCGCATTGCTGCTCAACTGCTCGACACCGAACAACAGCGCATCCTTGTCCACGCAGATCGCCGGCCAATCGCCGCCGCCGGGCAGCGACCTTACGCTTGCGGTCCAGCGCGGCCGAGCGTCCCAGACGCTGCGCTTCCGCGCTGGCCCGCAAGGGTCGGTCGCGTTCGGGCGGAGCGCCTCGTCTGCACCACTGCGACAGCTATGGGAGGCGTTACGCGCCGGTGACACGGTTACGATCCGCTATGCCGATGGGCGGTCGAGCGTCCAGTCACTGGCCGGGGCCGCACGAACATTGCCGGCGCGACCTTGCGGCTGAACGCTACTTGCCAAGCACTACCTCGACGCGTCGATTGCGCTGTCGACCCGCTTCGTCATCCGCGCCGTCGGGCTTCATATTGGGCGCGACCGGCTTCAATTCACCTAGCCCCTTGGTGGCGAGCTTGGTGCCGTCCACCGTTTGCACCGAGATGAGATAATCGCGCACCGCGGTGGCGCGCTGTTCCGACAGCCGCTGGTTATAGGCATCGTCGCCCTTGCTGTCGGAGTGGCCCTCGATCGCGGTGCTGGGCGGGTTCTGCGCCTTGATGAGCTGGGCAACCTTGTCGAGCGTCGGCCGCGCGTCGGGGCGGATCGTCGCCTTGTTGAAGTCGAACAGCACGTCGCCCGGCAGCAATACCAATGTGCCGCGATCGGTCTCGGTCGCGTTGAGTTCGCTCTTCAGCGTATCGACCTCAGTCAGCTGGGACGTGCCGACGTCGCCGGCCGTCAGGCTGCTGGCAGTGCCGCCTGCGGCGCGTAGCCTCGATCGCGCGACGTCACCGGCGAAACGCGTGCTGCTAAGTTTTTTTTTGAGCCGTCGTCACTCCAAGCCGCCTCGGTCGCTTCCAGCGGCAGCGAGAAACCTGGCGTGCTGCTGTATTGCGAATCGCTCATGCCATCGTTGACGACCAGCGTGACAGTGGCGCCCTTGGGGATCGCGCCGAGGAAGACGAGCTCGCCCTCCATCTTGGCGCCCTGCGTGACCTTCAGGTCCTTGTTCTCTACCGGCGGCGACAACCAGAACTTCTGCCCGTTGGCGACCAGGAACGTCTTGTGATTGGACCAGTCGAGATCGACGTCCTTGTCGGCGCCATTCACGATCCGCACGCCGAGAACGGATTCGTCGGCCTTCGCCTGGAACGAGGTGAGGTTTACCACCATGCCGTTCTCCAGCACCTTCTGTTGCGCGAGTGCGATGGGCTTGCCGCCGCCGAACAGCCGCGCGGTAAGGCTCGGGCCTTCAGGGGTCGTGTCGGTGGTATTAGCCTCGGCGGTATCCGCAGGAGCGGTGTTTTCAGGCTGTTCGCTGCACGCCGCGAGCGCCAGCGTGGCGGCGCTCAGCATGATCCAATGACGCATCGATCAACATCCCCTCAATCCCAGTTCCGTCAGTAACGGTCGGAGAACGATCGGGTTTCTTCGTGCAGGCGCGATTGTATCCGGCATTAACGCGAGCGCGTGTGTCAGCGCCCGTTGGCGTAGCTCACGATCTTCACGATCTCGCCCAGGCGAAAGCCGCGGTCGTCACGGCGGCCGTTGAGCAGGTCGAACAGCGCGCGGGGGGCAGGGTCGTCGACGCGGCGGGCGAGCGTGTCGGGCGTCTCGCCCGCGCTCACGCGCACGGCGCGAATGAAGCGCGGGCGCAGCGTCGCGGCTTCGGCCGACGAGAGGCGCCGGAACGACTGGAACAGCGCCGCCACCGCCGCCGCGCTCGCATCCGCTGGAGGAGACGCGATGATGAAATGGTACACCTGGCCGTCGCCACCGTCATAGACGGCAATGGCGAGCGGCACCGTGCCCTCTCCGCCGGACACGTTGCGCGCCGCGACCTGCACTTGCATGATGACCGCGGGCAAGCCGTTGATCACGGTCGCGACACCGTTCGTCACCTCGGACGGCGCATCGCCGACGATATGCGCGACAAGGGCCTGCGCATAGCTTTCCACATCGCCGCCGCGCATCGGGCCGCCACCGAACTCGCCGGAGATACCGCCGGGGCCCGCCAGCCGGATCGCCCGCGGGCTGTTGGTGAGCGAGAAGCCGGCCGGCGCCTCGAAGGAAATGCGCATGATCGGATGCGCGAAGCGCCGGCCGATCACGAAGCCCTGTTCCGGATCGTCGCCGTAGAGCAGTCCATCGATCTCGGCGAGGTAGCGTTCGGCTTCCTCGGGAAGTGCATCGTCGGCGAGCCCGGTCTTTTGCGCGGTCGTGCGGGCGCGCGCGATGCGGCTTTCTGTGAGCGGGTGGCTCATCGCCCATTCGGGCACGCCGCGCGCGCTATCGCGGCTGCGCGTGACGGTCATGAACGCCTCCTGACGCTGCAGCGCGCCGAGCATGTCGGCGGCGGCATAGACGTCGTAGCCGGCGCTGCGCAGATAGCCGACGCCGAGATCGTCGGCCTCATATTCCTGTGTCCGCGAATAGCGCAGCCCGAAATATTGCGCTGCCTGGCTCACGAGCCGGGTGAGCCGGTCCGATCCTGTGACGCTGACCGCGATGACACCCAGCGTGTGCCAGATCGACCGCCGCTCCTGCCGCTGCGCGTGGCGGCCGACGATATGGCCGACCTCATGGCCGAGCACCGAGGCCAGCTCTGCCTCGCTCGTCACGATCGCCACGAGGCCGCGTGTGACGTAGATGTAGCAACCGGGCACGGCGAAGGCATTCACGACATCGCTGTTGACCAGCGTGAAGGTACATTGGCCATCGAGCCCGGCGGCCGTGGCGACCCGCCCGCCGACAGCGCGGACATAATCCGCCTCCTCGCCCGCATAGGCGCCGCCGAAGCTGCCGAGCAGTTGCGGGTGCGCTTCCGCGCCATAAGTGCGATCCTCCGGCGTGACCGCCGTGCCGTCGTTCGCGGGTCCGCCGCACGTGGCGAGCAGCAAAGCGAGCGGCAGGGCAGCCAATCTGGCAGCGCCGCGCATCACAACCAACCGAGCAGGTAAAGCAGCAGCACCGTCACAGCGACAGATATGAGAACCGATCCGACGCAGCCCAAGCGGCGCGAGAAAAGAAAAAACATGGCATCTCCGCGAAATCCCCTGCGACCCAACGGCCGATGGACGCAGGAGTTCGACGGCGCACATGCAGCGATCAGCTCTCGATCATCTCGGTGATCTTGTTGGCCAGTTCGGTCATCACGAACGGCTTGGTCATCACTTCCATGCCGGGATCGAGCAACCCGTTGCCGACCGCCGCATTCTCGGCATAGCCAGTGACGAACAGCACCTTGAGATCGGGGCGAAACTGCCGCGCGGCATCGGCGACCTGGCGGCCGTTCATGCCGCCGGGCAGGCCGACATCGGTGATCAGCAGATCGAGCTTGGTATCGGATTGCAGGATCCTGAGCCCGCTCGGCCCGTCGTCGGCCTCGATCGCGGTATAGCCCGCCTCCTGCAATACCTCGACGATCAGCATCCGCACCGTCGCCTCGTCATCGATGACCAGGACGGTCTCGCCCGCGCCGGCTTCGGCGATGTCCTCGCCGGTCGGCTCGCCGTCATCGACCAGATCGCCACTGTAACGCGGCAGATAGATGCACATCGTCGTGCCGTGGTCCTGCTCGGTGTAGACGCGCACCTGTCCCCCGGATTGGCGCACGAAGCCGTGGATCATCGACAGGCCAAGGCCAGTGCCCTGGCCGATCGGCTTGGTGGTGAAGAACGGATCGAAGATGCGATCGATGATCGTGTCGGGGATGCCGCTGCCGGTGTCGGTGACGCAGATCGACAGATATTGCCCGGCCGGCAGATCGCGCTCGCGCGAGGCGCGGTCGTCGAGCCACTTGTTGGCGGTCTCGATCGTCAGCCGGCCGCCTTCCGGCATCGCGTCACGCGCGTTGATCGCAAGGTTGAGCAGCGCACTTTCCAGCTGTGCCGCGTCCACCTTCGCCGGCCACAGCCCGCCCGCGCCGACGACTTCGACCTTGATCGCCGGCCCGACAGTACGGCTGATCAGATCCTCCATGCCGAACACCAGCCGGTTTACGTCGGTCGGCTTGGGATCGAGCGTCTGGCGGCGCGAGAAGGCGAGCAGCCGCTGCGTCAGCGCCGCCGCGCGCTGCGCCGAGGTCTGCGCGCCGTTGATGAAGCGATCGAGTCCGTCGGTGCGGCCCTGCGACAAGCGGCGCTCGATGATCTCGAGGCTGCCGCTGATGCCGGCGAGCAGATTGTTGAAATCGTGCGCGATGCCGCCCGTCAGCTGCCCTACCGCCTCCATCTTCTGCGCCTGGCGCAGCGCCTCGTGTGCGTCGGCCAGTTCCGCGGTCCGCTCGACGACGCGCTGCTCGAGCGTTTCGTTGACGGTCTGCACTTCCTGAAAGAGCCGCGCATTGTCGATCGCGACCGCCGCTTGCGCCGCTAGCGCCAGGATCAGCCGCTCGTGCTCGTCGGTAAAGCGATCGGGCTCGGGGTGGCCGAACAACAGCCCGCCCAGCACGAGGCCGGTGCGCGAGACGACCGAGACGGCTAGGTAGCTGCGCACCGGCAGATGGCCAACGGGCATTCCGTGATGCGGCCCGAGATGGCCGTAGCGCGGATCGACCAAGATATCGCGCGACCGGATCACCCCTTCGTTGCGGAACGTCGGGCCGAACACGCCCGTCGCGCGCGGGCGGCCCAATTTGGTGAAGTCCTCGCGCGTCGCGCCCGACAGGGTGAACAGGTGCAGCCGCTCGCCCGTCTCGTCCATCACGTTGTGGAAATAAGATCCGTACTTTGCACCGGTCAGCTCCACCCCGGAATCGGTGACCATCTGGATCAAGCGTTCCAGATCCAGCTCGCCGGTCAGTGCCGCGCCGACGGTGTAGAGCGTCTCCAACGCATTGCTCTGTTCGCGTAGCGACTGCTCCGCGAGATGCGTTGCGGTGACGTCAAACCCTTCGCAGAAGATGCCGGTCACGCGCCCCGTCTCGTCGGTCACGGGTTCGTAGATGAAGTCGAGGTAGCGTTCACCGATCGGCGCGCCGGGATAGTCGAGTACGATCGGCACGCGCTCCGCCACGAACCGCTCGCCTGTCTGATAGACCTCGTCGAGCCATTCGTAGAAGCCCTGCCCCGCGAGTTCGGGGAATACCTCGCGGATGGTCTTGCCGACGAAGTCGCGCCGACCCGCCAGTTTGCAATAGGTTTCGTTGACGAATTCGAAGACGTGGGTAGGCCCGTTGAGGATCGTGATGAACCCGGGCGCCTGCTCGAACAGCCGGCGCTGCCGCGCCGCCGCCGCCTCGCGATCGCGCTCGAACAGAATGCGCTCGGTGGTCTCGTGCCCCTGGTTGAGCACGCCCTCGACCTTCCCGCTTTCGCCGTAGATCGGGGTGAAGCTGTAGTTCCAATAAGTCTCGCGCACCGCACCGCCGCGCATCATCGGTAGCAGCTGGTCAAAGGTCGCGAAGCCCTGCCCATCGCGCATCACGGCGGCAAATTGCGGCCCGACCACGCTCCAGATGTCGGACCATACCTCGTTCGCGGGCTGGCCGAGCGCCCCGGGATGACGCTCGGCCGGAATCGGCGCCCATGCGTCGTTGTACAGGAGCCGCAACTCCGGCCCCCAGTAAATCGCGGTCGGAAAGCTGGAATGGAGGCAGATGCTCAGCGCCGAGCGAAGCGATTGCGGCCAAGCCGTCGGCGCGCCAAGCGGCGTCCGCGCCCAATCATGCGCACGGATGAGCGCTCCCATCGTGCCACCTCCGGCGATGAAGGCGAGGTCGGGCGAGCCGTCGGATAGGGGTTCGGGCATTCCGGCTGGCATAGCGTCGCCCAGTCGGAAATGGGAAGCAAAGCTTGACTTATGTGATACGAATCATGGCGTTTCGCCCGCCTTTTACATCAAGGGCGCGAGCAGACCGGGCACGGTATCGGCCGGCGCCGGACGGCCGAACAGATAGCCCTGCGCGTATCCGCAGCCCTGCGCAGTGAGGTACCGCGCCTGTTCCTCGCCTTCGATGCCCTCCGCGACGACATCGATCTTCAGGCGCCGCGCCAGATCGATCATCGAATCGACGATCGCGGCATCCTCGGTCCCGTCGCACAGGTTGGTGACGAAGCTCTTGTCGATCTTGAGCACGTCCACCGGGAACGTCTTGAGATGAGTGAGCGACGCGAAGCCAGTGCCGAAATCATCGAGCGCGATCGTCACGCCCTTGTCCCGGAAACGCGCGAGCATGGCGCCGACGCGATCGGTGTCGCGATCGAGCAGGACGGTTTCGGTGATCTCGAGTTCGATCCGTTCATACGGCACGCCCCACCGCGCGAATGGCTCCAGGACACGTTCGACAAGCTGATCGTGCCGGAATTCGGCCGGCGACATATTGACCGCGATTCGGCCCGGATCGATCCCATCGTCGAGCCACCGGCGCAGATCGCGTGCGACGCACTCCAGCATGCGATCGCTCAGCCCCAGCGCGAGGCCGAAATCGTCGAAGGCGGGGGCGATCGTGTCGGGCCCTTGGATACCCAATTTGGCATGACGCCAACGCAGCAGCGCCTCGAACCCGACCACGCGCCGCGTCTCGAGCGACAGCTTGGGCTGATAGAAGGGCACCACCAGTTCGTCGCGGATCGCGATCCGCGCCATGTTGAGCATCGAGGCGCGCCGCTGGATCCCCGCGCGCATCACCGGCTCGAACATCGACAGTTCGCCACGCCGGCCGTTCTTGCCGACGTACAGCGCAATATCCGCCGATTTGAGCAGATCGGCCGCCGTCGTCCCATCGTTCGGATAGACCGACGCGCCCGCCGTTGCCTGCGTGTCGCACGCATAGCCTTCATGCTCGAACGGCTGGCGAAGCGTCTCCAGCGCCCGCTCGACCAGCATCGCAACCTCGTCGCGCGCGACGCCTTCGAGCAGCACCGCGAACTCGTCGCCGCCCAGCCGCCCGACGACCGCCTTATACCCGAACGCGCGCTTCAGGCGGTGCGCGAAGACGCGCAGCAGCACATCGCCGGCATCGTGGCCGATCGTATCGTTCACTTCCTTGAGGTGATCGACGTCGAGCAGCACGAGGCTGATCTGACTGCCGTCCTTCGCCCGCGTGATCGCCGCTTCGAGCTGTTCGGTGAAGAACGGGCGGTTGGCGATGCGCGTCAGTGCGTCGTGGCTCGCGGTCCAGCGAATCCGCTCCTCGGCGGTGCGCTCGTCGGTCACGTCGCGGATCGTGACCAGCACGCGCTCCAATTGGCCGGACGGCGCATGGATGCGCCAGCCGTCGGTACGCATCCAGCGCCGCGCGCCATCGTCGGCCCGATCGACCCGCAGGACGACCTCGAAGCGCGCGCTCGTGTCGCCAGCCTGCGCGGAGTCGACCAAAGCCTGGAGCAGCGGCCGATCCTCGGGCACCACCAGCGCCAGCGCGGTCGCGACGCTCGGCGTGACATCCGCGCGCAGGCCAAGCATCGACTTGAACTCGGGCGACCATTCGCGGCGATTGCGCACCGCGTCATAATCCCAGATGCCGAGCCCTGCGGCTTGTGCGGCGAGACGAAAGCGTTCCTCGCTGTTACGCAGCGCGGTTTCCGCTTCGCGACGGGCCGTGATGTCCGACACGATCGTGATGGTCGAGAGCGGACAGCCATCAGGATCGAGCACGAACGACACATGGACATTGCACCAGACGAACGAACCGTCCGGGCGAATATAGCGCTTCTCGATCTCGAACGGCTCCGCCAGTGCCAGTTGATCGCTATACTTCTTAAGTGATCGTTCGAGATCGTCGGGATGCGTGAAATGCTCAAACGGCACCCCCTCCAGATCCGCAGGCGAGCGCCCAACGATCGCGCAGAACGCATTGTTGACCAGCAACACGTGACGATCGAAATCGCGGTGCAGGATACCGACGCGCGCGCGACTGAGCACCGCCTCCAGCCCATCGGTACGTGCCCGGTCGGTGATCAGGCGCCGACCGGTCTGGCTGTTGCCAATCTGGTTGTCATGCCGCAGCGCATGCGCAATCACCTTCATGTCCCTTGCCGTAAGGCTCCCCACACCAGCCGGTGCGGCGCTGGTAAACAACTCTCTGGAAGGGAGGTGCCGCAACTCTTCTAATCCTCATCCAGCGCGGCGATTCGCGACACATCTGGCCTATTGCTGGCGCGCTTAAATATATATGAAACAACCAACTCGGTGCGAATTGTTGAAAAGGGGCAGCATCATTCCGGCTGTTCGATTGTGCAATCGCGGTCGTGGTCTGGCCGTTCGATGCCGCAATGGAACGCCGCCGAACCAGTCGCATAGGATACCTTGCCGTCCACGACCGCGCTTAATCTGCCAGTGACGCGATTCCGGCGGAACAACGCTTCGCCCGCGACGCTGTTATGCCATGCATGAGATCCCCTTACTTCACGTCGCCGGCATCTGCAGCCAGCCCGGGGGCACCGGGGCGTCGCGGCAATCGCCTGGCCGCGTTGAACACGGTCTCGCCTGAGAGATTTTTGACGCTATGGTTCAATCTATGTTGAAACACTTCGATCCCCTGGTTTCCACTGGCCCGGTCCCTTCCAGCCACTCCCACGTCAGCCTTGCCCCGTCGCTGGCGGTGCCCGATCTCAACCTCAAGGAAATCGCGCGGCACGTCGCGTCGTTTCGCGAACCGAGCAACGTGCGCGGTGCGGCCGAACTCGCCGTAAGTGCTGCGCCGCTCGCGGCGATGTGGCTGCTGATGTGGCTGACGCTGGACGTGCATTATGCGCTGACGCTGCTGCTGGCGGTGCCTGCGGCAGGGTTCTTGCTGCGGCTGTTCCTGATCCAGCACGATTGCGGGCACGGTTCCTTTTTCAAGGGGCGGCGGGCGAACGACTGGGTCGGGCGCATCATCGGCGTGCTGACTCTGAGCCCGTATGAATTCTGGCGTAGCACCCATGCGATGCATCACGCCGGCACGGGCAACCTCGATCGCCGCGGGATCGGCGATGTCGATACGCTAACCGTGCGCGAATTCGCCGATCTCGGTTGGTGGGGGCGGGCAAAGTATCGGCTGTATCGCCACCCGGTCGTGCTGTTCGGAGTCGGGCCGGCCTATCTGTTCTTCCTGCGCTATCGCTTGCCGCTGGGCCTGATGCGCGACGGCTGGCGGCCATGGGCCAGCACGATGGGCACGAATCTGTCGATCGCGGCGTTTGCGGCCGGGCTGATCCTGCTCGTTGGTATTAAGCCCTTCCTGCTCATCCAGCTCCCGATCACGCTGATCGCGGCAACGATCGGGACGTGGCTGTTCTACGTGCAGCATCAGTTCGAAGAGACGTACTGGCGCGAGAGCAAGGGCTGGGGCTTCCACGAGGCGGCGCTGTACGGCAGTTCGCATTACGCAATGCCCGCCGTGCTGCGCTGGTTCACCGCGAACATCGGCATCCACCACATCCATCACCTGTGCAGCGGGATTCCCTTTTACCGCCTGCCCAAGGTGCTTCGCGCACGGCCCGAACTGGCCACGATCAATCGGCTGACGATCCGGCAGAGCTTGCGTTCGGTGAAGCTGGTGCTGTGGGATGAACAGGCGAACCGGCTGGTATCGTTCCGGGAAGCGCGCCGCACGGCCTGAGCGCGCGCCGCCTTGGTTCGGCTGCGTCTATTGTTAATCGTACCGGCGGGGGTGGGGCGTAGCGCAAGCCATGCCGAACCCCGCGGTCAGCCCGCCTCACCTTTTTATCAACGGCAAATTCTATTCGGGCGCGACCAACGGCGTCCACCGCGTTGCAGATCGCTTGTTGCGCGAGCTCGACCGGCTGGCGGTTGAAGGCGCCGCCCCGGCGGGGTGGGACATGCGGCTGCTGCTGCCCAAGTGGGATAACTGGGCGCCGAGTTTCACGCACATCGTGCCGGTGCCGCAGCGTGCCGGCCATACGCAAGCCTGGGAACAGCTGATCCTGCCGCGCGTCGCACGTGACGGCGTGCTGGCGAGCTTCGCCAATCTCGCGCCCGCGCTCCATCGCAACAAGCTGACGATGGTGCACGACGCGCAATTCCGCCTGTCACCCGAAAGCTATTCGACCAAGCTGCGCTGGGGCTATCGCGCGCTGGTGCCGCGCGGCGCACGGACCAGCCGGATCGTGCTGACCGTCTCCGATTATGCCCGTGACAGCCTGGCGACGTTCGGTATCGCCGAGCCGGAAGCAACGCGCGTGATTCACAATGGCGCGGATCATATCCTCGAGACAGCGGCGGATCATGCGGTTCTGACGCGGCACGGGCTTGCCGCGCGGGGCTATGCGGTGATCTTCGGGTCGGCGGCGCGCTACAAGAACGTGGCGATCGTGTTCGAGGCGTTCGCGCGGAACGGTCTAGCGCATCTGCCGCTCGTCGTACTCGGCCCGTCGCGCGCAGCGCTGGCGGCACGAGGGCTGATCGCGCCGGCAGGAGCGATCTTCGCGAGCGGGGTCAGCGATGGCGAGTTGCGGGCGCTGTACGAGGGCGCGCATTGCCTGCTGTATCCGTCGCGCACCGAGGGCTTTGGCCTGCCGCCGGTGGAGGCGATGCTGTGCGGCTGTCCGGTCGTCGCCGCACCGGCCGGCGCGATCCCGGAAGTTTGCCGCGACGCGGTGATTTATGCCGGCATGGACGATGCGGCGGAATGGGAGGCTGCCGTCCTGGCGCTGGACGTGCCAGGGGTGCGCGCTGCCAAGGTCGCCGCCGGGCATGCGCGGGCGGCGACATTCACCTGGGCCGCCGCAGGGCGCAAGCTGGTTGCTGAGCTGACCGAGATCATGCCGCGTCGCGGCGCTGCGTAGCGCTGCACAGCTCGATGCCGAAACAGCGCTGCGCGAGATCCAGGATGCGTGCGGCGTGTCGCTCGGGCGACAGGAAGACGCGCATCGCCGCCCGCTCGCGTGTCGGCGCCGGATCACGCGCCAGCAATCCGGCGAGCTTCGCGGCAAGATCGCCCTTGATCCCCGGATCGAACGTCGCCCCACCCCCGAAGCAGGCGACGAGCTCGGCAGAACCGGCGCGCGTCGACACGAGCACGGGCACGCCCGCCGCCATCGCCTCGGGGACGATCAGACCCCAGGTCTCGTTCCACAGCGAGGGCAACACCACCACGCGACACGAGCGCATCGCATCCGCCATGGTCGCGCGCGCCTGCCAAGCGCGACGGACGATCCGCGCACCCTTCGGCGGATGCGCGGTCATCGATCCTTCGCCAACCAGCAGCCCCGACACATCGAGCCGCGCGATCGCCTCGAACAACTGGCCGACGCCTTTTTCGGGCTCGATCCGCCCGAAATAGCCGACATCATAGCGTGCGGGCGGCGCGGCCGGCGGGGCGGCTTCAGGCAGTACCAGCGGGTTGTGGACGATCACATGGCGCTCGTGTGGTAGCAGCGGCGCGGCGGTGTGCAGCGCGCCTTGCGACAAATGAAGGAACAGCCGCCGCTCGGGCGACCCGCGCGTCACGGCCTCGCGCGCGGCTTGGCGAAGCACGCGGCCGGCCTTGTGCCCGCGTCCTTGTCGATCGCAATCGGCCGCCAGGCAGCGCGCGCCCATCGGCTGGCGATCGCAGGGCCGCGCCTGCTGGAAATCGTAATAGGCGCCGTTCGGGCAGGGCCAGAAATAGTCGTGCATGTAGATCATCGTCGGGAAGCGGCTGAGCGCGCCCAGGGCGGCGGGGGACAGATAGCGCGTCCACTGGTGCAGGATGACCAGCGTCGTGGCGGGATCCTCATGGGCGAGTTCGCGCGCCATCCGATCGCCTGCGTCGCGATTGTAGATGGTGCGCAGCGCGCCGCGCGCGCCTTGCGTCCGCAAATCTCCGCCGCCCAGGCTGGCGAAGCGCGATCTCTCGATATCGGGCGCCGAGCCGAATCCGGCGACCACCCGCACGTCCGCGCCCGCCGCCCGAAGCGCGCGAAAGCTGTCGAGCGCGGCATGCCCCGCCCCGCCCGTCGCCGCGCTGTCTCCGCCGAGATAGTCGGACACGATGATCGCGCGGCCGTCAGGCATAAGCGGCGGGCGCAGGCTCTTCGCGGCGTTCAGCCGGCGCCGAATCGAGTTCGGCGTAGAGCGCGGCCAGTTCGATGTTCATGCGCTGCGCCGTGAACAACGTCTCGTAGCGAAGGCGGCCCGCTGCCCCCATCGCGCGCCATGTCGGCCGATCGTGCGCCGCCAGCGCCTTCATCAATCGTTCGGGTTGATTGGGCGGGATCAGATGCCCCGTCTCGCCTTCGACGACGATCTCCCGCAACCCGCCAACCGCCGATGCGACCACCGCGCAATTGCCGCGCATCGCCTCCAGCGCAACGAGCCCAAATCCTTCCCAGCGCGACGGCACTGCGACGACGTCCGCCGCGGCAATCTCGGTCGAGACCTCGGCAAGCGAGCGCCAGCCGAGATATTCGACCTGGTTCTGGCGCCGCCGCGGCTGCGCCGCCGGCCCTGCCACCGCGCGGCCGATCACGCGCACCGCGACCCGATCGTTGATCGGCTCGATCGCGTCGAGCAGCGTATCGAGCCCCTTCTGCTCGTCCAGCCGGCCGACGAACAGCACACGCACACGATCATCCTCCCATTTGGCGGGGCGGGCGGGCGGGCAATCGGCGATGCCGTTCAGCACCAGCGTCAGCCTTTCCGGCGCGATGCCGATGCGCAGCGCCTCCTGTCGCTCGTGCTCGGAAATCAGCACGATCCGATCGGCCAGCGGCGCGAGGCTCCGCTCGATGCGCTCGAGCACACGCTTCTTGATCGTCGGAGAGCGCCGATCGAACGCCCAGCCGTGCGGGCAATAGACGATGCCGAACGGCGCGCGCTTCCAGCCATAGAGGAGCCGGACGACCGCGCCGGCGAAGCTGGAATGCGCATGGACAATCGTCGGGCGGAACCGCTCGACCTCGGCGCGAATCGCGGCGGCGAAGCCCAGGACGCCGGTCATTGAACGATCCGCTCGGCGCCACGTGACAAGCTGGCGGCGATCGATCCCCGTAATGTGCGTGGCGTGCTGCACCGGCACCAGCGCGCGGACGTGATCGCTGCCGAAGCGTTCGGCCTGCCACGGCAGGATTTCGGCGAGATAGGTGCCGACGCCGCCCTTCGCGGATTCGGCGATGTGAAGGATATTCATACACTACCCATTGCTTCGCCTGCTCGACGTCTACGGGCCCGCCCGGCCGGCACCCGTGTCATTTGACGCATCGACTGGCGTGGCGATGTGGTCGGTCGGGGCATGGACGAGGGCAGTTACGCGAGGCCGGACGTGCGGCCGTTAGGCGCGGTGCCGCCGGCCGCGGCCCAGACGCTGTGGAGCGTTCAGGTGATGCGCGGGCTGGCCGCGCTGATGGTGGTGATCGGGCATAGCCAAAGCGCCGTCGGCGGGGTCGTTGCGGCGTCGGGCGGCACGTTCGCGCGGTCGACGATCGTGCCGTGGGGCGCGGGCGTGGACCTGTTCTTCGTGATCTCCGGTTTCATCATGGTCCATGCCTCGCGCACGCTATTCGCCCGTCCCGGTGCGCGGGCGGAGTTCCTGCGGCGGCGCCTCGTGCGCGTGGTGCCGCTCTATTGGCTGGTGACGACGCTGTTCCTGCTGCTGCTGTCGGCCGCTGCGCTGAAAGGCGGCGACGCGTTGCCCGGCGTGGGGGTGACCCTTGCCTCCTACGCCTTCCTGCCCATGGACACGCTTGGCGATGGGCAGCTGTTCCCGATCTACGATCTGGGCTGGACGCTCAATTACGAGATGTTCTTCTATGCGCTGCTGGCGCTGGTGGTCGCATGGCCGCGCGGCCGAGCTCTTTCGTATCTCGCCGTGATGTTGGTCGCGCTTGTGGTGGTTGGCAGCTGGGTGCCGACGGGGTCGGCACTGTGGTTCTGGACGCGGCCGATCCTGATGGATTTCGGGCTTGGGCTGGCAATCGGCGCGTTGCTCGCACGCGGCGTCGTTCTGCCGGGCGCGGCTCGCCTCGCACTGGTCGGCGCCGGGCTGATCGCGCTGCTGCTCGATCCTTTGCACGTCTTCGACGGGCGCGCCGGCGAGACCGTTGCCAACGCCTGGCCGCGCGTCTTCGCGGCTGGCGTGCCGGTCACCGCGGTGCTGGCCGGGGCGGTACTTGGCCGCGAGCCGGCGATGCCGCGGCTTGCGCGTCCCTTCGGGCGACTCGGCGACGCCTCCTATTCGCTCTATCTTTTCCACCCCTTCGCGCTGATCGTGATGGAGAAGCTGGCGCAGAAGCTGGCGCCGGTGCGTGACGCGCCGGGCTGGCTGCTCGTCATCGCGACGATCGCGGCTGCCGTTGCGCTCGGGTTCGTCGCGTACCGCTGGATCGAGCGCCCAATCACTGTCGCCGCCGCGCGCCGCACCTTATCCGACCGGAGATCCTCGCATGTCCCTGCTTCGTCGCCGCCTGAGCCGTCTCGCCGGGCGGCCCAGCCCCTTCAGCGCCGAGCCAGGGCTGGAAGCGATCTATCGTGACCTGTTTCGCCGCGAGCTAACGCAGCTCGGCGAGGAAGATCGCTTCTTTCCGATCGGCGGGGCCGCGAATTACAGCCTGCTGTATCTGATCCTGCGCATCGGCAAGGAATTCCGCCCTACCTCGGTGCTCGATATCGGCGCCGGACAAAGCACGCTGATGTGGTCGCTCCTCAAGAAGCACGGGCTGGTCGGCGATGTACTGACGCTGGAGGACAATGCCGACTGGGGCGCCCGGATCGGCGCGCAGGTCGACCACGAAATGCTCGTCACGCCGTTGCGCGCGGCGCGGATCGGCGGGCACACGGCGATGACGTACGATTGGGCCGCTGCGCGCGCCGGTCGGGGCTTCGACGTGATCTCGTGCGACGGCCCGCGCGGCACGCCGCGACATTCGCGATCCGGCATCCTGACCATGCTCGACGGCGATCTGCCGCCCGATTTCGCGCTGATCCTCGACGATGCCGAGCGCGATGGGGAGCAGGACACGATCGAAGCGGTGCATCACACGTTGCAGAAGGCGAAGGTCGATTATTCGGTCGGCGTGGTGCGCGCCGCCAAGACGCAGGCGGTGTTCGCGGCTGGTCGCTACGTGCCGGCTACGTATTTGTAGCAGGCTCCGACGTCCGGCCGAGCAGCACCGCTAGCGTGCGGCGGACGTGCAGGTGCTGCGCAGCATATGCGACGAGCACCGCCACGGCATAAGCGGCGGTTGCGCCGGCCCAGCCGAGCCAACTCGCCGAGCGCGCCTCTCCGACACCGACCACCGCAAGCACACCAAGCCCAGACGCGAGAAGCGCCGGCGCGATGGCCCCGGCCAGGCGTCGCAGCCCCAGCCCGGTCAGCGCCACCATCATCGCGATGAAGGCCAAACTGAGCAGGCTGACGACGACCGTATAGGCCTTCACCAGCGCCATCAGCCCGAACGGCAGCGCGAGCACAAACGTCGCGACGAGCAGCACCACGTTCACCACCGTCAGCACGAACTGCGCCCGCGCGCGCCCCGCCACCATCAGCAAGGCGCCATTGTACGACGCGATCGCCTGGAGCGCGCCAGCCGGGGCCAGCCAGGAGACGATCGCTGGCACCTGCGCCCAGCGATCGGAAAGCAAGGCGCGCATCGGGAACGCCAGCCCGAACATGAGGTATAGCATCGTCGGGATCACCAGCAGCGCGGTCGCCGACAGCACGCTCTCGACCATCGCCTGCGCCGCCGGCCCGTGCGGATCGCGATCGCGCAGCGTGGCGAGCAGGATGCCGCTCGTCGGCCAAGTAATCGCCATCAGCGGCGCGAGCATGAACTGATAGGACAGGCCGTACACGCCGACCGCGGCCGCCCCCAGCCAAGCGCCGATCAGCAGATTGTCGCTGTTGCGTGCGAAAAAGTTGAGCAGGTTGCTGCCCAGCACCCAGCCGCCGAACGACAGCAAGGTGCCGAGCCTGCCGAACTGCAGGTTGGGGCGCAATGTCGCGCGCACGTGCCAGCCGTAGGCGGCGAGGCGGATCACTTGGGTCAGCAGATTGTACAGCACCAGCGACCAGATGCCGGCGCCCGAGAAGGCCGCAACGACGCCGGCCACCGCCGCCACCGCGATCGCCGCCGCCTCGATTCCGGCGATCCGGGCGTAGCGCAGCTCGCGTTCGAGCAGCGCGCGCGGGGTGGCGGACGTGATCGACAGCAGCACGACACCGGCCATCGATGCCATCACCGGCGCGAGCCCCGCCATGCCGATCGCGCGCTCGATCGGCCACGCAGCGCCGATCAGCAACACGGCGCACACCAGCCCGCCCGTCATCATCGCGCCCAGCGCGGCGCCGGCCTCGTCGTTCGACAGGCTCGGCGCGCGCGTGATTGCGCTGGTCATGCCGAGGTCAGTCAGCATCGCTACCAGCACCAGGAACGGCGCGGTGAACACCACGAGACCGTAATCCCCCGGCGAAACGAACGCCGCGATGGCGATGTTCATCCCGAACTGGATGATGTTGCGATAGAGGCTGAGCCCCGACATCGAGAGGATGTTCTTGCCGAGCACGGCCTGCCCCCTGCGCCGGGGCGGCCGTGCCCCCTGCCTCATTTGACACATTCGATGGCGGGGCGTGCCCGTACGAGGACCGCCGTACGGCAAGGAGCGACCGGTTGACCGCAGACCCGCATGCGGCGCCCCGAACGCCGATCCCGTTCGGCGGCCTGGTCGCCCTGACGACCGCGCTCGCGCTCAACTGGTTCGCGGCGGCGGCAGTGGCGAGCCCGTGGTTTTCGTGGACGTCGCTGTTGCTGTTCGGATGCCTGCTGGTGCTGATCGGCAGGATCAGCGCCGCGGGGCTGATCCTGTTGCTGCCACTCGTGATCACGCGCGGCGCGACGATGCTGTCGCTGCTCGTGATCGAGGCTGGCGCGTACATGCCTGAAGTCAACCGACTCGGCGCGCCGGGCGACGCGAGCGCATCGTTCGTCGCTTTCACCGCCGTGTTCTTCATCGTCTTCGCGCTGGTGTTCCGCCGGTTCGAGGCGTTGTTCATCGCCTATGCGCGCTCGCCGATGCTCGATCGGCTGGTGGCGCTGCTTGGCTGGCCGGTGGTCGCGCTGTGCGCCGCGCTCGGCGCGATCGCGTTCCTGAACGGCGCGCAGACCGGCTTTCCGCTGCTCGATGGGGTCGATCGCTTCCTGTATCGGCGCGAATACAGCAGCCCGCTGGTGCTGATCCTGCTCGACAACAAATTCCTGCTCGCCGCGATGCTCGGCGCCATTGCCTTCGCGCCTGGTTATCGCCCGATGCTGAAGCCTGCGGCGACGGGCGTGTTCCTAGGCCTGACCGGGACGTATTTCCTGTTCGGCGACAAGTTCTTCACGATCCTGGCGGAAGTATCGTTCTTCGCGATGCCGCTGCTGCTGGCGCGACAGGGGCGGCTGGCGGGGACGATGCTCCGTCTCGCGCCGCCGGTCCTGGCGCTGCTGTTCGCGGCGCTCGCGGCAACGCTGCATATCTATTCGGGCTATGGCCGGCTGCCGCTTGGCCGCACGATGACGCTGGTCGGCGAGCGGATCGCCGGACAGGGCGAATTGTGGTTCGTCGCGACCCGCGATGCGCGGCGCATGACGCACTGGGACACGTATCTCGTCAATCGCAACATCGAAACGCTCGACGCGATATCGCCGCCCGCGACGGCCTTCGCCAACAGCGTCGAAACCTATTATTTCATCCAGCGATACGCCCCCGCCAAGCTTGCCGACAGCTTTCGCAAGAACGGCGGCTGGGTGCAGCTGACGATGGGCACCGAGGCGATGGCGCTCGTCACGTTCGGCTGGCTCGGCGTGGCGGCGGTGATGACGTTCCTCGGCATATTGCTGGCGCTGGCGGCGCTGTTCCTTCGGCGAGGTTTCGCCTCCGCCTTCCCGCTCACTTTGTTCTTCGCGGTATGGACGTTCCTGCAGGTCTATGTCGCCGCGCAACAGGCGTCGCTGTGGCCGATCGCGGCGCCGGGGCAAGTGAAGCGACTGCTGCTGTTCGCCACGATCGAGATCGTCCTGCTGGCGTTCAACCGCGCGCAAGTCACTGCGGAGGCCGGCCGCGAGCGCGCCGCATGGTTCCGCCGGAGCCGCACCGCATGATCACGCGACGCACCATCGTCGGCGCCGGGCTGGCGCTCGCCGCCACGCCCGCGCTGACCGCTCCCGCACGCCGCTTCCCGCGCGAAGTGCTGGCTTTCTATTATCCCTGGTACGCCAATCCGACGACGAGCGGACGCTGGTTTCACTGGCAGGGGCCAAACGGCGAGGCGCCACGGCAGAGCCCGACGGTCAATCATCCCACGCTTGGAATGTACGACAGCCACGATCCACGCGTGATCGCCACGCATGTCGCGCAGGCGAAGGCGGCGGGGCTGACCGGGCTGATCGTGAGCTGGTGGGGCGGGGATTCGTTCGAGGATCAGGCGCTGCCGGCGATCCTCGATGCGGCGCAGCGGGCGGGATTGAAGATCACCGTCTATCTCGAACAGCAGAAGGGTGGCGCGGCCGGTGCGGCGCGCGACATCACGTATCTGCGCACCAAATACGCGCGGCATCCGGCGTGGCTCGGCGTGCGCGGGCGGCCGGTGCTGTTCCTGTACCTCCAGGCGCTGCGCGATCTACCGGCGCGCGAATGGCGCCGCGCCGCGGGGAATGCGTTTCTCGTGGGCGACGTCTCGCCGCGCGAAGAGGCCGATTTCGCCGCCTGGGCGCCGAGCATGGACGGAATCCATGTCTATGTGCTTGCACCCTACGTGAAGGGCATGAAGCCGGCCGAGATGACGCGCTGGGCCGATCGCACCTATCCAGCGTGGAAGCGCCGCATCGGCGAACAGCTGTTCTGCGCGACCGTCATCCCTGGTTTCGACGATACGCTGGTGCCCGGCCGCAAATCGCCACGCCCGACCGTGGCGCGGGCCGAGGGTGGCACGTATCGCGCGTTGTGGGACGCCGCGATCCGACACGAGGCCGATTGGGTGCTCGTCACCAGCTTCAACGAATGGCACGAGGGATCGGAGATCGAGCCATCGCGCGAACATGGCGACCGCTATCTGCAGTTGACCGCGGCCGCCTCGCGCCGTTTCCTGGCGCGCTGAGACGATGCGTATCCTGCACGTCAGTTCGGTTTATCCGCCGCATGTCGTCGGTGGGGCGGAGCGCATCGTCGAGATGCTCGCCGAGGCGCAAGTTGCACGCGGGCATAGTGTCGGCGCGGCGTATCTCACGCGCCATGCCGAGCCGGCGGGCGAACGCCACGGCGTTGCGGTGCTGCCGCAAGCGAGCCGCAACCTCATCTGGATGGAGGACGTGTTCGCCAGCCCGCGCGTGCTGCGGACCGCCAACAAGGTCGCGCAAATGGCCAATTACCGCGCCGCCGCCGATATCGCGGGCGCGATCGCGACGTTCCGGCCCGATATCGTTCATACGCATTCGATGGTCGAACTGCCGCCGATGATCTGGGCGGCGGTCGCGCGAGCGGGTGCGCGATCGGTGCATACGCTGCATGATTACGATCTGCTGTGCTCGCGCGCTTCGCTGTTCCGCAATGGTAGCGTCTGCGACACGCAGCATGCCGCATGCCGCGTGGCGGCGGCGTGGAAGGCGCGATTCGCGGGGCAGATCGATGCGGTCGCCGCAGTGTCGCAGCCAGTGCTCGACGTGCATCGTCGATTCGGACTGTTCCGCGATTTGCCCGACGATCATGCGCGCGTGATCTGGAACGCGGTCGACGTGCCGGCGGGGCATATGCCGCCACGGCGCGACGGTGATTTCGTGTTCGGCTTCCTCGGCCGACTCGTGCCGGAGAAAGGCATCGAGACGTTGCTCGCCGCCTGCCGGTCGCTGCCGACAACAGGGTGGCGGCTGCGTATTGCGGGGCGCGCGCAGGAGGGCGACGATCGGTATCGGGCGCTGGCGGAAGGGCTGCCGGTCGAGTTCGTCGGCTTCACCGATCCGCGCGCATTCCTCGATACGGTCGACGTGCTCGCGGTGCCGTCGGTGTGGCTCGAGCCGTTCGGGCTGACGGTGGTCGAGGCGTTCGCGCGCGGCGTACCGGTGCTTGGCTCGCGGCTCGGCGCGATTGCCGATCTGGTCGGCACGGTCGGTGACGAATGGCTCGTCACCGCGGGCGATCCGGCGGCCTGGGCGGCGCGGATGATCGAAGTGATGCAGGCCGGCCGCGCCGCGCTGCCGCGCCCCCCGGCGTTCGATGCGGTGCTCGGTGCGGTGACGCCGACGCGAATGCTCGACGCTTATGATACGCTTTACGCCGATGTCTTGCGCCGGGCACGCGCCGCGTGAGCCGCCCGCGGCGCATCCTCCATCTATCGAGCCTTTACCCGCCGCACATCGTCGGCGGGGCGGAGCGCTCGGTCAGCATGCTCGCCGAGGCGCAAGTCGCGGCCGGCTGCGACGTGGCGGCGGCGTGCCTGACGCCGGGCGAGCCGATGCAGGAACGGCGCAACGGCGTCGAGGTATTCCGCCTGCCGCACGGCAACGATTTCTGGCTGGAGGACTGGGCGGCGCACGGCCAGCGCGCGCGCGAATGGGCAAAGTTCAAGCAGCAGTTCAACCGCGTGATCGAGCAGCGCTTCGGCGCGGTGATCGAGCAGTTCCGGCCGGACGTGATCAACACCCATTCGCTCGTCGACATATCGACTCGCGTGTGGCGTGCGGCGCACGCGCGCGGCGTGCCGATCGTCCACACGCTGCGCGATTTCGATCTGCTGTGCGCAGCGAGCTCGATGTATCGCGAGACCGGGCCATGTACGCACCGCCACCTCAAATGCCGCGTGCTCACGTTCACCAAGGGCTATGACCAGCGGCTTGTTTCCGCGGTGACCGCCGTGGGCCAGGAAGTGCTCGCGCGGCATCTCCATTACGGTTTCTTCGATCATGTACCGGCCGATCGACGCCACGTGATCTGGAATACCGCGCAGGTTGCGGGAATCGAAGACGATTATGCCAAGCCGGCGCTGAGCGGGCCGATCACCTTCGGTTACCTCGGCCGCCTGAGCTCGGAGAAGGGCGTTGATACGCTCCTGGAAGCAGCGCGACTCTTGCCGGCAGGCGGGTGGCGGTTGCTCATCGCCGGCGCGGCGCTCGGCAGTGCGGCGCGGTACGAGGATCTCGCGCGCGGCTTGCCCGTAGAATTTCTCGGCTTCGCGACGCCCAAGGCGCTGTTCGACCAGATCGACGTGCTCATCGCGCCGTCGTTATGGGCCGAGCCGCTCGGGCGGACGGTGTTGGAGGCGTATCAGGCGCATGTGCCAGTGATCGGTGCGCGCAGCGGCGGGATCGCGGAGATCATTGCCGACGATGCCTGGCTGGTGCCGTCGGGCGACGTGCCGGCACTCGCGGCGCGGATGCGGCAGGTGCTGGACGGCAATCGCCCTGCGCCACCAGCAGGACGTGCGCGGGTCGTCGCACGCACGACACCCGAAGCCGTCGCGTCGGCGTTTGCCGACGTGTACGATCGCGTGATTGACGCCGGCGCTCAGTAAGCGCCATTCCCGCGCAGCACGCTGACCGCCGTGCCGGCGAGCACGCGGCCATATAGCTTCAGCGACATCTGCCGCGCCATCATGCTGTCCATCGCGACACGGCGACGATAGCCGGTGTCGTTGCGGCCGCTGATCTGCCAGATCCCGGTGATCCCCGGCCGCACCGAGCAATAATCCGCGAAGCGACGACCATAGCGGCGCACTTCGGCCGCCACGATCGGTCGTGGCCCGACGAGGCTCATCTCGCCGCGCAGGATGTTGAACAGCTGCGGCAGCTCGTCGAGGCTGGACTTGCGCAGGAACCGTCCGATCGACGTCACGCGCGGGTCGCGGCGTAACTTGTGATCGCGCTGCCACTCGGCACGCGCCGCAGGGTCTGCGGCGAGCAGGCGAGTAAGCCTGGCATCCGCATCGACCGCCATCGAGCGGAATTTGTAGCACAGGAACGTCCGCCCACCGCGCCCATAGCGACGATGGCCGTAGATGGGTGACTGCCGGTCAATCACGCGGACCGCCAACGCGATGCCCAGCATCAGCGGTGCCAACATCAACAGCACCACTAGCGCCAGGCTGACATCGACGAACCGCGTCAGGCGCGGTCGGCGGTGCGATATGGTTTGGAGGGATGGCAGGGTACGCATGGCTACTCGCTCGTCAATTATGCTGCTGCAACGCACAACGCGAGCTTTAGGCCATTCAAAAAACGGCTTTTTTTGCCATTCGGATCAGGCCGGAGAACATGCTTAACAAATGATACGCAAATATTCGCAAGTGATCGCCGGTTTCGCGAACATACATCAGCAATAGCCCGCGCGAACAACGTCATAAGCGAATCGAGCACGGGGAGATGAGCCTGGCTTTATTTGGCGGGTCGCAAGATCTCCGCCGATTTACCCGACATGGCGGGGCACACGCCCGATCATGTCGCAGCAATTCCATTCGTGGGGAGAATCATGGCGGTCCATCCGAAGGGGAAACCCGTGCGCGCGCGCCGGTCATTATTGGCACGCGCGCTGATCCTGGCATCGACGCTGTCGATCGCTGGTTGTGCCGGCATGCCGATGGCCGGCGGCGCGGCGCCGGCGGTGGTCGCCGGACAAGATCTGCCGACCTACGCCTATGCGCTGTCCGGCGGCGATCGCGTCCGCGTCGTCGTGTTCGGTGACGCCACGCTGGGCGGGGAGTTCCTGATCGACGGGTCGGGTTTCGTCGCGCTGCCGCTGATCGGCCAGGTCGACGTCCGCGGGCTGACCGCGGAGCAATTGCAGACCCGCATCGTCACGCGACTGGCCGATGGATACGTCAAGGATCCGCGTGTCGCGGTCGAGGTGCTGACCACCCGCCCGTTCTACATCTTGGGTGAGGTCAACAAGCCCGGCCAATATCCGTTTGCCAACGGGCTGACGGTGCTCGGCGCGGTCGCCCAGGCGGGCGGCTTCACCTATCGCGCGAAGACTCGCGAAGTGCTGATCAAGCGTTCCGGCCAGGAGCTCGAGCGCGCCTACCAGGTCACGGCCTCCACGATGGTCGCCCCCGGTGACACGATCCGGATCAAGGAGCGCTGGTTTTGATCGCATCCGTGTCCCCGGCGCGGCTGCTCGTCACCGCGTCCGCACTCCTGCTCGCGGCTCCGGCTGCGGCGCAGCTCCTGCAGGACGTGCCCACCGTCGTCGTCCCGCCCGAGCCGCCGATCACCACGCAGCGCTCGGTCTTCGCGCGTGACGCGCAGGTCGCGGTAGCCGATCGCATGCTCCCCGCCTTCTCGGCCGAGGGCGTCACGGTCGGCGCGTTCGATGTCTATCCCGGGATATCGATTGGCGGGCTTTATACGTCGAACGTGCTGGCCAATAACGCGCGCCGGCGATCGGATACTGCTTTGGTCGTTCGGCCGGAAGTAACCGTGCGGACCAGCGCCGGGCCATACCAAGTGACGGCCTTCGCGCGCGGCGACTTCCGGCAATATGTCTATCACTCGAGCGAGAGCACCGAGGAAGGCCTCGCGGGCGTGCAGGGCAGCGTGGCTGTGGGCACGCTGAGCAGAGTCACCGCGGGGGTGAGTTACGGATCGCTGATCAACCCGCGCTTTTCGGCCGATTCGCCGGTGGATGCCGCCAAGCCGCTGGAATATACTGTGCTGAACGCCTTCGCCGGCGGCACGATCGAACAGGCCAGCACGCGCGTGATCGTGCGCGCCGACCTTTCAACGGTTCGTTTTCGCGATGCGCCGCGGGTCGGCGGCGGCACGCTGTTCACGCGTGATCGCGATCGCACGCGTCTGGGCGGGCTCCTCCGGCTCGAACGCTCGATCAGCCCCGCGCTGTCGGTCTACGGCGCCGCGACGGCCAATCGGGTCGATTTTCGCCTGCCGACGCTCGGCACCATCTCGCGCGATTCGACCGGCTATGGCGTGTACGTCGGGACCAGCTTCGAGGCGACGAGGCTGGTGCGCGGCGACATACGCGTCGGCTATATCCGCCAGACTTTCAACAATGGCGCCTTCCGGCCGATCCAAGGCCTGGGCGCGCTCGGCACGGTCACGGTCTTCCCCAATCCCCTGTGGACGCTCACCGCGCGCGTCGAAAGCACGATCGAGGACAGCGGCGTGCCCGGCACGGGTGGCGTATTGCGTCGTGGCGCATCGCTTCGCGCCGATCACGAATTGCGCCGCTACCTCATCGCAACCCTCGAAGGTGGCTATAACCGCGACAATTATCGCGGCCTGACGCGCCGCGATGATCTGCCGTTCGCGGGCGCGAGAGTAACCTATCTGTCGCGCGGCCATTGGAACGCGCAGCTCGGCTATCGCTACCTGTCACGCAGTTGCAACTGCGCGCCGAACGTCGCCAACTTCGACGATCATCGCCTCATGGCGACGCTGACCCTCCAGAAATGACCGGAACTCATCTTATGGCCAGCGTACCTGCGCGCTACGACCCCGTCCGCCAGCTCGCGCTGGCCGGCGACCGCCCGGCACCCCCGCCGCCGCCATCGTCGGGATTGTTCGATCTTATCGCGACGTACCGCCGGCATTTGCTGCTCTTCTCGCTGGTCGCGGGCAGCATCATGCTGGCGACGCTCGCGTACACGCTGCTGCAGACGCCACGCTACACCGCCACGGCGACGCTGGTGATCGCACCGCGCGCCGCGACGATCGGCAACGATCGCACCAGCGCGCTGAGCGATCCTGCCGCGGATTCGAGCGTCGACACGCAAGTCGAGCTGCTGAAGAGCCCGATGCTGGCCGAACTCGTCGTCGATCGGCTGGCGCTGACCGATCCCGCGCGTTTCGAGAACTTCATTCGCGCGCCAGCGATCCAGGACCGGTTCTTCACGCGCGAAGCGGCGCCGGCACTGTCAGTCACCGCGCGACGCGCAGCTGCAGTCGACCGGCTCGTGCAGGGGCTCGCGGTCAATCGCACCGCGCAGACCTTCGCGCTCACCGTGGCGTTCGAGCATCATGATCGCGCGCTCGCCGCCGACATCGTCAACACTTACGCGCGCAGCTTCGTCGCCCAATCGCAGTCGGTGAAGCGCGAGGGGAGCGACGCTGCCGAAGCATTGCTGCGTGGCCAGCTCGCGAGCGCACGCAACGAAGTCGGCGCCGCCGACACTGCGCTTGGGCAGTACAAGGTCAACAACAACCTCATGAGCGTCCAGGGCGGGACGATCGCCGAGCAGCAATTGTCGTCGCTCGACGGTCAGGTGGCACTTGCCCGCGCCGGCGAGGCAGAAGCCGCCGCCCGGCTGCAGACCGCCCGCCGGCAGCTCGCGCGGGGCTCGCGCGGCGACGATCTGGGGGAAGCGCTCGGCTCGCCGGTGATCCAGCAGCTGCGCAGCCAGCGTGCGATCGCCAGCGCACAGGTCGCCGACCTCAGCGGCAAGTTCGGCGAAAAATACCCGGCGCTTGCTGCCGCGCGGCGCCAGGTCGCGGACATCGACGAACAGATCCAGGGCGAGATCACCCGCACCGTCGCCAATCTCGAAGCGCAGCAGGAAGTGGCGTCGCGCCGCGTCGGCTCGCTGGCCGGCAGTGCCGGTGGCGCACGCGATCAGGTAGTGCGCAACAACGTCGCGTCGATCGCGCTCGGCGGGCTTCAGCTGCGGTCGGACACCGCGCATCAGAATTACGCGCAACTGCTCAACCGCGTGAACGAGATCAGCGCCCAGGCAGCCACGACTCAGTCGGACGCGCGCGTCGCGGGCTTTGCCGCGCTGCCGATGCAGCCGTCTTCGCCGAACACGCCGATCAACCTGCTTGTCGGCGCCTTGCTCGCGGTTGCGGCAGGGCTCGGCGCGGTCTTCCTGCGGCAGGGGACCGATCACGGCATCCGCACGCTGGAGGATGTCGAGGGCCGTTTGCAGCTGCCGTATCTCGCGGGCTTGCCGACACTCGGATCCGCGGTGCGCCACGTCGGCGGCAGCGATCCGATCAGCGCGCTCGTCGACCATAGCGAATCGGCCTATACCGAGGGCTATCGCAACCTCGCCGCCTCGATCCTCGAGGCCGCCGGATCGGGCAAGGTCCGCACCATCGCGTTGACCTCGGCGCTGCCCAACGAAGGCAAGACCACGGCCTCGATCGGGCTGGCGCGGATCGTGGCGATGAGTGGCGTCAGCGTCGTGCTGGTCGATGCCGACATGCGCCGCCCGAGCATCGCCAACGCACTCGGGCTGCGGCCCGCGGTCGGCCTGCAGCAGGTGCTTGATGGTGAGGCGACGCTCGACGAGGCGCTGGTACAGGACGTCGATACGTCGCTTATGATCCTGCCGATGCTGCGCGCCGGCGTCGCGGGGACGCACGCGCTGGGCAACGGCAGTTTCGATCGACTGATCGGCGATCTCAAGGCACGCTACGACATCGTCATCTTCGATGCCTCCCCCGTGCTGCCGGTGGTCGACGGCCGGTTGGTCGCGAAGAAGATGGATTCGACGGTGCTGCTGGTCCGTTGGCGGAAGACCCCCGATGCGGCGGTCGAGATGGCCGTCCACCTGCTCCAGTCGCTGGGCGTGAAGATGACGGGGGTGGCGCTCAGCCGGGTCGATCTGAACGCGCTGGCACGGTCGGGCTACGGCGATCCAGCGCAGTTCATGGGCTCTTACGCGGGCTATTATTCGAATTGACCGCTTCGGTCGCCTTGACGAGCGAATCCCGGGGAAGCGGACGGATGCTCAGTACCGAACTGCTCCTCTATCGCTTGCGCCACCTCGCCGATCTGTCGTCGACGGAGATCTCGCTGATCCTGTCGATGGGCGAACAGCCCAAGCCGCACGCGCCGGGCACCACGATCTGTCCGCACGACGACGGCAGCCCGCATGCGCGGTTGATCGTCTCGGGCTGGGCCTGCCGCCCCCGCATCCTGCCCGACGGGCGGCGGCAAGTGCTCGGGCTGCTGATCCCCGGCGACCTGATGGGCGATCGCGGCGAACGGCGCCCGCTGGCGCTCAACCCGGTCGTCGCGCTGACGCCGGTGCGCACGATCTCGGTCGCGCGACTGATGATGGCGGTGCGCGACAAGCCGGAACATTATCCCGGCATTCTCCGCGCGCTGGCGACGATCGATCGCGCCGAGGAAAGCTGGCTGCTCGACCATGTCGTGCGCCTCGGCGTGCAGAGCGCGCGCCAACGGATGAGCCACCTGCTGCTCGAATTGCACCAGCGGCTCGCTGCGATCGGCTTCGTCCACAACGGCTCGTTTCCGCTGCCATTGACGCAGGACATGCTCGGCGAGCTGCTCGGGCTCAGCCTGGTCCACGTCAACCGCACCGCTGCGCAGCTCCGCCGCGAGGGGCTCGCCACGATTCGCGGCGGGATCGTCGAGGTGCATGATTTCGCGATGCTCGCGATGCTCGCGGACCGCGCCGATCCGACGTGCACCGGCGCCGCCGCCTAAGCGCTTACACGCCGTTCGCGCCGGCGGGCAGGAAACCACCACCCGCGCTGCCCGCCAGATACAGCATATCGAGAACCTGCGGCGCCTCGCGCGTGAAGGGGATCACACGTCCTTCGGAATCGAGGATGTTCGCCTGCGCATCGGCCGTGCTGCCGTCGGGCATCGCGAAGCTGGTCGCCTTGCCGAGTGTGGCGGCGAGTGCGGTGTCGCTGCGCGCGCGATCCTCCAGCAACGTGCGGACGAGGCCACCATGGTAGATCGCGTCGGCGAGGCTTTCCGTCACCAAGGCAGAGGCGTCCTCCCCGCCGGCCATCAGCAAGCCGCGATAGGTGGCTGCCACCATATCTTCGATCAGGAAGGCGCCCAGCAGGAACTGATTGTCATTGGCATAGGGATCGAAGGACGACCCCGCCGGCACGATCCCCGCCCGCTGCGCCGCGACCGAAAATGCGCCGCCGGGCTGCGCCGACAGGTCCATCGCAGGCTGTGCCGCGGCTTGCGCGCCGATCTGGTTGCGCAGCGCCGCGACTTGCGCGCTTTTGTCGGTCGCCAGTTCCGCCGCGACCTCGGCGATCGCCGGATCGCTCAGCAGCGCGGAGCGCGCACCGGTCGCGATGCCGGCCTGCCCAATCCCTGCAGTCAGATCCGCCGTCAGCCCGGCGCCCTGCGCGGCGTGGCCATAAAAGGCCGCGCCGAGATAAGCGAGGTTCAGTGCGAGGTTCAGCGGATGCGCCGCGACGGGCGCCGGCGTAGCGACGACCGGCGGTGGCGCCTCCGCAACGGCGCCGGGCACGACCGTGATGCCGCCCTCCGCAGCGGCGGAACCACCACCCCCGCCACCGCCGCAACCCGACAGTAATGCGCCAGACACTAGGCTTGCGCTAAGGCCGAGGAATCGGCGGCGAGCATATAGGTTGTTGATCTGCATTGGGCCGTTGAACGGCATCACGCTTACAGGTTCGTTAAGCCGCGTCACGAAGCAGCACCATCTATGTCATTTGACATATTCCGGTGCGGTTCCAGCGGGTTGGTCGCGGAACATTAACCGTCGGGGCGCTCAAAGCGATCCCATGACCGCACCGATGCACTCCACCGACATGACCGCAAATCTGCAGCAGCTGCTCGACAGCGCCGCTGCCAAGCGCGTACCCGTAGCCATTCCAGCAGGAGGGCATCGCCTGCTCGCGACTGGCCTCGGCTATGCCAGCAACGCCCGGATCACCATGGTGGGCGATCTCTACAACGATCACGGCCCGCTCGTCGGCACGCACTACTGCCTGACGAATCGTACCGGAAAGCGCCTCTCCAATGTCACCGTGATCGGTGGCGGCGGTTCGTTCACCGGCGCCACGAGCGATCCGGCCGGCGCCACCCGCAAGGGGCTGGGTATCGTCGGCACCGATGGCTTCACCGTGTTGCGCGCCCGGACCGACGGGCCGTTGACCGGCTTCGGAATGGAAGTGAAGAATTCGAGCGGCGGTTATCTCAACGGCCTTCGGCTCTATTCCGGCGTGAACCGCCCGGGCGCGGACGGGCTCCACTTCTTCGGTGCCTGCGCCCGCATCAGCGGATCGGACATCCAAGTATCGAGCGGCGACGACGCGCTGTCGTTCACCGCGGAAAACCACGAATCGATCAACTCGATGATGCGCCGCATCACGCTGACGAACATGACGCTCGACAGCGCGGCCTTTTCATCGATCAAATTCTTCACCAGCACGACCACCGGCAAGGCCGAGATTCGCGACATCAGGCTAAGTGGCATCAAAGGCCGGATCACCAAGGGCCCGACCGGCTGCCCGCTCGCGATGCAGAACAATGGCGTGAACCAGGGGTGCGTGATCGACAATATCACGATCACTGACGCAGACCTGGATTTCGGCGCCGCAACGCAAAGCGGCCCGACCGCATTCCTTACCGATTGCACCAACATCACGCTGCGCAACGTCACACTGCGCGGCCGGCGCAACGGCCAGTTCATCCGCGCGATCCGCTGCCGCGGGTTGAAGGTGACCGGCGAGGTGTGGGATACGCTGCCGGGCAATTCGATGAACGATCTGCTTCAGCTGGAACAGTGCGGCAAATACGACATCCGGCTTGTGGTGCGCTCGGCGACGGGCGCGCGGATCGGATCGGTACACGCGGTCAACAACGGTACCGACACGATCATTCGTCGTTTCGGCATCACCGGCACCTGAGGCGCAGCGATCATCCGCCGGCAGACGGCGGCAATCGATCCATCACTGCAGCGATCAGGAGCCGCGCATCCTCGCTCTCCGGATCGAGCCCCACCAGCGAACGCAGCAACGTATCCGTATCGACCGCGCCAATCAGCGCATCAAACCTGGCCCGTTCTTCCGGCGTAAGCGCGAGCCGGGTATCGCCAAGAGGATTGTCCGCATGTCCCATGCGCCGACCGGTCGCATGTTAACCGCGCAGCCCGGCGATCAAATGAGGGCCGCGCACTGCCTTCCGGCACGTGGAGCACACAGCCCGCCGCATCGTCAGGACACGCGATCGCCGCCGCTGCCTTCGGTATTGCCGCCTTCCGCTTCGGGCATCGGCACCGTGGCAAGCCCGCTGACATTGGGCGATCCGCTGAGCCCCCCGGCGATCTCGGCATCGAATGCGCCCGCCTCGACCTGCGCGCGCATCGCCGCCAGATAGGCCGCGAACCGATCTGCCGGTACGAAAACGGTCGTCTGACCGTCGATCGTCAGCGGCGCGCCACCCGCCAGCGTCGGAGTGAAAGCAACAAGATCATTGTCGCGGCTGAACCAATCGCCCGTCGACTGGGACTGGCCATCACCCCAGGCGCTTTCCGCGCGCTTGAGCTGCGCCAGCACCGGCGCGCGCAAGGTCGCAGGATCGGCGGTCTCGCCCGATACGGCACGCCGGACATTGGCGCCGACTGACGATACGATATCTTCAAATGACATGACATTCACTCCTGCATGCCATTTAGACGCGCGAGGGCAGCGTGAGTTCAATGTCGCTGTCGCTTACCCTGCCGCGTCGAAATGCGGCGTCCGCCCCGTGCGGCGCGCCAGCTCCGCCAGCCACGCCGGGTTCGCGATGATCCGCTCGCGCACCGCCGCCGGCAGCCGGAACCGGTTCGGCGCCCCCGGCGGCGTCCGCTCGATCATCCGCAGCGACGCACGCGCCGCCGCGCCGACCGGATCGGCACGTAACAGCTCGGGCAGCGAAGCGCGCGGTCGAGGCCTAACGATCTGCAGGAAGCCGAAGCCATTCACCGCCGTGCGCTCGAACGGCTGCGCGAGATGCGCGTCGATCGCCGCGGCGACCGCCTGACGCGGTTCGCGCCCGGTGAGCGTCGGAAAGTCGATCCCGATCGACCCGCCGATGTCATGCCGCTCGATCGCCTCGGCCACCGCGATCGCCGCGCGCACCGCCAGCGCATCGAGCGGCGGATCGCCATCGACGTCGAACAAGGTCATCGCCGGCGTCGGCGACAGCCGCAGCATCCCGCCGTCAAACGCGATATCGCCAAGCACGGCTTCCTCGAGCAGCTCGGACCAGCCGGCCGCCTCCAGCGCATCCGCCTCATGCGCCCGCACCTGTCGCACCGGCGCATCCTCAAGCGTTTCCAGCAACGTCGGCGCCGGTTGTGCGCTAGCGTCGGTTACTCGCCCGCGCGGCAGCTTGGCGCGCCCGGCCTCCGGGATCGCCGCGCGCGTGATCTCCACCCGGATCGCGGCGCCCAGCGTCACCCCTGCCGGCGCGCGATCGAGCGTCACTTCGTTGCCGCTGTCGAGCCGTGCGAGCAGTCGCTCGATCAGCCGCGCCGGCGCGACCAGCCCCGGCTGCGGCCCCGCTCCGTCGATCGCAACACGCGCTCGCACGATCCGTCCGCGATCATCGACAAGCGCCGCACGGCATTCGCCGATGCCGTCCTCATAAAGCCATTCAGCCACAATCCACGCCGGCGGTGGCGAGCAATGCGCGCGTCTCAAACAACGGCAGCCCGACGACACCTGAATACGATCCGTCGATGCGCCGCACGAACGCCTCGGCGCGCCCCTGGATCGCGTAGCCGCCCGCTTTGCCCCACCCTTCGCCGCTCGCGACGTAGCCCGCGATCTCAGCGGAACTCAGCGGCTTGAACGCCACCATCGTGTCCGACAATCGCGTGCGCACGACGCCATCGGCACCCGCCACTACCACCGCCGACAGGCAATGATGTCGCCGCCCCGACAACAGCCCGAGCATCCGCACAAAATCCGCCTCGTCCTCTGGCTTGCCGAGGATCCGACCGCCAACCGCGATGCTGGTATCGGCGGCAAGCACCACCTCGTCCGCCCCGCACGGCACTGCAGCGGCTTTCGCCAGCGCCACGCGCATCACATAATCACGCGGCCGCTCGCCCTTCAGCACCGACTCGTCGACATCGGGCGCGACCACGCGCGCCGGCACGACGCCGATCTGCGCCAGCAGCGACAGCCGGCGCGGCGAAGCGGAAGCAAGGATGAGGGAGGGCATCAGCCCCACCCGATTTATTGCGGGCCGGGGCCGCCGCGGCCGGGCATGAAGCGGTACGTGATCCGCCCCTTGGTCAGATCGTACGGCGTCAGCTCGACGAGCACCTCGTCACCGACCAGCACGCGGATGCGGTTCTTGCGCATCTTGCCGGCGGTATGACCGAGAATTTCGTGATCATTCTCAAGCCGCACGCGGAACATCGCATTGGGCAGAAGCTCGACCACTTGGCCGCGCATTTCGAGGAGTTCTTCTTTCGCCAAACAAATATCTTTCTGCGGATGATCGCGCGCGCCCTTAGCCGATGCGACTCGGCAAGGGAAGGCGTGCGAAAAATGGGATACGCCGCGAGTTATGGTGTGAGGGCGCCCGGGTCAAGGACGAGCGCCCGGGGTAACGCGCAGAACCTAGACCAGCGCCCCCTGCAACAGCCGCGGCAACGCCCCGCTCTCGCCGCGGGCCTCGGCCATGAAGCGCGCCTTCAGCGGCGGGATTGAGTTAACGGCCGAGATCCCGAACCGCCGCACCGCGCTCGCCGTCCGCCCCGGAATGCCGAACAGCCGTGTCAGCGTGTCGGTCGCGGTCGCCACCAGCATCGTATCGAGGCTGCGCCAGCGCTGGTAGCGCGCGAGCAATTGCGCATCCCCCGCCTCCAGCCCGAGCCGCCGCCCCTCGACCAACACCTCCACGAGCGCCGCAACGTCACGGAAGCCCAGGTTCAGCCCCTGCCCGGCGATCGGATGAATGCCGTGCGCCGCATCGCCGACCAGCGCCAGCCGCTCGGCCGTGATCGTCGCGGCATGGTGGAAGCCGAGCGGATAGCTCGCGCGCGGGCTCGCGTCGCTCAGCGCCCCCAGAAAGCCGCCCATCCGCGCCTCCGCCTCGGCCAGGAAGCCGCGATCGCCAAGCTTCAGCAGCCCCGGCGCATGCGCCGACGAGACCGTCCACACGATCGCCGAGCGATGGCCGATCGCATCGTCGACCAGCGGCAGCAGCGCAAACGGCCCCGACGGATAGAAGATCTCGTACGCGGTATCGTCGTGCGGCCGCTCATGGTGGAACGCGCCGATGATCGCGGCGTGATCGTAGCGCCAGTTTGCGGTCGCGATCCCCGCCGCCGCACGAGTTGGCGAATTGCGCCCTTCCGCGGCGACCAGCAGCGATGCGGCAACGGTCGTCCCGTCGCTCAACGTAGCGCGCACGCCGCTCGCTGACCGCTCGACCGTCGTCGCGCGGGTCAGCGGCCGGAAGTCGACGTCGCTCGCCGCCAGCGCATCGGCCAGCGCCCGGCGCAGCGCGCGATTTTCGTACATCGTACCGAGCGTGCCATCGTCGGGATCGGGGATGAAATCGAGCGCCCCCGGCTCGAGCCCGTCGCTCACCCGGATCTGCTTGATCCCGCAGCCCTGCCCGGCCAGCCGCTCGGCCACGCCGATCGCATCGAGCATCCGATGGCTCGCACTCGCCACCGCCGAGGCGCGCCCGTCGAACCCCGGCGCCAGCGTCACCGCCGGGTCGGCTGGATCGACCACGATCGTGGTGAGGCCATGCTTGTCGAGCGCGAGGGCAAGCGTCGACCCAACGAGCCCGCCCCCCAGGATGAGTACGTCTGCGTGATCCATCGTCGGCATGTAGTAAATCTTCGCCTCCGACGCGAGGAGATTGCTTCGCAAACCGTGCCCAATGCACCACACTCGGCGCGGAACAGACCGCGACCATCTTGACGCCGGACTCGCTCAGGCAGAATACCCACAGCACAGATCCAAGACATTGCTGGGGGCGGCACGATGGCGAGCAGGGCGGCGAGCAGGACGCAACCGTCCCTGTGGCGCGAAACGGTGAAGGCAGGCGCGGTGCGCAGCGGCGCGCTGGTCACCGCGATAATGCTGTTCGCCGCGACGCTGCTGATGGCGCTCGCGCTCGCCAGCTATCGTCCCGGCGACGGCGCGCTGAACACCGCCGCGGCTGGCCCGACAGGCAATCTCATCGGCGTGCCCGGCGCATGGTTCGCCGATCTCGCGCTCACGCTGTTCGGCCCCGCGGTGGCGCTGCTGCTGCCGGTCGCGCCGATCGTCGCGTTGCGCCTGTGGCGCGAGCAGCCGGCGGGCGCGTGGCAGCGGATGTTGCGCAATGCCACATTCGGCGTCGCGCTGATGGCGATCGCACTCGGCTGCGTCTCGGACGGCGCGGTGCTCGCGCTGCCGTTCGGCTGGGGCGGCGCGATTGGGCTCGGCGGAGTCGCCGCGGCGCGCTCCGGCCTCGCTTATGCCAATGATCCGCAGATCACCTGGTGGAGCATCGTCGCGCTCGGCCTCGTCACCGGCATTGCCGGCGCGATCGTCTGGGGCCGCAGCCTCGATCTCGACATGCCACGCGGCTGGCTCGCCCGCCGCCGCGCCCGCGCCGCCTACGCCGAAGACGCGTTCGATGACGATGCCGTGCAGGACGAGCCGCTCGAACTCGTCCGCAAGCAAGTCCCGCCACGCGCCGTCGCGCTACCCGACACGCGTCCCGCCCCCGTCATCAACGATCGCGCCACTGCGCCAGTCACAGCGCCCAAGCAGCAGCAGCCACGCCAGACCAGCCTCGACCTGCGCGACGATTTCCGCCTTCCGACCCTCGACATGTTGACGCCCGCGCCGCCGGCGCTGCCCGGCGCGATCGACAAGACTGCGCTCGAACGCAACGCGCGCCTGCTTGAAACCGTGCTTGACGATTTCAACGTCAAAGGTTCGATCGTCGAAGTCCGCCCCGGTCCCGTCGTCACGATGTACGAACTCGAGCCCGCGCCCGGCATCAAGGCGACGCGCGTCATCAGCCTCGCCGACGACATCGCGCGCAACATGAGCGCGATTTCCGCGCGCGTCGCGACGATCCCCGGCCGCACCGTGATCGGCATCGAGCTGCCCAATCCAAAGCGCGAGATGGTGTCGCTGCACGAACTCATCGGCAGTCAGGCGTTCGAGGACCAGAACGCCTCGCTCCCCGTGATCCTCGGCAAGAACATCGCCGGCGATCCCGTCATCGCCGATCTCGCGCCGATGCCGCACCTGCTCGTCGCCGGCACTACCGGATCGGGCAAGTCGGTCGGGCTCAACGCGATGATCCTCTCCCTGCTGTATCGCCTCACCCCCGATCAGTGCCGCATGATCATGATCGATCCCAAGATGCTCGAACTGTCGATGTACGACGACATTCCGCATCTCCTCTCCCCCGTCGTCACCGATCCCGCGAAGGCCGTGCGCGCGCTCAAATGGGCGGTCGAGCAAATGGAGGATCGCTACCGGCAGATGTCGTCGCTCGGCGTGCGCAGCCTCTCGGGCTTCAACGACAAGCTCCGCGCAGCAAAGGCCAAGGGCACCCCGCTCGGCCGCAAGGTCCAGTCGGGCTGGGACGAGAATGGCCGCCCGGTCTACGAGGAAGAACAGCTCGATTATCAGGTGCTGCCGCAGATCGTCGTGATCGTCGACGAGCTGGCGGACTTGATGATGACCGCCGGCAAGGAAGTCGAATTCCTCATCCAGCGGCTCGCGCAAAAGGCGCGCGCCGCCGGCATCCACCTTATCATGGCAACACAACGCCCGTCGGTCGATGTCATCACCGGCGTCATCAAGGCGAACCTGCCGACGCGGATCAGCTTCCACGTCACGTCGAAGATCGATTCGCGCACCATCCTGGGCGAACAGGGCGCCGAGCAGCTGCTGGGCAAGGGCGACATGCTCTACATGCCCGGCGGCAAGGGCATCGTGCGCGTCCACGGCCCGTTCGTCAGCGACGAGGAAGTCCAGCGCGTCACCGATCACTGGCGTGCGCAGGGCCAGCCCGATTACATCTCGTCGGTCACCGAGGAGCCTGCCGAAAGCTTCGAAATGGAAGGCGCGCCGACCGGCGACGATTCCGCCGAGGACCAGCAATATCGCGCCGCGATCCAGTTAGTGTGCGGCAGCCAGAAGGCCTCGACCTCGTGGCTCCAGCGCCAGCTCCGCATCGGCTATAACTCAGCCGCCCGCCTGATCGAGCGGATGGAAAAGGACGGCATCGTCGGTCGTCCCGATCACGTCGGCCGCCGCGAAGTCCTCCGCGATACGGACGGTCAGCCAATCTAAGGAGCGCAGCTCCCTCTCCCCTCGGGGGAGAGGGCCGGGGTGAGGGCCTGTCCACGGGCGTGGGGCGCCGTTCATCAAGGCTCCCCTCCCGCTTGCGGGACGGGATCGTATCAAACCAACGCCGCAACACTATCCTCGACCAGCCGCACCAGCTCCACCTGCCCCTCCACCCGCAGCTTCGCATACACCCGCTTCGAATAATTCCGCGCCGTCTCGATCGTCAGCCCCAGCCGCGCCGCCGCCCCGACAATCGACTCCCCCGACCCGATCGCCGCCGCAAACCGCGCCTCGCTCGGCGCCAGCCCATGAAGCGCGGACAAGACCGCCGCCCGCGCCGCGAGATCGCCCCCGCCCGGCATCATCAACAGCCCCACCGCGGCGACCGCGGGCACCACGTCCGTAGCAACAGCCACTGGCGGCGGCACAAGTAACAACCCCACCGGCTCGGCGTCCCCAATCACCACCGCCGTCGCCCACGACGGCGCCAGACAAAACGCCGCGATCGTCGCCCCCGCTTCGCTCCGCCCCGCCGCAAGCCGCTCGTCAACACCTCGCCCCAGCAGTCCCGCCGCACCATCGGACAGCGCCAGAACGCGCGCATCGCGCCCCAGCGCCACCCATTCCACCGCCGCCTGCGACAGCGCGACATTCTCGACGCTCGCCCGCACGCGCTGCCGTTCCAGCGCGACCCGCGTCCGCAACGCCACCGCCAAATGCGGCGCAAGCGCCCCAAGCAACGCGCCATCCGCCGCCGAGAAGTCGGATGACCGCCGCCGAATGACGAGCCACAAGCTCACTCCGTCCGCGTCCGCACGCACCACGCGTCCAAACCCCGCCCCCGGGTCGATCCCCTCCTCCACCGGATAGACTCGCCCGCCGCGCAACCCCGCGAGCCAGTCGTCGGCCACAGGATTTGCGGTCGTGCTTGCGATCAGCGTGACCTCATCCGAGCGCACCCGGCGCGTCAGCCGCTTGCGGAACAACGCCCACGGCTGCGGTTCGCCGTGCACGCCGTCATATAGCGGGATGAGCAGGTCGGTCTCGTCGATACGCGCGATCGGCATCAGCTATCCTCCCATATGGGAGGTTCCCTGTCACGCAGCGCTTGCCATGTTCCACGTGGATCATCGGAGCGATCATGACCGCACGCACCCTCACTCATCTCGAACGGCTCGAGGCCGAATCGATTCACATCATGCGAGAGGTGGTCGCCGAGAGCGAACGCCCGGTGATGCTATATTCGGTCGGCAAGGATTCGGCCGTGATGCTGCATCTAGCGCGCAAGGCCTTCCATCCTGCCCCGCCGCCCTTCCCGCTGCTCCATGTCGACACGACGTGGAAGTTCGCCGCGATGTACGAGATGCGCGATCGCATGGCGCGCGAGAGCGGGATGGAATTGCTCGTCTACAAGAACCCCGAGGCGCAGGCACGCGGCATCAATCCGTTCGATCACGGCCCGCTCCACACTGACATGTGGAAGACCGAGGGCCTCAAACAGGCGCTCGACAAATACGGCTTCGACGTCGCCTTCGGCGGCGCGCGGCGTGACGAGGAGAAGAGCCGCGCCAAGGAGCGCGTCTTCTCGTTCCGCTCGGCGAACCACCGCTGGGATCCAAAGAACCAGCGCCCCGAGCTCTGGAACCTCTACAACGCGCGCAAATCGAAGGGCGAATCGATCCGCGTCTTCCCGATCTCGAACTGGACCGAGCTCGATATCTGGCAGTATATCCAGCTCAACGACATCCCCATCGTCCCACTCTATTTCAGCGCCGTCCGCCCGACCTATGAGCATGACGGCCAGCTTTTCATGGCCGACGACCTCGACCGGCTCGAACAGGTGATGGGCCGCAAGCCCGAGATCACCGAACGCTCGATCCGCTTCCGCACGCTCGGCTGCTTCCCGCTGACCGGCGCGGTGGAAAGCGACGCCGCGACGCTTTCCGACGTGATCCGGGAAATGCTGCTGACCACCACCAGCGAACGTCAGGGACGCGTGATCGACAAGGACGCCGGCGCGGCGAGCATGGAAAAGAAGAAGCAGGAAGGGTATTTCTGATGGCCGACGCAACTTCTCCCCTCCCGCTTGCGGGAGGGGCCGGGGGAGGGCCTGTCGCCTCCGCGACACCGCTTGAGGACACCCCCTCCCCCAACCCCTCCCGCGAGCGGGAGGGGAGCTACCAGGTCGATGCCCTCATCGCGCAGGACATCGACGCCTATCTCACCAGCCACCAGCACAAGTCGCTGCTGCGTTTCATCACCTGCGGCTCGGTCGATGACGGCAAGTCCACGCTGATTGGCCGGCTCCTCTACGATTCGAAGATGATCTTCGAAGATCAGCTCGCCGCGCTCGAAAGCGACTCAAAGAAGGTCGGCACGCAAGGCCAGGAGATCGACTTCGCGCTCCTCGTCGACGGCCTTGCCGCGGAACGCGAACAGGGCATCACGATCGACGTCGCCTATCGCTTCTTCTCGACCGAAAAGCGCAAGTTCATCGTCGCCGACACCCCAGGCCACGAACAATATACGCGCAACATGGTCACCGGCGCCTCGACCGCCGATCTCGCGGTGATCTTGATCGACGCGCGCAAGGGGGTGCTCACCCAGACGCGCCGCCACAGCTACCTCGCGCACCTCATCGGCATCCGCAATCTGGTGCTCGCGGTGAACAAGATGGATCTCGTCGGCTACGACCAGGCAACCTACGACGCGATCGTCGCGGATTATGCCGCCTTCGCCGCCTCGATCGGCATCACCGAGTTCACCGCGATCCCGATCTCAGGGTTCAAGGGCGACAACATCACCACCGCGTCGTCCAACACGCCATGGTACGCCGGCCCGACGCTGATCGCGCATCTGGAAGCGGTCGAGATCAACGCCGAGGCCGATCAGGCCAAGCCCTTCCGTCTCCCCGTCCAGTGGGTCAACCGCCCCAACCTCGACTTCCGTGGTTTTGCTGGCCTCATTGCCACCGGCACGATCAAGCCCGGCGATCCCGTCCGCATCCTCCCCTCGGGCAAGACGACCACCGTTTCCCGCATCGTCACGCTCGACGGCGATCTCGACGAAGCCGTCGCTGGCCAGTCCGTCACGCTCACCCTCGCCGACGAGGTCGATTGCTCACGCGGTGACGTGATCGCGCTCGCCAGCGCACCACCCGAAGTCGCCGACCAATTCGAAGCGACGATCGTCTGGATGGCCGAGGACGAGATGCTCCCCGGCCGCTCCTATTGGCTGAAACTCGCCACGCAGACCGCGACTGCCACGGTCGGCGCGCCGAAATACCAGATCAACGTCAACACGATGGAGCAGCTCGCCGCCAAGACGCTTGATCTCAACGCAATCGGCGTCGCGAACCTCTCCACCGACAAGCCGCTCGTGTTCGAATCCTACGCCGACAATCGCACGCTCGGTGGCTTCATCCTCGTCGACAAGCTCACCAATGCGACGGTTGCCGCGGGCATGCTGCACTTCTCGCTCCGCCGCGCGCAGAACATCCATTGGCAGGCGATGGAGATCAGCCGCGAGACGCACGCGACGCTCAAGAATCAGAAGCCCGTCGTGCTGTGGTTCACCGGGCTGTCGGGCGCAGGCAAGTCGACGATCGCCAACATCGTCGAGCGGAAGCTGGTGCGGATGAATCGCCACACCTTCCTGCTCGATGGCGATAACGTGCGCCACGGCCTCAACCGTGATCTCGGCTTCACCGATGCCGATCGCGTCGAGAACATCCGCCGCGTCGGCGAGGTGGCGCGCCTGATGACCGATGCCGGGCTCATCGTCGTCACCGCGTTCATCTCGCCCTTCCGCGCCGAGCGCGACATGGTGCGCCAGATGATGCAGCCCGGCGAGTTCATCGAGGTCCATATCGATACGACGCTCGCCGAGGCCGAGCGCCGCGACGTGAAGGGCCTCTACGCCAAGGCCCGCGCTGGCCAACTCGCGAACTTCACCGGCATCGACAGCCCGTACGAGGCCCCCGAGGATCCCGAGATCCACATCGACACCACGACGATGACGCCCGATGAAGCGGCCGACCTGATCATCCAGAGGATCATTCCATGACCAATCAGATGACGGACGCTGAACTTGCCGCGCACCTGGCCGAAGCCGCCGGCCGCATCCTGATCGAAGTGCGCGATTCGGGCGTCTTTTCCGAAAAAGCGCTCGGCAAGGCGGGCGATCAGACCGCCAACCAGTTCCTCGTCCACGCGATCCGCGAGGCCCGCCCTGACGACGGCCTGCTCTCCGAAGAGATGAAGTGCGACGGTGACCGGCTGACCAAGTCGCGCGTCTGGATCGTCGATCCCGTCGATGGCACGCGCGAATATGGCGAAAAGCGTGATGACTGGGCGGTCCATGTCGGGCTGGCAGTCGATGGCGTTGCGACAATCGGCGCGGTGGCGCTTCCCGGCACCGGCCTTGTCCTTCGCTCCGACCAACCGCAGCCCGTCCCGCCACCCGCCAATCCGCTGCGCATGCTAGTCAGCCGCAGCCGGCCCGCGAAAGAGGCGCTCGCCGTCGCCGAGCGACTCGGCGCGACGCTCGTTCCGATGGGTTCGGCTGGTGCCAAGGCGATGGCGGTCGTCCGCGGTGAGGCGGATATCTACCTACACTCCGGCGGCCAGTACGAATGGGACTCCGCCGCCCCGATCGCGGTCGCGGCTGCGTATGGCCTGCACTGCTCACGCATCGACGGCAGCCCGCTCGTCTACAATCAGGAGGACGTCTACCTCCCCGATCTGCTGATCTGCCCACAGGAATTGGCCGAACAGATCCTCGCGCTGATCAAGGAAACAACGCCCGCCTAATCTAATCCCCCTCCCGCTTGCGGGAGGGGTTAGGGGAGGGCCTGTCCCAAAGGACACCGCCCAAAATATCCCCTCCCCCGACCCCTCCCGCAAGCGGGAGGGGAGAAGATTACCCCAGATGCTCAGCGAAGAACGCGGCAGTCCGCTCGTCCGCCAGGTTCGCCGCCGCTTCGGACCGGCGATCCCCCATCTCGGTCGCGAAGCCGTGGTCCTCGCCGGCATAATCGTACAGCGTCACCTTGGGATGATCGTCGAGCCCCTCGTGCATCCGCTGCTGCGATGCCTTGTCGACGAACCCATCCTCGGTCGGGATGTGCAGTAGCACCGGGTGCGCAATCGCATGCTTCTCGCCGAGCAGCCCGTCGATCCCGACGCCATAATAGCCGACGCTGGCATCGATATCGGTGCGGCACGCGGTCATGAACGCCAGCCGCCCGCCGAGGCAATAACCCACCGCGCCGACCTTGCCCGAACCACCGAGCAGTTCGCGCGCTGCATGGATCGAGGCCTCGATATCGCGGATCCCCGCATCCTGATCGAACTGCCCGAACAGCGAGAGCCCCCGCTGCATCTCCTCGGGCACATCCGGATTCAGCGCGACGCCCGGTTCGATGCGCCAGAACAAATCCGGTGCGATCGCCAGATAGCCCTGCGCCGCCAGTCGATCGCACTTCTGGCGGATGCCCGGGTTCACCCCGAACACTTCTTGGATCACGATGATCGCCGCGGTCGGCGCACTTGCCGGATCGGCCCGATAGGCCTTGAATGTTCCCTCGCCGTTCAGCGCGGCGACGTCGATCATTTCACCCATAAGGCTCTCCTCATCCATTCCGAAGTATCTGCAATGGTTGCGGCATGGCCGCTATCACGCGCATAAGAAACGCGGGTGACGCTACCGTCGCCGGCGGTACGGCTCAAGGGAACACTGGATGAAGGTCACGATCGAAGTCGATTGCTCGCCCGAAGAAGCGCGCCGCGTGATGGGCCTGCCCGATCTCACGCCTCTCCATGATCAATATGTCGCGATGATGCAGGAAACGATGCAGAATGGCGTCCGCCCCGAACTGTTGGAAAGCATGGTGAAGAACTGGACACCAATGGGCGAGGCTGGCGCGGCCTTCTGGCGACGGCTGTTCGATGCGGGAACCAAGCCCGGCGGGTGATGCACGACACGATCTTTGCGGTCTCGAGCGGCCGCCCGCCCGCGGCAATCGCCGTCCTCCGCATCAGCGGCGCAGGCGCGGTCGCCGCGGGAGAGCAGCTCGCCGGGTCGCTTCCACCACCACGCCGCGCCGGCGTGCGGACCCTGCACGCACCCGATCGCGCAATCCTCGATCGCGCGCTGGTGCTGCACTTCCCCGCCCCCGCCACCGCGACCGGCGAGGATCTCGTCGAGCTTCACCTCCACGGCGGACGCGCCGTCGTCGCTGCGGTCGAGGCAGCGCTTGCCGCCCTCCCCGGCCTGCGCCCCGCCCTCCCCGGCGAATTCACCCGCCGCGCCCTGTCGAACGGCCGCATCGATCTCCTCCAGGCACAGGGCCTCGCCGATTTGCTTGCGGCCGAGACCGAGCAGCAGCGCAAGCAAGCGATCGACAGCGCCGAGGGGCTGGTCAGCCGAATGGTCGCCGGATGGATGGCGGACTGCGCCGGCGTTGCCGCGCTCATCGAAGCCGCGATCGACTTCGAAGACGAGGAGGACGTCGCGGCCGCAGACGACGCGCTGCTCGACCGAACCACGGAGGCGCTGGTCGCGGCGCTGGACAGCGTGCTCGCCCGCCCATCGGTCGAACGGTATGGCGAAGGCATCCGCGTCGTACTCGTCGGCCCGACCAACGCTGGTAAGTCGTCACTGTTTAATGCCTTGCTCGGCCGCGATGCCGCGATCGTGTCTGCGATCGCGGGCACGACGCGCGATCGCGTCGAAGCCAGCGTCATGCGGCGCGGGCGCATCTATACATTGGTCGATACTGCCGGACTGCGCGATGAGACGCACGATCCGATCGAGCGGATCGGCATTGATCGCGCCATTGCCGCGCGCGCTGGAGCCGACGTCATCCTCGACCTCGTCGGGCTGCCCTCCAGCGACGCCCGCTCCCTGGCGGTCTACGCGCGTGCTGACGTCCGACCACCGTCCAGCACCAGCGACATGCTCGAAACGTCCACCACGGATCTTGCCAGCATCGATCGCCTCTGGTCGGCGATCGAACAACGCGGCGATGCCGTCCTGCAGTCAGCCGACGGCCCTACCTTCCACGAGGCCCAACGCCACCTGCTCGGCAGCGCGCGGGCCGCACTATCCGCCTCGATCGGATCATCCGACTTGCTGTTGCGCGCGGAAGAGGTACGAACCGCATCGCGCTCGCTCGGCACTCTACTTGGCGTCGATGCCACCGAAGCGATGCTCGACGCGTTGTTTGCGCGTTTTTGCGTAGGGAAGTGATGTTTCACGTGGAACAATCGTTCGACGTCATCGTGATCGGTGGCGGTCACGCCGGCACCGAAGCGGCCGCTGCCGCGGCCCGGCGCGGTGCGCGTGTCGCGCTCATCAGCCACGATCCAAAGCGCATTGGCGCCATGTCATGCAACCCCTCGATCGGGGGTCTCGGCAAGGGTCACCTTGTTCGCGAGGTCGATGCCTATGACGGGTTGATGGCTCAGGCAGCCGACGCCGCCGCGCTACACCACCGTATGCTCAACCGCAGCAAGGGCCTCGCCGTCCAAGGCCCCCGCATTCAGGCAGACCGCCGCCTCTACGCTTCCGCGATCCAAAAGGCACTCGCGAGCGAAAGCCGCATCACTATCATAACGGGAGAGGCCGCCGCGCTCAGACTCGCATCCGGCAACATCGCCGGCGTCGATCTCTCTGACGGGCAGGCCATCCTGGGCCGCTCGGTCGTGCTCGCCACCGGCACGTTCCTCGGCGGCCGCATCTTCCGTGGCGAGGAGCAGCACCCCGGCGGCCGTGTCGACGAAGCCGCCGCCCTCCCCCTCGCGCGCCAACTTCGTGAGCTCGACCTCCCGATGGGCCGTCTCAAGACCGGCACACCGCCCCGCCTCGATGGCCGCACGATCGACTGGGCACGCCTAGCACCGCAGCCGTCGGACGAAGACCCGTGGACCATGTCCCCGATGACCAGAGGTCGCGCGCTCCCCCAGCTCGCCTGCGCAATTACCCGTACAACCACCGCAGCCCACGCAATCATCGCCGACAACCTCCATCGCTCCCCGCTGCAGAGCGGCGCAATCGAAGGGCAAGGCCCACGCTACTGCCCCTCGATCGAAGACAAGATCCGCCGCTTCGGTGACCGCGATGGCCACCAGATCTTCCTCGAACCCGAAGGGCTCGACGATCCAACCGTCTACCCCAACGGCATCTCGACCTCGCTCCCCGCCGATGTGCAGGATGCCTTCATCCGCACCATCGCCGGCCTCGAGCGCGCCCGCATCACCATGCACGGCTATGCCGTCGAGTACGACCACATCGATCCGCGCGCGCTCGACGCAACGCTCGCGCTCCCCACGATCCCCGGCCTGCACCTCGCCGGCCAGATCAACGGCACGACGGGTTACGAAGAGGCAGCCGCCCAGGGTCTAGTCGCTGGCGCCAACGCCGCAGCAGCCGCATGCGACCTCGCGCCGCTGCTCCCCGATCGCAGCGCCAGCTACATCGGCGTAATGATTGACGATCTCGTGCTGCAAGGCATCAGCGAGCCCTACCGCATGCTCACCGCCCGCGCCGAATACCGCCTTGCCCTGCGCGCCGACAATGCGGAGACCCGCCTCTCGGATCACGCCGAATCGCTCGGGCTGCTGAGTGAGACCCGTCGCCGCCACGTCGCCGCCCGAATGGAACAGCGCGCGCGACTACGCGGCAATCAGGACGGCGACGTTGATTCCGATATCCGCCGCGAACATGAAGAGGATGTCCGCTACGCCCCCTATCTCGCCCGTCAGGCCGCCGAAGTCACCCGTATGAAGCACGATGACCGCGTCCGGGTGGCCTCGGGCGACGCACTCGAAACGATCGCCGGCCTTTCCAACGAAATGCGCGAACGCCTCCGCGTCGCCAGCCCCCGCACGCTCGGCGAAGCCTCTCGCGTCCGCGGCGTCACACCGGCCGCACTCACCGCCTTGTGGCTTCACGCCAAGGCTCGTCGATGACCGAGGATGAAGCGCGCGAGGCAACACGCGCCATCGTCGGAGACGCAGCGCTCGCCAAGTTCGATCATTTCGCGGACCGCGTGCGCGTCGAAAGCGACCGGCAGAACCTCGTCAGCCGCCCCAGCCTCGACGCGCTGTGGCACCGCCACATGCTCGATTCGGCCCAGCTCATCCCCCTCGCCCCACCCGGAGACGGGCTCTGGATCGACGTCGGAACCGGCGCTGGCTTCCCTGGTATCGTGGTGGCGCTGGCCGCAGAGCGCCCCTTCGCGCTAGTCGAGCCCCGCCGTATGCGGGCCGACTTCCTCCGCGAAATCGTCGCAGAGCATGGCATCTCGCACCGAGTCACCATCCACCAGTCGAAGGTTGAGCGCCTCCCCCCTGCCCCGGCCGCGGTAATCTCCGCCCGCGCCGTCGCCTCGATCTCGGACCTGCTCGACGCGACGGCTCATCTCGCTAACGGCGCCACAGTCTACTTGCTCCCGAAGGGACAATCCGCCACCACTGAGCAGGACGACGCCCGCCGGCGTTTCGAAGGAATGTTCCACGTGGAACAAAGCATCACTGACCCAAACTCGGGCATCATCGTCGCCTCGAACGTGAGGAGACGCCGATGATCCGCATCGCTGTCGCCAACCAGAAGGGCGGCGTGGGCAAGACCACGTCGGCAATCAACCTCGCCACTGCGCTCGCCGCCACTGGCATGCGCGTGCTGCTGATCGATCTCGATCCGCAAGGCAACGCCTCGACCGGCCTCGGCATCACCCACGCCCAGCGTGTTTCATCGAGCTATCACGTCCTCGTCGATCAAGCACCGGTCGAGCGCGGCGTGGTTCCCAGCGGCATCCCACGACTCGATATCCTGCCAGGCACCGCCGACCTCTCCGGCGCCGAGATCGAACTGGTCGAGATGGACCAACGCACCCACAGATTGCACCGCGCACTCGATGCGGCGCCCCCGCGCTGGGACGTTGCGCTAATCGATTGCCCGCCTTCGCTCGGCCTGCTGACGATCAATGCCATGGTCGCGGCCGATTCGCTGCTCGTCCCGCTGCAATGCGAGTTTTTCGCGCTCGAAGGACTCAGCCAGCTCCTCACCACGGTCGAGCGGATTCGTGCGCGCTTCAATCCGTCGCTCGCGATCATCGGCGTTGCATTGACGATGTATGATCGCCGCAACCGCCTGACCGAGCAGGTCTCCGCCGACGTGCGCGCGGTGCTCGGCAAGGTCGTCTTCGACACCGTCATCCCGCGCAACGTCCGCCTCTCCGAAGCCCCGAGCCACGGCCTGCCGGCGCTCATCTACGATCATCGCTGCAGCGGTTCGCAAGCCTATATCGCGCTCGCGCGTGAGTTGATCGGGCGTTTGCCGCAACTCGACGAGGCCGCCGCGTGACGGACATCAAGCGCGCCCGCGGTGGTCTGGGCCGCGGCCTCAACGCTCTGCTCGGCGATATCGCGCGCGACGATGCTCCGACCGACTCCGGGACCAACACGATCACCGGCGTACGGATGATCCCGATCAGCGCCATCGCGCCGCACCCCGAACAGCCGCGCCGCCACTTCGACGAAACCGCGCTCAACGAACTCGCCGCGTCGATCGCCGAACGCGGCATCATCCAGCCGATCGTCGTCCGCCCGCACGGCCATGATTATCAGATCGTCGCCGGCGAGCGCCGCTGGCGCGCTGCGCAGCGCGCCCGCCTCCACGAAGTTCCGGTCGTCGTCCGCGACTATAGCGACGCCGAGACTCTCCAGATCGCGCTCGTCGAAAATATCCAGCGTCAGGATCTCAACGCAATCGAGGAAGCCGAGGCGTACAGCCGCCTGCTCGACGAGTTCGGCCATACGCAGGAAGTGCTCGCCAAGACGGTCCATAAGTCGCGCAGCCATGTCGCCAACTTGTTGCGATTGCTCGATCTTCCCAAGACGGTGCAGGGCCGCGTGATCGATGGAACGCTCAGCATGGGCCATGCCCGCGCGATCATCGGCGCCACCGATCCCGAGGCGCTCGCCGAGCAAGTCGTCGGCAAGGGCCTCTCCGTCCGCCAGACCGAAAAGCTGGCCCAGGCGGCCAAGCCGTCCTCCACGCGACGCGCCCCGCGGGCACCTAGTCCGACCAGCAGCGAAGGTGACGCCGACGTGGCCGCGCTTGAGCGCCAGCTTGGCGATCTGCTCGGGCTGAAGATCCGTATTAGCTACGGGGACGCTGGCGGCACACTGACGGTGGAATATTCCACGCTCGATCAGCTCGACATGATCTGCCAGCGACTGAGCGGCGAGCCGATCTGACGCGGAAGTTCTAGCAAGCCTACCGCCTACGCCGCGCCCCGCAGCCTGGTAATCAACCCCAGCATCGCCTGGCTCGCCAGCACGTCACCGGCCGTCGCCCCAGCCATCAAAGCACGCTCCGCCCGCCGCACCTCGTCAAGCGCGCGCACCAGCGCCTCAGGAGACCACCGTCGCAGAGCAGCGCCAGTCCCCGCCTCTTCCTTGAAGAACACACGATGCCGCTTCATCACGCTGCCGACATCGCCCCCCGCCGCAACCTCGCTCTTCATCTCCGCTAGCGAGGCCAGCCGCCGCGCCAGCGCGCGCAGCCATGGGATCGGCGACACCCCCGCCTCGTCCATCCGCCGCAGCGCCTCGCCTAGCGCCGCCGGCTTTGCCGCTACGACCGCCTCGATCACGTCGCCCATCTCGGTCTCGCCTAGGTCAGCCCCGACCGCGTCGAGCGCTTCCTCCTCGCACGTTGCCGGCCGCTCCGGTGCCGCATCGAGATACAGAGCCAGCTTCTCGATCTCGCGAGTCATGATTGCACGATCGCCGCCCCCGGCCTGGGCGAGCCGCCGCGCAACCCGCGCGCCGAGCCGCAACCCCAGATCGCGCGCGATCTGCGTCGCGAGCCCCTCCAGCTGCTCCACACCCGGCACGTAGCACGCCAGCGCCAGCGCGGCCGGCGAATCGAGTGCAAGCTTCGCCACCTTCGCGGTCGCCTTCAGCGATGGTGCGATCATCACCACCGGATTGCCCGCGCGCTCGCCCTCGAGCAGCGCCGAGACCGCCGCGAGGCTTTCCTCCCCCACCCCGGTCACGCGCACGTACCGGGCCGTTCCGAACAGCGAGAGCGAGGTCGCCTCATCCGCCAGCCGCGCGGGGTCACTCCGCAGCGTCGCGCCGTCCAGGTCGATCCGCTCGGCGTCAGCGCCCATCGCCCGCCCCAGCCGATCGGCAAGCGCCATCGCGCCCGCTTCGTCCGGGCCAAATAACAAATACAATCGGATATCCGCCGGCGGCCGGTCGAGCGCCGCTTTAAGCCGCGCCTCGGTCGCCTTCACGGCCGGCAGCTCATGGCGCTGGGGGCGTGCGCCCCACGGTGACCGCCACGCGCGTAACGATCTGGTCCGCCACGATGTCGGACAGCCGCTCCAAAGCGGTGCTTTCCGCCGCGATCGTGGCATATTCCGAACCGACCACGTCAATCCCGGCGTCCGATCCCGCCGTCGCGTCGAGCACGACGCCGCCCTGCCCCAGTTCGACCAGCTGATAGCGTGCGCGCAGAATCCGCCGCTCGCGCGCGACCGAATCGTCACGTCGGATCGCAAGCCCGGTGATTTCGTCGTCGAGCTTCACCTGCAAGCGATAGCGCGCCGCGCCGGACGGTGCCGCGCCGAGCCGATCGCGCAGCGCATTCGCGACCAGCCACCCCGCCTTGCCCTCGATCGGCGCAACCTCGACCTGGCCAAGCCCCGTAGCGACCGCCCCCGATCCACCACCGGCGTACAGCGGCTTCAATCCGCACCCGCCCACCAGCGCGAACGCTGGTGCCAGCACAACGAGGGTCAGCGCGCGCTTCATGCGACGATGTTCACCAGTCGGTCGGGCACCACGATCACCTTCTTCGGCACCTTGCCCTCGAGCGCGCGGACGATCTTCTCCAGCCCCAACGCCTGCGCTTCGGTGGCGTCCTTCGCCATCCCCTTGGGCAGCACGATCGTGTCCTTGAGCTTGCCGTTCACCTGCACCGCGATCGTCACTTCATCATCGACCAGCATCGCCGGATCGACCACCGGCCAAATAGCCTCGGCGATCAGCCCGGCCTGCCCCTGCGCCGCCCAGGCCTCCTCCGCGAGGTGCGGCACCATCGGCGAAACGATCCGCAGCAACGTCGCCAGCGCCTCCGTGCGATCCGCAGACGGCGCCGCCTTATCGATCGCATTGGCCAGCGTGTAGATCAGCGCGACGGCTTTGTTGAACTGCAGCCCCTCGATCGCCTCGGCGACGCCCTTGACGGTGCGGTGCGCCACCTTGCGCAACGCAATGTCCTCGCCCGCACCAGCCGCCTCGTCGCCGAGCAACCGCCACAGCCGCTGGATGAAGCGCCACGCGCCCTCGATGCCGTTCTCGCTCCACTCCAGATCGCGCTCGGGGGGCGAGTCCGACAGCATGAACCACCGCACCGCGTCCGCACCGTATTGATCGACGATCGGCTCGGGATCGATCGTGTTCTTCTTGGACTTGGACATCTTTTGGATACGACCGACTTCAATCGGCAGACCAGACTGCGTGTCGAACACGCTACCATCGACGCGAGTTATTTGATCAGGTGAACGCCACTCAACGACTTCGTAGTCGTCGGTAGACTCCCACCCAAGACTTTCGCGTTCGTTGTCAGTTGGCGGACGACGAAGGGTGTACGTCTCGTGCGTCACCATCCCCTGTGTGAACAGCCCTGCGAACGGCTCGCCCACGTCGATCAGGTCGAGATGCTGCAGCGCCCGCGTCCAGAACCGTGCGTACAGCAGGTGCAGGATCGCATGCTCCACCCCGCCGATATACTGGTTCACCGGCAGCCACTGCTCCGCCACCGCGCGATCGAACGGCCTGTCCGCCGGCTGGCTGGCGAAGCGTATGTAATACCACGATGAATCCGCGAACGTATCGAGCGTATCGGTCTCGCGCACAGCGTCCGCTCCGCACGATGGACACGCCACGAACTTCCACGTCGGATGCCGATCGAGCGGATTGCCCGGGATGGCAAAGCTCACGTCCTCGGGCAGCACCACCGGCAATTGATCGCCCGGCACCGGCACCGCGCCGCACGCGTCGCAATGGATGATCGGGATCGGCGTGCCCCAATAACGCTGCCGGCTGACGCCCCAGTCGCGCAGCCGGAACACCGTGGTTCCCTCGCCCCAGCCGCCCGCCTCGGCGCGCTGGATCACCGTGCGCTTGGCATCCTCGATGTCCATTCCGTCGAGGAAGTGCGAATTCACCAGCGTGCCTGGGCCGCTATAGGCCTCCGCTTCACCGAACGCCGCCTCGTCCTTCGCGCCATCGGACACGACACGGCGGATCGGCAGCTGGTACTTGGTGGCGAATTCGAAATCGCGCTGGTCATGCGCCGGCACGCCGAACACCGCACCCGTGCCATAGTCCATCAGCACGAAATTCGCGATGTAGACGGGCAATTCCCAGGCCGGATCAAAGGGATGCACCGCCTTCAGCCCGGTGTCGAAGCCCTTCTTCTCCTGCGTGTCGAGCTCCGCCGCAGTCGTGCCGCCGCGCTTGCACTCTTCGATGAACGCCGCCGCCGCAGGGTCGCTCGCCGCTACACCCTGCGCCAGCGGATGATCCGCCGCCACCGCGACGAAGCTCGCGCCGAAGATCGTGTCGGGCCGCGTCGTATAGACTTCGACCACGCCCTCGCCGGTGCCGGCCGCATCCGTCAGCGCAAAGCGGAACGTGAGCCCCTGGCTCTTGCCGATCCAGTTTTCCTGCATCAGCCGAACCTTGTCCGGCCAATCCTTCAGGTCGCCCAGCCCCGTCAGCAGATCGTCGGCGAATTGCGTGATCTTCAGGAACCACTGGTTCAGCTTGCGCTTCTCGACCAGCGCGCCCGACCGCCAGCCGCGCCCGTCGATCACCTGCTCGTTGGCGAGCACGGTCATGTCGACCGGATCCCAGTTCACCGCGCTCTCGCGGCGATAGACGAGCCCCGCCTCGTAGAACTTCAGGAACAGCGCCTGTTCGTGCCCGTAATATTCCGGGTCGCAGGTCGCGAATTCGCGGCTCCAGTCGAGCGCGAAGCCCAGCCGCTTCAGCTGCGCCTTCATCGTCGCGATATTCTCGCGCGTCCATCCGCCGGGATGAACGCCCTTCTCCATCGCGGCATTCTCGGCCGGCATCCCGAACGCGTCCCAGCCCATCGGGTGGAGCACTTCCATGCCGTTCATCCGGCGGTAGCGCGCCAGCACGTCGCCCATCGTGTAATTGCGCACATGCCCCATGTGGATGCGCCCCGACGGATAGGGGAACATCTCGAGCACATAGCTTTTGGGCTTGGGCGAATGATCGTCGGCGGCGAAGGTGCCGCGCTCTTCCCATGTCCGCTGCCAGCGGGCATCGGCGGCGAGCGCGTTGAAGCGTTGACCGGTACCGGAGCTCATCGGCGGCTCAGTTGACGGACATCGACGCACGCCGCAGGTCGCGCGCGCGCGTCAGGATGATATCCTCCAGCTTCTGCGTTGTCGCGGCGGTCACTGGCGACGCCACCCACTGCCCGCCACGATTCACCTCGCGCAGCGCCGCCACGCGCACCGCATCGGCGCGCAGATCCTGGTCGAGGATCGACACCGTCACCTTCATCCGCTCGCTCGGCGTCTGCGGATTGGCATACCAGTCGGTCACGATCACCCCGCCGTTCGAATCCGTCTGGACGAGCGGCATGAAGCTCAGCGTATCCAGCGTCGCGCGCCACAGATAGCTGTTCACGCCGATGGTGGTGATGCGGGAGGCGGCCAGATCGGCCTGCGGCCGGTTCTTGCCACCGCCGCAACTGGCGAGGGCAAGGGCGGCACTTACGACCAGCGCGGAACGCAACGGGCGGAACATCGGCATCGTCCTGATGAGAAAACAGTCGCGGCCAGCTCTACAGAGGCGGCCGTGTGACGGCAAGTTCGCGTGATTTTCCCATCGCCGCGCCTTGCGCTGGCCCGCTCGGCAAATCTAACGTGTGGAAACCATGCAACACTCCCGGCAAATCGCGCTGGGACGCATGGCGACGTGCGAACGAATCGTGTTACGAACGTTGCTAAGGGGCTGGAGGGATTCGTGTTCTTTGATCGTGCGCTTGTTGGTGGGTTGATCGTGGCGGTTTCCGCCGCGTCGCTCGCCGTTGCGCCCGCATTCGGAGCCTCCGAAGTCGATCGCCAGATAAAGCGCGCCGCGCCGATCCGCAGCAACGGGGGCTTTACGCCATCCGCCGCCGATCCGCGACTCGCCGCCGCCTTTGCACGCAGTGGGCTTGCCAGCAGCGATTTCCGCTTCACCCCGTCCGAAACGCGGCAGGGCAACCGCGCCGTCACCGTCGCGGTCCGCGCGCGGACGAACCGCACCGCCGAGGATGCCGGTCGCCTCGCCTCGGTCGCTGGGCCAATGGTCGGGCTGATGCCGGTCGCCTATAATCTCGGCGTATCGGTCGGCTGGAAGCGTTTCGCCGTCACGGGCGATGTCGCGCGCGTCGATCTTGCCGGCCAGCCCGGCAGCCGCGAAGTCGCCGATGTCGGCGTCAGCTATTCGCTTCCGCGCTTCACCGGCCGCGTGAACGCCGCCGCCGATCGCGCGCTGCCTGGCGCTCCCAAGGTGGCTGAGGATGCACCGAGCTACTCGCTCGACGTCGGCGGCTCCTATTCGCTCACCCGCAACGTCGATCTCACCGCCGGCGTGCGCTACAAGTCCGAACGTGAGCGTCTGGCCCGCTTGAGCGATGACCGCCGCGACAGCCAAGCGGTCTACGTCGGCACCGCCTTCCGCTTCTGACGCTTTCGCTGGCCGCTAGAGCCAAGCATCGATCGCCGCCCACCCGTCAAACCCCGGCAGCCGCGCAAACCGCCGCGCATCCATCCCCCCCAGCGCAATCCGCACCATCGGCAAGCCCCGCGCCAGCACCGCCACGCCCCGCACGCCGAGCACCGCCCCGCCAGGATGCGTCCGAGTCGCGAAGACCGGCGAAACAAACGCCGCATCCGCCCCCGCCCGCCGCGCCGCCCTGGCTTCGCGCGCATCATGCACCGGCCACGTCACCAGCCCCCGCCCGCGCACGCCATGCGTCCCCATCTCGCCGCGCATCGGCACCGCACCCGCGCGCACCAGTACCAGCCCGCGTCGCCGCGCGATCGCCAACAGCCGCGCAAACAGCCGCCGCCGCTCCACCGCGGGCGTCGCGTGATGCCGAAACACGATCCCCGCCCCTCGCGGCAGCCGCCGCACCGCGCGCCACAACGCGTCGCCCACCCGCTCGTCGGTCATCAGCCATAGTACAGGCACAGGGTAGCGGCGGCGCATCGCCCCCCGTATAGCCCGCGCGATGCAAGCCGACGACCGTCTCGCCGCGATCCGCGGCCGCATTGCGCACGCCGCCAAGCTCGCCCGCCGCGAGGCCGCCGACGTGACGCTGATCGCCGTATCCAAGACTCACCCGGCCGAGACGATCGAGCCGCTCCTCGCCGCCGGCCATCGCGTGTTCGGCGAGAATCGCGTCGCCGAAACGCAGGAAAAGTGGCCAGCGCTGCGCGAAGCCTATCCCGACGCGCAGATCCACCTGATCGGCCAGCTCCAGTCCAACAAAGCCGCCGAGGCCGTCGCGCTGGCCGACGCGATCCACGCCGTGGACCGCCTCTCGCTCGTCACCGCGCTCGCCAAGGCGATGGACGCGCAAGCCAGGCGCCCTGCCTGCTTCGTCCAGGTCAATATCGGCGCCGAGCCGCAAAAGGGTGGCTGCGCGATCGACGATCTCCCGTCCCTCCTCGCCGAGGCACGCGCCGCAAACCTGCCGATCGCCGGTCTGATGTGCCTGCCCCCCGCCGGGATCGAGGCAGCGCCATATTTTGCACTGCTGGGCAAGCTCGCCCGCGACCACGGCCTTACTGGCCTCAGCATGGGCATGTCCGACGATTTCGAAACCGCCGTGATGATCGGCGCCACCCACGTGCGGATCGGCTCCGCCTTGTTCGGATCACGCGCATGAAGTTCGATGCTTTGCTGTTCGACTTCGATGGCGTGCTGATCGAGAGCGAATATCTCGGCAACCAGCACATCGCCGATTTCCTCACCCGCGCTGGTCATCCGACGACCACCGAAGAATCGATGGCCAATTTCATGGGCTATTCGGGCCGTGACTTTATCACCCGCCTCGAGTCGTGGATCGGCCGACCGCTGCCTGACGAGTGGAACACCGAACGGCTGGCCGAGAACGATCGCCTCCTCGCCGAAGGCATCGCGGAAGTCGCCGGCGCGGTCGCCTTCGTCCGCTCGCTGCCCGCGGATCTGCCCAAGGCGGTCGTCTCGTCCAGCTCGACCCACTGGATCAGTACGCACCTCGACCACCTCGACCTCGCCGACGTGTTCGGCACGCACATCTATTCCGGCGCCGAACACGTCACCCGCGGCAAGCCAGCGCCCGATCTGTACCTCTACGGCGCCGCCCAGCTCGGCATCCCGATCGACCGCTGCGCAATCCTCGAGGATTCCCCCGTCGGCGCAACCGGCGCAGTGGCAAGCGGCGGACACGTCATCGGCCTGTGCGCCGGCCAACATTGCGCCCCCGGCCACGACGCGAGGCTGCGCGCCATCGGCGTGAAGGAGATCGCCCACGATTTCGATGACGTACGCCGGATGCTCGGACTTTAGCCTCACGTCATGCCGGGCTTGTCCCGGCATCCACCCGTCAGTGAGCTCTACGGCGTTGAATACGCGGCCGGTGGATGCCGTGACCAACCCGGCGTGATGAATTGCCCTACAACTGATGCCCGGTGCGATCCCGCTTCGTCGCCAGATACCGCTCGTTATGCGGATTGGTCGGCAGGAAATGCGGCACGCGCTCGACCACCGAAATCCCGCGATCCTCCAACCCGGCCACCTTGCCCGGATTGTTCGTCAGCAACCGCACCGCGCGCTGCCCCAGCAGCTCTAGCATCCGCGCCGCCACGCCGAAATCGCGCGCATCGATCGCAAAGCCCAGTCGCGTATTCGCATCGACCGTGTCGAACCCCTGGTCCTGCAGCGCATAAGCGCGCAGCTTGTTGACCAGCCCGATCCCGCGCCCCTCCTGCCGCAGATACAGCAGGATGCCCCAGCCCGACGCCGCAATCGCAGCCAGCGCCGCATCCAGCTGCGGCCCGCAATCGCACTTAAGGCTCCCAAGCGCGTCGCCCGTCAAACACTCGCTGTGCAGCCGCACGAGCGGCGGCTGCCCGTTCGGGGCGCCGATCAGCAGCGCGACATGCTCCCCCGGCCCCTCGGGCGTGCGGAACGCCACGATTTCGGCATCCTCGGCATGCGCCACCGGCAGCCGCGCGCGCGCCGCGATCGTCAGCCGGATCGCATCCTCATGCGCGTCGATATCCGCCGCGCTAAGCGTCACCTCGCCCGCGCCGCCCTCGAGCACGAAGAACGCCGGCAACAACCCCGCGACCCGCGCGAGCCGCAACGCCGCGGCAGCATCCACCGGCGCCGGCACCGCCAGCGCGCGGAACGGCCCCTTCATCGGGGTCGCAAGGTCGAGCTGAGGATCCGCCAGTGCGGTCGCCGCCGCGAAATCGATCCACGGCGCGCGATCCACGAGCACCGGTGCATCCGGGATCGCCGCATCCTTCTGGTTCGCAAGCTTCAGCGTCTCCGCCCGCCCCGCCGACAACAGCACCGGTGCCACCGCAGCGGAATCGAACGCCGCCAGCCGCACGGGATCGGCGGTCTCGATCGGCAGCAGCGCCAGGTCGCCGATCCGGATCGGCCACCCCCGGCGTAGCGCATCGATCGCGCGCGCGGCCTGGTTCGCCCCGCTCAAAACGCGAACTCGGTCATGATCGGCACATGATCGGATGGCGACATCCAGCTCCGGCACGCCTCGAACACCGTATGCGACTGCGCCGTCTTCGCCACCTCGCCCGTCGCCCACATATGATCGAGCCGCCGCCCGCGATCGTTCGCGGTCCAGTCGGGCGAGCGATAGCTCCACCACGTGTGCAGCCGCGCCGGCGCTGGATGGAAATGCCGCCCCAGATCGACCCAGTCGTTCGACGCCTTCAGCCGGTCGTGCGCCTCCACCTCGATCGGCGTATGGCTAACCACCTTCAGCAGCGCCTTGTGGCTCCACACGTCCTCGGGCAGCGGCGCGATGTTGAAATCGCCGGTCAGGATCGTCGGGCAATCGAGCGACTCCGACCACTCGGTCATGCGCTGGACGAAATCGAGTTTCTGCCCGAACTTCGCATTCACCTCGCGATCCGGCACGTCGCCGCCCGCGGGCACATAGACATTCTCCAGCCGCACCCCGTTGGGCAGCCGCACCCCGATATGCCGCGCCTCGCGGTTCGCCTGCCAATCGAGCCGATCGTCCGCGGTGATCGGCACACGGCTGATCACCGCCACGCCATGATGCATCTTCTGCCCGTGGATCAGGACATGCTCGTAGCCGAGCGCGCGAAACGCATCGATCGGGAAGTCCGCATCGATCACCTTCGTCTCCTGCAGGCACAGGATATCGGGCTCGGCCTCGCGCAGGAACTGCTCGACGATCGCGATGCGGAAGCGAACCGAATTGATGTTCCAGCTGACGATCTTCACGGGCGTGCCCTTAGCGCTGTGGCAGCGACGACGGCAACCTCCCAGCGCCATCCGTCACGCCGGCACTAATCCGTCCATGAGGGCAGCAGCAGCGGGAAGGGGGGCAAGCAACGCCACGGCAAAGCCGCGTCGTCGACCGTCGCTGACGCGACGCCGGCCGTGCTCGGGCGTCTTGCGGCTCTGCCGCATGCGCCCCACGCAGAAAGGCCCCCGCTCCGGGGGCATGGAGCGAGGGCCGACCTGGCGTTCGTCACGCAGGGGGATATGAAGCACTTGTCCGGGCAACAGGGGGAAAATCCCGAACGGCTCCACATCCGCAAGGACGTCTCTAGCCCCGTTTACCTGTCGCCCGGATGAACGAATGGGATGAAAGCGACATCAACCTGTTCGGCTTGTCCGCCGTGGGTCGTTCCAGCGGAACGTCCCGTCGCCGATCGGCGTGTTGAAGCGCTGCCCGGCAAGCCGGATCGTCGTCCGATTGCCTTGGCTGTCGAGCGTCACCCAGCCCTGCAGCATCAACCCGCCCGGCGCCGCGCCGTCGCGCGCAAACACCATCGTGATCCGGCCATATTCGGGATGCTTGGGATCATAGCCTTCGACTGACACGACGCGCGGATCACCTGTCGGCACCACCTTGGCGAAGCGGCTGATGTCCTTGTCGGGGTTGATCAGCACGCCCAGCGGCGAATTGCCGATCGGCCAGCGCTGCACTTGCCGAACCGAATAATCGATGAACGTCAGTGCCTTGCCGTCCCCTACGATCAGGATCGGGACGCCCTTTTCATACTGGAAGCGGATCCGCCCAGGCTTCTTGAGCGACAGCGTGCCGGTCAGCATCTTGCCGGCGCGATCGGTCTGCGTGAAGCCCGCCGTCATCGTGTTCACGGCGCGCAGATGGTTCTGCACGAGCGCCAGATCACCCGTAGGCGCTTGCGCCGCCGCCGGTGCGGCAAGTGCCACGATAGCAGCGATGGGCACGAAACGTCTCAAACTGGCTCTCCTGGTCGATGGCTCACGGCTATCGCTGCCGTGCCTTGAACCCGCCATGAACTGGCGGGCCGCCGATCAGAACAGCGTGCCGAGCCCGACCGTCTCGCCAGTGCCGATCCAGCCCTCGTAGATCATCTTGCCCGCCACGAACACGATCACCGCCAGCCCGATATAGGCCACCCAGCGATAGCGCCCGATGAACCGCGCGATCACGTTCGCCGCCAGCCCCATCAGCGCGACCGACAGGATCAGCCCGACTACCAGGATGCCCGGATGCTCGCGCGCCGCGCCGGCCACCGCCAGCACGTTGTCGAGGCTCATCGACACGTCGGCGACGGCCACCGCCCATGCGGCACCGGCAAAGCTGCGCGCGGGCTTGACGCCCGAATGTTCGTCACCGTCGACTTCCGCCGAGCCGGTGTTCGCATGGCTGTCCATCCGCAGCTCGCGCCAGAATTTCCAGCTCACCCACAACAGCAGCAAGCCGCCCGCGAAGATCAGCCCGACGATCCCCATCAGCCAGGTGACGATCAGCGCGAAGAAGATCCGCAGCACCAGCGCGGCGATGATCCCGATCAGGATCACCTTCTTGCGCTGATCCGTCGGCAGCCCAGCCGCCAGCGCGCCAACGACGATCGCATTGTCGCCCGCCAGCACCAGATCGATCATCAGCACCTGCCCAAAGGTGGACAGCGCGACCGGATCGGACAGGTTAGAGAAATCCGCCACGATATGGCCCCAGATGTCGCCGAGCGAACCTGGGCCCTGGGCGACGGCCTGCGCGAGCAGCATGAGGATCAACGGGGGCGCTCCTGCGTGGTCATGAACGTCGAACGGTGCGACGCCGAATGGGTTGCGTACGGTAACGGGAAGAAGGGCGCGGTGCCAGCCTTCCGAACTCCCTCTCCCCTTCAGGGGAGAGGGCAGGGGAGAGGGGCAGTGCCACTCCACCTATAAACCCGCCGCGGCAAAGCCGCGACGTCGGACGGGTGCAGCGCACCCGCCGGCCGAGCCGGCCTGAGTCCTGCGCCAGTATGGCGCAGACTAGGCTCGGCTACTGATTCATGCTCGCGAAGAATTCCTCGTTGGTCTTGGAATCCTTGATCTTGCCCAGCAGGAATTCCATCGCGTCGACGGTGCCCATCTGCATCAGGATGCGGCGCAGCACCCACATCTTGCTGAGCTTGTCCTTGTCGATCAGCAGCTCTTCCTTGCGCGTGCCGCTCTTGCCCACGTCGATCGCGGGGAAGATGCGCTTGTCGGCCACCTTGCGGTCGAGCACGATCTCGGCGTTGCCGGTGCCCTTGAATTCCTCGAAGATCACTTCGTCCATGCGGCTGCCGGTATCGATCAGCGAGGTCGAGATGATCGTCAGCGAACCGCCTTCCTCGATGTTGCGTGCCGCACCGAAGAAGCGCTTGGGCCGCTGCAGCGCGTTCGCATCGACACCGCCCGTCAGCACCTTGCCCGAGCTCGGCACAACGGTGTTGTAGGCGCGGCCGAGGCGGGTGATGTTGTCGAGCAGGATCACCACGTCCTTCTTGTGCTCGACCAGCCGCTTGGCCTTCTCGATCACCATCTCGGCCACCGCCACGTGGCGCGTCGCCGGCTCGTCGAACGTCGACGAGACGACCTCGCCGATCACCGTGCGCTGCATGTCGGTCACTTCCTCGGGCCGCTCGTCGATCAGCAGCACGATCAGGAACACTTCGGGATGGTTGGCCGAAATCGCGCGCGCGATATTCTGCATCATCACCGTCTTGCCGACGCGCGGCGGCGCGACAATCAGGCAGCGCTGCCCCTTGCCGATCGGCGAGACCAGATCGAGCACGCGGCCCGTCTTGTCCTTGATCGTCGGATCCTCGATCTCGAGCTTCAGCCGCTCGTCGGGATACAGCGGGGTCAGATTATCGAAGTTGACGCGATGCCGCACCGCATCGGGATCGTCGAAATTGACGCTGGTGAGCTTGGTCAGCGCGAAATAGCGCTCGCCATCCTTCGGCCCGCGGATCTCGCCCTCGACCGTATCACCCGTGCGCAGGCCATGCTTGCGCACCTGGTTGGGCGAGACATAGATGTCGTCGGGCCCGGCAAGGTAATTCGCCTGTGCATTGCGCAGGAAGCCGAAGCCGTCGGGCAGCACTTCGATCGTGCCCTCGCCCATGATCTCGTCGCCATTCTCGGCCTGAACCTTGAGGATGGCGAACAGCAGATCCTGTTTGCGCAGCGTCGAGGAGCCCTCAACGCCGAGTTCTTCACCCAGCTGGACCAGCTCGGCCGGGGCTTTCTTCTTGAGTTCTTTAAGGTGCATCTAGCGTGTCCGATGAAGATCGGTGGGGGAGAAACCCGGTCGGCGGAAAGGAATTCGCGCGGCAACGAGGCAGGAGGAGGAAGCGGGCCGCAAGGCCACACCGAGCAGCAGACCTAGGTTTGGGGTTGCGGCAAGTCAAGCGGTTCAACTTTTCCGTTCGTGTCGAGTAGGGGTCGAGCGAAGTCGAGAACCCGTATCGAGACACCTATCCCTCGATACGCCATCTCGGCGGCGCTCGATGGCTACTCGGGACGAACGGATAGGGTCACAGGTTCAAAACGGCTTCACCACCGCCAGGATCACGATCACCGTCACCGCCAGCGCCGGCACTTCGTTCATCATCCGCAACTGCCGGTTCGTCAGCGTCGCCTGCCCCTTCGCCAGCCGCTTGGAATAGCCCACCGCCCAGCCGTGATAGCCCGACAGCAGGAACACCACGAACAGCTTCGCGTGCAGCCACGCCAGCCCCTGGATCCCGTCGAGCAGCCCGAGGTTCACCGCCAGCGCCAGCCCGATCGCCCACACCACCGCCATCGCCGGCGTCAGGATGATCCGCCGCAGCTTGCCCTCGCGCAGCGTCCAGCGCGCTTCCTCAGCCGCGTCGCCCAACCCCTCCTGGTGATGCACCAGATACCGCGGCAGGATGAACAGCCCCGCCATCCAGAAGATGACGAAGATGACATGCGCCGCCTTCACCCACAGATAGGCGGCACCCAGATAGCCGGCCATTACCCGCGAACTCTCGAAATCACCCGCTCGACATGCGCGATCGGCGTATGCTGGTCGATCCCGTGGCCCAGGTTGAACACGTGCGGCCGCTCGGCGAACGCCGCAAGGATGCGGTCGACCGCCTCGTCCAGTGCCGTGCCGCCCGCGATCAGTGCCAGCGGATCAAGATTGCCCTGCACCGGCATCCCCGTCGGCAGCTCCTTGTCCGCCCACACCGGATCGACCGTCTCGTCGAGCCCAACCGCATCCACCCCGGTCTCGCGCGCATAGGCCGCAAGCTTCGCGCCGGCGCCCTTGGGAAAGCCGATGATCGGCGCATCGGGATGCCGCGCCTTGAGCCCCGCGACAATTGCCGCATTGGGCGCGATCACCCACCGTTCGAACTGCGCCGGCGAAAGGCTGCCCGCCCAGCTGTCGAACAATTGCACCGCCTCGATCCCCGCCTCGATCTGCCGCGCCAGATACTCGATCGTCATCTCGGTAATCGCATCGATGATCGAACCGAACGCCGCCGGATCGCGATAGGCCAGCGAGCGTGTCGCGGCCTGGTCCTTCGATCCCGCGCCGGCGACCATGTACGTCGCGACCGTCCACGGCGATCCCGCAAAGCCCAGGAACGTCGTCTCTGCCGGCAGTGCGCCCGCCACCAGCCGCACTGTCTCGTACACCGGGTCGAGCCGCTCGGGCACCGCCACGAGGCTCGCCAGCGGATGATCGACCAGCGGCGGCTCCAGCCGCGGCCCTTCGCCCACGCCGAAGCTCAAATCCTGCCCCAGCGCCCAGGGCACCATCAGGATATCGGAGAACAGGATCGCGCCGTCGAAGCCGAACCGTCGGATCGGCTGCAGCGTCACTTCCGCCGCTGACTCGGGATCGGTGGCCAACGCCAGGAAGCCGCCCTTCTCCGCCCGCAACGCGCGATACTCAGGCAGATAGCGCCCCGCCTGTCGCATCAGCCACATCGGAGGCCTCGGCTGATGCTCGCCTTTGAGCACGTTCAGCAGTGTCTTGGTGGACGGCTCGATCGAGGTCTGGGCGTGCATTCTTCTACCTAATAAGAAGATTCAAAGAGGTTGTATGTTGTAGTTGGCGCGTTGGTGTCGGGGCTTATGCCTTCGTCCCGGAATTGCCAACAGCTTGACGGTGCAGGGACGACGCAACGCGGCTGATTCGAGTCCGTCACTCCCATTTTCCACAGCCTGTGGATAAATCCGTGCCCGGTGGACGGGATTGTGGATGAAGTGCCGGTTTTCCACCGCGTCGGCGGCGCTTGGCCGGTGGCGCAGGTTGCGCTAGCGGTCGTCCCCATGTTGTCCACAGGTCCATACCGTTGACCATGAAGCTCCACCTTCATCTCCTGTCGGACTCAACCGGAGAGACGCTGGAGAACATCGCCAAGGCCGCGCTTGCGCAATATGACGATGTCGAAACCGTGCGACACTTCTGGCCGATGGTCCGCACCGAGGCGCATCTCGATCGCATTCTGCAGGAAATCGCGCAGAATCCCGGCCTCGTCATCTATACGCTCGTGAATCCCGCAACGCGCCGCGCGCTCGAACAGCGCTGTTCGGCGCTCGGGCTCCCGATGGTCGCGCCGCTCGATCCGGTGAACGATGCGCTGTCGGGGCTGCTCGGGCAGCAGGCGAAAGCACGCCCTGGCCGCCAGCATGTGCTCGACGCGGCTTATTTCGCACGCGTCGATGCGATTCAGTTCACCATCGCGCATGACGATGGGATCGCGTGGGAGGAATGGGAGGAATCGGACATCGTCCTCGCCGGCGTGTCGCGCTCGTCCAAAACGCCGACTTCGATCTATCTCGCCAACCGCGGGTTCAAGGTCGCCAACATCCCGATCGTCGTCGAAAGCCCGCCGCCGCGCGATCTGTTCCATCTCAAGAAGCCGCTCGTCGTTGGCCTCACCACCAGCGCCGATCGCCTGATCGCGGTGCGCCGCAATCGCTTGCTGTCGCTCAACCAGGCCCCCGAAACGCCCTATGTCGATCAGGAGGCGGTGACGCGCGAGCTGCAATATGCCCGCCGCATGTTCGCCGACAATGGCTGGCCGGTGATTGATGTCACGCGCCGCTCGATCGAGGAAACCGCCGCGGCGATCATCGCGCTCGTCAACGAACGCCGCGGTGACGCGGTCGTCACCGATAATTGAGTCGCCTGCCATGCGGTTGATCCTCGCCTCGCAATCCGCGTCGCGCCGCGCGATGCTCGAAGCCGCCGGTGTGCCGTTCGAGGCGCAGGCTGCGATGGTCGACGAGGATGCCGCCAAGGCGTCGCTCGGTCACTTGCCGCCGCGCGATCTCGCCGATGCGCTCGCCGAGCTGAAGGCGCTGAAGGTGTCGCAGCGCGATCCGCAGGCGCTGGTGCTCGGGTCGGACAGCCTCGCCGTGCTCGACGACGGCACGATCCTGTCCAAACCGAATGACCGTGCGCAGGCCGCCGAGCATCTCGCGATGATGTCGGGCCGTCGCCACGATCTCGTCAGCGCCGCGGTGATCGCCGAGGGCGGGCGCGCCGTGTGGCGGCACGTCGACAAGGCGGTGATGCATGTCCGCCCGCTGTCCTACAGCTTCATCGAGACGTATCTTGATGCCGAATGGCCGGCGATCGCGGGATGCGTCGGCTGTTATCGGATCGAGGGGCCGGGGGTGCAATTGTTCAGTCGCGTCGATGGCAGCCAGTTCACCGTGCTCGGCATGCCGCTGCTGCCGCTGCTCGGCTATCTGCGCGAGCGCCAGCTGCTCGGCGCCTGATGGAGAAAAACGCGCCAGTGCCTCAACTTCCTCAACATTCGATTGCAGATCCTGCAATCGTCCGCCCGTACGCCGAGGTGATCGGCGATCCGATCGCCCACTCCAAGTCCCCGATGATCCACGGTTTCTGGCTTGAGAAGCTCGGCATCGACGCAGAATACCGCGCGACGCACGTAACACCCGAGGATTTGCCGAAATTCATCGATGATCGCCGCGCGGATCCGGCGTGGCGTGGCTGCAACGTCACCATCCCGCACAAGGTCGCGATGCTCGATCTGGTCGACGATCCCGGCGGCGTGCGCGACAGCATCGGCGCGATGAACACCGTCGTGCGGGATGAAAAGGGCAGGGTGTTCGGCACCAACACCGACGCTGCCGGCTTCTACGCCCCCATCGCCGACCTCGATCTCGCCGGTGCGCCGGTAGCGATCGTCGGCGCCGGTGGCGCGGCACGTGCGATCCTGTTTGCGCTGGCCACGATGGACGTCGGCAAGGTCACGATCCTCAACCGCTCACCACTGAAGGCCGCGGCGCTGCTCGGCCGCTTCGGCCTGAAGGGCGAAGCCCTACCGCTCACTGCTCGCCTCCCGGCCGCGAAACTCCTCGTCAACACCAGCGCGCTCGGGATGGAAGGCCAACCCCCGCTCGATCTCGATCTGCTCCCGCTTCCCCCCGAAGCGATCGTTTACGACATCGTCTATGCCCCGCTCCACACCCCGCTGCTCGATGCCGCGGAGGCGAGGGGCCTCGACACGATCGATGGCCTGGAAATGCTCGTCGGCCAGGCCGCCGCCGCCTTCGAACTCTTCTTCGGCCAACCCGCGCCACGCGAACACGACGGCGAACTGCGCGAGAAGCTCCTCGTTTGATGTACCCCGGCGAAGGCCGGGGCCAGCATCGGGCCGCTCGTAACAAGGAGGAAGAATGCTCAAACTAGGCCTCACCGGCTCGATCGGCATGGGCAAATCCACCGTCGCGAAGATGTTCGCCGACGAAGGCGTGCCGGTCTTCGACGCCGATGCCGAAGTCCACAAGCTGCAAGGCCCCGCCGGCCGAGTCGTCGCCGCGATCGAAGCCCGCTTCCCCGGCACGACCAACGAAAACGGCGTCGACCGCGCCACGCTCGGGCAAGCCGTGCTCGGCGACGATGCGGCGATGAAGGCGCTTGAAGCGATCGTCCACCCCGCCGTCGGCGAAGAACGCGCCAAGTTCCTGGCGCAGCACGCCGCCGCCCCGCTCGTCGTGTTCGATATCCCCCTGCTCTATGAAACCGGCGGCCAGCGCGCCGTCGACATGGTCGCCGTCGTCTCCGCCGCGCCCGAGATCCAGCGCGCCCGCACGTTGCAGCGCCCCGGCATGAGCGACGCCAAGTTCGACGCGATCCTCGCCCGCCAGGTGCCCGATGCCGACAAGCGCGCGCGCGCCGATTTCGTCATCCCCACCGATGTGCCGCTCGACGAAACCCGCGCTCACGTCCGCCGCGTGATCGCTTGCCTCAAGGCAGGGGAAGGCCGATAACGTCTCGAATGCGCGAGATCGTATTCGATACCGAAACGACGGGTTTCACCTTCGGCGATGACCGGATGGTCGAGATTGGCTGCGTCGAGCTGGTCAATCGCTGCGAGACCGGGCGCACCTTCCACGCCTATTTCCATCCCGAGCGCACGATGCCGCCGGGTGCCTTCGCGATCCACGGCCTGTCGGACGTGTTCCTGTCCGACAAGCCGCGCTTCCACGCCGTCGCCGACGAGTTGATCGCCTTCATCGGTGATGCCCCGCTGATCGCGCACAATGCCTCGTTCGACTTCGGCTTTTTGAACGGCGAGCTCGGCCGCTGCGGCCGCGACGCCGTTTGCACGACGCGGATGATCGATACGCTGGCCATCGCCAAGCAGCGTCATCCCGGCGCGAAACTGTCGCTCGATGCCTTGTGCTCGCGCTACGGCATCGATCGCTCGCACCGCGTGGTGCACGGTGCACTGCTCGACGCGCAATTGCTCGCGCAAGTCTATGTCGAGCTGCGCGGCGGGCGGCAGATCGGGCTCTCTCTGGTCAGCGATCTGATCGCCGACACCGTCATGGCAAACACCACGACGCCGCGAACCGTTCGTCCGCCGCGGCAATTCGCGGCGAGCGATGCGGAACTTGCGGCGCATGCGGCGTTCATGACGAAGGTCAAGAATCCGATCTGGGGGGCCGCGGCGTCCGGTTGACGCCCAACGCCCCGGCGCATCACGCCGGGCCAGCTTGAATGGAGTAAAAGTCGATGGATATCCGGATTTCTGGCCACCAGGTCGATACGGGCGAGGCGCTGAAGGATCATGTCGACACCCGCTTGCAGGGCATCGCCGACAAGTATTTCAGCCGCGCAATCTCGGCGCAGGTCACGTTCGGCACCGGGCCGCACGACAATGGCTTCAGCTGCGATATCATCGCGCATGTGATGCAGGGTCTGGTGCTGAAGGGCAGCAACGATGCGTTCGACGCGCATCTCGCGTTCGATGGCGCTGCCGACAAGATTGAGAAGCAGCTGCGCCGCTACATGCGCCGCCTGAAGGATCGTCACGCCGGCCAGGCCGCGGCCGTCGCCGAGAACGGTGGCTACGACAATTCGAACGCTGGCTATACGCTGTTCGCCGAACACACGAGCGAAGACGATGTCGGCGAAGCCCCGCTGATCGTCGCCGAAACCCGGGTCGACGTGCCAGACGCGACCGTGTCCGATGCGGTGATGATGCTCGATCTGCGCAACACTGCCGCGCTGCTCTTCAAGAACAGCGGCACGGGATCATACAACATGGTCTATCGCCGCGGTGACGGCACGATCGGCTGGGTCGAACCGCAGCGCGCGGGCTGACGGTCAAGCAAAATGGCGAGTGACCTGAGCGACCTCCTGCTCCCCGACCTTGTCGTGGTGGGGGTCGCGGCAACCAGCAAGAAAAGCCTGTTCCAGCATCTGGGCGCGCTCGTCGCCCCGGTGCTGGCGCTCGACGCCGCGACCGTGACGGCGGCGCTGGCCGATCGGGAACGCCTCGGCTCCACCGGCTTCGGCGGCGGCGTCGCGATCCCGCACGCCCGCATCGAAGGGCTGCCACGGATCGTAATCGTCGTCGCCCGGCTGTTGCAGCCGATCGAATTCAACGCGGTCGATGATGTGCCGATCGATATTGCCGTGGCGATGCTCTCGCCGCCCGATGCCGGCGCCGATCATCTCAAGGCGCTGGCACGCGTCTCGCGGCGCTTCCGTGACCGCAATTTCGTCGCCAAGCTGCGCGGCGCCGGATCGCGCGACGCGCTCTACGCCTTGCTCACCGCGGACGAGTCGGGGAGCGGCAAGCGTGACGCGGCCTGAAGGCGCGAAGGCGCATTATCGCGCGCTCGAATCGCTCTACGCGGCGGCGCCGATCAACAGGATGTTCGCCTCGACGCTGGCGATCGCCGAGCCTGGCGTCGCGCGGATCAGCTTCGAGATCTCACGTGAGCATTTCCACGCCGCCGGCGCGGCGCACGGCACCGCCTATTTCAAGATGCTCGATGATGCGGCGTTCTATGCCTGCAACAGCCTGATCACCGATCGCTTCCTGCTCACAACTCAGTTCAACCTGGTGCTCACCCGCCCCCTGTCGGCTGGCCCCGTGATTGCTGAGGGCCGCTGGGTGAGTGGCCAGCGCCGCGTGTTCGTCGGTGATGCACGGCTGATCGCGGCGGATGGCGAGGAAGTGGCGCGCGGCACCGGCACGTTCATGCGCAGTCGCATCGCACTCGCCACGCTGCCGGGATATCGCATCGGATGAACGGTCGCCTGCCGACGCATCTGCTCGTCGGTGCCTTGCTCCGCCGCGTCAACGATGCCGGCGGAATCGCCGTGATCCGCGCCCGCGGCGATGCCGATACCGGCGCGATCCTGGTGCTGCTGGAGCAGGAAAACCGCCTGCTCGAACGCGCGATCGACATCGACGGGAACGACGTGTTGATCCCCAGCGGCCCCGCCGCCACTAGCACCGACTCGCCCGATGATTACTGGATGAAGCGGCGCGCGCGCGATCCGGATCTATGGGTGGTTGCTCTGGACGTCCCGCACGGCGAACGGTTCGCCGCTGAAACGATCCTCGGTAATTGACTGGTAACCGCCCAGCGGCGAGCGGACTGACATTGATGTAAGCGTTGTGCTGCGGCGGGTGCGATCCGTTCGGTGACGCAGTCGGGGGGATCCCGGCCGATCAACGTTCCGCCTCGGAACATGCGATCGCTGCCGAGTACCCACCGCCTTTGACTGTTGATGATGCCGTTTTTCTCTCGGGCTGCGATCGCCGTGGCCATGACGATCTCTTTTCTGGGCCTTAGCGCGCACAGCACGCCAGGCCTGGCTGCCGAAGTCGAGCATCCGCTCCCGCGGCCCACCACGATGGTGGCACCCGTCGAAAGTCCGGCGACCATCGCGCTTCCTGCGCCCGCCGACCTTGCAGATGATGAACTCGCAGCCGGCGGTTCGGTTGCCTATCCCACGCTCGCCGCAGCGGTGGCCGCACAGTCGCACCATGATGGTGACGACGAAGCGATCCAGTGCCTCGCCGGCGCGATCTTCTACGAAGCCAAGGGCGAGCCGCTTTCGGGCCAGCTCGCGGTCGCCGACGTGATCCTCAATCGGTCGAAATCGGGTCGCTTCCCGTCCGACGTGTGCCAGGTCGTCACGCAGCGCGGTCAGTTCAGCTTCGTGCGTGGTGGTCGCATCCCCTCGATCGACGAAAGCAGCCGCTACTATCGCACCGCGGTCGCGGTCGCGAAGGTAGCGCTCGCTGAGGCCTGGAAGAGCGATGCCGAACGCGCGCTTTACTTCAACCGCGGCCGTGCGCCGGCGGCGGGGCTGCGCAAGGTCGCCTCGATCGGCAACCACATCTTCTGGCGCTGAGCCTTTCAATCGTTCCTCTATTGTTCTAACGATCGGGCGTGCTGACCACGCCTGATTCCTGCATCGACGATCCGCTGTCGCCATTGTGCGCGGCGGATGTCGTGCGCGGCGTCACCCGCCTGTTGCTGCGGCACGAACTGGTGGCGATGAAGGAAGTCCCGCTCGATGGCGGGCGCCGCGTCGACCTGATGGCGATCGATCCGCGCGGGCAGATCACGATCGTCGAGATCAAGGTATCGCGCGCGGATTTGCTGGGTGACGGCAAGTGGCAGGATTATCTGCCGCACTGCGATCGCTTCTTTTGGGCCGTCCCGGCGGGGTTCGATCATGCTCCGATCGCCAGCGCCGCCTTCCTGCCCGAACGCACCGGGCTGATCGTCGCCGATCGCTACGACGCCGCAGTGGTGCGCGAGGCGAAGACCGAACCGATGAACTCGCACGCGCGCAAGAAATGCACATTGGCCTTTGCGCGGCGTGCAGCACGCCGGCTGGTTGCTTTGTCGGATCCCGAAGCCGTCCAAGGCTGGTAAGCAGCGTCGCTTAGACTACGGCGATGTTCGGCAGCCGATGTTCCACGACATGCATCAGATGCTCGACATCCTTCAGCCGCGCCACGCCGCCGCGCAGATCGAGCAAATTCTCCCGCCGCAGCCGCTGCAACGTTCGGTTCACGTGAACACTGGTCAGCCCGAGCAGGTCGCCGAACGTCTCCTGCGTCAGCGGCAACGGGAAATTGTCGTCAGTGCCCATCCCGACCAGCGCCAGTCGATCCCTGATCTCCAGGATGAAATCGATGATCCGCTCATAGGCATTGAGCCGACCCAGCCGCGCGACTTGCCGATACAGGTAGAATTCGTCGAGCGCCCCGCTGCGGGTATAGGCGTCGATAAGCCCATGCTGGTGCGGTAGCGGCCGTGGCACGGCGCACAGGACCACCTCGGTCAGCGCCGAGATCGCGGTCGGCGCCATCGCGTTGCGCTGTTCGCACACGCCGATCAGATCGCCCGGCAGCAGCAGGCTCAGGATCTGCCGCCGGCCATCCCGGAAGATCCGCGATCGGCACGCCCACCCCGAAAGCACCATGCTCGGCTCGGCCGCGCGCTTGCCCTCTGCCATGATCTCGCGATGCGCTGCAGTCTTGCGCCGTGTCGCACCAGCCGACGACAAGGCGTCGAGCTCATCCGCGTCCAGCGAGGCGAGCCGGCTCAGCCGGCCCATGGCGGCGGCATCGGGGAACGATTGGAGGTGTCGGTTCATCTCACGCTAACGTCTCGAATCACGGGATAGTTCAGAACCAATTGCGTATGCTCGGATTCGGCTCTGGCCGCGCCTGCAGCGGAATGGCGATCCGGCATGAAATGCCGCCCGGCAGCAGATCGAAACGCGTGCTCGCCGCAACCTGATAGGGCAGGGCATGCTCGATGAACTCGCGTCCGAATCCCCGGCGCACCGGGACGGACGCGAGCACCGCTACGCCGCTCTCCAGCCACTCGACGACGAGGTCGCCGTCGGCTGTATGCCATCGCACGTTGAGGCGGGTGCGCTTGTCTGGGGTCGAAAGCGCACCGAACTTCACCGCATTGGTCGCCAGCTCATGGATCGCGAGGCCGAGCGCTTGCGCCACGTCGTTCGGGATCGCCACGTCCTCGCCTTCGATCTCGATCCGTTCGTCGAATTCGAAGCTTTGAAATTCATCGCGCACGATATCTTCGAGATAGCTCGGCCCAAGCGGGTTCACGCCGCGCGCCACCTGGAAGCGGGCAAGCGCATCCAGCCGCCCGCGGAAGTGATCGGCGACATCCGCCGACGAGTGGCCCGATTCGATCGTCCGCGAAAAGATCGAGCGGATCACCGCGAGCATGTTGCGGACGCGATGCTGAAGCTCCGCCCGGAGCAGTTTCTCGCGCTCCACCGCTTCGGCGCGCTCGCGCTCATATTTCGTCAGCTGACGCCGCACCGATGCGAGCTCGATGCGCAGCCGCTCGATCTCGTCCGGCGAAGAGCTTGCCGCGCCTGCGCCTGTATCGAGCCGATGCGGCTCAGGGACATTCTCTATCACGTACCTACATCGCCAAATAAGGGGTGATGCGCGCTTGAACGCGCCACCGTTGCCCGAGTGTCCCGTAATATCTTGATATTCGGCTCTAGCAACGACGGTTGAACCAATTGACGGGGCTCGAAGTGCCGTGGCTTGATCTAATTAGGCACGAATGCACGCGCCCGGCGTTACCTTTTCGAAACCGACAGGCATGTTCGATCTCCGTAACGTTCAGCATCTGCGTTAGATGACCGTGTGGCAGATCATTGACGAGGGGAAAATGAGAGATGGATGAGCACAGGCTGGAGGGGCGCCGGGTTCTCGTCGTCGAGGACGAATATCTTTTGGCGGCAGACCTTTCGCAGGCACTGCGTGCGGCAGGAGCCGAGGTGATCGGCCCCGTTGCGAGCGTACGGCATGCCGCCGAGATGGTGGCTGCGGACACCGGCATCGACGCGGCGATCCTCGACATCAATCTGCGCGGCGACATGATCTTTCCGGTGGCCGACATGCTGGCCGAGAGGAATATCCCGTTCGCCTTCGTCACCGGTTACGATCAATGGGCATTGCCCGATCGGTTCAGCAACGTCGCCTGGGTGGAAAAGCCGTTCAAGGCGCCCAACGTCGCTGCCGTGCTCGCGCCGTTGCTGCGCGTGCACTGAGCGCAGCGGTGCGGCGCTCAATCTAACGTGCGCTGCGCCGCGTAGATGCCCTCGAGTGTCCGCACGATCATGTCATAGCCCGTCGGTGTCAGTGCGATCATGCCCGCGCGTTCTTCGATCAGGTCTTCGTGCAGCAGCACGGTAATCCACCGCGTAATGATCGCCTCCGATGGGCCTTCGGATAGGTCGAGCTCGGCTCGGCTGATATAACGCGCCGAGTCCTCGGCAACCAGCAAGGACAGCAGGATCTCGCGCGGGATTGCGTTGGTCAGCAACGGCGACACGCCGGCGATCACCCGGTCGGATGCGAGCATCCGTTGGGCAAGCTTGGTCGTGGTGGTCGCACTGAGCAGGCGGAAGCTGCCGGCTGGCAGACCGAGCGTCTTCGTCATCCCTCGCTCCACCCGCTGTGGTTTCTCGCTCTCCCGTGATCGCAGGGCCCATAAAATGCAACCCGCCGAGCATCGCCTCGCCTCAGGGTCCGTGCGCTTGTCTGAATCATGCCCCCGTCGCGCAGGCAACATGCGTGTCCTGATGCAGATCAAATCTTAAACCGATGTCGAACAAGCGTGACATAGATTATAAACTGCAAAGTACAATTTAAGTTACTGTGAAAAAAGGCGTTCTCCCAAAAGAGAACGCGACTTACCCGTTGCTCGTCCGTTCAGTCGCCAGGCCGTCAAGCCTAGCCACAGACTCGACCAGGACGGAGATCATTCATGTACTACCATGACAAGCGGCTCCAATACCCCGTGACCGTTACGAAACCCAACCCGCAATTCGCGCGGATGCTTCAGCAGGCAATCGGCGGCGTCGAGGGCGAGATCCGCGTCTGCATGCAATATTTCTTCCAGGCGTGGGGCAATCGCGCGCCGACCACCAAGTATCGCGACATGCTGCTGCATACCGCGACCGAAGAGATCGGCCATATCGAGATGCTCGCGACCGCTGTCGCGATGAACCTCGAGACCGCCCCGGCATCGGTGCAGGAAGAGGGTGTGACGGACAGCATCGTCGGCGCCGTGATGGGTGGTGGCAACGGCCGCCATGCGATCGAAGGCATGATCCACAAAAACCTGCTGTCGGCTGGTCTCGCGGCGATGCCGATCGATTCCGATGGCGTGCCCTTCAACATGAGCCACGTCTATGCCAGCGGGAACGTCGCCGCCGACATGTACTGCAACGTCGCTGCGGAAAGCACCGGACGCGTGCTTGCGGTGCGTCTCTTCAATGCCGCCGAGGACGAAGGCATGAAGAAGATGCTGCATTACATGATCGCGCGCGACACGATGCATCAGCAGCAATGGCTCGCGGTGCTGGAGGAGCTCGGCGGGCCCGCCGCCAATTTGCCGATCCCCAATTCCTTCCCGCAGGGAATGGAAGACGAGGCGAACAACTATAATTTCTACGCCACCTCGGTCGATGGCTCGGTGCCCGAAGGCCGCTGGACGAGCGGTCCGACGATCGACGGCAAGGGCGAATTCACCGTTTTCCAGAACCAGCCGCTCGGGCCCGAACCGATCCTTGGGCCAGCTCGCCCCGACAGCGGCGCGCAGGACAAGCAGATCGCCTGACATCGTCCGCGGGCGGGCAGGCGCTTCGGTGCTTTGCCCGCCCGCCGATTACGGAGACGCTGGCTTGCGCATCCATCATCTGAACTGCGGCACCGATTGCCCGTTGGGCGGCGCGTTGTTCGACGGCCGCAGCGCCGCGCCCTTGGCCACCTTGGTCGGCCATTGCCTGCTGATCGAAACCGACGCGCACGGGCTCGTGCTCGTGGACACTGGCTTCGGCCTGCGCGACGTGGCCAATCCGCATGCACGGCATGACCCGCGCGTCCCGCGGCCGTGGCGGCTGATGCTCAACATTCAGCTGCGCGAGTCCGAAACCGCGATCCGGCAGATCGAGGCGCTCGGCCACCGCCCGGCAGACGTGCGGCACATCATCGTCACGCATCTCGATTTCGATCACGCCGGCGGGCTCGAGGATTTCCCCGGCGCGATGGTTCACGTCATGCAGCGCGAATATGACGATGCCACCGGGCCGCAGGCGGGGTTCGTCGCGCGCAATCGCTGGCGCGGGCCGCAGCTGGACAACGTCCAGCACTGGCGACGGTATGGCGCGCGCGGTGAGCCGTGGTTCGGATTCGATACGGTGCGTGATCTGGAGGGCTTGCCGCCCGAGATCCTGTTCGTGCCGCTGCCCGGCCACACCTGGGGGCACGCCGGTGTCGCGGTCCGGCGCGACGACGGCCACTGGCTCCTGCACGCCGGCGACGCCTATTTCTACCGCGGCGAGATGCGCCGGGCACGCCGTCACTGCACGCCGGGGCTGCGCGCTTACCAGCGGCTGATGCAAGTCGATGCGACGAGCCGCCTGCGCAATCAGGAACGGCTGCGCGCACTTTCGATCGAGCAGCGTGGCGACGTGACGATCACCTGCTCGCACGATCCGGTGGAATTCGAACACTGCCACGCGGGCCACCCGCTCTGACGATTCATCACCCCATCGGCGATCACCCGATCGCCGCTCAAGGAAGGAACGACCATGACGATCCCACAAGAAACCATGCAGGAACTCTTCATCACAGGCCTCACCAACGCGCATGCGGTGGAAAAGCAGGCGCTGTCGATCATCACGCCGCAGGTCGAGCGGATCGAGAATTATCCCGAGGTCGCCGATCGGTTGCGCCTCCACATCGACGAAACGAACCAGCAGATCCAGCGCCTCGACGAGATTCTGGCGACGTTCGGCACGAGCAGTTCGGGGCTCAAGGATACCGTGCTCAGCATGTCGGGCGGCATGGCGGCAGTGGCGCATTCGGTCGCCGGTGACGAGATCATCAAGAATAGCTTCGCCAATTACGCCTTCGAGCATTTCGAGATCGCTGCCTACAAATCGCTGCTGGTGATGGCGGAGGACGGCGGCTTTGCCCAGTTCACCCCGCTGCTGAAGCAGTCGCTCGGCGAGGAAGAGGCCATGGCACAGTGGCTCGAGGACGCGCTGCCGATGGTCACGCGCCGCTATGCGACGCTGTACGCCGAGGGCGGTTCGAGCGCCGCAAAGGTCTGATGATGACGGCCCGGCATGACCATCCTGCCGTCGACCCCGATCGGCGCGCCGCCAAGAATGCGTTCGATCATGCAGGCGGCGTGTCGGGTCAGACCTATTCGCGCGAACGCGAGGAAGCGCTGCGGCTGGCCGACCCCAGCGGCGCGGTGGACGCCGATCCTTCGCACGCGGGTGAGGGGGCCGGTGCGCGAGCATCGGTCGATCCCGCGAGCGGCGAAGTACATGGCAGCGGCGGCGACGTCGCTGAAGATCCCGTGACGAAGCCCGGCGCATCGCGGCCAGGCGCGGGCAAGAACCAGGCGAGCCGATAAGCCGTGGCGACGAAGCAAGACTATCGCATCGTTCTCGTCCTCGCCGGTGGCAATGCACTCGGCGCCTATCAGGCGGGCGTCTACCAGGCGCTGCAGGAACACGGCATCGAGCCCGACTGGGTGGTCGGTGCCTCGGTCGGCGCCAACAACGGCGCCGTCATCGCGGGCAACGCGCCCGAGCAGCGCCTGCCGAACCTCGTCGACCTGTGGCGGCCCGAGACCCCCGCCATGGGCTGGCCCGGCTGGTGGGATAGCATGCCCGACAGCTGGCGACGCACGTCCGAGGCAATCGGCACGTTGCTCGTCGGCCGCCCGGGCCTGTTCGCGCCGCTCGGCAGTTCGCTGATCGGCGTCAGCAGCAGCATCCCGGCGCTGTTCGATACCAGCCCGATGTCCGGCACGCTGGAACAATTGGTCGATTTCGACCGGCTCAACACCGGTCCGGTCCGCTTCACCGCCACCGCGGTCGATCTCGACACTGGCGAGGACGTCGCGTTCGACACGCGCGACCGCACCGTCGGTGCCGAGCACATCCGCGCCAGCGCGGCGTTGGCGCCCTCCTTCCCGGCGGTCGAGATCGACGGGCAGATGTTCGTCGATGCCGGCCTGTCGGCCAATCTGCCGCTCGATCCGGTGCTGTCCGAGCCGCCGACGGCGCCGACATTGTGCATCGCGATCGACCTGTTGCCGCTGGCGGGCGCACGGCCCGACACGCTCGGCGAAGTGATCGGCCGCGCGCAGGATCTGGTCTTCGCCTGTCAGTCCCGCCGCACGATCGCGCGCTGGCAGGAGCTATACGCCATCAGCGAGGCCCATCGTGCGCACCCCGTCACGCTGGTGCGGCTTGCCTATGGCAATCAGCAGCGCGAGGTCGCGGGCAAGGCGATGGACTTCTCGCCCACGTCGGTGCGCTATCGCTGGGACAGCGGCTATCGCGACGGCGTCGATCTGGCCAGGCGGCTGGACGACGGATCGATCACCGTCAGCGGCTCAGGCCTCACCGTCCTGCAGCCAAGCCACGAAGCCCAGGCGTTTCACACAAGCACCTGATCGAGCTCGCGCCGGAAGCTTCCGACCGTCACCGGCTGCGCGACGACCCGTTCGCCCCGCGCGCGCCGGCGCCCTGCCATATAGCCCAGCGTCAGCGACACGACGATCCACGGCCAGGCCGACGGTGTCGGCGCGGGTGTGGGAAGCGGTTCGAGCGATGGGGCAGGGGCCGCCGCAGGGGCTGTCCCACCATGCGGCGCGATTCGGGTTTCTTCGGCGAACGCTACGCCGGAAACCTGCTCCACTTCGATCGGCGGCTGGTCCGCGGGTGAGATCGTGCGGTGGTACGTTGGTCCCTCGACATCGGCGGCGCCTTCGCCCCGCATGCCGTTTTCCGCCGCATCTTGGCGGTTGGAGGAATCGGCCATGCCGTAGAGGCGGGGGGTGGAATCATTCATCGGTATCGTTCCTCTTGGCAGCGGCGCAGCGGTTAGTGCCGGAAGCCGAACGCGGCCTCCAGCACAACGCTCCGTCCTATTCGGCTGCCTCGGCGGTCAGCTCCGGCACCTCGAGGCGAGCGCGCAACCGCGGGATCAACCGCCGCGCGGTCGCAAGTGCCTGCCCGACCACCTGGTCCATATTGTAATAGCGATATGTCGCCAGCCGCCCAACGAACGTCACGTCCTCCTCCGCCAGCGCGAGCGCCTCGTAGCGCTTGAACAGCACCTGATTCTCCTCGCGCGGGATCGGATAATAGGGATCACCCTCCTCGCTCGGATATTCGTACGTCAGGCTCGTCACCGTGGACGTGTCGCCGGTCAGATGCTTGTATTCGGTGATGCGCGTGTGCGGCACCGCCTCGTCGGGATAATTGACCACTGCCACAGGCTGCAGCCATTCGCGATCGATCGTCTCGTGGCGGAAGGTCAGCGAGCGATACGGCAGCTTGCCGTGGCGATGACCGAAGAACTCGTCGATCGGGCCGGTGAACACCAGATGATCGTGCGGATAAGCATCGCGCACTTGCTTGTAATCGACCCCCAGCAGCAGCTCGATCTCGGGATGATCGAGCAGTGCCTCGAACATCCGCGTATAGCCGTCCGCCGGCATCGCCTGATGTGTATCGGTGAAGTAGCGATCGTCGGTGTTGGCGCGCGTCGGCACCCGCGACGTGACCGACTTGTCGAGCTCGCTCGGATCGAGGCCCCATTGCTTGCGCGTATAGCCGCGGAAGAAGGTGCGGTAGAGTTCCTGCCCGACGCGCGAGATCACCACATCGGCAGAGGTGCGGATCGGATCGACCGGCTCGGCGCGCGCTGCGAGAAAGGCTTCGACCTCGTCTTCCGTCTCGAGCTTCGCATCGTAGAGCATGTTGAGCGTCGTGCGGTTGATCGGCATCGGCACCAATTGCTCGCCGACGCTCGCCAGCACGCGATGCTCGTACGGCCGCCACGCCGTGAAGCGCGACAGGTAAGCGAACACATCGTCCGAATTGGTGTGGAAGATGTGCGGGCCATATTGGTGGATCAGCAGCCCCGCATCGTCGCGCCGATCGAAGGCATTGCCCGCGACATGCGGTCGCCGATCGACCACCAGCACCTTGAACCCGGCTTCCGCCAGCTGCCGCGCCATCACTGCGCCGGCGAACCCGGCCCCGACCACCATCACGTCGTGATCCGTGGTCGCCGGTGCCGGCCAGCGCGTCGGCGAAACGATCCGTTCGACCGAATGGGCGGTTGCACGTTCGATCGCGATCAGCGCACCCATCTCGAGCACGGTCCCGGCCCAAGACCCGCGCGCGAGCTGCTCGTCCGCTTCGGCGCGCCACGACAAATCGTCGCGCGACGCGACCGCCGTCTCGCAGGCGGAAATGAACTTCTCCGCCGTGCCCGCGATCTGCACCGCCGCCAGATGGCCATAGTGGCGCACCACATCGGTGATCGGGGTCGAGACCACCGGGCAGCCGGCGGCGAGATATTCGGGGGTCTTGGTCGGGCTGATGAAGCGCGTCGCTTCGTTGAGCGCGAACGGCATCAGCGCGACGTCCCATCCGCTCATGTACGCCGGCAGCTCGGCATAGTCGCGCCCGCCCAGGAAGTGCAGGTTGCGGCGCTTGGGCAGCGACGCCGGATCGATCTTCACCACCGGGCCGATCACCACGATCGACCAGTCGTCATGCGCATCGGCGAGCGCCGCAAGCAGGTCGATGTCCATCCGCTCGTCGACCACGCCGGCAAAGCCGAGCTTCGGGCCCAGGATCCGCGCCTGATCCTCCGGCTCGGCGACAGCGCCGCGCGCCGCGCCAAAATGCGCCGCTTCGATGCTGGAGGGAAAAGCGTGGACGTTGTCGTGACGGTCCTTCTTCGCCTCGTACAGGCTCGACCCACCGGTGAACACCACGTCCGCCGCCGCAAGCAGATCACGCTCGCGATCGAGAAGGCCGGCGGGTGGATTCTTGAACGCGGAAAGCTCGTCCATGCAGTCGTAGACCGTGCAGTCGGCCACGACATGCGTCGAGAACGGCAGCATCATCGGCGTATAATACCAGCGCACCGCAACCGGCGGCAGCGATGCGAGTTCGGCGTCCAGCAGCGACTTGAGAATCGCCTGCTCCTCATCGGCCGGAAGCCCCCATGGCAATACGGGCGTCATCACCGTCACGCCCGACTTCGCGTCCCGCTCGCGGCACACGCGCGGCGTCGCATCAGGTGCGGCATAGGTCGGCTCTTCCCAGAAGATCACTGCATGATCAACCGCAAGTCGAGTCATCAGATGCTGTGGACGTTGAAATACAAAATTCCAACGTAAGTGGCTAAAGCAGATCAGGCTGGCACTGTCGGGCTCTGTATTCTTAACCTGCGTCAGACCGAACTTGGCTTCCTGGACCCGCATATCCATAATTTGCATCCCTGCTGTTTACGCAATCCAAGGTTCGACAAGCCCTTCGGTTCCCACAACTATTCTACGGTTAACCTGCATTTAGACGATTTGGTGGGTGACGGCGCAACGGCGCCATGCGTGCGCCGTTATGACTTCCGGAACGGAGACCGTGCTTGGACGACCTCGAACGTTGGTGCGGCATCGAATGCACCGTCAGCCGTGTCGGCGACACGTACACCGATCAGCTTCGGCGAACCGGTCACCATGATCGTCTCGACGATCTCGATCGGCTGGCGGCGCTCGGCTTCACCGCGATCCGCTACCCGCTGCTGTGGGAACGCGTGTCGCCGGACTCGCCCGATGTCGCCGACTGGGACTGGTGCGACACGCGGATGGCGCGGCTGCGCGATCTTGGGCTGCGTGTGATCGGCGGGCTGGTCCACCACGGCAGCGGGCCGCGCTACACCAACCTGCTCGACGACGGCTTCGCAACCGGCCTCGCGCGTCACGCTGCGGCTGCCGCCGAACGATATCCGTGGATCGAGGATTGGACCCCGGTCAACGAACCCGTCACGACCGCGCGCTTCTCCGCGCTCTACGGCCATTGGTATCCGCATGCGCGCGATGAGACCGCCTTCTGGCGCGCGTTGCTGAATCAGATCGACGCCACGCGGCTGTCGATGCGCGCGATCCGCGCCGTCACGCCGACCGCGCGGCTGATCCAGACCGACGATCTCGGCCGCGCCTGGGCAACCGAGCCGCTGGCGCAGCGCGCGGCCTTCGACAATCAGCGCCGCTGGATCGGGTGGGATCTGCTGTGCGGCCGCGTGACCAGCGGGCACCCCCTGTGGCGCCGGCTCTGCGCGATCGGATTCGGTGACCGGCTGCGGACCATCGCCGACGATCCGTGCCCGCCGGACATCATCGGGATCAACCATTATCCCACCAGCGATCGCTTCCTCGATCACCGCATCCAACGCTACGCCGGCGAGCCGTGCGCGCTGGATGCCGAACAGCCCTTCAGCGACGTGCCGGCCGTCCGTGCGCTCGATCCGGCTCCCGAGCCCTTCGCTGGTGCGCTGCGCGAAGCGTGGGAGCGTTATGGCTTGCCCGTGGCGCTCACCGAAGTTCATCTCGGCTGCACGCGCGAAGAACAGATGCGCTGGACGCGCCAGGCCTGGAGCGCCGCAACGCAGGCGCGCGCTGCCGGGGTGGACGTGCGCGCCGTTACCGCCTGGTCGGTCTTTGGCTGCCAGGACTGGAACACACTGATCACGCGCCCCGGCGTGTACGAGTCGGGCCTCTTCGACGTCACTGGCGGCATCGTCCGCCCCACTGCGCTCGCTCGACAATGGCAGTCGATTGCTGAGGATGGCGCCGAAGCGGTGGTCGATCAGCCCGGTTGGTGGCAGCGACCCGAGCGGCTGATCTTCGCCCGCGCGCCGCGCGTCGCGGACGCGAGCGGCCACCGCGACCATCGCGTCGACCCGGCCAAGCCGCTGATGATCTGCGGCGCCAGCGGCACGCTGGGGCAGGCGCTGGCGCGTGCCTGCGCCGCGCGTGGCATCGCCTATCGCCTCACGACGCGCGCCGAGTGCGACCTCGGCGATCGCGCGTCGGTCGCCGCCGCGCTCGACCGGATCAAGCCCTGGGCAGTGATCAACGCCACCGGTTGGGTGCGCGTCGACGACGCCGAAGGCGAAGCCGATGCCTGCCGCGCCAGCAATGTCACCGCCGCGCTTCGCCTCGTCACCGAATGCGCGTCGCGCCGCATCCCGGTGGTCGCCCTCTCCAGCGACCTGGTGTTCGACGGCACGCTGGGCCGCGCGTATCTCGAGGATGATCTGCCGCACGCGCTGTGTGTCTACGGCCGTAGCAAGGTCGAGCTTGAAGCCGGCAGCCTCGCCTATGGCTATTGCCCGCTGGTGATTCGCACCGCATCGTTCTTCTCGCCGCACGATCCGCACAATTTCGCCCATGCCGTCGCGCAGGCCTTGAGCGCCGGCGAGACCTTCACCGCCGCCGACGATCAGGTGATGTCGCCAAGCTATGTGCCCGCGCTTGCCGCCGCGGTGCTCGATCTGTTGATCGACGGCGAACAGGGCATCCGCCATCTCGCCAACGATACCAGCCTGTCATGGGCGGACTTCGCCCGGCTGATCGCGCGCGCGCTCGGCCATGACCCGGGTCGTATCATCGGCGTGCCGGGCGTGCAGCTCGGTTGGACGGCGCCGCGCCCGCGCTCGTGCGGGCTGCAGAGCCGCCACGTCGCCTCGCTCGGCCCGCTGACCGCCGCCATCGCCGACTTCGCCGCACACTGGCGCGCGATTCAAACCACGGCCGCCCAGCCCATCCGCGAACAGCAAGCCGCATGACTACCGCGCCTATCCCTCATCATTGCCTCTCCCTCGATCGATCGTGAACCTATGACCGAACTTCAGATCACCCCCGTCACCGACGCCGGCAACGAGGCGCAGCACGCCGCATTGCTCCGCCTCCTGACGCTGCTGCGAACCCGGGAATACGATTTCCTCGCCCCGACGCCGGCTTCGCACGCGCGTATCCTCGCGCGGCCCGATCGCCAGGCCGGCACCACCGTCGCCGATCTGCTCGGCTGGAGCATCCCCTGCGCGCCCGCCGAGATCCCGGCCGACATCATCGTCACACTCGACGCCGCCGGCCTGCTCGATCGGCGGCCCGACGGGATGGTCAAGGCTGGCGTGCGCGTATCCGCACTGTTCGGCTGCCTCTTCGCCCATTCGCCGTATCCGACGAGCGCGCAGGATTCGGTGTTCCTCGGCCCCGACAGCTACCGTTTCGCCGATTACATCTCGCGCACCATTGCCGGGCTGCCACAACCCGCGCGCATACTCGATTACGGCGCAGGGGCCGGGGTCGGCGGGATCGTCGCCGCCTCGCTCCACGGCAATGCGACACTGACCATCGCGGACATCAACCCCAAGGCACTCGCGCTCGCCGCCGTGAACGCGACCGCCGCTGGGATCGACCACCACACCGTCCAGGCCAGTTCGATCGCGGAGGTAGATGGCAGCTTCGACCTCATCGTCACCCACCCGCCGTTCATGATCGACCCCGGCCGCCGCGCCTATCGCGACGGCGGCGATCTGTACGGCGGCCGCCTCTCGCTCGATTGGACGCTCGCGGCGATCCAGAAGCTCGCGCCGGGCGGGCGCTTCGTGATGCACACCGGCGTCTCGATCGTTGGGGGGCGTGACGTGCTGCGCGACGCGCTGCGCGAAGCGATGCCCGCAATCGGCTTCAGCCACGATTATCGCCTGCTCGATCCCGACATCTACGGCGACGAACTCGATACCCCCGCCTATTCCCAGGTCGATTGCCTCGCCGCGATCGGTCTGTGCGTGGTGCGTGAATAGACTCAGGCGGCGCTGCGTTCGCCGGCCAGCCGCTCGTCGCGATCGAAGTGCAGCGTCGCGAACGGCGAGGCGTCGACGCGCGTATCCACCGTCACCGGGATCGACGCCGCCACCTTCTGCGGCTGCGCCGGCGCATAGCGATCGATCATCCAGGCGCAGAAATCGGCGAACCCCTGCGGGTCAGCGGCGGGGCTCGTGTGGTGCGGCGCCAGCCCGAGGTGCGCGGGCGTGAAGCAGAACGTCACCGTCACCTCGAAATCGCTCAGCGCCTCCATCTGCCGATCGAACCAGTCGATCGCGTTCGGCCGGAAGCTGTCCGCCCACGACAGGCCGGTGCGGATATGCCGGGTGCCCAGCCGCTTCATCCACGCCACTGCCTCGTCGAGCCGTGGATCCTCATAGTGGAACCATTGCATCAGCCCGACATCCGCTGCGTGCTTGGCATAGGCCTCGAGCGACGGCTTAGGCGTGCCATCTTCGCGGATCAGCCCGAGGTAGAAATGCCGGTAATACGATGATCCCTCCGCCTCGCGATGCCGCGTCTCGGCGCCCCAGCTCACCGGCAGGTCGAACAGCGAATACCAGAAGATCCGCGGCACGCGGTGCTTCAGCAGCGCCGCCGTCTCGTTGAGCCCGAACACCTGCACTTGTTCGGCCCCGAACGAGCTGACGCCCACTTCGGTCACCCACACCGGCTTGTCGGTCACCGCTTCGATCTCGGCGATCTTGTCGGGCCAGGCGGCGAGCGGCCACAGGTTCCAGTCGAGCGGAAAGCCATGCACCGCTACGGCGTCCACCACGTCGAGCGCGCCATAGCCTTCGAGCCGCCGCAGCCAGTGCGGATCGATCGGAGACATCCCGCCGAGCACGCGAGTCACCGCCGGGTTGACCGCGTGGATCGCACGTCCCGCGCGGATCACATGCTCGGCAAAGCGCGACCAATCGGGGTCGAGCGCCGGGTCCCAATGCGATTTGTTGTTGGGCTCGTTCCAGATCATCGCGGCTTCGATCATGCGTCGCTCCCCTTTGCTGCGCGCGCCGGATAAACCGCCGGCGCCCCCCAATCGCCGTACGGCACCGGCGCTACGCGGCAGAGATACACTTCGTCCTCCGGCCGCGCCTCGATCGTGAAGCCTGCCGCGCGCAGCATCGCTTCGGATCCCGCCCGGTTCGGCGCCCACCAATTGGTCCAGTCGTCGGCATAGCGCCGCTCGATGAAATGCATCTTGGGATATGCCGGCTCGTCGAAGATCGGCGACGGCTCGAACGTGCCCGCCATGTGGAACGGGTGGTTCTCGGGCACGTCGATCGTGTCGTTCGATCCGCGCTGCATCGTCTGGAACAGCAGCATGTCGCGCGTCACATGCTCGCGGATCAGGTCGAGCGCGAGCAACGGGTGCCGCAGATGATAGAAAACCCCCATAAAGATCACGAGGTCGAACCGCTCGCCCAGCGCGGCGACATCGTACACCGAGAGGTTGCGGAACTCGATTTCGCCATACCCCAGCGCGTCGGCCACCAGCCGCGCTTGCGCCAGATAGCGATCGTCGCTGTCGATCCCGACCACCCGCGTAGCGCCCCGCCGCGCCATCTCGACCGAATAGAAACCGGCGTTGCAGCCGATATCGAGCACGCTCTTGCCGCTGAGATCGGTCGGCAGCGCGGCGGCGAACCGCTCGAACTTGAACCGCGGATAATCGCCCAGGAAGTGATCGGGCGCGGTGACCACGCCGTCCCCCAGATCGATATTGTGGAACCACGGCGCGAGCGCCTCCACCCGGGCACGCAACCCGCTCATCGCGGCCGCTCGTTGAGCGACACGACGCGCGCGCCACCCGAATAGACCGCCAGTTCGGTCAGCGACGCCGGATCGACGTCGAACGCCAGCAACCGGTCCGCGTCCAGTCCGAGGTAATGCGCCACGACGCCGCGGATGATGTCGCAATGGCTCACGCACAGCACCGGCGCCGCCCCTGCGACCGCCTCGATGTGCCGCACCGCACGCTTGGTGGCGGCATGCATCGTCTCGCCACCCGGCGTCGCGGCACTTGCGCGCGCCATGTTCCAACGCGCCCAGTCGGGATCGCCATCCAGATCGTCAAACGATCGCCCCTGCCATTCGCCGAAGTCGATCTCGTCGAGCCCGTCCGCCGTCTCGACCGTCACGCCACGCGGTTCGGCAACGATCGCCGCCGTATCCTGCGCGCGCCGACGCGGACTGCTGTAGATCGCGGCCAGCGGCACGTCGACCAGCCGACGCGCCAGTCGCATCGCCTCGGCGCGGCCGGCGGGGTTGATCGGGATCGCCGATCGACCGCTCAGCACCTTGCCCACTTCATCATGGCTGGCGTGCCGCGCGAGGAGGATTGTCGCGCCGCTCAACGCACACACATCGGAAGGATCAACATAGAAGCTTGAACTGGCCAAGAGCATCCATGTTCCAAACAAGTAAGTACAACCCAAGTTGTAGATCCAGATCAATCAAATCGATCAGTGCGATCTGCTGGAACTTAGAAGATGAAGAAGATGTTCTTGGTGGAAGAAGCTTGGTCTGGGTGAATTTTCCGTTCGCTGTCAAGTGAACCGGTCGCTCGACCGTGCGGGAGGGACAATGGAACGGATATTGATCACCGGCGGCGCCGGCTTCATCGGGCGTTTTGTCGCTGACGAGTTGCTGGCGCGCGGCAACGAGGTCCGCGTGCTCGATGCCATGATCGAACAGGTCCATGGCGAGACGGACGGCGCGCAGCTGCTGAACCCCGAAGCCGAGCTGATCCGCGCCGACGTGCGCGACAAGGCGGCCGTGTCGCGCGCGCTCGACGGCGTCGACAGCGTCATTCATCTCGCCGCCGAAGTCGGCGTCGGCCAGTCGATGTACGAGGTCGAACGCTACACCTCCACGAACGACGTCGGCACCGCGGTGCTGTTCGAGGCGCTGATCGACAAGCCCGTGCGCCGCGTCGTCACCGCCTCGTCGATGAGCATCTACGGCGAAGGCCTGTACCGCGACGCCGACGGCGCAACGGTCGAGGATGCCGCGCGCAAGGGCCTGCGTGACGGGCTCGCCAATTGGGAACCGGTCGATGCGCAAGGCCGCCCGTTGACGCCAATGGCGACCCCCGAATGGAAGCGCCCCAGCCTCAGCTCGATCTACGCACTCAACAAGTACGTGCAGGAACGCACCACGCACATCATGGCCGCGCCTTACGGGATGGAGGGCGTGTGCCTCCGCCTGTTCAACGTCTACGGCCCGGGTCAGGCGCTCTCCAACCCCTACACCGGCGTGCTCGCGATCTTCGCTTCGCGGCTGCTCAACGGCCAGCAGCCGATGATTTTCGAGGATGGCGAGCAGCGCCGCGATTTCGTCCACGTCACCGATGTCGCGCGCGCCTTCGCCGATGCGCTCGTGCTGCCGCAGGCGGCCGGCGGCACGTTCAACATCGGCTCGGGCAAGGATCGCTCGGTTACCGAGGTCGCGACCGAGCTCGCCCGCGCGATGGGCAAGAACGACATCGCGCCGCAGATCGTCGGCAAGGCGCGCGTGGGCGATATCCGCCACTGTTTCTGCGACACGTCGTTCGCTGCCGAGAAGCTCGGCTTCACCGCGCGGCAGGATTTCCAGTCGGGCCTCGCCGAGCTTGCCGAATGGGTCGCGCAGCAGACCGCGCAGGATCGCGTCGAACAGATGCGCGCCGAACTCGAAACGCGCGGTCTCGTCGCATGAGCGAGGCGTCGGACACGCGCCCTGTTCTCATCACCGGCGGCGCCGGGTTCATCGGCTCGAACCTCGCCGATCGGCTCGCGTCCGACGGCCATCACGTCATCGTCTACGACGCACTGTCGCGCGCCGGCGTGCAGACCAACCTCGATTGGCTGGTCCAGCGCCACGGCGATCGCATCACGCCGATCGTTGCCGACATCCGCGATGAACCGCGGCTCGCCGACGTCGCGGTGCAGGCGAAGGTGGTGTTCCACCTCGCCGCGCAAGTCGCCGTCACCACCAGCCTCGTCGATCCGCGCGAGGATTTTGCGATCAACATCGCCAGCACGCTCGGCCTGCTCGAAGCGCTGCGCACCCGAGCGCCAACGACTCCGCTGATCTTCGCCTCGACCAACAAGGTCTATGGCGACCTGTCAGATCTCGATTTCGCGCTCGAGGACGACGCCTACCGCCCGGTCGACGCCGCGATCCGCGCGCACGGCATCGGCGAGGCGCGCCCGCTCGATTTCCACACGCCTTATGGCTGCTCGAAGGGCGCCGCGGATCAATATGTGCTCGATTACGCGCGCAGCTTCGGCCTGCGCGCGGCGGTGCTGCGGATGAGCTGCATCTACGGTCAGCGCCAGATGGGTACCGAGGATCAGGGCTGGGTCGCCCATTTCCTGATCCGCGCGCTCGAAGGCAGACCGATCACGCTCTACGGCGATGGACATCAGGTGCGCGACATCCTCGACGTGTCCGATGCCGTCGGCGCGTACGTTGCCGCCTGGCGCAACATCGATGCGGTTGCCGGGCGTGCGTTCAATCTCGGCGGCGGCCCCGCCAATGCCGTTAGTCTACGCGCGTTGCTCGCCTATATCGGAACGCTGATCGGGCGCGATGTAGACATAAGCTACGCCGATTGGCGCGCGGGAGATCAGCGCTATTTCGTCGCCGACACGCGCGCGGCCGAACACGCGCTCGGGCTCGGCGAGAAGGTCGATTGGCACAGCGGCGTTGCGGCGCTCGCGCGCTGGCTGGCGGCAGCGCGCGGCATCAACGCGCCGATCGCGGTCGCGGCATGATGCGACGGTTGTTCCTCACCGCGGACAGCGTCGGCGGCGTCTGGCAATATGCCGTCGAGCTCGCCCGTGCGCTTCACCCGCGCGGCTACCACGTCACGATCGCAACGCTCGGCCCGCCGCCGTCCGATGCACAGCGCCGCACGCTCGGTCCCGACATCACGTTGATCGATACGGGCCTGCCGCTCGACTGGACCGCGCCCGACGCCGCGACGCTCCTCGCCGCCGGCACCGAGATCGCGCGCCTTGCCGAGCAGCATCGCGCCGACATCGTCCAACTCAACCAGCCCGCGCTCGCCGCCGAAGCGGTCTTCGCGATGCCCGTCGTCGCCGCCGGCCATAGCTGCGTCGGCACGTGGTGGCGGGCGATGCGCGGCGACGCGCCCGAGCCTTCCGACATCGCCTGGCAGGCCGATCTGATGCAGCGCGGGCTCGACCGCGCCGACGCGATCGTCGCGCCGAGCCGCGCCTTCGCCGCCGCGCTCCAGTCGCGCTACGCGCTGCCGCGCCTGCCGCACGCCGTCTACAACGGCCGCGCGCCATCCGCCTCCGCCAGCCGCACACCCGAACATGTCGCCTTCACCGCCGGGCGCTTGTGGGACGAGGGCAAGAACCTCGCCACGCTCGATCGCGTCGCCGCGCGGCTGAACGTGCCCTTCCACGCCGCCGGCGCAACCGCCAACGCCAAGGGTGAGTCGGTCGTGCTGCAGCAGCTCGAACTGCTCGGCCAGCTCGACGATGCCGCGATCGCCGATCAGCTGGCAGCCCGTCCGATCTTCGTATCCGCCGCTTGCTACGAACCCTTCGGCCTCGCCGTGCTGGAGGCAGCACTCGCCGGTTGCCCTTTGATCCTCGCCGACATCCCCACGTTTCGCGAATTGTGGGAAGGCGCCGCCGTGTTCGTTGATCCACGCGACGACGCCGGCTTCGCCGCTGCGATCGAGCAACTGATCGCCGACCCGCCAGTGCGGCTCGCCCGCGGCGATCTCGCCCGCCGCCGCGCCGCGCACTTCACCCCCGATCGCTTGGCAACCGCGATGGACGCGCTGTTCGGTGACCTCCTGATGGCCACCAGGCGCCAGGTCGCGGCATGAAGATCGCCTATTTCACGCATTCGCTGGCGTCGTGCTGGAACCACGGCAACGCCCATTTCCTGCGCGGCGTGCTGCGCGATCTGATCGCCCGCGGCCATGACGTGCGCGCGCTCGAACCCACCGGCAACTGGAGCCTCGCCAATCTGCTCGCCGATGCGGGCGAGGCGGGCCTCGACGCCTATCGCGCCGCCTATCCCGAGCTGACTTCCACCAGCTTCGATCCCGCCGCCGATCCGGCCGAACTGATCGACGACGCTGATCTGGTGATCGTCCACGAATGGAACGAGCCAGCGCTCGTCGCCGCGATCGGCGCACTGCGCGCCGCCGGCGGGCGCTTCACCTTGCTGTTCCACGATACGCACCACCGCGCCGTCAGCGATCCCGAAGCGATCCGCGCCTTCGACCTCTCGGGCTACGACGGCGTGCTCGCGTTCGGCGAAACACTGTCCGACGTGTATCGCCGTTGGGGCTGGGGCGACCGCGTGTGGACCTGGCACGAGGCCGCCGACACCCGCCTGTTCCATCCCCCGGCGCACGAAGGCGAGCGCAAGGGGCTCGTCTGGGTCGGCAATTGGGGCGATGGCGAACGAACGCAGGAGATCGAGGATTTCCTCCTCCGCCCCGCGCGCGATGCTGGCCTGTCGCTCGACATCTACGGCGTGCGCTACCCGGACGAAGCCAAGGCGCTGCTCGCCCGCTACGCCGCCAATTATCGCGGCTGGGCGCCCAACGCCCGCGCCCCCGAAATCTTCGCGCGTCACCTCGCGACCGTCCACGTGCCGCGCCGCTACTATTCCACGATCCTCCCCGGCATCCCCACGATCCGCGTCTTCGAAGCGCTGGCGTGCGGCATTCCGCTTGTCTCCGCCCCGTGGGACGACGCCGAGCATCTCTTCCGCCCGGGCGCGGACTATCTCGTCGCCACGAACGGCACGGAGATGACGCGCCACCTGCGCGCGCTGTGCAACGATCCCGACCTCCGTGCCGCGCTCGTCGCCGATGGCCTCGCCACGATCCACGCTCGGCACACCTGTGTCCACCGCGTCGACGAGCTGCTCGCGATCGTCGCGACGCTCGCGCTGCCCACGCCCGCAAGGACAGTCGCATGAAGATCGCATTCTACGGCTCCAGCCTGCTTTCCTCCTACTGGAACGGCGCCGCCACCTACTACCGCGGCATCCTGCGCGATCTCGCGGCGCGCGGCTACGACATCACCTTCTACGAGCCCGACGCGTTCGATCGGCAACAGCATCGCGACATCGATCCGCCTGAATGGGCACGCTCGGTCGTCTATCCCGCCACCGAAGCCGCGATGCGCGGCGTGCTGGCGGAGGCACGCGCGGCCGATATCGTCGTCAAGGCCAATGGCGTCGGCGTGTTCGATCGCGAACTGCTCGAAGGCGTGGTCGCGCACGCCCGTCCCGGCGCGCTGCGCATCTTCTGGGATGTCGACGCCGCCGCCACGCTGGACGAGATGCGCGCCGATCCCGCGCATCCGGTGCGCGCCGCGCTGCCCGATATCGATATGGTGCTCACCTACGGCGGCGGCCCGCCGGTGGTGAACGCTTATCGCGAGTTCGGCGCCGCAGTGTGCGTGCCGATCTACAATGCGCTCGATCCCACGACGCACTTCCCGGTCGATCCCGATCCGCGCTTCGCCTGCGATCTCGCCTTCCTTGGCAATCGCCTGCCCGATCGCGAAGCCCGCGTGGAGGAATTCTTCCTTCGGCCTGCGGCATCGCTCCCCGAACGCCAGTTCCTGATCGGCGGCAATGGCTGGGAAACCAAGTCGATGCCCGACAACGTGCGCCACCGCGGCCACGTCTACACCGCCGAGCACAACGCCTTCAATTGCACCCCCAAGGCCGTCCTCAACGTAGCGCGCGACAGCATGGCGCACGTCGGCTTCTCGCCCGCCACACGCGTCTTCGAGGCCGCTGGCGCCGCCGCCTGCCTGATCACGGACGCCTGGGAAGGGATCGAGCAGTTCCTCGAACCCGATGTCGAGGTGCTCGTGGCGCGCGACGGGCAGGATGTCGCCGATCACATGGCTGCGCTCACGCCCGAGCGGGCGACATCGATCGGCCGCGCCGCGCTCGCTCGTGTGCTCGCCGATCACACCTACACGCTGCGCGGCGCGCAGGTCGATCGCCTGTTCAAGGATCATGCGCAGCGCCAGCGGGAGGCCGCATGAAGCTCGTCGTCCTCGGGCTCAGCCTGTCGTCCGCCTGGGGCAACGGTCATGCGACCACGTTCCGCGCGTTGCTGAAGGCGTTTGCCGCGCGCGGGCACGACATCCTATTCCTCGAACGCGACGTTCCCTGGTACGCGACGCAGCGCGACCTCGCCGATCCGGCCTATTGCGAGCTCGCCTTCTACACCGATCTCACCGATCTCGCGCGCTGGACCGCCACGATCGCGCAGGCGGATGCCGTGATCGTCGGCTCCTACGTGCCCGAAGGCGTCGCGGTCGGCCGTTTCGTGCAGAAGACCGCGCGCGGCGTCACCGCCTTCTACGATATCGACACGCCAGTCACGCTCGCGAAGCTCGCGCGCGGCGACTTCGAATATCTCTCGCCGCAGGGCATCCCCGGATACGACATCTATCTGTCGTTCACCGGCGGCCCGACGCTCGACCTGCTGGAGCAGCGCTACGGAGCGCCAGCCGCGCGCGCGCTCTACTGCTCGGTCGATTCGGCGCTCTACGCACCGACGGGTGAGCCCAAGCGCTGGGATCTGTCCTACCTCGGCACCTACAGCCCCGATCGCCAGCCGACGCTCGATCGCTTGCTGCTGGAGCCTGCCCGCGCATTGCCGCAGTACCGCTTCGTCGTCGCCGGGCCGCAATATCCCGCCGACATCGCCTGGCCCACCAATGTCGAGCGGATCGAGCATCTGCCGCCCGCCGAGCACGCCGCTTTCTACTCCGCCTCGCGCTTCACGCTGAACGTGACTCGCGCGGACATGATCGCCGCCGGCTGGTCGCCGTCGGTGCGGCTGTTCGAGGCCGGCGCGTGCGGCACGCCGATCGTGTCGGACGCGTGGGAAGGCCTCGATCAGCTGTTCGCGCCCGATCGCGAAATCCTGATCGCGCACGATACTGCCACCGTCATCGCTGCGCTCACCGGCGCGGACGCGACCGCGATGGGGGAGGGCGCGCGCGCCCGCGTGCTCGGCGCGCATACCGCGGCGCACCGCGCGGCCGAACTCGACGCGCATCTCGCCGAAGCCGCTGCGGCGCGCCGGCTGGCGGGTGCGGCATGACCGACGATCCGCCTTTCAAGGAACAGCGAATGAGTGATGTGACGCGTAATGTCGCGCTGGTCGCCGGAGGCGCCGGCTTCATCGGCTCGCATCTGTGCCGGGCGCTGCTGGAGCGCGGCCACGAGGTGATCTGCCTCGACAATCTGCAGACCGCGCGGCCGTCCAACCTGCGCGGGCTCGAACAACTGCCCGGCTTCCACTTCGTCGAGGCGGACGTGGTGAATCCGCTGCCCGCCGGGGTCACGGCGCGCGCCGCGCGGATCTCGCGCGTCTACAACCTCGCCTGCGCCGCCTCGCCGCCGCATTATCAGGCCGATCCCGAACACACGATGCTCACCAACGTGATCGGCACGCACCATCTGCTGCGGCTCGCCGAACAGACCGGCGCGCGCTTCCTGCTCACCTCCACCAGCGAGGTCTATGGCGATCCTGAAATGCACCCGCAGCAGGAGGAATATCGCGGCTCGGTCAACTGCACCGGCCCGCGCGCCTGCTACGACGAAGGCAAGCGCGCCGCCGAGGCGCTGACGTTCGATTACGCTCGTCTCGGGCGCGCGGAAGTACGCGTCGCGCGCATCTTCAACACCTATGGCCCCAACATGGACCCGGAGGATGGCCGCGTCGTCAGCAACCTCATCTGCCAGGCGCTGGCCGGCGGCGACATCACGATCCACGGCGATGGCACGCAGACGCGCAGCTTCTGCTACGTCAGCGACATGGTCGATGGGCTGATCCGCCTCATGGAAAGTGACATCGACGGGCTGGAGCCGGTCAACCTCGGCAACCCGATCGAGCTTACCGTCAACGAGCTGCTCGAACGCATCCGGAGCATCGTCGCCACGCACGGCCATGTCGTCCACTTGCCACTGCCGCAGGACGATCCGCGCCGCCGCCGGCCAGACATCAGCCGCGCCGCCGCGATGCTTGGCTGGGCGCCGACGGTGCAAGTCGATTTCGGGCTCGCGCGCACCGCCGAATGGTTCGCCGGCGAAATCGGCGTCGATTCGCCGCTGCGCCTGTCGGAAGCGGCGGAATAAGGTGACGGCCGAGACCATGATGCGCGCCGCGCAACTCGCCGCGCCCGGCGACATGCGGATCGTCGCCGCCGCGCTGCCGCAGCCCTGCGACGGCGAAGTCCGGATCAGGCTCGAAGGCTGCGGCGTCTGCGCCTCGAACCTCGAGCCATGGGCTGGCCTCGAATGGTTAACCTACCCCGGCGACGTCGGCGGCCTTGGCCATGAGGGCTGGGGCATCATCGACGCGCTCGGCGCCGCCGTCACGGATCTCGCGATCGGAGACCGCGTCGCGACGCTCTCGGGCCGCAGCTTCGCCGAGTACGATCTCGCGCGCGCCGACGCGGTGGTGAAGCTCCCGCCCGCGCTCGCCGGCAAGCCGTTCCCCGGCGAACCCCTCGGCTGCGCCTTCAACATCTTCCGCCGCAGCGATATCGCTCCCGGCCAGCGAGTAGCGATCATCGGCATCGGTTTCATCGGCGCAGTGCTGACGAAGCTCGCCAGCGACGCCGGCGCACACGTCATCGCCATCTCGCGCCGCCGCTCCTCGCTCGATCTCGCGACCGCGTTCGGCGCCGCCGAGACAATCGTGATGGACGATCACTGGGCGATCATCGAGCGCGTCAAGCAACTCACCGACGGCGCGCTGTGCGATCGCGTGATCGAAGCCGTCGGCAAGCAATGGCCGCTCGATCTCGCCGGCGAGCTGGTGCGCGAAGGCGGCCGGCTGGTGATCGCCGGCTACCATCAGGATGGCCCCCGCCAAGTGAACATGCAGGCGTGGAACTGGAAGGGGATCGACGTCATCAACGCACACGAACGCGATCCCGCCATTTGCCTGCGCGGCCTGCGCGAAGCGGTCGACGCGGTGGCATCCGGCCGGATCGACCCGACGCCGCTGTACACGCACGTCTATCCGCTCGACCGCGTCGGCGAGGCGCTCGATGCGACGCGCGACAAGCCCGGCGGCTTCGTGAAGGCGCTGGTGACCTATGATTGAGGCGGCCCGCCCGCCGCGCGTCGGCTTCCTCGGCGTCGGCTGGATCGGCCGCCACCGCATGGCCGCAATTGCCGACACCGGTTTGATAGAGGTCGCCGCGATCAGCGATCCCTCGCCGGAGATGCAGCGTGAAGCCGCCGCGCTCGCCCCCGCCGCCATCATCTGCGAGTCGCTCGACGATCTGCTCGCGCACGATCTCGACGGCCTCGTCATCGCCACGCCCAGCGCGCTGCATGCCGAGCAATCGATCCGCGCGCTGCACGCCGGCGTCGCCGTCTTCTGCCAGAAGCCGCTCGGCCGCACCGCACGCGAAGTGCGCGCGGTGGTAGACGCCGGGCGCACCGCCGATCGGCTCCTCGCGGTCGACCTGTCCTATCGATTCACCGCCGGCATGGCGCGGATCGCCGATCTGGTGCGCAGCGGCGCGCTGGGCCGCGTCCATGCGATCGACCTGACGTTCCACAACGCCTACGGCCCCGACAAGCCGTGGTTCTACGATCGCGCGCTCTCGGGCGGCGGATGCGTGATGGACCTCGGCGTCCACCTCGTCGATCTCGCCTTGTGGGCGATGGATTTCCCCGCGCTCCGCGGCCCCGTCACTGCGTCGCTCACCGCCGACGGCGCGCCGATCGCAGACGGGACAGCGGTGGAGGACTTCGCCGTCGCCAGCTTCGCGCTCGAAGACGGCCCCGTCGTTCGCCTCGCGTGCTCCTGGCGGCTGCACGCCGGCCGCGAGGCCGACATTGCCGCGATCTTCTACGGCACAGACGGCGGCGCCGCGCTCCGCAACGTCGACGGCTCGTTCTACGATTTCACCGCCGAGCTTTACCGCGGCACCAGCACCGAAACGCTGACCAGCCCGCCCGACGACTGGGGCGGTCGCGCCGCCGCCGATTGGGCGACGCGGCTCGCCGCCGGCGCGCGCTTCGATCCGGCCGCCGAGCGCCTCGTCGACGTGGCGCACGTGCTCGACCGGATCTACGCCGCCGCTTAAGCGGTCACCCGTCAGCCGGCGCGCCGCGTCGCGATGTAGCGGTTAACCTGCTCCTCCAGCACGTCGAGCGGCAGCGCGCCTTGGCTCAGCACCGCCTCGTGGAAATCGCGAATGTCGAACCGCTGCCCGAGCTCACGCTCCGCGCGCTTGCGCAGCTCCGCGATCCGCAGCTGGCCAACCATGTAGCTCGTCGCCTGCCCCGGCCAGTTGAAGTAGCGGTCCACCTCGCGCGCGATGTCGGTATCCGACACCGAGCTGTTGCCCTTGAAATAGGTGATCGCCTGCTCGCGCGTCCACCGCTTGGAATGGATCCCCGTGTCGAGCACTAGCCGGATCGCACGCCACACCTGCAACGACAGCATACCGAACCGCGCATAGGGATCCTTGTACACCCCCATTTCGTTCGCCAGCCGCTCCGAATACAGGCCCCAGCCCTCCATGAACGCGCCATAGCCGCCGAACCGGCGGAACTTGGGAATGCCGACCAGTTCCTGCTGGCGCGCAATCTGGAAGTGATGCCCGGGCGCGCCCTCGTGCGCCGCGATCCCCGCCACTTGCACCTTCTGCGTCTGGTTCATGTCGACCAGATTGACGTAATAGATGCCGGGCCGCGTCCCGTCTGCCGAGGGCGGATTGTAAAAGGCGGTCGATGCCGTGCCCTCGCGCCACTTTTCCACCGCGCGCACTTCCAGCGGCGCCTTTGGCAGCACGCGGAAGTATTGCGGCGCCGCCGCCATCACCGATGCGACCACTGCCCGCGCATCGCGCAGATACGCCTCGCGGCCGGCCGCATCGTTCGGATATTTGAACTTGGGATCGGTGCGGATCGAATCGAAGAACTGCTCGAGCGTCCCCTTGAAGCCCACCTCGCGCTTGATCGCCTCCATCTCCTGCCGGATCGCGGCCACTTGTTGCAGGCCCAGCGTATGGATCTGGTCGGCGGTCAGGTTCGTGGTGGTCGAGCTCTTCAAGCGATCGGCGTAATAAGCTGCGCCATCGGGCAGGTTCCACGCGCCGAAATTGCCCTTCGACTTCGGCTCGATCTCGTCGAGCGCCACGAACAGCAGATCATAGCCGCGCTTGAACGGCCCGGTCAGCGCAGCGGTCGCGTCGGCCAGCAACTTGGTCTTCGTCGCCGCCGGCGAATCGAGCGCGGTCACTTTCTTGCGGAAGTCCGCCAGCAGCGTCGAATCCGGCCCGCCATCGAACGGTGCGCCGGTGACCACCTTGCGTGCATCGGCGCGCGCTGGGGCGAAGTTGACCTTGTTGGGCACGACGCCCGCGGCGGCCTGCTCGCGCATCGTCGCGGTCACTTCGCGCATCACGCGTTCGGCCTCGCGCAGCCGCGCGATATAGGCCTCGGCGTCGGCAACGGTGTCGACCTTGTGGTTGTTGATCAGCAGCACCGGAATGTCGCCCGCCGGGCTGCCGTTGGTCGAAACCGGGAAGCGCAGCTTGCGGAACTGGAAGGTCTCGCGCCCGCGCTCCACCTCATATTCGAACAGCCGATAGCTGACCCGGGCATTCTCGCTCAGCTGCTCGGGGCGGAACCGCGCGCGCATGTCCGTCAGCTGCCGCTCCGCGAGCGCCTTGGATCGCACCGCCGCTGCATCGGAATAATCGTCGAGGCGGTTGTTGTCGGTCTTGAAGCCGAGCTGGGTCTGCGATTCCGGGCTTAGTGCGACTTGCTCGTCGAACGCTGCGTCGAGAAATGTCAGCAGCGCGGCGTCCTGCACGCCGGCCGGGGCCGCTTGAACCGGGGCGGGGGCGCTCGCCTGAATGAGCGGCATGATCGGCAGCAGCAGTAGCGGTACGACGAAACGCATGGAAATCTCCGATAGGATGCGCGCTTCTCGCCTGCAGCTCCGATCAGTGCAACCACCGGATACGGCAGTACTTCATCGTGGATCGAGCACCGATCCTTCCTGCTCGCCGGTCGGTTCGGCCGGAGCGTCGGGATCGCGCCCGGATTCACGATCAAGCCACCGCATAACCGGCGTCACTGTCAGTCCGTGCAGCAGGATCGAGAACAGCACGATCAGCCCGACAAGCCCCCAGAGTCGCTCGGGCACCGGTATGTCCATGTGGTTGATGCCATAGGAAAGATAATAGAGCGAGCCGACGCCGCGGATGCCAAAGAAGGCTAATGTCATCTTCTCGCCGCCTCCTGCGGGATACCCGATCAGGCCAATCCAGCCGGCTAGCGGGCGGATGACGAGCAGGACGACCGCCGCCACCACCGCGTCGACCCATGTCACCGACGCCAGCAGGCCAGTCACCAGCGCGCCGCCGAACAGGAGCAGCAGCGCCATCATCACCAGCCGCTCGATTTGATCGGTCAGCGCATGCATCTCGCGCTGGAACTCGTGATCGCGATGCGTGTGGCGAATGGTCAGTGCGGTGACGAACACGGCGAGAAAGCCGTACACATGGACCATCTCTGAGAGACCATACGAAATGAACGTCGCCGAAAGTGCGATCAATCCGTCGCCGGTCTTCGCCAGCTTCGTCTCGGCGGGCACGTGAAAGGTCAACCAGCCGAAGGCACGTCCGATCAACCACCCTCCCAAGATCCCGCCCGCAATCTCCCACGCCACATTGTACGTCAGCCATTCGCCCAGCCACGGTTCACCCGTTGCGGCGCTCGCCCCCAGCAGGATCGCGAGATGGACGAACGGGAATGCCGCGCCGTCGTTGAGCCCGGCCTCGGATGTCAGGCCGAAGCGCACCTCGTCTTCCTCACCGGTCTTTGGCGGGCCGACCTGAACGTCGGCCGCGAGAACGGGGTCGGTCGGTGCCAGGCTCGCCCCGAGCAACAGCGCGATCGCGAGCGGCAACCCGAGCGCCCAGCTTGCAAGGCCAGTGATCGCCAGGATCGACAGTGGCATCGTGATCGCGATCAGTCGCCACGTCACGGACCAGCGGCGCCAGCCGAACACGCGATCGATCTTCAGCCCCGCGCCCATCAGCGAGATGATCACGATCAGCTCGGTGAATCGTTCGGTGATCTCGGGGTAATCGACCGGCAGCGGGTCGAGCGGAACTTGCGGCAGCAGGAACACGCCAGCGCCGATGCCGATGCACACGATCGGCAGTGACAGCGGCAGCCGCTTGAGCGCGAGCGGCAGCCAAGCGACGAGCGCGATGAGCAGGCCTGCACCGGTCAGGATCAGGATATACGGATCGGGCGCCCACTCTGACAGCAGTTCGGTCATTTGCGCCGTACTCCGCACATTGGCGCGCTAACGCTGCGCATGGGTGTTGCCGAGCAAGCTGATTCCGCCGGCGGCCAGCAACAGCACGCTGCCGATCGCCCTGCGATCGCGCCGGCGGATCAGCGCCAGCCCCAGCGTCGCCAGGATCGATACCGGCGCGCCGATCTTGCCGGCGCCGGCGCGGGCGGCGACGCGCGCCGTCGTGCGGCTTGCCGCGTAATTCTCGATCAAGCCATTCGAGTCGCGCGTCGCACGGGGCGGGGCTGCGACGGGAGCGTCGCTGCCAGCGACCGTATCGGCAGCAAAGGCACCGCGCTCGCCGAGCGGGCGCTCGACGCCCGTCGTCGTGTCGCGTGCGGTCTGCCGCTCGAGCTCGCAATTGAATTCCGCGCCCAGCAGCAAAACGTAGGCAGAAAGGTACAGCCAGGTCAGCAGGACGATCGCGGCGCCGAGCGACCCGTACGTCGCGTCGTAGCTGCCGAAGTTGGCCACGTAGAGCCCGAACCCGAGCGTCATGATCATCCACCCGACCGACGCGAGCAGCGATCCTGGGCTCAGCCATGTCCACGTCGCTTGGTCGCGGTTCGGCGCATAGCGATACAGCGTCGCCGCCGCCGCCGCGCCGATCGCAGTCATGATGACGTATGAGAGGATCTTGCTCAGCACGAGCAGGAAACCGGGCGCGCCCGGGAACAGCGCTTCCAGTCCGGCCATCGCCGCGATCGTGATCATCGCGAGCAGCGCCAGCACCACCGCGCCGGCGGTGATGCCCAGCGCGACCAGGTTGAGCTTCACGAAGCCGCGCGTCTCTTCTTCGTCATAGGCGATGTTGAGCGAGGTGATGATCGCCGTCGCGCCCTTCATCGCGCCGTAGAAGGCGATGGCGAGCGCGATCAGCAGCCCGAACCCCTTCTTGCCGTCGGCGGTCGAGACGACGTTGGCGAGTTGTTCGCCGATCAGCTTCGCGACGTCCGTCGGCATCATCGCCGCGAGCGATTGCACGTTCGCCAGCACCGTCTCCGGCGTGGCGACCAGGCCGTAGCTCAGCACGATCGCGCCCAGCATCGGCACGATCGCGAGCACCGCGCAAAACGCCACGCCCGATGCGATCAGGCTGATATTGTCCTGCCCCGCCTCGCGCCAGCTGCGCAGCGCGATCTGCTTCCAGCCCGCGGCCGGAATCGCCATGGGGCTGGCAGCGTCGCGCCCGTGGGTGGCGGCGTCGGGGGCAGGTGGCGACATGTCGTTGGAACTCCTGCCAAGCGAACAAGCATCGGGAACGGACGTTCCCTTCGATATGCTCGCCAAATGGGCGTTCGTGGGGGCACGGAATTGTCGCTGTCGCAAAGATGATCGGTGATTGCGCCGTTGGGCCCCGCCAATGGCGGAATCCGAGTGTCGCTCGGCTATGGTTTGCCGCCGCGAATCCCCGTTTTCCCCCGGTTCGGGGCAAGGAAACTAGCGTGCCGCCACGCCGCTGAACTTGTCGTCGCGGCGGCGGCCGACCATCATCCCGCGTTCGAGCCGAGCGCACAGCGCGGCGTAATAATCGGTAAGGAAATCAAGGTCGTCGTCGTCGTCGGCAAGTCCTGCCTTGGCGCGGATCGTCGCCGCGACGGTCGCGATCGCATCAGGGCGGCCCATGCGCAGCACATCCTCCAGCGTCTGCAGCTCGTAAATCCCATAAAGCGCCAGCGCCGACTCTGAGAACGTCCGCCGCGGCCCGTCATTTTTTGCCGCCAAATCAACGCTTAGCGACGCGCGCGCGTCATTCACCACCCAGGTGCCGGCAACAAGATCGCCGACGCGCAACCGATCGCGGTTGAACAGCGGGAACAGGAAGAAGATGCCGCTCCACAGCAGCGCGAACAGGATCAGGAATCCGTCCGCCGCGCCGCTCGCCGCCTGCGTTCCGAGGAACGACAGCGGCAGGAAAATCTCGATCTCGCGCAAGGCGTTACGCGCGATCACCGCAGCGCCGGTCAGCCGGGCGCCGTCCCGCGCGATCACGCGCAGCCGCATCGCGCGCTTGCCGGGCGTGGCGCCGCGACGGCCCATCTCGAACAGGATGAACCATCCGTTGCGCAATACGAACAGCCCCAGCATCCACACGATTCCAAGCAGTTGCGACTGCTGGCCCTGCGCGATGCCGCCGCCGCGACTGAGAGAGAAGATGATGATGGTCGCGGTGATCATCACCGTGCCGATCAGCAGCCAGTCGAGCAGGAACGCGCTGGCGCGGGCGGTCGCACTGCCGAGTTCGAGCCGCAGATCGACACCTTCGGGCGTGACGAAACTGCGGCGCAGCGACAGCGGTGCCGCCACCGCGGCCTTAGCGCGAAACGGCCAGCGCATCGCCTGCCTCCGCTCGCCGCGGCAGGTAGAAATACGCAAGCCAGCCGATAAGTGCGGCGATCCCAATGCCGTAGCGCAGCGCGTCGCCTTGCACTGTCTGCCGACCGATCCCTTCCAGCACGCCGGCAATAAATAACATAGCGACCACACCCGCCATCGCCACCGCTGCGCTCCGCCCCGCAACCACCGCAGCGTCGGCGCGCGCACGGCGGCCCGGGAAGGCCACCGCCGTGCCGATCCGCACCCCCGCCGCCGCGGCGAGCGTGACCGCGAACAATTCGGTCGTTCCATGGATCGTTAGCCAGCCGGCAAAGCCCGTGCCCAGCCCCTTGTCGACGAACACCGCCACCATCGCGCCGAGGCTGAGGCCGTTGTAAGCGACGAGTAGTAATGTCGGAATTGCGAAGGCGAAGCCGAGCGCAAAAGCGAAGATCGCAACCTGGCTGTTGTGGGTGAACAGGAAGGTCGCGAACGCCGCCAGCATCCCTTCGCGCTGCTCGCCATAGATCGTCGCGCGCAGCATCTCGGCGCTGGCGGTGGGATCGCGCCCGCTCGACATGGCGCCCGGCACGATCGCGTAGAACCACGCGGGATCACTACGCACGAGGAAGAAGCCGGCCAGTCCGGCCGCGGCGAGCAACGCAAAGCAGAACAATGTCTCTTTCCACATCGCTTGTACCGCACGCGGCCAGCCAGTGACGAAGAAGCGTGCGAGCTGCTGCCACAGCGAGGTCTGGACGCCGTAAAGCTGGAAATAGGCGCGCGTACATAGCCGTTCGAGATAGGTCGCGAGACTGCGGTCGAGCGACGTTTCGCGCACCACCGACAGCGAGGACAGCGCGGTGCGGTAGAGCGAGGGCAGCGCGAGGAGATCGTCATCGTCGAGTGCGCGGACCGAGCGCTTTTCCATTTGCGTGACGATTCGTTCGAGCCGCGCCCAGTCGGCGGCGTGCGCGGCGCGGAAGCGGCTGGCGTTGACGAGTGGCGCGGTCGGGATGATTTCTGAAGCGCTCACAGCAGGTTGCGCCGCTTGAGATCGACATAGCCGTCGACCAGCCGTGTCGCGACTTCGTCGTGCGGGCTTTCGATCACGTGCGCGCCGAGATGCCGCAGCCGGGTGAGCACCATCAGCCGATCGCGCAGCAGCGCGGCGGCGGTGACGGCTCTGGTCACATCCTCGGTGGTCGCGGGGGCGCGGTCCAGGATCGCTTCGAGCTCCTCGTCGCGCAGGACGACGACGAGCAGCAGATGCGTCTCCAGCAGCCGCCCGGTCGCGCGGACCATGAATTCGGCGGCGGTGAGATCGGTGAATTCGGTGAACAGCACGATCATCGAGCGCCGCGTGAGCTTCGCCGCCATGCTGGTGAGCGCATAGGTGTAGTTGGTCTCCTCGCCGCTATAGTCGATCCTGGCGGCGAGCCGCTGCAGCGCCCCGAACGCCGTGGCCCCGGCGACGAAACCGCTCGCAAGGCGCGGCCGCGAATCGAACGCGTGGAGCGAAACGCGATCGCCAAGCTTCAGCGCGATCCAGGCAGTCAGCAGCATCGCCGAGACAACACGATCAAGCCGGCTACCCCCCCCCACCGGCTCCGACATCTGCCGCCCCGAATCGATCGCGAAGACGATCTGGTTGTTGCGCTCGGTACGGAATTCCTTGGCGTGCAACTTGATGTGGCGAGCCGACTGCCGCCAGTCGATCGCACGGCGATCCATGCCGCCGCGGAACTCGACCAACGCATCGAAATCGGCGCCGTCGCCGCGCTCGATCTGCGCCATCAGGCCATTGAGCGCGTGACGCTGGAAGATCCGCGCGCCGCGTTCGTGGACGAGGCTGATATCGGGGATGATGGCGCACTCGGCTTCGATCGGCACGATCTGCTGCTTCCAGGCGAGCCCGAGGGTGCCGGGCCAGCGCAGCCACAGGCGGTCGAGCCGTGCTGTGCCGCGGCGTGCGGCGCGAAAGGCGATGGCGCGATGCCCGCTGCCAGCAGCGAGTGCGAGCCATTCGATCTTGGGATCGACGCGCGCGAGCAGGCCGTTGCCGCCGATCGCGAACGCCACGCGGCGCGGTGCGGCGCCGGTGATGCGGATGTGCAGCGTAGCGGAAAACTCACTTCCGACACCGGCCGCGCGTGGCAGCATGAGCCGCGCGCTCGCCTGACCCGGCCGCGCGCCGCGCAAGCCGTCGATGAAAGTCGCGACCAGCACCGCCGCGGGCCAGGCGAGCGCGACATACCAGCGCGCCGGGAACGCGAGCGCCAGCAACAGAACCGCGGGCAGCCCGGCCAGCAGCGTGAGGATCGCGGTGCGCGTGGGATAGATCATGCGGGCGATCAGCGCGGCGCCTCGATCGTATCGATGATCGCGGCGACGACATCGTCGATCGCGCGGCCGTCGATCTCGGCCGCGGGCGAGAGGATCAAGCGGTGTCGCAGCAGCGCCGGCGCAAGCGCCTTCACGTCATCCGGAATGACGAAATCGCGCCCGTCGAGTGCTGCGCGTGCGCGCGCCGCCCCGGCCAGCATCACCCCGGCGCGTGGCGACGCGCCGCTTTCGATATCGGCGACGCCGCGCGTCGCGCGGATCAGCGCCAGGATGTAATCGACCACTTCATCGACCAGGCGGACGTTCGCCACCGTCTCGATCGCGGCGCCAAGCCGGGCGGCATCCGCCACTGCCGTCACGCCCCACTCGTCCGGCGTCACCGCCGCGGTGCGCGCGCCGTGACGGGCGATGATCTTGCGCTCCTCTTCGGCCGAGGGATAATCGACTGTCTGCTTGAACAGGAAGCGATCGAGCTGCGCTTCGGGCAGGGGATAGACGCCCTGCTGCTCGATCGGGTTTTGCGTCGCCACCACGGTGAAGCGGTCGCTGAGCGGCAGGCTGGTGCCATCGATCGTCACCTTGCGCTCCTGCATCGCTTCGAGCAGCGCGGCCTGCGTCTTGGGCGGGGTGCGGTTGATCTCGTCGGCGAGCAGCAATTCGGTGAATACCGGGCCGCGCGTGAGCGAGAATTCGCTCGTCTGGAAGTTGAACAGATTGGTGCCGATGATGTCGCCCGGCATCAGATCGGGAGTGAACTGGATGCGGCCGAATGCGATGCCGAGCGCGCGCGCGAAGCTGCCGGCGAGCAAGGTCTTGGCAGTACCGGGCGGGCCTTCGAGCAAGATGTGCCCGCCGGAGAGCAAGGCGATCAGCATCAGCTCGACCGTCGCCTCCTGGCCGACGACGGCGCGCGCGACTTCCTGTCGGATGTCGGCGGCGAGCGCCTGGACTTCTGTCACCGTCACGATCATCTCTCCATCTTGGTGGCTTGCCAGGCGTGCAGCGCACGCGCGGCGCGCAGCAGCGCGGGTCGGTCGGTTGCCTGTTCGGCGTCGCGCATCAGCGGCGAGAAGGGCGCGGCGCCACCGAGCGAATCGAGATAGCTGACGAGCGCCGCATCGTGCAGCCGCGGCGGAGCGCCGAAGACGCGCGCGGCGCGATCGCGAACCACCGCGGCGTAACGCGCACCCATCCCGGCCTCGCGCCCGGCACGGCGGACGAGCGCCGCGCTGTTGTCGACCAGTACCGCCTTGCCATAAGCGATCGCGCGCTCGCGCGGCGCGATCGGGCCGAAGCGCGCGAGCGCGTTCAACCCCACAAGCAGCAGCGCCGCCGCGAGCGTGATCGTGACCGCGAGGAACGGTGGCTCGAAGGCGAGCTTGAGCGGGCTTTGCGCATGGCCAAAGCCGTTGAACGAGACGTCGAAGGCAATGCCCTTCGTCGGTCGTTCATCGAGGGCGTCGAGCATCGCCAATGCCGCCGCGGCCTGGGCGGCCGTCCGCAGCCCGCGATTGCTGATCAGATCCGGATCCGCAAGCACGTACCGCTGCGCGTCGCCGAGCCGCGCCAGCACGATGCCACCATTCCCATCTGTGACGAGTGGGCGGAGGACGAGTGGTTCTGTTTCCTCTTCGTCTTCGTCCGGTTCAGGCGCCGTGATGCCAGTGATGACCTGCAGGATGCGCGGGCTGCGGAGCGCGACGGCGGGGGGCAGGCCGACGGTGACCAGCTTGCGATCGGCCATGCGTTCACGCCGCATCGTGAAGCGTACGCCGGGGGCGAGGACGCCGATCGGTTCGGCCAGCGGCAGCAGGCCGATGCGCTGCACCCAGCCTGCGTGCTCGGGATCGGCCTTCGTCTGCCATTTCGGAAGCACGAACAGGGTGGGCTTATAATCACGGTCCTGCAGCGCGGCGGTAATGTTCGTGGCGCCGCTTTCGGGCGTGACGACGAGCAGATCTGCCGTGTTGAACAAATGCGGATCGCGCACGATCCGCGGGTTGCGCCCGGTCGCCTCGGCCAGTTCGACCAGCGCGCGATAGCCGGTTGCGGCATTCGACAGGGCATGCGCGCCGCCATTCTGACCCGAGCGCAAATCCGGTGCGTAGGCGCCCAGCACGAGCATCCCTGCGAAGCCGATGATGCCGAATGCCAATAACAGCGCGACGGTGCGTGCGCTGAACAGCGCGTCTTCCTGACGATCGGGCCTGTCGGTGGCGCTCATCCGCGCCACGCCTGCGGAAGCGCGAATTCGGTGTAGGCGGCACGGCACCGGCCCCAATCATCGGCATCGACCGGCGCGCCGCCGAACAGGCTACGCTCGACGACGGCGGCGAGCCCCGCGAACAGCCCGCGTGGCGCGTCTGGAATGGCATCGGCGCGGGCGATGTCGCGGCTGGTGAGCGCCGGACGCACCAGGCGGGGACGGCGGCTTGCGATGTCCTCGACGCTGCGAAGCAGGATATGGTGGATCGCCTCGCCGTAGCGCCCCTCCGCCGCCAGCCGATCGGCCTCGTCGAGCCAGCGCCGTGCTGGGGCCGCGTCGGGTGCCCAGTCGGCGGGGGTTTCGGTGTCGTCCGTCGCGAGCGCGGTCGCGCGGCGGCGGCGCGGCAGCCGCCATTCACCGCTGCGCACCCGCGTCCAGATCATCCATGCAACGAGCACGGCGAGTGCGGTGATCATCGCCCAAAGCGCGATGCGCGCATAGGGCGCCTCGGGCATCAGGCCGGAGATCCAGCGAATCAGCCGGCCGATCGGCGAGAGCGCCCATTGCAGCCACTCGCCAAGCGCCTTGAGCCAAGCCGGCGGTGGTGCGGGCGGGGTAGCGGGCGGCAGAATGAACTGCACCTCGCCGCCCTCGCGCAGCGCGCGATGCGCCGCGGTTAGCCGCTCGTCGAGGGCACCAGGCGCCGCTTCAGCCATTCGTTCGTGCTTCCCCCGAGCGCCCGGATCAATCCTAGCCGCGGGATGGGTGACAAGGCTATCGATTTACGACAACAATTGCCGACAGGTGGCAAGCAGGGGCGGCGAGATGGCAACGAAGGGGCAGGCCGGCGAGTCGCTCGCAATCGGAGCGGTGCTGGGACGGGCGTTCGGGGTGATGCGCGGTAATCCGCTCACCGTGTTCGGCATTGCCTTCCTGCTGGGTGCCTTGCCGCAGGGGATCCTCGGGTATGCTGTCCGCGCCGAGGCGACGTCGCCTGATCCGGCCGCGCAGGCGGGGCTGGTTGGTCTCTACATGGGATATGGCCTCGTCGTGCTTTTGTGCAGTGCGCTGGCGCAGAGCGCTTTGGTGCGCGCAAGCAGCGCGTATCTCGAGGGGCGATCAGCCTCGATCGGCGAATCGCTGTCGGTCGGCCTTGCCAAGGTGCTGCCGGTGATTGGTGTCTCGATCTTGTTGTCGCTGGGGCTGATGGTCGGATTTTTGCTGCTCTTTGTCCCTGCGATCATCCTCGCGCTGATGTGGATCGTGGCCATCCCCGCGCTGGTGGAGGAGAATACCGGCGTGATCGGCGCATTCGGACGAAGCCGTTATCTCACCAAGGGATCGCGGTGGCAGATCTTCGCGCTGATGATCGTGCTGCTGGTGATCATCTGGCTCGTTGCGCTGCTGGCGTTCATTCCGGGCGCGATCCTGGGTTTGGGTGTGGTTGCGGCGGCGGTTTCACCGGCGGCCACGGTGCTCTCGCTTGTCACCACGACCGTGACCACGGCGCTGTCGTCCACGCTGATCACCACCCTCTATTTCGCGCTGCGCGAGCGGCAGGATGGGCCGCAGGCGGCGCAGCTTGCGGACGTGTTCGCCTGAAGCCGGATCAGGCGGGCTGACCCGCCTCCATCTCCGCGACGAGCCGGCGCCCGATGATGTTGGGCGAGGCGGCACGGCGGGCGAGCAGGCGGTAGAGAACGGGGATCAGGAACAGCGTGATCGCGGTGGCGATCGAGACGCCGGCGACGATCACCACGCCGATCGCGCTGCGCGCACCCGCGCCGGCGCCGTGGCTGAGCGCAAGCGGGACAGCGCCGAAGACGGTGGCGATCGACGTCATCAAGATCGGGCGCAGGCGGCGAGTGGAGGCTTCGCGAATCGCGGCATCGAGCGTTTGGCCGTCGTCGCGCAATTGATTGGCATATTCGACGATCAGGATGCCGTTCTTCGCCGCGAGCCCGACCAGCATGACGATGCCGATCTGGCTGAACAGGTTGAGCGTCATCCCCGCGAGCCATAGCCCGATCACGCCGCCGCCGGCCGCCAGCGGCACCGTGGCGATGATCACCGCGGGGTGGACGAAGCTTTCAAACTGCGCGGCGAGCAGCAGGTAAATGATGACCACGGTGATGCCGAACACCAGCCAGATGGCATTGCCGGTCTGCTTGAGCGACTGGCTCTCGCCACGATAACCAATCGCCTGGACTTCGGGCGATCGGCGCGCGAGATCTTCAAGGAACGCGAGCGCCTCGCCAAGCGAATAACCAGGTGCCAGGCCACCCTGCAGCGTGATCGCGCGCATCTTGTTGAACCGGCCAAGCTCGCGTGCGGCGGCTGCTTCGCGCACGTTTACGAGGTTCGACAGCGGCACGAGATCGCCCGAACGCGCGCGAACATAGACGCTGGCGAGCCGCGATTCGTCGTTGCGATCGGCCGCGCCGGCTTGCACCATCACGCGGTATTCCTCGCCACGATCGACATAGGTCGAAACGCGGCGCGATCCCATGGCGGTCTGCAATGCCTGGCTTACATCGTCGACCGAAACGCCGAGATCGCCGGCTCGGTTCGCATCGACGTCGATCAGCAATTGCGGCTTGGATTCGACATAGTCGGCGTCGAGGTTGACGAGGCCGGGATTGTCGCGCGAGGCGGCCAGGATGCGATCACGCGCGCGGGCGAGATCGGCGTAGGTCGCGCCAGCGATAACGAAGGCCACCGGCTGGCCGCGCCCGCGGCCGAGCGAGGAGCGGACGTTGGCGTTGCCGCGGACGCCCGGGACGTCCTGAAGCTTAGCGGTGATCTTGCGGGCGACATCCTGCGATTCCTGGCTGCGTTCCTCCCACGGCTTGAGAAAAACGGTCATGCTCGAGGCGTTGAAATCTTCCGACAGGCCGTTGGTGACGGGAAGTCGGGAATTGAAGCCACGGATCGGCGCCTCTTTCGCGGCGAGCTCGGCGACCTTCGCTTCGACCTGTATGGCGTAGCGGTCGAGTTCGGCGAAGCTGGTGCCTTCGGGCGCATTCACGCGCACTTCGATGACGCCCGTGTCTTCCGGCGGCACGAGTTCGCCGGCAAGCCCCACGAAAAGAAACGCGCAGCCGGCGAGGAATGTGGTGACGCCTGCGAGCACGGGAAGCGGATGTGTGAGCGCGCGTCCGAGCGCGCGACCATAGCCGTGCTCGAGCCGGCCGAAACCGCGCTCGATCCGCTGCGTGAACTTGCCGCTCTCTTCCTGCTTGAGCAGCTTCGACGACAGCATCGGCACGAGCGTGAGCGCCAGCACGCCCGACAGCGAGATCGAGGCGATCATCGCCACGGCAAGCTCGCGGAACAGCAGCCCGGTCTGCCCCGTGATGAACATCACCGGCACGAACACCGCGCAGACCACCGCCGTGGTGGCAACGACCGCGAAGCCTACCTCGCGCGTGCCGCGGAAGGCGGCCACGAGCGGCGTCTCGCCGGCCATGATGCGGTGATGGATGTTCTCCAGCACCACGATCGCGTCATCGACCACCAAGCCGATCGCCAGCACCAGCGCGAGCAACGTCAGCAGGTTGATCGAATAGCCGAACGCCCACAACACCGCGAACGTACCGAGCAGGCAGATCGGCACCGTGATCGCGGGAATGATCGTCGCGCGCCAGCTGCCGAGGAAGAGGAAGATGACGATCACGACGAGGATTACGGCTTCGACGAGTGTACGCCACACTTCCTTGATCGCGCGATCGATGAAGAGCGAATTGTCCGAGCCCATCGTCAGCGAAACGCCTGGCGGCAGATCCTTCCGCGCGGCGGCGATCACTGCCTTCACGTTGTTGGCGACTTCGAGCGTGTTGGCGCCGGACTGACGCACGATGCCCAGGCCGAGCGCTGTCTGCTGCTGGAAGCGGAAGGCGCTGTAGGGGTTCTCGGCGCCGCGTTCGACCTTGGCGATGTCGCCGAGCCGGACGAGATAGCCGTCGACGCCGCGCCCGATCACGAGGCCGCCGAAGGTTTCCGGGCTGGCGAATGCGCGATCGACCCGCAGCGACACGTTTTGCGCGGAGGATTCGATCCGCCCGGCGGGCAGCTCGACGTTCTGGCGGCGGAGTGCATCCTCGACATCGCGTGGCGTCAGGCGGAACGCCGCGAGCCGGCCGAGGTCGAGCCATACGCGCATCGACGGCCGCGCCTGGCCGGTGAACTGGACCTGCGCGACGCCGTCGATGGTGGAGAAGCGATCGACCAACGCGCGCTCGACATAATCGGATAGCGCGATCTTGTCCCACGACGGCGCCTGTACGACGATATACATGATCGGCTGCGCATCGGCATCGACCTTGCGCACCTCGGGCGGCAGCGCTTCATCCGGCAAATCGGCGAGGGCGCCGGAGACGCGATCACGCACGTCGTTTGCGGCCGCGTCGATGTCTCGCGTGGGACGGAATTCGATCGTGATATCGGAGCGACCGTCGGTCGAGCGCGAGGACAGCGTCTCGATCCCTTCGACGCCGGCGAGGCGCTCTTCGAGCGGTTGGGTGACCCGGCTTTCAACGACCGTCGCGGCGGCACCTACATACGTCGTGGAGACAGAAACGACCGGGGGATCGATTTCGGGGAACTCGCGCACCGACAGATTGAGGAAGGCGACGATGCCGACGATGACGATCAGAATCGCCCCCACCGCCGCGACAACCGGTCGGCGGACCGAAAGGTCGGATAACATCATGTGCCGGACTGCCGCGTGATGCCCGGTTTGCTTGCCGACTTCGCGGGTTTGTCTTTGTCACCCTCGACTTTTACTTTTACGCCGTCGTCGATCTTTACGACGCCTTCGGTGACGACGCGGGCATTCGGCGTGATCCCGCGCAACTCGATATAACCGCCGTCGCGCGCGCCCGTGGTCACTTTGGTGCGGCGCGCCACGCCCTCCCGATCGATGACATAGACGTAGCGTTCGGCGCCGTCGCCGAGCACGGCGAGTTCGGGGACGGCGGGCGCGTCGCGCTCGCCAGTCACGAGCGAGACGGTCAGCAACATGCCCGGCTTCAGCCGGTTGCCCGGATTGGGCAGGATTGCGCGAATGCTCGCCGCGCGCGTCGTCGGGTCGATCACCGGGTCGATCGAACTGACCAGCCCGACGAACGGGACATCGGGATAAGCCGCCGAGCGCGCGGTGACGCGTTCACCGATCCGCAGGCTCGCCATCGCGGTTTCGGGAACGCTGAAATCGAGCTTGATGCGCGCGATATCGCTGATCGTCGCGATCGGTGTACCTGCCGAAATGATCGTGCCCTGCGAAATCAGGCGCTGCGACGCAAAGCCGGAAAATGGCGCACGGACAACGCGATCGGTGATTTGCGCGCGTGCCGTATCGGCATCGGCGCGGGCGCGCTGGGCGAGTGCACTTTGCTGTTCCACCGTTGCGGGGGTGACGAAGCCGCGCGAGGTGAGCGCGTTCAACCGGCCGAGCTGCGCCGTCGCCTGGCGTTCGGCCGCAACCGCACCTGCCAGTGCAGCGCGCTCCTGCGCCTGCGCGAGCACGGCGATCACTTGCCCGGCGCGGACATAGCCGCCGTCGGTGAAACTGATCCGCTCGATCCGCTCGGTGACGGGCGACGAGAGCGTGACCTGCTCGTTCGCACGCGCGGTGCCGACCGCTTCCACCACGTCGACGAAGTGACGCGTCGTCGGGGTCGCGGCGCGCACCAGCGGCGGTGCCTTCGCCTGGGCCGGCTTGTCACCCTCGCCGCAGCCGGCAAGCGCCAGCAGAACGAGCGCGGCAGCGCTGTGATATCGAGATGATCGCGCGGTCATCGCCTTGTCCAGCATGTTCGGATCGGGCGACGTGCGACCACCCACGACCAACAAACCACAAATAGCCGGGTGGCTGCAACAGTTTTCGCGAGCGATCACGACAATATTCGTGCGACGTACGCAAGCAACTAGGCCGGTTCGGGCAGATCAATAATAAGATGGCGCACGTCCGCGCGTGTAAGAAATATCCCGCGCGCGCGAGGCCGTGAAAAGGCGGTTGGCAGACCGTCCCGCCGTGTTATCGTCCTGTCATAAATATAGATTCGCTGGAGAGGCCAGGACATAGCAAACGGGGAGCCGCGATGAATCTTCGCCATATCGAGGTGTTCCATGCCGTCTATTCGGTCGGCTCGATCAGCGGCGCCTCACGGCTGCTGAACGTAAGTCAGCCGTCGGTGAGCAAGATCGTCAAGCACGCCGAGACGCGGCTTGGCTTTCCGCTGTTCACGTTGGTGCGTGGCCGGCTGACCCCGACCGACGAGGCGCACATCCTGTTTCGCGAGGTCGACGACCTGCACAGCCGGATCGATACGTTCCAGCGCGCGGCACGCAACATGCGGTCTACATCTGAAGGGCATATCCGCGTCGGCGTGCTGCCGTCGCTGGCGTTGGCGGCAACACCGATGGCGATTGCGCGTTTCCGACGTCAGCTTCCGCTGGTCACGTTCGAAGTATCGGCGATTCACCACGACCAGTTCCGCGAAGCGCTGATGTCGCGCGAATGCGATTTCGTGATTGGGCATGCGGCGCCGCCAGATCTGGAAATCGCCTCGGTGCCGCTTGGGACCGGCCGGGTTGGCGTGCTGTTCTGCGCGGGGATGTTCCCGCTCGACCACGACACGATCTCGCTCGAGCAACTGCGCCATCACGAGTTGATCGGATTGGCACCGAGCGTTGCGATCGGTGATCTGGTTGGGCCGATCGTGTCTGCGGCGACCGGTGGTGCGCCCGCGATCCAGGTGAGATCGGTGTTCATCGCGGCTGGCTTGGCACGGAGTTGCGCAGGTGTGGCGATCGTCGATGAGTTCACCGCGCAGGCGTATGTCGATGATACGCTGCACTTTCGCCCAATTGCGCCAGCGAGGACGTTCGACCTGTCGGTACGCCACCTTGCGTCGCATCCCTTGTCTCGGCTTTCGCGCAGTTTCATCGCCTTGAAGCGCGAGATGCTCGACACAGCTGCGACCGAGGGGGAGCGGCACGTGGGTTGCACAAATGCTATGGTTGCCCACCAACACTGAATAGCCCGGCGCATTGTGCCGACAGCCGCGTCGTGGAAGTTTCGGGCGGGACGGAGACTGGCGTGATGACCCGGACGGCAATCGCAATCGCAAGCGCTGCAGGCTTAGTGTTGGCCTCCGGTGCGCACGCTGGGCCACTCGATCCGGCTGCGCGTGAGCAGGTGCTCGCCGGGGTAGACGCCAACCAGGTCGAGGCGAACGGCAAGGCAATCTGGGGCTTTGCCGAAACGGGCTATCAGGAACAGAAGAGTTCGGCGCTACTCGCCAAAACGCTGAAGGATGCCGGGTTCGAAGTGATGATGGGCGTCGCGGGCGAGCCGACCGCATTCATCGCCCGCTTCCGCAGCGGTGCGGGGCCAGTGGTCGCGGTTACCGCGGAATATGACGCGCTGCCGGGGTTGGCACAGCAGGTCGCGCCGACCAAGACCCCGATCGCAGGCCAGGCGCACGGCCATGGCTGCGGCCATAATCTGCTCGGCTCCGCCTCGGTAGGGGCGGCGATCGCGGTGAAGCGCTGGATGCAGGCGGGCAAGGTGCCGGGCGAGGTGCGCGTTTACGGTACGCCAGCCGAAGAGGGTGGCTCGGGCAAGGTCTACATGGTCCGGGACGGGCTGTTCAAGGATGTCGATGCGGCGGTGCACTGGCATCCCAGCGGTGTGAACTCAGCCGCGCAATCAATTTCGATGGCCAACACCAACGGCAAGTTCCGCTTCCGCGGTATATCTTCGCATGCTGCCGGCAACCCAGAAGCAGGCCGATCCGCTCTCGACGCGGTCGAGATCATGAACGTCGCGACCAATTATCTGCGCGAACATATCCCCGATCGCACGCGCATCCACTACGTCATCACCAGCGGCGGCGGCGCGCCCAATGTGGTGCCCGATTATGCCGAGGTCTTCTATTACGTCCGCTCGACCGATCCGCAGGTCGTCCGCTCGGTGATGGAACGGGTGAAAAAGGCGGGCGAGGGCGCGGCGATCGCGACCGAGACCAAGATGGAGTTCGAGCAGATCGGCGGCGTCTATTCGATGCTGCCCAACGACACGCTCGGCAAGCTGATGGACCGCAATCTGCGCTCGCTCGGCGGGATCGAATGGACGCCCGACGAGAAAGCGTTCGCAACCAAGATGCGCGAGAGCGTGCCCAATGCGCGCAGCACGATCGCGTCGGTCGGCGAGGTGCAACCTTATGCGGTGCGCACCGACGCCGACGCGGCCGGGGGATCGACTGACATGTCCGACGTATCGTGGGTCGTTCCCACCGTCGGGCTGGGCACCGCGACCTTCGTGCCGGGCATGCCGGGACATAGCTGGCAGAATGTCGCTGCGGCGGGCGCGAGCATCGGTGCCAAGGGATCGGTGCTCGCCGCGCGCACGCTGGCACTGACGATCGCCGAGATGCTGTCGAGCCCCGACGTGCTGGCGACGGCCAAGACCGAGTTCACGGGGCGCCGTGGCCCCAATTTCAATTATGTCGCAATGGTCGGCAATCGGCCGCCTGCGCTCGATTATCGGAACAATGACCGGGTCGAGTGAGCGATCGTCCATCCGAATTAGGAGTATCAAACAATGAATCTCGCGCGTTTCGCGCGCCGGCGCTACACGCCCGGCGCCACGGCGATCGAACCCATGCCGCATCTGTCGAAAGCGCTGGGCGGCGCCGATTTGTTCATCAAGCGCGACGATCTGCTCGGCCTGACGGGCGGCGGCAACAAGACGCGCAAGCTCGAATTTCTCGTTGCCGATGCGCTGGCGCAAGGCGCCGACACGCTGATTACGGTCGGCGCGGTGCAGAGCAACCATTGCCGGCTGACGCTGTCGGCGGCGGTGCGCGAAGGGCTCAAGTGTCGGCTGGTGCTCGAGCAGCGCGTCGCCGGAAGCTATAGCCCGGAGGCGTCGGGCAACAATTTCCTGTTCGACCTGCTCGGCGTCGAGGCGGTGACGGTGGTCGATGCCGGAACCGATCTCCACGCCGCGATGGAGAAGGTGGCAGCCGATCTCGCGGCCGACGGCCGCAAGGGTTATATCATTCCCGGTGGTGGATCGAACGCGCTGGGCGCACTGGGCTATGTCGCCTGCGCCGAGGAGATCCTGACGCAATCGTTCGAGATGGGGATCGCCTTCGATCGCATCGTCGTGGCGAGCGGCAGCGCGGGCACGCATTCGGGGATCGTTGCCGGGCTGATCGGCAACAGTGCCGGCATTCCGGTGACGGGCATCAACGTGCGCCGGCCGCGCGCCGAGCAGGAAGGCAATGTCCACAAGCTGGCGGTCGCGGTGGCGGCGCTTGCCGGTGTCGAGGCCGAGATCTCGCCCGACGCGATCGTGTGCCGCGACGAATGGGTCGGGCCGGGCTATTCGCTGCCGACACCCGAGATGATCGACGCGGTGCGGATGTTCGCCAGCCACGAAGGCGTGCTGCTCGACCCGGTTTATACCGGCAAGGCGGCGGCCGGGCTGATCGCGCTCGTCCAGTCGGGTGAGATCGCCAGGGACGAACGCGTGCTGTTCCTCCACACGGGTGGCTCGCCGGCGTTGTATGCGTATCAGCCGATCCTGTCGGGCGCTGTGGCGCATTGAGCGAGCATACAAGCCGGATCGTCGGGGTGCTTGGCGGCATGGGGCCGGCGGCGACAATCGATTTCATGGGCAAAGTGCTGCGGTATTCGCAGGCAGGTGCGGCGAGCGAGCAGGACAATGTGCGCCTGCTCGTCGACAGCAATCCGTGGCTCCCCGATCGCAATGCGGCGATTGCGGGGACCGGCCCGTCGCCGGCGGCCGAGCTCGCGGCAATGGCGCGCGGGCTGGTGGCGGGCGGTGCCGAACTGCTGGTGATGCCGTGCAATGCCGCACACGCCTTTGCCGATGCGGTGGTCGCGGCGACGCCGGTGCCGTTCCTGAACCTGATCGACGAGACGGTCGCTGCCGTGGCGCGCGATTATCCGACGGCGCGGCGGATCGGCGTGCTCGCAGTGTCGGGCGCTGTGCAGGCGCGGCTTTACGAGGATGCGCTGGCGGCGCGGGGGCTCGAACCGATCGTGCCGATCAATGAGGAGCGCGCGCATTTCATGCAGGCGGTGTGGGCGATCAAGGCGGGGGATCTCGCCTGCGGTGGCGCTGCCGTGCGCGAGACGGCCGAGCGGTTGATCGCGCGGGGGGCGGAGGTGATCGTGGCCGGCTGCACCGAGGTGCCGCTGGTGCTCGGGCCGGCTGACCTTGCAGTGCCGCTGATTGACTCGACCGACGTGCTGGCGCAGCAGGCCGTCCTCACTGCGCGCAACAATGTTACGTCTATAGCCTGACGTTATATCCTTCCGAACAGTGGGAAGGGGCGATCTGCAACTAAAGGACTCGTGCTTCGGCGAAGTGTCGATAGCATGACGGTGGTGGGGGATTTTGCGTGTTCGACGAGCGCGGCCTCAATCGGCCGGCTCGGCGGCGGGCGTGCCAGGCGGCGATCGATCGATCCGGCATGCGCGTTTATCAGCAAGATCCCGTAAGGTTCGGTGATGGGGGTCGCGCGTATGAAGACATCGATGATGCTGGCATTGTTGGCCGCGGCGGCGACGCCCGCGGTGGCGAGTGCGCAATCGCGCGACGCGGCGGCCAAGGCGCTGCTCGCGAGCCCCAAGTTCGCCACCGCCAAGGCGTCGCTCGCGGCGGATCACGAGCGCATCGTCGCCGACGTGATCAAGCTGACCGAGATCGAGGCGCCGCCGTTTAAGGAAACCGCGCGCGGCGCTGCCTTCCTCGAGATGCTGCGCGCCGAGGGGATGAGCGATCTGACCACCGACGCCGAGGGCAATGTCTATGGCACGCGTAAGGGGACGGGTGGCGGACCGCTGATCGTCGTCACCGCGCATCTCGATACGGTATTCCCGGCCGGCACCAACGTGAAGGTCCGGCGCGAAGGCAACATGCTCTACGCGCCGGGGATCGGCGACGACACGTGCAGCCTGCCGGTATTGCTGGCCTTCATCCGCGCGATGAAGGCGGCAAACTATACCACCAAAGCCGACATCATCTTCATGGGCAATGTGGGCGAGGAAGGACCGGGCGATCTCCGCGGCACTCGCTATCTGTTCACGAAAAGCCCGCTGAAGGACAAGATCAACTATTTCATCTCGTTCGAGCCGGGGCGGGCGGGCGAGATTACCGACGCGGGGATTGGATCGAAGCGTTACAAGGTGACGTTCACCGGGCCGGGCGGGCATTCGAATGGCGATTTCGGGATCGTCAATCCGGCCTATGCGATGGCCAATGCGATGGTCGCGTTCGGCCAGATGAAGGTGCCGACGCAGCCGCGTACCGTCTATAATGTCGGGCTGCTCGAAGGCGGAACCTCGGTCAATTCGATCCCGTTCTCGACCGCGATGACGATCGACATGCGCTCGCCGGGTAAGGCCGAGCTCGACGCGGAGGAACAGGCATTCCTCGCGCTGCTGCCGCCAGCGGTCGCCGCGGAAAATGCCGCGCGCTCGACCGCGAAGGGCAAGATCGCGTTCGATGCCAAGAAGGTCGGCGACCGGCCGGTCGGCTCGACCGCGCACACCGTCGATATCATGCAGATCGCGACGGCGGTGACCAAGGCGAGCGGCTTCACGCCGACCTATGGGCCGGGATCGAGCGATTCGAACATTCCGATGAGCCTCGGCATTCCGGCGGTGACGCTGGGATCGGGTTTCGAGAGCCAGCGAGCGCACTCGCTCGAGGAATCGATGATCGTCGACAAGGACAAGGACGTGGCCAGCATGGCGGTGGGTCTCGCCACCGTCCTGATGCTTGCCGGCGCGAAATAAGGGGAGAAGAAAAGATGCGTGCATTGATGTTGACCGCGACGGGACTGTCGCTGGTGATGGCGGCGACGTCGGTCGCCCAGACGCGACCAATCACCGATCCGGTAACCGTGCTGAAGACCAAGCCGGGCTCCGATTATTTTCTCGCCAATTACAAGCAAGTGACCGAGTGGCTCCAGCGCGTGGCGCAGGAGAGCGACCGGATGAAGCTCGTCAGCATCGGCAAGACCGCCGAGGGCCGCGAGCAATATATGGCGATTATCTCCTCGCCCGAGAACATCCGCAACATCGACAAATATCGCGGCATTTCGCAGCAGCTCGCGCTGGCCAAGGGGCTCACCGACGATCAGGCGAAGGCGCTGGCGGCTGATGGCAAGGCGGTGGTGTGGATCGACGCCGGGCTGCACGCGACCGAAGTGGTCAATGCGCAAAGCCACGTCCAGCTGATCCACGAAATGCTGACCGGCACGGACGCCGAGACGATGCGCATCCTGAACGACACGGTCGGGCTGTACGTATTCGCTAATCCTGACGGGCTCGATCTGGTCGCAAACTGGTATATGCGCCCCACCGACAAGACGAAGCGCAACACCAACTCGATCCCGGTGCTGTACCAGAAGTATATCGGGCACGATAACAATCGCGACAGCTACGCCTCGACCCAGCCCGAAACGACCAACCTGAACCGCGCCGCGTATCGCGAATGGTTCCCGCAGATCCTATACAATCAGCACCAGACCGGGCCAGTCGGCACCGTCGTGTTCATTCCGCCGTTCCGCGACCCGTATAACTTCAACAACGAGCCGCTCGTCATCAACCAGACGGACGCGGTCGGCACCGCGATGCACGCGCGACTGATCGCCAAAGGCATGGGTGGATCGGTCTCGCGCTCTGGCGCGCCGTATTCCACCTGGTTCAACGGCGGCGTGCGCACGATCGGCTATTTCCATAACCAGATCGGTATCCTGACCGAGATCATCGGCAGCCCGACGCCGATGGAGATCCCGCTCGTACCGTCAAAGCAGATCGGCACGCAGGATGCGGCGATGACGATCGCCCCACAGAAGTGGCATTTCCAGCAGTCGATCGACTATGTGAAAGAAATGTCGAAGTCGATCCTCGACTATGCTTCGCGCAACCGTGAGGTGGTGCTCTACAATCGCTACATCATGGGTAGTAACCAGATCCAGAAGGGCAGCGAAGACAGCTGGGTGATCACGCCCAAGCGCATCGACGCCGTGAAGGCCGCGGCCGAGGCGATGAAAAAGCCCGGTGAAGGCAGCGCACTCGACGATTTGGCCGGGTACAATACGCGCGATATCGTGCCGTCGTCGCTGTACAAGACGGTGCTGCAGGATCCCAAGCATCGCGCGCCACGCGCCTTCGTCATCCCCGCCGATCGCCAAGCCGACATGCCCACCACGGTCGCCTTCCTCAACTCGCTGATCAAGACCGGCATCGAGGTGGAACAGGCGCCGTCGGCATTCAGCTATGGCGGGAAGCGCTACCCCGCCGGCTCCTATGTCGTGCGTTCGGATCAGGCGTTCCGTCCGCACGTGCTCGACATGTTCGAGCCGCAGGATCACCCGCAGGATTTCGCCTATCCCGGCGGCCCGCCGATCCGGCCGTACGACATCACCGGTTACACGCTGGCGTATCAGATGAACGTCACCTTTGATCGGCTGCTCGACGGCGCGCCCGCGCACTTTCCGCAAGTGCCTGACGTCATCGAGACGCCGCCTGCCGGCCGCGTGATCGGCAGTGGCTCGGGCGGCTATGTCGTCAGCCACGCGGTCAACAACGGCTTCATCCTGACCAACCGGCTGTTGAAAGCCGGCGCCCCGGTGTTCTGGATCAAGCAGGGGATTACGGTGGGCGGCGAGACGCTGGCGCCGGGCGCCTTGTGGATCCCGGCCGGCGGCGCGGCGAAGGGTATCGTCGATACCGCGGTTCAGACGCTCGGCATTGATGCGCTTGCGGTTGCGGCCAAGCCGGCGGGTGACGCGGTAAAGCTGAAGCCGGTGCGGATCGCGTTGGTTGATCACTACGGTGGCTCGATGGCGTCGGGCTGGAACCGCTGGATCTTCGAGAAGTACGAATTCCCTTATTCGGTCGTTTACCCACAGGAGCTCGACAAGGGCGGGCTCGACAAGAAGTACGACGTGATCGTGTTCCAGTCCGACGTGCTCGGGCGCGAAGGGCGGCCGCCGCAGAGGCAGCCCGACCCGGCTGATCTGCCGGCCGAATGGCGCATGGCGCTCGGCCATGTGACGACGGAGAAGACGGTGCCGCAGCTCACCGCCTTCACCAAGGCTGGCGGCACGGTGATTGCGGTTGGCAATGCGACGCGGCTTGGCGCCGAAATGGGCCTGCCGGTGTACAATGCGCTGACCAGCGTCGATGCGGCGGGAAAGCGCACCCCGCTGCCGGGCACGAAATTCTACGTTCCGGGTTCGGTGCTGCAGGCGAAGGTCGATCCGACTGATCCGCTGGCGTACGGCGTGCCCGCGACGCTCGACGTGTTCTACAACAACAACCCGACCTACAGCTTCACGCCGGGACAGGCTGGCGTGCGGCGCGTGGCATGGTTCGCGAGCGAAGATCCGCTGCGCTCGGGCTGGGCGTGGGGGCAGAAGGCGTTGAATGACACAGCAACCGTGATCGACGGGTCGCTTGGCAAGGGCCATGTCTATCTGCTCGCCAATGAAGTGACGCAGCGTGGCCAGCCCTATGCCTCGTTCAAATTCCTGTTCAACGCTGCACTATACGGCCCGACCCAAGTTGGGATGACGACCAGCGCCGACAATTAAAAGCGTCGCTGCCGAGGGAGTCGGGCCCATTGCGCGGATATCGCGCGGTGGGCCCTTCTTGATTCAGCGCTGCGTCAGCGGATCAGAGTGTAATGGGATCAACGTCGGCGAGGAACACCGTGCGGCCCCAGTGGAAGCGACCTGCCGCCGCGCGCGCCGCGCCAAGTCTTAGGCTTGCCGGACAGCTTCGATGACCGGGGCAGTCTTGGCCGAGCCTAATCAGAACGACGTCTGGAGACGAATCGTCAGGCTAATGAAACGGTGGCGGTAGAAATGGTGCCCAGGGACGGGTTCGAACCGCCGACACTGCGATTTTCAGTCGCATGCTCTACCAACTGAGCTACCTGGGCCTGTCCGCGGATTGCGCGGGAAGCGGTCCCCTAGTCAGCCACGGGGCGGCTGTCCAGCCCATCCGGATCTAGCGGCGGCCCTGGAATGAGGTAGCCGTCGCTGAGCCATTGCAGCAGATCGCGATCACGGCAGCGTGGCGAGCAGAAGGGCGCATGCGTGCGGTTCGCCGGTTGAGCGCAGAGCGGGCAGGTGGTGATCATGACGCGTCTACCTTGCGCAACCATCGATGCGCGATGCCGGCCGCCGCTTCAGAAGGGCAGCCAGTTCGATTTCTGGGTGAACTTCATATAGCCGACGTTGATCCCGGCGCGATAGCCGACGCCAAGCCGCACCGGGATCAGCACTACGTTACCGCGGCGCAGATAGGTCGCTGCGAAACCGCCGATAAAGTACAGTCGGCCCTCGGCAGCCGGGAAGCGGCGGTACAGGTCTGCAGTGTCGTAGAGATTGTAGACCAGCACGAACACCTTGTTGGCATCGCCACCGACGTCGAAGCCGATCGACGGCCCGGTCCAATAGACGGGCATCTGCCCCTCGATCTTGTGCGTCATTACGCCCGAACCATATCGCACCCCGACGACGAACGCGCCCGCCGCCTCGCGGCCAGCGATATAGGCATTGGGTTCGCCCTGTTCGCTAAGGATTTTCTCGATGATCGAGCCGAACCCCGCGGCGCCCTTCCCGAACACGTCCTCGCCTGCGCCGATAAGGTCATCGCGTTTGAACGTGCCATCGGCCTGGGTAGTCGCCTCGGCACGCTGTTCGGCGGCGGGGATGCCGACTTCGCCGCCCGCCTGCGCTTGCGCGGCTGCCTGAGGTGGGACTGGGTCCGTTGGCGCTTCGCCAGTGTAGGTTGGTTCGCGATACGTTTGAACCGGCGCGCGCGGTGTGGTGCGCGGCGCGGCCGGCGAAACGCGTGTGCCGGGAAGATCACCATCGATCGCCTGATTGGGATCGATCGTCTTCACCTGGGCCATCGCCAGCGCGGGCGCGACCCCGGTGACAGCCGTCGCCATCATTCCAACCGCGATCAACAACCTACGCATCGTCACATCCCCCGTTCGCCGGGCGCAACCCGATCACCGACGTTAACCCCGCTAAACCTGTCCGGGCAATGAACGCTGCGCCGGCCCGAGTCCCTGCCACGCCAAAGCGAATCGCCATGCGATGTTGCTCGCCCGCGGAACGCCCGCTATAGCCACCGCTCCGCAAGACCCGGAGACGTGGGTGAGTGGCTGAAACCAACGCTTTGCTAAAGCGTCGTACGGGAAACCGTACCGAGGGTTCGAATCCCTCCGTCTCCGCCAGAAATCATTGATTATGCTGCTCTTTTTGCCAACTTTGGGCGCCGTGCCCACTGGCATGCCCACTTGCGGATTGGCTCTCGGCGCACGCTGACGTTCGTTGGCGGGCAACCGAGCGCTGACAGTCCGTGGATGGATAGTTTGGACTTATGGGTCCGTATCGCGCCTTATCAATGATATATGAGTCTTCGGGGGACGGAACGTTGGCGAGCAGCCCAATTATCGAGAACGGCGAGCTGCCGATCTCCGTTTTCCAGAGCGATTTGCCGATCGACGAGAAGCTCGATCGCGCCCGTACCGAACTCCTCGACCTCTCTGCTCGCAACCGATTGCTCAACATGCCGCGGTCATCGAAGGGTGCGAAGGCTGTGGAGGTCGTCGATGAGGTCGGCACCGAGGTGTTCCGGCTGCTCGTACAGGAGGGTAAGCCATTCACCTTTCTTGCTGGGAGGTCGGCTCAGTCCGGGGAGCCGGTGGACGGTGAGGCCGCCGCCGAGGAGGCCGACGAGATCGCGGACCTCGCGCAGCCCGAGGACGACATTATCGATGGCCGCGGCATCTTCTCGCGGTATGCCGACACGCGATTGCAGACACGGCTTACCCCGAAGGGGCTGCAGAAGCGCCTGCTCGAACTATACTTCGACGCGCGGACGCTTGAGGAGGAGCAGGGTGTCAACATCCTTTACCTGGCGCTCGGGGCTCTCAAGTGGATCGATCCAAATAACGCGGCGAATATCCGGTTCGCACCACTCGTTCTCGTCCCGGTCCAGCTCGAACGCGGCAACGCCGGCGAGAAGTTCAAGCTGCGGATGCGGCAAGAGGACTACGCGTCCAACCTTTCGCTGGAGGCCTTCCTCGACCGGGTGCACGGTATCCGGTTGCCGGCCTTTGAGGCGAACGACGGGTTTGATCCCGCCAGCTACTTCGGCGAGGTCGCCGACGCAGTCTCGGCGAAGCCGGGCTGGGAGGTACATCCCGACGTTATCGTGCTCGGCTTTTTCTCGTTTGCAAAATTCCTGATGTACCGCGATCTCGATCCACAGACGTGGCCGAACGGGGGCAGGATCACTGACCGGACGCTGGTGCGCGGGCTGCTCTCCGACGGGTTCGACGGCAGTGAGGGGATGATCCCCGAGGATGCGAACATCGATCCGTTCATCCCGCCATCCGCGATGCTCCACATTGTGGACAGCGACAGTTCGCAGGCACTTGTAGTGCACGAGGTCAGGCGCGGACGGGACATGGTCATACAGGGCTCACCGGGCACCGGGAAAAGCCAGACCATCGCAAACATTGTTGCATCAGCGATCGCTGACGGACCAGATCAAGGTAGAGCCGGAGCTCGGCACCTTCGACGGAACGCTGCACGGCCGACTGGCGCGCGATTTCGCGGACATGGATCGGCAGCGCATTGCGTCGGCGAGTTTTGAGGTCGTGCGCGCCCACCATGACGCCGTCCCAGCCCGCGATGGCGGCTCGGTGGGGCCGTTGGGAGTGCTCCGCGCCGAGATAGCGCGCAAACGCGGGCACATGCCGATCCGCCGGCTAATGGAAAAGGCGGCGCCCGCGGTGCAGGCGCTCAAGCCCGTCTTCATGATGAGCCCGCTGTCAGTCGCGCAATTCCTCGCGCCAGGCGTGTTCGAGTTTGATTTGCTCGTGATGGACGAGGCGAGTCAGATCCAGCCCGTGGACGCTCTGGGAGCATTAGCGCGCGCCAAGCAGGTGGTCGTCGTCGGTGATCCGAAGCAGCTACCGCTCACGGCATTCTTCTCCAAGATGACGGGGGGCGGCACAGACGACGACGACGACGCGCGCACCCGCGTGGCGGACATCGAAAGCATTCTTGGCCTGTTCACCGCCCGTGGGCTGCCGATGCGGATGCTGCGCTGGCACTACCGCAGCAAACACCAGTCGCTGATCGCCGTCAGCAATCGCCAGTTCTACGAGAACAAGCTGTTCATCGTTCCCAGCCCGTACACCGCCGAGGCCGGGATGGGCCTGCGCTTCCATCGGATCGCGCAGGGCGTGTTCGATGCGGGCGCCACAAGGACGAACACGGTCGAGGCGAAGATCGTCGCGCAGGCGATTGTCGCGCACGCCCGCGAGCATCCCGAACTTTCCCTCGGCGTAGCTGCTTTCTCCGCCGCGCAGCGCCGGGCGATCCTGGATCAACTGGAGTTGCTTCGCCGTAGCCTGCCTCGGAAGGTAGAAGGCTTCTTCCAGACCCATCCGTCGGAGTCGTTCTTCGTCAAGAACCTTGAGAACCTGCAGGGGGACGAGCGCGACGTCATCTTCATCTCGGTCGGCTACGGACCAACCGTTCCCGGGGGGAAGGTGCCGATGCGTTTCGGTCTACTTGGGACCGACGGTGGCGAGCGCCGCCTAAACGTGCTGATCAGCCGCGCAAAGCAGCGCTGCGAGGTGTTCGCCTCCATCTCGGACGAGGATATTGACCCGAACTTCGCCTCGACGCGCAAGGGCGTGCTGGCGTTAAAGCTCTCCCTGCATTTCGCCCGCACTGGGCGGATGACGATGGCCGAAAGCACTGGACGCGACCATGACAGTGTCTTCGAGGAGCAAATCGCGAAGGCGCTTCAGGAAAAGGCTTACCAGGTACACCGGCAAGTCGGCCTTGCCGGGTTCTTCATCGATCTTGCAGTCTCCGACGCCGACCGGCCGGGGCGCTATCTGCTAGGGATCGAATGCGACGGCGCGTCGTATCACGACGCCCGTTCGGCCAGGGAGCGGGATCGTCTGCGCCAATCTGTCCTAGAGAGCCGCGGCTGGACGATCCAACGTGTCTGGAGCACCGACTGGTTCCAGCGGCCCAATGAGCAGATCGACCTTGTCGTGGCGCGGATCGAGGCGGCCAAGGCCGAGCACGACGCCGAGGCGGCGGGAGCCGCAGCTCGGCGTACCGTTGGCGTCGAGATCGTCACCGTGGAGCGGGAGGGCTTCACCGAAGTCGGTTTGGCCGCAGCAGACGCACCGGTGGCCTCGACGATTTACGAAGAGGCAGTGCTTGAACGTCCTCGTCATCTCATGGGCGAACTCCACGAGACGCCGCGTGGCGCTCTCTCGGCGTTGGCTGAGGAGGTCGTCAGGATCGAAGGGCCTGTCCGCATCTTCGAAGTCGTCAACCGCATTCGGGACGCATGGGGCTTGAAGCGTGCAGGCGGTCGGATCCAGGAAGCAGTCGAAAAGGCTGTTGAGGTGTCGGTCCGAGAAGGGCGCATGACTCAGGAGGGTAACTTCCTGAGCATTTCAGTGAAGACAGCGAAGGTCCGCGACCGCAGCAACGTCCGTTCGCCTTCCCTCCGGAAGTCCGACAGCTTGCCGCCGGCGGAGCTCGCGATAGAAATTCTTCGCGTCGTCCTCGAGAACTATGGCGCCACTGACGATCAGGTCGTCCAGGCGGCGGCGCGCGCCGTCGGCTTCAAGTCGACAAGCGGACAGCTTCGCGACTTGCTGTTGGGGATCATCGCCGAGGCGGTGAGCGGCGATAGGCTCGCGCGGCGGAATGGAATGCTGGTCACGGGATCGGCTGCGCCAACGATCACGAAGGCCGAACAGCGACCAAGTCCGCTTGCGGCGTTGATCGTCGAAGGTGAGAGCGAGCGGCTCGAGTTCAAGGAGACACTCCGCTGGGACGTCGCGCTCGCCGAAACCAACAGGAAGTTGGAGGACGTGGTCATCAAGACGCTGGCCGGCCTCGCAACCCGTTCCGGGAGGATACTGCTGATCGGCGTGGCGGACGATGGGACGGTGCCCGGGCTTTCCAAGGACTACGCCAGCATCGGAGGCGGCCGTGACAAGCTGGAACTACACCTCACGAACCTGCTCGCCAAGCACTTCGGCTCGGCATTCCGGGCGTCGAAGATCAGGATATCATTTCCTCAACAGGACAGCGTCGAAGTCTGCCGGGTAGACATAGAGTCGGCAAACTTAGCGGTGTTCGTATCGCTCTCTGATTGCAATGGAGCGACCACCGAACGGTTCTTCGTTCGCTCGGGAAATTCGACCCAAGACTTCGGTCCGAGTGAAACCCATGCTTATGTCAGGGAAAGATTTCCATCCTAGTCCGGCAGGCGCACCGTACACCGGCACCTCGCTCGGTTTGCATGCAACCATTGGTGATGGGGTGGACGCCCCCCGACGGCATCGATGTGCCAAAGTGGAGGTGTTGAACACCACTTGAGGGAGGCGTCCGTGTCGGAAGTTACCACAATCGGTTTAGATATAGCCAAGCATGTTTTTCATGCGCACAGGGCGGATGCTGCCGGACGAGCAGTGTTCAGCCGCAGGCTCACGCGCGGCAAGCTGCTCGACTTCTTTGCGGCTCACCCGCGCTGCCTGGTGGCGCTGGAGGCGTGTGGCGGTGCGCATCACTGGGCACGCGAGCTGCAGGCGATTGGTCATGAAGTTCGGCTGATCCCGCCGGCGTACGTGAAGCCGTACGTGAAGCGGCACAAGAACGATGCGGTGGATGCCGAGGCGATCTGCGAGGCGGCACAGCGGCCGAGCATGCGGTTCGTGGCGGTGAAGACCGAGGAGCAGCAGGCGGCGGCACTGGTGTTCCGCACACGCGACCTCGCGGTGAAGCAGCGCACGCAACTGGGCAACGCCATCCGCGGTCACCTGGCCGAGTATGGCTGGGTCGCGCCGAAGGGCACAGCGCACTTGGCGATGCTGGCGGACCTGCTCGAGGGCGGCGAGATCGGCGAGACACTACCCGAGGCGGCGCGGCCGATGTTCGCGATGATGGTCGAGATGCTAGCCGAACTCGACAAGCGGGTAGCGGCACTGGACAAGGAGATCGCCCGGCGTGCCCGCGAGGACGAGGTAGCACGCCGGCTGATGACCATCCCTGGGATCGGTCCAATCACGGCCACAGCCATCGCCGCGATAGCGCCGCCGGCCGAGATGTTCGCCAAGGGGCGCGACTTCGCTGCCTGGCTCGGCCTGGTGCCAAAGCAGGCATCGACTGGCGGCAAGCAGAAGCTGGGCGCGATCTCGCGGATGGGCGAGCGAACGCTGAGGCGCCTCCTCATCATCGGTGCCAGCGCGGTCGTGCTCCAGGCAAGCAAGCGCGGTGCGCCGGCCGGCTCATGGCTCGAAGGCATGCTCGCCAGAAAACCGCGTATGCTGGTGACGGTTGCGCTGGCCAACAAGATGGCGCGCACCGTGTGGGCGTTGCTGGTCAACAAGAGGATTACAGAGCTCCGGTCGTCGTCGCGGCGTAAGCCGAGGCGGGCCAGAGGCGTCGGAGGGCGCAGTCGGTCGAAGGAGGGTATGGCACAACAGTCGGCGAGACGGGGCCGGAAGAACCAGGGCTTTCCACCGTGCCACGAGCACGCCGTTGGTGATATGGTTCCGGTCCGCGAACTCCCATACGGGCCAGCAGCTCACCGCTGCATTACAGGCCGGACAGATGGCAGCATCCGACTACGTGTCAGAACCTCCAGAAAACCGCTTGCAATCGAAGGGGCGTCCACTGGTGGAAAGCTGCCCGTCCGCTTACCGGCGGGGGCGGCCGTAAATAGTCTTTCGTTCAGGCGGATGGGCACACCCGTCGCGTCAGTAATCATTTCGTCCCGCAATCTCGAAAAGAAATCCTGAGCCTCAGCGCTCAAGTAATCTCGCGCGAACTCAAATAGTTGCCGATGAGGAATCCTGACTATGACCGCGATGTCGCTGCCACATCCTCGGAAAGGTTCTCAACTCTCTGCATAACCGAGCAGGCGGGCAGCCATCGGCGCGGCGGCGAGATCCTCAGGTACGTATGTGTCAACAAAGCCGAGAAGAGCCTCTAGGGTCATCGGACGGGCGATCTGGTGGCCTTGGATGATGTCGCAACCCATAACCTTCAGCAGCGCCATAATCTCAGGTTTGTCGACTCCTTCCGCCGTCACCCGCAATCCAAGACTATGCGCGAGATCAATTGTAGAGCGGACAATAAGCGGACCGCGGTGGCTGTCCGCCAAGTCCCTGATGAAGCTCATGTCAATCTTGAGTTCGTTTGCAGGCATCTGTTTAAGGTAGGTAAGCGAGGAGAGCCCCGCGCCATAATCGTCAATTGCGATTGGAACGCCGGCGGTCGCAATGAGTGAAAGATTATCAAGCGCACAGGCAGGGTTCTCAAGAACTGCAGTTTCCGTCACTTCGATGCCGATCCGACCGTTGGTTGAAAGCAAGGCGGCGATAAGCCGTTTCGTGAAGGCATCATCACTTACCAGCCGCGCCGAGATGTTAATGTATAGAGGTTGCATGATCTTGAGTTTGTCGAGTATTACCCGATCAGCACACGCGCGCTCAAGGACCCAAAGCGTCAGTGCTCGTATGTCGCCGCTTTCTTCAGCTACCGGAATGAAGTCTGCCGGTGAGATCATCCCGCGTTTAACACAGGGCCATCGGACCAGTGCTTCGAAGCTATCGATCAAGTTCGTTCGGGCATCAACCTTTGGTTGATAGTAAAGTTGCAGCGCGTTCATAGTGATCGCATTCTGCAGATCGTTCATTAGCTCGACATTGTCCCGCTGTCGCAGCTGCGCGTTATAGTCAAAATTGACGCTTACGCGACCCAGGCGGCGCGCTTCATCAAGCGCAAATTGTGCTTGCTCGACCGTGTCGCGCAGGCCGGCGTCGCCTCTGGGCACCGCATGGCCGAATGCCATTCCGCTTTCGACGGCGACGCCTTCAAGGAGATAGCTGCCGGAGAGCATCTGGAGCGCTGCGATCGTTTCCTCGACTGCCTCGACCGGGACTAGGACGCCGAGGACGTCGGAGCTTAGCCGCTCGACTGCCAGGTTGGGAAAATGCGCTTGAACGCGTTCCCGCATTGCGCGCGCCAGCTTGCCGGCGTGTCCATAGCCGAGCGCATGCTTCACACTGCGGAACTGCTCTACACCGATCGCGACGACTGCGTACGTCGCGGCGACGAGGGGATCGTGAGCGGGGTCGCGCTCGAAAGCGCGCTCGGCGGGATGATCAAGCGAGGCGCGCGTCAGGGCGCGATCGCGCTTGGCTTTGTACATGGCGAGATCGGCGGATTCGAGCGCCTGTTCGACGCTGTCGATATCATCGCAGCGGGCAGCGCCAACCGACACGTCGACCGCGCCGATGCATTCGAGGAAGAGCGGTGCGGACAAGCGCTCGCGGATTACTTGCTCGTCGGGGATTGGCGGGGCGACGAACACAAATTCGTCGCCGCCCAGACGCGCTGCGACTCCACCGAACGCAGTTTGCATCGAGCGCAAGCGGTCGGCCAGGCGTTGAAGCAGTACGTCGCCGACCGCATGCCCATGGGTGTCGTTGAACGCCTTGAACGTATCGAGATCAGCGACGAAGACCAGCCGGTTTCCGCTGCATTGTGTTGCCAGTGCATCATCGAGCCCGCGGCGGTTGAAGAGCCCGGTGAGCGGATCACGCAGCGCCAGATCACGCGTGCGCGCGCTTTCGCGGTCGCGGCCGGCAATGTCTCGGCGAAGCTGACCGACTGCGCGCCCGCTGATCGTTAACAAAGCCAATAATGGTACCAGGAACAGGAGCAGCAGTTCGTCGAGGTGCCACCCGCCCGATGCCAGCGCCTGTCGCCACCGCTCAATTACACCTGCTTGCCCTGCAGTCTGCACCGTGGCGAACGCGGCCGCGACTACGCCCACGACCAGCGCAGCACGGTCACGTTGGACATGCGAGACGAGGGAAGCGTGCGGCGGCATCGGTGCGCTTAGAACGCGATCTGAAAATGGCTACCCAACATCAGGCGCGGCGTGCCCGCTTCGAGCGCGCGCAGCTCGCCGCGACCGAACAGGCTGACTTGGCCACGGCCATCGAGGATCGAAGCGCCGTAATTGCCCTCGATCACCAAGCGACGCGCTTGAGCGTCACCGATCGCATAGCGCTGCGTGACGAGCCCCTTTTCGCCCGTGTCGCGATCGATCACCTGCATTTCGGTAAGCTCGATTGCGCCGCGGTCGTAGCTGAGCGGCTGGGCCACGGTCATCCGGAGCGCGTCGGTCTTGCCGAGCAGGCCAAGCTTGGCGATGCCGGCCTGGAACGAAGTGCCAGACACACCCTCCGCGCCGATCCGTAGCGAGCTGTCGTTGACGGCCGACCGGCTCGTCGCGGTCGTCGCCGAGCCGAACAGCGAGACGCCGCTGCCGAGCGTCGCATGGCCGCCGATGGTCATGCCGCGGCTGGTGGTGCCGCCGGCCAGATCGTCGCCGACGATTGGACGTACGCCGAGGAAAGCGGTCGGCTCGCGCAAATTGGTCGCGGATGCCGAGAGACGCAGCCATGGTGCGGCCTGATATTCGACGCCGACAGCGGTTGCGCGGGCGCTGTACCGCGGCACGCCGCCCAGTGCGCTGCGATCGATCAGTGTCGGCATGTCGGCCAGATCCGCGCCGAGTGCGCGACGCTGCTCGGTGTAGCCGGCGCGCAGCTGCAGGCCTGGTAGAACCGCCACTTGAGTTGCAGCATGTGCACCCCCGCTGGCGAAGCCGAGCAGCGGATTGACGCCGCCACTGCGCGGATCGAAATCCGCTGCAAGCCCGAAGCCGGGCTGACCACCGACCGCGACCGCACCGTCACCGCTGCCGAAGCTGAGCCCGAATCCACCCGACGGCGCGCTGAGGCTGACGGTGGAGCGGAGCAGCGCGCGGCGCGCCGTGCTGTCGCCCGCATAGCCCGACAGGACGCGGCCGCTCATCTGCACGTTCCAGCCGTCACCTGCGGGCAGCGCGCCGGTCTGAATGCCGTCGGCAAAGCCGACCGCGCCTGAAGCGAAGCTTGGCCGGCTGAGCCAACTCACCATCCGGTTGTAGACGAACTCCTGAAAATACTCGCCGCCGCGCCGCTGACCGTAAAGTCGCGACGATAATGGGATCAGGAAATCGCGTTCCACCTGATCGAGCTTCTCGAACGCGGTGAAATACATGTTGTTGAACGCCCAGGTAGACTGGAGCCCGCGGTTCTTCAGCGTCGAGACGGAAACTTCGGACTGCGACGTTCCGGACGTGTTGTTGAGATAGAACTTCAGATTGTTGAAGTTCAACGGCGACATCGCTGCCTCGACATCGAGCATGCCGACGCCATAGACCGGATCGATCCCGGGCGCGCCGATATCCTTAGCCGAGCCCAGGATCACCATGGCGATGTCGCGCGGCTTTTCGCGCATCCACGGCCAGCGATCCTGGATCAGCGCGACTGCGCCAGTGACGAGCGGCGCGGCGAGCGATGTACCGGACTGGCGGACGAGCCCGCCGGCGCCGTCCGACACTAGGATCAGCTCGCCAGGCGCGACGATGAAGCGGTTCATCAGATAGCCGCTCTCTTTGAGCGACGTGCTCGCCTTGCATTCGGTGCCGCCGTCGGTGAGGCAGACGGTGCCAGGGCGGTTCGAGAATTCGGAGATGCCCGATGGGCCGACCGAGCCGACCACGATGAAGGTCGTGTCGAGCGCGCCGGCCATGTTGACGATGCCCGACTGGCTTACGCCATCGTTCCCCGCCGCGATGACGTAAAGCGTCTTGTCCTTGTGGGTGTTGATCTCGGACTTCGTGAAGATCCGTCGCCATTCGGGCGAAAAGGTGACGCCGGGTTCGCCCAGCGACAGGTTAATTACCGTCGCGCCTTTTGCAGCGACCGCCTGAATGCCGGCCGACACGGTGGTCCAATCGGCCGATCCGGTCGCGTCGAATGGATTGTAGGCGACGACCTTGGCGGCGGGCGCGATCCCCATGATGCCCTTGCCGTCGTGCGGCGACACGATCAGGCTGAGCACGCCCTCGCCATGGCCGCCCGCCGACCCGGCCTTTTTGGAAAGGTCGTCCACCTTGGCGACGACGCTGACCGTCTTCGCCGAATAGTCGTCGACCAAGCCCAGCGTGGAGCCAGCACCCGCGCCCATCGTTTGGGTGAGCTTCGGCGTCCAGTTGACCGACTTCATCCACCAATCGGCGTGATCGGTGCCCGAAAAGGCCATTAGGCCGTCGTACCATTCGATAAAGAACTGCGACTGCCGCGACGCGTCGAGCTTGGCGAGCGATGCCGGATCGTTGAGATTGATGCCGTACTTCGCGAGGAACGGGTTGGCAAAGGCCGCATCGAAGCTCTTGCCGGTTTGCTTCGTGACGGCGGCGCCCCAGAACGAGCGCGACGTCGAGACGAGCGTCGACATTTGTGACGCGATCAATCTGTAGCGGACGGCGGTCAAAAGATTGTAGTCGCCAGCGGTCTGCCAGGAGGTGGCGATGCCTTCCCATTGCGTTCCGAGGCCCTGCCAGAAGGGGCCGACCAAGGAATAGGTAGGTGAGCCGGCGGCAGTTGCCATCGTGGCCGGGTCCATGTCGCCCCAGAACGCGCGGACGTTGCGGTAGAAGGGGTCGACGTCACCCCAGAACGCGCGGACGTTGCGGTAGAACGGGTTCACGTCGCCCCAAAACGCTCGGACGTTGCGGTAGAAGGCGCGGACGTTGCGGTACAGCGGCTTGAGCGGCTTCGTGGTCGCGGTTGTTGTTGGAGTGGGCGTCGGCGCGGGCCGGGTCTTCGACGCGTCGACAGCACCGGGGATCGTCTGCGCCACCCCAACTGTGGACGTCCCGAGTGCGAGCACGCTCACACCTGCTGCCAACATCACTCGATACCTCATCGGACGGCCCCTGTGCGAATCGCATACCTTGCGGTTCAGCAGCCGTTCTGAAGACTTTCCCCTTGGAAAAGGGAATCAAACGGGGTGAAGGACCAATTAACCCGTCGATCAATAACGTATGCTGTGAGGGTGATCTTAACGTCATGTGACTAAACCCACCCGATCTATGATGGGATGACGGCTACATGCGTTCGAAACTGCTTGCGGGATTGATCATGCCGGCGCTGATCGCGGGCGCGATACCTGTGTGGGCGGCGGCACCGGCCGCGACACTCGATCGGGCGCGCGCGGCGATGGTAGTCGATCCGCACAAGGTGGTCGCGCTGGTGGCGCAAGCGCGGCGCGAGCTGGCGTCGGCGCCGGGCGATGTGGCCGGCGAGCGAATCCGTGCGGACTGGCTCGAGGCGGAAGCGCTCGGCCGGCTCGGCGAGCTCGATCGGGCGCTGACGATCAGCGCGCGGGCCCTGGCAGACGCGGAGCGGCTGCAGCCCGGCACCAAGCTTCACGGCGACATCCTGATGACGCAGGGCGCGATCGCGCTCGATCAGAACCGCGTGCGCGAGGCGTTCACGCTGTTGCGGCGGGCGCATGCGATCTTCGCGAAGCTAGGCGAGACGCGGTCGCAGGCGATCGCGCTGCAGAATATCGGCACGATCTACAGTTTCGCGGGCGATCAGCGGAGCGTGCTGCGCTATTATGCGCAGGCCGCCGAGGTGCATGCCGACGATCCCGCGCTGTTGCAGGCGGCGGCGAACAATCTTGGCCTCGCCTATCGCGAACTGGGCGAGTATGACCGCGCGGAGGCGCAGTTCCGCACGGCGCTGAAGCTTGCGAGGACGCTCGAGAGCCCGGTGCTCGAAGTGCGGGTGTGGAACAACCTTGCCGCGGTCGCCCTGCTCCAGAAGCGCTATGTCGAGGCCATTCGCTTTGCCGATCGCGGGCTGGCCGCCGCATCGGACAGCGATACCGCGGAGTGGCGGCCGTTCCTGTGGGGCGTAAAGGCGCAGGTCGCGCTGGCGCGCGGCGACGTGCCGCAAGCAGTGGCGCTGTTCGACCGCACCTTTGCTGGCGTCGAACTCGCCAAGACCAATTTCTACTTTCGCGATTTTCACGCGAGCGCGATGAAGGCGTTCGAGGCCAGCGGCGACATGCCGCGCGCGCTGCAGCATATGGCGGCGTTCAAGCGGCTCGACGACGAGGCGCGCGAGATCCGCTCCTCGACCAACGCCGCGCTCGCCGCCGCGCAATTCGACTTCTCCACGCAGGAATTGCGCATCGCCAGGCTGCGGCAAGGGCAGTTGCAGCGTGACATCGCGATCGAGCGGGCGCGGGCGCACCAGCAGTTGCTGCTGCTGCTCGGCGCGCTTGCGCTGGCGATCGTCAGCACGGCGGCGTTCTTCTGGATCCGCCGCAGCCGCAACGAGACACGCGTTGCCAATCGCCAGCTCGAGACGACGAATACTGCGCTCGACAAGGCGCTGAAGGCGAAGTCCGAATTCCTCGCGACCACTAGTCACGAAATCCGCACGCCGCTCAACGGCATCCTGGGCATGACGCAAGTGATCATGCAGCGGCGCGACCTGGATCGCGGTGTGCGCGATCAGGTGCGGCTGATCGACAGCGCGGGCAGCACGATGCGGGCGATCGTCGACGATATCCTCGACATGGCGCAGATTGAGCAGGGCCGTGTCCAGGTCGAGCGCAGCGACGTCGCGTTGCCGGGGCTGATCGAGGACGTCGCCGGGCTGTGGCGCGCCGCGGCGGAGCGCAAGGGCCTTACGTTCGAGGTCGACCTGACGGATGCGCCGGCGATGATCGAGGAGGACGAGCGCAAGCTGCGCCAGATCGGGTTCAACCTGCTCTCCAACGCAGTCAAGTTCACCGCCGCCGGCACGATCCGGGTGCGCGCGGCGGCGGACGGCGACCGGCTGGTGCTGGCGATCACCGACACCGGAATCGGCATCGCGCCGGCGCAGCACGAGGCGATCTTCGAGCCGTTCCAGCAGGCCGACAACAGCACCGCGCGGCAGTTCGGCGGGACCGGGCTTGGCCTCGCGATCTCGCGCAAGCTCGCGCAGGCGCTGGACGGCGACATCTCGGTGGTCAGCGCGCTGGGGGAGGGCAGTGTGTTCACGTTGAGCCTGCCGCTGCGCGTGATCGACGCGCCGGCGGGGCGTATGGCGGGCGGCGATGGGACGGTGTCCAGCGTGGCGGATGCGTGCGTGTTCGTTGTCGAGCCCAACCCGCTGTTCGCCGCGATGATCGAGGCGTGCCTGGGGGAGGCGGCGAAGGTCGTCATGGTGGACGAGGTGGCGGAGGTTACGGACGCAGCGGATGTGATCGTCGTGGACGAGGAGGCAAGCGTCGATAAGATCGCGCGGCTGCGCTCTATCGCTCCGAACGCGCTGATCGTGGTGCTTGGCGATGCGGCAGGCGATGCTGACGGGGCGGTCGCCCGGACTATGCCGCCGCTCCACCTGCCGGCTGCGCTTGACGAGCTGCTCGCTCAGCCCCGTGAAATGCCGCTTGCGCGCCTGGCAGCTGCCTGATGCGACCGCGACAATACTTTCTTCGGATTCTGCCGCTACGGCGGTGGTCATCGACAGGGTAAAAAGCGATGCACGTGCTGTTCGTTGAAGACGATGCGATGAATCGCCGGGTCGTTCGCGACATGCTGAAGGTCGTGGGCGCGGAAATGAGCGAGGCGGAGGACGCCGAGACCGGCCTGCGGATGATCGAGGATGACAGCTACAACGTCATCCTGATGGATCTGCGGATGCCCGGCATGGACGGCCTCACCGCGATCCAGCAGATCCGCGCGCGGCACGACACCAAGGCCGCGCTGCCGATCATCGTCGTGACGGCTGACACTGCACTCGACATCCGTGCCAGTTGCCTTGCCAAGGGCGCGGACGACGTGATTCTGAAGCCAGTGGCAATGAAGCAGCTGTTCGCCGCGATGGGCAAGCTGATGGTCGCGGCGGAGCGGCGGAAGGCGTCATAAGAGCCGTACCCGCTTCAGCGTAGCGTCGCGAGGGTGCTGTCGGCTCTGTCAGACCTAATGCGCCGCTCGTTGTAGGAGCATGGCTAGGCGCCGCGCATACCTTGCTCACAGATCCGCCAGTCCGCTTAGCTCGTACGGGCTTTCACGAAGGACTTCGGCAACGCCAAGATCCGTCAAGTCCGCTGCAGGGCCAACAATCGCGTCGAGGACAGCCATCTCTCGTTCCGACGACGCGAAAGTAGACGCTCGAGGAGCTGGCCGCAGCTGTATCATCATCCGGGGGCTCCGCGGCAACTGCCAGCAGTATACCGCCTTCAACAAGGTCTGACCTTCACCTTAACGCGCGCCCTGTTCCGGGGTGCCGTAAGCGCCGTCTGAACATCCGACCATTGGTTAGCCGGTCATCGGCGCCCGCTTACCGGGGCAAGAACTTGGGCAATCGCCTGGGTCGCGCACCTCTGGTCATTGGCCGCTCCGCCCGATCCGGCGACGCCGATGCCCCCGATAACGTCACCGTCGATGAGCAGCGGCATCCCCCCACCGAGCAGCAGCAACTCCGGAATGGTCAGGAGATTGCGCGACGTTGGATCGGTCACCGCACGTTCGGCTAATGCGGCAGTGCTCGTCTTCGTCGACAAGGCGGTGAACGCCTTGCGCTGGGCGGCAAGGGTGTTGTGCGGACCGATGTCGTCACCGCGTTGCAGGGCGACGAGGTTCCCGGCGCGATCAACTACGGCAACCACCGCTTCCTTGCCAATCGTGCGACATGATGCGACCGCGGCATCAGCCAGCCGTTTAGCCAGTGCCAGCGACACCGTTTTGCGCTCTAGCGGAACCACCGGACTGGATGCTGCCACGGCCGCTGAAAGTAGGAGGAGTATGCTCGCCAAGGCGACAGGCCTTTCAAATTCAAGCAACGCAACATCATCGACAGGGAAACTCAGGGCGCGCTCGCCGCATATGACGCCCGAGCCAAGCGCGGCGAGAAGCTGCCGCCGCGATACCAAGTGGTCGCACTGCTTTGTGAGCGGCAACGTGCGCTCGAGGCGCGCGCGATGCTCATGAGAAGCGTCAGGACGAGGCGCACGACGCCGCCAATAATGCGGTAGCTGTGCAGGAGAAGGCCGCGCGCGCTAGGCGCGCGAGACATCAGGAGTGGCGTTGCAGCACGCGATCCGGAGCCGCTGCTAGCCAAAGTTGAACGGATGAACCAGTCGACGATGGCGACGAGGTAGACGAAGCCACGCGCCATCGGCACATACGTAATGTCCGTCGCCCAGACCTGGTTCGGCCGGATCACCGCGAGCTTGCGCAGCAGGTACGGATAGATCTTGTGCCCCGGTGCCGGCGTCGAGGTGTTCGGCCGGCGGTAGATCGCCTTGATCCTCATCCGCTTCATCAGCGTCGCGACATGCAGCCGACCGACGCTCACGCCTTCCTGCCGCAACAGGTCGCGCAGCATCCGGCTACCGGCAAACGGGTAGAGCAGGTGCAGCTCGTCGATCCGGCGCATGACCGCCAGATCGGCCAAGGATACAGAGCGAGGCAGATAGTAGATGCTGCCGCGGCTGATGCCGAGCTGCCGCGCCTGGGCGACCAGCGGTAGCGAATGACCACGGTCGATCATCGCTTTGCGCTCGGCAACAGACCGGCCTTCCCGAGCGCACCGGCCAGAAAATCATTCGCCAGCGTCAGCTCGCCGATCTTGGCGTGCAGTACCGTCACGTCGACCGCCGGCTCTACCGCCGACGACGCCGCGCCGAACCCGTCCGCCGCGCCCTCCAGCAGCCGCGACCGTGACCCGGCACGGCCTAACAGCACCATACCCCGCAGCATCCATGCCTGCGGGGCCGATGTCACCTGTGCCGATCGCCGTCAGCGAGGTCCCTACCTTGAGCCAAGCTGAGCTGCCCACGCAAGTGAGCCCGTCATGGCCACCTAGATTCAGACCGCCCGCATCCAGGGTCGCGCCCGCACCCACCGTGCCGCTCGTCACCCTTGCGGGTCGAAAACCGAAAACCCCATAGCACACCGCTCTTGGCCCGCGGGTTTGGGCCTCCAAGACTTTCGTACGCCTGCCGGCATCCGAAACTCTTCAGGAAAATCAGCCCGGCCGCTTTCGGGTGCCAGCGGCCGCTTGTTCATGCGAGTGGCAGGAGCTTCACCGGCCACCGGGGGTCCAATTAAGCTCGCCCTTTACCTTGCCCGCGCTCATGTTCGCCGACACTGGTGGATATCTGGTTGCGGCTTGATATAAATCGATATCACGTCACATCTCATCTACGCACGGGGTGCGCGTGCCTCGATCAGGCGGATTAGTTCTGGATCTGCTCGCCAGATCGTCCGAATCCGCGACAGCGCACCGACACTAACCCACCGCTCCCGATCGATTTCGGCTTCGTGCAACAGACGAAGCACGGTGGCTCGATCCCGTGCGATGGACGCGGCTGCGACGGCCCAGACCCGAGTTCGGGTTCCAGCGGCGAGCTCCGCCAGCGCCTGGCTCAACGCGACGCTGTGCAGCGCCTCGGTGCCGATCTCGAGTGCCGAGCCGAGTTCGCCTGCACGCGCGACCAAGAGGGGAACTCGTCGCGCGCGCGCGAACTCTGCGAAGTGGCGGACATAGCCCGCATCGTCGCCCGACAGCAGCGCGATGGTGGCAAGGCAATCATGCGCCACCGGAAAGCTCGGGTTGCGCCGGGCGATCTCTTTCAGGGCAGCAATCGCGGGCGCCTCTTCGCCAGCCGCCCAGCGCGCCCAGGCGAGATCGGTCCTGATCGCGACCGATCCGGGCAGCATCAACCGCGCCGTGTTCAGCGCCGTCAATGCAGCCGCATGGTCGCCGTGGTCCGATAGGATGTTGCCCAGCCAGAAATGCGAAAGCGCATCGTCGGGATCGAGCTCCAGGGCTTCCTCGAAACGGACCTGCGCCTCAGCGAAATCATTCTCCGCCCAATAGGCGATAAAGCCGAGCAGGCGATGTCCTGTTGCGAGTGCCGGGTCCAGCCGGATCGCGGCCCGCGCGGCATGGCGCGCGCGACGGAAGGCGTCCGCATCATCGCGCTTGCCGAACTCGCGAGACAGCAAGAGCGCCTCGCCAAGCGACGCATGGCCCGGCGCGAAGCCTGGTGCCTGCCGGGTGACGCGCTCCAGTATCGCAATGGCGCGCTCCAGGCCTTCCGCCTCGCGACCCGCGACAAGATCGCGGGCATCGAGGAACGCGCTCGCGATGGCGGGGGTGAGTGGCAGTCCGTCCGTCACGGAGCGGCGCGGCGCCGCGTGCGGTCCGCTGGCCGCCGCCACAAGCGCGAGTGCGCCGAACAGCAGCCACGGCCGGCCAACCGACCTACGGTGCACGGGCGCCAAGGACGGCGGAACATCCGGAATCGGCGCCGCCGGGGGCGCAGCGTCGTGATCGATGGTACTCTCGCACAATCCGGCCCAAGCATCGAGTTCGTGGCGCAACGCATAGACCGTGCCGGACCGACCGCCTGGAATCCGGTGAACTGGCAGGCCGCGGTCGCGTGCCCAGCGGATCACGGTCGTCCGGTCGCGTCCGAAATGGGCGGCGATCAGCTTCCATCCGTCCAGCCGGTCCCCGCCATGCGGGCCGCGCGCGGATCGCGTGGAGATCGGCGTGTCGGGAATGCCACTGATCGCGACGTTCATGGCCTGGATCACCACCCCTGATGCGTGCGCCGCCCTCAGCGCCTACGCAGAAGTTTAGGCAGGTCCGCGCCGCGCCGCATCCATCATCTGTTTACCCGGGTCGATACCTGCGGCGCGATCCGACCGAAGCGATGAACGAGGTTGGAGAGGCCCGCGAAGCTGCGCGTGGCCGTCTTTTCATAGATGCGGTGGAGGTGCGTTCGGGCGGTGGCCCGCGCCATCCCCAGTCGATCGCCGATGGCGGTGATGTCGCCCGTCTCGATCGCATCGCGCAGCACGCGCGCTTCGGTCGCGGTCAATCCGTAGAGGCTCGCGATCGCGGGAAAGGCGATCGCCCGCCCGCGATCGACGCGGCTTACATGAATCGCGTGGGTCGCGCCCGGGCCGCTGGCGAGATCGCCGAAGCGCTCGGTGTCGAGGGCTCGCGCTTCGATCAGCAGTCTAAGGGTGGCGCCGTCGGCGTCGCCATCGTCTTCATGCGTAAGCGCGATCGCCACCGGCTCGTCGCGGCGGATAGCCTCCGCAACCGCCGCACCGAATGGCCCATCGCCAAGCGGTTCGCCAATCCGCAGTCGCAGGGGCGCGATGAGCGACGCGTCCGCCTCCAGCAGCAGCCGGTCCGCCGCCAGCAACAGCATCGAACTGCCCGCGCCGCCCGCGAATGCGAGATTGCCGGCGGTGCGATCGGCGGCGCGGACCAGATGACTCTGGATATAGATTGCGCGGCGGAAATGCGGGACCAGAGTGGCCATTTCCGCGCATTCCGCGGTGGTAAAGGCTCCGGCGGGTGCGCGGCGCAACAGCGCAAGATGCGCGACGATCCCTGATCGCGCGATCAGGTTGATCGCCAAATTGTCGACGATGCCCTGCGGTTGCAGAAACTCGCGATAGAAGACGCTGGCCTTCACTTCGTCGGTCTGGAGCAGCGGCCAGACCGACTGGCACACCCCTTCCGGTATCGCGTGCAGGTGCGGCCGCAGAATGTCGTGTGCGGCATAGGTCTCGACATAGCGGCGCAGCCAGACCGGATCGTTGCCGTATTGAAACTGGAAACCGGCGTCGCGATCGGCATCGCTCCAGCCGATGAACCCGGCCTGCGCGCCAAAGGCATGGACCAGCCGTTCGATCACCGCCGCGAAGCGCGCGCGATCGAAGGCCGCATCGTAGATCTCCTCGATCGCGAACATAGCGCCGACGTCCCGTCATCCCAGGCCCGTACCAAGCGCGTCGGCCCCGGCTTGTCGAGCATCGCCAGACCCGATGCGACGATTTGCCACAGGATGCGACATCTTGCCCGGTTCCGCCCCTCCCCCTTCGTGGCGCACTGCCCTCGCGACACACGCGTCGTCGCATCGCGGATCGCACTCCGGCCAAGGGAAACAGACATGGCATCGCAACGGGCACCAACGAACGGGCATCGTCTGGCGCGGCGCGGGCTCTTGATCGCCCTGATGGCCGGCAGCGCGCTGGCCGGAACGGCGCAAGCGCAGACATGGACCGGCGCGGTCGACGATGATTACGCAAACGGTGCAAACTGGTCCGGCGGCGTCGTACCAGTTCCTGCGGCTGGTCCCGCTGTGGTCGCCATCAACACCACCGCCGTCGCTCCGGTTGTCGACGCTGGCGACATCGTGACCGGAAAGGAATTGCGCATCGGTGCCTTCGGCCCGGCGACCCTGACGGTCCGCAACGGTGGATCGCTGACAGCGGCTTCCACTACAGTCGGCGGTTCACTCGACGGAGGAAGCAACGCCGATGCCGACGGCACGTTGCTGATTTCAGGCGCCGGAACACAGGTTTCCGCGGGACGACTGCTCGCCGCCTTCGGTGACGGCTCGGTCGGAACCATCAGCGTAACCGGCGGCGGCGTGCTGAACAGCGCCAGCGGCGAAATCGGCAACCGCCTTTCGATCGGCGCGGTCACCGTTTCGGGCGCAGGTTCACAATGGAATGTCGAAAGTGGCGTGCGCCTCGGCACGGGCATTGACACCGGCTCGCGTGGCTCGCTGACGATCCTTGATGGTGGCGTGATGACGTTGGGCGTGAACAGTGCCCTGACAGTCACCGATGGCAGCGTTTTGCGGGTTTCAGGCGCGAACTCGCGGATCGATGGGGCTGCAAATTCCCAGCTCACGCTGGAAAGGTCGACCACCGGCGGCACGTTATTGCTGGAGAATGGCGGTGTGATAAGCGTCGAAAGCGCCGCATTCGGCAATACTTCGGATCTCACGATCAGAAACGGCGCACGGCTGGAATTGTCTGGCGGTTCCACGACATTCAATGAAACGGCGCGCGTACTGGTTACGGGCGTCGGTTCCAGGCTCACTTCAGGCGGCAACTTCGGCTTCAATGCCAACGGGATTGGTGCCGACGTCGTCTTTGAAGACGGTGCGATCGTCACGTCTACAGCCAACGTTAACAGCGCGCTGTCGTTTGGTGGCAATCGTCGCCTGATCGTCAGAAGCGGTGCGCAATTCAACCTGACCGGCGGATCCGCAGCCAGCTTCTCCATTGGCGGCGGAACGCTGGACGTCAGCGATGCATCCGTATCGTTCAGCGGTGGCCTGATCACGGGAAACGGCGGTGGCAACAACACCGTCATCCTTCGTAATGCCGATTTCGTGGCCAGCAGTGTCACACTCAACGGCGCCAACGATCGGCTGATTGTTGGTGCAGACGTCGGCCAGGCAGCCGCCACAGCCGGCATCTTCGACGTCGATGGCAACATCGGCGTGGTCACCGACGCCACGCTGGTGCTGAACTACACTGGCAATCCCATCACTATCGAAGGGCCTTTTTCAAGGGACGGCACAATTCGCCATCTGGCGGGCGACACACGCCTGACCGGTTTCTCCAATCAATGGCGCGGCATCACCGACCTTTCCGGCGGGAGCCTCGCGGTCGACAATCTGTTCGGAGACAGCAGCGGGCCCATCACCGCGATGAATGTCAGCGGCGGCGCGATCCTTTCGGGACGCGGGACGATCGGGGGCGTGGTTAGCGTGGCCGACGGGACGATCCGGCCCGGTGGCGATCCGGTGGAGGTGCCGGAAGCGGGAACCCTGCTTGCGGCTGCGCGGGTGTCGGCCGCCGCGGCATCGCTTGGCGGCGAAGCTGTCGGGACGCTGACCTTTACCGGGCCGCTCGCCCTGAGCAGCGCGTCGCGCCTGGAGTATCAGCTCGGCGCGCCGACCGGTACCGCGGGGACGGACAGCGACCTAATCAACGTCAGCGGCAACCTGACCCTCGACGGAACGCTGGACGTTACCGACACTGGTGGTTTCGGCGCAGGGCTGTATCGCCTGTTCAACTATGGCGGGGCACTGACCGACAACGGCCTAGTGGTCGGTGCGACTCCGACAGGCTTCGTACCCAACGACCTGACGGTCCAGACCTCGGTGGCCAGCCAAGTCAATTTGCTGGTGGGAACGCCAGTTGGTCCGAGCATCTTCAATTTCTGGGACGGCGCAAACACGACGGCCAACAATCAGGTCGATGGCGGGACCGGAACGTGGAGCGCTGGCCGAATTAACTGGACCAATGCGGCTGGCACAGCGAACGGGCGCTATAATCCGAACGCGACGTTGATCTTCGCAGGCGCGGGCGGCGTCGTAACGATCGACAACAGCAGCGCGCCGGGCGTCGACAGCCCCCAGGTAATAATATTCGACACCAACCAGCTCGCGCCGACGGGCCTGCAATTCGCCAGCACGGGCTACCGCGTTCAAGGCGGGGATCTGAGCTTTGGAGGCGGCGCCGGTATCGCGACGGTCCGCGTCGGCGACGGGACAGCGGCCGGGGCGGCGATCAATGCGACGATCGCATCGAATCTGATCCTCGCTAACCGGCTCGACAAGATCGACCTGGGCACGTTGACGCTAACGGGGCAAAACCTGTTCATCCCCGATGGCGGGCGATCGCGGGTTCTGGGCGGCACGCTCGAAATTGCGGGCGGCGGCCAGATGCTTACCGGCGGCCTGGATATCGCGTTGGCGCAAGCTGCGACGTTCCGGGTTACCGGCGCAGGGTCGATCGCGTCGGTCGGCACCGGCATCAGCACCGGCTCTGTCACCAACGGGCCCGGCACGATCGAAGTTCTGGACGGCGGCACGCTGCGCGACAGCGAGCGCGGCGGCAATGGCTTCGGTACGGGCTCGCTGGTGCGGGTAAGCGGGGCCGGGTCAATCCTTGACCTGGCCAATAATTCGACCTCGCAAGGATCGTTCCTGGTCGAAAACGGCGGGCTCGCCAGAGTTGCGCCGATCGCCTTCTCTAGCACCGGTTCGCTCGTGGTTCGCAGCGGCGGGCGTATCGAGCCGACGCGCGGCGATACAACGTTCGGGAGCGGACCTTTTGTGGTGACCAACGGGTTGATCCAAGGCGCGGGCTCGGCGTTCAATTCGGTGTTCGCGCTATCGATCGCACCGGCGATACCGACGAATCCAGCGGCAAACTTCATCGTAGAAGACGGCTCGTCGGTGACCGTGAACACGAACACCAATTCAGGATTGGGGTTCGATGGGCCGATCTCCACGCTGGATATCCGCAGCGGCGCATCGTTCACCCTGACGGGTGGAACAGACGCCGGACTGTCGATTGAGAACAGCCGCCTGACGGTCGATAATGCCACGCTTAGCATCGGCGGCGCGCTGCTGGGTGGGCAACGCTTCGGCAACAACACCGTGATCCTGCGCAACGCCGATGTCTCCGCGCGTCAGGTTGAACTGCGCGCCGCGACCGATCGCATTGTGATCGGCGGGAATGCAGGCGAGGCAGCCACCGAGGCCGGTCGGTTCAATGTTGGTCAGGTGTCGCTGGGCAACGCGGCGACATCGTTGATCCTGAATCACACTTCGACCGGTTTCACGATCGGCTCGGAATTTCAGGGCGCCGGCGCAATTCGCCACATGGCTGGCGACACCCGCCTGACCGGCAGCTCCCCGTTCTGGGGCGGTACAACCCAGCTCACCGGCGGCAGCCTGGCCGTCGACGGCGTGTTCGGCGGGGCGGCGCACCAACTGGCAGCGGTCGGCGGGGCCGTGCTCTCCGGGCAGGGAGCGGTTGGCGGCGCGGTCACGGTGACAGACGGTACGATCCGTCCTGGCGGCGATGCGTTGAATGCGACTGGCGCACTGCTGGGCGGCAATTCAGTCGGCACGCTGACAGTCGGCGGACCCTTGGTACTTGGCGCGACATCGCGACTGGCATTTCAGCTCGGCGCTCCGGACACGCCTGGAATCGGCAGCGATTTGATCAACGTCACGGGTGACCTGACGCTCGACGGAACGCTGGATGTTACCGATGCGGGCGGCTTCGGCGCAGGGCTTTACCGCCTCATCAACTATGGCGGCAGGCTGACCGACAACGGGCTGCAACTGGGCGCGTTGCCTTCGGGCTTCGATGACTTCGAGATCCAGACATCGGTCGCCCGACAGGTCAACCTGATCGTCGCCGCGACGCCTGCACCCACATCCTTCCCTTTCTGGGATGGCAGCGCCACGACGGCCAACGGTAGGATCGATGGCGGCAGCGGCACGTGGACGGCGGCGAACACGAACTGGACCACCACGGCGGCAACTGACAACGGTGCTTACAACCCGGAGGACCTGCTGATATTTACCAGCCCCACGGCGGGCGAGGAGGCGCAAGGTCAGAGGTTGCTGCGGGTATCGACGCAGGTCACTGCCGCCGTGCCATCCGCCAGCGCCGGGACGGTGACGGTCGATGATTCGGCAGGCGCGATCACGCTGGAAAACGGGATGCAGTTTGCTGTCACGGGTTACACCCTGAACGGCGACGACATCGTTCTGGCGGCGACCACGCCTTGCGGGGAATGCACGCCACTGCCGGGGCAAACCATCGTGCGCGTGGGCGATGGCACTGACGCCAGCACCGGCTTCGTCGCCACCATCCGGTCGCGGCTCATCGGTGAATCCGGTCTGCTCAAGACCGATCGCGGCACATTGATCATGTCGGGTGCAAACTCCTATTCGGGCGGCACCGAAGTCGCCGATGGCAAGCTGCAGGGCGATGCCACCAGCCTGCAGGGCGATATCGCCATCGGCGGCGCTGGCACGCTGCTGTTCACGCAAGCCGCTGACGGCGAATATGCGGGCACGCTGTCCGGGTCCGGCGTCTTTGCCAAGCAGGGTACGGGCAAGCTGCGGCTGAGCGCTGACTCATCGGGATTCGACGGTACTTCGGTGCTAACCGGGGGCGAACTGGCGGTCGACGGCACCCTGGGCTCGGCGCTGTCCACCGTGCAGGCCGGCGGGGCCGCGACGCTTTCGGGCGCTGGCCGGATCGGTGGTTCGGTGGCGGTGGACGATGCCACCGTGTCGCCCGGCGGCCTCCCGGTTCCGCCACCGGTGGATACAGTCTTCACCGCTGCCGCACTGGCGGAAGCTACCGGCTCGGTCGGTCTTCTCACGATTGACGGCGATCTCTCGCTGACCACCGCCTCGATCCTCGCCTTCCAGCTTGGCGATCCTGCCGGTCTGGCAGGAGTCGCCGGCGATCTCATCAACGTCGGTGGCAGTTTGACGCTGGACGGCACGCTGAACGTACGCGACGCAGGCGGCTTCGGCGCGGGCCTCTATCGGCTGATCAATTATGGGGGCACGCTCGCCGACAACGGCCTGGATATCGGCCTGACGCCGACCGGCTTCGCATCGAGCGACTTTGCCATCCAGACAACGAGCGTAGCGGTCAATCTGCTGGTCGTCGCGCCGGTCTCCAGCTTCACGTTCTGGGATGGAACGGATGCAGGCGCGAATGGTGTCGCGGCCGGCGGCGCCGGTACATGGACCAATGCCGCCACCAACTGGACGACCGCCGACGGCACCCGAAACGGCGCCTATGATCCGGCCGCGTTGCTGATCTTTGCCGGCGCGCCGGGTGCGGTGACGATCGATAACAGCGGCGGACAAGTCGCGGTCGGCGTGGGTGCGCAATTCGCGGTCGATGGCTATTCGCTCGGCGGCGGCGGGCTGCGGATCGACGGCGCGGAGACGGTCTTCCGTGTCGGCGACGGCACCAATGCGAGTACCGCTTATGTCGCCACGATCGGATCGGCGATCAGCGGCGCGGGCGGTCTCGTCAAGACCGATCGCGGCACGCTCGTGCTGACCGGCGCGAACAGCTACACGGGCGGCACAGCGATCCTCGGCGGGACGGTCCGCAGTAGCGCGGCGACCATCGGCGGGCCGGTCGCGATCGCGGGCGCGGGTACGCTCCAGTTCGAGCAACCCGGCGATGGCGGCTTTGCCGGGGTGCTGTCGGGCGATGGCAGCGTTCGCAAAACCGGCGCGGGAACACTGTCACTGACCGGCGATTCGCGCGGCTTCGCGGGCGGTACGACGATCGAGGCGGGCACGTTGGTGCTCACCGGCCAATTGGGCGGTACGACGAGCGTTGGCAGCGGCGCGACTCTGACGGGTAACGGTACGCTGGGCGGCCTCGACGTCGCCGGGCGGGTTTCGCCGGGCACCGGTGCCGCGACGTTGAACGTGGCGGGCAACCTCGTCTTCCGTGGCGGATCGACCTATGCCGTCGATCTGGCGGCCGCCGGGGGAGCCGACCGCATCGCCGCAACCGGTACGGCTCGCCTCGAAGGCGGAACCGTTGCGATCACCACGCTCGATCCGGAAACGGACTATCGCGGCGGATCGCTGTACCGCATCCTCGATGCGGCGGCGGGCCTGAGCGGTACGTTCGGTGGGCTGACCGAACAATCGGCGTTTCTCGATTTCGCGCTTGAGTATGACTTAACCGGGGCATCGGTGCGCGTCGCACAGATCCGCACCTTCCCCGACGTCGCGCTGACCTTCAACCAGCGGCAGGCGGCTGGTGCGCTCAAGGACCTGGAGCGCACCGCAGGCTCTGATAGCCTGGACGTCTACAACACCCTGTTGATGCTCGACGCATCCGCAGCGCGCGCGGCATTCGACGCCAGTTCGGGCGAAATCTACGCCACGCTGCTTGCCACCGAAGAGCGCGGCACATTGGACCTCGCCAACCGGTTCACCGCACGCGGCAACGCGGCGATCGGCGAAGGCTTCGGGATCTGGGGCGGTGTCACCGGAGAGGTCGGCCATGTCGACGGCGACGGGAACGGCGGTCGCATCGGGCACGACGGCGCAGGCGGTGAAATCGGCATCGATTACCGCGGCCCCGACAACGAATGGGCGGTGGGCATCGGCGGTGGCTGGCAGTCCGGTGGGGTCGATCTGCCGTCGCGCGGATCGCATGCCGAAACCGACACCTGGCACATCGGCGGCTACGCCCGTTACGGCAGCGGCGGGGCTGGCTTCACCGCATATGGCAGCGCGGTCCACGCAGCGACCGACGCCAAGGCTACGCGCACGATCGCGTTCGGGACGCTCGCCCGCTCGGCCCGCGCGGACGCCGATATGCGGACCACGGCGATCGGAGGGGGCGTCCGCTACGGTCTATCGCAAGGCAATTTGTCGCTCGGACCGACCATCGGCGTGGACTATGCCAGCAGTTCGCTCGACGGCTTCCGCGAGGAAGGGGCCGGCGCGCTGAACCTGTCGGCGGGGCGCAACCGCGACGGCTGGGCGCGCTATGGCGGCGGCGGCTTTGTCCGGATGGAGAGCGCCAGGGGCCAGTTCGACCTGACCGCCCGGTTCGTCACGGGCGCCCGCAACGATGCCGGGGTATTTCTCGACATGGCGGGATCGTCGCGCCGCTTCGAAGTCCGCGCGGCGCGGGGCTCGGCCTCCGGTGCTCAGGTTCATGCAAGCGGCCGCTATGACCTCGGCGGCTACTGGACACTCGGAGGGCAAGCCGGAATGCTGGCGGCAGGTTCGGAGCGATATGTCAGCGGCAGCATTCGGTTGGGGTGGACATTCTGACGTGATTGCTTGGACGGTCTCTGCACGGATGTAGCTGTGAGGACTGTCGCAGCAACGTGGTAGCCCCTCGCCTAGCATAAACTCGAGTCCAAGCCTTCGCGCGGCGGACGAGCGCCAAACTTGCGGTCCTGTCGGCATGCAACACCCCGGCCGCGGACGGCAGCCCGGGCAGCGGAGACTTGCCCGGGCCGGTCAGGGGTTCCTTCCTAGCGCCAGAAGCCGCTCTCCAGCAGTTGCGACATTCGCTATTGAAAGCCAAGTACCAGAACTGGTCACAGCGGCGAGATGAATGAAGGTCTGAAGTCGCGGAGCGGGGAAGGGGACGTGAATGGGAGATTGTGGGTCACTCATCCCTGGCGTTGGGGTGAGCATTTGGCGTAACCTGGCCCGCGCACTGCGCGACCAGGGGTTGCGCCGGTGTGCTCTTCGTCTACAAGCACCAGCACACCGTTAACAAAGACGTCGCGAACGCCTGTAGAGTACGCGTGAGGCTTTGCAAACGTCGCGTGGTCCTGGATCGCCGCCGGATCAAACACCACGACATCGGCAAGATACCTGCGTTTCAGCGATCCGCGATCCTTAATGCCGAGATTGCTAGCCGGAAGCGAGGTCAATCGCCGAACCGCGTCGGCGATGGTCAGCCGCCTTTCGTCACGGACGTATCGCGCGAACAAGCGTGCAAAGTTGCCATAAGCGCAAGGGTGCGTGCTCGATTGGAGGAAAACACCTTCCGCCGCGATCGAGGCTGCATCCGAGCCAAAGCCCATCCACGGCAGTGCAGCCTGTTTCGCAACATTACCTTCGCTCATCAGGAAGTAGATGGTGCCGACCCGGCTCCCATCTTCGATCACGAGGTCCATGGCGGTGTCCGCCGTGCTTTTGCCACGGAATTTGGCGACATCGGCCAGCGTCCTGCCGGCCAGCGGCTTGAGCGAAGGGTTCTCAAAGTCCGACAGGATCATCCCTTCTGCCCCGGCCCCCAGGTACAAGTTCTCCCAATCTTTTCCAGGCATCGCCATCTCGGCTGCCACGCGGCGGCGCACTGCTGGCTGCTTTAGCCGCGCGATCCATGCTTCAAGTCCACCATCCTGTACCCAGGTCGGCATCGCGGCATCGAGGCCCGTGGCGCCAGCAGGATAGGTGTACATGTCCGCGGTTATGCGCAGGCCCGCCTTTCGCGCTGCCTCGATCCGGTCGATCGCGGCGTCATACTTCGGCCAGTTGGACTTGCCGGCCATCTTGAGATGATAGATCTCGGCCGGGGCACCTGACTTGCGTGAAATCTCGATCAACTCGTCGATCGCTTCGAGCAGTCGGTCGCCTTCCGATCGCATATGGCTGATATACATGCCGCCACATTTCGCCGCAGCGGTGGTGATGGCGATCAGTTCGGGGGTCTTGGCATAGGGCCGGGCGCGTAGATCAGCGAGCTTCCCACCCCCATCGCGCCCTCGTCCACCGCCTCGCTGACGAGTGCCTGCATACGCCGCAACTGCGCCGGTGTGGGATCGACTCTGGCCTCTCCTAGCTCATGCACCCGCACCGTTTCTGCACCGACGAAGCTCGCGACGTTAGGAGACACGCCGTTGCGCGCGAGCACCTCGAGGTACTGACCGAGTGTAGTCCAGGTGATCGGGTAGCGTATGTCGCCCTGACGCTTGAGGTCATTCGCCCTCATCGTCGGCGAAAGGGGCTCCATCGAGCTGCCTTCCCCCATCACCTCGAGCGTCACGCCTTGGCGAATCTCGCTCTGACTTCGCCCGTCGGCAGGCAGCGAGACAGTGGACCAACTCAGCATGTTGATAAAGCCAGGTGCCACCGCCATGCCGCGAGCGTCGACCTCGCGCTTGCCGTGACCCTCCACCGTGCCGATCGCCACGATGCGATCGCCTTTAATCCCTACGTCGCCGGGATATCCCGAACCCCCCGAGCCATCATAGATAGTGCCACCGCGGATCACGACATCATAGGGCAGTGGTGGTGCCGGCGCCGCGCTAGGCATCGTGGACAAAGGGTATCCACAGCTTTGCTGATGCGAGGGTGACGAAGCCGAGGTAGGATTCTGCGGTTTTGTCATAGCGGGTGGCGACGCGCCGCCAGTTCTTGAGCTTGCTGAACAGGCGCTCGATAAGATTGCGCCAGCGGTACTTCTGCCGGTCGTGCGGGATGGGCGTGCGACGGTTGCTCCTGGCGGGGATCACCGCCTCGACATCGGCCTTGGCGAGCGTCTCGCGGATGGAGTCTGCATCATAGCCCTTGTCCGCGAGCAGCGCTTCGACCCGCTCGGCCAGCATGCAAAACAACGGCCCGAAGCCTTGCACGTCGTGCGCCTGGCCGGGCGTCAGGACAAAGCAGAGCGGCCGTCCCTGTCCGTCGCACCGCGCGTGGAGCTTGGTGGTGAACCCGCCACGCGATCTGCCGAGCGCCTGGGTGTCCTGATCCCCTTTTTTAGTCCGACGGCGCAATGGTGCGCCCGGACTACCGTGCTGTCGATCATGTCGGCGGTCGTGTCGCGCTCCACTGCCTCGGCGAGGCTCTCCAGCATGGCATCGAATACGCCAGTCTCGAGCCATCGCCGGTAGCGACGGAAGACGCTGTTTCATTTGCCGTACTCGTCAGGCAGGTGTCGCCACTGCGCTCCAGTCCGCGCCATCCACATCATGCCCTCAAAATACGGTCGGTTGTCACCAGCAGGGCGACATCCCCTGCCACACTCGGCCGGCAGCAACGGCCCAATCAGAGCCCACTCGTCATCCGACACCCCGATCCGCTCGCCCAACGCCGCCTCCAAAAGACAGCCTTGAATCAACCGCAGAGTCGCTCGTCAACCTTTGTCCACCATACCTAGGCCAGCAATGTGGCAAGCGTCAGCAAGACGATTTGGCGTTTCATGGACGAGACTATACCGGACGTGTGCGGCGCGGTCAGCATCCGGCACGCGACCTAGGCGAAAGTGCTCTTAAAAGCCTCTTTCCGATCGAGATGAGTCAATGTCCGCAATCGGGGAGCCGCACGTCCGGACGTGGGTCAGTCGGCCCAAGGATCGTAGCTTCCGAAGCTCCAGACGTTCCCCTCGGGATCGCGCGCCGTGTAGCCGCGGCCGCCATAGTCCTGATTGGATGGCTCAAGGATGATTTCCGCGCCCGCGGCGCGGGCGCGATCGGCGTGCGCGTCGACATCGTCGACGATGAGATAGAGGGAGACGGTGGACCCGCCCGCCTCGGCGGCAGTCTTCATAATAGCGACTTTCGCAAACTCGCTGTCCTTGACGCTGGACAGCATGAGCATGCGATCGGCCCATACAAGCTGCGCGTGCTGGACGACCGCCGAGTCCTGCTCGTCCAGATAGATTGCCTTGCGCTCGAACCCGAACGCCTCACACAGGAAGTCGATCGCGCGCGGCGCGTCGGCGTAGCGCAGGTTTGGGATGATCTCGTGTCGCATTTTGGTCCTCCGTTCTGCCACGTGAATGGCATCTAACGGGCCAGCGGGATTGGACGAAACGAACCTCAGGCCTCGACCAGCCCGCCGCCATTCGGAAGCGCGCGGGCTAGGTACGTGCCCGGCGTAAGCCCGCTGAACTCGCCGAACTCGCGGATCATGTGCGACTGATCGTAATAGCCGGCCTCCAAGGCCAGTGCCGCCCAGTCGGGCCGGCCCGCCGCCGCCCCGATCAGGCCGGTGAGCGTCTGGAAGCGGAGCAGCCTGCGGAACGAGCGGGGACCCACGCCGACCGCATCGCGAACGCGAGCCGCCAGATGCTTGCGGCTCCAACCGACATCGTCGGCGACTCGCGCGATGTCGCGGTCGGGTCGTTCACGCAGTACCGCCAGCGCGTGCGTCAGCCGCCTATCGAGGGGTGTGGCGCGGGCAAGGGCCATCTCCAGAACCTGATCGAGAATTTCCGCGCGCGAGTTCGCGCCGCGGGCATCACCAAGCGCGTCGCCAAGTTCCCTCGCGCTACGCCCCAGCAGCGCATCCAGCGGCACGACACGGTCGACGAGCTCGTCCATCGGCACGCCGAGCAGTCGGCGCACAGTCGCGAGCGGAAGGAAGACATGGATGCCCGCCTGAGTACCAGTCGAGTGCGACAGCGCGGAGCGGGTGTGGACGCCCGCCACGAACGCCTCGCCGGCTAGCAGTCGGATTGCGCATCCGTCGCCACCCGTGATCTCGATCGGATCGGCGAAGTTGACGATCAGCACGCCCTCGGCATGAGGAAGCTCGCGCCGCACGGTGAAGCCTCCGGTCCGCTCCCAATAGTCGGCGTAGCCGTGAATCTCGCCTTCAAGCTGAGCGGATGCCGCCATGCGCGTGGTGCGCCACGCGTTAACCTCGTCGACGTAGGACAACTCCACGGATCGACGTTGCGCGGCCATCGAAGACGTTGTCCTGCAGCATCAGCTTCGATGCAAGCGCGTCGATGCATGTGGCACCAATCAACCCGCCTAACGCCTGTCGCAGACGACATGAACGAATGGCGAGATCTAAGAAACGGTAGGTCGCCGCTGAACGTCCACAATTGAGTCAGTCGTAGCCACTAAACTGCCCGGCGGCTTTCGGCCCAGCTTCAGTCGTAACGCCACGTCGCGCGGACAAGCGCTGAACGTCGGCTTCCGACAAGAGCTGACGCTCAACTTGCGGCATCGGAACGACGGGTTTGTCCCAACCCAAGCCCTTCCAATCGGTCTCATACAAGAGGAACAAGTGGCCGGAATTGAGAAGCTGAAAAGAGCTGGTGAGCGTCCGGTTGTGTGTCTAAGAAACCGCTGAGCCTCGGCAGCTAAATCGCCTTCTCCGCGGCTAACAAACATGCCCGTCAGGCAAAATGAGCTGCTGCCGGTTCCGTGGACACCGAGATAAGGTGTTTTTGGAACCGGAGGATGGAGATGCAACGACGGAAGTTCAGCCGCGAGTTCAAGCTCGAAGCGGTGAAGCTGGTGCGGGAGCGTGGCGTGGCGGTGTCGCAGGCAGCCCGCGATCTGGACCTGCACGAGAACGTGTTGCGCAAGTGGGTGCGCGAGCAGACGGCTGACCCGGGATCGGCGTTTCCCGGGCACGGCGTGATGAAGCCCGAGCAGCAGGAGATTGAGCGGCTGCGCCGCGAGTTGGTTAGAATGAAGGCCGAGCGCGACATCCTAAAAAAAGCGGCGGCCTACTTCGCCAAGGACTCGATATGAGGTTCGAGTTCATCGCGAAGCACCGAGGGATCCGGCCTGTCTCGTGGATTTGCGAAGCGCTCGGTGTTTCGCGCAGCGGCTTTCACGCCTGGCTGGTTCGCGCGCCCAGTTCCCGCGCTCGGAGCGATGAGGAGTTCGGCGCCAGAGTCCGCGCCAGCTTCATTTCCAGCTATCGGACCTACGGCGCGCGGCGCGTCTGGCACGACCTTCTGGCCGAAGGCCAATCATGTGGCTTGCATCGCATCGAGCGGCTGATGCGTGTCCACGGCCTGAAGGCCCGTCCGCGACGTTGTGGCCTGCCCAAGGACGACGCGGTCATTGCAGACAACATCCTCGACCGCCAGTTCACCGCCGAGACGCCCAACCAGAGGTGGGTCGCCGACTTCACCTACATCTGGACCGCCGAAGGGTGGCTCTACGTCGCTGTCGTCATCGACCTGTTCTCGCGCCGCGTGGTCGGATGGTCGATGAGCGACACCATGACCGCTCAGCTCGTGACTGATGCGCTGATGATGGCGATCTGGCGACGCGGAAAGCCCGACGCCCTGCTGCATCACTCGGACCAGGGCAGCCAATACACGAGCGAGCAGTTCCAGCGGTTGATGGCCGACAATGGCGTCACCTGCTCGATGAGCCGGTCGGGCAACGTCTGGGACAACGCGGCGATGGAGAGCTTCTTCTCGTCGATGAAGACCGAACGGATCGGCCGGAAGACATATCGCACGCGCAATCACGCAAAGGCAGACGTGTTCGATTACATAGAGCGCTTCTACAATCCCACACGCAGGCACTCTACCCTGGGCTATCTCAGCCCCATGGACCTCGAGCGGCAGGCGCAGGTAGCTTAACCTCGTGTCCATTGAACCGGCAGCAGCTCACGGCGCGCGATCTGGTGACAGCGGGACCCACGATCGTAGTCTCTCACCCGATCGGCGCCGCCTAGCGCAACCTGCTGATGAACGCCGATCGGAGCGGTGAGCGGAAGCGTGGGCCATCTAGTGGATGCTCATGCCTCCTAACGAACGCTTCTGGCGTGTGCGATGCGGGCGTCACGTAGTCGTCCTGGTTTGCGTGAAACGCGCGGCCGCCTACTGATGCTGATTACGTCACCTCCTTTTCCGCTAGCCGGCTAAGAGCTTCTCGATATGATAGAAGCGTGCAGCCGCACCCGCAAACAGCTCGTGCCTTTCCTCGGGGCTCGCACCTGATGCGATCAACTTAAAGGCGTTCCACAGCGTGGCGTAATCTGCGCCCCAACGATCGACGGGAAAGTTGCTCTCAAACATCGCGCGATGAGTGCCGAACGCCTTGATCGAGGTCTCGACGTAAGGACGGAACAGGCGGGCCAATGTCTCGGCATCGGTGTGGGTGTCCGGCCCAAGGTCCCCAAGCGCACAGAACGGCATCGCGAGTCCGCCGAGCTTCACCATCACATTCGGGCAGGTCGAGAGCTCGTTAATGGCTGCTCTCCAAGCGGAGAACCGCTCCTGGTGTCGGCCCTTGTAGACACCCAAGCCCAGCGGGGTGCCGACGTGGTCGAGCACGATGGGCTGGTCAGGAAAAGCGCGTGCGAGGCTGGTGACATGAGCGATTTGCGGCTTGAGGACCCACGCGTCAAAGGTCAATCCGCGCTTGCCCAGTTCGGCGAAAAGCAGTTCGCGAAAGCACTGCCACCGGACGACCGAAAAGCTAACGGAGGCGTTGCCGTTTGGGCCCCTCCACCATGGGAATGATAGCCGGTGCCGCCCTTACGATCGTTGTGGCACCCTTGACCGTTGAGCCCGCCGGGTGTTGCGTCAGCCACTTTTATGGTCACGAACGCTGCAGCCGCTACAACTTTCGGGACGAGGGGCAAGGCCCGCATGACTCAGCATCTGTCGAACACTATCTCCGTGCAAGTGAATGATCGCGCTGTTTGCTGCTCAGTCGCGCGGGCCCGGCTTCACGTAGGCGTCTTCCTCCCACAAACAGCGCGGCCGTCGATAACTGCCTAGTGCCTGATACAAAGCTGATCCTCTTGGAGCTGAATTCTCGCCAACACAGATGGGGGGCGCTTTGGCGAAGTGTCGCCCGCTTCCGGCAGATCTGCATGCCGCGGATAATCGGGGATAAATGACATGGATCGCAAACAGGTACTGGCAGTGTGCGGCGGTTCACTGGTTGCAGTAGCAGCGGCAAGCTATGCTTTTGTTGGAGGCAAAGGAGAGGCTTCACGCAACGCCGTGCCCGTAAGCAAGCAGGCGGCGGTCGTTGCTCGTACCAAGGCCAAGGCAGTTCTCGCACCTCCCGCCATCGCGCCGCCGGGACTCGATGCTGCCCGCCCGTCCGATTGCCTGATCGAGCCATCGGCGGTCGTGCGCGTCAACAGCGGTGTCGAGGGGGTGATCCAGGCAATTTATGTCGACCGCGGCGATAGGGTGAATGCGGGTCAGGTTGTCGCTCAGCTTCGCGCGGATGTTGATCGCGCCGGCGCGGCTGCCGCCCAGGCCCGGGCGAACAACGTCCATTCGGAACGCGCCGCAGCAAGCCGCGCGGCCTACCTCGAATCGGTCAACCAGCGCAGCCAGAAGATCTCCGAGTTCCTCGCACGGGACTCGGTGGAAGAGGCGCAGGCCAACGCCCGCGCCGCTCAGGAAGAGCGATTGGCGGCGGCCCAGAACCGTCGCGTGGCTGAGCTTGAATCGGTGCAGACCCAGCGGATCATGGGTGAAAAGACGGTGCGCACGCCGGTTTCGGGCATCGTGACGCAGCGGGTTATGTCGCCGGGCGAATATCGCGGCGCGGATGCGACGCACATCCTTACCGTAGCCCGGGTGCACCCGCTGCATGTGGAGGTGTTCGCGCCGATCGCCCAGCTGGGTTCAGTTCGCGTCGGCGACATGCTGACCGTCAAACCGGAGATGCCGGTGGGCGGGGAATATCGCGCGACGGTGAAGGTCGTGGACCGCGTGTTCGATGCTGCGAGCGGCACTTTCGGCCTGCGGTTGGAATTGCCCAACGCTGATTATGCGCTGCCTGCCGGACTGCGGTGCACGACCGAGTTCGACAAGCTGCCAGTCGCGCCCAGCCGCGCCCGGGCGAGCCGATGACCAGCACCGCCACCTATTATCCAGTCCGTTGACAGGAGCCTGCCGATGACCCGCAAGTCTGTGTTTCTCGCCTGCACTTCTGCGCTTTTGATGGGAGTTCCCCAGGCGAGTGCCGCCGACACACTCCAGGAAGCGTTGCGGACGGCCTATGTTCGCAATCCGACGCTGACGGCGCAGCGTGCGGCGGTCCGCGCGGCCAGCGAGGAAGTGCCGCAGGCACGCGTCGAGGGGCGACCGACCCTGGACGGCGATGTCACCTACCAGGAGAACGTCCTGCAGGGCGAACCGGCGGGCGGCGGCCTGCTCTCCGATCCCGACCGCCAGGTGAGCGCGCAGCTTAGCGCCAAGGTGCCATTGTTCAACTTCGGCGCGGTGACCCAGAACGTCCGCGCAGCCGAACAGCGGGTGGAAGCGAGCCGGCTCGGTCTGCGCAGCACCGAGAGCGAATTGTTCACCAATGTCGTGGGCGCCTACATGGACGTGCTCAAGGACGAGGCGGTGGTGCAACTGAACCTGCGCAACAGCGAGGTGATGCGTTTCACCGTCCGAGAGACTGGCGAACGTCGGCAGGCGGGCAATCGTGGCCCGACAGATGTCGCACAGGCCGAGGCGCGGATGGCGCTCGCCGAAAGCCAGCTGGAGACCGCCAGCGCCCAGCTGATTTCCAGCCGCGAGAATTATGTCCGTCTGGTCGGAAGTCCACCCGGCACTTTGTCACAGCCCCCGGTGCTGCCCAACATGCCGACCAACGTCGATATGGCCGTGGCCGCAGCGCTGGAGAAGAATCCTCGGCTGCTGGCCGCGCGCAAGCAGCAGACCGCGGCGGGCTATGATGTAAAGGTGGCAACGGCACGCCGATATCCGCGGCTGAACGGCATCGGCGGGCTGAACCAATATGGTTATCTCGGGTCGCTCGCCGATAACACCGGGCCGCGCAACCGTGCCAATGAGGGTACGACGGCCTATGTCGGCGTTCGACTGGAGATGCCGATCCTCGACGGTGGCCGCGGAATTTCGCAGCAACGAGAAGCGCGCGCGCTAGAGCAGCAACGATACTTCGAAGTGCTGGCTGCGGAACGCGCCGTGGTGGCTGAGGTGCGATCGGCCTACGCGACCTGGCTTGCTGCAGGCCGCGTCGTCAAGACCGCGCAGCGTGGCGTAGATGCCAATTCACGCGTGCTTTCCGGCCTCCGTGCCGAGACCGTGGCCGGATTTCGCCCGCTGCTTGACCGCCTGAATGCAGAGCAGGAACTGCTCAACGCGGAAGTCACGCTGGTGACCGCCGGGCGCGACGCCTACGTGGCTGGCTTCGCCCTGCTGGCAGCGATGGGCATGGCCGAGGCGCGTGACCTGAATTTTGACCAGGGTGTGCTGTATGACCCGACACTGACCTACAAGGAACTCCAGCGCCGGACGGTCGGCGGTGATGCCGGTCAATCATTGATCGAGGGCACAAGCACCGCGGACAGCCCTGCCCAGGATGCCGTAGTTGCCCCCACCACCGTGCCAGCTGTTCCCCAGATTCCGCCTGAAAACTGAACGCCATGCATGCTCGGCAGACATCTCCGGCCAGTATTGCGCGATCGCCACAACTGTTCGATTCTCGAACAGATCGTCGCCGCAAGCATCGGCACGCCAAGGTTGCCATCGCCGCGGGCGTTAGGCATGTTTCGAGCGACGGTGGGGGGCAGATCATCGATTACGCGAAACTCGCTGCGGAGTGGCAAGAGGGCGATCGCGAGGCCGGAAACGAGCTTTTCGGAGCTCTGGGCAATGAGCTTCGCGCTATTTCGGGCGCACTGCTGCGGCAGGAACGGAACACTTCGCTTTCCATCGGCGATCTTGTCAACGAGGCGATGATCAAGCTTTTGCGGCTGAACGTGATGGAGTTGCAGAGCAGGGCTCATATTCTTGCGATGACGAGCCGGTTGATGCGGCAGATCTTGATCGACGAGGCACGAAAGCGCGCGGCGACGCGGCACCATCACACGTCCGTTACGCTAACCACCCATATCGCCGAATGGGAAATGTCGATCGACATCATGACGGTGGAAATGGTGCTGAAAGAGTTGGCGGAAATCGATCCCCAGCGCGCCCAGATCGTCGAGATGCGCTTTTTCGGGGGCATGTCTTCGGCCGATGTCGCTATCGTGCTCGGCATTTCGGAGCCAACCGTCAAGCGGCGCTGGGCAGCCACGCGCGCCTGGCTTCGCCATCGTCTCAGGCAGCCATGACATCACGCGGGGAGGGTACTGGCGTGAGCCGGGAAACCGAACGCCGGGCGATGGGCCTGATCGAGGAAGCGCTCGAACTGCCGTCTGACGAACGATCCGCCTACATCGAGGGGCGCGAGGACGTGTCCGCCGAGGTTCGCACGCTGGCCCTTGCCATGATGGAGTCCGACCGCGAGGGGCATCTCTCAATCCGGACCGGCGGGGCAAGGGACGCCCTCGGCCCCGACGATAACATTCCGCCCGAGCTGCCCGGCTATCGCATTCTGCGCCAATTGGGGCGTGGCGGCATGGGTGCCGTGTGGCTGGCCGAACGCACCGGCAGCGATTTCGCGCATCAGGTCGCCATCAAGGTCATCAAACCAGGGGTTCTGCAAGAAAGCATCGTCGAGCGTTTTCGGCGCGAGCGGCAGATCCTCGCACAATTGAACCACCCCAATATCGGCCATCTGCATGACGGCGGCGAAACGGCTGATGGGCAGCCCATCATCGTCATGGAATATATCCGCGGCATCACGCTGCGCGAATGGCTGCAGACCGCAAAACCGACGCTCGACCAGCGCCTGAAGCTATTTCGTCAGGTTGCCGGTGCGGTCGGTTTTGCCCATCAGAACTTGGTCATTCACCGCGACCTGACCCCCAGCAACGTGCTGGTAACCGACGACGGGCAGGCCAAACTGATCGATTTCGGCATTGCCCGCCCGCCGCTTCAGGATGACCAGGCGGCACGGACGAGCACCTTCTCCGCGCTCAGCCTAACGCCCGGTTTCGCGGCGCCCGAGCGCGAACAAGGCCTCGCGTCCAACACACTGACCGACATCTTTTCGCTCGGCCGCCTGTTCGCCTTGTTGATCGAGGGCCAGCGCGAATATGAGCTGGAGGCGATTGCCGAACGAGCCTCCGCCCCGGCGAAGGAGGAGCGATACCAGAGCGTCAGCGATCTCATCGACGATCTGGACGCCTTTCACGATCATCGCCCGGTAACGGCAGTCCCGGATAGCCGCCGCTATCGTTTTGCGAAGTTCGTCGAGCGCGAGCGGACCATCGTGATCGCATCGACCGTCGTGATGGTGGCGCTTGTCGTCGGGCTGTTGGTAGCAATCTGGGCGTACGACCGCGCCGAAACAGCGCGCGGCGAGGCAGAGCAGCGCTTCGACCAACTGCGAGATCTGGCGCGTTTCCAGCTGTTCGAACTGTACGATGCGATGGACAATGTGGTCGGCAATACTGCCGCTCGCGTGGCGCTTGCGCAACGCGCGCAGGGCTATCTGATCACGCTTGCAGCCAGCCGGAGTGACGATCCAGAACTGCAGCTGGAGACCGCGCAGGGCTTCCTGCGGCTCTCGCGGATTCAGGGCGTTGCGGCGCATCCCAACTTTGGCGAATCCGCGCTGGCGGCGAAGAATATCGATCGGGCCGAGCCCATCTTCCGGGCGTTGGCCGCGCGTGGTATATCCGCCGGCGATACGGGGCTGGCGATGGCTGAAAGCTATCGTGCGCTGTGGCTGGCGCATTCCGAGAGCAAGCCCGAGAAGGCGAAGGAAGCCATCGCACGGGCCGAGGCGGCGCTGGCCCGTGTGCCCGCCGCGGAGCGGAACTGGGAGTGGATGCAGGCACGGCGGATCGCTCGGGTGGCCGCTCTGGAACGCGCCGATCTCGAGCTCGATACGCCGGTCATCGCGCGATACGTGGCCCTGGTCGAAAGCGACATCGGTGACTGGCCGGCCAATCGCCGGACGGGGTATGAGGCTCGTTTCGACCGAGCAATGGCGGAAAACTACCGCGCGATCGCCGATCAGAATCGCGCGGGCTCCGGAGACCCGCTCAACAAACAGCTGTTGCAGCAGTCACTTGGGCGGTTCCAGAAATCAGACCGGATGTTCGGCGCGCTCGAAGCCGATTTCCGTAATGATCCCCTGGTGATCTATCGCCGGGCCTGGAACGCCTATTACGGCTATGCCGCCGCCGCCACACTGGACGAGGCCGCCGAGACGGAGCGGCTGCTGACCCAGGCGCGTTCATCGGTGGAAAGGCTGATGAAGATCGAGGAGGCCGATCACTCGCTGACCGTCTTTGCCGAGCGGTTGCGCGAAGCACAGGCGCAATTCCTTTCGAATGCCGGGCGGCACGCCGAAGCTATCCCGTTGATGGCGCAGGTGATCGAAGGGCGACGGGGCAAGATCAGAGCCAACCGGCGGTCCGCGCCGTTGAATGATCTGGCCTATGGGCAGGCCATCATGGGGACGATCTATCGCAAGGCGGGAATGCGTTCGGAGACCTGTGCTGCCTGGGCCGAAGCGGAAGCCCTGATGGTCGAGGTTGACCGGCGAGGCGAATTGCATGGCTTCATCAAGAAGCTGCGACCCGGGGTCCAGGCCAATCTGCGGCATTGTCGCGCGGGTGATCCGATCAGCGCCATGACCCCGCTGGACGCTGCGTGACATCAATGCATGGCCGCGCCGAGGCGGACTTGGCGAACATGATGCAAACCGAGCGCGCTTTGACATTTCCTGATCCGTTACCCCCGATTTTAACGCCTTAGTTATCGGGGGCATTGCGCGTCGTGCGCGATTGTCCCTTCGCAAAGTAGGGGGCGATATGGCCATGCAGGGAATGTCTGCACACCAATCGGGGCGCTTTCCGGGAGGAACGCGACCGATCGCCCTGGCAACAGCGCGCGCGATCACTCGCGCAACCGAGCGTTGCCCATCAACCATGTCTCCGATGGTGCCGGCATGAACAAGATGACCTTTTCCGACATGCGTGACGGCCTTGCCCGGCGTTTGGGCGGCATGTCGGAGCTTTCCGGCAGCTTCAGCGAACGCAAGCGCGCCGCGCTCCGCACCTCGACCATGCTGTCGCACCGGATGACGATCGAAGCGCTCGAGCCACGCCTGCTGCTGAGCGCCGATGTCCCCCCGATCGTCGGTCGCATCGATGTCGCGGGAGAGGTCGACAGCTATGTCATCGATATCAAGGAAACGTCGAAGTTCCTGTTTGATTCACTCACCGACACGGATGCGATCAACTGGACGCTGAGCCACGGCGACGGCAAAACCATCGTATCGAACAGGACTTTCGGCGCGTCCGACGGTCGCGACTTCATGGGATCGCCGGTGCTCGATCTGGCGGTCGGCGAATATGCGCTCACGATCGACGGCGCAGCCGACACGACCGGAAACTACGCCTTCCGGCTCCTTGATCTTGCCGACGCCCCGCCGCTGACGCTCGGCGACCGGATTGCCGAGAACAATCCCGGCAAGGAAACTGACCTGTACAGTTTCGATGCGGTCGCGAGCGACAGTTTCTTCTTCGATGCACAATTGTTCTCGGCTGGCGACGGTACGTGGCGTCTGCTCGGCCCCGATGGCGAGCAGGTGATAAGGCCGACCAATTTCGAAGATACCGGGCCGTTCACGCTCGCCCGCACCGGAACATATACGCTTGCGGTTGAGGGCCGAGACAGCAACGCTGCAGGGTTCGATTATGCCTTCACCGTCAATCGCATCAGCCAATCGACAAGCGAACTGCTGCTCGGCCAATCCTATGATGGCATCATCGACGGCGCCGGCAATTCGGCGATTTACAATTTCTCCATCGGCGATCGCAGCCGGGTGCTGTTCGATACGCTGCTGGCGTCGAGCGGCCTCAACTGGACGCTGACCGGCCCGCGCGGCACGACGGTCAGCGCGCGCAGCCTGCTGTCATCGGATTCAGTTGATGGCGATCCGATCGTCATGCTGGTTGCGGGCGACTATCAGTTGCGTATCGCCGGCGCGGGTGCGGCGCAGGGGGCCTATGCCTTCCGTCTGCTCGACCTCGCCGACGCGACGCCGCTGGACTTCGCCGACCCCTTCTCGCGCACCATCGGCGATGGCGGCCTGACCATGCGGCGCGTGCGTGATCCAGGCGCGCCGCTCGATTATTCGGGCATCGAAGACCGGCCGAACCGCAGCTGGCCGGTCGATCGGCAGGCGGATCTGGCGGTCCCGGATTCCGCCGCCCTGCGCTCCGAGCAGATCACCGTGGAAGCATGGGTCAAGGGCGACGGAGAGGATTTCTACGAAGGGCTGGTGGGCAAGACCAGCAGTTCCAGTTGGAGCGATGGTTATGCCATCGTGCGCACGGGCAATACTGTCCGCTTCTTCATCAACCGATGGAATGGGAGCTTTGTCGAGGCGCCGCTCGATGGATCCGATTGGCACCATGTCGCGGGAACCTACGACGGCGCGGCGCTCAAGCTGTACATCGATGGCGCGCTGGTGGCCGAGCAGGCCTCTGCGCTTGCGATCAATCACAGTGCGGCGCCGCTCGCTATCGGCGCCACGCCCAGCGGCGTGTACCAAGCGAGTGGATCGATCGACGAGGTCCGCATCTGGAACGCGGCTCGCACCGCCCAGGAGATTGCCGCCAATTGGCTCGTGCCGCTGACCGGCGCCGAAGCGGGGCTGGTCGGCTATTTTCCCTTCGACGAGGAAAGCGGGCTGACCAGCCTCGATCTCTCTCCCTCGAGCGCGATCGCGACCCAGCGGGCGATCCGGGCGAGCGAGACGCAATTGTTCCGCTTCGATGGCGCGCAGGGCGAACGCATCCTGTTCGACCTGCTCAGCTATACCGGCGACCCGCTCTATGTGCGGGTCTACGATCCCGTTGGTCAGCAGATCGCCGGATCGACCTATCTGGGCGATTTCGAGCTGGCGTCGTTGCCCGCGACTGGCACCTATACGCTGGCGATCGAGGCGCGGGCGAGCAATCGGAACGCTGCGCAATTCAGCGCCGCGCTGCGCCGGGCGAGCGTGACGTCGGCGGCGCTGGAGATTGGCGCCACCGCGTCGGGCAGCATCCTGCCGGCCGAGACCAAAGCTTATAATTTCACCCTCCCCGGTGCGAGCCAGATGGTGTTCGATTCGCTCAGCGCCGCGTCGGGGCTGTCTTGGACCCTGAACGGCCCGCGCGGGGAGGAGGTCAGCGCAAGGTCGTTCTTATCTTCCGACAGCGTAGATGCCTACACGCTCGATGCGCTTGACCTGCCGGCGGGCGATTATGTCCTGCGGGTGGCGGGGCAGGGCAGTTCCGCCGGGGATTTCAGCTTCCGTCTGCTCGACCTCGCCGCTGCCGTGCCGGTGACGCTGGGGGTGGCGGCTAGCGGATCAATCGATCCCGGCAATTCGACAGATGTTTTCACCTTCAATGGCACTGCCGGAGACCGGATCAGCCTGGCTCGGCTCACCACGTCCGCCGAAACCCCGGCCTACGTCCGTGTGCTCGATCCGACCGGGCGGCAGATCTATGCACCCGATTTTTTCAACGGTGACGAACAATTCACGCTGCCGTCGACCGGCGCCTACACGATGCTGATCGAGGCGCGCTACTATACTGCCGCCGCTCAGGACTATACTTTCCAGCTTAATCTGCTGTCCAACACGCCCCCGGCGAGTACGGCGGAGGGATCATCGATCGCCCTCGGTGCGACGGTCAGCGGCACGCTGGAAGCGGCCGACGAGACCGATCTGTTTACCTTCAGCACGACCGGCCCGTCACGGCTCTACATGGACTCGCTGACCTACGATTCGGGCAAGAGCTGGACTCTGGTCGGCCCGCGCGGGGTGGAAGTGGGGCCGTGGACGCTGGCGAACACCGACAGCTACGAGCGCGGCGGCGATCTCTCGATCGATCTGCCGCTGGCGGGCGATTATCAGCTGCGCATCACCGGCACCGCCGGTGCCTACGGCTTCCGCATGCTCGATCTCTCGACCGCAACGCCGATTGCGCCGGCGCCGGCGCCGGCACAGGTGAGCGGGGCGCTGACCCCAGCCAATACCACGGCTGCGTACAGCTTCGCCGGAATCGCGGGCGAGCGGCTGATGCTGGACGTCGTGACTTCGGCCAACGGCTCATTCCGGCTGATTGACCCCTTCGGTCGGCCAGTGTCCGGGACGAGCGGCATCTCCGATCGCAGCTACGACCTGCCGGTGAGCGGCACCTATACGCTGCTGGTCGAAGGGCGCGTGTTCGACACCGCGAGCAGCGATGATTTTGTATTCGTCCTCAATCGCCCGGTCGATCCGGCCCCGGTCGATCTCACGCTCGGCGCCAGGATCGATGGCACGCTGGCGGCGGCGGGGGATCGGCAGCGTTATCGCTTTACCCTGACCGAAGAACGACTCCTGGTGATGGACGCCCTGCTCGAAAGCGCGATCGGCTGGACGCTGACGGGGCCAGAAGGCACGTTGACGAGCGCATTTTCGAACTCGGACAGCTTTGACCGCACCATCCTGCCCCCGGCTGCGCTGGCGCCGGGCGAATACGAGCTGACTGTGGGCGGCAGTGGCTTCGCAAGCGGAGCCTTCGCCTTCCGCCTGCTCGATCTGGCCGCCAGTGCAGTGCCGGTCGCCGGGATGGGCGAACTGTCGGGCGGAACCCCGGATCCGGGCAATGGCACGCGCGTCTATGGCTTCACGGCGGCAGCGGGCGAGACCTTCAGCCTCGATATCGTGACCGCCTCCCCGCGCGCGGCGCTGCGGGTTGTCGATCCATTCGGCCGCGATTTGACCAGGGCATTGGGCTTTTCCGATCGCACCTTCACCGCCGATGCGGCGGGCACTTATTACCTCCTCGTCGAAGGCCGCGTGGGGCACACCGGGACAGAACCCGAGCACAGCTTCCGGCTCGACCGCCCGGTCGATCCCGCGCCGGTGACGCTGGCCCTGAACACGCTGACCACCGCCACCGTCAGCCGCCCGACCGAGCAGACCAGGCTGACCTTCACGCTGACCGAGCCGACCGAGGTCTATCTCGATTCGCTCACCCCCAATACCCAGCTTAACTGGACGATCGCCGGGGTCGGCGGGGCAATCGCCTCGGCGAGCTTCTATTACAGCGATTCCTACGAGAATTACGGCGAGCGGGTGATCCAGCTCGATGCCGGCACCTATACCCTGACCGTGGCGGGCACTGGCTTCAATGTCGGCGCCGCCACCTTCCGCCTGCTCGACATCGGCGCGGCCACCCCGCTGGTCCTGCGCCAGCCGGTCAGCGGCACGATCAACCCGGTGCAGGAAACCGACAGCTATCGCTTCGAGGCGGCAGCGGGCGAGCGGTTCTTCCTCCAGACCTTGCAGAATACCGGCAGTGTCAGCCTGCGGATCATCGGGCCTGACGGGAAGCAGGTGCATGGCCCGGCCGGATTCGACAATTACGAATTCATCGCGAGCAGCGCCGGAACCTACACGATCCTGATCGAAGGCCGGGTGTGGGATACGGTGGCGGAGCGGCCCTATTCCTTCGCACTCTACGATGCCGACAGCCCGGCCAGCGCCCTATCGCTCACCGGCGCCACTGGCGGGCCGGTGCTGACCTCTGGGGTGGTCGGCAATGCGCTGCGAATGGGCGGGCATGAGGAAGTGCGGATCGACAATCCGGCGCTCGATATTCGCGACGACGTCACGGTCGAGATGTGGGTCAATCCCGAATACATGCCCGATGCCTGGGTGCCGCTCGTCTATAAGGGGATCAACGGACAGCGGACCTATTCGGTCTGGCTGAATTCCAACGGTTCGATCTACTTCGGCAGCGCGCGCGGCGGGGCGGAGGATTCACTGCAGACCGCCGGTGGTCTGATCAAGTTCGGCCAGTTCAACCATGTCGCGGCCGTCATGAGCCGCACGACCGGTCTGATGGAAATCTACATCAACGGGGTGCTGGCGACCTCGCGCGCGATCAGCACCGCGATCGGCAGCGGCAGCCCGGACACGCCACTCTATATCGGCGCCTCAGACGAGTATAACGAGAGTTTCCGACGGCTCGAAGGTGTCATCGACGAGGTGCGCATCTGGGATACGGCGCGCAGCGCGGCCGATATCCTGGCCGACATGAATGCGGGTTCGCCGTCGGACGCCAGCGGTCTGGTCGCGCGGCTGTCGTTCGACAATCTGGCGGGCGGCGCCACGACCGAGGCGGTTTCGGGCGCGTCGGTGCCGGTGCTGTGGGATCTGGCGACACTGGCGGGTGCGGTGCAGGGCCGCATCGATGTGCCGGGCGAACAGCGCGTCTACACTTTCACGCTGGCGCAGGCGACCCGGCTGGCGTTCGATTCGCTGCACGACAACAGCAATTTCACCGTGCGGATCGACGGGCCGGAGGGGCTTTCGATCACCCGCAATCTGCGCAATGGCGACAGCACCGAATTCGGCGCGACCAACCCGCTGATCACTACGCCCGCGGGGCAATATACGGTGACCGTCGACGGGACCGGGGCCAGCACCGGCATCTTCGCCTTCCGCCTGCTCGACCTCGCCGGGGCGACGGCGATCGCCACCGACGCGGCCGTATCCAGCACCATCAGTGGCTCGGGCGAGAATAGCGCCTACAAATTCGATGTCAGCGCGGGCGAAGAGCTCTTCATCGACGCGCAGGCCTTCGGCAGCTCGTCCGGCCGCGCGACCTTCCGCCTGTTCGACCCGCTCGGGCGGCAGGTGTTGGGACCGGTCGGCTTCGAGGACCACGCGTTCGGGCAGGTTGCGGTAGGCGGCACCTACACCCTGCTGGTAGAAGGCAAGAGCTGGACGAACTGGCCGATCGATTATCGCTTTGCCGTCTATACCGTGCCGCAGTCCGCCGCGATCCCGGTCTCACTCGACGGGCCGAATCCCGGCCAACCGCTGGTGGTGCCGGGGCAGAGCGGCAATGCGCTGGCGCTCCGCGGGGTGGATCATGTCGAGGTGGCGGACGATCCTGCCATCGCGCCCGCCCGCAACATGACGCTGGAGGGCTGGTTCAAGCTCGACCGCTTCACCAGCACCTGGACCTCGCTGGCGATCAAGGGCAACGATCGCACCGCCAATGCCGCCTATCTGCTGTCGGTCGGCAGCAGTGGCCAGTTGGTGGCGTTGGTGGGCGACAATGCGGGCGACCAGTCGGTCTCGACCGCCGCCGGTTTCTTCGCCACCGGCCAATGGGTCCATGTGGCGATGGTTGCCGACCGCGACGGCGGCACGCTCAAGATCCTCGTCAACGGGATCGAGCAGGCGTCGGGCGCAATCCGCAACTCGAGCAATGTCGATGTCGATGCCCCGCTGCAGATCGGGCGCTACAGCGAGATTGCCACCGATTACGGTTCCTATGAGGGCGCGGTCGATTCGTTCCGCATCTGGGATGTCGCCCGCGGTGCGGCGGATATCCTGGCCGGCATGGCCGACCCTGCGGCGGCGGGGACCGCGGGCCTGACCTATGCACTCGATTTCGAGAGCACGGCGTTGTCCGGCGGGGCGGTGCTGCGCAACCTCAATCCCGACGGGATCAGCGGCCGGATTGCAGTGCCGGGCGAGGTCAAGCGCTACAGCTTCACGCTGGACGAGCGCACGCTGGCGCTATTCGACGGCTTCACCAACAACGACCGGCTTACCTGGAGCTTGACCGGCCCCGAGGGCCAACTGATCCTGAACCGTCGGTTCGACATCTCGGATTCGCGCGATTTCGGTGCCAATCCGGTGATGCGGCTGGAGCCGGGCGATTATGAGCTGACCGTCGACGGTACTGGCGACGCCATCGGCTATTTCAATTTCCTCCTGCGCGATATCGCCGATGCGCAGCCGCTGGCGATGAACACGCTGATCGAGGGCGCCCTGCAACCCTCCAGCGCCAGCGCGCTCTATCGCTTTGCCGGCACTGCGGGCGAGCGCTTCGTGTTCGATGCCATCACCGCCGGCAACGACATAATCTGGCGCTTGATCGATCCGTTTGGCCGCGATGTCTTCTCGGGCAGTCTTGCCGATGTCGATGGGCTGGAACTGCTGCTGACCGGCACCTACACGCTCGCCATCGAGGGCCGCGTCAGCCACGCGTCGAACGCCAATTACGCTTTCCGCGTGTCGCCATTGTCGTTGCAAAGCGCGGCCTACACCGTCGGCCAGCGGTTCGACGCGAGCATTTCGGAGGCGGGCGAGAGCGACCGCTACACGTTCGAGCTGGCCGATCGCACCCGGCTGGTGTTCGACAGCTTCAGCGACGTCAGCCAGGTAAGCTGGACGCTGTCCGGGCCGGATGGCGAAGTGATCACCGCGCGCCAGTTTCACCTTTCCGACGGTATCGATTTCTCGGGCAATCCGGTGCTAGATCTTGCGGCCGGCGAGTGGGTGCTAACGGTCGATGCGACGGGCACATTCACCGGCGATTACGGCTTCCGGCTGCTCGATCTCGCCGATGCCGAGGAGCTGGTGCCGGAAGGAGTCTACAACCGTGTTCTCGGTCAGCTGGGGAAGGAAACCGACCTCTACCGCTTCGACGCGACCGAGGGGATGGTGTTCCGGTTCGATTCAACCACCAGCATTTCGGGCAACAACCGCTGGCGGCTGGTCGATCCCTTCGGGCAGGTGGTGTTCGGCCCCGATGCGGTAACCGACACGCTCTATTACGCCGCGCAACACGCGGGCACCTACACCCTGCTGGTCGAAGGGCGTGATTCCAACGCCGCCGACGTGCCCTACAGCTTCATCTTCGACGTGCCGGTCCAGCCGCTCGCTGCCGGGCAGTCCAGCCAGACCTTCGACAGCGCGGGCCTCCCCTATGTGCTGGTCAATGTCGCGGGCACCGCCGCGCAGGTGCTGGACGACGGGAGCGATGATTTCCTCCGCCTGACCGATACGCTTTCGACGAACAGCCGCAACAATATCTATTTTTCCGCCAATGGCACCGGCCGGCAGGATGCGATCGATTTCGAATTCGATTTTCGCATCCAGAACCGCCCCGGCCAGGCGGTCAATCCCGAAGGGATCACCTTCGGTCTGCTGCCCGTATCGCTGTTCGGCCTTGCCGGCCCCGCCAATGGCGCGGCCGATGCGATCAACACCGCTGGCGCGCTGACCTTCCAGCTCGATACGAATGACGCGGGCACCACCGATCCCGATGCCAACCATCTGCAGATGCACCTCAACGGGCTGAAGCTGCTCGACGGGATCAACCCCGGATTCGATCTGGCCAATGGCGATTGGGGAACGGCCCGGGTGCTGTTGGAACGCACCGGCGGCGGCACGTTCGTCACGGTGCAGATGACCGGCCCCGGCGGCAGCCCGTCGACCGTGATCGATCGGTATTTCCTCGGCGGATACGAGCTGGAAGCGCACCGCGCCTTCCTATCGGCCTTCAACAGCAGCACCGTCACCGGCAATCACGATATCGACAATGTCTCGGTGACGATGACGCCTGCAGCGGAGCCCGCAGCGCCGCTGGTGCCAGGCGAAGTGATCAATGGCACGATTGCGAGCACGGGCGCGATCAACCGCTACGCCTTCACCGTGACCGAGGGTACGCGCATTGCGGTGGATGCGCTGACCAACAACGGCAGCTTCTACTGGCGCCTGACCGGGCCGACGCAGGCCGGGGGGAATGTCGCCTTCACCGCCACCGACAGCTTTGAGGGCCGCAACCGCGATGGCGTGCTCGATCTTGCGTCGGGCACCTACGAATTCCTGGTCGGCGCGACCGGCACGGCGACCGGCAGCTACGCCATCCGCGCGCTCGACCTGGCCGATGCGAGCCCGATCGCGTTGGGGCAGCCGGTCGAGCTGGTGCAGGCACCGGGCAATTCGACCGCCATCTACAGCTTCGCCGGCACTGCCGGGCAGGCGGTCTATTTCAGCCATATCTCCGGCTCGACCACGCCCTATTGGCAATTGGTCGATCCGGCAGGTCGGTCCGTGTTCGGGGCCTCGCAGGTCGGCGACGGCCCGGTCGTTCTGCCGCTCGAGGGCACGTACACGCTGCTCATCGAAGGCCGCATCGACACCAGCTCGCCGCAGACGTTCAGCTTTGCCATTTACGATGTGGTCGAGCAAACCGCCGCGCTCAATCTCGGTCCGGCCATCACAGGTACGCTCGCAAATCCCGGCGAGCGCGACAGCTATGCCTTCACGCTGGAGAACGATGCCCAACTGCTGTTCGATGGGCTGACCAACGACAACCGCTTCGGCTGGACCCTTGCCGGACCCGCCGGAACCATCGCGAGCGGTGATCTCCAGCGGTCGGACGCGTTCAACCGTAGCAGCCTCACATCGATCTTCGCGCTGGCGGGTGACTATGTTCTCACCATCGCGGGCACCGCCGATACGACTGGCGATTACGGTTTCCGCCTGTTCGATCGCGCCGACGCGGAGCAACTGCAACTCGGCGTGCCGACTGCGGGATCGCTCGATCCGGGCAATGGCACGCGTATGTTCGCCTTCGACGTGATGGCGGGCGAGCGGTTCTTCTTCGATGCACAAAGCAGCACTGGAAGCGAAATCTGGCGCCTGCTCGATCCCGATGGGCGGCAGGTGTTCTGGACCAACGGCAACACCGACGAGGGGCCGCTGACGCTTGGCCGGACCGGCCGTTATACGCTTCTGCTTGAAGGTGCGATCGGCGATCTTGTGCCGAACACTTTCCAGTTCCAGGTCACCCGGATCGTCAACCTTTCCGGTAATCTAACGCTCGGCGAGACGTATCAGGGCAGTCTGACGCTGCCTCATCAGGCGACCGAACTGGCCTTCACGCTCGGCGAGGCCGGGTTGGTCTATGTCGATTCCATGACCAACGACAGCACGCTGTCATGGTCGATCATCGGGCCGAACGGTGAAATGGCCTCGCGCGTCTTCCACCAGACCGACGCATCGGCCGTGGAGGACAATCCGGTCGTGCCGTTGGCGGCCGGCAATTATGTGCTGCGGATCGTCAGCAGCAATGTTTCCCCGCGCGACTTCGCGATCCGCGTTAGTGATCTGACGCAGGGGCAGACGATCACCCCCGGCCTCCCGGTGACCGGCACGCTTAGCCCGGCAACCGAGACCGAGATCTATCGCTTTGCAGGCACGGCGGGGGAAAACTTCTTCTTCGACCGGCAGAGCCTGTCGGGTGGATCGATCAACTGGCGGCTGATCGGGCCGGGCGGGGCGCAATTGTTCCGCAATGGTTTCGTTGATGTCGAAGGCTACATCCTACCGGCAGACGGAATCTACACGCTTCTGGTGGAGGGGACGATCGGTTCCGGCACCGGGCAGGCCAATTTCGGCTTCGCGGTGATCGAAAACACCGTCGGCGAGCCGGTCGTGATCGATCCGGGCGCCAGTGACGCGCCCGATCTGGTTCCTGCAGAACTTGCGGTGCTCGCCGAGGACGGAATCTATTCGGGCGGCACCGTCACCTTTTCATGGAAGGTGCGCAACACCGGGACCGAGCCGACCACGGGCAGTTGGCAGGACCGGGTGATCGTGCGCAATCTCGATACCGGGCAGGTCATCGGCACCTTCCTGTTCGACGATGCCGGCACCGTCATCGCGCCCGGCGGGGAGCGCCAGCGGCAGGCCGAGATCACGCTGCCCTCGGGCAATGCCGGCGTCGGCAATCTGTCGTTCGAGCTTGCCCTAGATGTCGGCAACACGCTGGCCGAGGGCAATGCCACTGGTACGGCCGAGACCAACAATGCCGCCTCGATCACCGTCGTGTCGACCCTCGCGCCGTTTGTCGATCTGGTGGTGACCGGTCTTACCCCGATGCCTGCGCAGGGCTGGGCTCCGGGTGACACGATCACGCTCAACTGGACGCTGACCAATCAGGGCAACAGCGCCACTCCCACCGGTTTTGCGGAACGGGTGGAGGTGCGCAACACCACCGCCAATGCCACCTTTCTGCTCTCGACCCGCGAGATCGAGCAATCGCTCGGCGCCGGCGAAAGTCTGGCGCGTTCGGTGCAGGTCGTCGTGCCCGCCGGGATCGATGCCCATGGCAATTTCCGCTTCTCGGTGATCGCCGATGTGCTGGCCGAGATTGCGGAGGCCAACCAGTCCGTCACCGGCGAGACCAACAACACCACGCTGATCGACGTCGTATCCGCGCCCGACCTGACTTTCACGAACCTCGCCATCAGCGAGGCGGCGCCGAAGGCCGGCGACAATGTCACCATTACCTGGACCGAGACCAACGCCGGCAACGCCGCCACGCTGCAGGGCTTCACCAGCCGCATCTATATTCAGAACCTCGATACCGGTCAGCTTCTGTCCGACACCGTATTCACCTCGCCGGGCGTTCTGGGGGCGGGCGAAAGCCGAAACCAGAGCCTGGTCTTCGCTTTGCCGCAGGGCGCCGCCGCGGTGGGCCGCCTCCGGGTGATCATCTATGGTGATCGCGGCGAGCGAGGCGGCGCCGGCACCGTGCGCGAGGTCGCCTCGGGGATCAACGCCGAGGCCAATAACGACGCCTCGCTGATCCGCGACATCGCCGCGAGCATCTATCCCGATCTGCGCGCGTCTGGCGTGACGGTGTCTGATGGTGCGACCGGGGGCGGGGAGCTGACCATCGGCTGGACCGTCACCAATGCCGGATCGGTGGCGGCAGCGGCCGACGGCGGCTGGGTCGACCGGATCGTGCTCAGCGCGGATGAAATACTCGGCAATGGCGATGACATCGTGCTGGGAGACATTCCCCGCGCGACCCCGTTGGCAGCGGGCGCGTCCTATGCCGCCAGCGCCACCGTTGCCTTGCCGGGCAATGTCGGCGGAGCGGACTACCGGGTGTTCGTGATTGCCGACGGCGCGGGCGCTGTGATCGAGCCCGATACGCGGGTCGACAATGCGGCCGTTTCCAGTCCGTTCACCATCACCACCGACGCGCCCAACCTGATCGCGGAGGCAGTGTTCGGCCCGAGCGGCACCGTGTCCGGCGGCGAAACCTTCATCGTCAGTTGGCGGGTGCGCAACGACGGCACGGCCGCCGCGCCCGGCGGTCATGTCGATCGCATCGTGTTGTCAGCCGATGACGTGGTGGACGCCGACGATCTCGTGCTGGCCGAGATCACCCGCGAAGCGCCGCTCGCCGTGGGCGGCACCTATTCGGTTTCGGTGCCGATCAGCGTGCAGGATGGCCGCTCGGGCGCTTTCAAATTGATCCTGATGACGGACGCTGGCGGGGCGGTGTTCGAAAATCTCGCCGAGGCCGACAATACCGGCCTGTCCACCCCCATCACCTTCGCCTCCGCGCCTTCCGCCAATCTGGTGGTGGAAGACATCACGGTGCCCGAAGGCGCGGTGCCGGGTCAGAGCGTGCCGGTCACGTTTGCCATCCGCAACACGGGCACCCAGCCGGCGACGGCTCCGTGGACCGATCGCATCTATATCGACGACGACACGACAGTTTCCGGCGCCACCCTGCTGGCGAGTGTCGTACGGACATTCGATCTCGCACCGGGCGAAAGCTATCAGGTCGTGCAGACCGTCACGCTGCCGACCTCGATCGGCGACGACGGCTATCACATCATGGTTCGCGCCGACGCGCTGGGCCAGGTCTTCGAGGGCGGGGCCGAGGCCGATAACGACGGGGCGAGCCTCGAACTGGTGCTTTCGCATCCCGATCTGGTGCCCTCCATGCTGGCCCATGATGGCGGCGAGAGTGCGGAGTCCAACAGCCAGATCGAGGTGCGCTGGCAGATCGCCAACACGGGCACCGGCACCACGCTGGGCGGCTGGACCGATACGCTGTGGCTGAGCCGTGATGATGTGGTCGGCGCGGGCGATATCCGGCTGGGCGATCTGGTGGCCACCGGTCCACTCGCGCCGGGCGAGACTTATGCGGGTGTGCTCGCGGTCACCCTGCCGATCGATGCCCAGGGTGCCTATCGCCTGATCCTGCGCAGCGACAGCGGCGCGCAAGTGGCCGAGCTGAGCGCAGGCGAGGCCAACAACCAGATCGGCGCCGATCTGCAGGTTGGCCTCGCGCCCTATGCCGATCTGGTGGTTGGCGATGTCACCGCCCCAGCGCTGACGATCCAGGATCCGGCGCGGGTGACGGTCGGCTATACCGTCACCAACACCGGCACCGGGCGCGGCTTCAGCGACGAATGGGTCGACCGCATCATCCTCTCTCGCGACGACATCTTCGGCGATGCCGACGATATCGTGCTTGCCAGCTATACCCGCAGCGGTGGGCTCGATCAGGGCGCCAGCTATACGGCGAGCGAGGATCTGATCCTGCCACCCGGCCTGACCGGGCGCTTCACGCTCTATGTCGTCAGCGATGCCACCGGCACGGTGTTCGAAAACGGCAATGAGGTAAACCGCGGCGTGCTCGCCACGCCGTTCGACATTTCCCCCACCCCCTGGGCCGATCTTGTCGTGCCCGAGGTCACCGTGACCGGCGGCACGCAGTCGGGCGGCGAGGTGACCGTCACTTGGGAGGTCGCCAACCAGGGCAATGGCCTGACGAGCAGCGCCAGCTGGAACGACACCGTGTGGCTGGAGAAGGCCGACGGCACCGGTCGCGTCCGGCTGGGGCTGGTCAACCATCTCGGCTTCCTCGAGCCGGGTGACAGCTACGAACGCACCACCAGTTTCACCCTGCCACAGGGGATTTCCGGTGATTACCGGATCGTGGTCGAGGCACCGGGCAGCGCCACGCCGGGCGCCACGTCGGCGCCCTACGAATTCATCTACAGCAACAACAATGCCACCACGTCAGCCAGCTTCACGGTCGCGCTGGCGCCGTCGCCGGATCTTCGCGTCACCAGCATCACGGTGCCCGAAACCGGCCTCGAAGGCAGCGTGATCGATGTCAATTGGACCGTGATCAACGAGGGCGCCGCGACCGCCAATGGCAGCTGGGTCGACCGGGTCTATCTGCGCAAGGTCGGCGATGCGGGCAACGGCACGTTGATCGGTACCTATTCCTACACCGGGCCGCTGGCGGCCGGGCTCAGCTATTCGCGGCGCGAGGAAATGCGCCTGCCTGCCCAGACCAGCAGCGCGTATGAAGTGATCGTCGTCACCGACGCGTCCAATCAGGTCTATGAACACCAGGCCGACGCCAACAACACGCTCGTCGACGATCGGTCGATCCTCGTCTCGATCCTGCCGCGGCCGGATTTGCGGATCGGCGAGATCATTGCGCCCGAGCGGGTCACGGCTGGGGCCACCGCCTCGATCGAGTTCAGCGTCTTCAATCAGGGGCTGAAGGAAGCCAGCGGCACCTGGACCGACCGGGTCTATCTGTCGCTCGACGACCAGATCAGCAGCGACGACCTTCTCGTCTCCTCGCACCAGAACCAGTCGGCGCTCGGTTCGCTCGAGGATTATCGGACGATCTCGGACGTCTTCACCGTCCCCAAGCGCTTTCGCGGCACCGTCTATGTGTTGGTTCAGGCCGACAGCGGCAATGCCATCGACGAATGGCCCAACGACACCAATGCCAGCAATATTGCCGCGCAGGCGATCTATATCGATCCGATTCCCTTCGCCGATCTGGTGGTCGACAATGTCGTGGTCCCCGAGCAGGCGTTCGAGGGCAATACGATCGATGTCCGCTACACCGTCACCAATCGCGGCGCGGGCGAGACCGACAAGGGCACCTGGGCGGAGCAGATCTGGCTCACGCTGGACAAGAACCGCCCGCATCCGGGGCAGGGTGACCGGCTGTTGGCCACGCTGACCTACAACAACGGTATTCTGGTGGAAGATGCCGGATACGACCGGCTGGTGACGGTGACGCTGCCCACTGGGCTGACGTCCGGAACCTATTACATCACGCCCTGGGTCGATCCTTACGGCACGCTGCTCGAGGATTCGCTCGCCACCAATGTCAATCCGGACGATCCCAACGAGATCAATTCAAGCAATTACCGCTCGGATGCGATCGCCATCGTTGGAACGCCGGTGCAATCGACCACCCGCGCGATCGCGGTCGAGCAAGTCACGGCCGATCCGGTGGCGGTCGGCGGCGGTAATCTGACCGTCAACTGGACGGTGCGCGCGGGCGGCGATGCCACCGCGATCCGCTGGACCGACCGGGTCGTGCTGTCGGACACCCCGCTGCTGGAAAACTCTACGTACCGCTTCGAACTCGGCAGTTTCGCCAACCAGCGCCCGCTCGATCCCGGCCAGAGCTATACCGCCAGCCATACCTTCGCACTAAACCCTGCGGCCGCGGGGATGTATGTCATCGTCACCAGTGCGCTGCCCGGCGATCCCGTGCCGCTCGACAATGCCAATTTCGCCGCCACCAGCGTCACCAATGCGCCCGCCGATCTGCAGGTCACGTCGGTGGTGCCAGCCGCGCCCGGCATGCCCGCTTACTCGGGCGAATTGACCGCCGTCACCTATACGGTCGCCAACCTCGGCGCCGATGTCTGGAAGGGCACGCAATACTGGAAGGACGAGATCTGGATTTCGAAGGATCCGACCTTCATCCAGAGCCGGGCGCAACTGGCCGCCACGGTAATCCAGCCCAATGGTCCGCTGGCCAATGGCGACAGCTACACCAACACCGCCGAGTTCGCCCTGCCGCCGGGGATCGAGGGCGAATATTACATCTATGTCTTCACCAACGTTTATCAGCAGGCCAAGGTGCCCGCCGATATCATTCGTGCGGGTAGCAATGACGCGCTGCGCGACAGCACCTTCGCGAAGGCCGCGTTCGAGCTTCCGCAGGGCAATGTCGGGGTAGCCACCTTCCCGGTCGAATATCGCGAGCCTGATCTGCGGGTTACGGAGCTGATCCTGCCCGTCACTTTGCCCGAGACGATGGCTGCGGGCAGCACGATTGAGATCAGCTTCCGGGTGGAGAACGTGGGCAACCGTGCCACGCGCGAGGACGAGTGGATCGACCGGCTCTACCTCTCGCTCGACGCTTCGCTCGACGAGGGCGACTGGCTGATGAGCCGCGAGAGTTCGCCCGGCGTGATCGTGAAGGCGGAATCGGTGCACCGCGGCGTGCTCAATCCCGGCGATTCCTATCTCGCCACTGCAATCGTCACCCTGCCGTTCGAGCTGGTGGGCGAGTTCCACGTCATCGCCATGGCCGATTCCGGGCCGGGCGAATCCGGCTATCGCACAAGTTCGCTCTCGCCCCGGCTGCGGGGCGTGGCCGGCGATCCCGATGGCACAGTGCGGGAGTATGAGGGCGAGGGCAACAACACCACGTCGCAGCTGGTGAGACTGTCCCCCTATTCGCCGCCTGATCTGCAGGTGACCGAATTGAGGGTTCCCGAGCGGGTCACGCGCGGGCAGCGCTTCACCGTGGAATATACCGTCACCAACAGCGGCGGCGCCACGCCTGCGCTGCAGGCGCGATGGGACGATCTGATCTACCTGTCGCGCGATCCCTTCCTCGATCTCACCTCCGATCGCTTCCTCGGAACGGTGCAGCGCGTGGGCGGGCTGGCAGCCGATGGCAGCTATGACGTGTCTGCCGAATTTACCATGCCGACCAACCTTGGTACGGACGCCTATTACGTATTCGTGGTGACCGATCCGGCGCGCTACGATTCCACCGGCGCCGTGTTCGAGGCGGACGAGCGCAACAACACCGCCGTCAGCGCCGATCCGATCCTGGTCGAGCTGCCGCCACCGTCCGATATCGAAGTGAGCGAGATCGTCGTGCCGTCGGATGGTGAAGCCGGCGATCCGGTCACCATCAGCTGGACCGTGACCAACAACAGCGCAGTGGCCGCAACCGGCAGCTGGACCGATGCGGTCTATCTGTCGCGTAACGCGAGCTGGGATCTGGGTGACCAGTTGCTCGGCTATGGGGATTTCTCGGGCACGCTGAACCAGAACGGCAGCTACACCCGCTCGCTGACGACCACGCTGCCGGGCGCCGAGGGTGGCAATTACCGGGTGATCGTGCGCGCCGACGTGCGCAACCAGCTGTTTGAGGATACTGGCGAGGGCAACAATACCACCGCTTCGGCGGACACGATCGGCATTGCGGTCGATGCGCTGACGCTTGGCATTCCGCTGACGGTCGATCTCGAACCGGGGCAGGAGCGGCTCTACCGGATCGAGGTGCCTGCCGGGCAGACGCTGCGGCTGCGGATCGGCTCGAACGACGAGCGCAGCATCAACGAGGTGTTCGTGCGCCACGATGCGGTGCCGACCTCGGCGGCTTTCGACGCCACCTACACCGGCCCGCTGGCGCAGGAACTGACGGCGATCGTTCCCGATACCGAACCGGGCGTCTATTACGTGCTGGTGCGCGGCTATGCCGGTCCGGCCGCGGGCAGCGAAGTGACCATTACTGCCGATCTGTTGCCGCTGGTGGTTACCGATATCGACACCGATGTCGGCGGCGACGGGAAATATGTCACCACCACCATCAAGGGTGCGCAATTCCATCCCAATGCCATCCTCAAGCTGGCGCGGCCGGGGATTGCCGAATACGAGCCGGTCGCCTGGCGCGTAGTCGACGCGTCGACCATCATCGCCACCTTCGATTTCACCGATGCGCCGCACGGCCTGTACGACCTCAAGGTCATCAATCCCGATGGATCGCAGACGGTCGAACCCTATCGCTTCCTGATCGAGCGTGGGATCGAGCCTGAGGTGACCATCGGCGTTGGTGGCCCGCGGGTGATCCTGGCGGGCGATCAGGCGACCTATTCGGTAGCGCTCGAGAACCTATCCAACCTCGATGCCCCTTATACGTATTTCCAGGTCGGCGTGCCCGAGCTGAACTTCAATAAATATGTCTACGGCCTCAAATTCCTTGAATTCTACACCAATGTCCGGGGCACGCCCGAAGGCACGGCGGGCTCCGACAATGCCGGGGTGCCGTGGCTCAATCTGGAATCGATCATCAACACCAACGGCCAGTTGCTGACCTCGGGCTTCCTCTACGATCAGCCCGCGGCCGGCTTTGCCGGATTCAGTTTCAACCTGCTGACCTATCCCGGCCTGAAAGCGATGGCCGACCGCGCCTTCGAAACCTTCCGCGGCCAGATGCAGATCGTGTTCCCCGAACTCGATGAATTGCTCGCTGCCGGCGAAGGCAATCTCGATGCCTGGTGGGAAGCGGTAAAGGAGAATGTCGAGGAGAAAACGCCGGGGGCTGGCGGAATCCTCGAAGGACTGGATTTCGTCGGCCTCTACAACGCCAATACGGCAGTGCCGAGCGAGGACGAGATCCCGTTCATTCCCTATCGTTTCCATGTGATGGCCACGGCCACCACGATGACCCGCGCGGAATTCGTCGCGTTCCAGGCAAACGAGGCGCGCGCGCTGCGTCTGGCGATCCTCGAATCGGACGATTCCACGCCCGGCCTGCTGGCGCTCGCCGCCGACGAACAGGAATGGGTCGAGCTTTACCTCGCCGCGCTGGAAGAGGCGCAATTGCTGCGCCCCGATGGCGAGGTGCCGCCGGTCCGCACACAGGCGCATGTCGTGTCAAAGATGGCGGTGCTCGCCTCGGGCCTGCTGTTCGGACCGTCCGGCAGCGAAATCCGCTCGAACGGCGATCTGCCCGCGTTCTTCGAGCAATTGCGCACGCTCTATGGCCATCAGGATGGCCAGATGGCGGCGATCGAGTTCATGGATCCACGCCAGAGCCCGCGCTATATCGGTGAAGTGCCGATCGCGGCGCTGCCCGAGTTCGCCGATTACGACCTCGGCCTGTCGAACCCGACCCATTTCGAGGCGTTCCGCATCTTCGTGCCCTGGCTGTCGTTCGACCAGCGCGGCGCGGGGCTGCCAGCCGATTTCCAGATCAATGGCCCCGAACCGGTCGATGGCGATCCCTTCGCCTCGCTCGATTTCAGCAATGTTTTCAACACCGAGGGGCAGGTCGGCCGGCTCGCCTCGATCACTGGTCCGCAGACGCTCGACACATTGGGCTGGCTGCCGGGCGCAGCCGAACTGCCCTATTCGATTGGCTTCGAGAATGCCGAAGGGTCAAGCTCCTTCGTCAATGAAATCCGCATCACCACCCAGCTGGATCCCGATCTCGATCCGCGCAGCTTCACCTTCGGCGATATCAAGCTGGGCGATATCACCATCGACGTGCCCGATGGGCGCACCAGCTTCCAGGCCGAGGTCGATTTCACCGCGACGCGCGGCTTCGTGCTGCGGGTCAGCGCGGTGCTCGACCTGTTCCAGCAACCGGCCGCGGCCAGTTGGCTGATCCAGGCCATCGACCCGCTGACCGGCGAGGTGCTCGAGGATACCACGCGCGGCCTGCTCGCCTCCAACACCGCGCTCGGCAATGGCGCCGGCTTCGTCAATTACACCGTGAAGCCGCGCGATGTGATCGCCACTGGCGACCGCATCACCGCGTCCGCACGCGTGGAGATGACCGGCTTCGCACCCGAGGATACTACCGTCCTCAGCCAGGCGGTCGATGCCGAGGCGCCGGGCAGCACCATCACCGCCACGCGCCTTGCCGGCACGCAGGACTTCCAGATCGACTGGAAAGTGACCGATGACAACAATGGCTCGGGCGTTCGCCATGTCACGCTGTATGTCGCCGAGAACGGCGGCGATTTCCGCATCTGGCAGCGCATGCTGCCGCTCGTCAGCGGATCGCTGATCTTCGAGGGCGAGACCGGCAAGACCTATGAGTTCCTCGCGTTGGCGACCGATGTTGCCGGCAATCGCGAAGTGCCGCGGCCTGGCATCAACGCGGTCGACGATGGTTCCTCGGTCAATCTCGGCGGGCTGCCGCAAGTGCCCGGCACCACGCCGCCCAATTTCGGCCAGCCGCCGGTGCCGTCGCCCGAGCCGTCGACCAATGCGCTGTTCCTCGCCGCGCAGGCCAACGTCCCGGCCGCCGATCCGCTGACCGCGCCGAGCGAATTCGATACCGTGCTCAGCCCGTTCATCGCCCGCGCCTTCGCCACCGGCATCGGCCGCAGCGATGGCGGGATCGGGCCGATGGCGATCGTCGAAACGCCGGAGGGCGATATTCTCGTCTCGGGCGGCCCTAACAGGGGCAGCATCTGGCGGCTTAGCGCCAATGGCGGCGCGGTGGATGCGCCGCTCGCCACGCTCGACGTGCCGGTGTTCAATATGGTCTTCGACGGCGAAGGCCGGTTGTGGGCGACCACCGGCGGCGGCGCGCTGCTGCGGCTCGATCCCGTCACCGGCCAGATCCTCGAACGCCATGGCGACGGCATCACCATTGCGGTGGCCGTGCATCCGGAAACGGACGAAATATTCGTTTCGACCAACAATGGCATCTCGACGTTCAATCCCGATACCGGCCTGTTCGAGCAGTGGAGCCGCGACGAGGGGCTGCGCGTCGGCAGCCTGGCGTTCGACGAGGCAGGCAATCTGTGGGGGGTGACCTGGCCCGACCGGACGCAGGTGGTGCGCTTCACCGATCTGCGCCGGGCAGAGACGATCCTGCGGTTCGATTCGCCGGCGGACTCGATCAGTTTCGGCAAGGCGGGCACCGCGCTGCAGGATCTGCTCTTCGTTTCGCACACGTCGGGCGTCGTGGCGGACAACGGGGTGGCCACGCAGGGCAGCGAGTTGACCATGGTCGACCTGGCGACCCTCAAGCGCATTGCGGTCGCGACCAGCGGATCGCGCGGCGACGTGGTTCATGCGACGAGTGACGGACGGCTGCTTATCAGCCAGTCGAACCAGGTCGATCTCATCGCCCCGGCGACCGCGCCCATGGTCATCGCCACGAATCCGCCCGCCGGGACGCAGGTGGCCTTGCCCCAGCCATTCCTGTCGATCACCTTCGATCAGGACATGTTCGTGGGCTCTGCAACTGCGGCCGGGTCCGTGCTCAACCCGAGCTACTACCGGCTTGCCGGAGAAGCCGTTGGTACGCTCACTCCGCAATCGGTCACCTACGACGCCGCGACCCGCACTGCCTATGTCAGCTTCGGCGCGCTGCTGGCCGACAAATACACCCTGACCGCCGCAGCCGCGCTGACCAGCCAGTATGGCCAGCGGATGGGGGCCAATTACGCCTCGCAATTCGAAGCGTTCGACGATGTCAGCCTGCTGGTCGATGTGATCTTCACCAACACCAGGCTCGACCGCGCGACCGGGACGATCTCCTACGACGTGGTCGTCACCAACCGCACCGACGGGCCGATCGCGCTGCCCGTGCTGCTGACGATCGATCCCTTGGCGGGGTTCAGCAATATTCCGCTCAATGTCGCCGGGCAGACCGATGACGGGCGCTGGCTGATCGACCTGGCCGGGTCGTTGCCGCCAGGCGGGATTCTCGCGCAAGGCCAATCGACCACGGGCCGCACGGTGTCGATCATCACTGCCAATGGCCAGCGGCTGGCGTTCGTTTCGGGCATAATCGCGGGCACCGTGCCCAACACCGCGCCGGTTTTCACCAGCCCCTTGCCGACGGCTGCCGCGCAGATCGGCGCGACCTACAGCTTCCAGGTCGCCGCCACCGATGCCGAAGGGCAGGCCATATTTTTCGGCCTGCTGTCCGCGCCCGAGGGCATGACGATCGACAGCACCACCGGGCTGATCAGCTGGACCGTGCCTGCTGGCGCTCCGGCCAGTGTGTCGGTGGTGGTCGAGGCGTTCGACACGCGCGGCGCGGTCAGCCTGCAGCGGTTCACGCTGGCGGTGGCAAACGGCAATCGCGCGCCCGAATTCCTCGCCCCGCCGACCCGGATCGATGGGGCCGAGGGTGCTTCCTTCGCGTTCCAGCTGGTCGCCGTGGACGCCGATCGCGATCCTCTGACGATCTGGGCCGACGATCTGCCGGCCGGATCGAGCTTCGATCCCGCCACGCGCATTTTCACCTGGCACGCAGACTACAATTCCAGCGGTTCCTACCAGACGCGCTTCTTCGTGTCGGACGGCGCGTTGCTGGACGAGATCATCGTCGATATCCGCATCGCTGAGCGCAATCAGCCGCCCCAGGTGGTGCTGCCCGCCAATCGGGTCGCGCGCGAGGGCGAACCCATTCGCATCGCAATCGACGCGGTTGCGGCGAGCGACCGGCCGCTGACTTTTTCCAGCCCGGTCCTGCCCTTCGGCGCCACGCTCGACCCGTCGACCGGCGAGTTCCTGTGGATCCCGACTTATGTCCAGGAGGGAGTCTATGAGGTTCCCTTCGAGGTCAGCGATGGCGAGACCAGGGTCAGCTTTACCACGCGGATCGACGTGCTGGCCGCCAATGCCCCGCCGGTGTTCGACAATCTCGACGGCTGGCAGGTGCTCGAAGGGCAGTTGCTGGCCTTCTCGGCCTTCGCCTTCGATCCCGACAATCCCTATTACACTCCGGCTTTGCGCAATGCCGCGGGCGTGGTGGAAGTGTCCTCGGCGACGCCGCAGACGGTCTCGGTCGAATTTGTCGGCGAATTGCCGCCGGGCGCGATGTTCGATTCCGCTTCGATGCAATTGCGCTGGACGCCCGGCAGCAGTCAGGCGGGAACCTACGAATTCCGCTTCCGCGCCACCGATTATGGCGACCCGGCCAACGTGCTGGTGACCGAGATGGTCGTGCCGGTCACGGTGCTCAACCAGAACCGCCGACCTGTCGTGCAGGCGATCGAGAACGTCCAGATCGAGAGCGGGCAGGTAATCGAAATTCCGTTGCTTGCCACCGATGCCGACGGCAACCCGCTCGTCCTCAGCGTCCTCAACGAGAGCCCGTTCCGCGCGGTGCCCGACTTCATCACCCTGACCGACAACGGTGATGGCACTGGCGTCCTGCGCATTGCGCCGGGCAGCGGCTCGCGCGGCGATTACACCATCCTCGTCGCCGCGACCGACAATGGCGACGGTCTGGGCGAGCCCCTTAGCGGCGGATATCTGTTCAACATCAGCGTCAACAGCGCCAACGAAGCGCCGGTGATCTCTTTTCTGGGCGATGCAGTGGCAGTGGCGGGGCAGGTGTGGCAGGCCATTGTCGACGTCTCCGACATGGACCAGGATGCTTTGTCCTATGCGCTTTCGGGCCTGCCCGGGGCGACGATCACCGCCACGTCGGTCTATGGTCGCGCGCTGATCCAATGGACCCCGACCTTCGCGCAGATCGGCACTTTTTCCGCCCAGGTGACGGTGACCGACAGCGGCAGTGGGCTGGTCACTCCCGCCAGCGACAGCCGTGCTTTCAGCGTGGTGGTGCGCGCTGCGAACAGCGGACCGGTGATTGCCCCGCTGGGTGCGCAATCCGCCGTGGAAGGCGAGGAGCTGGCTTTTGCCGTGCGCGGGAGCGACGCGGACAACGACCGCCTGACATTCACCATGCAGGGTGCCCCCGACGGTGCGGTGCTCGATCCGGTGAGCGGCGCGTTCCGCTGGACGCCGCCGCTCAACGCCAGCCGCAGCTATCAGGTATTGTTCACCGCCAGCGATGGCCATTCGTCGAGCAGCGAAACGGTGACGATCACCGTCGCCAACACCAATCAGGCGCCGCAGATGGTGCCGCTCGGCTTGCAACTGGTGCGCGAAGGCGCTCCGATCGTGTTCCGCGTGGCCGCGGGCGACGCCGATGCCGATCCTGTCCAGCTTTCGGTGGTCAGCGGCTTGCCCGCCGGCGCGCTGTTCGTCGCCAGTCGCGGCGAATTCCAGTGGACCCCGACCTTCGACCAGGCAGGCGACCATGCGATCACCTTCCGCGCGGTCGATCCGTCCGGCGCGATCGACGAGATGATCGTGACCGTGCGTGTCGCCGACATCAACCGTGCGCCGGTGATCAGCGAGGGCTACCACGCCTTCATCATCGGCGAGGCCAAGAGCTTCGTCATCGACGCCATCGATCCCGATAGCGATGACGTGCTCGCGTTCTCGGCGCTGGGCCTGCCCGAAGGGGCGACCATCGATGCCGCGAGCGGCACATTCGCGTGGACTCCCGGACCGGGCCAAGCGGGCGAATATGTCGTCACGCTGCTGGTCGACGACGGAACCACGGTCACAAGGCGACCCATCCTGCTCCGCGCGCTCCTCGAACCGGTCGAGCCGGTGCTGCGGATCGAACTGACCCCCAGCTTCCCGGCCATTCCGGGCCAGTCTGTGCTGGTCCATGCGGTGGCCGACAGCCTGTCGGATATCACTTCGCTTCGCCTGTGGCTCGATGGTGAGGAACTGCTGCTCGACGCCAACGGCCGGGCCACGATCGTGGCGGGTGCTCCTAGAAAATACGCGCTGACGGCCGAAGCGCGCGATGCCGACGGCGGGGTCAAGATTGTCACCAGCCAGCTCAAGGTGCGCGATCCGTCCGACTCTTCGGCGCCGGTTGTGAGTTTCCTGTCGGGGCTCGAAGGGGCGCTGGTCGATGGCCCGCTGTCGATCGCGGGAGTGGTCGCAGACGCCAACCTCGACACGTGGACGCTCGAATTGATCGCCCGCGACGGGACGGCCACCGAGCTGGCGCGCGGCGAGACGCCGATAACCGGCACCTTGGCCGAAATCGATGCCCGCCGCCTGGCCGATGGCTTCTACAGCCTGCGGCTCACCGCGCGCGACATCTCCGGCCGCAGCAGCGTAACCTCGGCGGATATCGAAATTCGCTCGGGCGAGGACAAGCTTGGTCGTTACCTCGTCCGCGAAACCGACTCTGCCGGGACGATCGGCGGGGTGCCATTTTCGCTGCTGCGGCAATTCGACAGCCTGACCGGGGAATGGAGCTTCCCCGGCCTCGATCCAGATCTTGTGGCGAGCGTCGGCGACAACCGCGATGCCAGCGGCGCGCTGCCGGGCTTCAAGCTCGGCACGCGGGTCTATCTTTCCCTGCCGACGGGTGAGCGCGCGGTGTTCACCTTCGCCCCGGTGGCGGAGCAGATCGGGGGGATCACATTCTGGCGCCCGGCATGGCAGGCCGAGGGGGATCACGGGTTCACAATTGATTCAATCGACGTCCAGTTGCGCCGCACCGGTGCGTCTTTTCACGATGTCGCGACCGGGCTCGCCTACAACCCCGCCGCCTCGTTCTATGGCGACGAGGATTACACGCTGACCTGGCCCGATGGCACGATCCAGACGATCGACAGCGATCGCGGGACGGTGGCGCTCGACACACCGCAAGGCAGACTGCTGGTGGGGAACGGAGCGATCACCGCGCTCGGCGGAGCATCCTTGCAACTCCTCCGCGATGGCCAGGGCGATATCACGCGCGCCAGCACGGCGGACGGCCGGTCGGCGGTTTACAGCTACGACGCCGAGGGACGCCTGATCGCGGTTCGCGACATCGCCACGGGGGAAGGCACCCGCTACGGCTATTCGGCTGGACAGCTGTCGATCGAGATACCCTCGGGTGGCGACGGCACCCGGATCCTGTATGGCAGCGATGGCGGAATTTCGCTCCAGCCGGTTAAGGCCGATCTCGCCAGCGTCGCCAATTTCACCGGAGTCCCTTTCACCGGTGACCTCGGTGCCGGTGGCAGCGAGACCTACGCCTTCACGCTGCGCGAGAGCGAGATGACCGGCCCCGCCGGAGGCGCGGTGATCCTGCGACTGGCGACGAGCGGCAACGTCATGCCCGAGATCGCCGGGATCGAGGCGCTCGCGAGCGCGATGATCGGCGGGCAGCGGGTCACATTGTTCGCGGCGGTGGACCCCGGGTTGTTCCAGCTGACGCTGACGGGTTCGGGCAGCTACATCGCGGACCTGCGGATTGCTGGCGATATCGACGGCAACGGCAATGTGGACGGGGCGGACAGCCTCGCGCTGGAAACCGGGACGACCGGCGCCGATGTCAGCGGCGACGGGATCGTCGATGCGGCTGATCGCCAATTGGTGGCGGCCAATTTCGGCTTTATTGCCAATCTGGCGCCGGTGCTGGCAGCGCAACTTCCTGACATTTACACCCATGTCGATCTCGCCGCATGGCTGACCTTGTCCGATGTGGCGACCGATCCCGATGGCGATGTTCTATATTACCGGATCGTGTCGGTCGAAGGCGGCACCGCGCAGCTCAATTCGCGCGGCGCGCAGGTGCTGTTCACCCCACACGAGGGCTATGTGGGCGTGGCGAGCATCACGCTGACCGCCGATGACGGGTTCGGCACGTCGGCGCAGGCGGTTATCGATATCAACGTGTCCGATGCGGCGCTGCTGTCGATCAATTTCGTCGAACGGCAATACAATTTCGGCAATATCGGCGAGCAGGGTCTGGTGATGGCGATGGGCACCTTCGCCGATCAGGAGAATGTGTGGTTGCCGTTCTCCTATGTCGACGTGCTTGTTGCCGATCCCGCAGTCGCTCAGCTCGACGCCGAAGGCAGGCTGACCGCGATGGGCCGGGGGACCAGCTATATTACCGCAAGGCGCGGCAATATTGCGGCGGCGACCGTGGTGACGGTGGGGCCGCCCAGCGACTACATCGATTTCACCACCAGCGCCTATGGCATCGATGCCTATCCCGACGCGGTGACCATCCTGCCCGCAGGCCAAGCGCGCCAGATTGTCACCCGGCTCGATCCGACCGACGAATTCTATGCCGATGGCCCAGAAGCCGGGACGATCTACATCTCTGGCAATGACAGCGTGGTCACCGTCGATGCCAACGGGCTGATGCGCGGGGTTGGTGTCGGCGTCACCACCGTGACGGTGATCAACGCCTTCGGCGAGGACCGGATCGAGGTGCGGGTCGAGGCCGCAGTCAACGGCAATGCCGTGACCATCGGCGCCGATGGCGCGATCGTCGAGAACGACGAGGGGATCCAACTCGCATTCGGCCCCAGGCAGCTCGACGGCGATACCAATGTCCAGGTTACCAGCGTCGCCAAGGCCGATCTTGCCCTCGCACCGCCGAACGAGGCTTTTTTCGATTTCATTGCGGCGTTCAACCTCACTGTCGAGGGCGACGCGATCGAAGGTCCGCTGCAAATCGCCGCCCCGGTCCCGGCGGAGATCGGTGCGCCCGGCGACGAGGTGTATTTCTTCCAGCAGCAGACGATCGAGACCACGGCCGGCGTATTCATCGAAACATGGGTCATGATCGACAACGGCACGATCGACCAGAACGGCATCGCCCGCACCAGCTCGCCGCCGTTCCCCGGACTGAGCAAGAGCGGGCAGGTCATGATTGCCCGCGCTTCGCAGCCGATGCAGCAGGTGCGGATCGATGTGACCGGTCAGCTGACCTTCACCGCCATGACGATCACCGCGCTCGGCTTCTCGGTCACCGGCGGACTGGTCGGTACGGTCGTCAACACCGGGATCATCGCGACCATGCTCGCGCTGGCGGTGCCGGTCTTGGGCGAGGGCCTCTCGGCCATCCTTTATGCCAAGGCACGCAGCGGCCAGATCACCGAGGTCGACCTCAATTTCAACCCGTCGATCGGCGATCGCCTGATCCGCCAGACCGTGTCGATCCCGCCGGCCGATCCCAAGGTGGTGGGCAAGCCCACAATCTTCCGCGAGGAAGACAATGTTTCAAGCCCGTTCGACCCCGATCCTGATGCCGGGCCGGCGCAGGGCGCCAGCGTGCAACTGGTGCAGGGCGTGGATGGCATCACCGCCTATCTGACCTTGCAGGGCCGTGACTTCCTGGCCGAGACCGGCCTTGGCGCCAGCCCCGATGCGTTGCGCTTGGTGTTCAAGACCGGCAATTTCGAGGTGGTTCTGACCAAGGACGATTTTACCTTCATCGGCAGTCGCGAGTTCGGCCGCATCGTCCTGAAGGTGCCGAACACCATCCTGCTGGGCGCAGCGGACATCTTTGTCGAACGTCCGATAGAGGGCGAATACGAAAGCGAAATCTTCGATCCCACCTACCACCGCAGCCAGCCGGTGACGATCGACAACAATCGCGGCTATGCCTTCGCGGGAAGTCCCGTGGGGGTCCAGGTCATCGATATCGTGACCAAGGACGAGGCCCTGCTGGCCGAGGCTGCACAAGCAGCGGACCCGTCGGCCGTCGCCAATCTGGTGGAGCGGGTGCTGTTCACCATCCCGACCGCAGGTACGGTGCGCGATATCGTCGTCCGGCCCGACCTGGGTGCGGCCTATGTCGCCACCGATGCCGGGATCATGGTGATCGACACATTTACCTTGCAGCAATACGACGTCGACCCATCCACGCCCGAAATCGACATGATCTATACCGGCGGTGCGCGCGCGGTCGATTCAGACGGCGATGGCAGGCCCGACACGGTAGAATACGTCAACAACGCGGTCACCGCGCTCGCGCTCGATCCCGGCGGCCGCTATCTCTACGCCGCCACTCTGGGCAAGGTGAATGTGATCGACCTCGATCCCAATTCGCCCAATTATCTGAAAATCCTTGCCGCAGACGCGCTGACTTCGATCGATGTTTCCATCACGACGAGCGATGGTGCCAAATATGGTCACGTGACCGATATCGCGCTCAATGCCGATGGCACGCGTCTCTATGTCACGGTTCCTGTTTCGGAGATGTACGGCCCCAATGGCTGGGTGTGGCAGAATGGCGACGACCAGGGCCAGGTCATCGTCATCAATGTCGCGCAAGCGGATCGCCCGGCTGATGGCAGCGACGCCAATCCACGCAAGTGGCGCCAGGTGATCGCACGCCAGGACGCCGGAATCGAGCCGTTCGAGATCATCGCCGTACCGAACGATCCCGACCGCATGATCGTCGCCGCGCGCGGCTCGATGGGTCAGGGCGTGATCCCGCTCCAGGTTGCCGACAACAGCCCGCTCAATTTCCAGTTCGACCAAACCATCCGCCCTATCGCCACGCGGCTCAATGCCGAAGCGATCGGCGTGACTGATGATTACGCTATGATCGGCGGATTCAACTTCGGCACCGCGACCTATGGCACGGGCAATACGGCGGATCTCGACATCCGCCACGCCTCGGGTCTGGCAGTCGATCGTTCGGCCAGCTACCTGTTCGTCGCCGACTGGGGCCTGCCGGCCTATTACTGGTTCCGCAACACCGACGTTGGCGAGCAGATCGACGACTATCATCAGATCGGCTCCAAGATCATGGTGATCGCCGATCCATTCTCCGCGCTTCCCAGGATCCTCGGTTCGACCACCCCGATCCCGATGGCCTTCCTCGAGGATCTCGAACTCGATGTCACCGGCCAGAAGCTCTACGCCAATTATCGCGGCGCTGGAAACATCGTGGTCATCGATGCCGAGGAACTGATCGCGCGGGTCGATATCCCCTTCAACCGCGACCGCGGCAATGTCCGTTCGAGCAATTTCGTCGGGCAGCAATACGCGCTCGATACCAATGGTTATCAGTTCGAGGTCAACGGGTACTTCTCGGAACAGCATCCGTTGGAAGCACTATACCTGCCGGCGATCGACGTCGCTCGCCATGGCCACGGACTTGCCTTGCAGGACGTGCTGGCTCTCAAGCTGCTCGGTCCGGTGACGCAACAGGACGTGCACGGCGACGAGAACCTGCAGATCACCTTCCAGTGGGAAGTCGATACCGATCTGGCGCCGATCGACGAATACGAGACGCAGCTGTTCGTCAGCGCGCTGCGGCCCGGGGAGGGCCTGTGGCCGGACGATAAATGGCCCGATCGCAGCCTGGTTTTGGGCGAGGAAGATCCCGATCCCGCCGATCTGAAGGACTTCAACCCCAACCGCATCTTCACGTCCGAGCGGCTGAAACCCGGCAACTATTTCTATGACATCGTCGTGGAGGACGGCAAATATGTGATGACCAAGGGCTTCACCGCCCCCGAGCCCGGCAGCAACATCACGCAGGTCACCTTCGGGCGGCGGCTGTCCGAACTGCTGACCGCGGGGCAGGAATACCAATGGGGCGTGCGGATGTTCGTCGGCCACAGCGATCCCGACGACGACCTCGATCCCAATGATTATGTCGCGCATGGCAACGCCTCCTTCAAGGTTGCCCCGGTCAATCTCGTCGATACGCTCGGGGTCGCGTTCAACGGGGTGACCGTTATCACCCACGGCATGGAACTCGGCTTGTCGACGGGTGAGGACAACTTCGCCCAGCGCGATGCCGACGGTGAGTACACCTGGTTTGCCCAGATGGCCGATGCCATCGTCGAGGCGAGCGGTGGCGGCGTGGCGCTGTGGTACGACAAGAAAACCGGCGACTGGTACGATCCGATCAGCGGCAAACGCAACGCGGCGGCCTTGCAGCCCGGCAAGGCGGTGGCGCTGGTGGCCGACTGGCACAAGGAATCGGACATCACCGATTCGGGCTTTGCCGAAGCCGCCGCCGAAGCGCTGTTCGCCTCGATCGTCGCGCTCGACCGTGCGAGTGGCGGCGTCGGGCCCTCGGGCCAGGGCAACCTTCTGTCCACTCCGCTCCACTTCATCGGGCATGGGCGCGGCACGGTGGTCAATTCCGAGATCATTCAGCGGCTGGGCACGGTGTTCCCGAATGCGGGCAGCCCTTCGGCAAGCCATCCGCTGGCGGGCCATGGCGGCATCCAGATGACCACGCTCGACATCCACGATGGCAACCAGCCTTCGCTGGATATCGATGTCGTCGCGGTGGCGGATAAGCTGTTCCGCGCGGCGGAACTGGTTGCCAAGCTGTTCGGCAAGACCGCCTTCAAGGCGGTCCAACACTTCCACAAGATCGTGAATGCCGCCTTCAAGGTCGCCGATTATGCGGGCGTGAAGCTCAATCCCGCCAGCTTCAGCGAATTCTCCGATCCCGACGTCCAGATCTGGAACAACGTCACCTATTCGGACAATTATTACCAGCAGACCGCCAGCTACAAAATCGACGGAATTCCCGTGTTCGAAGGGGATTCGCTGTTCACCACGACGATCAACGGGCGCGCGCTGGGCGGCACCGTGGTTACGCTTCCGGGTGGAAGCAAGCCGGGCAATTCGCCCGAGATCGAATACCTGCTCGGCGCGGCCAACAAGCCCGTCACCGACGAAGCGGGCGCGATCACCAATGAGGAAATCGAACAAGCTTACTCACTGCTCAATATGGACGGGGTGAAGCTGGAGGAGATGGCGCTCGCCGGTTTTACCGGCGACGACATCGTCCGCGCGCTTGATCTGCTCACCTCGGTGGTGGGGCTGGGATCGATCGGGTTTGGCGGACCGCATGATCGCGTGTGGCAATGGTACACCGGCACGGTCGACACCAGCGAGACCGATATCGACGGCAATCCGATCTTCCGCCGCATCACCGATGAAGGTCGCGTCACCTTCGCCAAGGGCATTCTCCCGACGCAATTGCTGAACAACGTGCCCTGGTACGAGGTCGGCATCACCGACGACGATCCCGATGCCGAGGAGGGCAATCGCTCGATCTGGGAAGGCATCCACTATGGGTGGTATTATTCGCTGGTCGGCGGTGGCGGCAACGCGCGTCCGGGCGAGGGCACCGGGCAGGGCCGGGTGCCGGTCTATTACGACAACACCGAGACGCAGAAGAACGAGGAAGTCGTCCCGACGATCTTCAACGGCGAATTCGAGGCGGGGCTGAAGCAGAGCTTCTACACCGCCATTGACGGCAGCGATCGCGGTCGTTTCCCGCTGTCCTATGAAATTCCCGGCTGGTCTTTCCACGGCGGCGAGGGATACACTGTCGGCGGGTTCAACCTCGAAGTCGGCGCGGTGGATCTCTCCGTGCCAGCGCTTGATATCGGCGCGCTGTTCGTGATCGAAACCAATATTGGCCCGGAAGTGAAGTCGACTTGGGCCAATTTCTGGAAGGGCTACGGCCGCAAGGTCAGCAGTTCGCTGGTTGGCAAGCTGGTTACGGCGGCGGACCCGCCCCCCGTTCTCACGACGGCGCAGCAGGCCGATTTGAGCGCCGCCGAACTGATTCAATACAACACCATCCAACTGGCATACGAAAAGCTCAACGCCTTCCTCGTGGCTGCCGACGGGGCGCTGGCGGGCGTGCTCGACGACGGGTTCAAGCTGCTCGATTACATCACCCGCACACCGACCGAAGCGCTGCGCGATTTCCTCCATGAGGAAATCGGCAAGCGGATCGAGGGGCTGCTCGCCACGCTGTTCGGCGAGACCCAGGATTACGGCCTGCTGATGGGCTCGGAAGTCGCGCTGTTCGCGCTGGTCAACGGCATGCTTGACGCGGTCTTTCCGATCGATTCAGAGGTCACCACACCGGAAGAGCGGCAGGCCAACGGGGAAATCCGCGCCTTCGTCGAGCAAAGCCTCGAGAAGCTGTTCGATTTCGAGGATGGCGCGATCAACGTCACCAAGGTCACCCACAACCGCGTCTATCTCGACCCGGCCAAGCCTTTCCTGACTTACGAAACGTTGATCCCCTATCTCTCCGACGCCAGTGGCGGGCTCAACATCACCTTCACGCCGGCGGATATCTCCGGCGGCGCGCCGGTGACGGTGTTCGAGCCGCTCAAGCCGGGCTTCTTCAGCCGTCACGACAATGTGGTGACCATCCCCGAAGCCCTGCTCGGCAAGACCGTCACGATCAGCTTCGAACTGGTCGGCGGCTTCGAGAGGCTTTCGCCAGCGGTGATTGCCGCGCTCGGCGCCAACACGACGCTCGACGCGCGCAATGACGAAACCATTGTCGGCACCGTGCTGATCCTCGACGCGGTCAAGCTGTCGGCGGTGCCGCAGGGCATACCGCTGCTGCTCCAGGGAACCGTACCACTCGAACCTGCCGGCAGTTCGAGCGAGTTAACACAAGAGCGCCTGGCGGCCCTGCTCGACACCGCAAAGCAGGCATGGCTCGCCTCGACCTTTGTCGATGCGACGCCGGAAGTGTTCGCCGGTATCGAAATTCGCTTCGAGGATTTCGGCAGCAACGCGCTGGCCACCTTTGCCAACGGGGTCATCACCATCGACGACGATGCAGCCGGTGCCGGCTGGTTCGTCGATCTGACTCCGGGTGAGAATGAGGAATTCGCGGCTGGAGCGGCAACGCACCTCCTTGCGGCAGCCGATGGAGCGCAATCGGCGGGCCGGATCGACCTGCTGACCGTGATCATGCACGAACTCGGCCATGCCCTGGATCTGCCGCACATCCCGGCGCTCGACGGCAAGCAATTGATGAGCGAGATGCTTGTCATGTCCGAACGCCGCCTGATCGCAGCGCATGACATTCCTGCGCCAGAGCAGGAGCAGGACCAAAACGGCGGTGCTGGCGGCAATGCCTCGACAATCGCTGATGCGCCCACCATTGTGCTTCAGCCGGTTGAGGGGGGCGAGTTCGTCCAGACCCTCGCCATGGCATCGCCTCTGCAGCTCGGCATCGTGGCCACCAATCCGCTCACAAATGGCGATTTTTCCGCCGCGAGCGGCTGGAGCGGCACCGGCGCGGGCTCGGTTTCGGGCGGCGTCGGGGTGCTGGCGGAGCATTCGCAGCTGCTCAGCTCGCTGCGGGAGGGCTTCGCCATCCCCGCGGGCGCGCAGAGCATCAGCTTCCGCATCGAATCCGCCACGCTCGGCACCAGCGCCGACCTACCGCCCGACGCCTTCGAAGTGGCGCTGCTCGATCCGGTGACCGGGCTGTCGCTGCTCGGCGCGCTCGGCGGGCTCGACTTAAGCGACGCGATGCTCAACCTGCAGGCCGACGGTTCGCTCTACCTCGCCCCCGGCGTGGTGGTGCAGGGCAATCCGCTGACGGGACCGGCGATCGTAACCATCTCGCTTGCCGGAATGGACACCACCAATGGCGTGCTGCTCAGCTTCGACCTGATCGGGCAGGGCGCGCTCGACAGTCTGGTGACGGTCGACAATGTTACCTTCGGCGGCACCGTCAACACCCAGCCGGTGGCGCAGGACGATGCGGTTTCCTTGCCCGAAGACGGCTCGCTGGCGATTGACTTCCTCGCCAACGATGCCGATGTCGATGGGGATCCGCTCGCGGTGACGATCCTGACTGGCCCGGCCAACGGGACCTTGGTCGCTCCCGCCCAGCCGGGTGGCGGATGGACCTATGTGCCCAACGCCAATTATTTCGGGCCTGATAGCTTTACCTATTCGGTCACCGACAACATCAACCCGCCCGCCAACGCCACGGTCAGCATCACCGTCAATGCCGTGAACGATGCGCCCGCAATCGACCCGGTGGGCGATTTCAGCGCCGGGCTCGGCTCGGCGATCGCCCTTGCGGTCGCGGCAAGCGATATCGACGATGCTCCCGAGGATTTGACTTTCACCTTGGTCTCCGGTCCCGAGGGGGCGATCCTGTCTCCGGATGGCCAATTTACGTGGAATGCGGTTGGCGCCGGCGATCAGGCGGTCACCGTGCGCGTCACCGACGCCGCTGGAGCCTTTGTCGAAACCAGCTTCACGATCACCATGACGCCCGCGGAGAATGCGTCGCCGCTGATCGGCGCGGTCGGTTCGCAGGTGGTGGCCGAGGGTGAAACCCTCTCTGTGCAGCTGACCGCCAGCGATCCCGATCACGAGCCGGCTGCGCTGGTGTACAGCCTCGTCTCCGGCCCGGCCGGCGCCAGCATCTCGCCCGGTGGTTTGTTCAACTGGACCGCAACTGGCGACGCTGCCCAGCAGCAGGTGACGGTCCGTGTGACTGATCCGGAAGGAGCCTCTACCGAGACCAGCTTTGCCATTGCGGTAACCCTGATCCCCGGCAACACCGCCCCCGTGGCCACGCCGGTCGATGACCGCGCGGTGAAACCGGGCGGGATCGTCATCATCCCGCTGACGGCCAGCGACGCCGAGGACGAGCCGGGCGATCTGGTGTGGACGCTCGTTTCGGGGCCAGAAGGAGCGGCAGTCTCCCCGACCGGCGTGTTCAGCTGGACCGCAGACGCGGTGCCGGGCGACCAATTGGTTACGGCCCGGGTCACCGATAGCGCGGGGCTTTTCGCTGACGTCAGCTTCAGCATCACGGTCGATACGCGAGCGAACATCGCGCCAGTGTTCGGCCCGGTGACCAACCGCGCGGTCACAGCCGGTGACGCCGTAAGCGTGCAATTGTCCGCTACCGATAATGATCACCCGCAGGACGCGCTGGTCTTCAGGCTGGTCGCTGGTCCCGAAGGCGCCAGCGTCACCGCGGACGGGCTTTTCAGCTGGAATGCAAGCCGGCCAGGCGATCAAACGGTCATCGTCCGCGTCACGGACCCGGCGGGTGCTTTTGACGAGGCGCGCTTCACGATCGCCGTCACCGCCCAACCGAACACCGCCCCCGTGGCGATGGCGGTCGACGACCGCACCGTGAATCCGGGCGGCGTCATCATCATCCCGCTGACGGCCAGCGACGCCGAGGACGAGCCGGGCGATCTGGTATGGACGCTCGTTTCGGGACCGGAAGGCGCTACCGTCTCGCTGACCGGCCAGTTCAGCTGGACCGCCGGTGCGCCGGGCGATCAGGCGGTTACGGCCCGCGTCACCGATAGCGCGGGGCTTTTCGCTGACGTCAGCTTCACCATCACGGTCGATGCGCGGGCGAACGCGTCGCCAGTGTTTGGCCCGGTAACCGATCGTGCCGTGACGGCAGGTGACGCCGTAAGCGTGCAATTGTCCGCTACCGATAATGATCACCCGCAGGACGCGCTGGTCTTCAGCCTGGTCGCTGGTCCCGAAGGCGCCAGCGTCACCGCGGACGGGCTTTTCAGCTGGAATGCAAGCCGGCCAGGCGACCAAACGGTCATCGTCCGAGTCACGGACCCGGCGGGTGCATTTGACCAGGCGAGCTTCACGATCGCCGTCACCGCACGACCGAACACCGTCCCCGTGGCCACGCCGGTCGATGACCGCACCGTGAAGCCGGGCGGCCTCGTGATCGTTTCACTGACGGCCAGCGACGCCGAGGAAGATCCGGGAGATCTGATGTGGTCGCTCATTTCGGGACCGGAAGGCGCTACCGTCTCGCCGACTGGCGTGTTCAGCTGGACCGCCGGTGCGCCGGGCGAGCAAGCCGTGATCGTGCGTGTCACTGACCGGGCGGGTGCATTTGACGAGGTGAGCTTCATCATCGCCATCGCAGCGGTTCCCAATCAGAGCCCGGTGCTGGAGGCACTGCCTGCGTTGACGGTGGCGGAAGGGCAGACGGTTACGTTCAGTCTCGTCGCGACGGACCCGGATGGTCCGGCCGAGGCGCTCGTTTGGGATCTGGTGTCCGGTCCTGCCGGCGCGACACTCACCGCCGATGGCAGGTTGAACTGGTTCGCTGCCGATGGCGCGACTCAGGTCGAACTTGTCGTTCGGGTCCGCGATCAACGCGGCGGCTCGGCGACGGGGACGCTGACCGTCGATGTCACAGATGTCGCGCCGACCCTGACACTCGTCAGTTCGGAAACGGCTGGCGTGGGCCTTCTCTACCAGGTCGCGCTGGGCTCGAGCGATCCTGGCGCCGACACGCCGTTGGGATGGAGCATCGACTGGGGTGACGGTACGCCGCCGACCAGCCTTGCCGGCGATGCGAGCGGCGCGGGCCATGTTTATGCGACCGCCGGCACCTATTCGGTCGTCGCGGTCCTCAGAAATGACGACGGCAGCTTCACCGCCGCGCCGATTGCCGTGGCGGTGGCCGCAGCGCCGCTGCTGCAGGTTAGCGGCACGCAGTTCGTCGCGGGCGAGCTTGTCGTGACGTTCAGCGAACCGCTTGCTGGCCTCCCGCAGGGCGGCCGGCCCGTCACGCTGATTGGCCAGCTGAGCGGGCCAGTCGACATTTCGTTGCGAATCGATCAGGCGAGCGGCGCGCTGGTGATCAGCCGGGTCGATGGCCAGACGCTGCAATATGATTCCTATGTGCTGGTTCTCACCGACGACGCCTTCGTCGGCGGCGGTGGTGCACTCCTGGATGGCGATGCCGATGGTGTGGCGGGCGGCGACTATGCCGGCATCCAACGCAACGCCAATGCTTTAGCCGGCACGGCGGAACTGCCCGATTTCCTGCGCGCACCGGCTGAGAAGATTGATGTGCCGCAGGAAGACGAAGCCGGATTGCAGGTTCGCTTTTCCAGCGAAGGCGGCGTCAAGACGATGACCTTCACGGTCCAGTACGATCCCGCGCTGCTGCGGCTGGACGGGGTGAATGCCGGACCGGATCTGCCCGAAGACGCCAGATTGACCTGGGCGGTCGATCAGGCGGACGGTGGCAAGGGGCTTTTGAGGGTCACGATCGTCAGCGATACGCCGATCGCGGCCGGCAATCGCGTAATCGTCAGCCTCGACGCCACGGTGCCGGAAACCGCGCCTTATGGCGCGAGCGAGGTTCTGGTGGTGACGGTCGAGATGATCAACGCGGCAGATCCGCTCGCGACCCAGCGGGACGAAGGATTGCAGGTGGTTGGCATCTTCGGCGACGCCGATGGCGATCAGATGCTGACGGTGCTCGATCGGTATGAGATCACGCGGCTTGCAATCGGTCAGACTGACGAACTGGCGGCCTGGACGGGTCTGCCGCCGGAACTGATCGCCGACATCCGCGATTACCGGCCGTTCAACAATCCGCGCATTCCCTATTTCGTGCCGCTGGATGTGAAGCGATACCCTCCGCAGAAGTCGGAAGTTGCCGAAACGCCGGATCTGCCCAAACCCACCTATGGCTTCTTCAATGCGGTGGCCAAGTGGGCGGGCGACATCCGGGCGACCGACACGACGCCGCTGCCGCCCGAGGGCGTGCAGCCCGATGCGAGAAAGAACGCGCCGACAGAGGCTCCGTCGGTCCAGCAGCCGCCGGCCGAAGCACGCCATAGCGCGCCGCAGGCACTCCGCGTCGACATGGACGCATCGCCGCTGCCGCTTGGTGCGCGGGTCGAGCCCGGCAGTTCGGCGCTGGCCACGCTGCTTGGCGGTCAGGCCCCCCCATCCGCGGATCTGAGCCCGCTGTTGCTGGCGATGGCGCTGCCGGTTCTGGGCAAGGAGGCAGTCGAGCGGAAGACACGCAGTCGGCGCGAGAAGGAAGAGGAAGGCGCGGGCTGATGGAGGACAGCACGGCGCGGGTCGCCGATCCTCGCGGCGAACCGACCGACGACGCTGCTTCGCCCGATGCGGCCGAAGCCCAGCTTTGGACGGCCCTCGCCTCGGCGAGCGATGGGGCGAGCTTTTGCCGGGCGTGGCTGGATCTGCAATGCGCCCGCACGCCCGGAACGATCGCCGGGCTCGTTCTGCTGGAGGCGGGGCCGCGCGCTTACGCCCCCGCGGCAATCTGGCCCGCTGCGCCGGTCGATCTCGATCCGTTGCGCCAGGCGGGTGAAACCGCGCTGGCCAGCGGCCAGCCACAGATCATCCCGCCCGTCGCGAAGAACGGGCACACGTTGATCGCATATCCGGTCGCCTCGTCCGAGCAGATTCATGGTGTCATCGTCCTGGCACTTGCCGATTCCAGTTCGTCCGGCCTGCAACGGGCGTTGCGCGAACTCCACTGGGGCGTCGGCTGGATTCTCTCGCTGGTGTGGCAGCACAAGGCGGCGAGCGGCGGTGAAGCGGTGGCGACGGCGCCCCCCGCTGCGGTGGCGGCAATGGAATTGCTGGCTGCGGTGCAGGAGAAGGACAGCCTACAGGAAACATTGATGGCCTTTGCCAACGAGGTTGCGCGCGCCGTCCAGGCAGATCGTGTGGCGATAGGATTGGTCAGGCACAATTCGGTGAAGCTGGCGGCAATGTCGCACGGTGCCTGGTTTCGAAAGCGTTCCGATATCGTCGAACTGATCGAGGCCGCGATGGACGAGGCGCATGACCAGCATGCCCGCATCGTGTTGCCCCACGAAAAGGACGGTGGTGCGATTACGATCCAGCACGCGCGGCTTTCTGCCGCCAGCGCGAGCGGGGCCGTTGCCTCGATCCCGTTCGAGGATCGCGGTATTCCCTCTGGCGTGCTGACGATCGAGCGGGACAAGGACGGCCAGGCTTTCACCGCGGCTGAGCTTTTGCTGTGCGAAACCGCGGCTTCGCTCGTCGCACCCACGATATCCCTGAAGCAGCGCGAGGCCCGCCTCTTCAGTGGGCGTATCCGGAACAAGGCGATGGACGGCGCCCAGGCGCTGTTTGGTCCGCGTCGGCCCTTGGCCAAGGCTGTCGGGATCGCCGCGCTGTTGCTCGCCGTCGTGCTGCTCGTGCCGCTGGCGCAATTCCGGGTCAGTGCCGATGCGGCGCTCGAAGGCCGGGTTCAGCGTGCCGCCGCCGCACCCTTCGATGGCTTCATTGCGCGCTCCAGCGCCCGGGCGGGCGATACGGTGCAGGAGGGCGAGGTTCTGGCGACGCTGGATGATCGCGATCTCCGCCTCGATCATGCGCGCGCAGAGGCCGAAACGCAGCGACTTGGCCGCCAGTATCGCAAGGCACTGGCGGAGCACAATCGCGCGGAAATGAACATCTACGGCGCGCAATTGCGTCAGGCTGAATCAGAGCTTCGCCTGATGGCCTATAAGCTCGATCGGGTGAACATCGTCGCCCCCTTTTCGGGCGTGCTCGTCTCCGGGGATGTGAGCCAGTTGGTCGGCTCGCCCGTGGAAGAAGGGAAAGTCCTGTTTGAGGTTGCCCCGCTCGATGATTTCCGCGTCGTGCTGAACGTGCAGGAGGGGGATATCGCCTATCTGGAGTCAGGACAGAAAGGGCGCTTCGCGCCGGCCGGGCTGGCCGGGGAAACAGTCGCCTTCACCGTTACCAAGCTGACGAGCGTCACCGACAGTCGCGACGGCAACAATACGTTCCGGGTGGAGGCGGAACTCGATCCGACAGCGCGTGAGATGCTGCGGCCGGGTATGGAGGGCGTGGCAAAGGTGGATATCGATCGCCGCAGCCTGCTGGGGATATGGACGCGCCCCGTGATTGATTGGCTGCGCCTGTTTGCCTGGAAATGGCTGCCGTAGGCGCGCGCGAGCAATGGCAAATCCTTTCGAAAGCGCCAGCTGGTTCAACGTAGCGCACTTGAAGCCAAAGCTGCGCGCGCATCTGCGGGTGCGGCGCCACGTCTATCGTGGGCAGGTGTGGTATATCCTCGATGACGGTGCGACCGGCAGGGTCCATCGCTTTCCGCGGGGGGCCTATCTCCTGATCGGCCGACTGGACGGAACGCATACCGTCAACGGACTCTGGGAATGTCTGGTGGACGAGATCGGCGAGGACGCACCGACGCAGGACGATGTCATTCGTGCCCTCGGCATGCTGCACGGTTCAGACCTTCTCGCCAGCGATGCGACGCCCAACACGGCCGAGCTCTTCAAACGACAGAAGAAGCAGAAACGCCAAGTGTGGCTGCAGAATCTGAAAAGCCCGATGTCGCTGCGCTTTCCGTTGGTTGATCCCGACCGGTTCCTGACGCGGACCATGCCTTGGCTTCAGCCGTTGTTTGGCTGGTTCGGTTTGGTGTTGTGGTTGGTGCTGGTCATCTCGGCCCTGGTTCTGGCCGGCGCGAATTGGGACGAGCTGACGGGAAATTTGTGGGATCGCGCGCTCGCAGCAGACAATCTGTTCATCATGGCCTTCGTCTATCCGGCCGTGAAAATCGCCCATGAACTGGGTCACGGCTATGCCGCAAAGATGCGGGGCCGCGAAGTACGCGAGATGGGCGTGATGCTGCTGTTACTGTTTCCGGTGCCGTATGTCGATGCATCGGCGGCGGGAGCATTGGCAAGCAAATGGCAGCGGGCTCTTATCGGTGCAGCAGGGATGCTGACGGAACTGTTGCTCGCCGCCGTGGCGATGTTTCTCTGGGTCATGGTCGAACCGGGGGTTTTTCGGGCGATTCTGTTTAACGTGATGCTGGTGGCGGGAATTTCCACGATCCTCGTCAACGGCAATCCGTTGCTGAAATTCGACGGCTATTTCATCCTGTCGGATCTGATCGAGATCCCCAATCTTGCGCAGCGCTCGAACAAATACTGGGGCGACCTGATGTCCCGGCATGTGTTCAAGACGCCCGGGCAGGAGGAGTTTGCCGCGACCCGGGCGGAAAAGCGGTGGTTCATCGTCTATGCCCCTGCCGCATTCTTCGCACGCATGGCGATGATGCTTGGCATAGCTTTGCTCGTAGCGAAGAAGTTCTTCTTCATTGGCGTCGCCATCTCGATCTGGACTTTATGGACCTCCATCGCGCTGCCGGTGTGGAAGATGTACGCGCATGTCTTCACGAGCCCGCAATTGCAGCGCAACCGTCGTCGCGCAGTGCAATGGACCGTCGGCGCGACCGCCGCGCTGATGCTTGGTCTGTTCGTGATCCCCGCACCGCATCATGTCACCACACAGGGCATCGTCTGGTTACCCGAGGCGGCCCATGTGCGGGCCGGTGGTGATGGCGTTATCGACACCGTGTCCGCACGCGAGGGTCAGCAGGTTCGCGCCGGCGAATTGCTGGTCGAAACGGCAAATCCGATCCTCGATGAAGAAGTCGAAAAGCTGCGCTGGCGCGCGCGCGAACTCCAGGCGAAGGCCGATACCGAACTCAGGGCAGGGTTCGGTGACGCTGCGGGAGACCGGGTGCTGCGCGATGTCGGCCAGATCGAGGTGGCAGAGGCGATCAAGCGGCTTGCCGTGGAGCAGAACAGGCTTGGTGACCTGAGCATCGAAGCCGGCACATCGGGTCGCTTCGTCCTTGCCGCAGCGACCGCTGCGGATCTTCCGGGGCGTCATGTCAGAAAGGGCGAGCTGATCGGCTATGTCACGCCCGGTAGCGCTGACGTTGCCCGGATCGCGGTTCCGCAGGATGATTTCGAGCTGATCCGCGGTCGCCTCGACAGCTTGAAACTGAAGATCGCCGACCGTCCGGTGCAGACCTTTGACAGCGCCATCGTGCGTGCGGTGCCCGGCGGAACGTTCGACCTGCCAAGCCCGGCACTCGCCACGACCAACGGCGGACCGTTCGCGCTTGATCCGACGGCGCAGAATGGCCCGGTCTCGCTCACGCGGGTGTTCCTGTTCGATGTCGCCTTGCCGGCGACGGCCGAGACGGTGCCCTTCGGCACGCGCGTGCATGTTCGCTTCCAGCTCGATTGGGAGCCATTGGGGTGGCAGCTCTTCCGCCGCGTTCGCCAGCTGTTGCTATCGCAATTCGATGCTTGAATATCGCGCGATAAAGGCAGGTGCCGCTGACGTATGGCGCGAGGTCCGCGCCGACAAGCGCCCGGTGATCGCACCGTATCCCGAGCTTGGTCCCGCGAAGAAATGGAAATGGGATCGTCCGCTGGAAAAGTTGATCGGTCGGGTGCTCGTCGATGCGCCCGTTCTGGGAAGAGGACTGCTCGCACGCGCCGAGGCAATCCTCGAGCGCTTCGCCGATCTGACGGCGTTGGGCGAGGAGGCTTTCCTCGTTCGGTGCCGCGAGATGCGTGCGCGCCTGACGCGTCACGGCATGGTGCCCGACCTTGTCGACGAATGTTTCGCCCTGATCCGGGAGGCGACAGGGCGCCAGCTGGGCATGCGGCATTATGCGGTCCAGCTGATGGGTGGGCTGGTGATGGTGGAAGGCGGGGTGGCCGAAATGGCCACGGGCGAGGGCAAGACGATCACGGCCTTGCTGCCGGCCATCACTGCCGCATTGGCCGGGATGCCGACACATATATTCACCGTAAACGATTATCTCGCCACCCGTGATCTTGAGAAGCTTGATCCGGTGTATCGCCTGTTCGGCCTGTCCACCGGCCTGATCGTTCAGGACACGGAGCCGGAGGAACGGCGGCAGGCCTATCTTGCCGATGTCGTATACGGGACCAACAAGGAAATCGCCTTCGATTATCTGAAGGATCAGGCAACGCTGGCAAACGGTCGAGGCCTGGCGCGGCGCCGCGTCCGGCGTCTGTGCGGCCAGCCCTGTCCGCCCTTGACGATGCGCGGGTTGCATTTCGCGATCGTGGACGAAGCGGATTCGATCTTCATTGACGAGGCGCGTACCCCGCTGATCCTCTCTGCCACGCGCCCCGCAGGGGATGACGGCCTATACCTGTGCGCGCTCGAGCTTTCGAAACAGCTCGAAGTGAAGACGCACTTCTCCGTCAAGGAAGCTGAACGCGCGATCGACCTGACCGAACGGGGCAAGCGCGCGGTCGAGGCGCTGGCGGCTGGCCTGCCGCAGCGTCTCTGGCGTATACGCCAGGCACGCGAGCAACTGGCCGCGCAGGCGCTCTCCGCCAGGCTGCTGTTCCTTAAGGACCGCGACTATGTCGTCGTCGATGGCAAGGTGCAGATCGTCGACGAATCTACCGGGCGCACCATGCCGGACCGATCATGGGAAGGCGGACTGCACCAGATGGTCGAGGCCAAGGAAGAGGTGGAAGTCACTGGCAATCGCACCACGCTCGCCCGGATCACATACCAGCGCTTTTTCCGCCGGTATCGTCGGCTGTCCGGGATGAGCGGGACGGTGCGCGAGGTGGCTGGCGAGCTGTGGGCGGATTTCGGGCTGCGCGTGTACACGGTTCCGACCAATCGACCGTGCCAGCGGATCCATCGCGGCCACGTGCTGGTGCGCCACGCTGCCGAAAAATGGTCGCTGATTGCGCACACCGTGGCTGCGGTGCGCGACGCGGAGGGGATGCGTCCGGTTCTGGTCGGAACCCGTTCGGTGGCGGATTCGGATGCCGTCAGCGCAGAGCTGAATGCATGTGGCATCGCTCACCGCGTCCTGAACGCACGACAGGATCATGACGAGGCGGAGATTGTCGCGCGGGCAGGGCATTTGGGCGCCGTGACGGTGGCGACGAACATGGCCGGTCGGGGCACGGATATCGAAATCCCGGCCGACGTCAGGGCGGCAGGCGGCCTCCACGTCATCCTGACCGCCTTTCACGAAACGGCCCGGGTCGACCGCCAGCTTTATGGGCGCGCCGCGCGACAGGGCGACCCCGGATCATCGGAAGCGATCACCGCCCTCGACGATGAACTTTACCGCCACTTTGCCCCGCAGCTGGCGAAAACGGTCGCGTCCTTCAGCCGCGAATGGCCGGTCGTCGGCGGCGCCGCCAAATGGCTGCGCCGATGGGCGCAATCCGTCGCCGAACGTCGTCACGCTGCTAGCCGACGCCAGGCCGAACTCTCCGAAGAACGGTTGAAGGAAAGCCTGGCGTTAGCCGGGACCCTGTCAGACTAACGTGGTGCCCCTTTTAGATCTGAAATAGCGCGGCTAGATGAGCCGACGATCGAGAGCTAAGCCGCCGAGACCGTTTCTCCGGTTTGACTCGTCACCCGAGGCGATCTGGTCGGTGGGGCTTTGTCAGGCCAAATGCACCGCAATTTAAGCGAGATGGATTAGCGGCTGTGCATGCCTCGTCTAAGCGGCACCACCTTCTTTATGGCGCTTCAACAAGGGAAGCGGCGTCTGCTGAGGCCAGGGGGCTTTGGCTTGGGAACCCGCGTGGGTCCTCGCTGGGACGGCTTTCAATAGGAACGGCGGCCGGCTCCATGGCGGCTTTGACCCTCGCATTGATTATGCGTGAGCGCTTCCCGGCGGACTATTCGATCCGTCGTGCGTTGTTGATATCGCGTACTTTGCGCGCAAACCTGAGGAACTGAGATGCCGGATCAGATCGACACCGACATGGGCGACCAGAAGGATCGTCCAACTGACTAAACTATCGAGATGGGCGGCGAGAGCAGCGTCGATAATGACGATCCACACAAGGCTGAAAAGCTCACCAAGGCAGGTCGCGACAAAGATCCCGATGAGGGAAGCGACTAGCAGATCCAGGCGCCGTCGCCGTTAGAGGCTACTTTCGCGCTTTGCGGGCGGCATAACGGGCGTCGCGTGCTGCTTTCATTTCCTCCGGACTGGCAGGCTTGAGGCGAGCGGCCTTTAATGCTTCCGCCGTCGCCACTCGGGCAAGCTCAGCGGCCTTGGCGGCAATCTTTTCGGCCTTGCCGGCCGCGGCCGCAGCGGCCTTGGTGGCTCGCTCCTGCTTGCGCTTGAACCGGGCCAGCGCGTGTTGGATGTAGGTTGCGGCATTGGTTATTTGATCGCGATCTCGCCGCGTTCCGCTCGGTAAGTCTCACTTACGAACAGCTTGGCGGCCTTTTGCGTGGCAAACTTTTCGTCGAGCAGATCAGCCGAAACTAAGGGATATCCTTGCGAATTGTAGCGAGTAGTGCGGACGGTGACGCGGTAGTCGCCGTCTTCGTTCTTGACGACCAGATAGGGGCGGACGGCTTCTCGTGACATGCTCAGTTCCTTGCAGAAAAGGGTATTGGCACGCGAGATTGTGTCTCAAGCTACTGCCTTGAAGCGGCAGCGCGAACGGATGGCGCCCGTCCCCGTTCGCGTTTCCATGCACAGCCCTGCTCCCCAAAGTCAAAAAGGGTGTACGCATCTGTAGCGCCGCAGTGTCGGGATCGGGCTCCGACGTTAATATCGCGAGATCCTGAGGACCACCTCTCATACGATGATCCCGCTCCTATGCTATAAACGGGGCGATCGGACCCACCAGCTTTGCTCGGCAGTTACGACGGAGCCCTTGTTTGCCAACGAGTAAAACGACTGCAATGGTCGAATGCGTGTGTCCGGGGCCCGATTAGGACGTTGAACAGAATGCCAAACGCCATCTTCGCTCGCGTGGTGGTCGTCGCTAGCCTTTTGACCGCCGGCTGCTCGCCGCTTGGAATGTTCGACACCTTGGTGCCGAAGGACCGAGGTACCGCGAAGGTCGCATCGGCGGTAGCTTACGGCAGCGAGCCCCGGCAGATGCTGGACGTTTACGCGCCTCATTCCGATCAAATCGGCGGGCGACCTGTCATTGTGTTTTTCTACGGCGGCAGCTGGAATAGCGGAACGCGATCGGGCTATGCCTTTGTTGGACGAGCGCTAGCGGCACAGGGCTTCCTCGTTGTCATACCGGATTATCGGCTCGTTCCGGCGGTTCGCTACCCCGCATTCATCGAAGATGGAGCAGCGGCCGTGCGATGGGCCAAGGCGCATGTCGCAGACTTCGGCGGGGACCCAGCGCGGATCGTACTAATGGGCCATTCGGCGGGCGCTTATATCGCCGCGATGCTAGCGGTGGACGATCGTTGGCTGAAGGAGGATCGGAGGGCGGTCAGAGGGTTCGTCGGCCTTGCGGGGCCATATGACTTCGCACCGTTCGATGTCGAAGCCAGCCGCGCCGCGTTTGGTGCATGGCCCCGGCCCAACGAAACCCAGCCTGTGATATGGGCAGGTGCCGGCGATCCGCCCGCACTGCTGCTCGTCGGAGCCGATGACACTACCGTTCGCCCACGCAACAGCGAGGCGCTCGGCGCGAAATTGCGCGACGGTGGCGTTTCGGTGGATTTGCAATCCTACTCACAAACCGGTCACGTTGGCTTGCTGCTGGCCCTGGCGCGTCCATTCAGAGGCCGGCAGCCGGTGCTCAAGGACATTGTGAACTTTGTACGAAAGGTCGATTGAAGTGTACTAGCTCGACTACCAGCTCAGCCGACAATCAGCCGGATCGGGCAGCAGGACGGATACCTGGCGTTTATTGTGTAAGTATGAATAGCGCGGTCGACGACGGGAGCTGTGACCTTGGTCCGCGCATCGTGAGCAAACGAATGTCGCTCGTCTCACTGGGACGTTCGCAACCGCTCGGGTAGCATGCCGCAGATCGCCTCGAATATGAACATGAATGAACGGGAGGAGTTAAGCCGCCGGAAAGCGGTGCCGAATGTCCGTAATTGGGTCGTACTGTCTGGCTGTTGTTCGGCTTCTGCACCGAAGCGCACTGAGCAAACTTAATGAAATCTCAATGCGCAGACCTTAGGGTCGCAGCTTCATCAAGCCCACACAAGGACGGCACGTTGAGCCTTCTTCGACGGCTTTTTCCACCGGCGCCAGCGGCAATCGAGGTCGAACTGACATCGAAACTGCTGAGCGGTGGCGCGGGATAGGGCTGGTGGGTGCGATCGCCTGCGGAACAGGTGCGCAAGCGGCACTCAACCGCGATTTGGTACCGGCAGTTCTTCTCCTAATGACCGCCCTCGTGTCGGCGGCTCGCCTGATCGCGATGCAACGTATGCGACAAACCGGCGGCCCGCATCCGCGCGATCTGTTGTCAGCGCGTCGCCGGGAGCTTGGCTATGGCTTGGGTAGTTGCATCACCAGCCTTCTCCTAGGCATCACCAACCTGCACGTGTTGTCCTACCGCGATCCGGCGCTGACGCTGCTCGTCGTGTGCGGGCTGTGCTGCTACGTCTTCTCCCTGATTTTGCGGACGGCGATACGGCCGATTGTGTGCCTGCCGAGCATAATGCTGGCGCTGGTCCCGACAATTATTGGATTGATGTCATTCCTTGATCACGGGACGCGACTTGATCCTACCTTTACCTTGCTAGCGTTGGCCACAATCGCGATCGTTCTGTTCATGGCATCGGTGCAGCTGACTAGGCATCTATACCAAACAACGCTCGATCAGTTGGTGTCGCAGCGAGACCTGATGCAGTTTGCGCGTCGTGATCCGCTCACCGGGCTGAACAATCGTTTGGCTCTGCGCGAACATTTTGACACGTTGTTTCGGGGCCCAGTGCGACCAATGGCCCTGTCTATCTCGATCTTGACGGATTCAAGCCGGTGAATGACCTGCACGGTCATCAGCTTGGAGACGCCTTGTTGGGCCAGGTCGCCGCCCGATTATGCGCCTGCCTCGGCCCTGATGAGGCTGTGTTCCGAATTGGAGGCGACGAGTTTATCGTGATCCTTTCTAGGGTCCGGCACCAAAGCGAAGTGACAGAGATGGCGCGACGGTTAACGGCGTGCGTGTCCGAGCCCTTTGCCCTTGGCCCTGAGGCGGTACGGGTCGGTGCATCGATCGGCATTGTGCTTTCCGAGACATCTGTGGAGTTGGATGATCTAATGGCGCGTGCAGATGTTGCGCTTTATGAAGCGAAACGAAGCGGCCGGGGCATGTTCCGTTTTGCCCAGGATGCGTCTGCGCTGCGGCTGGCGAGCTAAGCGGTTCGCTGTCGCATCAGCAGGTCACGGATCTTGAAGGATCAGCACCGCCTGCTGCTCAACACTCGTCAGCACCGCAAGCCTCCTTGTCGGCCGGGTCACCGCTTTTAAGATCAAGTCTGAGCGAGCGGCGTTCGTATTCCCGCGCTTTATGCGCGCCGATTGAAGGCCGGCGGCGTAACATGGGCATGATGCCCATTGCCAGAAACCGTGGTCCCAATGCTCTGCCACTGCGGACGCATCCAACCTGAACTGCGGCAGCGAGAAAAATGCTGCAGAACATCTTCACGCCGAGGCTGTCGCCGCACCGGTAGCTCGCCGTTCGCAACGCGACGAATGGAGCCGCTACTCGACCAGCGCCATGTAACGCGCGAGATGATCATCGCTTGTGCCGAGCAGACCCTCTATCACCGTAGCACGCTTGAAATAGTGCCCAACCGCTAGCTCCTCCGTCATGCCCATGCCGCCGTGCAATTGCACGCCGCTTTGCCCAACGAAGCGACAAGCCTCGCCAACCAGGACTTTGGCACTGGACACGGTCATCGCCCGTTCGCTGGCTGGCGCACCCAGTTTCATCGTCGCCAAGTAAGTGGCAGACGTCGCCATCTCGATCTTCATGAACATCTCGACCATTCGGTGCTGCAACGCCTGGAAGCCGGCGACAGATTGGCCGAACTGGCGGCGCGCGCGCGTGTAGGCGATCGTGTTGTCGAGGATACGGCGCATGACGCCTAGCGCTTCAGCGCACAGTGCGGCGATGGTCGCGTCGAGGGCCGCATCGATCGCATGCAATGCCCCGCCCTCGCTACCAATGAGATCCCGCGCCCCAACACGGACGCCGGCGAGCCGCAGGTCGGCAGCTCTGCGCCCGTCGATCGTGCGATATGGATGAAGTGTTGCGCCCGCGGTGTCGGGCGCAATCGCAAATAACGATGTGCCAGTCGGCGTCGCCGCACTCACCAGCAGCGTCGTCGCCCAAGGTGCCGCCCCCACCATCGATTTTACGCCGCTTATCCGCCAGCCATCGCCGTCGGACTCAACGCGGGTTGCGCTGGGCCGCCAGCAGAGACGCGTCCCGGGCTCGCTACCGGCGAAGGCGACGATCTGCGTGCCTGCCGCTATTCCCTCCAGCAGTTCGCGCGCCCGTTCGCCGTCGCTCGCCTGTAGTAGAGCGCCAGCGGTCACTACCGTTTCCAGGAAGGGCTCACCCACCAACGCGGCGCCGAGTTCCTGCATGACAACGAGGATATCGAACGGATCGGGCGCTCCGTCTGCTCCAGTGAGGCTCAGCAGACCCAGCAGATCGGCGAAGTCGCGCCATAGCGGCTCGTTTCGCCCGGAGGCTGATGCCACCACTGCCTGACGCGTCGCAAAATCGTGACGGTCGCGGAGATAGCCCGCAACGGACGCGCGCAACTGCTCCTGCTCGGGCGTGAAGGTAAAATCCAAACCGCAACCTCTCCTTTTACGCCTCTGACACTTCGCTCCGGGTCAGATGACGTGATGTTCGCGTACCCAGAACAACGGCGAATTGGGCAAGTCGATGAACTTGCGCTCGTCTTCGAGCAATCGCCGGCCGGCGTCTCGCCCCTCCTTGGTGCCACCAGCCACTGTCACGTCTTCGATCGTGTCCCAATGCAGTTCGGCGACGCCGTCGTACGGCGCCACGATCGCGCCGCGTACGTCGGGTGCCGCCGCAAGCCGCGGATCGTCAAAGCTGTGGCTCTGGACGTATTGGCGGATGCGCAGCAAAGGCGCGACTTGCGCCACGAGCGGTGCGTGATGATCGCGCCAATAGGCCTGGAACGCCTCGCGGCTCATGTCAGGGCGTCGGCGCAGGCAGAAGACAAGCTTGATCATGCCAATACCCTCACGACAGCGCTGCATTTGCCCGGTCGAGCGCGCGCCAGACGATGTTCTTCTGGATCTCGGTCGCGCCGCCATAAATCGTCTGCGCACGCTCGAAGAGGTATGAGGCAGTACGCGGCACCGCGAACGGCGCCACGTCCGGGATTGTCGATCGCCAGTCGGCCTGCGTTCGATCGGCCACCGCCGCGCGATCGCCACCGGCCAGTTCGACCCACAATTCGGTGATTTCCTGCGCCAGCTCGGTGCAGGCGATCTTCAGCGCGGAGACGGCCGCCGGTGCCGCCTTGCCGCACAATACGCGCAAGACTGACACCTCGACTGCGGAAAGACGCATTTCCGCTAGCGCAACGCGCCGGGCGAAAAGCGGCTCGTCAGCCATCGTCGCCATGAACGCGCCTGGTATTGTTGCTGCCACTCGGCGGAGCTCGGCCAAGTCGGCGCGTTTGCGGCCGATATGCGCATAGGACACACGCTCGGCGGCGAGCAGCACATTGGCATAATGCCATCCTTTGCCCGGCTCACCGATCATGTTCGCCGCGGGCACGCGCACTTGGTCGAACTCGACGCGGTTCAACTCGTGTGAGCCGTCGATCGAGATGATTGGATGGACGGTGATGCCCGGCGTACGCATGTCGGCACAGATCATCGAAATGCCGTCCTGCTTGCGCTCGCACTTCTCCGTTCGCACCAGGCAGAAGATATAGTCCGCCCAATGCGCACCCGAGGTCCAGATCTTTGCGCCGTCGAGAATATAGTCGTCACCGTCGCGTACCGCGCTCATCCGTAGTGAGGCGAGGTCCGATCCGGACTCAGGTTCTGAATATCCTTGCGCCCACATCGCGCGTGAACTCAGGATGTCGGGTAGCCAGTGCGCCTGCTGCTCGGGTGTGCCGAAGGCGCAGATGATCGGGCCGATGTAGACCACAGCCATAGGGATGATCGACGGCGCGCCGGCTAGCTCTAGCTCTTGTTCAAACAAGTAGCGCTGCACCGGCGTCCAGCCCGTGCCGCCATGCTCGGCCGGCCATCCAACGCCGAGCCAGCCCTTGGCGTTGAGCGCCTGCTGCGAACGGACATGGTCGTCGCGTGTCAGCTTTTGCCCATCTCGCAGCAGCGCAAGGACGTCCTTGGGGTAATCCTCTGCGAAGAAGCGGCGAACGTCGGCGGCGAATGCCTCCTCGGCGGGGGAGAGCGACATATCCATGCAGAAGGGTCACCCAGCGATAGCCTCGACGTCAACCATCATCTTTTTGAACGACCCTGTCTGTCGTCAGGACGATATCCCCACACTTTAGACAGGCCGGAGGCATGCTTGAGTTTGAGCCTCTCGGCGGCCGTTTCGTGCTGCACGGATTTTCCGGTAAGCTTTCCTTGCTCAGACAGGTGTAGCACCCGCGCTGTTGGTTCTCGATCGGGTCGACCATTTTGGCGAGCAGCCTTAAGCGATTGCGGCTGGCGCAATCCTAGCTGATCACGTGCAAACAGCGCCCGATGGTCCGTTCGGCATTCCGGAAAGTCGCGACCTTAGCTCGCCGCACCGCGAGAAGCTGCTCAGGCCGGCGCAACACCATCTGCGTTGACAAGATCCGGCGCAACGAGGGTCCCGCGCAGCCGAACGCGCTTCTCGACAAGATCAACTGGCGTGCGATGAAGTTCGAGCAGGTATCTGCCGCCCATATCCCGGCGAAGGTAGAAAGCGCCACCATCCCGGATCAGCGTGCCGACCCCATCGACCGGCATTCCAATCTGCTGCATGTTCTGAACTCCCTCTCAATCCCGCAAGTGCAAGTAGGTTTAGCATGGCAGGTGGTTTGCTCGCATCATGAGCAAACGATCAGGGCGGCATTATGTAGCAAATGCACCAGCATGTAGATAGATGTAATCTCCTGTGATGCGGTATGCAACCGTATGACAAACTACATGGTAGAGGGGCTTGCGAAGAAGCAGGCCGAGCTGGCGGGCGAGATCGAGCGCACGCACGAACGGCTCCGCTCGCTGGCAGCGGACCCAGAGCATATCGACGCGATGCTCCGCATCATCGCGCCAGAGATGGCGGTGGAAGCCATCAAGTCCAAGGTGGTCCGCCCGCCCGCCGACTGGTCCAAGCGTGGCGAGATGACGCGCATGGTGTTGTCGATCCTCCGCACCGCACGCGCGCCTATGACGACGCGAGAGATAGCGGAGCGGATGGTTGTGGAGCGCGGCTTACAAGCTGACACGGCGACGCTGAACAGCATGGCAAGGCGTGTGGCTTGTGCGCTTAGGACGCAGCGGGAAAAGGGTGTGGCGCGCTCGCAGGAGGGCGAGGCGGGGTTCTGGCAGCTATGGGAAGTGGTGCGTTAATCTGCTTTTTTGGTAGCCCGTTCCCAACTGCGACGCCTACCGTTATGAGTAGAGTGTTTTTTAGCGCCGCGATTACATCGTTAGTTTGCGTATTTTCTGGCGCGGTAAATAGTAGGAGCATAAGCAACGCGAGAATGACAAAGCTCAATATCATTGCAATCGCTTGAGTAGTGTTGTCAGTTCCAAACTTCACTATTCCAAGATTCAGACGAAAGACGCGTCCATCGGCACGGTCCGGCCCCGTGTGATCGGGCAAACCGAGCTGTGTCGCGCGATCGGGGTCTGTCGGCGTGTTCTCAGGCGGTGGGATTCGCAGGTTGTGCCCCCAACTTAGCCTTGAACACGTCGCGAATAAGCGTGTTAGAGATCATAGGCTTGCCACTGGTCCCCAATGCTTGTGCTACAAGCGTCCAAGGTTCGCCAGGAGCGTGCGTTGAATTGGAAAGCTGTATGCCGGTGTAAGCCTTCATCGTGTCCCAGACGGATTTTAGGAATTCACGTGTTTCTGGATCGTCCACGCCGTCAGGCGCGCCCGAGATAGGACCGCCCGGCCGATCCCACCGCACTTCAGTTAGATAGTTGCAGACGCGATTACGCCCGGCATCCTTTGTCTGCATATAGACATCGCGGATCACCGGCCCCCAAGGCCAAGCCTCAAAGTCATTTTCAAAAAGCGGACCGCGATCATAAGCTAGATGCCACGCATGAGTGTAGAAAAGAAGCTTTTGGAGCTTCATCTGATCAAAGGCAAACTGCGGCTCAGCCTGAGCAAATTTCAGGAACTGGTTAGCCGCCGCGATGGCTGTGGTAGCTGGCATTGTACTGTTCCCGTCGTGGGAACGAATCTAGTACGTTCCGTAGAGGGATGCAATGCTCACCCCCGCTGCCAGTACCCTGCCCAGCGGCGTTATACCGGCGACACCATCGTAGCACGCGTAATCATCGCGGCCTGTGCGCCGTTATCGACGCGGCGGTAATCTTCGCGCCATGAAGCCTCGCCAGCGTAGGCGTTGAGATACGGCCCGGCGATGTGGTGGTGCGTACCGACTTCCATGCGGCGAAGGCGCGAGAAGTAGCTTTCCGCCTGATTGGTGCAGGCGCCCTTGTCCATGAACTGAACCGAGTGATTGACGCGCTTCGTATCCCAGCCCGCGTGCAGCGCATCCCAGCCGGTGCCTTCGTCGGCGTGGATCGTTGCGAGCGTGCCAACGTGATCGCGCACGAACGGGACGGCATCGCCTTCGTTGCGAACTACGAACGGAAGTGACTTCCCGCCGCGCTCACGCATGATGACGACGCACTGGCGCTTGCCGTTCTGATTGAGGCGAAGGCGGCGATCCTTGCGGTCAGCCTTCTCGTTCTCGGGCTTCACGTAACCGCCAAAGTACGCGCCATCGATCTCGACAACGCCGTCAAGCTCGCGGTCGCGAAGCTGAAGCGCCATCGCCTCACGCAGCTTGTGAGACAGCACGAAGGCAGTCTTGTACTGCACGTCCAGATCGCGGCTCACTTGAAGCGCCGACACGCCCTTAGCGCCGTTCACGAAGATCACGATCGCGGCGAGTAGGTCGGTGTAGGACAGCTTGCGGCTGGCGAAGATCGTGCCGCTGGTGACGCTGAACTGGTGGTGACAAGCGACGCACTTGAAGCGACGGCGCGACGTGATGTTGTACGTCTCGACGCAGCCGCAACAGGGGCAGACCGCCTCGCCGTCAAGCACTCGTAAGCGGCATCCTCACCCATCCGAAACACGGCCGTGAGGCTCAACGTGCGGGCTTTGGCGGAGAGAAGGAAGTGCTGCATGTCATCGTATCCAGTGCTTATGCACTACATATGATGGCAATACGTATCGTTGTCAACGGCATTTGCATTGCGTATGATGGCATAACGCATCATAGGAGCGACAAGTGAAATCCGCGAAAGACTGGGAAGATCAGGCGAAGTCGCTGCTGAAGGCGGAGCTGAAGCGCCGCAACGTCACCTATGCCCAGCTTGTCGGGAAGCTCGCTGACATAGGCGTGATGGACTCGGAGCCGAACATCAGGAACAAGCTGGCGCGGGGTAAATTTACAGCGGTGTTCTTGTTGCAATGCCTAGAGGCTATCGGTGCATCATCCTTGCGGCTGTCGGATGGCTAGTCTTATGTGGCGCTCAACCACCAGCCAAGCAGGCTGCAGGCTCCCAAAGCACTGAGCAACCCGGCCCAGCGGCGCAATCTCCCGCGACGCCAACGCCAACCCCTTCCGCTAGCCAAACCCCCAAATTCACGCCCTATCCAGGCTATGATCCCGACCCCTGCTATAGCGCCAGTGACAAGGATGCCGCCGATTTGTGCGCCCAGTGGCGCGCCGCCTTGGCTGCTGAGAAAGCAGCGCATGAGGCTCGGCGAGCCACTACTTGGTCGGTTTTCGCAACGTTCTTGAGCTTTGCTGGATTGTGCGGACTGATTTGGACTATCTGGCAAACCCAAGGCTCCCTCGGCGAAGCTAGGCGAGGCAACCGCATCACGTTGCTCGTTGAGAAGCGCGCGCGGCGTGAATCTCATAAAGCGGGCGGAGACACGCAAGAGGCCCTTAGGATCGCCGCGCTTAACGCCCACGCCGCAATCGAGCATGTGCGTGTCGCCGAGCAAACATCTAAGGCGCGACTCCGGCCCTATGTTTATGCCACAGAGTTCCAGTTCGATAAGAATCCGCCCGACCCCAACGTTGTCAGGATATGGGTGACCATCAGGAATTTCGGGTCTACGCCAGCACGAGAGTGTCGATTCCAAATTGGGGCCTGTTACGGACCCTATCCGCTGGCTGAGCAACTGCCGGATATCCCAGCTTTCGACAGGCCGGGAATGGAAATGGCTCCAACTCAGGAAGTCTATCACCCTGCTCTGGCGGTTGAGTTTTACAAATACGCGCCGATGGTGGTTGCTGAAGACAAAGCGCTGATCGTCTTTGGCACTATAGCCTACAAAGATGGGTTTGGAGCCGAATACACGACCAACTTCTGCCAGTATTGCACCGGACCCTGGCTCAACGAACAAATCATGGAAGCCCACCCTTACGGGAACAGCTCCACCTAGCGCCAGTGCCGGGTAGCTCCACGCAACACAAATGATCGCAAGCGCAATCGAGCGTGACGCAAATGTCATGTTCTTGGTGCGTTTGCTACATAATGCCGGATCAGCGCACGGCCTGCATACGCTCCGCAACGCCTTTTAGCAGTTCCTTATCACCTCTGGCCCACTGCCGGACGTTAGTATCCGCAACGAGAAGCACTGCGGCGAGACGTCCATTCCGCAAGAGCGGCGCGCCAAGCGCGGAGCGGATGCCCAAAGCGCCGTAGGCCGCCTTTGCCTGTACGCTGAACTGCTCGGAGCTAGTCAGGTCCGGCATGTCGAGCATTGCATCTGAAGACATCAGATCGAGGAAGTCACGCTCATCCAGTCAGTGTCGAATACGCGCTCCTCCGGGCCATCCTCGCCGTGCAACGGGACGGCAAAGGTCGTGAGCCGTGTGGCGCGTCCGGCGCGCGCTTCTTCCAGCAGCGGCGAAATCACCGCTTCGTACACATCTGGCCAACCTTCCGCCACCGGGCGGCCGAGCAACGAAGGATGACGCTTCCTTGCAATGGCAATGTAGGCGTCGTTGTAGAGCTGGACGTGCTGCGGCCCCCATAAGACTGTCGCAGGGCCGGGCATGGCCAGCATGATGTCGACGGTAGTGCGCAGAACGTGTGGCCAGAGCTCAAGCGGCCCAAGTGGCGTTTGCGCCCATTCGTGGGCACGGATGCGCGCGGCCATCTCGCCTGCTCCGAAGGGCCACATCGTCAAGGACAAACGGTTTTCCATTTTACGCCTGTCGCCACCATGGCATTGAATGCAAGGGAAGCCAAAAGCTAACGCATTGAATCAACGTTAGTTACCCAACGAAAACTTCACGACGAAAACGGGCCAGTGTTTGTGCTCCGCCCACTCTCGTTCGAGGCAGACGCGAAATGTGCCCATAAAGCTGCGGACTGCCACTGCCCGATAAAACGCATCAAGCGCTTGACTGTATCAATTGAGGCGATGGGTGACGCCGCAAGCGAGTATGCCAATCAAAATACAGGAGAAAAGCGATGGGCATGATGTCAGCAAAGCATGCCAAGCTTCGTAGGCAGCGCGTTGTCGCCATCCTGGGGTGCAGCTTTTCGCTCTTCGCGGCGCAGCAAGGATCGGCGCAATCCACGCCAGTTTTGCCAACAGGCGAGCGGGTCGTGGCGGGCGACATTGCCGTCATGCGCAACGCCGGCGGAACGATGACGGTCAGCCAGACTGCGCCCGCGGCGATCGTCGCCTGGAACGACTTTTCGATCGGTAAGGGCGGCGCTGTCCATTTCGACAACGGCGGCGGCGCGACCCTCAACCGCGTCGATGGCACGGCAGTGTCGCGGCTCGACGGGTCGCTCAGTGCATCAGGCTCGCTTTATCTCATCAACCCGCAGGGTATCGTCGTCGGGCGTAGCGGAGTGGTCGACGTCGGCGGCAGCTTCGTCGCTTCGACGCTTGATGTAGATGACTCGGAATTCCTTGCCCGGGGCGATCGTACGTTCACCGGGCCGTCGCGCGGGGCCGTCGTGAATCTCGGGCGCGTCGGCGCACTCGGCGGCGACGTTGCGTTCATCGCGACGCAAGTGCGCAACGACGGTAGCGTCAGCGCACCGGGCGGATCGGCTGAGCTCCTTGCAGGGTCGAGCGTACTGCTGTTCGATGTCGAGTACGATCGGGGTCGCTTCGCCGTGCTCGCGGGCGGCCTCGGGGATTCGGTGACGAACAGTGGAACGATCCGGGCCATCAGCGCCGCGCTGCGCGCCGAGGGTGGATCGGTCTACGCCCTCGCCGGTAACACCAGCGGCATCACGCGCGCTGACGCTGTGCAGATCGTCGGTGATCAAATCATCCTGGCGGCGGGCGAAGGCGGCACCGTCAACGTCGGCGCCACCACGCTTTCCGCAACCGGCGTCGAGAACATCGGCTACGTCGAAGTGACGGGCAGCACGATCAACGTAGCGCAGGGCGCAACGCTCGACGTTTCGGGCGCCTACATCGGCGGGCAGATCTACGTCACCGCCGGCGATCGGCTGAACTTCGCCGGCACCGGCTTGTCGCGAGGCGGGATACAGGGTGGGGACGTAGTGCTGAGCGCGCCTCAGCTCGACTTCATTGGCACGGCCGACACGACCGGCGGCGAATATACCGGCAATCTGTACCTGTTCCTGCCCAGCGTCGTCATCGACGGCCGTAAGGCGTCAGCGATCAGCCGAAGCGTGCGCACGAGCAATGTTTCGCTCGTCACGGCGGCAGACTTCTTCGGCGGTACGTACGAGGATGGCGACATCACGATCGCGGCGCCGTTCAGCCTGTCGGGAAACAACCGCCTGACGCTGGCGGCGCAGGATGCCCTGCGCTTCGACGCGAACGTCACGGTGGGAGGCAACGCTTCGATCGACCTGACGGCGGGAGGCGGCGACGGCGGCATGAACATCGCGTTCGCGCCCAATCGCAGCCTCACCTTCGCCGCCCCGACGGCGGCGTCAACACCAGCGCTGCTGGTGAACGACGAACCATACAAGCTGATCTACAACCTCGCCGATCTTCGCGCGATCGGCAGCGACCACACCGCCTCCTACGCGCTCGCGCGTTCAATCAGCGCGAGCAGCGCCGTGCTGTCGGGGCCGGTTGCCGGCGGGCAAGGCGAGGAGGCGTTCGCCGGCGACTTCGATGGGCTTGGCCACAGCATCACCGGGCTGCGCATCGAAGCGCCGGATACTTATGCGGTCGGCTTGTTCGGCAACGTGAACGGATCAATCCGCAACCTTGCGCTCGTCGGCGGATCGGTCGTCGGCGGATCGTTGGTTGGCGCGGTCGCAGCAGCGATCAGTGACGGTTCGATTGCGCGCACCACGAGCTCGGCCTCGGTCATGGCACGTAGCACGTCGCCGTCAGGCACGATTGGCGGGCTCGTCGGATCGGTCTACCTCGGTTCAGTCGTCGACAGCAGCGCGACGGGGAACGTCTATGCACCGGGCTCCAGCGACGTGGGCGGGCTGGTCGGGAGCATCTACGGCACGTCCGTCATCCGCTCGTTTGCGACCGGCAACGTTACGGGTGCGCAACTCACCGGGGGGCTGGTCGGCAGCGTCAGCCGCGCGTCGATCGCGGCGTCCTACGCGACCGGTCGCGTGATCGGGACGATCGATGTCGGCGGCCTCGTCGGCGCTGCCGCTTATGCTGGCGGAGTTTACGATTCGCGCGCGAGCGGCCGCGTGTCGGGTATCGAGAACGTTGGCGGGCTGGTCGGGCGTCAGCTCGACGCCGGCGTGACGAATTCGTCGGCGAGCGGCGCCGTATCGGCCAGCGCCTATAACGGCGGTGGGCTGGTCGGGGTCAGCTACGATGGCGGTGTGTTTTCATCGACGGCAAGCGGCCGGGTAACCGGCGGCGACAGCCTTGGCGGGCTGATCGGATCGATGAATGCCACGACCGTCCAGGACGTCGCTGCTTCGGGAAGCGTCACCGCATCGGGCAGCGGCGTCGGCGGGCTGGTCGGCCGCGCATCGTCGAGCACGATCGAGCGCGCCGTGGCCAGCGGCGCCGTGCAGGGCTTCGAGGCGGTCGGCGGATTGGTCGGCGCGGCGCCGGGTCTGACGGTCGATGCGTCATCGGCAAGCGGGGCGGTGCGTGGCACCACCTCGGTAGGGGGGCTGATCGGCGCGGCGGGGTCGCGCTACGGCAGCTACAGCGATAGCTTCGCGACTGGCGCGGTGAGCGGCCAGACAAACGTCGGCGGACTGATCGGCAGCGCTGACAATGTCGGGATCAGCGGCTCCTTCGCGTCCGGCACCGTCACCGGCAACTCGCGCAGCCTGAACATCGGCGGCTTGGTCGGCTCGCTGTTCGCGTCGGGCGTCGTCGACAGCTTTGCCGAAGGACGAGTCACCGGCGCGGGCAACGTCGGCGGCCTTGTCGGTACCTCATTCGCGACGACGATGCGCGGCGTCGTGGCGCGCGGCACGGTCAACGGCACGCTCGGTAGCGGTGAGAATGTCGGTGGGCTGATCGGGCGAAGCGAGATCGACGACATTCTCGATGCCAATGCGCTGAACAGCGTCCGCGGCCGTACCAATGTTGGGGGGCTGATCGGCTCGCGGAGTGGCGGCACGCTTGGCGATGTTTCCGCGACCGGCCCTGTCAGCGGCACGAGCAACGTCGGGCCGCTGATCGGACAGGACGATCCGACTCCCTGAAGCGATGCGCGCCGCAAAGCGGGCGCTCGCCGCGCTGCTCATTTGCCTCGCCGCGCCGACGGCAGCGCAGGTGGTGGAGCGCCATCTTCCCCCCGCTCCGGTGACGAGCGCACCGCGGCTGGCTGAGCCGGCACTACCTGCTGAAGCCGACGATCGGCCGCTCGGCCCGCGACTGACGGGAATCATCTTGCTCGGCCCGAAGGCGCCAGCGGCATCGGGAACCGGCATCCGGGTGGTCGGCGTCGCACCACCGCGGCAGGTGGCGCTCGTTCGAACATTGGCCACGCTCCTTGGCCGGCCAGTGTCGCGCAAGCTGTTGGCGGATGCGATTGCGATTGTCACGCGCGGCTATCGGCGCGCCGAGCGGCCATTCGTATCCGTCACGACACCACCGCAGAACCTGACGGCCGGCGTACTCCAACTCCGCGTCGTCGAATTCGCCGCCGGCAAGCTCGTCGCGCAAGCCCGGACCGAGGCTACCGCGGCCGTGGCAGCATCGCATGTCCGCTTTCTGCCGGGCGAGCGAATCGATGCGCGGCGGCTGCGCCAGGATCTCGGCTGGATCGATCGTTATCCGTTTCGCCGAGTCGGCGCCTTGTTCAGCCCCGGCATTGAGCCGGGCACGACTGACCTGACCCTGAACGTCGTCTCGACCCGCCCGTGGCAGGCGTTTACCGGCATCGCTAGTTCGGATGCGCCATCGAGCGGGAACATGCGCGTGCTCGCCGGGATCGTCCTCGGCGACCTGTTCGGGTCGGGCAGTCTTCTATCCGTGCAAGGAACGACCTCCGGGTTCGACCACCCACGCTATTGGAGTGTCGCCGGACGAATGACGATGCCGCTCGGCGCACGTCGTGAAGTGTCCGTGTTGGTTGGTCACGTCAGAGGGCGAGCGGCGCTTGCCCCCTTCGCCTCGACGTCGGAAACGACCGAGGCGGCACTCGGCGTGCGGTTCGCACTGCCGCCGGCATTGCTCGGCGACGCGCATCTCGGCATCGAAGCGGGCCGCCAGCGCGTCGGCGCGCAATTTGGCGGCTTGCCGGTTTACGATGTCGAAGCGACGACGTTCGCCGCGACGGCGGGATATCGCGTCGTACTGCCGATCTCGTCGGGCGTGCTGTCGGCCGATATCGCGGTTCATGCCAGCCCCGGCGGCATCGGCCGAGCCAATGAGGCTGATCGGCTGTTCTTCGGCCGTGCGCGCGCCGGCTCGGCGACCTATGCCTATCTCACCGCCGACATAGCGATCGAGCGGACAGTAGCGGCGATCCTCAATTGGCGCGGGCGAGCGCTCGTGCAGGCAAGCGCGGCCACACTGCCGGGCCTGGACCAGATCGGGATCGGGGGATCGGCCTATGCGCGTGGCTATACGCTCGATGATGGCGGGTACGACAGCGCGATTGTCGTGCGGAATTCGCTTGGACCGCGGCAATGGAAGATTGCCGCTTATGCGTTCACGGATTGGAGTTACGCGCGGGACCGGGCGGCGCGTCGCACAGTGGCGATCGGTTCGGCCGGCTTAGGTTTCGACCAGGCGATCGGTAGCCGTATCCGCTTCGTTGCGGAAGCGGCACTCCCGTTGCTCAACGGTCCGCGCACGATGGCAATGCACCCACGTCTCGTCGTTCGTGCGGACCTTACATTCTGACTGGGTCACATATGACAGGTCTGGTGAACGTCTTGATCAATGAACGCATCAGACGTGTCGTCTCTTGTGCATAAGCGGTTCGAAGTGATGAAATCGCGCGCGTGGACCTCAGTGCTGTTCCGGAGCTCGATAGAGAACTGAGTGGGTGACGAGCCTCGTCGCGACGTTCCCGACGCCTTCTTCCGTTTCGAAGTCAGTCATTGATAGATGATCGATACGCTGCACACGCGATTGAAGCAGCGGGTTCAGCGTGGATCTTTTCCTACGCCCCCTTCGTATGCACGTGTGGCTGCGATCCTGCGATCGGTTAGCCGTGAACCTCAGTGCCTTAGGAGAGGGTCGGATGCCGGCGAGCGAAACACTCCAGGAGGCGCTGGATGTGCGCGGTCACCGACGAAAAGAACGTCGAGATTTTTTCAAGAGTGCCTTGGGCGCAGTGGCTGTCGGCGTCGGTGCCGTGTCGCTTCCTCGGGAGGCGGAAGCCCAGACCGCTTTAACCGACGTCGATATTCTGAACTTCGCGCTTAACCTCGAGTACCTCGAGGCTCAATTCTACGCGCACGCGGTCAGCGGCATGGGTCTGCCGGGGGACCAGCTAGCCGGTACGCAGACGCAAGGCATGGTGACGGGTGCCCGCAGGGCGAATCTCACCGACCCCCAGGTAATCCAGTATGTCCGCGAGATCGCCGCCGACGAAGCAGCGCACGTTGCCTCGCTACGTAGGGCGCTTGGCACTGCTGCAGTGGCACAACCTACAATCGACCTGTCGCCGACCGTGTTCACCGCAGCGGCGGTAGCGGCGGAAATCGATCTCGGTGCATCGGGCGGCGTGTTCGACCCTTACGCGAGCGACGATAACTTTTTGCTTGCCGCCTACATCTTCGAAGACGTCGGCGTCACCGCCTACAAGGGCGCCTCGCCGTTGCTTAGCAATGTTGACTTCGTAGATGCCGCCGCTGGCTTGCTGGCGGCAGAGGCATTCCATGCCGGCATCATCCGCAGCGCGTTATACCGCCGCGGAGTCGATGTTCCGGATTTGCGCGAGAGCGCCGACAAAATCTCCGACGCGCGCGACGATCTAGACGGCACCGAGGAAACGGACGGGCCACCGCAACGCACCGACTCCGCTGATCAGGGCATATCGCCGATCACCTCGATCTACGGCACTGCGTCGAACTTCGTGCCCACAAACGGCCGAGGCATCGTGTTCAGCCGAAGTTCCGAGCAGGTTCACAACATCGTCTATCTGACGCGCAGCCAGGTCACCGCCGGCGGCTTTTTTCCGGCCGGCACCAACAACGCCAACCCAGCACTGCGCCGCTCCGGCGCGAACTGAAGGAGCCGCGGAATGGGCGATCAAATCGAATTCCTGGAGCTGGTGGAACGAGCCGAGCAGCAGCGCCTGGCACGTCGCCGCTTCGTCCGGCTTTGCGGTGGTGTAGCCGCCATGACGGGCGGGTTGTCGCTATCGTCTGCCTGCGGCGAAGATGACGGGGACGGTGCCACCCCGCCGCCGTCGCCAACACCCAACCCGACGACCGGCGTCAGCGAAGTGGACATCCTGAACTTCGCGTTGCAGCTCGAGTATCTCGAAGGCGCTTATTACGCGTATGCCGTGTCAGGACGGGGCATCGACTCCAACCTGTTGACCGGCACCGGCACACAGGGCCCGGTGGTCACTGGCAGCGGTCCTGGAGCGGCACGTGGTGTCGACTTCACCGATCAGGTGGTAAGGGAATACGCTCGCGAGATCGCTGCGGATGAGGTCGGGCACATCTCCTACCTGCGGCAGACGCTCGGCTCATCGACAGTGGCACAGCCGACGATCAATCTATCCGGCAGCGCCAGCGTCGATGTCGGAGGGACGACCGCCGTCGGCGCCTTCACTGCTGCTGCACGTGCTGCAGGCGTCATCGGCGCAAACGACATCTTCGATCCGTTCGCAAACGACGAGAACTTCCTCATTGGTGCGTACCTGCTGACCGATGTGGGCGTGACGGCCTACCGTGGTTCCGCCCGGCTAATCACCAACAAGTCCTACCTCGAGGCAACGGCGGGCATCATGGCCACCGAATGTTATCATGACGGTGTGATCCGCGCGGAGCTGTGGCGGCGTGGCTTGACCATGCCCAGCATCTACACGCGCATTTCCCGGATCTCGGACGCCCGCGACGGCTTGGATGGTCCGGGCGAAACCGATCAGGACATCGGCACGGCATCGGCCGCTAATCTGGTGCCTACCGATGCAAATGGCTGGGTGCTGGGGCGCACCGCGCCGCAAGTGCTCAATATTATCTATCAGAGCCGCGCGGCGGTAACGAGCGGCGGCTTCTTCCCACAGGGCGTAAATGGGACAATTCGGCAGAGCGCTGCCAACGCTTAGTGGCGAAGCATAACAGGTCAGCGTCGCGATTGCGCCGATGAAACCGGTGGCCGTAGTTCAACCGCCGATATCCGGCGTTTCAGCAATGTACGACCGCAGACGCTCTAAGGCCACCCTTTGCACGATTTCACCGTCAAGCTGTGACGCTTGTCTGTCCGGCTAACGTATCAGCTGCCGGCCGCGGTCGGAAAGGCTGCGGCACGTGATCGACCAGCGTGTTGCGACCATTTCGGCAATGCTGTGCTCCCAGTCGTACCGAGCCTCCCCTTGAAGATGATAGCCACCGCGCGGCGTCAGCGGAATGACGAGGCGTTCAAATCGCTCTCCAACCCGCCGTGAAGTGCTGACCGACGCGCAGCAGCTTGCCCTTCGTCGTGAGTTCCTGGCTGAGCTTCAGCGGAACCTTCGTGCCAACCCTCAGAACGTTGTAGGCGGTGGCTGGTGCCAAGGTGGCGATCTGTGCAGGCGCGGGAACTGCGACTTGCCCGTGAGCGGCGGCGGCAGCGCAAAGCTCCCACGCGAGCGCGCTGGTTCGCACGATCATGAAATGCTCCCCCCCCATCGATTCGGCGCCCCCGCACCTGCCATTGCGAGGAAGTGATTGAGTTTGTTGGGTCTCGTCAAGTCGTCCGTTGACCTTCACCGGCACTCGCCCATTCGATAGCGGCGCCGGTAACAATCCCGTTGTGCAGCAACCACGAGTGTAAGCGCCTCACCAATCGGACGGGATCCAGTTGAATTCGTTGAGCGCCGATGCGCCAGTACGTCGCTTGCACAGCCGGTCGAGGGCCGAGACGACCAGGCAGCTGAGCGTGATGCCGAGCAGAAACGCACCGGCGAAGATCCAGCCGTCGGGCTCCTCGGCCGGTTGACCCGCAATATCGAGGACGATCACGATCGTGCCGAATAATGTGGCAACGCCCATTGCCAGCTCGACGAGGAAGAACAGGATGAGCCCGCAGCCGTTGACCGGCTTGGCCCGCGCCAGCCGTTCGCGTTGCAGTTGCTCCTCGCGCGCATGTGCGGCGAGGGCGCGGGCACGTTGCGCGGCATCGAGCCGGCGATAGCTGCGGCGGCGACGGAGGATGCCGAACCCGCCGACGAGGATCGCGAAGACCCCGACGACGCTACGATCGGCGATCGTCCCGGCCGAACCGGTAAGCCACCACAAGATCGCGATGACGATCGCAGCGAGCGCGGCGCCGTAGCCGAAGCTTTTCTCGAAATCGGGATCGCGCGGCGGCTGGACGGCGGGGCGCCCGCGCAAGGCGCGCGCCGGTGCGCGCGTGGCATGTTCGTGCGAGATCAGTAGCAGGATCGCGGCGAGCGCGGCGACGACCCCTGTCGATCCCGCCACCGCGAGACGCCCGGCATCGGCGAGCAACCGCGATGCAACGAGCCACGCGGCGGCGGCGCACATGGCGAAGGCGAGCAGATGATATAGGAACGCGTAGGTGCCGGCGCGGACGAAGCCGTCGCGTTCGTCCACGGTCACGTGGATCGCGGGGCCGGTGCCGTCTTCGCGATAGAAATAGCCATCATCGGTGCGCTCGAATTGCGGCGCGACGCCGGCTGCAATGGCGATCGGCCTGATGCGTTGGCGGCGGGGTAGCGCGGTGCCGGGCATGTCATTCCCTTCGCTGCTTGGACGTGATCAAGATTGGCCGCGATAAGCGGCGAGGCTTTCGCGAACGCGGGCGAGCGCCACCATTTCGGCATCGTGCTGGCCCATCGCTGCCCACGATCCAGTGATCGCGAAACTGCAATGGCCGTGGACGGTCGCGACGAGCGACCGCGCGAAAGTGCCGAGCGCGGCATCGACCGGGCGGTGGAGCGCGGTGGCGATCTCGCCTGCCACAATGTGCATCAGTCGACCGCGCATCGCATGTTCGGCCTCGGTGATCGTCTCGGAAGCTGGTCGGTGATCGTAGATCGCCGACCAGCGCCGTGGATGATCACGCGCGAAGCGGAAATACGCCTCGACGAGGGCCGCGATGCGATCTTCGTCGGCGGTGGCGAGGCTGCGTTCGAGCTCATCGGCCCAGGCGCCGAACGCGCGAGTATTGATCGCGGTGACGAGCCGATCGACGCTGCCAAACACATTATGGATCGTTCCGATCGAATAGCCGATCCGCTTGGCCACCTCGCGCGCCGAGAAATTGGCAAAGCCAACCTCCGCCATCAGCGTTTCGCCGGCGGTAAGGATCAGTTCGCGCAATTCCTCGCGGCTGTGATCGGATCGTCTGCCCATGATGCCTGTCTGTCGAAAAGGAACCGGCGGCGCACGCCGATGGTGCGCCGCCGGTGAAAAGGATCAGCCGCGGCGGAAGAAGCGGCCGCCGCTGGGGGTGTTGTCACCCGAGGGGGTGAGCGCCTGGAGCTGCGTGACTAGCCCGCCGCCGGCGGTGCGGATCAGCGTGAACATCGGCGTGCCGAGCGGCGCGCGACCGGGATCGCTGGGGCGCAGCTTGAACATCTTGATGATCAGCTTCTCGCCTTCCGGGGTCGCGGTGCATTTGAATTGCTCGTAACGCTGATAGCCTTCGATCCGGACGGTGCAGCCGGTATCGCGAACCGCGGGCTGCAGGCTCAGGCGATAGGTGGTGAAGACTGCGACGCTGTCGGCGCGCGATTCGCCGCCGACCCGGCCAAGTGGTTCCTCCCAGACATAACTGCCATACCATGTGGGGAGCGGTGCGGCGCTTGCGGCGACGGGAAGCATCGCGGCGGTGGCGGTGAGGCCAAGGGCAACAGCGGACTTTAGGGTGTTGAACATCATTTCTCTCCTACTGGCGGGGGGTAGAACGTTTCGAAAGCGGTTCGGCTTCACCGTCGCCCGGCGAGCGACATGCGGCCGGTGAGCGGGGTGATCGCGTAATCGGTGCCACCGCGGGGCGAGGGCCACATCGCGATCTGGAAGCGCTGGCGCGCGCCACAGGCGTTGAGGCTCCATTGTTCGAAGTGGCCGCCACGCGCGACCGCGGGCATGCTCGGTTGCACCGGCGTGTAGCTGCGCGGCAGCACCGTCATATGGACTGAAAACACGAACGAGCAGCCGCCGGTCGCCTTGGAGAAGCTGGAGATATCGCGCAGGACATCGGCCGCGAGTTGCGGACTGGCGAGCGTCCGGCCGGTCGGGGTGAGCGTGTAGGCAGTGGCGGGCTGGCTGGCCATCGTGGCCATCGCGAGGATCGCACCGGCGATTACATGCTTGGGCTTCATGGTCTTACTCCTTGTCGCGTCCCCGATGATGGGGACCGTCACGGCGTTTCCCTGCCGCCCGATCAATTAAGCAGTGTTCAGTTTAACTGAAAATGAACAGCGTTCATTTAATTTCGGGTTGCCTGTCAAAGGCGTGGCGGTACGCTTATCTTATGAGCCAAACGGGATCTTCGCGCCGTAGGCGCGTGTTGCTGACCGGAGTGTCGGTGCTGGCGCTGGGGATCGCTGGGAGCGTGGCGTATGTCGCGCCGCTCGCGGCGGATCCGGTGGGAGCAAAGGATTGCGGGCTCGCCGTGCCATTGCCGCCGGGCGGACGCGGGCCGGGCGTATCGGGCGGGCCGCAGCGGATCCCCGCCCCGGCCTGGGCGCAGCGCGGCGGTGACGTCAACGATGCGAGCTGCCTCAGCCGCACGCCGGTGGCTGGCGTGGTGCGGCCGCGCTCGGAACGCGAGATCGCAGGTGCGCTGGCCTATGCGCGGGCGAACGGGCTGCCGTTGTCGGCGGCGGGGGTGAAGCATTCGATGGGCGGGCAGGCGTTCGCGCGAGGCGGCATGGTGCTTGACATGCGCGCGATGAACGCGGTGCGGCTCGACCGAGCAGCGCGCACAGTGACGGTAGGCGCGGGCGCAACGTGGCACGAGATCCAGCAGGCGATCCACCCCGAGTTCGCAGTGAAGGCGATGCAATCGACCGACATCTTCTCGGTCGGCGGATCGATCTCGGTCAACGCACACGGGATGGATCATCAGGCCGGCGCGGTGATGGCGTCGCTGCGCTCGATCCGGCTGATGCTCGCCGACGGCCAGGTGGTGACGGCGTCGCGCGACGAGAATGCCGAGCTGTTCCGGCATGTCGTGGGTGGGTACGGGCTGTTCGGGATCATCCTCAGCGCCACGCTCGATGTGGTGCCCAACGACATTTATCGCTCCGAACGGGCGCTGATCGATTATCGCGCCTTCCCCGACACCTTCGCGAAAATCGCCGCGGATCCCGCGATCGGGCTGTCCTACGTCCATCTGTCGACCGCGCCCAAATCGCTGCTGCAGGAGGCGCTGGTTTATACCTATCGCCGGATGCCCGAGGATCAGGGGCTGGCGCGCGCGCCGCTCGGCGACGTGGCGGCGACCAAGATCCGCCGGCTGACGGTCAATCTCGCCAAGAAGAACGATACGTTCAAGGCGCTGAAATGGTGGAGCGAAAAGGAACTCGAGCACCGGCTGGAGAGCTGCACCGTGACGCGCGCGCAAGCGATGGGCGACGGCGAGGCGTGTCTCGTCGCGCGCAACGATCCGATGCACGACAGCGTGGCGTATCTGTTCAACAACCTGCCCGGCGAGACCGACATTCTGCATGAGTATTTCGTGCCGCGCGACAAGATCGTGCCGTTCATCGACGGGATGCGGACGGTGTTCCGCGCGCAGCGTGCCAATCTCGTCAACGCCTCGATCCGCGCGGTAGGGACCGAGGACAATGCGCTGAGCTATGCCCCGCAGCCGGCGTTTTCGGTGGTGCTGTACCTGAACCAGCCGACGACCGAGGTAGGCAGCGCGGCGATGGCGAAGCTGACGAGTTCGCTGATCGATTTGTGCTCGGCGCAAGGCGGCCGGTTCTTCTTGCCCTACCAGCTACATTACACGCCGGCACAGCTGGCGCGCGCCTATCCCGAAATTGGCAATTTCTTTGCGGCGAAGCGCGCCTGGGATCCCGAAGGGCGCTTCACCAACAACTGGTATGCGAGCTACGCCCCTGCCTTCGCGATGCAGCCTGCAGCGATCCGCCCCTCGATCACCGCGGGCGCGCCGGCGGCGTAGAGCCGGCGCGCGAACCCGGCCTGCGGCGAGCGCGCAAGAACCGCGCCGCGCCGCGCCTCGACGATGCTGCCGCCCGCCGCCCGGATCGCGCGGACCGCGGCGCCGGTATCACCGAGCACCGCGACCTGCCGGCCCGGTGCGCCGACGAACGGCAGCGCGAGCATGATCAGCGCCCAAGCGGCGAGGATCAGCGCGACCTGGGCGCCGGCGCGGACGATGGCGCGCGGGGCGCGCGCATTAATAATCATAGACGTGTTCGAGCTGAGCGCCGCGCGCCCGAGCCGTGGCGATCCAGCGTGTCAGGTTGCCGACGGGCAGCGTCACGCCGTAGCGCCACCAGCCGGGGCGGTCGCCGAGCGGCATGGCAAGCGTCGCAGCGGGCGGGCGGAGCGCTTCGGGTGCGCGGATGGTCAGGAAGATCGTGTGGTTGCCCGCGATGTCGTCGATCGCGATGCCGCGCGCTCCGAGCTTCGTGATCAGATCGGTGAATTGCGCATAGCGCGGCGCCTCGACCAGCGTCGCGCCGCCGGGCAGCTGGCGCAGCGGCTTCAGCCGCGGATCGATCGTGCGGAGCGTCGCGGCGCGCGCACGCACCACCATCCGCAGCGTCAGCGCGTCCGGCGCAAGCGAGGCGCCTGTCGCGGCGCCGAGTGCCTTGGCGTAGATCGCCTTCACGCCATATTCGGCGCTGAGCGCGACGCGGCGTTCGGGGCGGCGCACCAGCGACCAATCACCCTGCGTCGCCCATAACCCCCCAAGCGCCTCGCCGAAGCCGAAGCGATACCACGGGATTTCGTGCATGAACCCGGCGTAGCGCTGCTGGATGCGCGCGGCGTAGCGGTCCTCGGGGCTCGCCCAGCCGCCGAGCGTTTCGGATATGCGGCCGACGATATTTTCCCAGGCCGCCTTGATCGCCATCTCCGCGGTGAAGCTGATCCCGATCGTGTAGATCATCAGCTTGGCCTCCCCGGTGCCGGGGCGTTCCGCCGCAATGCGGTTGATCGCGCAATAGCTGCGCCAAAAGCCCGCAACGTCAGCGCCATAGTCATACGCGCTCGGCGGTCGTCCAGCAGCGAGATGGCGGCCAAGGCTTTCCGCTGAATAGACGATATGCCATTCAGGGTAGGTCAGCCAGGTGCGCGCCTCGGGCCGACGCAGCGCGGACGGAACCACGCTGGCGACTGGGGCGGGGGGCGTCGCGGCGGCGCGGCAGCCGGTTTCGATCGCGGCGATCGGCAGGAGGATTGTCGTGGCGGCGATCCCACCCACGCCAAGCAATAGCCGCCAGCGACGCTTCATGCGAAGCCCGGCCGCGGGCGCGCGGCGAGCCGGTACCCAACCCAGATTGCCACGCCGCCGATCACAAGGTGTGGAAGATTGGCGAAAAAGCGGATCAACAGCGATAAATCCTGCGGCCCGTAGAGGAAGATCCCGCCGTCCAGATAGCCGCTTCCGGTGGTCAGTCCGAGTACGCCATCAAGGAAGTAGAGCGGCCCGAACAGCCGGAAATAGCTGCGTGCCGCGCTATACGACCAATAGGCCGCAACGCCAGCCCAGACCCCCGAGGCAAGATGCAGGCTATCGTCGTACAGATCGAGCTTGAACAGTCCGAACAGATTGCCGTCGGTATCCTCGAAGCCGGGCACATAGCCAATTGCTACGACCAGGATGAACAAGGCGAAATACCCCCAGCCGAATGCCCGTACCCGATCCATCTGCCTCTCCTGCCATGATGCCTCAACCTACGGAATTCTCGGGCGATAGGAAGATGTTGCAATCGAACCGGATGGGGAACGATCAGGCGCACTGGTGCGTCGTGCCACGACAGGAGAGCAAAATGGCATTCTGCACCGATTGTGGCACGCAACTTCCCGCCGGGGCGCGTTTCTGCCCAAGCTGCGGCGCGACCGCCGCCTCCGGCGACACGGTCGCCGCACCCGTGAACGAGACATCGCGACCGCCGCTGCCAGGCGATATCCCGCCTGAGGCGGTAACCACCCCTCCCTCAGGCACGTCTTGTGCGCCACCTGTCCAGTCAGCCGGCAGCGGCGGCAGTGGTCTCGCTTGGATCGTGCCGTTGTTGATCGTGATCGCCGCGCTGGCGATCGGCTACACGATGTTGGCGCCGGGCCGCGATGGCCCCCAATCGGCTACTCAGGTTGCCGGCGGTGAGAAAGGCGCTGAGGAGACCGATGCGAACCCGTTTGAGTCCAGGCCAGCCGACCAGCCTAGCACGACGCGCTCCGTCGATCGGGCCGCCGCGGACGCCGAGCGGCTCTCGAGCGGTAGCGCGACATCGGCGGCAGCGCTTGACTCCGCCTTTTTTCGCGACCCAGCAGGCGCCGCATCGATCTATCGCGGCCCAGTCCGCGTCTCCGGCGTGATTGCGTCAATGGTGCAGCCGGGGCCGACCCCGGCGCTATCAATGGAGGGGCGCACGCGGTTCAACTACATGATCGTGAACTTCCCGGTCGGCTATCGTGAACGGCTGGCGCCGCTGGCTAAGGGACAGTTCATTCAGGTGGCCTGCGAGGAAGTGCGGTCGCTAGCTGGCACAACGATCCTCGACGGCTGCGCGCTGAATTGATTCGTTCAGCGAGGCAGACAACGCTTCAGCCGAAACAACTCTCGACTACTTCGTCCGCGTGAAATGCGACGGGGACGCTGCTTGGGATATGGAAGATGCTCGAACTCCTTGGCTTTCCCATGGCTATTCAATTCAAGCCTGGCGAGCGGGCCGAATGGGTGTACCGCAAGGATCAGGTCGGCCCCGCGCTGCCTACAACACGAGAGGAGCGCGACCGCTACGTACGGCGATTTGGGTGGGTTATGGTCACCGGTCCGTTTTTATTTTTCATCGTTATTGCAGCGGGTGCTTGGATTTCTGAGAAGTTCTTCTCAGATGCGAGTAATGCACTACAGGTCGCGATAAGTACGATCGGCGCTGTGGCCGCGTTCGCTCTCAACTATTTCTATCTGCGTTACTACGGCCACGCTCCAGCACGTGATTTTCTTGGCAGAACGCCTGTCGCGCCGCCGCTGGCCATGCGGGTGGCTCACCGTCGTGTTCTGGAGCGAATGACTAACGCCCGACTAGTTCAGAGCGTTGCCATCTTAACGGGCATTTTGGGTCTTTCTGCATTTCAACCGCGCATATCTCCCGCGGATCGACCAATAGCGCTCGTGTTCTGCCTTGGCCTACCACCGCTTATTGGGTTCGGATTTTGGCTATGGCGACGTCACATCGCCAACAATTGATCTGGTCCTGTTAGACGAAATGCACCGGCTGGTAAGATGGGCTGGATAGGGTATTCGCATGCCCCACCCGTGCAAGCCTGCCAGCCCGTTGCGCTACTTCAACTCGAGGTGATCCGGCTGGTAGTGATGATGTACGTGCGTTTCCCGCTGTCGCTGCGAAACGTCCAGGACCTGCTGTTCGAGCGCGGGATCGATATCTGCCACAAGACGGTCCGGATGTGGTGGAACAAGTTCGGACCGATGTTTGCCGGCGACATACGCCGCCACCGGGTGTCGCGGATGCGAGTCTTCCGCGACTGGCGTTGGCACCTCGACGAGTTGTACGTGAAGCTCAACGGCGAGATGGTATACCTCTGGCGAGCGGTCGATCAGGAAGGCGAAGTCCTCAAGAGCTACATTACAAAAACGCGTGATAAGGAGGCAGCGCTCACCTTTATGAAGAAGGCGCTCAAGCGCCACGGATAGCCCGACGCGATCACGACGGATGGTCTGCGCTCCTACCGTGCGGCGATGAAGGAGCTTGGAAACACCGACAAGCAGGAGGTCGGACGTTGGGCCAACAACAGGGTTGAAAACAGCCATCTGTCGTTCCGACGACGAGAACGGGCGATGCTCCGGTTTAGGCAAATGAAGACGCTACAGAAGTTCGCTTCAGTTCGGCGCTGCAAAGGATCGCGGGCAAAGCTCAGCAGTTCCGCGGCGCCGTGCAGAGACATATTAGGAGAACTGGCGCGCTATCGCTTGACGTCGCGACTCGATCAGATCTGCTAAACCGATGCCTTCCAAGGAACCGCCTGTGCCATCTCCACGACCAGACGCAGGTTCCGGCCTTCCCGTTCAGCTTTCCGACATTGCTGCCATGATCGCGTGCGACCCTGCTGCCGCGGTGACCGAAGCCAGAGCTGCAATCCGCGACTTGCCGGACTTGGTACAAGCTTATCGCTTGCTTGCTTCGGCGTTGCGCGCCGTCGGCGATGTTTCCGACGCTGAGCAACAGGAGATGCGGGCGGTCGATGTCGCGCTTCGCAATCCAGCTGTCGTGCGCGCTCGACGTGAGTTTGCCTCCGGCCGGACCGAAACGGCGGCACAAGAGATCGGGTTCCATTTACGCACAGATCCCGAGAACCCCGGCGCACTGCACCTTCTCGGTCAAATCGCCGAACATTCTCATGCGCTGCGCGAGGCGGAGGGTCTGTTCCGTCGCGCAGTAGCGCTCGCCCCTATTTATTACGACGCGCGACTTAGCCTCGCCAGCCTGCTCAACAAGACCCGGCAGACCGACGAGGCTCTGAGCGCGATCGATGCAGTGCTGGCGCGCGAACCCGCCCATCTCAAGGCGCTGTCGCTTAAGGCCACGATGCTGGTTCAGCACCGCCGTGCCGAAGCCGCAGGCGCTGCGTTTTCTACGTTGCTGATTCACCATCCGCACGCTTGGCGAGGATGGATGAACCACGGCCACTTTCTGAAAGCATCCGGCCGCATCGACCAGGCGGTTGCCGCGTACCGTCGGGCGATCACGATTGCACCGGAACACGGCATCCTGTGGTGGGCGCTCGCGAACCTGAAGCCGGTGCCGCTCGACGCGGCGGACATCGTCAAGATCGACGCTGCGCTTGCAACGAGCAAAGACCCTGCCGATCGCGTGCATCTGCACTTCGCGCTCGGCAACGGATTGGATGCGCTTGGCGACCATGCCACCGCCATCGAACAGTTGCGCGCGGGAAACGCGCTCCGCCATTCGCTGGCGCCGCACGACGCTGATCGGTTCTCGGCTCTAATCCGAAAATCGGAGGATCTCTTCACAGCCAAGTTCCTAGAGGAACGCGCGCGGTTCGGCGCGCCAGCTGCCGATCCGATCTTCATCGTGGGTATGCCGCGGTCCGGCTCGACATTGATCGAACAAATTCTGGCAAGTCATCCCTCTGTCGAGGGTACTGAGGAGCTTCGTGATCTGAACGAAGCAGTCAAATCGATCATGGTCGGCCGTCGTGCCGACAGCTATCTTGACCTTCTGCCCTCGCTCTCCGCAGGATCGTGGCGTGCCGTTGGCGAGCGCTATCTTAACTCAACTGCGAGGTATCGCCGAACGGACCGGCCATTCTTTACTGATAAGATGCCGAGCAACTGGATTTATACCGGATTGATCCTTCTTGCCTTGCCGAACGCCCGGATCATCGATGTGCGACGTCATCCCATGGCGTGCGGGTTCGCCAACTTCGCACAGCATTACAATTGGGGAAACAGCTTCGCCTACGACCTGTGCGGGATCGGCAGTTTCTACTCCGATTATGTGCGGTTGATGACCCATTTCGATCGGATGGCGCCAGGCCGAGTACATCGCGTACACCACGAGGCGATAGTCAAGGACCTTGAAGGGGAAGTGCGGCGGCTGCTGGACTATCTCGCATTGCCGTTCGATGCAGCCTGTCTGCGGTTCTTTGAAACCGAACGTGCTGTGCATACTCCTAGTACCACGCAGGTCCGTCGCCCAATTGACGGTAGCGGTCTCCGCCGATGGGAGGCCTATAAGGATTGGCTCGGCCCGCTTGAGCAAGCTCTCGAGCCTTTGTTGCAATACTATCCAGCGACACCGCACGACGGGTAGATTTCGACCAAGGAGCGCTCGCCGCTCGCAACGCCGCCTTATGTCAGTCTGGCGCTGTCAGGTTAACGTGACACACCAGCACGGCGTGGAATACGAGCAGCCATGAGCCGACGATCGAGAGCCAAGCCGCCGAGCCCGTTCCGCCGCTTCAACTCCTCACCGGAGGTCCTCCGGCTGGTGGTGATGATGTGCGTGCGGTTTCCGCTTTCGCTGCGGAACGTGGAGGACCTACTGTTCGAGCGCGGGATCGACATAAGTCACGAGACGGTGCGGCACTGGTGGAACAGGTTCGGCCCGATGTTCGCCGGCGACATTCGCCGGCAGCGGGTGTCGCGGATGCGTGGCTTTCGGCAGTGGCGCTGGCACCTTGACGAGATGTGACCTGCTGCCCGTTTCCTGGACCGTTTTGAGCTGGAAAATTCCAGTTATGATCGGAGGGCCAGAGAAGCGGAGCGAGTGATGAAAAGGTCGAAGTTTTCGGAGGCGCAGATCGCCTTCGTGTTGAAGCAGGCCGAAGACGGCACGACCGTCGGCGAGGTGTGTCGGAAGACCGGGATCAGCGAGGCGACGTTCTATGCCTGGCGCAAGAAGTATGCGGGGTTGATGCCGTCCGAGATGCGGCGGTTGCGCCAGCTTGAAGAGGAAAATGCCAAGCTGAAGCGGCTGGTCGCTGATCTCAGCCTCGACAAGGCGATGTTGCAGGATGTCGTCTCGCGAAAGCTCTGAGGCCTGACCGGCGTCGGCAGCTCGTCGACGATGTTCGAAGCACCTGGCAAGTCAGCATCAGGCGGGCGTGCGGCGTGCTTCGGGCGGAACGATCGAGCTACCACTATCGTGGGCGCCGCGCCGATCAGGCCGATCTGAAGAAGCGGATGAGGGAGATCGCCGAGACGCGGGTGCGTTATGGTTATCGCCGCATCCATGTGCTGCTCCGGCGGGAGGGCTGGGACGTGAACGCGAAGCGGATCTATCGGCTTTACAAAGAGATGGGGCTACAGCTGCGGCATAAGCCACCGAAGCGCCGGGTGAAGGCGAAGCTGAGAGAAGGCCGCTGCGCGGCGTCTTGTTCGAATGAAGTGTGGGCCATGGACTTCGTCCATGACCAACTCGCCACGGGATCGAAGCTGCGCATCTTGACCGTGGTCGACACCTTCAGCCGGTTCTCGCCGGCGGTTGTTCCGCGGTTCGGCTTCCGGGCTCCCGACGTGGTGGAAGTGCTCGAACGGGTATGCAGCGAGGTGGGCTTCCCAGCGTCGATCCGTGTCGATCAAGGCAGCGAGTTCATCTCGCGTGACCTCGACCTGTGGGCGTATACGCGCGGCGTCACGCTCGACTTCAGTCGGCCCGGCAAGCCGACCGACAATGCGTTCATCGAGTCCTTCAACGGCAAATTCCGGGCGGAATGCCTGAACCAGCACTGGTTCATGAGCCTCGACGATGCCGTCCGAAAATGCGAGACTTGGCGCAGAGACTACAATGAGGTGCGACCGCATAGCGCCATCGGCAACAAACCGCCGATATCGCTAGTGAACCGGTCAGCGGCACATGGCCCGCCGCTGCCGGCAGAAGCTGGATGACAGCCAGCGAAGTGGTCCAAGAACGGGTAGCAGCTCAAACATCGGTCCGTCTCTGGTTGCCGCTGGATGAAAGACGGGGGTCACGTCAGTATGCCGCAAGGCCGAGATCAGCAATGTGACATTCTATGCGTGGCGCAAGAAGTACGCTGGGCTGACGCCACCGGAGATGCGGCGGCTGCGCCAGTTCGAAAATGAGAACGCCAAGCTCAGCTCGTTGACGATGCCAAGAGCGCCTGGTCGGTCAGCATCGGACGGGCGGAGGAGCCGCAAAAGCTCCAACGATGCGAAGCATCGATGAACAGCGGTGGAGGGGATGGACTTCGTCCATGACCAACTCGCCGTGGGGTCGAAGCTGCGCATCCTGACGGTGATCGACACGTGCAGCCGGTTCTCGCCAGCGGTGGTGCCGCGATTCAACTTCCTGGCACCAGACGTGATCGAGGTGCTGGAACGCGTGCGCGGCGAGGTTGGCTACGCGGCCTCGATCCGGTTGGATCAGGCCAGTGAGTTTGTCTCCAGAGACCTCGACTTATGGGCGGAGCAGCTAAGGCTCCGGCGACGCGCAGCGTCGCTGGACGGCTGCGGAGGGGTACATGAAGGGCGCCACGCTGGACTTCTCTAGGCCCGGCACGCCAACCGACAACGCGTTCATCGAGCCGCCCAGCGGCAAGTTCCGGGCGGAATGCCTGAACCAGCATTGCTTCATGAGCCTCGACGATGCGGTCGGGTCACGCGAGACTTGGCGTAGATACTATAACGAGGTGAGGCCACATCACGCGATCGGCAATAAGCCGCCGATAACGCCGGTGAACCGGTCAGCGGCACATGGCCCGTCGCTGTCTGCAGGCGCTGGATGACGGTCGGCCAAGTCATCCAAGACCGGGAGCAAGTCAGTCTGTAAAGGCGCAATAGCACACAGCTCCCAATCGTGAACTTTGCGCCAACGGTCAGATCGCCGCGTCCGAAACACGCCGCAAATTCCAAGATGTACAAGTGGTAGGTTGTGAGGAGCGGAAAAGCGGCCGCCAATGTCTGGGAGTGGGTCTGAACGGCAGGAGGTAGCAAAGAAGCCTTCGTACCGGAGGCTCACCAATACGTTTCATGTTACTGCAGATCAGGCTCGCCTAGGTGGTGCGCCTTCCACTGCATGCTCATGAGGATGCGTGTCCGTCCGGACGGATGGTCGAAGAATACGATCTCTTCGAGCCGGCTCGGTTCCAGCTTGCGATACTCGCCTAGTCTCAGTGCAACTCGCGCCCAGCCATCTGGTGCGCGCGACGTGTTGATGCCGAAATAGTCGGCTTGTGTTTCATGGAAGCGGATCAGGCTGTTCGTCACCGGCGTCAGCAAGACGGCGAGTAGGCTGGCGACGATCGTCGCAGGCACGAGCATCGCAGGGTCATCGCGCCCACTGATGTGCCAACGGCTCCCGTAACGTCCCACCAGCCACGGGGTGGCGTGATCAAGCACGAGGAGAAACAGCCCGGCGATAAGGGTGAAACCGATCAGCAGCGAGGCAGTGTGACCGAGAACGTAGTGACCGAGCTCGTGCCCCATCACTGCGCGCACCTCCGGCGGAGACGTGCGGTTCAGCAGATTGTCATTGAGCGCGACCCGGACGGTGGGGCCGACACCTGCCACGTTGGCGGAGATACGCTTGGTCTGGCGCGACGCGTCGACCACCAGCACGTTGGACGTCGGCACGCCATTGGCTTGCGCCATTTGCAGGATCTGAGCGCGCAGCGGCGATGCCGGCATTGGGGTGTAGCGATTGAACAGCGGCTCGATGAACACCGGGCCAAGTAACAGCCCGACGAGCAGGAAAAAGCCGCTGGCGAGGGTGCCCCACGCCCACCAACTGCGCGTCAGTTTTCGGTAGAGGGTCAGGAGCCCCAACAGCGCCAACCCACCGAGGATTGTGCCGATCGCCGTCCCGATCAGCCACTCGCCGAGCCATGCCGGAAGCGTTTGGTTGGACATCCCGTACTGATGCTCGCGCAGCCAGCCGACGTAGATTGACCAGGGCAGCGTTACCACGCCGGTCAGGGCCAAATACAGACACGCGAAAATGAAAGCGCGACCGGCCTTGCGGCCCTTTGTCCAGGCGGTAGCCCTTTCAGAGAGGCGCGAAACCACCCCGGCCTGCAATAAGCCCCAGGCAACACCCACGCTCACCAGAGCGTTCCACAGGATTAGCCAGTAGCCGCCTTCGAAATAGGCGTCGGAGCGCGCCCGGGCGACGCTGCTGATGGTGGCAAGATAGGCATTGGTTGCCTCTACAGGATCGAATGCCTGCGGGGCAGGCGCCGCCTGCACGATCGCCGACAGGATCGTTGAAACTATCATTGCCGCCACCCCCGTGAAGCCTCGAGGTTAGTTGTTAGCGACGACGAGTGCCAGCACCCTGTTTGCCGCGCGTGTTCGCCAGAATGTATCACCTATTTGGAAAGAACGGCCTGGCTTATGATGCGCTGGTCGAATGGAATGCATCGCCGCTGCGCCCGCCGGGCCAAGGTAAGTCGTACAAGCGGCGTTTTCGGTGGGATGCGCCGTGCGGACGCGGCGGCTTGCTACCGCCTACACGCTAACCGATCGACGTTTGTGAGCTGGCATTGCGTTTGGCCGGTCGATTGCGGCTAAGGCCGCTTCAATGGTCAGGAAAGCCGCGCGCGCAGCCCCTATTGTCGTACTCTTCTTCCTCGTTCTGGCCGGCGGGGGATATTGGTTGCTGTCGATTCTCGGCTGGCTCCGTCCGGCGCCGACGATCTTCGGCTGGCAGGCGGCGCTCACCGCCGTGGCCGGCGACGGTGTGCGGGGCGAGGCGGATGGCGTGGGAGCAGCGGCGCGTTTCGGCGATCCGTTCGCGGTGGCGATGGATGCGGACGGCAATCTCTATGTCGCCGACGCAGGCGAGCGCGGCCATGTCCGCCGGATCGATGCCGATGGGGTCGTTACGACGCTGCCCGGATCGTTCGACACGCCTTCCGGCATCGCAATCGACGGACACGGCAATGTCATCGTCGCGGAGACGGGGCGGCATGCGATCCGGATGATCAGTCCAGAAGGTGCGGTCACGACGCGCGCCGGCACTGGTGCTCCCGGTTATCGTGACGGCGCGGCGGCGGGCGCGCAGTTCAACGGCCCGATCGGCGTGGCAGTCGACGACGCGGGCAATATCTATGTCACCGACAGCTACAACGACCGCATCCGCCTGATCACTGCTGACGGGACCGTGCGTACCGTCGCCGGGCAGGATCGGCCCGGCTTTGCCGATGGGCAGGGCGCGAATGCCGCGTTCGACACGCCGACCGGGATCGCGCTGGACCGCGACGGCGCGATCCTCGTCGCAGATACCGGAAACGACGCCGTTCGGAAGCTCAGCCCGGATGGCCGCGTCTCGACCATCGCGCGCACCGATCCCGAAGATGGCGGTGGCTTGCTCAAGGGCGCGATCGGGCTAGCGCCGACATGGGACGGCTTTCTCTACATCGCCTCCTACCAGCGCGGCCGGATCGTGCAGATGTCACCGCAGGGCGCGCTGGGTGTTCTGGCCGGGCAGGGGGCAGCGGCTCCCGGCAATGCCGAGCTGCCTCTGCTCGGCCCGTCTGGAATCGCGGTCGATCGCAAGGGCGCTCTTTATGTCGCGGACGCCTCGGCGTTCGCGATCCGCAAGCTCAGCCTTCGCACCGCCGACATGGCCCCCGAATCCGCGGGACTTAAGGCGCAGGTGCTCGACCTCGTCCGAACCCGACCGTTTCCCTGGCCGTTCGCCCCGCAATTTGGATCGCACGAGGTGGTCGGCGTCTTGGGCGAGGTGCGTGGGGATTATCAGGGGGAAAGCCGCCATCACCTCCACGCCGGGCTGGATATCAGCGAGCCGATGGGCACCACGGTCCTAGCATCGGCCGCGGAGACCGTGCGCGATCCGTTGCCGAACACGCGCGAGGTCGGCAGCCTGAACGAGGCGCTGCGGATCGATCAGCTGACCTATGTGCACATGCGCGTCGGCCGTACGCTCGATGACGAGCCGTTGGACCCGGCTCGCTTCCAACTGATCCGCGATGCCGGGGGGCGCGTCGTCCGGGTGAGGATCAGGCGCGGTACGCGATTTGCAGTCGGCGACCGGATCGGGACGATCAACCGCATGGCGCATGTCCACCTTGAACTCGGTCCGCCACGCGGCAAGGTAAACGCGCTAGCGCTCCGGTTCCCCGGCTTGTCCGACCATGTCGCACCGCGGATCGACGACGTGCATCTCCTCGATGTGGCGGAACGGCGACTGGTCGAAAAGGTCGACGGTCGCCTGCTCGTTTCCGCAAATGGCGGGCCGCTCGATATCGTGGTCGAAGCCTGGGATCAGGTCGACGACAACGCCCCCCGCCGTCGTCTCGGCCTCTACAAGGCAGGCTTTCAGATCATTAAGGCAGACGGCACGCCGGTTTGTGGCTTCGAACGGCCGCGGATCACGCTGGAATTCGACCGGATGCCGCTGGCGCCCGACGCCGCGAAGATCATCTACGCGCCTGCCAGCGGCGACTCCGTCCACAGCGATCAGCGCACGCGAATGCTCTATGTCGTCAGCAACTGGGGGCGTCATGGCCAAACGCAGAAGAGGGGCTGGAATCCGGCCGGCCTGACGGCGGGCGACTATGTCATCCGTATTTTTGCTGCCGATCGGATGGGTAATGTAGCGAAGGCCGGGCGCGATCGGCCGATCACCATCCGGTGACGTCGGCGGTCGATGGTTGCGCTGATCAGGGATATCGCCGCTGTAACTTATCGGCCCAAGGTGAAGGGCGTCGACGGTGATCGTCTCTTGCTTTAGATGAATGAACAACAGGGACTGGGAAGTGACGAGCGGTCGCCAGACGAGCGCATTTCACTCATTGCTACGCAGGCTGTATCTAGAGATTGGCAGACTTCAAAAAACTTAAACGACATTGCGCGAAACGGCATTTGGCCTCAGCCCGGTCTTCAGATCCTCGACCGTCGCACGCTTGTGCCACTTCGCCACAGTCTTCGGATTATCCCGAGCTCCCGGCTCAGCGTTGCGAGCGACGCTTGGGATCGCTTTATTGCTGCTCGGACTGCGTACGTGCTCGTGGCGTTCCCGTGACGTACCTTCCCTGCACGGCTTCCTTCCTTCCAATCAAAGAACTGCACCATCGAACCGTGGACCGAGCACCTAGTCTCCTGCCCGAAAGATCCACCTGTATCGGGCGGAGAGCGGTTCGCACTGGCCTGCAGCACCTACCAGCGTGGTAACTGGAGAATTGTCCGACTGGCTATACTCACAATGCATTGCGCAGCATGAGCGTGCCGATCACCAGCAGATAGACGCCAAATGCTCGCTTCAACAGGTCGGCGGGCAGACTGTGCGCGGCGGCGACGCCAAGCGGCGCCGTCAGCATGGACATCGAGGCGACAGCTGCCGTCGCGGGCAGATTCACATAACCAAGCGATCCCCACGGCAGGCCGGGTGCATGGAGCCCGATGATGGCGAAGCCGATCGCGCTTGGCACCGCGATCAACGTTCCGATCCCCGATGCGGTGGCGATGGCACGATGGATGGTGCGACCACATAGCGTCATCACCATGATCGCAATCGTTCCCCCGCCGATCCCCAGCAGCGCGGAGAATGTGCCCAGGCCCCCGGCAATGCTCGCGCGCAGCGGCCCGGTCGGCAGCGTCTGGCTGACCACGCGGTTGCCAAGCGTCGGCACGAGAAAGTTCACCGACATCAGCAGCACGCCCGATGCGAAGATTGCGATCAGCGCGCGCCCGTTGATCCGATCGGCGAGCATCACGCCCAGGACGGCGCCGCCGACGATCCACGGTGCCCAGCCGCGCAGCATCTCGAAATCGACCGCGCCGCGCTTCGCGTGCGATCGCAGCGACCGTACTGACGTCATGATGATGGTCGCGGCCGACGTGCCGATCGCGACATGCGCATATTCGGATGGCATCCCGCCAAGCAGCGGCAGCACGACGAGCAGCGCGGGCACGACAACGAATCCGCCGCCGATGCCGAAGACGCCGGCGGCAAAACCAGCGAGCAGACCGGCGACGAGCAGGCCGATGAGTGGCGCGGCGACGCTCATCCGGCGCCGGTTCCACGCGGCTTTGCGCTTGCGCAGCACAAGGCTGCGAGATGACTAGACGTCGTTCCCTCATTCATATCCGATGTCAGGCGAAGCAAAGAGGGTGGTCCTTCCCTGGACGGCCTCTCCCGCGAGCGAGCCTGCTGAAATGATCTCACATTTTCCAGCCGAGTCTAGCGGAATCGGGCGCGGCTTCGATTCACTTGATCATCCGTTTGTTCGCAAGAGACTGATGTCACACGGATCGGCATGGTCGATCACCTGGCGCACACTATCGTCTTGCTTGTAGCCTCGGATTGCGCGACGTTCCACGCAGTGGTTCTGAATAATGCCCGGCGATTCAAGCACGGGTCAGGCAGAGCTTTCGGCTGGAGAGCGATCGAAATTCCGCTGGTGATTTGACTCTTCGGATGGGGACACGAAATGTTGGACCGGGAACTGACCGAGCAATTGCTGGATCGTGGCTATTCGCGGCGGGGTCTCGGGCGGATCGCTGCCTTGATTGGTGGGGGAACGGCGATCTCGTCGATCCTCGGCTCGGCCGCTTCGGCGCAGAGCCAGGCGGCGCGGGGGGTGGCCGGCGCGGTTCAGATCGGCGCGAACGAATGCTGGAGCGGTCCCTTTCCGATCGCCGCGCAAGCCGCATCCGAGATCATCGCGAAGGGCAACCGCTATGATCCGGCGGACGAACGCGGCAAGCTGATCCGAACGGTCGCCGCGGTCGAAAGGATGCCCGAGGATCGCGTGGCCACCTGGCCGGGGTCCGGCGATCCCCTGGTGCGCTCGGTCATCACATTCTGCTCACCGAAAAAGGGCCTGGTCACCGCCGACCCGACGTTCGAATCGGTCTGGCGCGCCGCATCATGGCTGGAAGCGCCGGTCAGCAAGGTGCCGCTGGCCCCTGGCGCTGGCACGAGCACGCGCGCGATGCTGGCAGCAAACCCCGATGCCGGGCTCTACTACATCTGCTCTCCGAACAACCCGACTGGTACCGTCACGCCGTTGGCGGAGATCGATTGGCTGGTCGCCAACAAGCCGGCGGATTCGGTCGTGCTGATCGACGAGGCCTATCTTCACTTCTCCGAGTCGCCGTCGGCGGCGCACCTGGCCGCCACGCGCAACGACGTCATCGTGATGCGTACCTTCTCGAAGCTATTCGGGATGGCCGGAATGCGCCTCGGCTTGACGTTTGCAGCGCCCGATCTGCACAAGCGAATGATGCGCTACGACGGGTTCCAGGTAACCGGGACGTTGCCGATGACTGCGGTGGCATGCGGGAACGCCTCCTACACTCAGGCGGACTTGATCACGGCGCGGCGCAACGAAATGATCGCTGTGCGCGAGACGACGATCGCGCAACTCAAGGCGCGCGGCCTGACGGTCCATCCGAATTCGCAGGCCAACATGTTCATGGTCGATTGGAAAACCAGGCAAGCCAAGGACGTCCAGGCGGCGCTGCTCGCGCAAAAGGTGCAGATCGGTCGCAGCTGGCCGATCTGGCCAACCGTCTCGCGCGTTACCGTCGGATCCGCCAGCGAGATGAACACCTTCGTAACGGCGGTGGCGACGGTCGTTTGAGGCTGAGTGGGTTCATTTAGACCAAACGTGCCTTTACCCTTAATCCGATCGGTAGATTTTGCCGCACGAATGTTGAAGATATTGGGGCCTGTGTTGGGGTCGATCTGCACCGCTGCCGTCATGCCTCATCCTCCTGGAGCGCAACATGCGCGCTAGCGCTGCGACGTCTTTCTATAACAAGCTCAGGACCGCTTCGCATCGTCAGGCAATGGGATCATCCCAAACCCGCAAAGCGGGTTGCAGTAGTGACTACCGGGCGCGCCAAGACTACCACATCGTAGAAAAGCAGCGGGTGATAGACTGATCGCACCTTCCGAAAGGTGAACGTCAATATTCAACGATCGACTGCGGTTCGATCAATACGAGCGAGATGTTATCGGCACCGTCTCTCTGTAGCGCCTTTGCGACGAGGTCATCGGCCAGCGCCTGGAGGTCATTGTCAAGCAGATCGGCTTCCGCCAGCGATCGCGACAGGCCGTCCGAACACAGCAGGAACCTGTCACCTTCCTCGAACTCGACGAGGCGGCACTCGATCTCGCACCTGGAGTCGACGCCCAGGGCCCTGGTAATTACGTTTGCTTGCGGATGATGCGCCGCGGCTTCGAGGGTAAACAGCCCAGCATCGACCAGATCCTGCACGAGACTGTGATCGCGGGTGAGAAGCTGCACGGCGCGATCGCGAATCCGGTAACAACGGCTGTCACCAGCCCAGGCGAGATGAATTGTCGTGCCGAATATGCTGAGTGCCACGACAGTTGCGCCTGCGTGCTCGCCACGTTGCGAATTGCGCGCACAGATCATTCGGTTGGCGCCGGCCAGCGCGGCGAGGACGGCGTCGGGCGTATCGGGCGGCCCGGACGTGTGGAACCGCCGCAGCGCATCGATCACCGACTGCGCGGCGAGGTCGCCGCCGCGATGCCCGCCCATGCCGTCGGAGACGGCCCACAGACCGCCGTCCGGCCAGTCGAACACGCGGTCTTCGTTGATCCGCCGAACCAGACCGACGTGGCTGCGCGCCGTCGATCGCATGACGTTGGTACGCGCGCGAAGATCCGTCGGCCGCTCGATCGCGATCAACGCGCCAGATCCTGCGCGACCGCGGCGTCCGCCCGATCATAGGCCGCCACGAACGCACGATCGAGCGATCCGCACTCGCCCTTGTCGAGCTGCTGCGACAGGTCGCCATGCCGCACCGCGACTTCCTCGACTAAGACGGAGGCGCGACCCTTGAGCAACGATGCGCGCGGTGCTGCCGCATCGTCGAGCGCTTTCGGATCGAAGGTCGCGATCGCCGCACGCAAGCTGCCGTGCAGGCCGGCGAACGTCGCGATCAGGTGGCGCTTGATATCACGAAACGATGCCTGCAGCGCGGCGGGCCCCGACAGGAAGCTGCCTGACCCGGCCAGCAGCAAGTCAATCGCCAGCCGCTGGGTCGGCGCCCATTTGAACGGGTTGTTGTTGGCACCGCTGATCGTGGTGCGCGACAGGTCATACAGCTTCCGCGCACGGTCGCGTTCCGCCATCAGGTCGCCGATGCCCAATACCATCTGGCGATACACGGCTCCGGCCCGTCGCATGATTTCGGCCGGATCTTCGCTGGCGAGCAGTGAAGCATCGAGCCCGGCACCGTCGCAGAACGCCTCAAGCAGCGAGCCGCCTTCGGCCGGCACGAAATCGCTAGCGTCGCTCCAGTCGTCCGGCACCGCAGCGGATCTCCCGAGCGGCGGGGTAAGCACTAAAGTACACGCCAGATCCGCCGGCTCGTCGCCATGCGGCGCGTGGCTGGCTCGCAGCTTGAAGCGGCCGAACCGGAGCGTCGCCGGCAACGAGATCGGCACATCGATGGCATCCGGAAAGCGTGCGCCGCTCGCATCGTCGAACACGCCGTTGGTGCCGAGTGCGCGGACGCTCAGGCCATCGCCGACGACCGCCAGTTCGCAATGCGCGCGCGACAATTCGACGTCGGGATCGGCAATCGACCAGTCCGCCGCGCTGTCGCGGCCGATGCGCAGCACGCCGTCGCGCAACAGGCGCGCGTCGATCGGTTGCACCGCATTCGCGCGGTCGAAAAGTTGCAGCATGTACATGCTCGTACCCCTATGCCGCGCGTTTTGCGGGGCGCGCGAACCGTGTTTCGGCCATCGCTGCACCGTCCTCGGGTCGATGGCTGATCCTGCCTTCGATCGCGCTGGCCGCGCGGTTGAATGCGTCGAACGCCGCACCGAATTCGTCGCCGCGACGGTGCGAAATGCGCAGTTCGAACCCCGTTTGCGCGGCTTCGTCGAGCGCGTTGCGCAGCCGGCTGAGTGGCCGGGCGACCATCGCGCCGCCGAGATAGCCGATGACCAGCACGACCAGCATCACGACCGCGGACAGGATCAGCATCGACGCCCACGCCACGTCCAGCGCGGCATCGAGCGCGTCACGCTTCATGACGAGATCGACCGTCCCGAAATTCGCGCCGGCATAGGCGATCGGTTGAACGAAGCGCAGGCCCGGCCCCTGCCCGGCGTCCGGTGCGGCACTTGCCTGCAGCGCGCCGCTGCGCAGGACGGCTTCGCCACCGCGCGGCCGATAGCGGGTGCCGACCAGCGCCGCGTTCGATGCCGCGCGGACGACCCCGTTTGAGTCCGCAACGACGAGGTCGCGGATCCCTGAATCACGCCCTGCGCTCACCGCAAAGGCCTGCAACGCCGACCAGTCCTGCTGATCAGCCGGCAGGCCGGCATTGTCGGCAGCCAGAACCGCCGCATTGTTGGTCAGGAACGTCGCGGTCGACCTGCCCGCGACGATGGCCATGCGCTCGAGCGCTTTGCGTTCATGCGACAGGCCGAAGGTGATGCACGCCGACAGCGTCAGCGCGGTAACGACCGCAAGCGTCGCCGGCAGCTTGAAGCGCAACGGGATGCCCCGGCGTCCGACCGGCGCTTCGGTCCGCGCCGCTATCTCGCGCGCGAGTGCCGCTTCGAGAACGTAGCCGTCGGCGAACCGCTGCTCGGGCTTCTTGGCGAGAAGCTTGTCGACGACGAAGCGAAAGCCCGGCGGGCAATCCGCGGCCGAACGGTCGATTGGCTCGACTTTCTCCTGCGCGATCTGGATTGCCAGCGTAGCGAGCGCGGTGCCGGGAAAGGCGACCTTGCCTGTCACCATTTCATACAGCACCACGCCGAGCGAGAAGAGGTCGGAGCGATGATCGACCGGCAGCCCGAGCGCCTGTTCGGGGCTCATGTAGCGCGGCGTCCCGATCAACTGGCCAGCCTGCGTCCGCGCGAGGTGCTGGTTGGCGGCGGCGGCGTCGATCTCGCCGATCCGCGCGACGCCGAAGTCGAGCAGCTTTGCGGTCTTGCCGTCGGCCGATAGCAGGATGTTCGACGGCTTCACGTCGCGATGGACGACGCCACACCCATGCGCATAGCCGAGTGCGCCGGCAAGTTGGCGGCCGATCTCCAGCACGCGTTCATAGGGCAGCCGCCCGCGCTGCAGCAGCACGTCGAGCGGCTCGCCGTCGACGAGCTCCATCGCAATATAGGCGACGCCCTGTGCTTCGCCGACGTCGTAGATCGTCGCGATATTCGCATGGCTGAGCGCGCCGGCCGCGCGCGCCTCGCGCAGGAAACGTGCACCGAGCTCGGGATCGCGCGCGAATTCGGGCTTCAGCACCTTGATCGCAACCGTCCGGCCGATGTCGGGATCATAAGCGCGATAGACTTCGGCCATGGCGCCTTCGCCAAGCAGCGAATCGACCCGATAGCGGCCCAACATCGTCATCGTCACAGCCTCACGCACCAAGCACTCCGCCAATCACATAGGGAAGATCGCTTAAGCATTTGCTGCGCATCGCTTTACTTGCGCGCGCGCACCGTCGCGGCGATGCGTTCGGCGCGGGCGCGATCACGCGCGATCAGCGGGTTGCCGGGATCCGCCGCCGCGGCCCGGCGCAGCAAGGCGACCGCGCGAGCGACATTGCCCTGATTGAGCGCCGCGAGTCCGGCCGTCCTGAACTGGCGCGCAGCGGCGGGATTGGCGGCGGGCGCCGCCGGCTTGGATGGCGCCGGCTTCGCGGCTGGGGGCGCCGGGGTGCTGGCCGACGGTTGTGGGCGAGCAGGCGTCGGGGGCGGCCGGCGGACTGGCTCGATGCGTGGCGGCGTGCCAGGAATGCGCAGCGGCTGCCCCGGCGTCAGCGCGTACGGCGCGGACAGGCCGTTGTAGCGAGCCAGCTGATAGGCCTTCAGGCGATTGCCGAGCAGCTTCTGCGCCACCCCCGAAATCGTGTCGCCGGCGCGAACGACGTACGGATAGCTCTGTGGGCCAAGCAGATCCTTGGGATCGCGCTCGATCGAATCACGCAACAGCAGGGCCTGCGCGTTCATCGGATCGCGCTTGAGCACCAACTTGATCCGTTTGCGCGCAGCGCCATCGTCCCCGCGCAACAACAATTCGTTGATCTGGTCGATCTCGCCCGCGGCGGCGGCGCTCGGCGGCGGCGCGGACGCCACGCGCGCAGGGCCGCCCGAACACGCCGCAGCCAGCAACGACAATGCGACTGGTGCGACGCGCTTGATACTCGTCATGCCGTCAATCTCTCCATGATCTGTGCTGCGCCGGTGCTTGGCGCCAGCAGCGCAGCGAGCGCGGCACGGTCTCGCACGAGCGCGCTGAACGCATCGCCGGCCATCGGCCGGCCGAAATAATAGCCCTGGAAATGGTGACAGCCGTGACGGCGGAGCCATTCATATTCGGCGTGTCGCTCGACGCCTTCGGCCAGCACGCGAATGCCCAGGCCGCGGCCGAGCGCGATGATGCTCTGGCAGATCGCCTGGCTGTCGCTGCGGCGATCGACGTCAGTCACGAACTCGCGGTCGATCTTGATCTTGTCGAACGCGAGCGTGCGCAACGAGCTGAACCCCGAATAGCCGGTGCCGAAATCGTCGACCGCCAGCTTGATCCCCATCGCGCGCAGCTGCAGGAAGATGCCGCGGCAATGTTCGGCGTTGCTGGTCGCCACGCTCTCGGTCAGCTCGATCTCGAGCTGGCTGGCGCTGACGCCGTGGCTTTGCAGCGTGCGCTGGACGAGCAGCGGCAGATCGTCGCCTTCGAGTTGCAGGCTCGACACGTTGACTGCGACGCGCAAGCGCCCCAGCCCGGTCGCCGCCCAGCCGCGCGCTTCGCGCAGCGCGGTATTCAGCGCCCAGGTGCCGATCTCGCCCGCCAGCCCCATCGCTTCGATCACCGGGAAGAACTGCCCCGGCGGCACGAGCCCGCGGGTCGGATGATCCCAGCGGATCAGCGCCTCTGCGCCGTTGATACAGCCCTGCGATGCGTCGATCAGCGGCTGGTAGTTCAGGCGCAGTTCGCGACGATCGATCGCCTGGCGAAGATCCTGTTCGAGCGCGAACCGGTCGCGCGCGTATTCTGCCTGGTCGATTGCGGGCTGAGCCGTGGCGGCTGCATTGGCCGGCAACGACAGCGAGGCGAGCGCGCGGGTGATGAATGTGGCTGGAGACATCCCCGCGTCGGCATCATGCGCCGCCAGCCGAAAGGCGACTTGCGGAATGATCTTCGTGTCGCCGTCGACGACGACTTCGCCCAGCGCATAGCTGATCGCATCGAGTTCCGCCCACGCATCGACGTCGGTTACTTCGCGACCGAACCAGACACCGATATGCCCGCGATCGATCTGCGCGAGATAGCGGTCACTCGGGATCATGGTGCGCAGCCGCGCGCTGCACTGCGCGAAGACCCGGTCGGCAAGCGTCGGATCGAACGCAGACAAGCGATCGAAATCGGTGAAAGCAATTATACCCAGCAGGCCCTGCCCGTCGGCCGTAATGCGCTCGACCAGCCCCTCGCGCACCGGCAATCCGCTGACCGGATGAACCTCGGCGATCCGATGCCGGAGCGACTGCAACTGTTGTTCCAGCCCCGCAACGCTGACCTCCGGATCAGCCTCGCCGCCACGCCGCGTCTCGCCAGGCCGCGGTAACGCGACGCGAACGATCCGCTGAAGCTGGCTGATCCAGACAACACTTGCGAAGGAAATGAGGATGAGAGCAACCGAGGCTGACTGGCTGCCAGCAAAACCGGCAATAACAAGAACGCCCAACAGCATCACCCATGGCGCTGCCCGCGCGGTCAGGAAGATGCGAATCGGGGATGCGCCGCGGTCCATTCCGAATGACTAACTGGGCAATCGATACTGCGACGTTAAGCTCGACCCGGCTTAGAAGTGCATGCCTTTGACTAACCTGCATTAATCTAGACAAGGGCGTAGCCGCCACTTGGATGGTCGACCTTCGTCGACCATCGCTATGTCGATGGTGCGAGCTGAGAGATCTGCGTCGTGCCGGTCGTCGCGGCAAATACCGCGCCTGAGACCAGCGTTCGCGCCCCGCAGCAGGCGGATGATCATCGCCCTAATCCTGAATAGATTGTCGACCCCGCTTGGTTTTCAGCCTCTCATCCTACCGTCCGGCGCGAGGCGCACCGTTCGTCCCGTCTCTGCGGACGCGTAGATTGCTTCGATCAGCCGCAGGTCGCGCAGACCCATTTCGCCCGGCGTTCTGATCGGAATATTGTCCCGAACGGCATCAGCAAAATGATCGAGTTGACGGGCAAACTGAACGCTCGGGTCGCCTGACGTAAGTTCGCGTTCGTCGCGCCCCTCAAGTCGCATCTTCTGCCCGGCGTAACTGGTCGCCGGGTCCATGATCAGCGCGCCGGCCGTACCGCGCACCTGAGCGAAGTTGGTGCTCGCGGAATCATAGGACGTCACCAATTGCGCGACAGCGCCCGACGGAAATCGCCACTGCGAAGACACATGCGCGAAGATTTCTGTGAAGCGGGGATCGTTGGGCGGCCGGAAGGCAGTAGCGCTGATACTCTCCGGCATCTCACCCTTCAGATAAAGGGCGGACTGCAGCCCGTAGATTCCGTAATCCTCCAACGAACCGCCGCCCGCCAGCGCGCGGTTTGTCCGCCAATTCTCGCTCGGGCTGGTCGGGGCCATACGATAGGACTGCTCGGTCCGCACGAGCCGGATATCACCGATCGCCCGTTGTCCCATGAGCTTCATGGCTTCCAGATTATAGGGTTCGAAGTGCGACCGATAAGCGATCATCAGCTTTCGGTTGGCGCGGCGGCCCGCAGCGATCATCCGCGCGCAATCGGCACTGCTGAGGGCCATCGGCTTTTCGCACAACACGTGCTTACCCGCAGCAAAGGCGCGGATCACCCATTCGGCATGAAGGCCAGTCGGCAGGACGATGTATATCGCATCGACGCGATCATCGGACGCAATCTTGCCGAATGTGTCGTAAGAATAGCGCGCGTCCGGGGGAATGCCGTAGGCGTCTCCCACGCGGCGCAACTTGTCGCGGCTTCCGGAGACGATCGCGGCGATATGCGTCCGCTCCGTCTGGGCAAAGCGCGGCATCATCTGATTGAGTGCATAGCCGCCAAGGCCGACGACCGCGATTCCGACGCTGTCCGCACGCTTGCGGACCGGTAGAGTGGAAGGAAGCTTCACGCCATCCGGCATGAGTTGGCCTGTAGGGCGCACCCCGCCAGAAGCCTGCGCAAGCGCTGCAGCCGGCGCTGCTATGGCTGCGAGCGATACGGCTGCCGCTGTGCCACCAGCGTCGATGAACCGACGCCGCGTCATTTCGATGCCATCCATTACGATCTCCTTTTGGACGCGCTATGCATCCTTATGCCATCGCGGCCGGGCCTGACCCACTTGCCTCGACGGTAAGGCCCTTCGAGCAGGAACGTTCCATTTTTTGCCTGCGTGCGGAAGTCGTCGGAATGCGAAGGGTTGGAGTGCAAACTAACGGCGCGAGTGCGAAGCTAACTGGTCGACTTCCTCTCCCTCTTGCAGGAGGGGAGCGACAAGGAGAGGAAGCAAATGACCTATGACGATGTCGTGAACGGACGCCGCAGCATTCGCGGCTTTACGGCCGAGCCGGTTCCCCGTGCGCTGATCGAGGAAGTGATCGCGCTCGCCAGCCGCGCGCCTTCGTCGCTCAATACGCAGCCGTGGAACTTCACCGTCGTGACCGGCGAACCGCTCGACCGCATTCGCGAGGAGAATGCCCGCCGCACGCTCGCCGGCGTGCCCGAATCGCGCGAGTTTCGTACCGGCGAGCAATATGGCGGCGCGCATCGCGAGCGGCAGATCGAGATCGCCAAGCAGCTGTTCGGCGCGATGGACATTGCGCGCGACGACAAGGAGAAGCGGCAGGATTGGGTGCTGCGCGGTTTCCGCCAGTTCGGCGCGCCCGTCTCGATCGTTGTCACCTACGATCGCGTGCTGCTGGGCAGTGACATCGCGCCGTTCGATTGCGGCGCGGTGGTCAATGCGCTGGTCAACGCCGCGTGGTCGCGCGGGCTGGGATGCGTGATCAACAGCCAAGGGATCATGCAATCGCCGGTCGTGCGCGAAAATGCGCGCATCCCCGACGATCAGGTGATCCAGACGTGCGTCGCGATGGGCTGGCCCGACGAGAGCTTCCCGGCGAATGCGGTGGTGTCGCGGCGCAAGCCGGTGAGCGAAGCCGCGACGTTCGTTGGGTTCGGGGACTAACCTGCTCCCCTCCCGCTTGCGGGAGGGGTCAGGGGAGGGCCTGTCTCGCCGCGCAAACGGCGGTTCCGTTCGACAGCCACTGCCACAGCAGAGAGGGTGGCTCAGGGGAACTTCTTCTCCACCCAGCCCAGGATCGCGCGGTTCACGTCGTCGGGATATTCCTGCTGCGTCCAATGCCCTGATTTCTCGACCAGCACGCGTTCGAGATCGGGGACATAGGTCTCCATGCCGTCCGCCATCGCCGGGCTCAGCACGACATCGTTCTCCGCCATCACCATCAGCGATGGCACGTTCACCTTCTCGACCAGATCGGCCGATGCCTCCCAGTTGCGGGTAAAGTTGCGATACCAGTTGATCCCGCCGGTGAAGCCCGTGGCCGCAAAGGTCTGTGCGAAGGCCGCGATCTCGTCGTCGCTCAGGAACTGCTGCGTGTCGGTTGCCGCGTCGTACAGCTTCAGCCCCTCGCCCAGCGCGAGCGTGCGCATCTCGGGCGGTAGCTGTTCGTATTCTTTCAGCGTCATTTGCGGCTTGCGCATGAAATAGCGCATCGACCGCTCGGGATCGGCGCCGAGCGCCGCATCGGCCTCGCCGGGTTTCTGGAACCACACGATGTACATGTCGTCGCCATAAACATGCCGCATCGCACCGATCGGATCGGTCTGCCCACGCGGCAGGAACGGCGTGTTGACGCCGATCACCCCCGCGCAGCGCTCGGGATGGCGGAGCGCGAACTGCCACACGACCATCCCGCCCCAATCATGCCCGCACGGGATCGCCTGTTCGATGCCGAGCGCATCCATCAGCCCCGCGATATCGCCGGTCAGGTGTTCGAGATCGTAATCCTCGATCGCCTCGGGCCGGCTGGTGAGGCCGTAGCCGCGCTGGTCGGGCGCTATCGCCCAGCGCCCCGCCACCTCGAATGCCGCCAGCTGGTGCCGCCACGAAAAGGCGAGCTCGGGGAAGCCGTGGCAGAAGATCACCGGCACGCCCTGCCCGCGCGGACCGGCCTCGTAATACGCCATGCGGATGCCGTTGACGTCGGCGAACTGCACCGGCGGCATCGCCTTGGCGAGCGCATCGGGCGCGGTGAGCATGTCGCTCATGCCGCCAGCCCCGGTACGACGACGACCTTGCACTGCCGTTCCGGATCGGCGAGCGCCTTGAACGCATCGGCGACGCCATCGAGCCCCACCTCGTCGGTCACTGCGGGCAGCACGTCGATCGTGCCATCGGCGATCATGCCGAGCGTCGCGGCGAATTCAGCCGCCGAATAGCCGAGCACGAAGCGGAAATCGATCTGCTTGCTGATGCACAGGAACGGCTCGATCGTGTCGGTTTCCATGCACACGCCGACGACGATCACTTGCGTGCCGACCGGCACCGATTCGATGATGTTGCCGATCACGCCCGGCACGCCGACGCATTCGAAGACGATCGCGCGCTTGCCCGTCTGCCCGGTCATCATCGCCGCCATCCGCTCGCTCGACGTGCGCGGTACGCCTAGATCGCTCCAGCGCGTATGCGGTGATTCCTTGGCGGGATCGACGATGATGTCGGCGCCCATCTTCTCCGCGACGGCGCGGCGCGCGGGCGAGAAGTCCGACGCGATCACCGGCCCCAGCCCGCGCGATTTGAGCGCCGCGATCACCGCCAGCCCGACCGGGCCGCAGCCGATGACGAGGTTCACCGTGTCGGCGCCCGCCGCGGACATCGCAACGGCATGTTCGCCGACCGCGAACGGCTCGGTCATCGCCGCTTGCACGTCGGAAAGGCCGTTGGGCACTTCGAGCAGCAGCGCTTCGCTCAGGACCATCCGTTCGCTGTAACCGCCCGGATAGACGTTCGAGAAACCGATCGCTTCATAGCCATCGGGCTTCATCGCGATCGGCATCGACACGACATGCGTGCCGACCTTGAACGTCTTCTGCGCGCCGGGGCCGTGATCGAGGATCTCGGCGGAGAATTCGTGGCCGAACACGATGTCGCGCGCGGGATCGGTCTTGGGCTTCTCGCCCGTCCGCGCGCCCAGTTCGAGCATCGTTTCGAACGAGTGGACCGCGTGAAGATCCGATCCGCAGATGCCGCAGGCCAGCGTCTTCACCAGCACCTCACCCGGGCCAGGCACCGGTTCGGCGATGTCGTCGCATATCAATTGCTTGTTGCGTCTCACCACTGCGCGCATCGTGCGTATCCTCTCCGGGCGTCCGGCATGGGTCGCCGGATCATGCCTGTATCGTGGCCCGCGTATGACGGGGACGCAAGAGCCAAAACCATAACGCGTTCGTGTTTCTTGCGCAGCGGCCTCGATTGCCCTATCTCATGATCATTGGATCCCAGGAGGAATCGATGGTCGCCAGCACCGCCACACCCGCGCCGCAAGAACAGGTCGTTGTCGTCGGCGCTGGCATCGCCGGGCTGTGCACAGCACTGCGCCTGAGCGGCGGCACGCGGCAGCTCACCTTGCTCGAGCGCGACACCGCACCCCCCGAGGGCGGCCCCGACGTGGCGTTCGACGAATGGCAGCGCCGCGGCGTTGGGCAGTTGCGTCAGAGCCACGCCTTCCTCGCCCGCCTGCGCAACATCATCCGCGACGAGCATCCCGAACTGCTAGCCGATCTGTACGCCGCCGGCTGCCGCGACATCGTCTTCGCCGACATGCTGCCCACCGCGCTGCGCGATCGCTATGTTCCCGAGCCGGGTGACGCGGACCTGACAATCCTGACGAGCCGCCGCACGACGCTGGAGCTGGTGATCCGGCGCTATGTCGAGCGGCTGCCCGGCGTCACAATCCGCAGCGGGGTGAAGGTGCGCGAGCTGATCCGGCGGCAGGACGCAAGCGGCTTATTCGTCGTCACCGGCGTGCTCGCCGATACCGCGGCGGGGCGCGAGGAGATCACGGCCGATGTGGTGGTCGATGCTGGCGGCAAGGCGGCGAACCTGATCGAACAGCTCATCAAGGCGGGCGCGCCGATCACCGAAGCGGCGGAGTCGGCGGGGGTGCTGTATTTCACGCGCCACTATCGCCTGCACGACGGGCAGGAGGAGCCGCCGCGTGGCGAAATCGCCCCCTCGGGCGACCTTGGCTATCTCAAGTTCGGGGTCTTCCCGGCGGACAATCAGCGCTTTTCGATCACCTTGTGCGTGCCCGAAATCGAGCACGGCCTGCGCCGCGCGGTGATGGATGGCGCGATGTTCCAGCGCATCTGCATGGAAATGCCCGGCATGGCACCTTGGGTCGATCCCGCACGCGCGGCGCCGGTCGGCAAGGTGATCGGCATGGGCGATCTGCACAGCCGCTGGCGCAGCCTAATGCGCGACGGACGGCCCGCGGTGCTCGGCTATTTCGCGATCGGCGATGCGCTCGTGCGCACCAACCCACTGTACGGCCGCGGCTGTTCGCTCGCGGCGGTGAGCGCCGGCGTGCTGCGTCGCGCACTCGATGCCAGCCGCGATCCGAGAGCGCGCGTCGCGGCATACGATGCCGGCATCCTGGCCGAGGTGAAGCCATATTACGACCTGATGCTGAAGCAGGATCGCTCGGCGATCCGCCGCGCCCGCGCGACGCTGACGCCCGACCACCGCCCGCGGTTGAAGGCGCGCGTCGCCAAGAGCTTCCTCGACGACGGCATCACCATCGCCGCGCGCTCCGATGTGCGCCTGATGCGCGCCGCGATGCGCGGCTTTCACATGCTCGAACATCCCGAGGCCTGGCTGAAGCGCCCGCAGAACCTGAGCCGCGTGCTTGGGTATTGGGCACGCGGTCGCCGGCTGAACGCGGCCGCTTATGCGCCGAAGCCGGGGCCGGACCGCCCGGAGCTGATGGCGAAGCTTGGCCTCGACCCTCGCGCGGACATGCTCGCGTCGTAGAACGAAGACGATTGCGCCGCGACGGGTGATTGCGGCACGGTCGAGCGATGCAGCTCACGTTCACCAAGCGCGCCGGCAAGTATGACGATCTTCTGATCGAGCGCGATGGCCATGCGCCCGAAACGATCGCTTGTCCCAAACAGGGCATCATCCCGCACGACATGGTTCACTTTGCGGTCGAGAGCGCGCTTGGACACCGCGGCTTCCTCTCGCATGTCGCTGATGGCGCTGCACCGGCCTTCGGCCTGACGGGCGGCGCGACGGAAGAAGCGGTCGAGCGGCTGGTCGAGACCTTTCAGGCCGAATTGTGGGGCGGCCGGGTCGATCCTGCCGCGCTCATCGCAACCTACGAACATGCCTGCGGCGCACGCGGCCACGCCATCGCGCCGATCACGCCCGACGACGTGGCCGCGATCCGCGCGCGGCTGGACACGCTCGGGCGTGACTGGGCGCAGGTGCCGGTTGGTGGAGCTTTGGCGCTACGCTTCTAACTATCCGGCGGTGCCGCCCACCGGCACCGGCGTCACCGCGGCGATCTTCGCATCCACGGTCGCAAACAGCGTCCCCGCCGCGAGTTCGTCGCGCGTGCGTTCAGGCTCCAGCGTGGCCATATGATCGAGCGCGACCAGCTCGCGCGGCACGTACCAGTGTAGTTTGTCCGAGTGATAAGCTTCCCATACCGTTTCTGCGACTTCGCGCGGCGGGATGGCGCGGAAGATGCCCGATTTGGGCGCGCGCGCCGCTACCCCCTCGGGCAGGATCGGCGTGTCGATTAGGGCCGGCAGCACGTCGGCCACGCGCACGCCATGGGGTTTGAGCTCGATTGCGAGTGCCTCGGTCAGCCCCTTCACCGCATGTTTGGTGGCTGAATAGACCGCGATCATCGGCATGCCATACGTGGCAGACGACGAGGACGTGGTGAAGCACAACGACCCCGGCGTCGCCTTCAGCAGCGGGATCGCGAGGTGAATGCCCGTCAGCACGCCGACGAAATTCACCTGCACGACCGACAGCACATCATCCCACGGCTGATCCGCGAACGGACCGCCGCGCCCGATGCCGGCATTGTTGAACAGCAGATCGAGCGTGCCACCCGTCGCGGCGGCGAACGCATCGAGCGCGGCGCGATAATCCTCGCGATCGGTCACGTCGAGCCGGCGGATCAGGCAATTCGCCGCGCCAAGCTCGCCTTCGAGCCGTTCGAGCCCGATCTGGTTGACGTCGAACGCGCCGACAAACCAGCCTTCGTTCGCGAACAGCCGCGCGGTTTCCAGCCCCATGCCCGATGCCGCGCCGGTGATGAAGATCGCCTTGCGACCGTTCGCCATGCCGCCGCTCATTCCGCAGCCTCGGTTTGCTTGTCGAGCCCCATCGCCGCGAGGATCTCGGGCCGGATATTCTCGGTCCCCTTGCTCTGGATATGCTGCGCGAGTCGCGCGCCGACCGCCGCCTGCGCCTCGCCGATGAAGCGCGGACGGTTCGCCGCGGCCCAGTCGATCGAGGCGTGGCGGTTGGCGTTCACGCCGTTCACCTCGGGGATCACGTAGCGCGCGATCAGCTCGTACGACTTCTTCTTGTTGTCCCACTCGGCCCAATTGTGATCCATCATCAGGAATGCGCCGAACCCGCCCGATTGCTCGCGCAGCCGCTCGATCTGCTTTACCGCATCCTCGGGCGTGCCAACCACCGCCATGCCCGAATTGACGAGCGCATCGACTGGGTCCGAGCCATCGCTGGGCGCCAGCGGGAGCGCAGCGACTTCGCGGAAATAATACAGCCACTGGTCCAGCCCGAAGCGGACCTGCGCGCGTGCTTCCTCACGCGTCGCGGCGACATGCATCGGCCCGACGAGCCGCCACTGATTGCGATCGACCGTCGTGCCACTATCCGCCGCTTGCTGCTCGGCGATCGCCCAGTTGGAGGCGAGCGCGTTGAACCCGCCGCTTTGCGTCGCGCCGATCGACAGCAGGCCGAGCCCGTGCCGTCCCGCCGCGGTCGCGCCCGATGGCGATACCTGGCTGGCAACGCTGAACTCTACCGATGGCCGGCTGTACGGCAGCATCTGCAGCCGCGCCTCGTTCAGCTCGAACCAGTCGGTCTTCTTCGTTACTTGCTCGCCGCGCAGCAGCGGCACGAGCACGTCGAGTGCCTCGTCCATCCGGTCGCGCTGCTTCGCTACTGGAATACCCATCATGAACGCATCCGACGGCAGTGCGCCCGGCCCGACGCCGAACATGACGCGTCCGCGGGTGATATGATCGAGCTGGTTGATGCGATCCGCCAGTATCAGCGGATGATGGTACGGAAGCGACGACACGCCGGTGCCGAGCCGGATATTGCGCGTACGCTCGGCGACGGTGGCGATGAACAATTCGGGGCTGGCGATCAGCTCGAAGCCGGCGGAATGGTGCTCGCCGATCCAAGCCTCGTCATAGCCGAGCTTGTCCATGTGGACGACCAGATCGAGATCACGCTCGAGCGCCAGCGTCGGATTTTCGTTGAGCGGATGAAATGGCGCAATGAACGCCCCGAACCTGATCTTCTGCGCGGCCATCGCCTCTCTCCTCAATTCTGTTTCGCGTGAAGCTACGCTCTCCCGGCGGCGCGACGCAACGAAATTCTGCAAACACGTTATGGTTTTGTAGAGCGTGCCCAGCATTGCAGCGAATGTCATCGATCCGTAGGAATGGTGCGATGTACGAGTATATCCGATGAGCCGGCGCGAGGACGCCAAGGCCGAGCGCCGCCGGCGTATCGTCGCTGCCGCGCGCGATCTGATCAAGGAGACGGGGGACGCCGGCCTCTCGATGCGCGCGATCGCGGCGCGCGCGGGCGTCTCGCTGACGACGCCGTACAATCTATTCGGATCGAAGCGCGCGATCGTGATCGCCTTGCTCGACGACGTACGCGAGTTCCACGAGCGTTTCTCGCAATTGCACCGCGTCGGCGCGGTCGATCGCATCTTCCAGGCGGTGTCGATCACGCTCGCCTATCTTGCCGACGATCCCGATTTCTACCGCACCTTGTGGACCGAGGCTTTACGCTTCGACAGCAAGGAATTGCGCGGCGAACTGCAGTCGCCGCAGCGCTACGGCTTCTGGTGGGCGTTGCTCAACGAGGCGCGTACCGAAGGCGCGTTGCTGCCCGAGATCGAACTCGATCCGCTGCTCCGCGCGCTTGACGCCGTATTCGTCGCGGGGATGCTAGCGTGGGTGCTCGGCGCGATCGAGGTGAACGAGCTGGAGGCGCACGTCGGCTATGGCTACGCCCTGGCACTGCGCGGCGCCGCCAGCGAGGGCCATGCGGCGCGGATCGAGAAGCGGCTGATCGGATTCCAGCGCGAACTGATGCGGCAGCGGGCGAAGCCGGTCGCGGCGTAGCGCAACCTCGAGCGAGCAGGTCACCCCCAACGGCTTCAGTCAAGGCATGGCAAGGCTCGGTACCAGGCGATCGCGCAGCTCACGTTTGACGAACTTGCCGCTTGCGTTGCGCGGCAGCGGCTCCTCTGACAACCACATGTGGCGCGGCACCTTGTGCTTGGCCATGATTCCCAGGCAATGTGCGCGCAGATCGTCGAGGTCGAGGCGTTCGCCGGGCTTCGGCACGACGACCGCACCTACTTCCTCACCAAGCCGCTCGTCAGGAACACCGAAGACGCAGCATTCCGCCACCGCGTTATGACGATAAAGACCGGCCTCGACCTCGGCACAATAAACGTTCTCGCCGCCGCGGATCACCATGTCCTTCTTGCGATCGACGACGAAGATGAATCCGTTATCGTCGATACGCGCGATATCGCCGGTATGTAGCCAGCCATCGGTGATCGCGGCGGCGGTCGCGTCGGGCCGGTTGATATACCCCTTGATGACGGCGGCGCCCTTGACCCACAATTCACCGATAGCGCCGGCCGGGACGGTGTTGCCGTCGTCATCGACGCATTTGACCTCGAAGCTTGGCATCGCCGGCCCCGCGCTGTCTGGCTTGTCGACGAAGAAATCGCCGCTGACCGACGTGATGATGCCGCACGTCTCGGTCATGCCGTAGCCGGTGCTCGGGCGGGCGGTGCTCACCTCGTCATCGATCTTGTGGACGAGATCGGGCGGCACCTGCGCGCCCCCGCCGGCGAGTGAGACTAGGCTCGAGGTGTCGGTCGTCGCGAACGCGGGGTGATTGATGAGCTCGCGCGCCATGGTCGGGACGCCACTCATCGCGCTGACTTTCTCGCGAGCGATCAACCGAAGCGCCTCGCCCGCATCCCAGCGGTACATCAGCACCAGCGTGCCACCAGCGGCGGTTGCGGCATATGTTCCGCAGTTATTGGCGGTCACGTGGAATAGCGGCGTGGTCAGCAGCGTCACGGGCGGGGCAGGTGGCTCAGCGGGCGGAGCGACCCCCGTCGCGCGTTCCAAAGCCAGCGCGGTGGAGGCACCAGCGTACATCATGTTGAACAGGTTGGTCAGGCAACCGCGATGGGTCAGCTGCGCGCCCTTGGGGAACCCGGTTGTTCCCGAGGTATAGAAGATGCAGGCATCGTCATCGGAATCGATCGATACGTCTGGCAGCGCGCCGTCGCACGCTACGACCTGCGCCCAAGGGGTGACTTCGGGCGAGCCGGCCAGGTCGGCATCAGAAAGCCGCACACCGACAAGTTGTAAACCCGAGGAGATATCATCCCGCTCACGCATCCGCGCGAGGCGTTCGGCATCAAGGAACATCACCTTGGGCGTGGAATCGGCAAGCGCATAGGCCATCTCTTCGCTGGTCCACCATGCGTTCATGCCGACCGCAGCGACGCCGATCGAGACGCACGCCCAGTATGCCAGCAGCCACTCGGGATAGTTGCGCATGGCGATTGCCACCCGATCACCGGGCCGCACCCCGTGTGCCCAAAGCCAGGCGGCGACGGAATTTACCTGCGCATGCGCTTCGCTATAGGTCAGCCTCTCGTCATGATAGACGAGGTACGGGCGATCGGCGAACTGCGTTGTCGACAGCCAGAGGTCGCGCACCGAATTCGGCGCATTTGCGAAGGTTCGCACGCGGCGCCCCAGCACATCGGCCTCGACGATCTCGAAGGTGCCGCCCGGTCCGGTCAGCTCGCGACGTGCTTGCGAAAGCTCCTGATAATGCACCTTCTGCAATCTCCTGGTTGCGGCGGGGGGAATCTTTTCCCTCACGGTCTCCAGAGCAACTGGTGGCGAGTGGTTCGATCGAGTCAACTCGTTTGATCGCGAGACGCCTTCAGATCAGATCTACAAGGATCGAGATCACCACGGGAAATCGGCTAGCGAGGCATCGGCGCGATCAACCTTACGAAGCCTAGTCGTCTATTGCGCAGCAGGTTCGCCACCAGCGGCGCGATACAGCGCCACGCGCGAGCGCGCCGCGTCGGCTCGGCCTTCGACGGCGTTTGTGCGCGAGTTGAGGCTGGTCCGTTCGGCATCGATCACGGTGAGGAAGGAATCCAGCCCACGTCGATAGCGCTCCCGTGCCAAGGTGACGGCGTCGGCGTCGATAGCTGATTGTCGCTCGAGTGCCGCGGCACGGCGATCAGCGGCACTAATGGCGCCAAGGGCGGCTTCGGTTTCGCCCAATGCGGCAAACAGCTGTCGCCGATAGTCGGCGAATGCTTCGCGTGCCTCGGCCTGACTCTGGTCGATGCGCGCGCCGACGCGTCCGAAATCCAGCAACGGTCCGGCAATCCCCGCACCCAGCGAACCCGTTAGTGAACGATCATCGAAAAGGTTGCTCAAGCCGAGCGTGAACAGTCCCAACGCCGATGTGATCGAGAGCCGAGGATAGCGCTCGGCCGCGGCCGCCGCGATTTCCTGGTCGGCCGCGGCGAGACGGCGTTCGGCGGCGGCGACGTCGGGGCGGGCGCGCAGCAGGACCGAGGGCACCGCCAGTGCCGGTACCGAGCCCAGCGCAGGGCCGGCGGGCAGTCGCAACGTCGACAGCACTTGCTGCGCTGGCAAAGCGGTGAGCGTGACGAGCTGGCCGATTACTGCGGCGCGCTGGGAGAGAATCGGCTCAAGCCGGGCCGTGGCATCCGCCTCAAGCGATTGCGCACGGACGAGATCGAAGCCGGGGGCGATGCCGGCGCGGGCGCGGATGCGCGTCACTACTACCAGATCGGTGGCATTCGCGATGTCGCGCCGGGCCACGGTCTCGCGCGTATCGAGGGCGCGCGCATCGATCACGGCGCGGGCAATGTCGGCCTGGAGCGCCAGGCGCACGCCCGCCGCATCGGCGTTCGCGGCGTCGAGCCGCGCCGCCGCCGCGCGCCGGCTCGCGCGCAGTCGGCCGAACAGGTCAGCATCCCAGCTGCCGTTAAGCGCGATATTGTAGGTCGTCCGGTTGGGATCGATAACGATCCCGGGCGGCAGCGCACCGCCGAACTGCTGCTGATTGATCCGTTCGCGCGCGGCCGTGCCGGACGCGCTGATGTTAGGCAGTTGCTCGGCGCGCGCGATGCGCGTGCCGGCGCGTGCGGCGTCGATCCGCGCGACAGCGGCCTCCAGCGTCGGCGCAGAGGCCAGCGCCTGCCGTTCAAGCTCCGCATAGGCAGCGTCGGCGCGCGGTAGCAGCGCGGCAATACTGCCGGCCTCGACGCGTTCGCGGTCAAGCAGCGCGAAAGCCGGCGGCAGTGTCGCTTCGGCTAGCGCTGGCGGCGGCGCGCGTTCGACGGTCGCGCAGCCGGCGAGCAGCAGCGCCAGGAAGAGCGCGCGGATCATCGCGCGGCTCGCGCCGGGATGAAGCCGTCAACCTGCTGCCCGATGAAGAAGCGGTTCGAACTCGCGGGCAGAGCGTAGATCAGCTGCAGCACGCGAATATCGACGCGCTCGGTCGAAGCGTTGGTCAGCGAACGCTTGGGCACGATCAGCGGCTCGGCGCGAACGAAGCGCGCGCGGATCCGCTGCCCGGCCGCGCCTTTAGGGCTGACGATCGCCGGCTGGCCAATCGCGACGCGCCAAATCTCGTTCTCGTCGACATCGATGCGAACGTGCAGCGGATCGGTGACGCCCATCGTCATCAGCGGTTCCTGGTTACCGTTTCCCTGCTGACCGGCGGGTGCATACTCGCCTTCGCGCGTACGCAGCTGAAGCACCGTCGCGGCGCGCGGTGCGCGGACGAGATGACGGGCAAGCGCGACGCGGGCACTTTCAAGCTGCGCTTCCGCCTCGCGGACCTGCGCTCGCGCAACGGCGACCTGCGCAGCGGCATCCTCGACCGAGCCCTGCCGCGCGATCACTTCCTGCCGACTGACCGCGCGCGGGTCGCCCGCCTCGGCATAGAGCGCGAACTGCCGCCGGGCGACCGACAGTGTCGTACTGGCGGCCGCGGCGTTCTGCCGCAGCCGCTGGAGCCGCGCGCCAGCCTCGTCGACCGCGGCGCGAGCCTCGCGGCTGTCGACGGAGAACAGCGGTGCGTTGGCCGGGACACTGTCGCCCGCCGCGACAAAGACGCGATCGACCACGCCAGGCACCTGCGCGCCGATCTCGATCAACTCGCTCGCCGGCTCGACCACGCCGGCGCCGGCTACCGTGGCGCCAATGCCGGCGGGGGCGTTCGGCGGGGTGCGCGCCGGTTGGGCGATGGCGCGGTTGGGCTGGGTGCGGAGCACCAGCACTGCTGCGACGATGATCGCAATCACCGCCAGGATCGGCAGGATCTGTCGTGAAAAGTTCAGGCGCGCCATCGAATCGATCCGGTCCTTAATGATCCTGGGGCATCTCGCGCCCGTCGTGAGTGATACGCCCGTCCTCCATCGCGAGGATGCGGTCGGCGAGGTCGAAGATCCGGTTGTCGTGCGTGACGATGATCACCGCGCGCTCGGCCGCGAGCGCGACTTCGCGCAACAGGTCCATCACTCGCCGGCCGGATCGCGCATCGAGCGCGGCGGTCGGCTCGTCGCAAACGACGAGGCGCGGCTCGTGAACCAGAGCGCGGGCGATCGCCACGCGCTGTTGCTGGCCGCCGGAGAGTTGGCGGGGCAGTTTGTCAGCCTGATCACCGATGTTAAGCCGCTCCAGCAACGCCCGCCCGCGCTCGACCGCGTCCTTGCGCCGCATCCCTGAGGCGATCAGCGGCACGGCGGCATTCTCCGCCGCGGTCAGCGTCGGCAGCAGGTTATATTGCTGGAAGATGAAACCGATCGTGTTCAGCCGAAACTCGACGAGACGGGTATCGGTCAACGTGTAGATGTCGGTACCAAACACTTCGACGCGGCCGGCGGTGGGATAAAGGATGCCGGCGACGATCGAGATCAGGGTCGTCTTCCCCGAACCCGATTCACCGACGAGATAGGTGAGTTCGCCCGACCGTACCGAAACGTCGATGCCGTGGAGCACGCGCACGCTGGTGTCGCCGACCGGAAACTCCTTGGTGACCCCGGCGATGTTGATCGCCGCGCTCACCGGAAGACCTCGGCCGGTTCGGTCTTGAGCACCGTGCGCAACGCGACGAGACCAGTGAGCAGGATCATGACGATCACGACTGCGGCAGTGATCATCGGGATCTGCCAGGGCGTGTAGAAGCCCTTGAATGCATCGCTGCTGTTGGCACCTACAACGATGAACAGAACGGCGAGGATGATGCCCAGGCCATAGCCGATCAGGCCGACCATGGCGGACTGCGCCGCTACCATCAGCCGGAGCTTCCCGTTAGTGACCCCGATCGCCTTCAGCGCGCCGAACTGCTTGATATTGTCGCGGATGAAGAGGCTGAAAGTCAGGCCGACGATAGCCACGCCGACGATGAAGCCGAGCGCCACGGTGATACCGAAGTTGATCGGGATTCCGGTATTGTCGATGATGTACTGGACGCCGTCGCCCGCGAACTCCTCCCTGGTTCGGGCGCGCAAGCCGGTGGCTCGCTCGATCGCTTGCGCGACTTGCTTTGGATCAGTGCCGGGGGCTGCTCGGGCGAGGACGAAGGATAGCCGGTTGCGCGAGCCCGGCACGAAGGCGAGTGCGTTCGAGTAACGGGTGTAGAGAATGACGGTCGAAGTAAAGCTGGGGTCGGCATCGACCACTCCGCGGACGACCGCGCGCTGGTCGTTGAGTTCCAGCCGAGTACCGACCGCGCCGCCATCCGGAAATAGCTTGCGTGACCCGACATCGTCGATGAACACCGCGTCGGGTTCCGCGAGAGCATTTGAACTGCCCTGCAACATCGTGCGTGGAAGGCCGATCAACGTCGCATCGTCGAGGCCGATGACGCTCACCGGCTCAAGCTCCCCCGCGGGGGTGCGCACCGTCGCGCCGGAACGAATGATCGGCGCTGCCCACGCGACCCCCGGCACGCCGCGGACGCGATCGAGCGCCGTCGCGGGCATCGGCAGCGTGACGTCCGCGGTCCGGCCGGAGCGATCCATCACCCAAATGTCGGCGGTCACAACCTCATTGACCGGCGCCGCGCCGCGGAGCAGCAGGTTGACGAAGATTGTCAGCTGCTGCGTGATGAGCAAGGTCGAGAAGGCGACACCAAAGAGGAGTCCCAGGAACTTGACCCGGTCCCCCGTCAACATTCGGATCGCGATCCAGCTCATGCGTTCACGGGCCCCGGCTATGCCGATTCGCGCGGCATGCATTTATAGTGTACGCACACGTTCATGAACGCAAGCGTACAGTTTTGATGCTGAGTAAGGACTTACCCGCACGGGTCCGCAATCGATCTGGTGGGCGCTCGCCCGATCCGGCCAAGGACGAGGCGATTCTCGAGGGCGCCCGAAGGTGCTTCTTCGAAGACGGTTTCAGCAGCACGACCATGGAAAACGTCGCGGCGCGCGCCGGCGTGTCGAAGGTGACCGTATACAAACGCTTTGAAGACAAGGAGGCGCTCTTCGAGGCGGTGGTGCGCCGCGAGATGGCGAAGATGGAACAGGCTTTCGAGAGTTGGCCGTTCGAGGACGGATCGCTGGTCGAGCGGCTCAACGCCTATGGATCGATCCTGCTACGCTTCCTGTTCTCGACTGAGCATATGCTGCTCGACCGGATGCTGGCGCATGACCTCAAGCATTCGCCGGCAATGGCGCGCCGGTTTTTCGACGTCGGGCCAGGAGCTTGCCGTTTGCGACTGGCCGGGATGCTTGGGGAAGCACATGCCAGCGGTGAAATTGTGATCGACGACCCGCTGCTTGCCGCGGCAGACTTGTTCGCGCTGTGGAAGGGGTTCATCGACAAGGAGCTTGAGTTCAAGGTGCTGCAACCGGTCAGCGGCGAGACCATCGACGCACGGGTACGGCGCGGAACGCGGCTGTTCATGAAAGCGGTCAGGTAACGCCTGATGATGCCAATCATACGGCGAGCGGTATTGAGGCCCCGCTTACGACGCGGAGATGCCCGAAAGCGATCTACGAGCGCCCAAGTCAACGATAACTTGGGTCACCCCGACCGCGATGGTACGGGGCGACCCGAAATTCGGATAACGCTTTCTAGCTACCCGAGCGGTAGCTGCGAATCACCGATCGCGTTCGGCTCGCTTGCGATCTGCCTTGCGCGCGCGGCTAACCGCGGCTGCGTGCTCGCGAGCGCGCTTCTCCGAGGGCTTCTCATAGTGCCGGCGAAGCTTCATCTCGCGGTAAACGCCTTCGCGCTGCAGCTTCTTCTTGAGCGCACGAAGCGCTTGATCGACATTGTTGTCACGAACGATAATTTGCATGTTTCTCGGCTTCCGACGGTCTGGCAGCGGGCATAAAGCGCGCGCATTAGCCTAGGAGCGCGCGCTTACCAAGCTGCTTTTACAATTTAACGATCATCACGCATGTGAGCTGTTGTCGAGAGGCTGATCGTCCTCCTCCACATCGTCGGCGTGGAACTCGGCAAATGCCGCGCGGACCTCGCTGGCCGAATCGGCGTCGGCGAGGGCGACGGAGACTGCGATCGCGCCGTTCAACGGTGCGTCATCGCGACTTTCGGGCGTTGGCTCATCCGAGCGCGTGTCCGAGCCGGCCTGCTCCTCGCCGACGCTGTTCTCGTTGCCGGCGGCGGATACGGCGATGGCGGCGCGATCGAGGTCGAACTGCTGGACCAGCCGCTCGATCGTCATTTCGGCTTCGCGTCGGGTGTCAAAGGTAGCGCTGAGTGTGACGGTCATCGTCTTCTCCAGATGAGGGGAGCAATGCCCGCCCGGTGTTTCCCAGGCGGGCAAGCTGCATCAGGCGTCTTCGGCCTGGAGGTTGACCGAGGTCTCCGCGAGCTTGGTCATATATTCGTCGCCGCCGTAGATTTCCTTGGTGGCGCTGTTCAGCTTCTTGCTGTCGTCCTTCAAGCCCAGCGCTTCGGCATACGCCGCTGCGGTGCCAAAGCCGGCGATGCCGTAATGCGTCATCCGCTGATATTGCGCGATGATCAGGACATCGAGCAGCGGGCCCTTCTTCGGTCCCTCTTCCAGCACGTGCTTGGTGGCTTCGGCGGCCAAGCCCTCCATGCCCTTGCAATGCTCCTTCGACACTTTCTCTTCGTGGCTGGCGATCAGCTCTTTCAGCACGTCAGTGTGCTTGGCGATCCCGTCTTGCGACTTCGTCAGCATCTCCTTGAGCGCCGGATCACTGGCCTTTGCGGTGATCTTCTTAACGACCTTCTGCATCTGGTCGTTGGCCGACCACAGATCCTTCAGCTCGTCGGTGTAGATTTCCTTGAGGTCCTCGGGGGTCGACATGCGCGTTCCTTCGATTTGATGCGCCACTTCGCGCCGCTGCCGGGTGCCAGTCGGCGGTGATGGTCGTTGAAGGAACGTGCGTCGCTGCAATCTGGGTCCGTCGAGCATGAAATGTTTGAATGTTCTGAAGCGCTTCGGCCGAACTGTCAGTCTGCGTGGATAGCCCCGCGTGCGATCAGACCGGCTTCTTTGTCGGCAGCGTCACCATCGCCTAGAACTGACCGCCAACGGAGAAGGTGATCAGCTTCGTATCGTCGCCGGGTTGAGAAAGCAGCGCTTTCGCGAGGTCGATCCGCAGCGGACCGAATGGCGAGGTCCAATTCACACCGATGCCGACGGAGAGCCGCGGCGACGCGCTGTTGCCCTGATAGATCTCCTTATAGGCGCTGAGCGAGTAGTTATACGGCGTCCCGGTGTTGGTCGTCGTCGCGTTCCCGTCCGCGTCGAGATAGAGCAGCGCCCCGTCATCGTTCGTATATTGCCGCAGCGGGGCGGTGCAGGCCGATCCGGCCGCGTTGGCAGCCGCGCATGTGTCGGTCAGTCTGGGTGACGTGCCGCCGAATACCGCGCCGACATCCATGTAGATCGATGGCCGAAGCCCCAGTTCGCGCGCGCCGGTGCCGAGCGGAAGCTCGAGTTCCAGGCGGGAGCGATAATAGGTCGTGCCGCCCAACGCGTCTTGCGTGATGTTGGCCGAGTCGGTCGACAGCGTCGCGGGGGTCACGCTCGTGTCGTAGATCGTGCGTGTGACCCGCGGCCCGACACCCCGAATGTCAAAGCCGCGCATTTGCGGGTCACCGAGATAGAAGCGGTCGGTGAGCTGCACGTCCTGCCCGATCCCGAAGATGTGGCCGCCCTCGAGCTGCGCACTCAGGACAAATCCCGACCCGACGTTCCAGTATTTCGAAGCCTCCGCGCGCGTGCGCAGATAGCGCACGTCACCGCCGAGGCCGGCGAAGTCCTGGCTGAACGTCAATCTGTTCCCGGATGTTGGACGGATACGACTGTTCAGGCTGTCGTAGATTAACGAGTAGCCGATCGAAGACGTCCAGCGGTTTCCCACCGCATCGCAAAGATACTGCCCCGCCAAGGCGGAATCACATGCGCCGTTGGTATAATAGGTCGCCTCGTCGAGCGAGACCTGTTCGTAGCTGAGTGTGTACCGGCTGGCGAACTGCCAAAATTCGGTCAGCGGAATCCCTGCTCTGAGCTGCAACCCCGTCGATACCTGTTCATAGGTCGTGTTGTTGTTGTCGGACGAGCTGAAGGATCGGTAGTCCCGTCGAAACACGTCGACCCCGACCGCGATGTTCCGGTCGAACAGGTACGGCTCGGTGAAGCCCAATTCGACCGATTTGGAGGAGGCCGAGTAGTTGCCGCTTAGCCGCAGTTCCTGGCCCTTGCCGCGGAAATTGCGTTGCGTGATGCTGGCTTGAAGCAGCGCATTTTCCTGGCTCGAATACCCAGCCGACAGCTGCAGCTCGCCCGTCGCCCGTTCCTCGACGTTCGCGCCCAGCACGACGCGATCGGGCGTCGAGCCCGGCGTCTGCTTGATCTCGAACTTCTCCTGGAAGTACCCAAGGCTGTTGATGCGGTCCTGCGAGCGCTTCACCTGGAAGCTGTTGAACGCATCGCCTTCGGCCAGCCGGATCTCGCGCCGGATCACCTTGTCCTGCGTCTGCGTGTTGCCCGTGATGTCGACCCGCTCGATGTACGACCGCTTCGCCTCGGCGATGTGGAAGTTGATCGACATCGTCAGCGCTTCCTTGTCGCGCTGGATCTCGGGTTCGATCTGGGTGAAGGCATAGCCGAACAGGCCGGTCGTCTGGCTCAGGCTGTCGATCGTGTCCTCGATCAACTTGGCATTGTACCAATCGCCCTTCTTCGGCACGAGCGTCTTAGCCAGCGCCTTGTCGTCGAAGTCGCGGATGTCGCTGTCGACCGTGACGTCGCCGAACTTATAGCGCGCGCCTTCCTCCACCACGTACGTGATGATGAAGTCTTCCTTGTCCGGCGTCAGCTCGGCGACCGCGCTCGTCACGCGAAAATCGGCATAGCCCTCGGTCAGGTAGAATTGCCGCAGCTTCTGCTGGTCGTACGCCAGCCGATCCTGATCGTAGGTCGTGTTCGACGACAGCAGCCGGAACAGGCGTGCCTGCTTGGTCGCCATCTGCTCGCGCAACTTGTCGTCGTCGAACACCTCGTTGCCGATGATGTTGATCTGGCGGACCTTGGATTTCGGCCCTTCGCTGATCTCGAACACCACGTCGACGCGGTTCTGATCGAGCGCGACCATCTTGGGCGCGACGCTGGCGCCGAACCGGCCCTGGCGGCGATACAGTTCGACGATCCGCGCCACATCCTGCCGCACCGCCGTCCGCGTGAACACCTGGCGCGGCTTGAGCCTGATTTCCTTCGTGATCTTGTCTTCCTTCAGGCGCTTGTTGCCCTCCAGGATCACGCGGTTGATGATCGGGTTCTCGCGCACCCGCAGCACGATGTCGCCGCTCTCGGCGCCGGATACGGTGACGTCGGCGAACAGGTCGCTCGCGTACAGATCCTTGATCGCCTGATCGAGCGTCTCGTTGGTATACGTCTGGCCGATTCGCAGCTTGGTGTAGCTGAGCGCGGTTTCCGCCTCGATGCGCTGCGATCCCTCGACGCGCAGTGACTTGATCTGCCGCTCCACCGCAGGCGCGACCGGCGCGCGTTCGGTGCCGGGACCAGGCGGCGCTAGCCTATTCTGTGCCGCCGCGACCACCGGCGTTACGGCCAGGATCGTGCAGCCGAGCGACATCGCCGCGAACCGCGGACGAGCAAACGAAGTGTTCAAAACAATTACCAATGTCACCCCGGGCAGCCGTCGGCTCCCGGTGCGTGCGCGCAGGAATCTCGTGCGCCCGCCTCTTGGAGCGTTGTGAGAAACCCACATGTCCCGCAGATTTCGATATGTTGCGAAGATTGTCAGAACCGCTGTTTTGCAGGCTTGCCACCAGCCTGTGCCGCGTCGGCGGCCCGCTTTCGGTCGACCGAGGCAACGCATCCTGCCATGAGCCCTCGTCGGACTTGGCCTCCAGGAACCTTACCGGATGATCCTCGCTGTCCTGACGATGCTGCCCTTTGCGGCGGCGCTGCTGCTGGCGCTGTGTCGCGACAGGGGTCGGCGCGTGCATGTTGCGATTGCCGCGGGCGCGAGCGCGGGCGGGTTGGCCTTGCTGCTGAGTGCAGCACCGACAGTGCTCGCCGGGACGCCGATCACCGCGCAGACCGCGTGGGTGCCGGCGCTCGGGCTCGATCTCAGCCTGTGGCTCGATCCGCTCGGGCTGCTGTTTGCCGGGTTGATCCTGGGCATCGGGCTGTTGGTCGTGATCTACGCGCAAGGGTATCTTGCGAAGGACGAAGCGACGGGGCGTTTTCTGTCGTTTCTGATGCTGTTCCAGGGCGCGATGGTCGGCATTGCCTTGTCGAACAACGTGCTGCTGATGCTCGTCTTCTGGGAGATGACCAGCCTGTCGTCGTTCCTGCTGATCGGCTTCTGGCGCGAACGCGCCGACGCCCGGCAGGGCGCGCGCATGGCGCTGGCGGTGACCGGCGGCGGCGGGCTGGCGCTGATCGGCGGCATGGTACTGCTGGGGCAGGCGGCTGGCTCGTACGAACTGGCGACCATCCTCGAGCGGGGCGACGTGGTCCGCGCGTCGCCGATGTTTCCGGCGATGCTCGTGCTGGTGCTGCTCGGCGCGTTCACCAAATCGGCGCAATTCCCGTTCCACTTCTGGCTGCCGCACGCGATGGCCGCGCCGACGCCGGTGAGCGCTTACCTCCATTCGGCGACGATGGTGAAGGCGGGCGTTTTCCTGCTGGCGCGGCTGTGGCCGGTGTTCGCGGGAAGCGAGGAATGGTTCTACCTCGTCACTGCCACTGGCCTTGTCACGATGATCTTCGGGGCGGGCGTCGCGCTGTTCCGTGATGATCTGAAGGCGATCCTTGCCTATTCGACGATCAGCCAGCTGGGGCTGATGGTGATGCTGCTCGGTTTCGGCACCGCCGCCGCCGCGGCGGCGGCTGTGTTCCACATCCTCAATCATGCGGCGTTCAAGGCCGCCTTGTTCATGAACGCCGGGATCGTCGATCACGAGACGGGAACGCGCGACATCCGGCGACTGGGCGGGCTGGCCGCGTTGATGCCAATCACTGCCACGCTGGGGACGCTGGCAGCGGCGGCGATGGCGGGGTTGCCGCCACTGGGCGGGTTCATTTCCAAGGAGATGATGCTCGAGGAAAGCGTTCACACCGCCTTTGCCGGGCAGGATTTGCTGGTGCCGCTGCTGGCGACGCTCGCCGCGATGCTGTCCGCCGCCTATTCGCTGCGATATGCGGTGAAGCTGTTCTTCGGCGCGAGACTTACCGGAGAAGTCGCAGCCCCACACGATCCCGGCATGGCGATGGTTGGGCCATCGATCGTGCTGGTCGGCGTCGCGCTTGCGCTGGGATTGCTGCCGATGACGCTCGCCGGCCCGCTCGTCGCGGCTGCCACGGCCGCGGTTACGGGCAGCGCTGCGCCGACGCTAAGCCTTGCGCTGTGGCACGGCATCAATCCAGCGCTGATGATGAGCATCGCCGCGGTGGCGGTGGGGGCGCTGCTGGTGTGGCGGTACGATGGCGTCGCAGCGGTGTTCGCGGGCAAGGCTACGCTCGACGCCAGGCGGATGTTCGACACGGCAATGGAAGCGATCGTGGCGACCACGCGATGGGCGTCGCTTGCCGTGCATGCCGCATCGCTCCAACGCTATCTGTTCGTGCTGTTCGCCGTCGCGGTGGCGCTGGGCATCGAGGCGGCATGGACGCGCGGCGGGTTGCGGGCGGGCGGCCGGCCGACGCAGCCCGCCTCACCGGTCGCGATCGTCGCTTGGTTCGCGCTGGTTGCGGCGACACTGACCGTCGTCGTGACGCAGCGGCAACGCTTCCTCGCGCTGGTGTTCATCAGCGTCATTGGCCTCGTTATTGCGCTGGCGTTCGTCCATTTGTCCGCGCCCGATCTCGCGCTGACGCAGATCGCGGTCGAGGTGGTGACGATCCTGCTGCTGCTGCTGGCGTTGCACCTGATGCCCAAGCTGCCGCAGCGCTTGTCGAGCCTGCCGCGCCGCACGCGCGACGGCGCGCTCGGGATCGCCGCGGGGCTGGGCACGGGATGGGCGGCCTGGGCGATCATGACGCGCGAGGTGCTCGATTCGGTTTCCGCCTATCACTGGGCCAACAGTTATTCAGGCGGTGGCGGCACGAATGTCGTGAACGTCACGCTGGTCGATTTCCGCGCCTTCGACACGATGGGCGAGATCATCGTGCTGGGCATCGCGGGGCTGGCGATCTTCGCGCTGCTCGAGCCCGCCGCGCGCGGTGTTGCGGGTCGCCGGCTGCGCGAATGGCGCGAGGACATGCCGCATTCGCCCGAGCGACACCCGATGATGTTCGTGATGGCAACGCGCCTGCTGCTGCCGCTGGCACTGCTCGTCGGCATCTACATCTTCCTGCGCGGACATAACCAGCCGGGCGGCGGATTCATCGCCGCACTCGTCTTCGCCATCGCGATCCTGCTGCAATATCTGGCGTCCGGCTTCGACTGGACCGACGAGCGGCGAAAGATCGGCGAGCATCCGCTGATCGCTTATGGCGTGCTGACCGCCGTCGCGACCGGGCTCGGGTCGCTTGTGTTCGGGGCATCGTTTCTGTCGAGCAGCTTCGGCTATTTCACGCTGCCGCTGATCGGCACGTTCGAGCTGGCGACCGCGATGTTCTTCGACCTGGGCGTGGTCTTCGTCGTACTGGGCGCGGTGATGATGGCATTGGCGCAGCTCAGCCACGTCGCACAGCGTGCCGCGAAGTCCGGCGAGCGAAACGAGGCGGAGGGCGCGCGATGAGCCTCGAGTTCCTGATCGCCAGCGCGATCGCCGTGCTGACCGCGGGCGGGGTCTATCTCGCGCTGCGTGGCCGCACGTTCCAGGTGGTGCTCGGGCTGACGTTGCTGTCCTATGCGGTGAACCTGTTCCTGTTCGCCGTCGGGCGATTGATCGTCGATCGGCCGCCGCTCTACGCCAAGGACGTGGTCGCTCACGCCGATCCGCTGCCGCAAGCGCTGGCGTTGACGGCGATCGTCATCACCTTCGGCATGACGGCATTGGTGGTGATCCTGTCGCTGCGCAGCTTCCTCGAAACCGGGTCCGACCAGGTGGACGGCGTGGTAGATGCGCCCAGCGACCAGCTACGCGACGAGCCGGCGCCATGACCGCGCTCGATCACCTAGTCATCGCGCCGATCGTGATACCGGCGATCGCAGCGCCGCTCGCGCTGCTGGTGATGCGGCGACGGCGGCGGGTCGGCGTCGCCATTTCGCTGGCAGGTTGCATGGCGATGCTTGTCGCCGCGCTCGCGCTGTTCGGCATCGCGCAGGACGATGCGATTCGCGTCTATGCGCTGGGTGGCTGGGTCGCCCCGTATGGCATCGTGCTGGTGCACGATCGCCTGTCGGCGATGATGCTGGTGCTGGCGGCGGCGCTGGCGATGATCGTCATGGTCCATGCCATCATCACGGCGGTGGATCGCAAGGGGTGGCATTTCCATCCGATGTTCCATTTCCAGCTACTCGGCCTGAACGGCGCGTTCCTGACGGGCGATCTGTTCAACCTATTCGTGTTCTTCGAGGTGCTGCTAATCGCCTCGTACGGATTGATGCTGCACGGCCAGGGCGCGGCGCGGCTGAAGGCCGGGGTCGGCTACGTCATCGTCAATATCGTCGGATCGGCGCTGTTCCTGATCGCGCTCGGGCTGCTGTACGGTCTGACCGGCACACTCAACATGGCGGATCTCGCACGGCGGGTCGCGGCACTCGGCGCGGCGGATCAGGGGCTGGTGCGCATGGCCGGGTTGCTGCTGCTGACGGTGTTCGCGCTGAAGGCTGCGGTGGCGCCGTTGCATCTGTGGCTGCCGCGCACCTATGCCGCGACCACGCCAGTCGTGGCGGCATTGTTTGCGATCATGACGAAGGTGGGCGTCTATGCGATGCTGCGCACCGTGCCGCTGATCTTCAACGATGGCGCAGGCGCCGCGGCGTGGGTGCCCGATCCGTGGCTGATGCCTGCCGCGGTGCTGACCGCGACCATCGGCTTCCTCGGCGTGCTGGGCGCGCGCGCGATGCGGGAACAAGCGGCGTTTGCGCTGCTCGGATCGACCGGCACGCTGCTGCTGGCGATATCGTGCTGGACGCAGGCGACGACTGCTGCTGGCCTGTTCTACCTCGTCCATTCGACGCTGGCGGGGGCGGCGCTGTTCCTGGTGGCGGACGTCACGCTGCGTCGCCGCGGGCAATATGGCGATGCGGTGGTCGCCAGCCCGCGCTTCGCCGAGCAGCAAGCGACCGCGCTGCTGTTTCTCGGCGCGACCGTGGCAACCGTCGGCCTGCCGCCGCTGTCGGGCTTCGTCGGCAAGCTGTTCGTGCTTCAGACGGTTGCCACGACCGCGGCATGGCCGCTGATCTGGGCGACCGTGCTGGGGACGACGCTGTTCGGCGTGATCGGCTTTGCGCGCAGTGGCAGCGCGGTCTTCTGGAAGGATGCGCCCGAGGGCGATGCCGTGGTCTGCCCGGACAGGTCGCGCGCGGAGCTGATCGCCCCATGCGCACTGCTGGCGGCGCTTGCGTTGCTGACGCTCGGGGCCGGTTGGGCAACCGCACAGGCACAGGCGACGGCGGCGCAATTGTTCGCGCCTCAGCGTTATCTGAGCGCAGTGCTGGAAGAGGGGCGATGATACGGTGGTTGTTGCCGCATCCCGCGCTGTCGGCGATGCTGCTCGTCGTATGGCTGTTGATGGCCAATACCATCACCGTCGGCGGGTTCGTGGTCGGCACGATCCTGGGCGTGATCCTGCCCAAGTTCACCCAGCCGTTCTGGCCCGATCGTCCGCGGATCCGCTTCGGGCGTGCGCTGATTGCGTATCTTGCGGTGGTGCTGTTCGATGTTCTCGTGGCGAACTTCCAGGTTGCTTGGCTGATCCTGTTCCGACGCAACCGGGATTTGCGATCGCGCTGGCTCGTCATCCCGATCGAGCTGACCACGCCCGAGGCGGTGACGATGCTGGCGGGAACGATCAGCCTGACGCCCGGGACGGTATCGTCCGACGTGTCGGCGGACGGACGCTATCTGCTCGTCCATGCGCTCGATGTGACTGACGAAGCCGCCGAGATCGCGCGTATCAAGGCGCGCTACGAGGCGCGGCTTCAGCAGGTTTTCATATGATCGAACTGTCGCTCCAGATCGCGTCGGTCGAGGTTGCGCTGGCGTTGCTGTTCAATGGCTGGCGACTGCTGAAGGGGCCGGCGCTGGGCGATCGCATCGTCGCGCTCGACACGATGGTGATCAACGTGATCGCGCTGATCGTGCTGATCGGGATGTTGAGCGGCGGCGACACCTATTTCGAGGCCGCGCTGCTGCTGGCGATGGTCGGGTTCGTCAGCACGATCGCGTATTGCAAGTTCATCCTGCGCGGGGACATCGTCGAATGAGCGCGCTCGTCGATGCTCTCATCGCTGGCCTCGTGCTGCTTGGCGCCGGCTTCGTCCTGATCGGCAGCTGGGGGCTGGTGCGGCTGCCCTCGACGATGGAGCGGTTGCACGGCCCGACGAAGGCGACGACGCTGGGGCTGGGCGCGCTGTTGCTCGCGTCGGTGGTGTATTTCCAGGCGCGGCTCGGCATCTGGACCGCGCATGAGCTGCTGATCTCGCTGTTCCTGTTCATCACCGCGCCGATCTCGGCGAACATGATCGCCAAGGTGCACCTGCACCGGGTGCATACCGGCGCGATCAAGGAGCCGACCAGCATCGCGGGGGCACCGCCGAGTCCCCCTGAGGGGGGCGATTGGGCGACGTTCGAGGAACCACAGAAGGACACGCCCTCTTCCACCGCGAGTACCTGATGCCATCGCGTCGCGCGCTGCGATCGTCCCCCGGGGGGTGACATACCGGTGTTGGTTGAGTCATAGCCCGGTCGGATGACTGACGCCCCCGCTGTCACCCAAGCGCGGCAACGCCTCGATCACCTTGCGCTATACCGCTGGTGGCGCCGATCGATCGTCGCGCCGGTCGATCACGAAGCGGTGGTCGCCCGCATCGTGGAGGAAAGCGGGTGGTCACCGCGCTACGCGTTCATGATCATGATGTCGGCAGGGATTGCAGTTCTCGGATTGCTGCTGTCGTCGCCGGCCGTCGTGATCGGCGCGATGCTGATCTCGCCATTGATGAGTCCAATCCTCGGCTTCGGGTTCAGCCTGGCGCTGTTCGATTCGGCGGAGCTGCGCCGTTCGCTCAAGGCCCTGGCGCTCGGCGCTGCCGCAGCGGTCGCGTTCACCGCGCTGATCGTGACGATCTCGCCATTACAGGCCCCCACGGCCGAAATCGTCGCGCGGACGCGGCCGAGCCTGTTTGACCTTGCCGTGGCGCTGTTCGCGGCGCTCGCGGGCAGTTTCGCCATCATCCGCGGCCGGGGCGAGACGATCGTCGGGGTGGCGATCGCGACTGCCTTGATGCCGCCGCTGGCGGTTGTCGGCTACGGTATCGCCACGCGCAACGTTCCCGTCGCGACTGGGGCGTTCGCGCTGTTCGTCACCAACTTCGTCACCATCGCGCTGTCCGCGACGGTGATGGCGCGCTTCTACGGCTTCGGCCATCATCTGTCGCGTCGGCAGAGCTGGGCGCAGTCGATCGGCTTGATCCTGGTCTTCGTAATCATGTCGGTGCCGCTCGGCATATCCTTGAACCGGATCGGGCGCGAGGCGGTAGCGGTCTCGCAGGTTCGATCGATGCTTGGAGAGCGGTATGGCGAGGATGCGCGCGTGACTCAGCTCGACCTCGATTTCGCGTCGACCCCGCTGGTGGTCCGGGCGGTCGTCATTACGCCGCGTGGCGCGATGCAGAAGACGCAGGCCGTTCAGGCGGCGCTGGGCGAAACACTCGGCCGGCCCGTTCGCCTCGACCTCGACCAGATCGTGCTGGAGGCGGGCGCCGGCGCGATCGACGCGCAGCGCGAGGAATTGCGTCAGGCCGGCGAGAGCGGCGCAGCCGAGGCGGCGCGGTTGGGCAAGCTGGCGGCGATGATCGCACTCATCACCGGCATTGCCGCGGACGACGTGACGATCGACCGCGATCATCGTCGCGCGACGGCCGCGGCACGCGTGCTGCCGGGCGCGACGATTGCGACCTACCGCACGCTGGAGGCGCGAGCGACCGAGGAGGCCGATGGCTGGGATGTGGCGATCGTTCCCCCGCAGGTGCCGCTGCCGATCATCGCCTTCGCCGACAACGTGGACATTCTGGACGATGCGGCGCGTGCGGCAGTGTTGACGTCCGCATGGGCTGCGCGCCGGTGGAACATGCCCGCGCTTGGCGTCCCCGGCTTACCGCAAGGAACCGTCCCCGACCGACCCGCGCTCAACGAGCGCCGGGCACTCGCGATTGCGGCCTTGCTGCAGACGCAAGGGTTGGCAGCGGTTTCGGCGCCAGCAGCCGGCCAGCGGTTCGCACTCATTACTACCCTGTCGAACGCGACCGGCAGCTCGGGCAACTGACGCCCCGGCAGCTTCCGGACGCCAGTATTCGATCAGAGGGTGCCCGCCGCCGCGGTACGAAGGATGGCAAGATCGTCGTCGAAAGTCATGGCTGCCTCGGCGCGCGTCAATGCCGCTGCGGCATGGTGTCTTGCCGATGATTCGAACAGTCCTGGCGCATGCGTCGCGAGTGCAGCCAAGGTCGCCCGCAAGCGCAATTGCACCTCGATATTGCCGGCGCCGTCGCGTGCTATAGGCCGGAAAAAGTCGTCGAACAGCTCTTCGATCCTGAGCCCTGGCGCATGGACCCGCTCGTGAACACCGGCGTCGGATCCGCGCTCGTTGTCGGCCAGCGCGAACAACACGCGCTGGCCCGCGCCCAGGACACGGATCGCGGTCCCCGGATCGTTCACTGCGGGTGATAATGCCCGGGATGCAATCTCCGATAGGACGATCAAGCCGAAGCGCGGGTCCTGCTCGAAGTCGCGGTCCGACTGGATCGTGAAGGCATCGACGATCTCTTTCCGGCAGTCATCGCCGACCTCGCCGACGATGTGTACGAGCGCGCGCTCGGGGAAAACGAACGCGCCGGGAAGCGGTGCGATATGGATCGTGAGGTTGTGGCGCTCGGCAAGCTGCGCCAACGCCGATGCATCGATGTGGACTATATAGCCCGACTTGGTGGTGAAACCCGCGGTGGCGGTGTTCGGAATGGTGACCGGCGGCTGCGCGCCGAGATGAGGCGCCTGCGCCCATGCCTCCATCGCCTCGCGGGCGACCTTTTCCACTCGTTCGACCGTGTCCCGCACGCGCCCGAAGCTCGACAGATGCTGGATCCAGCGCAGTAGGGTGATGACGATGACGACCACGATCACGATCGTGGCGAAGAACAGGACGACGCGTCCTTCGGCGCCGTACAGTCCCGTCGTCAACGCGATGATGCCGACGATGCTGAACAGAAATGTCCCGACAAACGTCGAAAGCGCGTTTTGCGTGAACCGGTCATCGACAAGCAATGCGTCGCACGGGGGGTCACGGTGCTCGTCGCTGCGCTATAGGCAGTCACCGAGGCGGACAGGGCAAAGGTTGTTACCGCGAGCATGCTCGATGCCAGGATCGACAGGATGTTGTCGACCGCCTTGCCACCCACCCGCAGACTGAGTTCGTAAGGGATGAACGGGGCGATCCACGCCGCCAGCAGCGCCGTCAGGACCGCTGCGATGCTGAAGAGCGACGCGCGGAACCAGATGCGCTTGGTTATCTGTCGAATGATGAAAAGGCTGCGCCCGGCCAGATAGCTACCCGTCAATGCATGTTCCCGGCCGTAATCGGGGGTAGCTCTACATCAGATTGCCGCCCACTGCGACTGCATGGCCGGCTTCTGGCAGCATGGTGTGGGTCAGGTAGAAAATACTGGGCCGGCAGCATTGCCGACCCAGTACCAGCTCTTTCGATTAGCGCAGCGAACCGCGGCGAAAGAGATTGATGATCGCGAGCAGCACGATCGCGCCGAGCAGCGACACCAGCACCGACTGGATAGAGATCGCGCCGCTCGTGATCGGCGCGCCGCCGATGAGTGGCGTCACGATGAAGCCGGCGAGCAATGCGCCAACAATGCCGACGACGACGTTCAGAATGATGCCTTGTTGGCCATCGGTGCGCATAATCATGCTTGCGACCCAGCCGATGAGGCCGCCGACAATAAGAAGGACGATGAGGCCCATGGTTTTTCCTTTCGCGTGTTTGCTTGAAGTCTAAACCAGCGGAGCCGCTCGAATGTTCAGATCGGCGCTTGCGGCCCAGAGCTACCGTTGGTGCTGATGCACTAGACGGATTGGTATCGGGCCTTGGAACGCCTGGCCGCGTCAGGCGCTTGGCCTCAATGTCTGACATGCTTTCGAGCCAAGGCCAGCTCACGCTCGGCCATCTGCAGCAATTGATGGCGCAGTTGCTCGATGGCGTGATCCTGATCGACCCGGCCGGGACGATCCTGAGCGCCAACGAGTCAGCGCTTCGGATGCACGGCGTCCAACACGTCGAGCAGCTCGGCGGGACGGCCGAAGGCTATGCGCAGCGCTTCCTGCTGCGCACGGGCGATCATCGCGCGATGAAGCATCGCGACTATCCGTTATTCCGCCTGCTCGCGGGAGAAAGCTTTCCCGACCTGATCGTCGAGGTCGCACCCGCGAGTGACGGCGAGGTACGGTGGGTCCATCAGGTCCGTGATGTCGTGATGAATGTCGATGGCGGCGAGGCCGATTATCTGGCGCTCGTCATCACCGACGTGTCGCAGCGGTTCGATGCCGAGGTGCGGTTCAAGGCGATGTTCAACGCCAACCCCGCGCCTGCGATCGTAGTGCGCTTGCACGATCAGCGCATCGTTCAGGTGAACCCGGGGTTCAGCACGTTAACCGGGTTTGCCGCGGATGACTTGCTCGACAAGACGCTGTTCGGCCTCGACCTGCTCCACGGGCTTGCCGACCTGCGCGCGTTCCGGCGACACATCGAAAACGGGGAGGTCGTGTCGCAGACCGAAGCCGAGTTGCGCGTCGCCGACGGATCGAGGCGGCTTGTGCTGTTCGCCGCCCAGCCGATCGACGTCACCGCTGAAGACGCGCTCCTCTTCACCTTCGCGGACCTCGAGCCGCGGCGACAGGCCGAAAAGGCATTAGCGGCCAACGAGCAGCATCTTCTGGCGATCTTCGAGATGGCCCCCGTCGCGATGATGGTCACGCGCAACGCCGATCACCGGATATCGGCGATCAATGCCGCCTTCCGGCAGCTGACCGGCCACGATGGCGCGGCCGTTGGGCAGACAGCCGATGAATTGAAGCTGTGGGATGGCGCCAAACAGCATGAAGCGCTCGAACGGATGCTCGCCGAACAGGGCGGTATCCGCGACGGCGATGGCAGAATCCTGTCGACAGCAGGCGCAGAGATCGATTGCCTCGTCTCAGCGGAGGCGATCAGCGTGGACGGCACGCCGTGCGTGCTCTGGGCCTTTCAGGACATCACCGAGCGCAAGCAGACCGAGCGTGAACTTGCCGACGCGATCGAAGCGGTGATGAAGGACACCAATTGGCTCAGCCATTCGATCCTCGACAAGCTGGCGACGCTTCGCCGACCCGAGGCTCGCGCGCCGGCGGTTGGGCTGAGCCCGCGGGAACGCGAGATCCTCGAACTGATCTGCGATGATCTGGACGACGGCGCGATTGCGGAGCGGTTGGCGCTATCGCGTAATACGGTGCGCAACCACGTCGCGCGGCTGTACGCCAAGATCGGCGTGAACCGTCGTAGCGGCGCGGTGATCTGGGGCCGCGAGCGGGGGATGGGCACGAGGCGTGATCCAGGCGCCGCTTCGTAGCGGCCGGCTGCCAATCGCGAAGGTGGCTGTTACTTGCTGTCGGTCGAGCGCCCAGGCTGGGGCGCAGTAGCGATGCTCGACAGGTCGTTGGCCGCATCGATGGGCGCGTTTGCCGCCTTCCGTTCGGAATAACGATCGACCAGCTGCGCGGTGTGTGGACGCAGCAGGATCGTGAAGCGCACCAGTTCCTCCATCACGTCGACGATCCGGTCGTAGTAACTTGACGGCTTCATCCGGCCCGCGTCGTCGAACTCCTCGAATGCCTTGGCGACGCTCGACTGGTTCGGGATCGTCACCATCCGCATCCAGCGGCCGAGCACGCGCAACGTGTTCACGCTGTTGAACGATTGCGACCCGGCCGAAACCTGCATCACCGCGAGCGTGCGGCCCTGCGTCGGGCGCATCCCGCCCATCGCGAGCGGCAAGTGATCGATTTGAAGCTTCATGATGCCAGTGATCTGGCCATGGCGTTCGGGGCTGCACCACACATGCCCTTCGGACCACAAAGATAATTGGCGCAGTTCGTGGACGGCGGGGTGATCGTCGCCGCTCACCTGATCGGGCAGCGGCAGCGTGGACGGATCGAAAATGCGGGTTTCGCAGCCGAAGAACTGCAGCAGGCGGGCTGCTTCCTCGATGCAGAGGCGCGAATAGGACCGTTCCCGCAGCGAGCCGTAGAGCAGCAGGATGCGCGGCGGCGGGTCGGCTGCGCCCAACCCGAGCGCTGGACGGTGAAGCGCGTAGCGTCGATCAAGTGCGGGCAGATGGTCGGGATCGATAAGCGGGCGAAGCGGCATTACAGACTGAGCCTTAGGGCGAGCGCGGCAAGCGTCACCAACAAAACGGGGACCGTCAGCGTCGCACCGACCCTGAAGTAATACCCCCAGCCGATGCGGATGCCCTTCTGCCCCAGGACGTGCAGCCACAGCAATGTGGCGAGCGAGCCGATCGGGGTGATCTTCGGGCCAAGATCACAGCCGATCACATTGGCGTAGATCATCGCTTCCCTCACCGCGCCCGTGGCCTGGGTCGCGTCGATCGACAACGCCCCGATCAGCACGGTCGGCATGTTGTTCATCACCGAAGACAGCAAGGCCGCGATGATCCCGGTGCCGAACGCCGCGCCCCATACGCCGCCCTGCGCGGTGCGATCGAGCAGCGCGGCGAGATAGTCGGTCAGCCCGGCGTTCCGCAGGCCGTAGACGACGAGGTACATGCCCAGCGAGAACAACACGATTTGCCACGGCGCGCCGGACAGCACCTTGCGCGTTTCGATGACGCGCCCGCGCCCCGCGACGACGAGCAACAGCGCAGCACCGGTCGCGGCGACGGCGCTGACGGGCACGCCGATCGGTTCGAGCAGGAAGAAGCCGGCGAGCAGGGCGGCGAGGACGACCCAGCCGGCCTTGAACGTGGCAGCGTCGCGGATCGCTGCGGCCGGAGCGCGCAGGTGCGCCACGTCGTAGCTCGCCGGTATGTCGCGCCGGAAGAACAGCAACAGCACGATAAGCGTCGCGGCGATCGAGGCCAGATCGACCGGCAGCATCACCGCGGCATAATCGGCAAAGCCGATCCGGAAGAAGTCGGCCGACACGATGTTGACGAGGTTCGACACGATCAGCGGCAGGCTGGCCGTGTCGGCGACGAACCCTGCCGCCATCACGAACGCGAGCGTTGCCTTGTCCTTGTATCCCAGCGCGCGCAGCATCGCGATGACGATCGGCGTCAGGATCAGCGCCGCGCCGTCATTGGCGAACAGCGCCGACACCGCCGCGCCCAGCAGCACGATCAGCACGAACAGCCGCCGCCCATGCCCGCCGCCCCAACGCGCAACGTGGAGCGCCGCCCATTCGAAGAACCCCGCCTCGTCCAGCAGCAGGCTGACGATGATGATCGCGACGAACGTCGCCGTCGCGTTCCAGACGATGCCCCACACCACCGGCACGTCCGACAGCGAGACCACCCCGACAAGCAGCGCCACGACTGCCCCGCCGATCGCGCTCCAGCCGATGCCGAGCCCCCGCGGCTGCCAGATGACGAGCGCGATGGTGACGACGAAGATGGCGAACGCGAGCAACATCAGGCGATGCGCTGGCCCGAGGCGTCCACCACCTGCTCACCGTCTTCCTTGGCGAACGCGCCCTGTTGCGGCTCGGGCAGCAGATCGAGCACGGCCTCGGACGGACGGCAAAGCTTCACCCCGAGCGGCGAGACGACGAGCGGGCGATTGATGAGGATCGGGTGCGCCATCATCGCGTCGAGCAGCGCATCGTCGGACAGCGCGGCGTCGGCCAAACCAAGCTCGGCGTAGGGCGTACCCTTCTCGCGCAGCAGATCGCGGGGGGCGATGCCGGCGCGCTCGATCAACTGGGCCAGCAGCGCGCGCGACGGCGGCGTTTTCAGATATTCGACAACGTGCGGTTCGATGCCGGCATTGCGGATCAGGCCGAGCGTATTGCGCGACGTGCCGCAGGCCGGATTGTGGTAGATCACGATATCGACGGTCACGGCACGTCCTTTCAGCAGCAGGGGGCGAGTTCGGCGACAAGCGGCGCGCACAGCTCGGGTGAGCCGGCGCAGCAGTCGTTGACCAGGAACAGCATCAGCGTGCGCAAACCGTCCAGATCGGCGCGGTAGATGATCGAGCGGCTGTGCCGTTCGGACCGGACGATCCCGGCGCGCGCGAGGATGCCGAGGTGCGCCGACATGGTGTTCTGCGGCACATCAAGCTGCCGCGCGATCTCACCCGCCGCCATGCCGGTCGGCTCATGGCGCACCAGCAGGCGGAAGACGTCGAGCCGCGTGGCTTGCGCAAGCGCCCCCAAGGCAACGATCGCCGAATCGCTATCCATATATCCAGCATAACGGATGGATGCGGTGATGCCAGAGCTTTGCTAGACCTCTGAGTCAGTGCTGAGCGGCGCGCAATCTAAGGTGCGCCTGCGACACCCACCTGGCGTTCTGTCGCTCCCGCCGGCGCGCGGGAATATGCCGTTGCGGCTTGGCACGGCCGATGTGGAGCGGCCGAGCCGAGACGCCTACTGGCGCGTGGACCCGCGGCCGCTCAGGTAATCGGGCCGAATCCATGTCCGTTTGCCGTAACGATCCCGCAACGCGGTCAGTCGAAGATGTCGAAGATCGAATTCCGCTTACGATAGCCTCCGCCATAGCTACCGCGCTCGCCCCGTTCGCCATACTCGCCGCGCTCACCGTATTCACCGCGTTCTCCGTGCGCGCCATAGCCGCCACCCCAGGGTTGCGGCGGGGGCGGGGCGTAGTGCGCGCCGGCCTGGGGCGGAGGCGCGGCGTTCTGGGCGCCCGCTGCCATCAGCTTTTCGAGCTCGCCCCGGTCCAGCCACACGCCGCGACAGGTGGGGCACATGTCGAATTGCACGCCCGCGCGGTCGACCGTCTGCATCGAGCTGTTGTCGTTGGGGCAGAGGAGTAGGGGCATGGGCGCTTCCTTTCAGGCCAGGCGCGGCATTGCTACGATCGCCGGAGCAGACCTAGGCCGATGCTCGATCGCCCGCAAGAATGGGGTGGCTCGCAGCTACGAGCGGAATGGGCGTAGGGCCTCGGGAGACCAAGATTGATCATCCAAGCCAATGTGTTGCGCCAGGAGGATCTGCTCGCGATCCGGGAGGGGCTTTCCAGCGCGGCGTTCCGTGACGGGCGGGCGACGGCGGGCGCTGCGGCGGGCCGGGTGAAGGACAATGCGCAGGCCCGCGGCAACGATCCCGGCGTGATTGCGCTCGCCCGCCGGGTGCGGCTCGCGCTTGAGGCGCACCCTGTCGTCCGCAGCTGGGTGCGACCGGTTCGCTGGTCGCAGCCGATGTTCGCCCGATACGGCCCCGGCCAGCACTACGGCGCCCACACCGACGCCGCCTTTGTCTATAACGAGAGCGGACGACCGGTTCGCACCGACATCAGCTTTACCCTCTTCCTGTCTGACCCGGGCGCGTACGACGGTGGTGAACTTTTGATCTCCGACCCGGCCGGGGATCGCCAATTCAGGCCCGCAGCAGGGTCGGCCATCTTCTACACGACGGGCCAGCTGCACTCGGTGACACCCGTCACCCGCGGCGAGCGGCTGGTTTGCGTCGGCTGGGTTCAAAGCCTGATCCGGCGTTCGGACCAGCGCGAACTCCTTAACGATCTCGAGCAGGTCCGAGACGAGATGGAGTCCGGCCACGGCTCGCTGCTGATGGACAAGGCGATTGGCAATTTGCTCCGCATGTGGGGCGAAGACTGATCGCCCGATCCCCGAGAGTCCGGCATCTAGCCGTCAGCCCCCGCCGGGCGCCTTTGCTTTCGTCGGTGGGTGCGCCTGTGGCGCTGCGTCGCGCGGTGCGCCGGTTTTCCAGTCGATCCGATACAGATCAAAGCGCCGGTCCGCGAGGTTGCGCACCGTGCCTTCCGCACGCGCCCAGGTGAGATCCGCCAGATTGACGTCGGCGATCGTCAGCGTCTCGATATTCTCGCTCGCTTCGGCGGCAATCCCGTCACGCGCAAACGGGAAGTCGCACGGCGTCAGGATGCAGGATTGCGCATATTGGATGTCCATATTGTCCACGCCGGGCAAGTTGCCGACATTGCCGGACAGGACGACGAAACACTGGTTCTCGATCGCCCGCGCCTGCGCGCAATAGCGCACGCGCATATAGCCCTGGCGATTGTCGGTGCAGAACGGAACGAAGATGATGCGGGCGCCCTCGTCGACCAGTCGGCGCGCCAGTTCGGGGAATTCGCTGTCGTAACAGATCAGGACGCCGACCGGCCCAATATCGGTCTGGATGACGTCGACCGAGCTGCCGCCCTTGATCTTCCACCAATAGGCCTCGTTGGGCGTGGGGTGGATCTTCTCCTGGGCGTGGACCGACCCGTCGCGTAGGCACACATACGCGACGTTCTGGATGCTGCCATCTTCGGTGCGGGTCGGGTGTGATCCGCCGACGATGTTGATGTTGTACCGCAGCGCCATGCGCGAAAGCTCGGCGACGATCGGTGCGCGATGCTCAGTCATGCGATCGATCGCTTCCATCGGCGACAGCGCGTGCGATTCGAACGAGAGCAGCGACATCGTGAAGAGTTCGGGAAACACGACGAAGTCGGAACGATAGTCCGCGGCGACGTCGACGAAATATTCGATGTTGTGGACGAACTCCTCGAAGTTCTTCACCGCCCGGGCCTGCAGCTGAACGGTCGCCAGGCGGACGCTCTCCACATCGCGCGGCACGCGGAACGCAGGGGGCTCGTTGGGGTCGACGTACGGGTTGCGCCACACCATGTGCGCTGCGAAGCCGTCGGACGGCTTGTCCGATGGCAGATATTGGCGAAGCGCCCCGATCGGCGTGAAGCCGTTCGCGAGCTGAAAGCCGATTACCTGGTCGCGCAATTCCCCGGCACGCACCCGCGCGATATAATCTTCCGGCCCGGCCAGCTTCGATTTCACCCGCGCATAGCCTGGCATGCGGCCACCGAAGACGATGCCGCGAAGTCCCAGTCGCTCGGCGAGCACGCGACGCGCTTCGTACAGGCGCTTGCCGATGCGCAGGCCGCGATGACGCTCGTCGACGGCCATTTCGATGCCGTAGAGCCAGTCTCCGGTCGGATCGTGCCGGCTGCCGAAGCCGCCGCCGGTGATCGTCGCCCAGTCATGCGGCGCGAGCGCGACAGCCTCGTCGATGCGGGAGGAGGCGCAATAGCCCACGATCGCGGACTCGTAGACCGCGACGAACTGCCCCTCGGGGAAATTGTTGATCTGCCCGCTGATCTGCCCGCCGCTGTAATTCTCGATGCCGGGGTAAGCCCGGCTGATGAGGGTCAAGATCCCCGGGACGTCGGTTGGAACGGCAACGCGCACCTCGAGGGTGGCTGGGCTCTTTCTGGGCACGATGGTCTCCTGAGCTGCTCACGACAACGCGCAGCGCTCGAATCGTATCAAGCTGGACGAACGGCGCTCCTTGGTCCGGCTGGCGCCCGATGCCAAGCGTCAGTGGCGGCGCCACGCAGATTGTTCGTATCGGGCGCTGACATCGTAGGTCCGGACGGGCTTCCCTCGCGCGGGGCCTCGACTTCCGGCACAAGTGCCGGATTGCTGACATTCTCCGCGAGTTCCAATCGCTTCGTCCTGATTGCGCATGGCGGCTGTCGATCTCCATCTGCCTGCGCGCGGCTTCATGCAGTGTTTACCTGTAAGCCATATCTGGCGGCGATCGCGGCGTTAAACTTTTGTCTTTGAGGACAAAGCGATGCGCGAGGAGTCGGAACCGGGATGCAGTATAATCCAGGCGTAAGCTGGTCCGCAGGCACCCCTGCCGTTCCTGTTCCGGTCGTAACCGACAACCGTATCCAGCAGCTGCTCGAAGCGACCCTTCAGGCAACGGCCTGTGGCGTTGCTGCCGTGTTTGCCGAGGATGGCGACGGATATCAGCGGATCGGACATGCCGGCGATCCGCTCGCTGAACTGGTGGAGATCGTTCCCACTTCGGCGGCAACGAGGCTGCCATCGGGCGCGTTCCAGATCGCGCCGGCCGCGGCTGGGGGAGGGCTGCGGGTGCAGGTCGGCGGGCGAGACCTGGAATGCTTCGCCGCGGCGGCTGCCTTCACGATCGCGAGCGGTAGGGTCGGTCTACTCGTCGTGGTGGACGAAACGTCGCACCGACATCTCAGCCCCGCGCAGGGTTATGTGCTGCAGGCCCAGGCCGCACACTGCCGGACGTTGCTGGAGCTTGCGGACGCCCACCGCTGCGCGCGCGACGAACGCGTAGCGGATGGCGTCGCGTCGGAGCGGCTTAGGCTCCTGGAATCGGTCGCCGTCCATGCTCGCGATTCGATCGTGATCACCGAGGCGGAGCCTTTGGACCTGCCCGGTCCGCGGATTCTGTTCTGCAACGCGGCGTTTACCCGCGCCACTGGCTATGCCGCGGAAGAGGTGCTCGGGAAGACACCCCGCATCCTGCAGGGCCCGGAAACCAGCGCAATCGCCCGCGCGAAGCTGCGCGAGGCCTTTGCATCGTGGCGCCCGGTCGAGGTCGAACTGGTCAATTATCGCAAGGACGGCACGCCGTTCTGGGTCGAGCTGAGCATCGTTCCCGTGGCGAACGAAGCTGGCTGGTTCACGCATTGGGTGTCCGTCCAGCGCGAGATCACCGAGCGCAAGGCAGCCGAAGAACTCGCCATGCGCATGCGCGTGACGCAGATCGAAAACGAGATGCTCGCCACGGAGATCCAGGAGCGCAAACGGGTCGAGGCGGAGCTGCTCTACGCGGCATTTCACGACAGCCTGACCCGCCTACGGAATCGCGCCTTCTTCATGGAACGGTTGAGCGGCGCGATCGAGCGACAAAGGGCGAATGCGGCCAATAGCTGCGCCGTGCTGTTTCTCGATCTCGACCGGTTCAAGGTCGTGAACGACAGCCTCGGCCATTCGGCGGGCGATACGCTGCTGAAGGAAATCGCGCGGCGGCTGAAGAGCTGTATGCGTCCGCAGGACACGTTGGCGCGCATCGGCGGTGACGAATTCGCTGTGCTCATCGAGGACGCAGCCGAGCTGGAAGCGGCCGCGGCGATCGCGGAGCGGATCATCGAGGCGATGCGGACGCCGGTGCGGCTGGGGCGTCAGGAGGTTTTTCCGGCCTGTAGCATCGGCATCGTCCAGTCGTCGCGGTACGATAATCCCCAGGTGCTGCTGCGCGATGCAGACATGGCCATGTACGAGGCCAAGCGCGCCGGTTACGGCAGCTACGCGGTCTTCAACGAAGTCATGCACGCTGACGCAGTCGCGAAGCTCGAGCTGCAGACGGACCTTCGGCTCGCGCTCGCCCGCGGCGAATTCGAGATCGTCTACCAGCCGATCATTCACCTCGCGAGCGGCCAGGCTTCCGGGTTCGAGGCGCTGCTTCGGTGGCGCCATCCGGTGCGCGGTCTGATCTCGCCTGCGGAGTTCATCGATGCGATCGAGGAGATCGGGCTCATCCGGCAAATCGACGGGTGGGTCCGGGTGGAGGCCTGCCGGCAGCTGAAGGCTTGGCAGGAGGCCTCGGGCCGACCCGATCTGCACATGAGCATCAATGCTTCCGCCACCGAATTCGCCGATCCGAATTTCGCGTCCGATCTTGCGGACCTGCTGACGCGCTTCGACCTCGCACCATCCACGGTGCAGCTCGAGATTACGGAAGGTATCTTCCTGGATCCTACGGCGGGCGTGATCGGCACGGTGGAGCAATTACGGCACCTAGGTGTGCGGATCGCGCTGGACGATTTCGGCACCGGCTATTCGTCGCTCAGCTACATCAACCGCTACCCGATCGATACGATCAAGATCGACCGTTCGTTCGTCATTGGCATGATCGCGAACGAGCGCACCTTCGCGGTCGTGGATCTGATCGTGAGCCTTGGGCGCAAACTGGATCTCGCGATCGTCGCCGAAGGGGTGGAGACGGCCGAACAGGCCGCAGCGCTTGCCGCCATCGGCTGTGGCTTCGGCCAGGGGTATCATTACGCCAGGCCAGCGCCGGCCGCCGTCGCGCAGGCGTTGTTGATCGGTTGATCCAAGGCTGGCGAAAGCCATCCCGGTCGTCGGATTTTGCAAGCGCGCGTATCGCTTTGTCATGAGGCTCGGGATAGGCGAGCGCTGGAGCGCGCCTGGCCGCCGATCGGGATAAGAGAGATCATCATGACATTGCTGGACACCCTCGTACCGACCTACGTGCAGATGCTGGGTGCGCTGTCAGCTTGGCTGGCCAAGGCCGAAGCGCAGCGGCCGGATGGTGGGGCGGAAGCGCTTCTCGCCGCGCGTCTGGCGCCGGACATGTTTCCATTATCCACTCAGGTCCGCTTTGCTTGCGTGCAGGCGCAGGAAGGCGTGTGCAGGCTGCGCGGGGATGCGCTGCCGGCGTCAGTGACGGCGCTGCTGGACGAGGGGCGGAACGCGGCCGAGCGCCCAGGATCGATCGCGGACGCGCGGGCTAGGATTGCCGAGACGTTGGCGGTCGTGGCGGCCGCCGCCGCGGACGCGCCAGTAATTGACCCCGCGACGCCGATTGCGCATGCACTGCCGCAGGGCATGGTGTTCGACCTCACCGCCGAGCAATATGCGCGCGACTGGGCGCTGCCGCAATTCTACTTCCACATCATGACCGCCTATACGATCCTGCGGGCGCAAGGCGTCGAACTGGGCAAGGCGGACTATGTCGCGCACATGTTCGCCTATCTTCGCCCCGGGACGCTGCCTGCGCAATAACGCGCGACAGGCCTATGCGCTTTGCTCGACGGGCAGCACCAAGGCGATCAGCAGGCGGGCGGCTTCGGCCGGGGCCGGTGTCATCCCGCCTTCGATCCAGGCCAGCAGAAAGCCGCTGACCGCGCCGGACAGCATTGCGATCGTCAGCTTCGGATTGTGCCGCCGCGCCTCGGTCGTTGGATAGGGCAGGGTAGCCGTTAGCTCCATCATCTGCTGGCGGAACAGCGTCGTCGCGTTCGCGCCGGCCGACCCGTCGAGCAGCGCGCGATAAAAGCCGGGGCGTTCCATGATGCGATGGAAGGCATAGCTGGTGATCTCCTGCACCGCCGCACGGGCATCCAGGCCTTGCGCCGCAAGCCGCCGCGCCAATGTGCGCTGCTCGGCAAGATCGTCGCCCAGCCGATCGATCAGCAGCGCGTTCACATCGGTGAAATGGCGATAGAAGGTCGGCCGTCCTACATCCGCTTCCTGCGCCAGCAGGCTGACCCCGATGTCCGAATACGGCATCCGCGCGATCAGGCGCTCGAGCGCGGCGTGCAAAGCGACACGCGTACGCCGCTGCCGCTGATCAAGCGACCCTTCCCCCTCTCCTGTCATTGCGTGGGTATCCACGCACGACCGTGACATTGCAACAACACCGTCGCGACAGTGCCGCGCCGGACATAAAGAGACACTTGTATCATAAAACGGCCGATGATAGCGCCCGCCGCACTGTAAGGCTGGCCGCTCAACGAGCCCGCTTCACCGCTTAGGAGTGGAACGAATGACTTTGAAGACCTGGGCTATCCTCGCATCGACCGCATCGATGCTGAGCGCCACCGCCGCCCTGGCCCAGAGCGCGCCGGCACCGACATCGGCACCTGCGACGCCGGCCGCTGCCGAGCAGGAGCAGGATGGCGTCGCACTCGGCGACATCATCGTCACAGCCCAGCGTCGCAGCGAGAACCTTCAGAACGTCCCGATCTCGATCACCGCAGCGAATGCCGATGCACTGGCGACCGCGCGCGTCGAGAACATCTCGAACATCCAGGCGATCAGCCCCAGCATCAGCTTCCGCGTGACGAACATCGCGTCGTCGTCCGCCAACGTCATCATCCGCGGTCTCGGCACGACGGGCAACAGCCGCAGCTTCGAAGGCTCGGTCGGCGTGTTCATCGACGGCGTCTATCGCAGCCGTGCGGCGTCGGCGCTGCAGAACTTCCTCGACATCGACAATCTGCAGGTGCTGCGCGGCCCGCAGGGAACGCTGTTCGGCAAGAACACCACGGCCGGCGCGCTGCTGCTGACCTCGACGCTGCCCGATCCCAATCAGGTCTCGGGTCTGGTCGATCTCAGCTACTCCAACTATGATACCGTGCTGGCGCGCGCAGCGGTCGGCGTGCCGCTGACGGATACGCTGACGTTCCGGATTGCCGCGCTTTCCTCGACCCGCGACGGGTTCTTCACCGATGCCACGAGCGGCCGCCCACTCAACAACGATGCCAGCCAGGCGGTGAAGGCGCAGCTTCGCTTCGAGCCGAGCAGCGCATTCTCGATCCGCCTGATCGGCGACTATTCCAACAGCGAAGGCAATTGCTGCTACGCCACCGCCGACTTCGTCGATGGCCCGACGCAGCCGCTGGTCAATGCACTGACGCAGGCCAACGGGAAGGTTCTGCCGTCTCGCCGGCTGAGCGCATTCAGCCAGTCGCTCGATGCCACGAACCAGCAGCAGATTCAGGATTACGGCGGCACCGCGCTGATCTCGATCGGCGTCGGCGAGGGCGAAATCCGCTCGGTCTTCGCGCTGCGCAAGTTCACCGTGGGGCAGCGGGACGCCGATGCGGACTTCTCGGGCGCCAGCATCCTGAGCCTGGACGAAGATTTCTCCAGCCGCTTCATCTCGCAGGAGCTGACGTACACCGGCAAAATCGAGGCGGTGAATGCCGACCTCGTGCTGGGCGGCTTCTTCTCGGACGAGAAGCTGGAAATGGCGCGTGATCTCGCGTGGGGAACGCAGGCGCAGACGTACTGGAACACGCTGCTCGCCGGGCAGGGCGTGCCGGCGGGCACTGCCTCCGCCACGCCAGGCCGCGTCGCCACGGAAGTGATGGGTGGACGCGCGCGCTCCTATGCCGCGTTCGGCCATCTCGATTTCGCGATCGGCAGCAAGTTCAACATCATCGCCGGCCTGCGCTATTCGATCGAAGAGAAGCAGGGCGACTTCCGCTACAGCTTCTACGATCCGCGGCCCAACGCGGTCTTCAAGCTGCTGGGCGTCTCGCCGGGCCCGGCCTATGACGCCGAGATCCGCAACAAGGCGCTCAGCGGCACATTCGGCCTGCAATACCGCCCGGTCGACGACCTGATGATTTATGCGACGTACAATCGCGGCTTCAAGGCTGGCGGCGTCAACATCGATGCCAACGGCGCGGGCACGCTCCTGAACAACCCAGCCGAGTTCAATGCCTTGCCGGCAGCGGTGCGGGGGCTGGTCAGTGCCTTCAATGGCGGCGCGACCGTCGGGCAGCCGCAGAATCCGACCTATGAGCCGGAAACCGTCAACGCCTATGAAGTCGGTGCGAAGTTCGAGTATCTCGATGGCCGCGCACGGACGAATGTCGCGCTGTTCTACTACGACATCTCCAACGTCCAGATTGCGCAGTTCGTCGGCCTTCAGTTCACCGTGCTCAACGCCAATGCCGCGAAGGATTACGGTGTCGAGTTCGAAAACCTGTTCCAGCTGACCTCGGCACTCACGCTCGGCCTCGACGGCACATGGCTGCCGCATGCCAGCTACGAGGACGATGCCGGCATCGATCCGGTGCTGTCGGGTTCGCGCTTCCGCTTCGCGCCGAAGTTCCAGGGCAATGCGACGCTCAACCTCGATCAGCCGATCACCGATGATCTCAATCTGACCGCACGCGTGCAATATCAGTATAGCGGGCGGCAGCTCATCAACACCGCTTCGCTGACCGAGCGTGGCGCGGTGAACATGATCAACGCCAATCTGGGCTTCAAGCTGAAGTCGGGGCTGAGCGTCGAGGGTTGGGCACAGAATGTGACCAACGAGATCTATCCGTCGCAGTCGTTCAACACGCCGCTGCAGACCGGCGACCAGAACGCCTATCTCGCGCCGCCGCGGACCTACGGCATCCGCCTGCGCGCGCAGTTCTGATCTGACAATTTGCTAATAATCTCGACCAGCGCCGCGCAATCGCGGCGCTGGTGGGCAATAAAACTACGACCTGCGGGTCGCCGGTCGTTAGCCGACGAACGCCTTTTCGATCACATACCCGCCCGGCGCCGCGTTCGACCCTTCGGTCAGCCCCGCCTCTTCCAGAATCTCGGCCATCTCCTTGTTGAAGGCGAGCGAGCCGCAGATCATGAACCGATAATCCATGTGATCTTCATCCGCGATCCCGAGCTCGGCGCGGAACTTGCCGCTGCGGATCAGGTCGGTAATCCGCCCCTTGCGGTGGAAATCCCCCTGCGTGACGGTCGGATAATAATGGAAGCGGTCCTTCAGCATCTCGCCGAAAATCTCGTCTTGGCGTATCTCTTCTTCCAGGAAGTCGCGATAGGCCAATTCCTCCGCTTGCCGCACGGTGTGCGTGACGACGATCTGCTCGAACCGCTCGTGCGTTTCGGGATCACGTAGCACCGACAGGAAGGGCGCGAGTCCTGTGCCCGTTCCCACCATGCAGAGCCGCTTGCCGGGCGTCAGCGCGTCAATGACGAGCGTCCCCGTCGGCTTCCGGCCGAGGAAGATGTAATCACCTTCCTTCAGATACTGGAGCCGCGAGGTGAGGGCACCGTCGGTCACCTTGACCGAGAAGAACTCCAGATGCTCCTCCCAGCTGGGGCTCGCGATCGAATAGGCGCGTAACACTGGCCGCTCGTTCTCGCCCAGCAGGCCGATCATCACGAACTCGCCCGATCGGAAGCGGAAGCTCTGCGGCCGCTCGACACGGAAGCTGAACAGGCCGTGGGTCCAATGATGGACCCAGGTCACCTTCACCAGCGCCAGACCCTTGGCTTCCGCCACATTCCGCAGCTCGCTCTCGGACAGGTTATTGCTAATCGACATGGAATCCATTGGTTCAATCGCCGTCATTCGGGCAGCGAGCCCGGTAAGTGAGAGGATAAATCGCTGACGTCCTTACATAGCGTGCAAATCCGCGATCACTAGTGAAGAGCCACTTGCCCCTCACCAAGCCGTGATTGCCACGCCGAGGCGGATGGTGCGTCCCGGTGCCGGCAGGCCGAGCTGCGGCACGACCAGGGTGTCGGTAATATTGTCGCCGCGCACGAACAGATCGACCCCGCCGTTGCCGACCGTCAGGCGCTGGCTCACCCGAAGGTTCAGCGATGCGGAGCGCGGCAGTGCGACCAGCACGCCATCGGCATCGGCGGAGAAGGCGCGGCCCACGTACTGCATCTCTGCCAGCGCACCGAAGCCCGATGGGGCGAGGTAATCGGCGAACAGCCGCGCGAGTGCGTCGGGCTTTTCGGCGAGGCGATCGCTCTGACCCGCGGCGACTTGCTTGCGCCGCGTGCGGCTGAGCGTGCCGCTGCCACCCAGCGACCAGCCGGCTGCTGGACGCCACTGCGCCGTGGCCTCGATCCCGAGCACGGTCGAGCCGGGCAAGTTGATGCGCTGTCGCAAGCGACCGACGTTGCGCTGGTCAATCGTGCCGTCGAGATCCTGCGCGAAGCCGGTCAGCGACAGCGTGGTAGAATCATCGTGCCACCTGGCGCCCAGTTCAGCGCTGACGATCCGCTCGGGCTGGAGATCGGGGTTGAGCAGGAAGCGATTCAGCACCTGGCCGAACAATTCACGCATCGTCGGCGCGCGCATCTTGCGCCCGAGGCTGGCATTCACCCGCCAGCTGTCGTCCGGTGTCCAAGCGAGTCCGACACGCCCGGTCCAGCCGCCGGCATCGACGATGCCCGGCTTGTCGCCGGTCTCAAGATACTCGACACGGTCGTAGCCGCCGCCAAGGTCGATGTTCAGTGCGTCGGTCGGCTGATTGGACAGGTCGAGCCCGAGGCTGACGTTGCGCTGGCGATAGTGAAGGAAGGCGGGCAACTGCACCGGCGCGATCCCGCCGACGAAGGTCGTGTCGCGCTGATCGTGCGTCGAATCCAGGACGTTCGCAGACGCAATCAGCCGCGCCGAGCCGAGCCGCTGCGTGAGCAGCGCGCGCGCGCCGACCGTGCGATCGCGGTCGACCTCCTGCGTGTCGCGCCGTTCGTAGGTGGCGCTGGTGTAGCTGTCGATCGTCTGGTTAAAGCGCTGATACCAGCCGATCAGGTCGAGCGCGGTGGTTGCGCCGAGGATCAGGCCCGCCTTGGCGGTGATCAGGCTGTGCTGGAGCGAGGGATAGCGCCAGAAACGTGCGCCAGCGGCGCGATCACTCTCGGGCGCGATGCCCTTTTCGGCATCGACGTGAAAGGCGGTGAGCGACAGGCGGTGGTCGCCGATCATCGTGCCGACGCGGCCGAAGACGCTGGCGAGTTCGCGATCGGTGTTGAGGCGGCGAGCGCCGACTTGCGAGAAGGGCAAAGCGGCATCATCGGCGACCGTCTCGCCATCACGCGAGGCGTAGTTGCTGCCAATCAAGAACTCGGTCACTCCGGTGACGAACGGAGAATTTGCCTGAAGCTCGCGGATGCCTCCGCTGCCCACCATCGCGCGGGCTGTGGCTGACGCAGGGCGTGCCGGCGCGAAGCTGATAGCGCCGAGCGCGTTGACGCCGTAGCGTGGCGCCAGCGGCCCGGGCGCGACCAACGCGCTGCCCGCGAGCCCAGACGGCAACATGCTGAGATCGAGCCGATTGTCCCAGGGCACGTTGATCGCGGCGCCGTCGTAGAAGACCGCGACCTGGCGCTCGGCGGCGCTGCGGACGAACGCGATCGCCTCGCCGCGCGAATTGATCGGCACGTAGGTCGACGGCAGCCGCCGCACGATATCGTCGGCAGCGTTGGCACCGATCAGGTCGATCGCGCGAGCGTCGATCGAATGGCGCGTACCGGTGGGAAAGGGCGCGCGCGCGCCGGGCAGCGACACGACGATATCGCCGGTAGTGTCGGTTACCTGAGCGCGCGCCGGAGACGCTGCGACGCCGACTGCGAGCAGAATCGTACTCGCGCCGACAAGACAATGACAACGCATACTCTTTTACTCGTCGAGGTCGGGCGTGTCGGTGCCGACGCTAAGGCGCCGGCACCGCTAATCCTCAACTGTCGTCGCTTTCCTCTTCATCATCAGTCGTCACCGCAACGTCGAGCCGCGCACCGTCAACGCCCTTGAGGAAGCGGCCGAGCTCGGCGGTGGTGACCGGGCCGAGCACGCGATCAAGCTCGGTCGTGATCGCGTCGATCTTGCCGCGGAGCTCGGTGTAGCGCTCGACCGTATCAGGCGGCAGCTTCTGATCCGCCGCATTCGTCTGGCTGTAGAGATAGGCGACGTGGGTTTGCAGTGCCGGCTTGCTGTAGCGGATCTTGGGCGTAATCAGCCGGTTGGCGATCGGCGCCAGTGCACTCGCGCGCGCCGAGTCGGGCGTGGTGGCGAGCGCGGTCTGCGCCTGCGTGAGCCGCGATACCGCCAGATTGGTATCGTTGACCAGCTTCAGTACGCGCACATTGTGATCGTACAGCGCCGTCAGATCGGCATTGGTGATGCCGCTGGCGAGGACGCGCGGATCCTCGACGACCTCGAGCGGCTGGCGACTGGTGACGCCCCCTGCGGTCATCTCGACGGTGTAGCTGCCTGGGGGCACCATCGGCCCCGGTGGATAACGCCGGCCCGCCGCCGGCGCGGCGCCGGCCGGTTCGCCCGACTGGCGCAGATCCCAGATGAAGCGGTGCATGCCGGGTGCGGCATCGAGCTTCGCGGGATAGGTCGGGCGATAACGGCCAAGGTCTTCGTCACCGCCGCCGCCGCCGCCGCCGGTTGCAGCGGGCCCTTCGCTGGTGAAGCTGCGCACGACCTCGCCGGCCGCGTTGCGGACGGTGAGCGTCACTGGCGTGGCCGGAGCCTTGTCGGCAAGGAAATAATCGATCTGCGCGCCGGGCAGGATATATTCCGGCCCCATGCTGGGGTCGGAGCCCTTGTCGCCGCTGGCGTTCACGCGGATCGCTGTCGCCGGCTTGTAGAGGCGGGTCGCATCCGCGGCGCCGGATTGCGGCAGCTGGCGCAGCACGCTCAGGTTGTCGAGCACGTAGAAGCCGCGCCCCTGCGTCGACAACACCATGTCGCCATGCGCGAGCCGAAGGTCAGTGACAGGTGTTGCCGGCAGGTTGAGCTGCAGGCTCTGCCACGCCGCGCCGTTATCGAAAGAGGCGTAGAGGCCGTATTCGGTGCCAGCGTAGAGCAGCCCCGGCCGCTCGGGATCCTCGCGAATGACGCGCGTCGGCTCGTCTGCAGCGATGCCGTTCTTGCCGTTCGTCAGCCGCGTCCATGATTTGCCATAGTCCGTCGTGCGATAGATGTAGGGCGCGAAATCCCCCATCAGATAGCGGTAGATCGCGGCATAGGCAGTGCCGGGATCGCGCACGCCCGGCTCGATATTCTGCACGCGCCCGCCCGGCGGCAGGCCCTTGGGCGTCACGTTCTGCCAGGACGCGCCATCATCCTGCGTTACGTGGATCAGGCCGTCGTTCGATCCAGCCCAGATCACGCCGGGCTTCAGCTTGCTTTCGCGGATCGCATAGACGGTGGAATAGACTTCCTCGCCGGTCGCATCGATCGTGATCGGGCTGCCCGAGGCATATTGCTTGTCGGCAGGCTTGGCGGTGAGATCGGGGCTGATCGCCTGCCACGTCACGCCGCCGTCGCGCGAGCGATGGACGAACTGCGAGCCGTAATAGACGGTATTCGCATCGACCGGCGAGATCTCCATTGGAGCGACGCGCTGGAAACGGTAGCGCAGGTCCTTCGGATCGTTGCCGTATAGCGATTCACTGCCGATCCAGTAGCGTTCCTCGTTGCTGTTGGTCGCAAGCTTCAGCCGGCTGAACTGCCCCTTGCACGCGCCCCAAACCATCGATGGATCGCCCATCTTGGGGATGATCGGTCCGGTTTCGCAGCCCGGCCCAATGAGGTAATCCTGCCCGTTACCCAGCGACTGCGAGGGAACGATGACGGTCGTATTGTCCTGCTGCGCGCCATAGAGGCGGTACGGATACTGATCGTCCACCGCGACCTGGTAGAGTTCGGCGGTCGGCTGGTTCGCTTGCGTCGTCCAATTGTCGCCGCCATCGACCGAGACGTTGGCGCCGCCGTCATTGGCCTGGATCATGATCTTCGAATCGCGCGGGTTCATCCACACGTCGTGGTTGTCGCCGTGCGGCACGGGGCGCGTCTTGAAGGTCTTGCCGCCGTCGACCGACTTGAACCAGCCTTCGTTGCCGACGAACACGGTGTTGACGTCGGTCGGGTCAACGCCGAGCGTCGTATAGTAGAACGGACGAGTGACGAGCTTGCCGTCGCCGTTCACCAGCGTCCAGCTCGTACCGGCATCGTCCGAACGGTACAGGCCCTGGCCGGGCTTTGCCTCGATCAGCGCGTACAGCGAGTTGGGCGCCGAGGGCGTGACGCCGATATTGGCGCGCCCGAACAGCCCGGTGGGCAAGCCGCCGCCCAGCTTCGTCCAGCTGTCGCCGCCATCGACCGACTTGTACACGCCGCCATCATTGCTGCCCGAGATGATCGACCACGGCTGGCGCAGGCCGTGCCACATCGTGGCGTAGAGGATCGCGGGATTGTCGGCCTGGAACTCGACATCCGCCGCACCCAGCCGGTCGGTGAGGAAGAGCACCTTCTTCCACGTCTTGCCGCCGTCTCGCGTGCGATAGACGCCGCGGTCCTTGGTGTATTTGAACGGATCGCCGGTCGCGGCGACGAACACTTCGTCGGGGTTTGTCGGGTTCACGCGCACGGTGGCGATCTGGCCGACGTCGCGCAGCCCCATGAACGTCCAAGTCTTCGCGCCGTCGACCGACTTGTAGAGACCCTTGCCGATCGAGACGTTGCTGCGGATTTTGGACGATCCGGTGCCAGCGTAGACGATGTCGGGGTTGCTGTCCGCCACCGCAACTGCGCCGATCGAGCCGACCCGAATCTGGCCGTCAGTGGTGTTGACCCACTTGTGGCCGGCATCGGTGGTCTTCCACACGCCGCCGCCGACGGTGCCCATGTAGAAGGTGCGCGGTTGCGAGGGGACGCCGGTAACGGTGGTGACACGACCGCCGCGCCATGGCCCAACGTGCCGGAACTTCATGCCCGACCATTGCGCCTTGTCGTAGCGCTGCGCCTCGGCGACGGTTCCAACGGTGGCAAGCAAGCCGCTCATCACGAGCAGCGCGAAAGACTTCCTCATCCCGGGCCCCTTTATCATTCGACCTGCGAGCATTCCGCTTGATCGTTCGACGACGGCCGGGCTGACACTGTCAGCCCGGCCACCGCCTTGTTACACATCACATATCGAAACGTAGGCCGATCCGGAATGTCCGGCCGAGATAATCGTAGAAGGTCTGGTTGATGCCCAGATCGACGTTGGACGTATCCGACGGTCCCTTGCCGACCGGAGCCGGATCGCGGTTGAAGAGGTTCGCGACGCGGAAGAAGAGCTGGCTCTTCGTTTTGCCGATCGGCACGTCATAGGCGAAATAGGTATCGACATAGAAGGCGCCGCTGAGGTGGTTGTCGGCGATCGTGCGGTTGATCGTGTTCGAGGCCGGGCAATTGATCGCGCACTCGACCCACTGGTTGTTGTACACGCCCGCGCTGAAGCCGCGTCCGATCACCTGCATCGAGAACGGCTCGGCCGCATAACCCAGCGTCATGCGATAGGTGAATTTCGGAGGACCGCCGCCGCCGTTTTGACCGACCGTATCGGTCGGTGCGTTGACGCCGTTCGATTCCGACGCTTCGAGATAACGCGTGGCGATGCCGCGGAAGCTCATCTTGCCGCCAAGCGATGGTGCGATGTCGGCGAGGTCGAACTGATAGCTCAGCTCGAAATCGAGGCCGCGTGCGCGCTGCTCGAGGAAGTTGTACGGGCTGTTGGCAATGAAATACTCGACAGCAGTGCCCGGCCCGGACGTGTTGTTGAAGCCGTTGGTGCCGTAAGCGATCGTTCGCGGGTTGGCGTCGGTGCCGATATTTGCCGACAGTCGCTCGCACAGGTCGAGCGTGCCGGTGAAGCAGCGATCGATGATTTCCTGTGGCCCGAGCGTGCCGATCGCCCCCTTGATCTTGATGTCGTAGTAATCGACCGACAGGCCGAGGCCCGGGATGAACGAGGGCCGATAGATGAGGCCCAGGCCCCAGGTGTCCGCCTTCTCGGGCTCGAGCGCGAGATTGCCCGTCACCGTCTGGGTATAGCGGATCGCTGCATTGCCCTGCCACGGATCGCCGATCGAATTGGTGTTCCGCGCGCCGCCCTGGAACAGTTCCGACAAGTTAGGCGCGCGGATGTCGCGCGAGCGCGTCACGCGCAGGCGAAGATCGGGGATCGGCTGCCAGCTGAGCCCTGCCTTCCACGTAACGACGTCACCCGATTCGCTGTAGCTGGTGTACCGCGCCGCGCCGCTGAACTCGAACTCGAATGGCAGCGAGACGAGCGCCTCGCCATAGGCTTCGGTGACGGTGTATGATCCGAACGTCGGGGTGAAATTCCCCGAATACCAGCCCGCTGCGAATTCCGGCGGCACAAAGCCCGAGATCTGCTCCTCGCGGCTTTCGACGCCGAACGCGATGCCGATCGGCTTGAGCCAGGGATTGGTGATGCTGGTGCTGACGTTCAGTGCCGCAACATCCTGTTGCAGGCGTCGATCGCCATAAGGCTCGCCCATGATGTAATCGATCGCGGCCTGCGAATTGACCCCGATGCCCATGCGGTTGAAGGGAACGCAGCCTACCGCCAGCGGGTTGGTGCTACCGTCGCGAACGGAGCGGCAGACGATCTGACCGGCCGAGTTGAACACGGCATCCGCCGCTAGGTTGAGCTTGTCACGGTTGGCCGAGACAAGTGCTTCCTTCGCGTTGGTGATGCCGCGCTGATAATATCCGTCCCACTTCCAGTCGAGCGCAAGCAGATCGAACGATCCTTCGACGCCGACGAGATAACGCTGCACGTTGCGATCGTAATTGCTCTCGCGCGTCGGAATGTCCTGGTTCCACGTGCCCAGCGTGAAGCCGGCGCCGTTAAGCTGCGTCCGCAGCGCGGCCGGGATGAAGGCGTTGTCGCCCGCGATCACCACATTCGCCTTGTCGGTGTGGTACCCGCCCCAGCTACCCTGCTTGCTGCGGTTATACGACAGTTCGGTAAACAGCTGCAGATTGTCGGTCACGTCGAAGCTGAAACGGCCGAAGATGCTGGTCAAATTTTCTTCGGGCTGGATAGATGTGCCGTAATAATGCTGGCTGACCTGATAGTCGCCCCCGACCGTCCACGGCAGGTTGTTGAGGCGGTTGGCGCCATAATTATAGCGGTTCAACGTGCCGCCCGAGCCGAAATACGTTCCGCGAAGCGCGGCGGTGGTCGAGCCGGCGCCGTTCGCGGCAACCGTGCCCCGCGTGGAGGTGATGATGCCGCCGCCGGTGGTGGTGTTCAGTCCCGAATTGAACGATTCCATATATTCGGGCTGGCCGTTGCCGGCGACATAGCGCGGGTTCTGGATCAGGTGGACGGCGCGGTTCTGCCATTCGCGTGCGCCAGCGCCATAGACGCCGCCGCGCTGGACGTAGTTGCCGCTGAGCAGCGCACGACCGCGACCATCGGCGAACTGCACGCCGCCGGTCAGCGTCGCGCGATAGGAGACGTCGTCGCCGTACGTCGTCTCGCCGTAGCTGATTTCACCCTTCAGCCCGGTGTATTCGCGATCGAGGATGAAGTTGACGACGCCGGCCACGGCGTCCGATCCATAGACTGACGCAGCACCACCGGTGACGACCTCGACGCTCTTCACCAGCCCCTGCGGAATGGTGTTGACGTCGACCGTGCCGTTCGCGACCGAGCCGACCGAGCGATGCCCGTCGAGCAAGACGAGCGTACGGTTGGTGCCCAGCGAGCGCAGGTTGATCGTGTTGATGCCGCCGTTGCCGCCGCTCAAGTTACGCTGCGTGTTCGATGGCGTCACGCTGCCTGCGACCGATGGAATCTGGTTGACGAAGTCGGCGACGTTGGCGGGTGCCGCGGCCTGGATATCCGCGAGGCCGATGACGGTGACCGGGGTCGGCGCGTCATAACCGTTGCGCACGATGCGCGAGCCGGTGACGGTGATCACGTCGTCCTCGCCGGTTGTTTCCGCTTGCTCGGGCGGCAATTCGGCTGGCGGCGTCAGCGTGGGAGAGGGCGATGGTGCCGCCGGGATGACTGCGGCATCCTGCGCGTAGGCGTTTGTCGCACCGGTGAGCAATAACGCGCCGAGCAATGCCTTGCGCGAGCCGACTGCGCCGGTGCGAACCGCTAGGCGGAGTGTCTCGCTGGTTACCTGCCGAACGGCTGTTTCAGAGGCGCTCGACGAAGATAGCGCGGGCAGGAATGATCGAAAGGCACGCATTATGACCCCCTATTGAACTAATCGCATCGCTCCTGTCGGAAGGGACTTTTCGCTTTATGGCGTTATTTTATTGCTCTCGGACGTGTTGTCGCGTCTCAAAAAGCCTTCCCTGTATGCCGACGCTATCAGTTGATTGCGCGTCGTCAAGCAGCCGCTAGATCTGGTTCCATGCTGATGCTTAGCGCGGCCATAAGGATCGGTTATGGGGTGGCCCGTGATCGAAGTGGCCCCGGCCAGATCGCTCCCCGCATTGACAAACAGGGTAGCAGCACGGATCAGAGCGAAACTAAGTGAATCGACTTAGCAGGCGGATGTGCCATTCCGCTGCCTGGAGGAGAGGGTGATAAGGCGGTTCGATCCGGGGCCTCGTCCTCGCCGAGCGGCACTGTCACCACCCTCGAGCATTCGGTTCGGAGGTCGTGCATGCCTAGAATGAAGTTCGGCGCTTTTCTTGCGCCCCACCACCCGATCGGCGAGCATCCGATGCTCCAGATGCGCAACGACATGCGCCTCGCCAAGCATATGGACGAACTTGGCTTCGACGAATTCTGGGTCGGCGAGCATCACTCGACCGGCTGGGAGACGATCGCGTCCCCCGAGCTGTTCCTGGCCGCGGTCGGCGAACAGACGCAGCGGATCCGGCTCGGCACTGGCGTGGTGTCGCTGCCGTATCATCACCCGTTCACCGTCGCGCAACGCATCGTCCAGCTCGATCACATGACGCGCGGGCGCGTGATCTTCGGCACCGGCCCGGGTGCGCTGCCCTCCGACGCCTATATGCTCGGCATCGATCCGATGACGCAGCGCGATCGGCAGGATGAGGCGATCGGCGTGATCCGGCGCTTGTTCGCGGGCGAGCGAGTCACGCACGAAAGCGAGTGGTTCACACTGCGCGACGCGCGGCTCCAACTGTTCCCGCTGCAGGAGGACATGCCGTTCGTCGTCGCCTCGTCGATCAGCCCGTCGGGCATGACGCTGGCGGGGAAATACGGGATCGGCGCGCTCTCGATCGGGTCGAATTCGGAGGCCGGGCTGGCCGCGCTGCCGACGCAATGGGGCTTTGCGGAGCAGGCGGCGGCCAAATCGGGCAAGACGGTCGATCGCGCGAACTGGCGCGTGCTGATGTCGTGGCACATCGCCGAAACGCGCGAGGAAGCGCGCGAGCAGGCCGGCGCCGGGCTGATGAAATGGCACAATGAATATACTGTCGGCACGCTGATGCGGCCCGGTGCCAAGCCCTTCGACTCGCCCGATCACGCGGTCGACGAAACCGCCTTCGTCGATGGCGCGGCGGCAGTGATCGGCACGCCGGACGATCTGGTCGCGGCAATCCGCAAGCTATCTGCCTCGGCCGGCGGGTTCGGCACGGTGCTCGGCTTCGCACATGACTGGGCCAATCGCGAGAATACGCTGAAGAGCTGGGATCTGGTCGCGCGGTACGTGATCCCCGAAATCCACGGGATGCTCGAAGGCTATCGCACCTCGCGGCAGTACGTGGTCGACCATCGCGAATCGTTCGAACGCGCCGGCCAGGCAGTGCTGTCCAAGATCATGTCGCACGAAGGCGCCGTGGCAGCGCTCAAGGCCGGGCAAGAGGGCGGTGTCGCGATGCGATCGCCCAACGCCCCCGATCTCAACAAGGCGGCCGAGGCGATGAAAGGCTGATCGCGCGGCGCCCGACAACGATACCCCAGGAAAAGGATGCCGCATGTCGATCGATTTCGAGATTCCCGCAGAAGCGAAGGCGATCCGCGCCAAGGTGCGCCAATGGGTGCACGACGAGTGCAAGCCGGCCGAACAGCGGCTGGTGGCGGGTGAGGACTATAAGACCGTCCTGAACGAACTGCGCACAAAGGCGCGAGGGCAGGGGCTGTGGTGCCCATTCATCCCGACCGAACATGGCGGCATGGGGCTCGGCCCGCTCGCCAACGCGCTGGTGCAGATGGAGCTCGGCGAAAGCCATCTCGGTGCGCTGTCGATGAACACGCAGGGGCCTGACGATGCAACGATGCTCACGCTGCTGACGCACGGCACCGAGCACCAAAAGGAGAAGTACCTCAAGCCGCTGCTCAATGGCGACAAGCGCATCTGCTATTCGATGACCGAGAAGGCCGCCGGCGCCGACGCGACGGGCATGCAGACCCGCGCGGTGAAGGACGGCAACGAGAATTACATCCTCAACGGCGAGAAGTGGTTCTCTTCCGCCGCCAGCGTCGCCGACATCGCGCTCGTCATGGCGATGACCGATCCCGATGCGCCGCGCCACCAGCGTTATTCGACCTTCATCGTCGAACTGCCAAACCCCGGTTACAAGATCATCCGCGATATCGAGACGATGGCAGTCCACGGCCCGCTGACCGAGATCCTGGGTGGCGGCCATTCGGAAGTCGAGATCAAGGACCTAGTCGTGCCGGCGGAGGATCTGCTCGGCGGCGAAGGCAATGGCTTCAACATGGGGCAGCATCGCCTCGCCTACGGCCGCTTGCGCCACGGGATGCACAATGTCTCGATGGCGCAGCGTGCGCTCGATCTGGCGACGGCGCATGTCGTGAAGCGCGAGACGTTCGGCAAGCTGCTGTCCGAGCGGCAAGGCGTCCAGTGGATGCTTGCCGATTGTGCGGCGGAGATCTACAAGGCACGGCTGATGCTGCTCCACATCGCCTACAAGGCCGAGCGCGGCGAGGATCTGCGGCAGGAGAATTCGATCGCCAAGGTCTTCCTCGCCAACATGGTCCATCAGGTGGTCGATACCGCGATCCAGCTCCACGGCGCGCTTGGCTTCAGCCTCGATACCCCGCTCGCCGCTTGGTACACGCACATCCGCTCGCAGCGGCTGGTCGACGGGCCGGATGAGGTGCATCGCTGGACGGTGGGCCGCAACGTCATCAAGGCATTTCAGCGCGATGGCACCACCGCTGCGGCGTGCGGGGGCGACTTGCTTTAGGTTTGCACCGTCGGTCGCGCGTTGGGGAGAGCGCCACGTGCGCCCTTGCAATGCGCGACCTGCGCGCCATCTTTTGTGCAACGCAGCATAGACCGCGGCCCTCCGGCTCGGCTGAGCCAGTCGAACAAGGACGCTGCGATGCCAAACCTCTCCGATACGATTTCCTTCCTCTCGCATCTGCAAGGCGTGATGGCTGGCGGCGCGACGCCTGCCGCGGCCGGCCGGCTGACCGAGCTTGAGGGGTTTGGCACCAACCCGGGCGCACTGCGGGCGAAGGTCTATGTACCGGATGGGGTGGTAGAGCCGTCACCGCTGGTGGTCGTGCTGCATGGCTGCACGCAGACCGCCGACGGCTATGATGTCGGCTCGGGCTGGTCACAGCTGGCCGATCGGCACGGCCTCACCTTGCTGTTTCCTGAGCAGCAGCGGCAGAACAACCCCAATTTGTGCTTCAACTGGTTCTCGCCCGAGGATAGCCGGCGCGATTCGGGCGAGGCGCTGTCGATCCGCCAGATGATCGGCGCGATGATGGCTCGGCATGCCATCGCAACGGACCGCGTGTTCGTCACTGGCCTGTCTGCGGGCGGCGCGATGGCGATGGTGATGCTGGCGACCTACCCGGAAGTGTTCGCTGGCGGCGCGATCATTGCCGGTCTGCCGTTCGGCTCCGCAAACACCGTGCCCCAGGCGCTCGAACGGATGCGTGGTCGCGGCGGGCCCGACTCGGCGGGGCTTACCGCATTGGTGCGCGGCGCATCGGATCATTCCGGCCCGTGGCCTACGCTATCGGTATGGCATGGCAGCGCGGACGCGACGGTCAGCCCCAAGGCCGCCGACGCGATCATCGATCAATGGCGCGCGCTGCACGGCGTCGGCAGTGAGCCGACTGAAACCACGACGGTGGCAGGCTATCCGCATCGACTGTGGCGCGATGCTGGCGGACGGGCAGTGATCGAGGATTACAGCATTACCGGCATGGCGCATGGCACGCCGCTCGACACGATCGGCGTGGATGGCTGCGGCAAGAGCGGCGCGCACATGATCGAGGCCAAGATATCCTCGTCGGATCGCATCTGCAGCTTCTGGGGGCTGGCGAGTGACAGCGTCGCGGCTGCCGGCACTCCGTCCAAGCGCGCGCCCGTCGCGCGCGAGACAGTTGCCCCGGCCAAGTCCAGCGACAAACCCTCGGCGACCTTCCGCCCATTGCGGCCCACCATCACAGCCCCGGCTGCTGTTACCGGCGTCGGCAAGGTGATCGAGGATGCGCTGCGATCAGCCGGATTGATGCGCTAGGCAAACCGCTACTCACCGGACCAGTGCGGAAACGACCTCGTCAACTCGGGAATGCCCATGTGCCTAGGCCACGCTTTAATGCGCCAGATGTGGGATCAGCGCCCGTCGACGGCGTTCAGGATCGCCCGGCCATAAGCGGTTTTCTTGAAGCGCTCGCCGGCTGCGCGCGCCTCGTCCTCGCCGATAAAGCCCTGTAAATAAGCGATTTCCTCGAGGCAGGCGATCTGGATGCCCTGGCGGTGCTGGAGCGTTCGGACGAACTCGGATGCCTCGAGCAGGCTGTCGTGCGTCCCGGTATCGAGCCACGCATAGCCGCGGCCCATCTGTTCGACGTAGAGGTCGCCGGCCTCCATGTAGAGCCGGTTGAGATCGGTGATCTCCAGCTCGCCGCGTGGGCTTGGCTTGAGGTTGCGGGCGAAGTCGACGACGCGATTGTCGTAGAAATACATGCCGGTAACCGCATGGTGCGACTTGGGGTTGGTGGGCTTTTCCTCGAGGCTCAGCGCGCGGCCGTCAGCGGCCAGCTCGACCACGCCGTAGCGCTCGGGATCCTCGACGCGGTAGCTGAACACCGTCGCGCCGCTGGTGCGCGCAACGGCGCTCGCGAGCAGGTCGGTCAGATGCGCGCCGAAGAAGATGTTGTCGCCGAGCACCAGCGCCACGTTATCGTCACCAATGAAGTCTGCGCCGATCGTGAACGCCTGCGCGAGGCCTTCGGGCTTGGGCTGTTCGGCGTAAGCGATCTGCAGCCCGAGCGCCGCACCGTCCCCGAACAAGCGCTGGTAATTGCCGATATATTCCGGGCTCGAGATGATCAGCACCTCGCGAATGCCGGCGAGCATCAGCACCGACAGCGGATAATAGATCATCGGCTTGTCGTAGACCGGCAGCAGCTGCTTGTTGACCGCGAGCGTTGCCGGGTGGAGCCGAGTGCCCGATCCGCCGGCGAGAATGATGCCCTTCACTTCTTGGCTCCGATCAGTTCGTCGAGGATGTCGCTTAGCGCGTCCTGCCACGCGCGCGGCTCGATGCCATAAGCGGCGCGGATCGCGGAATGGCTGAGCAGCGAATTGGCCGGGCGCTGCGCGGGCGTCGGATATTGGTCCGTCGTGATCGGGGTGACGTTGGCGAGCGGCCCGCCGCGGTCGCCCGACTGGCGGAAGATCTCGGCCGCAAAGCCTGCCCAGCTCGTCTCGCCGGCATTGCTGAAGTGGTACGTGCCGGTCGGCGCGTCCGCGTCCAGGGTCAGCCGCACGGTGATCGCCATCAGCGCAGCCGCCAGATCCGCCGCGCTGGTCGGCGAGCCGCGCTGGTCGGCGACGACGGTCAGCGTGTCGCGCTCGGCGCCGACGCGCAGCATCGTCTTGACGAAATTATTGCCATGCGCCGACACGACCCACGCGGTCCGCACGACCACATGGCGCGCGCCGCTGGTGCGCACCGCCAGTTCGCCGCCGAGCTTCGACGCGCCGTACACGCCAAGCGGGGCGACTGGGTCAGTCACTTCCCACGCGCCGTGCTTGTCGCCCGCGAAGACATAGTCCGTCGAAACCTGCACCAGCGGGATGCCGGCCGCGGCGCACGCCGCGCCGAACGCCGCAGGCGCCATGGCGTTGACCGCCCAGGCGGTGACGAGGTCGCTCTCCGCCTTGTCGACCGCGGTATAGGCCGCGCCGTTGATCACTGCCGACCAGGGGCGTTCCGCCACCTTGGCGGCGATCGCGGCGGTATCGGTGAGATCGAGATCGGCGACGTCGATCGCGACGACCTCATAGCCCGCCGGCCAGACGCAGCGCTGCAGCTCGGTGCCGAGCTGACCGTTCCCGCCCGTGACGAGGATCGCGTGAGTGCTCATGCCGCCACCCCGCGCCGCTGCGCCGCGCCACGCGCGACGATCGGGCGCCACCAATCCTCATTGTCGAGATACCAGCGCACCGTCTTCTCGATCCCGGTCTCGAACGTCTCCTGCGGCCGCCAGCCGAGCTCGCGCTCGATGCGCGTGGCGTCGATCGCGTAGCGCTTGTCGTGCCCCGGCCGGTCGGCGACCGAGGTGATCTGGTTCGCGTAAGCCTTGCCGTCGGCGCGCGGGCGAAGCTGGTCGAGGATGCTGCAGATCGTGTGCACCACCTCGATGTTCTGCTTCTCGTTGAACCCGCCGACATTGTACGTCCGGCCGATCTCGCCACGCTCGAACACTGCCTGTAGCGCGCGGACGTGATCCTCGACGAACAGCCAGTCGCGCACCTGATCGCCCTTGCCGTAGACCGGCAGCGGCTCGCCATCCAACGCCTTGGCGATCATCAGCGGCACGAGCTTTTCGGGGAAGTGATACGGCCCGTAATTGTTCGAGCAATTGGTGATCAGCACCGGCAGTCCGAAGGTATGGCCCCAGGCGCTGACGAGATGGTCGGACCCGGCCTTCGACGCCGAATAGGGCGAGCGCGGATCGTATGGCGTGTCCTCGGTGAACAGCCCCGTATCGCCGAGCGAGCCATAAACCTCGTCGGTCGAGATATGGTGGAAGCGGAACGCCTGCTTGGCGTCACCCTCCAGCGACTGCCAATAGCTGCGCGCTTCGGCGAGCATCGTATAGGTGCCCACGACATTGGTCTGGACGAACGCGCCAGGGCCGTCGATCGAGCGGTCGACGTGGCTCTCGGCCGCCAGATGCGTAATGACTTGCGGCTGGAACTCGGTGATCGCGGCGCGGACCGCTTCGGCGTCGCAGATGTCGCCCTGGACAAAGCGATAGCGGTTCGACTGCGCCACGCGCTCTACGGTCGAGAGCGTGCCGGCATAGGTCAGCTTGTCGAAGTTGAGCACTTCATGGTCGGTGTTCTCGACCAGGTGGCGGACGAGCGCCGAGCCGATGAAGCCGGCCCCGCCGGTGACGAAGATACGCATGGGATCAGTCCTTCAGGCGAGCGGGGCGAGCGGATTGCCGTCATAGGCAAACGGGCTGTCGAGATCCGCGAGTGCGGGCTGCACCTTGTCCTTGTCGCTGAGTTCGGGCGTGGCGCCGGCGGGGATCGGCCAGTCGATGCCAGCGCTGTCCCAGCGGATGCCGCCGTCAGCCTCGGGCGCATAGGTGTCCGAGCATTTGTACGTCACTTCACAATCGGGTTCGAGCGTGACGAAGCCGTGCGCGAAGCCGATCGGGATGAACAGCTGGTGGCCGTTCTCCGCGGAAAGCTCGGCGCCGACCCATTGGCCATAGGTCGGCGAGCCGCGCCGCACGTCAACCGCAATGTCCCAGATCCGCCCGCGAATGCACCGGACGAGCTTGTCCTGCCCCCGCGGCGACGCCTGAAAATGCAGCCCGCGAAGCGTAAAGGCGGGGGTGGAAAGCGAGTGATTGTCCTGCACGAAGCGGCACGTGATCCCGAGCTTCGCGAACGCGGGCTCGGAATAGACCTCCGTGAACCAGCCACGGGCGTCGCCAAAGCGGCGGGGGCGGATGAGTTGGACGGGAGACATGGCTTTTGCCTATCTTTTGTAGTGGATCGTTGCAATTGGGCCGGAAAAAACCGGAACCATTGGGCCGCTGGGATCAGAGACAACGACGAGGAAATAGCACGAATTTTTCGTTCCAAAACGCCGAGATACATACCCGATCTGTCTCGGAGTTCGGCTTGGCTTCGGTATTCTGCTGGAGTAGGTCGGCTCATTGTGGGTCAGCCGATCAGTCGATAATTTGGTTTGCATAAAAACTAGTTTTGCTGATGTGCCAAGTTGTGAAAGTGTAAAATGCTGAAGAGAATTCGATACCAAATAAGCGCCGGCTTGCTGATTGGTGTTGTTATTCCGGTTGTAATTCGTCAGTCGATTTTTGGACTGCCGTTCTACGTAACCACTCAATTTGCAACTATATTAGGTAGTGCGATAGCAATCATACTTGGATATATAGGATATCGCAGGATGTTGCTATTCCCCGGAATATCGTCGGGAGGGTATGTCATAACGTATTTGACAATAACATTTTCGGCGCTCGTTCTGATAATGTTTGTTTTACGCCTGGACTATAGCAGGCTTCAGGTAGCAAGTTGTTACACATTGTCTGTAGCAACACTTCTATTCATTCATTTGAAGTTCGAAAGATCAAGAGAATTCCTATTCTCCTATGTTCCCGGTGGGTTGGTAGAGGACTTGCCGCGCCTGCCGCACGTGCGCTGGCACCGTATAGAGACGCCGGAAATGGTTCTAAAAGGGGAAGATGCGGTTGTCGTCGACCTGCATGCTGACCATGATCCCCGATGGGAAAGCGCAATAGCCAAGTGGGTTCTTGCGGGAATTCCGTTATATGATGCTAGGCTGGCCAAAGAACAGCTGACCGGACGCGTAGAAATAAATCACCTTTATGAAAACACCTTGGGATCATTAAATCCGAACAATGTTTTGCTGAAGATGAAATCGGTGGTAGACTTTTTTATGGCTGCGCTCCTTATCATAATATTTATGCCTTTTATGGCGGTAATTGCTGCCATGATAAAGATAGACTCCAAAGGTCCGGCAATATTCAAGCAAAAGAGGATGGGTTTTCGAGCAAGTCCCTTCACGGTTTACAAGTTCCGGACCATGTTTGTCGCGAGCGAGACACACGACGTGGAGACCTTGCGCCAAAGCGCGATGACCAAGGATGGCGATGTCAGGATTACCAAATTTGGTCGTCTCTTGCGGCGAACCAGGTTGGACGAGCTTCCGCAACTGTTCAACATTCTGAAGGGTGATATGAGCCTTATTGGCCCAAGGCCAGAGGCAGTGGCGTTAAGCGAATGGTATGAAAGTCAGATACCGTTCTATCATTATCGTCATATCATCAAGCCAGGACTGACGGGCTGGGCCCAAGTCAACCAAGGGCACGTGACTGACGTGACAGATGTGCGTGAGAAGCTAAATCTGGACTTCTATTACGTAAAAAACTATTCAATCTGGTTGGATATGCTTATTGCACTGCGCACAATAGCGATTGTATTCACTGGTATTGGCGCGCGCTAAGCCGCATGGGAATACGTATACCGGGCAACGTATGACGCATACGGAAACGGGGCACTGCCGGACCGCACAAAACGGCCCCTGATGCGTATTACGTAATACCTAATGCACGTGTTGACTGTGCAGCAAGACGAAAGAGGAAAGAATGACGACGAGTAAGACGGCACTAATCACGGGTATTACTGGACAAGACGGTGCCTATCTCGCCGAACTGCTGCTGGCGAAAGGTTATGAGGTTCATGGGCTGAAGCGGCGCTCATCATCGTTCAACACTGGGCGGATCGAACATATCTACCAAGACCCGCACGAGCAGAACGCGCGCTTTCACCTGCATTTTGGCGACCTGACGGATTCGACCAACCTCATTCGCCTGGTGCAGCAGATCAAGCCCGATGAGATTTACAACCTTGCTGCCCAGAGCCATGTCGCGGTGAGCTTTGAGACGCCTGAATATACCGCCAATGCTGATGGAATTGGCACGCTTCGACTGCTAGAGGCGATCCGTATCCTTGGCATGGAGAAGACATGTCGTTTCTACCAGGCGTCGACTTCGGAGCTATACGGCTTGGTTCAGGAAGTGCCGCAGCGCGAGACAACCCCCTTTTATCCGCGTTCGCCTTATGCCGCGGCGAAGCTGTACGCATATTGGATTACCGTCAATTACCGCGAAGCGTACGGCATGCATGCCAGCAACGGCATTCTGTTCAACCATGAGAGTCCGCTGCGTGGCGAAACCTTCGTTACGCGCAAGATTACGCGCGCGGCGGCGGCGATTTCGCTCGGCCGCCAGGAAATGTTGTATTTGGGCAATTTAGACGCCCAGCGTGACTGGGGCCATGCCCGCGAATATGTCGAAGGCATGTGGCGCATCGTCCAGGCCGACATCGCAGACGACTTCGTGCTGGCAACTGGTGAGACGACGCGGGTTCGCACGTTTGTCGAATGGGCGTTTGAGGACGCCGGCATCAACCTGCGCTGGGATGGCGAAGGCGTTGACGAGAGAGGCTATTGCCAGGAGACTGGCCGATTACTGGTGGCGATCGACCCGCGCTATTTCCGTCCGACCGAAGTTGAGCTGCTAATCGGCGACCCAAGCAAAGCACGTGAAAAACTGGGCTGGACGCATCAAACCAGCCCGCGCAATCTGGCCCGCGAAATGGTACAAGCAGATCTGAAAATCATGCGCGATGCGCCAATCGGGAAGGGCGCCTGACTGAACTGCCGGCTCGGTGCGCGAGCGGTCGTCAGTCAGGCGAATGACATCATGAACGGCAGCAACGGGGTCGTAGGCACGGGCCGGCGACGAGTGTGGATTACTGGTGGTAACGGCATGGTTGGGCGCAACCTGCGCGAACATCCGCGTGCAGCGGAATGGGATATCCTTGCCCCGTCACGTCGCGATCTCGATCTTGCCGATCGCCGGGCGGTCGGTAACTTCGCGCGCGACGTGCGGGTTGACCTGGTGATCCATGCCGCGGGGCAGGTAGGAGGTATCCAGGCGAACATGGCCGATCCGGTCGGCTTCCTTGTCAATAATCTCGACATAGGTCGCAACGTTATCATGGGTGCTTTCGAGGCCGGTATTCCTGCACTCATTAACCTGGCTAGTTCGTGTATGTATCCGCGCGGTCGCAACCATGCGCTGCGCGAAAGCGACATAATGTCCGGCGAGCTAGAACCGACCAACGAGGGCTATGCTCTGGCTAAGATCGTCTCGACCCGGCTGTGCGACTATATCGCGCGCACCCAGCCCGATGCAGCCTATCGTACTATAATTCCGTGTAATTTATACGGGTGGCACGACAAGTTCGATCCGAAGGCCTCCCATTTGGTCCCCGCGATCATCGCGAAGGTCAGCGCGGCGGTTGCCGAGGGGCAGGGCGAGGTCGAAATCTGGGGCGACGGTACTGCGCGACGCGAGTTTATGTATGCCGCCGATGCAGCTGACGCGATCTGGCGCGGTGCAGAACATCCCGCCGCGCTGCCGCAGTTGATGAATATCGGCATCGGCGACGATCACACCATTCTCGAGTATTACGAAGCGGTTGCCCGAACGCTTGGGTGGAAAGGCAATTTTCGTTTCGATTTGACCCGCCCCGTGGGCATGCAGCGCAAGTTGAGCGACGTTTCCCTGCAACGCGCCTGGGGCTGGACATCGCCCACGTCGCTGCAGGACGGCATCACCGCCACCATTCAATTCTATCAGCAGCAGGCACAAGCATCATGAACAAGCGGTTCCCACTCGCCACGACCTCATGGGACGAGGCAGAATATCAGGCGATGCAGGACGTCATTGCCTCTGGCCAGTTCTCAATGGGGCCGAAGGTAAAGGCCTTTGAGGAAGCCTTTGCCGCCTACACCGGCACGCGCTATGCGGTGATGTGCAATTCGGGATCGTCGGCCAACCTGCTGATGATCGCAGCGCTGCGCTTTACTAAGAACTCGGCGCTGCGTCTTGACAAAGGCGACGAGGTGCTGGTGCCCGCGGTGTCGTGGAGCACGACGTACAGCCCGCTCGAACAATATGGCCTGCACGTTCGCTTCGTAGATATCGACTTGGCGACGCTAAATTTTGATCTGGTTGCGCTGGAAGCTGCTATTACACCGCGAACGCGGGCGATTTTCTGCGTCAACCTGCTGGGGAATCCCAACGACTTCGCCGCGATCCGCGTGCTGGCCGACAAGCACAGCCTAATTGTGCTTGAAGATAATTGCGAATCGATGGGTGCCGAATTCGCGGGTCGTAAGACCGGCTCGTTCGGGGCGATGGGCAGCCAGAGCTGCTTCTTCTCGCACCATATCTCGACAATGGAAGGTGGACTTGTCACCACCGATGTCGAAGAACTCTATCACCTGATGCTGTCGCTGCGTGCGCATGGCTGGACCCGGCAGTTGCCAATCGATAATCAGGTGGTCGGACGAAAGGGTGGCGATGCGTTCGAGGAATCGTTCCGTTTTGTACTGCCGGGTTACAATCTGCGCCCGCTGGAACTGTCGGGTGCGATTGGCATTCATCAGATCGCTAAGTTGCCGCGCCTGATCGAGGAACGCCGGCGTAACGGCGCACTCTTGCAACAGCATCTGTCTAATCATCCCGACCTGATCATCCAGCAGGAAATCGGCAAGAGCAGCTGGTTTGGCTTCAGTCTGGTCATCCGTCCTGGAAGCGCAATGACGCGGGCAACGCTGATGCAGCAGCTTGAAGCGCTAGGGTTCGAATATCGCCCGATCGTCAGCGGGAACTTTGCTCGCAAAGAAGTAGTGCGTTATTTTGACCATAGCATATGCGGCAATCTGTCCAACGCCGACCACATCGACGGCAATGGCCTTTTCATTGGCAATCACCATTACCCGATCGACGAAGCGATCGAGGCGCTAAAAACAATCGCGGCAAACTAATCCGCAAGCGGCGGGGTAGGCTGCCATACGCGCTCCTGTTTAGTCGTTTGCACCGCCTCAGCGTCCATTGGTAAGCGACTGTGCGCCCTGTACCGTCCGGCAATTGAAGGTTTCTGCGGGCGTATAGTCTTCGATCCTGGAGACTGCCCGCTCCATGTACACGCCGGCCAGCGTGCCTTCTGATGCGGCATCGAACATTGTTGCCTGGTCCGGGTGTTAAACGACGAACCGAATCGCCCGAAGGGAAAGGGCCTGTATCAGGACGTGAATGCCGGTCGGAGATTTGGTCAGCGCCACAAGTTTAGACAATCCGCGATCTGCACCCGGTTGAGCCAATGGTAATATCTGTAGGCGGCTTTTCCGCACTTATCGTTCAATCGCGAGATTTCTGATGGAGCCCCCGAAACATCGTGCTGTCGATCATGTCGTTGCTGCCGTCGCGCTCGATCACCGCGGCCAGCGCCTACAGCTTGGCCCGACCACGCCCGTCATTTTCCAGCGCCAGCAGCGGTGGAACGCTGTTCCACTTGCCACACTCGTCCGGCAAACGTTGCCACTGCGCACCCGTCCGGGCGATGCACATCATGCCTTCGAATATCGACGGTTGTCCCGCGCAGGGCGGCAGCCCCGGCCTCGCTCTGCTGGCAACAGCGCGCGCATGAGCTCCCATTTTGCGTCTGACAACCCGATCCTCTCACCCAACACTGCCTCCAAGTAGCAGCCTTGAATCAACCGCAGATCACCTCGGCAACCTATGCCCACGTAACCTAGCGTTGTGCACGACGAGCGGTTCGGCTGCCGAGCAGCTTCTGTTTGGTGATCACGAGTGGATTAAGGACCGTTGCAAGGGCGCGTTTGAGGCGGCTTTGGGGTATCCACGTCGTGCTTGCGTATTCCACATCCCTGGTGCCGTCGTCGATTGTATAGGCATAAGCCGCAATCGATGTTCGGAAGCGGTCGCTCGGAAAACGGATCGGCTTATAGCCATGCAGCGTGTGGCGCTTGGTCAGCATGATCACGGCACGGTTTTCGACCGGAGAGATCGACGCCTTTTCGCCCGTTTCCGCATGCTGCAAATCTAGGCACCCGCCCCAGGATTCCTCGTAATCCTTGTTGAGGTAAAGCAGGATGTTCAATTCGCGAATCCATTCTTTTTTCAGTGGATGTCGCGTGAAATCCGCATGCATTTCAAGGAACGACCCTTTCCCTCCTTGATGAAGTCCGCCGCCCGTGAAGCTGGGGTCTACGAACAGATCCATGCTGACAATACGCGATAGAGCCAAGCGGAAACGGTCAGAAAGAAGTTCTTCGCGAATAACGCGAGTAGATCCACTTATATGCTCAATTCTTGGGTTCTCTATCTTATTTTTTGCAAAAAGAAAATCAGAAGAACTCTCTTTTGTGGAAGCCGTTTTGAAAAAACCCTCCTTGCGAATTGTGTTTAGTCCATCTCTGGTCAGAAAACCATCTATAACAAGGTGTTCAAAAGGCGATGCATCACGATACTGTAACCGCAGTCTCTCAATATTGTCTTCAATATAATTGAAATCGATAAAGCTATTCATTTGCTACCCATTTCCGTTTCGCCAACAGCGTTGCTGTCTGCGATTTAGTATGCTGATAATGGTTGCTTTAGTGATTTGCAACTGATCCGCGTGGTCACAGGGCAATCAGAGCAATGTTGAGGCGAGAGACGAAGCCGATGTAGGACTTGACCTGTGACGTCCCCCCTGTCTTTTCATCCGGATTGAGTGAGAGTTTTCTGGCCCTTTGAAGCCTACGGGTGAGGAGCTGGGACATGAAGAAGTCGAGGTATACGGAAGAGCAGATCGCGTTTGCGCTGAAGCAGGCGGAGACGGGAACGCCGGTAGCCGAGGGCATCCGCGGGATGGGCGTGTCGGAGCAGACGTTCTACCGCTGGAAGAAGGTGTATGGCGGGCTCGGCGTGGGCGAGCTGCGACGGGTAAAGCAGCTCGAGGACGAGAACCGCAAGCTGAAGCAGCTCGTCGCCGACCTGAGCCTGGACAAGCACATCCTGCAGGACGTTCTGTCAAAAATAGTATGGTCCGCCCCCGTCTGGCAAGCGTGAGATGTGGTTGGCGGCACAGTCTGCGTAAATGTATCCGGCCTGTGTGTGGGACATCTCGATCCGTGGCCATGATGGGATACGCGTCACGATCGGCATTTCAAGCTGGTCCAGCCTTTGACGGGTGCGTTTTTGGCCAGGCTTCGATCGTGTCACCATCGACTGTTTGCCATCACTCCTCTCGCTGCAGACCTCTTCGTGCGGGTGCCCGGCTCAGGCGGCGATCGGCACGGATGGCCGATACTCTTCCTGCCGGGCCAGCACCGCCCAACTGATGCGTACTATTTTGTTCGCCAGCGCTACGACGGCGACGTTCTTGGGGTTCGCGTCTCGAGCTGATCGAGTCAGGAGCCGAGGCCGCGATCACGCTTCATGTGCATGCTCGCTGATCTGGCGCCGTGAATGAAAAGCCGGCGCAATGAGCCGTTGCCACGCTTCGACATGCCGAGCAGCGTCTGCTTGCCGCCGGTGGAGTGGTGGCGTGGAACAAGGCCGAGCCACGCGGCGAGATCGCGACCGCGCTTGAAGCCGGTGCCATCGTCAACTGCGGCGACCAGCGCCGTGGCGACCAGCGGCCCAACGCCGGGGATGGCGAGCAGGCGTCGGCAGCCGGCGTCAGCGGCCGCGATCGTCTCGATCTCCTTGATCACCGCAGCGATGTCGGTGTAAAGACGTCTACTAATATCGATGCCGACTACCGCTGCCTCTGTCATGACGGTCCTCCTTTAGTGAAGGCAGTCAGGATGCTCCTGATCGCGCCGCTCCGTAAGGGGCGGACCATCCCACAAGCTCTGACGCCTGGGCGACGGCGCAAGATCGTCGCGCACGTCCAGGCGTGCCATGGCGTCAGCGAACGCCGCAGTTGCCTGGCGCTGGGCATCGACCGATCGTCGGTGCGCTACATATCACATCGGCCGGATCAGGCGCCGCTTATGCTGCGCATCCGTGATCTGGCGGCGACGCGGACGCGGTACGGTTACTTCAGGATCTACATCCTGCTGCGCAGGGAAGGTTGGCTGGTGAACCACAAACGCGTCTATCGGCTTTACCGGGATGATGGACTGAGCCTTCGGCTTAAGAAGCCCGGACGCAACGTCAGCGCCGCTAACCGCGACCGGCAGCCAGCGACCGCACCGGCAAACGAGATGTGGTCGATGGACTTCGTCTCCGACGCGCTGTTCGATGGCCAGCGGCTGCGGGCGCTGACGGTGGTCGACGCGTTCACGCGCGAGGCGCTGGCGATCAGTCGACCAGGGCATCAAGGGTGAGCAGGTGGTCGAAGCAATGACGCGGATCACGCTGTCACGCGCGGCGCCCCGGACCATCCGGGTGGACAATGGGCCGGAGTTCATCTCAAAGGCATTCGTCGACCGCTGGGCCTGCGACAACGGCGTCACACTGGACTTCAGCCGTCCGGGAAAGCCGACGGACAATGCCTTCGTGGGGTCGTTCAACGGCCGCCTGCGGGACGAGTGCCTGAACACGCACTGGTTCCTTTCGCTGGAGGACGACCGAGTCAAGGTCGAGGCTTGGCGGAGGGATTACAACGAGAGCCGTCCTGACACATCACTTGGCTGGATGACGCCGGTCGAATATGCTGCTGCCGCGGCCAAGATCGCGGCCGAATGAACGGCGGAAACTCACCCTCAGGCTGGATGAGAAACGAAGGTACCATCAGTGCTCACACTAGCTGTTGTGCGTGGCCAGTGCAATTGCGTTTGCGCGTGATATTGCCGGTGCATGCTATTTGGAGCGCACCGGACGGGTGACAGCTTGGGCAGCCTGCACAACCCAGCGATCAAGCGTCTCAACTGGCGTGTAATCTTCGATTCTGGTTGCTGACTGGTCCACGTAGACACCGGTCAGTGTGCCTTCGGAAGCGGCATCAAAGATCACCGCGCGGTCAGGCTGAGGAGCGACCAACCGGATTGCGCGGAGCGAAAGCCCTTGCCCGATAACGCGCACGCCGATCAGGCATTTGCGGCGATCAACGCCTATCAGGTTGAGGCATTCTGCGATCTGCACCTGATTGAGCTGGATCGCGATGTCGGAAGGTGGCTTTTCTGCGGTGATCGTTTCAATCGCGAGATTCCTGATAGATCCCCCAGGCGACGAGAAATAGCAGCATCCGTCCGCGGTCAGATTAGTGAAATTGGAGTAGTTGGAATGGATCCAATAGGCATAGGCGCCTGATCGCACATGGGTAACTTCAAGATCGCGAAAGCTGTTGTAGGTGACATCCTCGAACCCGGCATCGCAATAGAAACCGTAGCGGGTCACATGGCCGGTCACCGAGATGTTTTCGAAACATGAGCGATACACGACGCCCGCCAGCGAGACGCCCGTGCCGGTGCTGACAATATGGATGTCGCGCAAGGTCGTCTGGTGGATCGCAGCGCCATTGCCCGCCGTCGACAGGCGGATGCCGTCGCACGGATCGTCCGGTACCGCGGCAAGCAGTCGGATGCCGGAAAGCGCGAACCCCATGATCGAATCTGTCGTTTTTGCCTCAACGTGGATGACCGGCCGGCCCTTGCCCGATGCCGCCAGAATAACGCTGCGCTCGATCCCGTCGCCTTCGATCCGGATGCCGCGATTGATCGTTAGCGTGCGGGTGATCCGATAGCGGCCCGCCGGGATGCGCAGCCTGCGACCCTGCTCGGAGGCGGTGCGGATCGCGCGTTCGAAGGCCGCGGTATCGTCGGCATTGCCGTTACCGCGTGCACCGAACTGGGTAACCAGTATATCGCCGGATTCCGCCGATGGCGCGGCAGGGCCGTCCAGCGCCTGAGCCGCACCCGGTGCGGCTACGCCCGTAGCCAGGATCTTGATGGCGTTGCGGCGGGATGTTTGGTTCAACAAGGGTTTTTCCCATTTCCAGATAAGCGAGCTGGTATGACGCACGGGCACCTGTCAGGGTCCCGACAAGAGAGGTGGCACATTGGCCGTATCCGACGGCGCTTGCAATTGACGCTACTAGGCCGGGGCGGTAGCAGCACGCGCGATGCAGGGTCATTGCAGCCTTGCCGATGAATTCGTTGGGCTTTCACCATCGGCGACAAACGCAGGACATGAACATGAAACTAACCGACATGCGTTTGCGGTGTGTCGATACGACAATGTTCGGTTGTCGGGAGATGATGCTGTGAATCACGTCGTGGTGCGCACGCACGGCGGCTTGGGCAATCAGATATTCCAGCTTCTCTATGCCCGGCTTTACGCCGATCGGATCGGCGCGCCGCTCTATGATGTGCACGACCTCCGTTACGCGCACGGCTTCACCCGCAGCGTCGAGATCGGCCGCGCGCCGGCCCCGTCGCGCTTGCGGCAGGCGGTATCGTCTGTGCGTCTGCCTAAGCTTCTCACGCGCGCGGGGCTGCGCCGAGATCGTGTCTCGCTCTTTGGCACCACCTATCTCGACGGTTATTTTCAGCGGCCCGACAATTATGCCGATTTTGGCAACGCGGCGCTGCGCCGGGAATTGCAGCGGCTGCGTGAGGAGCTGCGCGTGTCAAGCCATCCGACGCGGGCGCTCGGCATGCACCTGCGGCTTGGCGATTTCTTCAGCTCCGATGCTGCCGTCACCGCCCATCTGAACGAGCGGCTGGGGCGCCTTGGCCCCGATATCGGGATCGTGACCAACGAAGAGGAACGGCTGCGCACGCCTCTGGTCGCGGAGGTCCTGGCGGCCAAGCGCGCCTGGATCGTGCCAACGGGCGACATGACGCCGGAGGACGTGCTGCGTACCCTCGCCTCGTTCCGGCGCATGGACGGCAATGACAGTACGCTGTTGTTCTGGGCGTCGGCTCTTTCAGGTATGGAGTGCAATTACAAGAACCCCGAACTGCGGGCCCTGCGCGAGCGGTTCCTTCAAGTGCTAATGGGCTGAGAGCATTCTTAATGTCTGACGCCCGGCCTCACGTGAACATTCTCCATTCTTATGGTCACGCCCTGTTCGGATCCCATTTTGATCCTGTGCGGGATGGGTTCGATGTCGTGGAAAATGACACCCGCGACCGCTTATGGGATCTGGTCATCGTCTTTGAAGCGATCACGGCCCCGCAACGATTGCGCGTGCGTGGTGGCCGGGTCGTCTTCATATCCGGCGAGCCGCCCGAAATCGGAAATCATGGCAAGGCGTTCCTGCGGCAGGTCGATGCGGTGTTTTGCGCAGGCGCCTGCCCGAGGTTGGGGCCGGGGCAGCAAGTGTCGGGCGAGCAGCATTTTAACAATTGGCATTTCGGGTACAGCCGGGACACCGGTTATCGCCACGGCCACGAGTTTATCCGCGATCTGCTGCCCCCGGCCAAGACACAGATGCTATCGACGGTGACTTCGAACCTGAATTACCTGCCGATGCACATCAAGCGTCGCGCGCTGGTTGACCGCCTGGCGCGCGATTATGCGGGCAGATTGGATATATTCGGCCGGCCGCATCGCTACGTTGAATACAAGGAAGATGCCATTCTTCCTTACCGCTTCCATCTGTGTGTCGAGAATTGCGCGGTGCCCGATCTGTGGACCGAAAAGATCGCGGACGCGCTGCTGGGCTATGCCGTGCCGGTTTATGCGGGATGCCCGAATATCGATCGCTATTTTCCCGGCGCGACGATCGCGATCGATCTCGACGATTATGCCAGCACGCGCCGGACGATCGATGCCATTCTTTCGGACGGCGAAGCGATCTATCGCGAACGCCTGGCGGCGGTGATTGAGGCTCGCAAGCAATTGATCGAGCGATATGACATTTCGGCGCTGGTCGGTACGATGCTGCAGGCGCCGGCCGGGACCATGGTTCGCGACATCGTCTTGCGGCCCGAGGCATCATTCTCGATGGCGGGCCTTCGCGATCTTGCGGCGCGTACGCGTCGCAAGGCGATGACGCTGCTGTGGCGGCGAAGGATCGCCCGGCATGGCTGATCTGGAGTCCTGCATGGCTGCCCCGATCCTGTCGCTCATCGTCCCGGTCTATGGGGTTGAGGATTATGTAGGCGCTTGCCTGGATAGTATCCTGAAAGCGCCCGGGTTCGCCAACCAATGCGAGCTGATCGTCATTGACGACGGTTCAAAGGACGGCAGCATGGACATTGTCGAGCAGCGCTGCCGCGGGATCGCCAATGTCACGATCGTCCGGCAGGCGAATGCGGGATTGGGCGCTGCCCGCAATACCGGCATCGCCCATGCGCAAGGGCGCTATCTGTGGTTTGTCGACAGCGACGACGAGATCTGTGGCGATGCCATCGTCCAGCTGACGGATTGCATCGTGCGCCACGGCCCTGATGTGATCGCCTTCGAATTCGAGACGATTGGTGGCTCGCTTGATCGCTCCCCATATCTTCCCATTTATGACCAGATCGTTGATCCGGTGCGATTCATGGCCTCCGGCCGTCCGCCCAGTCCCGTTCAATTCTACGCCTTTGCCCGCGCGCTGATCGCGCGGACCGGACACGCGTTCGCGCCGGGTATCTATCACGAAGATGCGTTGTTCACGCCGCTCGCGCTGGTACAGGCCGGCTCGCTCGTTCGCCTGAGTACCGCATGTTATCGCTATCGGCTGCGTGAGGGGTCGATCATGTCGCTCAGCCGTCCCGAAAAGCATCTGGCTGACATGCTGTCCATTTCGGAGGTTCTCGGCGCCCACGCCAATCGGGCGCCGACCGGCAGTGCACAGCAACAGGCGCTCGCCCGGGAGGTAGGTTTTGCGCTCGCCGCTGCGCGGCACTATGCCGCGCGGACCAGCCGGCGCGATCGTTGCCAGGCGGCGTCCTTCTCCCGGATGCTATCCGCCGGCGCGCGATGGTGGCACTATTTTCCTCTCCGCGTACTGATCAACTATGCCCGTCTGCTTGGTCTGGCGGCTCTCCCGACTTCCCTCGGAAGTGGCCGGAAATGACACTGGCATTTATTGTTTATCTGGGGCTGATGCTGGCGCTGACAACCGTGTGGGCCATGCCGACGCGCAAAATGGCGCTTGGTGTGGCGGAAACCGGACATGCCGCAACACAGGCAGCATGGATCTCGGTTACCTTGTTCACACTGGTGATTGGCGGTCGGTATAATGTGGGTGGAGACTATTTTGGGTACATCGATTATTATCGGTGGACTTCGCTAGATACGGGGATCAACGAAGTTGTATTTGAACCTGGATTTTTGTTGCTGATCCAGTTTTTGAAGCTTTTCGGATTGCCCGATCGCTCCATTATCGTGGCAAGCAGCTTCATACAGATTGCTTTGTTTTCGCTGTGGCTGCGAAAGCATCCGCAAATCGCGCCTTTTGCGGTGTTTTCCTTTATCGCGTTAGTTTTGCTGGATGTGAACAACATCGTCAGGCAGGGGATTGCCTTTTTCGCTATTCTGCTGGCGATTTCAGCTATCGCGGAGCGGCGCTGGTTGGCGTTCTTCGCGTGGGGGCTGTTTGCCTACCTGTTTCACCGCAGCGCCCTGATCATTTTTCCGATCGGCATTGCCCTGCGCTGGCTGCCGCTGCCGAAGGTTCAATTGCAGATCGCGGCGCTGCTGTTTTCATACGTATTTATCGGCTTGTTCTTTAACCAGATTGTTGGCCTGTTTACGCTGATGACGTCACTAATCGGATATGACAGCTATTCCGACATCAGCCGGGCCGACCTGGCTTTTTCACAGCAAGGTTCGTCATTAAATCTAGGCATCTATCTGTGGCCCATCGTGGACTTTGTTATCATATGTTATTCGAACAAAGTTGCAAGGCACTATGAGGTTATGAACTATCGGCTGTATCATACATTTTATCTGGTAGCAGCCCTTCTGCAACCTGTGGCAAACGCTTGGGATTTTCTTCCTTTTGCGCGCGGGCTGTTCTATTTCGTGGCGATGCGATCGATATGTGTTGGCTTCGTTTTGCATTTCTGCCTGATGGTATCGCGCAAGCCGCGCGATATCGTGGCCGGGTCAGGCATCGGTGCGGTCTTCCTGCTCTGGCTTATCATCGCGGTTTCGCGAGGAGCGGCGTGGAGCGCTCCTTATCAGTTTTCCTGAGAGCGTTATGTCCGAACGCCTGCGTGTCCTGGTGCTCGCTTATATGGTTTCGCCTGTCCGCGGCTCGGAATTTGCCGTCGCGTGGAATTATGTCGAAACCATGCGAGCGCATTGTGACCTGACCGTTCTGTACGGCTCTGCCGGCCCGCACATGGGCGATGTTACCGACTTCCCGACCCCCAGTTTCGTTGACCGGCATGTGCCCGGGGACGTGACGTTTCATTTCGTGCCCGAGCCGCCATTGGCGCGGCGCCTGAATGCGCTCAACCGGCGCGGCATCCTGACGTACAGCTTCTATCTTGCCTATCGGATCTGGCACCGCGCAGCCCTCGCCGAGGCGAAGCGCCTGATCACGCAGGGCGAGTACGACGTCATCCATTACGTAGGCCCGATCGGCTATCGCGAACCAGGCTATCTTTGGACCTTGCCGCTTCCCTATGTGTGGGGCCCGATCGGGGGCGCGACCAGCTTCCCCTGGCGGCTGCGCAGCGCATTGCCCGGCAGGGGGCAGCTTCGGCTGATTGCCCGCACGCTGGGCAATGCATTTCAGCTTCGCTTCAGCGGCCGAGTGACCAAGGCGTTGCGCCGCGCCGACGTTCTGTTCACCGCCACCACGGAGAACCAGGCAATCTTCGAGCGCCTGAAGAATGTGCCGTCGCGCTACCTCCCGGAGAACGGGATCGAGGGGACGATTACCCTCGACGACAGCAAATTCCCCGCCCGGCCGATCCGGATCCTGTGGATTGGCTCGCTTGAAGCGCGCAAGGGGCTGATCCTGCTGATCGAGGCGATCGGGATGTTGCGCGATCCGCAGCAGATCCGTGTCGATGTGCTGGGCAACGGGCCGCTGCGCGACAGCCTGATCGCGCGCGCCGCGGCGCTGGGGGTGGGGGAGCAATTCCATTGGCACGGCCATGTCCCGCGCAGCGAGGTGCTCGACCTGCTCGATCGCAGCCACCTGCACGTGATCACCGGCCTCAACGAAGCGAACACGACCTCGATTTGGGAAGCGCTTGGCCACGGCGTGCCGGTGCTGACGCTGGATCATTGCGGCATGCATGACGTGGTCGCGCCTGCTTATGGTATCCGCATTCCCGTCACCGACATGCAAGGGTGCAGCCGCGATATCGCCGCCGCGCTCGAGGCGCTGGTCGCGGCGCCCGAGCGGCTCGAGGCAATGGCGCGCGCCTGCGCTGCCGAGTGCGACCGCTTCCGCATCGTCCATCGATCCTGCACGTTCCTTGATGCTTACAAGGCCGCGATCGCGCGGCACCGTGCGAGGATCGCTGGTTGAGGCTGCAGTGGAATTTTGTCGGCCTCTTGGGCGCCCGTGGTGCCAAGCTGACGTTGGGGCTGGCGATGATGTTCGTCTACGCCCGCATCTTTGGCGCCAGCGCGACCTATGACGCCTGGATCTGGGCATTGGGCATCGTGAATGCGGCCGGAATGCTGCTGTTTGGGCCGATCACCGAGACGATCCGCGCCAGCTATGCCAGCATCGACAGCCGCGAGGGGCGAGCGGCGGCCGAGCAATATATCGCCACCATCGCCGTGATCATGATCGGCGGGGCGATCCTGGTCGCCGGGGCCGCGGCGTTGACTTTGCCGCTCTTGGCGGCGGGCTTGGCGCCGCAGCAATCGGGGCAAGAGCCGGCCGCGACCTTCTTTCTCTATGCGCTGGCGCCCTCCTTGGCCCTGTCACAGGTGGTAGCGGTCTTGACCGCTCACCTAAATTGCCACAGCCGGATCTATGCGCCGGAGATCGCGGGCACGGTTGGCGGCTGCATCGGCCTTGGCTTCATTGTCGCCTTTCCGCAGCTTCCGGCCACCTGGCTGTTGCCGGGCAGCTATTATATTGCGCTGTTCATGCCGCTGCTGGTGGGGGCATCGTTCTGGCCACAGCTCGTGCGCGTGCTGTGGCACCTTGAAGGATCGGCGTTCCGCCGTCATGCCCGCGAGGCGCTCGGCTTCTCGATGCCGCTCCTGCTGCCCTATGCGCTTGGCCAGGCGGGCGGGGTGGTGGAGCGCCAATATGCGCTGCTGGCGGGGACCGGCGCCCTGTCGATCCTGAGCTATGCCTTTTTTGCGCGCAACACCGTGCAGGCGGTCTTCACGGCTGCGCTTTCGGCGCTGGCGGTGCCCGCGCTGGCGCGCGCGTGGGATGCGGAGGATACCGGGCCGTTCCGTGCGACGCTGGCCCATTGGGCGCACCAGTGCCTGATGCTGGTGACGATCGGCATGGTGACGCTGTTCGGCCTGTCGGACACGATACCGCCGCTGCTGTTCGGCGATAACATCACGGCTGGGCAGCAATCGCTGCTGAGCGAGCTGCTGCGCTTCTATGCCGTTGCGATTGTCACCGTCGTTCTATATCTCATGGGGGGATCTGCCCTTCTGGCAGCCCGACGTGGTAAAACTTATGCAGCGCTGGGCACGCTCGCGAGCCTAATCGCCCTGGCGCTGCTGCTGATATTGTTTCCGGTGATCGGCATCATCGCAATTCCAATCGGCTTGGCGATCAGCCACGCACTGGCAGCGGGCCTGATGTTTCGCGCAATCGACCCGGCTGATGGTTGGCAAATCCTGCGCGATGCCGGTCTCCGGATCCTGGTGATTGTCGCGGCAGGATCTGCGCTTCGCGGTGCTGACACAGTGCTTTCTGCCGAATTCGGTCTTCTGGAACGCTTGGTGGCCGGCAGTGGGCTTGCGATGCTTCTGGGTGGGTTGTGGTGGCTGGCCGAGCATTGGCTGGGCCGCGACACAATGCGCTCCACGCCGACGAATCAGGTCTTTTGATGAAAATGCTGCTACTCAATACCTTTGATGCTTATGCCGGATCACAGCGTATCGGCCGGGACATGGTCCGGCTGCTTGCTGCGGCTGGCCATGACGTTCAGGTCAGGTTGGGATTTGGCGGCGGGGGGTTCCTCAGAGACTTGTCGGAAACGAGGACCGACGTGGGGATCAGCAATGTGGCGATCCGCAAATTGCTTTATCCGTTATGGGCCTTGCTGGTCAGCCTGCCGGTTGCGATCGCCGCGCTGCGCGGGCGGATCATCTGGGCCAATGCGGTCTATGCAACGCTGCCGGCGCTGCTGGCAGCGTTGCTTTGCCCACACCGGGTGGCCGTGCATCTGCACGAGGCAACGTTCCCCAAGCTGTTCATGATGATCCTGCGGCTGATGGTGTGGCGCGGCGTGCTCATTATCTGCGTTTCATCGGATCACGCCGCCCGCATCGGCTTGCCGGCGACGGTCTTGTACAATCCTGTGTCGTTGTCCCATCGCGATGCACCTTCGGCGTGCGATCGCCTGCTGTTCGTCGGGACGACGCAGCCGATTAAGGGCTTCGCGCTGTTCGTGGCAGTGTGCGACAAGCTGGAGGCTCTGCCGCTTCGCAAGACGGCCTATCTGTCAGACGAAGCGCGGCATGATCGAACCCTGGTGGCGCGCGCACGGCAAGCGGGCATCGACGTTGTCTTTGGGGAATCCCGTCCAGAGGTGCTGTACCGGGATGGTTTCCTGCTTCTACAGACCACGGACTCGGCGCTTTGGACTGAGACATTCTCGCTTGTTGCAGTTGAAGCGATGGCGCGGCTGGTCCCCGTCGCAGGCACTGGCACCACCGTGCTTCCCGAGGTCCTGGGCGAGGCGCTGGCCTTTAATGCGCCGTCGCGCGATCCGAGGGAGATCGCGGATGCCATCCGCTCGCTCCACGCCAACCCTGCCCAGCACGCCGCGCTGCGCTCTGCCTGCGCTTCCCATCGGGGGGTCTTTTCGGAATGCGCCTTTCTGAACAGGCTTGAGAATATTGTTCTTATGGGTGGGCGCCAATCATGACATCGGCAAAGGCCATCCCCCTCGTCGGCACGGTGGGCGTTCCTGCCCGTTACGGCGGGTTCGAGACACTGGCCGAGCAGTTGTGCCGCCACGTCCCCGCCACGGATGTGCAGTTCATCATCTATTGCGAGCGCAGCGCCTATGACAAGGACGAGCGCAGCCCCGATTTCTACAGACATCGGCGCATTTTTCTGCCGCTGCGCGCCAATGGCCTGGCGAGCATGCTCTATGATGCATTGGCGTTGATCGATGCCGTGTTCAGGCGGAAGGCCGAGCAGGTTTTCATCTTCGGCTATTCCGGTGCCTGGATCCTGCCGGTCCTGAAGCTCGCAAGGCCGCGGGTTCGGTACATGGTGAACGTTGATGGCATGGAGTGGCGTCGCGACAAATTTTCAATCGCCGCGCGGCAGCTGCTGAAGGCGCTGGAATGGTGTGCGGCGCGCTCGGCATCGGTTGTCATCGCCGACAATGATGCCCTCGCCGATCTTTTCCGTGAGCGATATGGCAGGGAGCCGGTCGTGATCGCTTATGGCGGCGACCACACCGTGTTGCCTGCTCCGCGGGCTGTATCGGAAACAACGCTGAAGGGGCATTATCTGGCGGTCGCCAGGATCGAGCCCGAGAACAACACCGAGGCAATCATTCAGGGGTGCATCGCTGCCAATGTGCCGCTGGTCTTCATCGGCAATTGGAAGGCCAATTCTTATGGCATGGCGTTGCGCGAGCGGTACGGCGATTCTGGCGGGATCACGCTTCTTGATCCCATTTATGACCAGACGGATCTGGCGCCGTGGCGGGCGGGTGCGATCGGCTACATTCATGGCCATAGCGTTGGCGGGACCAACCCCTCGCTGGTGGAGGCGCTGTTCCATACCGGGCGGATGGTCAGCTTCGATTGCACATTCAATCGGGCGACGCTGTCGGGCGCGGGCAGCTATTTCACCGACGCCGATAGTCTTGCCGCGCTCCTGCGCGATGGCCTGACGCCGATCGAGAATAGCGAACTGGAAAAACTGCGGGGGACCTATCGCTGGGATGCGATTGCCGCGCGCTATCTGGGATTGCTGAAGCAATGACGTGCAGGGTGGCCGGCCATGGGGCAGGCGTGATCAGCGCCTCGACCGGCCGCTAGCGCTGACCTGATCCTCCGCCGTGACAAACGCAGAACGGGCATCGCCCACGGGATCGTAATTCCGATCGATACGATTGCGCAGCCGGGCCTGAACGCGATTGTTGATTCGGTTGTTAATGCGAGCCATCGGCTCAGTTCCGGTCACGCGCGCGGCATCTTCACGCGTCTGGCGCTGACCGATCTTGCCGGTATTCGTCTGGGGCGCCCGGACCCAGGTGTCGTCGATCGGCGGCGGCGTGGGGCGGTCGATCTCCGGTGTGGGATCACGCACCTGGGCCGCCGAAGGTGTGCCGGTGAGCATTACGAAAGTTAGCAGAACCGGAAGCGAACTGCGCATCATCACCCGCCTGCAGCCGGAATAAGTGTCACGGTTTGAATCTGTCCCGTCACACCGCCAATTGCGGACGATGGCCGCGCAACCAGGCGAAGCAACTGTGCCGGACAAGCGCCGCTGACGGACAGTTCACCGCTAAAACGCCCGTTGTTCTCCGTCGATGAAGGAAGCTCAACCCGACCTAATTCCCGCCCGTCGCGACAGACAAGCTGCCAATAAGGCAAGTCTCGGGCTGTTTGTTCAATTCCGCCACTAGTCCCCTGGAGAAGGTAGCGGCCGGGTGGTAGCAACTGTAACTGCTGAAGCACAATTCCGCCGACTGTTGAGGCCGCCGCAAAATCGAACAGTCCGCCTTTGCGATTGGCTTGGATTGTCGCAGTCACGCCGGTCTCGTTCATCACGGGCATCCAATCAAATACCGACGGGGTTTCCAGATTGGCAGTGAAACGCGGATCACGCGATCGACGTCGATCAACATCCGAGCGAAACGACTGATAATAGTTCCACGCTTCGCTGAGCGCGCCCCGATCGACCAGTGCGTTGACCACGACCGATTGAGCCTCAGGTGGAACGGCAACGCCGCGCCGCGACAAGCGTCTGAACAGATCTGCGCTGGCTTCCGGATTAATGCTGGAGTTTGCGAGATGGCTGGTGAACCCAAGGCTCCAGGGCGGTCGCGCAGCGAGCGTATCGGTTAATTCCTTGCGGATCACCGGATCTGCCACTGCAAGCGTCAGTACGGGGAATAGGAGGTCGGACCCCACACGCGCCGTGCGCAACGCAATGTCGTAATGACGCAGCGCGCCTGCAATATCGTTGCGCGCAACGGCATCCTCGATCAGCCACAATTGCGTACCCAGTTCGCGCCGGGAGAGTGCATCCGAATGCGCAAATAGCTGACGGGCGCGGTTCACGTCGCCTTGTAACAACGTGTTCAATCCCAACGCAGTGAGCGCCGGCCCCGCGAGCGGCTCGTCGTAAAGTGCCTGTCGTGCGAGCCGCGTTGCCCTAGCGCGTTGCCCAGTGTTCGGATTGCCCGTCATCAGCCGTTCGACCAGTCGTGCCGCCACGCGTCCGTCACGTGGAGCGAGTGCATACGCCTGCTCGGGATTCGACCGGTACATGGCAAAGGCGATCGTGCGCGTCAGCGAAATATAGCCGATCCACAAAGCGGTAATCGCCAGGGCCCCTCGCAGCGCCCATTCACGTCCCGAGCGCTTGCGGCGTATAGGGCGCAGCTTGGCCATCAGCTGCCCTTGTTGGTCTTTTCGCGCCCGTAGCCATAGCCGTAATCATAGCCATAGCCGAAATGCGCCTTGCGCGCCTCAAACTTGGTCAGCACGCCGCCAAGGATATGGGCATTTGCGCCAAGCAGTCGCTGCAGCGCCGTTTTGACGAGGCTCGAGCGGATTCCGTGAGACTCGACGGCATAAACAACGCCTTCAACCTGGCTTGCGATCAGCGGAGCGTCGGCCAGGCCCATCACTGGCGGGCTGTCGATCACGACATGCTCGTAGGTTTCGAGCAAGCGCTGAAGCAGCAGCTTGAGGCGCGGGCCCGTTAGTAGTTCGGCGGCATTGGGTGGGATTGGGCCCGCGGACATGGCGGTGAAGCCAAGGTCGCGCATTTCGAACGTCAACTGGCTGATGTCGTCATTTCCAGCAAGGAAGTTGCTGAGGCCGCGATCGTGATCCACCCCGCCCAAATGGTGGATCGAGGGCGAGCGCATGTCGCCATCTACAAGGATTGCCCGTTTGCCCGAGCGCGCGAGCATCGTCGCTACCGCCAGCGCCGTGGTCGACTTGCCTTCCGCCGGTCGGGTCGATGTAACTGCCAGCGAGCGCGGGACGCCATGCTGGGTCGTGAAGCCGAGGCTGGTCTGAATAGCCAGATACGCATCGACCAACTCAGATTTGCGGTCAAGCAGGGCCTCACGTGGCTCCACACCTTCGACCTTGGGCACCGAGCCAAGCAGCGGCAGCCCGAGCCGGCGCTCAACCTCACCCGGATCGGCGATCGCCTCGTCCATCTGCTCAAGCGCGAACGCCAAGGCCGCACCGATAACCAGACCCGCTACAAGCGAGACGAACAGATTGATAAGAAGCTTGGGGCTTGACGGTGCCTTGGGCACGTCCGCGGGGTCAACAATCGCGATATTGTTGACCCCGACACCGCCCGCTACGCCGATTTCCTTGAACCGTTGGAGCAGACCGTCATAGAGGGCGCGGTTCGTGTCCACCTCTTGCTGATAGATATTATACTGGATGCTGCGGCGACGCAGGTCGAGATAGTTTGATTTCAGCCGCTCAACCTGCCGGCGCAGCGCATTTTCGTTCTCGGCTGCTTGGCGATAGTCGGCCTGTACCGAGCCAGACACCCGATTTTCTTCAAGGGTAATTGACCGGTCGAGCTGGTTAATCTGCGACTGGATCGCGCGTGCTGGCGGATATTCGGGTTCAAACTGAACCATTAACCGCTGGAATTCAGCCGCAAGCTCGGCGCGGCGCTGGCGCAGCGAATTGATGGCCTGATTGCGAAGCGCTTCGTTTGACTGGCCGCTCCGGCCGGCCTCGCGGGAGCGCGCTTCGGCTCCGATGCGGTCAGCGGTCGCTTGCGACAACGCGGTGTTCAGCGAGGCAAGCTCATCGGCGACAATCGAGCGCTCAGAGGTTGAATTTTCGCCATTACCCTGGCTCGGCAGATTGATGATGCGCTGCTGCTCAGCATAGGTTACAAGCTGGCGCTGCGTTTCATCGAGCCGGTCTTTGACCTGACCTAGTTCGCGTTGAAGGAGATTACGACCGTAAGACGTTGCCTGAACCTTGCGCTCTAGGTTCGTCTGTATGAAGTTTTCCGCCCAAGCATTCGAGACCTTCTGCGAGAAGCCCGCGTCGGGGCTAGTGAAGTGAATTTCAACAAGTCGCGACAGGCGGGTCGGGTCAATTCCGACATGTTTGAGCAGGATCTCGCCGGCGATACGCTGGCGCTCCTTGCGGCCATTAGCCGCGTATCGCCCGCTAATCTCCTGAAAAGCGGGATCGTCTTGATTGATGCCGAAACGCTCGAAGAACGTCTTATCGTCAATTAGACGAAGCTGGGTGGCAACACGCTCGGCCAGCACGCGCGAACGCAGCAAACCATATTGTGTCTGGTAAAACTCTTGGTCTGCAACACTGGTCTCGCGCTCGACACCTTGAAAATTTGTGACCTGGCTCGATTCCCGTGAAATCTCGATTGCTGAGGTGGCAGTGTATTTGGGGGTCATCAACAACGTGATGATGAGCCCGAGAATAAAACAGGCCGCTGTGACGCCGAAAATGACATAGCGCCAGCGCAGGGCGATGCGCAGATATTGCCGAATGATTGGCATTTTGTCGCCCCCTGGAGAACCGACCACGCCCGGCGTGGTCGGCAAGGCGCCGGAATTGGGTGCGGTACTAACGAAATGCATCAAAGGCGCCTTATTGGAGCACGGCGATTAAGGGCGCCGCAAGAACCGGCGATAGCGCGACAAGGTCACGGAACAGGCGGCGTTGCGGTGAGTCTCCCACGATGATCACGTCATTGGCGTAGACGGCAGGATCATCATAAGCCCCGCGGCGAATAGCGGCTATGTTGTAAAGGCCTGCCATGCGGCGGCTCTCGACGGTGCGCAGGATGACGACATCTTCCTGCCGGGCAAATTCAGTGAGGCCCTTGGCTGAGGCGACCACGCGCATCAGCGTCATCTGATTGGTAACCGGATAAAGACCAGGTTCAACGACCGAACCGTCGATCGTCACAACCTGACTGACCGAGCTCTTGATATTCACCGTCACCTGCGGATCGCGGACGTAGCGTGCCTGAAGAGCGGTCTCGATAGCACTCGCCAATTCCGCGGCCGTTTTGCCGCGCGCGTCAATGGTGCCGGCAAGCGGCATGGCAATGCGCCCGCTGGCATCAACCTGCATCTCGCGATCAAGATCAGGAATGCCGAACACGCTTACCTCAATCGTGTCGAGCGGGCCAATCAGGGCGGGCCGATCGGCTGCTGTAAGATCGCTGCGGTCAGGGGGGGGTAGCTCGGCGCTGTCGGGAACAACGGTGAGGCTGCCGTTAGAGCGGATTGGCTCGTAAGAGGCGCAGCTGGTTCCAAGCAGCGCAAGGCACAGAACAGGAAATGGGAGGCGCATGCGCGTGGATAGTCCGCAGATATCGTGAGAATGTGGCTGCTCTATAGGTTTGTCGGGCAATCCGGTAAAGTAGCCTGCGGCTTAGCGACATTGCCCCGCGCCAGCCAGAGGGCGGCGACAACCAGAAGAGCCATTATCGTCGGCGTGCGTGCCGGGTAATCGGTGATGCTTGCGACCAGAACAAGCAAAATCATCGTTGAGCCGAGCCGAGAAAGAACAATGCGATCGGTCTCTGGCGCCTGCCAGATCCGGATCGTCACGACAAACCACCATATAACGCCGACCACGAGCAGAGCAATGCCAGCGAGCCCGCCGTCCAGCGCGATGCCCAAGTAATCGTTATGCGCCTGGTTGAAGTACGTCAGCTTCAGTAGATCGAACGGTTCATGAATACGAAAAATCGGGTCAAAGCCGCCAAAGCCGGATCCGAATGGCATATAGCTCACAATCATCGACAAAACTGTTGGAAGTGCGCGTGATCGCATATCCTCGCCGCCTTCTGATTCGATCAGCCGATCAATGGACTGAGCGCGATCGGCGAGGAAGCTGAGCGCTACGAAGCCGCCGACTACCAAAACGGCGAAAGCTATCAGCGCCGGAAATACCCAGCCGGGCGCGCGTCGCAGGCGACGCCGGATGCGCCGGCCGACCAGCAGGGCCGCCATGGCCAACGCCAGCACGCCCAACAAGGCACCAGCGCGCGACCCAGTAGCGAGAATGGTCAGCACGAATAAAAGCACAAGACCGCCCGCCAAAGGCCCGCGCCAGCGCAGCGCGTCCAGATCCATGAACGCCCAGACCGGAGCGATCACGCACCCCATCGCCAACATGAGCGCGAAATGATTGCGATTGGCGAAAATGCTGCTGACGACGCCGGGCGTGTCATTAAGAAACGGGCTGTTGAAACCGGCGCCTGAAAACTGCATCAGGCCAAGCAGCGTGGCCGCGGCAATCATGCCGAGCAAAATCGTCGGTAGCCATCGACTGACACGGTCATTCGCCTGGGTGAGTAAAACAAGCATCGTTACCGGCACGATCAGCGAGGCAAGTGCATTGGTCGTCGCCCCGGGCGTCATCGTCCAAGGTCGCCATGGCGACGCCTCGCCCGGGATCAGGAGAACTTCTCTGCCTGGAAGCGCTTGCCACCAGGTGGGCGGCAGCGGGATCAACTGAATAAGGGGCAGGACGATGGTGGCCGCTAGCAGTATGGCCACGGGACGTCCTTGCGCCAGCGACGGTCGAGTGCCCCCAAGAATGGAAGCGATCAGGATAGCCCAACAACCCGCCCGGACGATCACTTGCCCTATGGCGTCCCCGCGCGAGGCTCCACCGGCAATCCACAGCAATGCAACCATTGCAGCGACAAGGACCAGGGAAAGGTCGGGTCGAAAAGATGACCGTCGGGCCGAATGCATATGAACCATCGGCGCGCTGTTATCCGATCGCGGCTATTTTAAAAATAGCATGGTGGTTCGTATCTATTAGGCATCGTGGACAAAGGGTATCCACAGCTTTGCTGATGCGAGGGTGACGAAGCCGAGGTAGGATTCTGCGGTTTTGTCATAGCGGGTGGCGACGCGCCGCCAGTTCTTGAGCTTGCTGAACAGGCGCTCGATAAGATTGCGCCAGCGGTACTTCTGCCGGTCGTGCGGGATGGGCGTGCGACGGTTGCTCCTGGCGGGGATCACCGCCTCGACATCGGCCTTGGCGAGCGTCTCGCGGATGGAGTCTGCATCATAGCCCTTGTCCGCGAGCAGCGCTTCGACCCGCTCGGCCAGCATGCAAAACAACGGCCCGAAGCCTTGCACGTCGTGCGCCTGGCCGGGCGTCAGGACAAAGCAGAGCGGCCGTCCCTGTCCGTCGCACCGCGCGTGGAGCTTGGTGGTGAACCCGCCACGCGATCTGCCGAGCGCCTGGGTGTCCTGATCCCCTTTTTTAGTCCGACGGCGCAATGGTGCGCCCGGACTACCGTGCTGTCGATCATGTCGGCGGTCGTGTCGCGCTCCACTGCCTCGGCGAGGCTCTCCAGCATGGCATCGAATACGCCAGTCTCGAGCCATCGCCGGTAGCGACGGAAGACGCTGTTTCATTTGCCGTACTCGTCAGGCAGGTGTCGCCACTGCGCTCCAGTCCGCGCCATCCACATCATGCCCTCAAAATACGGTCGGTTGTCACCAGCAGGGCGACATCCCCTGCCACACTCGGCCGGCAGCAACGGCCCAATCAGAGCCCACTCGTCATCCGACACCCCGATCCGCTCGCCCAACGCCGCCTCCAAAAGACAGCCTTGAATCAACCGCAGAGTCGCTCGTCAACCTTTGTCCACCATACCTAGGCCAGCATCTCACGCATTCATTCACCTGGTACGATCGAAAGACCACGCCAGATGCAATGCGAGCATGACGTTACAGGAATGGCCATCGTCATGGAGCATGGAAGGACATCAGCAAGCGGCGTTTAGATGATAATGTCCATGATCGCATGAGAAACCCATTCTGCTGAGGAAGATGGCGGCGCGCAGGTAATGCCTGTCCCGTGCGAAAGCCGCACCTCAACGCCGCAGAAAAAGACCCAGCCTGCGAAACAGGCTCTGGACGTTCACAGGTTCGCCGTAGAACGACGGCGCATGAATAGCGTAAGGATCATCTCGCCGGAGCGAGCACTGGCATATGTGGCGATCGTCCTCGCGGTCGTCCTCGCCGCGCTCGCGGTGCCCAAGGAAATGATCATCACGCGCTGGTATTTCCTGCATCAGGATGCCCTTGCCGGCATCGTGATGGCGGGATTGCTGCTGCTGGCGATCCGTCGGAAGCTACCACGCACGGACTGGATCGCCGCGCCGCGCACCGCTCGCGTGCTGCTCGCGTCGCTGCTTCTCGCGCTGCTGCTGTGGGTGGGTACGTATACGCTGATGGCCGATTATGCCCTCACGCGCGACGAGTTGATGGTCGAATTCGATCGCGCGATCTTCGCGGCCGGCACCATGTCGTTGCCCCTCCCCGCCGCCTGGGCGGGATATGCCGTGGCGCTCGTGCCGGCGTTCCTCCTCGACGTTCCAGCCAATGCGCTGCTGGTGTCGGCCTATATGCCAGTGAATGCGGCAATGCGAGCGGCGTTCGGGTTGGTGCTCGATCCGGCGTTGATGAACCCGCTGCTCGCGGCGGCCGGGCTGCTCCTGCTGCATCGCATCGCCCGCCGCCTGTTCCCCGATTGTGTCGGGGCGCAATGGGTGGCGCTGGCGGGCTATATGCTGTCGGCGCAAGTGCTGGTCACCGCGATGACGCCGTATGCGATGACGGCGCATCTGGTGTTCGATCTCGCCTGGCTCGCGCTGTTCCTGCGCGATCGGTGGTGGTCGCACGTCCTGGCGATGGCGATCGGCGTGGCCGCGATCGGATTGCACCAAGTGGTGTTCCACCCCTTGTTCGCCGGCCCGTTCATCCTGCTGCTGCTCGCCGAGCGGCGGTGGCGCCTGTTTGGCATTTATGCGCTCGTCTATGCCGCCGCGCTCCTGTTCTGGATCAGCTGGCCGCAGATCGTGGTCGCGGCGGGCGGTGTGCCGGCGGGCGGCAGCACCGCCGGGGGCGGCTCGTTCCTGATCGATCGCGTGCTGCCGCTACTGCGCGATCGCGATCCGCGAACGATCGCGTTGATGCTGCACAACATGCTGCGCGCAGTCACGTGGAACGCGGCGTTCGTCCTGCCCTTCGTCATCTTGGCGGTGCCGGCGATCCGGCGCCGCGAGGGCATGGCGCTGCCGCTCGCCGCCGGCGTGGTGTTGACGCTGGTCGCGATGGCGGTGCTCCTGCCCTTTCAGGGGCATGGCTGGGGCTATCGCTATGTGCACGGGCTGCTCGGCAACGCCATGCTGCTGGCCGGCTACGGCTATCGCGAACTCGCCCGCCGCGATGCCCCCCGCGCCGCTGGTCTCGCGCTGCTGCTGGGGCTCGGCACGCTGCCGATCGTCGCCTGGCTGCTGGCGACCAGCCATGGGTTCGTCGCGCCTTATGCCCGGCTGACACACGTGATCGAGCGCCAGCGCAGCGATTTCGTCATCGTCGACACCGAGCCACCATCGAGCGCGATCGACCAGGTCCGCAATCGACCCGACCTCGGGAACCGCCCGCTGATCTTCTCGAGCAAGGATCTGAGCCAGGCGCAGATCGCTGATCTTTGCGCGCGCGGCAGCATCACGCTGATCACGCGGCGCGATTTCCATGGCGTTGGGTTCGCGCCCGACCTGCCCGAGCAGAGCCGGCTGTTCGCGCGGCGCACCGCAATGCTGGCCAGGCGCGCATGCCTGCGCCGACCGATTGGGTGAAAGATGCGCATCTGCATTGTCTATGATTGCCTCTTCCCCTGGACGGTGGGTGGCGCCGAGCGCTGGTATCGCGCGCTGGCGGAGCGGCTCGCCGCGCAGGGGCATGACGTGACGTATGTGACGCAGCTGCAATGGGGCGCCGCGGACGCACCGGCCATCGCCGGCGTGCGCGTTGTCGCCGTCACGCCGCGTATGGCCTTGTACAGCAACGGGAAGCGGCGGATCGCGCCGCCGCTGCGTTTCGGGCTCGGCGTGTTCGCGCATCTGCTGCGGCACGGGCGCGGCTACGATCACGTCCATTTGGCAAGCTTCCCCTATTTCTCGCTACTGGCGGCCGGGGTGCTGCGCCCGATCGGGCGCTATTCGCTCGGGGTCGACTGGCACGAGGTGTGGAGCGCGGACTATTGGCGCGAGTATCTCGGCGCCGGCGGCAGGATCGGCTGGTGGGTCCAGCGGCTATGTGCCGCCTTGCCGCAGCAGGCCTTCGCCTTCAGCCGCCTGCACCGCGATCGCCTGGCCGGGCTGGGGCGCTGGGCGACGCTGCTGCCGGGGGAATATGCCGGCGGCGACAAGGACCAGGTCGCCGCCGGGGGTCCCCCCACGATCCTCTATGCCGGGCGCCTGATCGCCGAGAAGCGCGTCGATCTTCTGCTGGAGGCGTTCGCGCTGGCACATGCCGGAAACCTCGCGTTGCGGTTGCAGATCGTCGGCGACGGCCCGGAACGCGATCGGCTCGCGGCGCGGGTGGAGGAACTCGGTCTCGGCGCGGTGGCCGAGCTTACTGGCTTCGTGCCGCAGGCGGCGTTCGATCACCTGTTCGGCCGCGCCACGGCGATCGTCCAGCCATCGGCGCGCGAGGGCTATGGCATGGTGGTGGTCGAAGCTGCGGTGCGCGGCATCCCGGCCGTGCTGGTCGAAGCGCCGGACAATGCCGCGGTCGAACTGATCGAGTCCGGCGCGAACGGGCTCGTCGCCGAACCGACGCCCGAAGCGCTTGCCGCGGCGATCCTGGCGGTGGTGGCGGACAATCCGGCGTGGCGCGCGCGAACGGCGGGCTGGTATGCCGTCAATCGCGAGCGACTGTCGCTCGATCATTCGCTCCGGATCGTCGCCGGCGCGATCGATGGTTACGTTCCGGTAACCATGTCTTAAGCCCTGTATTCTAGCGTCTGCGGCATGATGGAGCGCGCGATGGCGACAATGCAATCACGGCCCGTTGGCGATGGGCGCGGCGCATGTGCCGTTGCGCCCGACGGCATCTGCGATTTCACCTCGCTGGGTACGTTCGAGGACAAGAGCGGGAAGGTCGGCGCGGTGAGCGTGCTGCAATGCCGGCATTGCCGCATCGGCATTTCGACGCCGCCGCTGCCCGATGTTGCCTTCTTGTACGAAGGCCGGGAAAGCCAAGACTTCCAGCCCGATACGAACGGCCTGGCGCGGCAGATCAAGCAGCTCGCCTTTGCACGGCAAGCCCGCCAGATCCTCTCGCAGCTCGAAGCCGCGCCGGGGAAGGTGCTCGATTTCGGGTGCGGCAGCGGGCTGTTCACGCGCTGCCTCGACGATATTCTGGGCGTCGGCTCGGTCACCGGCAGCGATTTTCATGCCGATGCCCCCGCCGAGCTTGCCGGGCGCGCCTATCTGCCGATGAACCGGCTCGATGAATGCGAAGGCCGGTTCGATACCGTGCTGGCGATGCATGTGCTCGAGCACGACGACGATGCCGCTGGGCTGTTGCACCGGGTGGCGCGCATGGTCCGGCCGGGCGGCCGCATCGTGTTTGAGGTGCCCAATATCGATTGCGTGTGGACGCGGCTGTTCGGACAAGCGTGGGATGCCTGGTACGTCCCGTTCCACCGCACGCATTTCAGTCTCGCCAGCCTCAATGGCTTGGTTGCGGGCGGTGGGCTCGAGCTGATCGCGACGCATCGCGTCAGCGTGCCGACGACGGGGCGGTCGCTGGCCAATCTGGTCGGCGCGCGCAATTCGCTGCCGTTCCTGCTTGCGGGCGCCATGCTGCACCCGGTGCAGATCGCCGGCGAGAAGCTCAGCGGACAATCATCGGCACTGCGAGTAATCGCGCGCAAACCCTGATCGGGTTCGTTTGAAAACGCGCTGAAGGCGCGTTTCGCGGCACCGGTCCGCGCCCCTACCTACCTCCCATTCAAGATACTGACGTGGAAGGTAAGGTAGGGGAGCGGGCCGGCAGCATCTGAAAAGCCTATCAGCGGTGCCCGGTCACCAGCAGGCATGATGGCACACCAGCGGGCTGCTCACCGACGCCGAGCATGATCGTCCTGGCGATGCCCGCCGCGATCGGCCGGGGCAACGCGGCGCGGTTCTGCAGGCTGCGCAGCTTCAGCCGGCGCTGGATCTCGATCGGCCGGCTCTTGCCTAGCGTCAGCTTGTGGAGCAGGCCACCCGTCAGGCGCGACAGCGTTTCCCAGCGCCGCGTCTCGCCCTGCGTGACATAGCCTTCCGCGCTGTCGAGCACGAGGCCGTTGCGGGCGCACATGGCGCCCCAGTCGGCCGCCGACAGATAATGGAAATGCGCCAGCCGCCGATCGAGCTCGGCCAGATAATCCGCGCGCGTACGGCCCGACAGGCTGCCGGCGAGATTCTCGTGGAAGCCGGGGCACGGCACGGTGAAGAAGAACTGCCCGCCCGGCTTGAGCAGCCGCCCGACCTCGGCAATCACCGGCTCGAGATCGGGAATGTGCTCCAACACCGAATTCGACAGCACATAGTCGAACGTGCCGTCTTCTTCCGGTATCGCGTCTCCGCCGCAACTGTGGATGCGGCGGTAGAATCCGTATTGGCGCGCCGCGTCAGTTTCCAGCGGATCGGGATCGATCCCCACCAGATCGGGCGTCGTGCCGATGCGCGCGAACAGGATGTCGGTCAGGATGCCATCGCCGCACCCCAGGTCGAGCCCTAGGCCACGCACATCGGCCATCGCGCGGGCGAGCGCGTCGATCTCGATCGCGCGGAACCAGGCGGTCGCCGGCTGCGCCGGATAGCGCGCGACGAATTCGGTCAGCAAGGCGCTGGAAACGGTCATCTCAAAGCCTTTTTATCGATCGCGGCAAGCTGCCGCCCAGCTTGCCACCCAGCTTTCCGTCCAGCGCGATCGCCCAGAAGCTGCTGGTGATATTGTAGAGGAACATCAGCCCAATCACCGCGGGCGCCGCCCAGACCATCGCCACGCCGGCGCAGTCGCGGATCAGGAAGAACAGCAGAATCGCGACCGGCGTGTTGACGATCTGCGCCGCGGCATAGCGCGCGAAGCTTCCGGCGCCTGGCTGGGTGCGATACGTGATCGCAAGGTGCAGCGCATAGCTGAGCGGGATCAGCACCAGCGCCGACGCGATCACCGCAAGCCCGTAATGCACGCCGACCCGGTCGAGTGCGACGAGCAAGGCGATGTTCAACGTCATGCACGTGACGCTGACCGCCAGATAGCGCGGCGAGCTGCTCAGCAGCGCCTTCACGCGTGCGCGCCCACCGGCACGACATCGGCGGCCGGCCCGGTATTGGCTGTGGGCACGAAATTGGCCTCGTTTCCACCGATCACCGCCAGCAGGAATCCGCCGAACAGCGTCTGCAGGCCGATCGTGCCAGCCACGCCGGCCAGCGCGACCGGCAGGATCGAGCGCAGCGCGGCGAAGCTCCCCGCCCCCCAGTGCACCGCCACGCCGATCATCGACGCGACCGCGATCGCCATCAGGAGCAGCCCGCCGATCACGCATCCTTCCAGCGTCAGCAGGCCGCGCGCGCGGATCAGCCAGCTGTTGGGCAGCCGATAGCCGGCACGAACGCCGTAAAGATGTGAGGCGACCGCCATCAACGCCGCCATATGCCCCGATACGGCGAGCAGGGCGCCGATGACGATCCAGCTCTCGCCGAACGGAATGCTGCCGAGCAGGCCAAGCGCGTGCAGCATCGCGATCGTCAGGATCAGCGTGCCCGCGCCGACGGCGACGATGCCCGGCACGCCGAACATCCAGGTCGGCGACAGCATGAACAGGTAGCGCAAGTGGCGCCAGCCATCGCGCCAGGGGCGCAGATGCGGTTCGCGCTCGCGCAGATCGGGCGACAGCGTCGCTGGCACTTCGGTGGTGCGCAGCTTCAGCAGCGCGGCCTTGATCACCATCTCGCTGGCGAATTCCATGCCCAGGCCCGTCAGCCCGAGCCGCGCGAAGGCGTCCTTGCGGATCGCGCGCAGCCCGCAATGCGCATCGCTGACGCCCGAACGGAAGAACAGGTTGAGCAGGCCGGTCAGCGCCGGATTGCCGATGTAGCGGTTCTTCCAAGGCATCGCGCCGGCTTCGATCCCGCCCTTGAACCGGCTTCCCATGCACAGGTCGAAGCCCTGGTCGAGCTTGGCGATCATTGCGACGCCCTCGGTGAAATCATAGCTGCCGTCGCAGTCGCCCATCAGGATGTAGCGCCCGGCTGCCGCCTCGCATCCCTTGATCAGCGCCGCGCCATAGCCGCGCCGAACGACCGGCACCACGCGCGCGCCAAGCGCCGCGGCAAGCGCCTGGCTGCCATCGGCCGAGCCATTGTCGGCAATCACGATTTCACCGCTGAGCCCGCACTCGGTGCGCAGCCTTGCCAGCGCGTCGATCGCATTGCCGATGCAGTGCGGCAGCGATTGCACTTCGTTGAGGCACGGCATCACGATCGACACGTCGATCGCATGCCGGTCGGCTGGCTCGACCAGCGAGAACTGCCGGTGCTGGAGTTCCAAACACGCCCCCTTCGGAAAAGTGCGCTCTTCATGAAGGCAGTTGGTTAACAACCGATCAAACCGGCATGTCGTTGTGTAGGTATCACGTCCGCCCACGAAACGTCGGGGGTCCGACAGAGGTGGCTCGGGGGATCTGAACATCGGGGATAAGTGGATTGCCGATCTGACAGCGGCCGTGCTGGCCGCGAGAAGGAGGCAAGATGAGCAAACGACCCCGCTGGAACCACAGCCCGGCATTCAAGGCCAAGGTGGCGTTGGCTGCCGTGAAAGGCGCGCCGGCCGAACACCTCGACGCCGGCACCGGGGCACAAGATCTATCCGTACCTGCTGCGCAAGCTCGCGGTGATCCGGCCGAACCAGGTCTGGGCGACGGACATTACGTATGTGCCGATGGCGCGTGGCTTCGTCTACCTCGTCGCCATCGTCGACTGGTTCAGCCGGCGCGTGCTGGCGTGGCGGGTGTCGATCTCGCTCGATGTCGGGTTCTGCATCGAGGCGCTGGAGGAGGCGCTGACCCGCTACGGCAAGCCCGCCATCTTCAACAGCGATCAGGGCTCGCAGTTCACGAGTGCCGCCTTCACCGCCGTCCTCCACCGCGAGAAGATCGCGATCAGCATGGACGGTAAGGGGTGCTGGCGCGACAACGTGTTCGTGGAGCGCCTCTGGCGCTCGGTGAAATATGAGGAGGTGTACCTCAACGCCTATGCCTCGGTTCCCGAGGCCCGCGCCGGCATCAGCCGCTACATCGGGTTCTACAATGCCGTTAGGCCGCACTCCGCGCTTGGCGGCCGCACGCCCGACCAGATATACTTCAACCAGCCGCTTCTCGCAGCGGCATGATCAACCAGCGGCAGTCCACTTATCCAAGCCGTGAACCTGTCCAGACAAACCGAGCAACCTCTGACAAGGCAACAGGTCGGCAACAAATGTCGACACCGCAGCAGATCGACATGTCGATGCTGGGTTAGGGGTCCGCGCCACCATCCGTCGCGATGGTAGTGTCGATAACGGAAGGGTGACCCAGCGATCCGCTGGCCGAGACCAGTGCGCGGCTCTACGTTAATGTAGCTTCAACTTCGGCCGTACGATCTGATTAACATGCCCGATCACGATCAACGCGACCCCACGCCACCACCCGTGGATCGCGATCAAGTGCATGCGATACAGCGACATATAGACCGTTCGCGCAATCCAACCCTCGACCCGCATCCGCCCGCCGACAAGATTGCCCATCAAGCTGCCGACGGTCGAGAAACGGCTGAGCGACACCAGCGAACCATGGTCCTGATAGACGAAATCCTTGAGCGGGTCGCCGGCTTGCGCGCGGACGAGATTGGCGAAAATCAGGCTCGCCATCTGGTGCGCAGATTGCGCGCGCGGCGGGATCGGGCGGTCACGGCCGGGAAGAAGGCAGGATGCGCAGTCGCCGAGCGCGTAGATGCGGTCGTCGCTGGTCGATTGCAGCGTCGGGCGCACGACGATCTGGTTGCCGCGGGTAAGTTCCAGGTCGCTCATCGTCTTGATCTCTTCGGCGCCCTTTACGCCCGCCGCCCAGACGATCAGATCGGCATCGATGACCCCGCCGTCGCCAGTATGAACCGCGCGCTCCGCCACCCGGACAACTTGCGTATTGTCGAGCACGCGCACGCCGAGATATTCGAGCTCGCGCTTGGCGGTCGCGGCTAGCGTCTCGTCGAGCGCCGGGAGGATGCGCAGCCCCGCCTCGATCAGCGACACTTCAAGCTTGCTCTCGTCGAACACCTCAAGCCCGTAATGCCGCAGCGCCTTGGCGGCGTTGTAGAGTTCAGCGGCGAGTTCCACTCCGGTCGCCCCGCCGCCCACGATGCTCACGCGCACACGCGCCTCCGGGCGCCCGGTCTGGTGCGCGTGGTTGGTGCGCAGGCACACGTTGAGCAGTTTCTGCCGGAAGCGATCCGCCTGCGGACGATCCTCCAGGAACATCGCATGCTCGCGCACGCCGGGGACGCCGAAATCGTTCGAGATGCCGCCAATCGCCATCACCAGATAATCATAGCGGATGCTGTGCCGCCCGATGATCTCCTCGCCGCGCTCGTCGAGCAACGGGGTGGTGGTAATTGTGCGCGCGGCGCGATCGATGCTCTCGATGCTGCCATTGAAGAAGCGATAGCCCCAGCGCACCGCGTGCCCGCCATAGCCGACCTCGTCGAGATTGGCGTCGAGCGATCCCGCGGCGACCTCGTGCAGCAGCGGCTTCCAGATATGCGTCAGGTTGCGGTCGACCAGTATGATGTCGTGCTGCTTGCGACCATAACGAGCGCCCAGCTTGCGCACGAGCTCCAGACCGCCGGCCCCACCGCCCACCACCACGATCTGCGTCTTCTGCTGAGCCACCCACTTCCCCCGGCGCAATCGCTGCGCACCTGCAAGTCTTGCCCGAAAGACGTGAGCAAACTCAAGAAGGCGACTTAGAGAGATATCAATCAATCGCAGCGAATTTGCACTTCCTGTAGGCAATCGGTGCTAAGCTATCGAGGCGAAGTGCGGATCGTCTCGCCCGACGCGCCTCCTAGCAGGCTCGTTATGGAAGCAGCCTTCTGGCTTGCGACTTTTGCGCCCTAGATGGCACCACAAGATGCTCATCTGGGCGTTGTGCTCGCTCGAGGAGCAGTTTCGTCGTAGCATGACGGTTAACTGCCCGGGAGAATAGATAGCCTTGGCCAAGGATGCAGCCGGCGGCCTGAAGCAACGAGGCCTGATCTTCGGTCTCGATTCCTTCTGCGATGACACGGATGTCGAGTTTCCTGGCGATCTGAAGGAGTCCCTCGATGATGGCCATGCTGGCGTTGCCGGGAGCGAGGCGATCGACGAAGCTCTTGTCGATCTTGATGATATCCACCGGCACGGTCAGGAGGTGCGTCAGCGAGGCGTAGCCGGTTCCGAAATCATCAAGCGCGACCCGGAAGCCCTTGGCCCGAAGGCTTTCGACCGCTTTCTGGACCGAAACGTCGCCGTCGCCCATGTAGACTGTTTCCGTTACCTCAATGATGACGTGCTTGAGTGGAACGTTTTCCCGTTCAAACGCTGCGGTGAGGACGGTTTCCAGCGTTCCACCATGCATGTCGGCCGACGAGACATTGACGCCGACGTGCTGAAAGGGAACGCCCATATCGAGCCAGACACGAAGATCAGCGGCCACAAGCGTCATCATCCGCGCCGTCAGTGCTCTTGCGACATGCACATCCTTCGTCGCTTCCTGGAAATCCGCGGCAGAGATGATCCGATCGCCTAGTCGCATCCGGCACAGCGCCTCGAGCCCGACGATCTCCCGAGTGTCGAGCCTGACGACGGGCTGATAATGAGCGTCGATCCGGTCTTCGCGCAACGCTGCGTCCACTTCGCGAATGTCGCCGAGGCGCCGCGTAATGTTGGTTCCGAGCCCAGGCCAGTACCTTACGAAACCGCCACGCCCGGTTTCCTTCGCATGGTACAAGGCGAAGTCCGCATTCTGGCGGACCTGCTCCGCAACCCGGTCGCCGGCAGTCAGGATTGCTCCGCCTAGGGTAGCGCGCGGCACGACGATCTGATCGCCGCATTGCGCCGGCTCGGCTAGTGCCCCCAAGACTGCTTCTGCGGTCCGCTCAAGGTTCAGCAAGTGCTCGCTGGCTTTAAGGATGATGGCAAACTCGTCGCCCCCGATACGAAAGGCGTGCCCCGCGGTTGCCTGTGCCGAGATCCTGGCGCCGGTCGTCCGCAATAGGGCATCGCCCACATGGTGGCCGAAGGTATCGTTCACGATCTTGAAGTTATCGAGATCGAGCACGATCAGTGCCCATTGCCCTGGCACGTCACAACTTAGCTCATCCAAGGCCTTATCGAACGCTGCCCGGTTCGCCAGCCCGGTAAGTGCGTCGGTGAATGCGCGCCGCTCGTGTTCGATGACGCGTTGGTGCCGCTCGAGGGCGATCACGCAAAGGTGCACGCAGTGCTGGACGATCTCGCGCTCAAGCTGGCTCGGGCCCCTGCATTCGCGATAATAGAAGGCAAAGGTGCCGATCGCGTCACCGGCGACATTGAGAATTGGTTTAGACCAGCACGCTTTCAATCCGAACGGAAGCGCCAGGTGCTTGAAGCTCGCCCATCGGGGATCGTGAGCGATGTCTGTGACCGTCACTTCCTCGCGAAGATAGGCTGCGGTTCCGCAGGACCCGGCGTTCGGTCCAATCGCTACGCCGTCCAGCGAAGTCGAGTAATCGCGCGGGAGGCTTGGCCCGGCAAGTGGATGTATGAGGCCGGCCCGGTCAATGGTGAGGACCGAACAGATGACGTTCGAGGCAAGCTTCTCAGCTTCCTGACACATACGTGTGGCGGTGCTCTCCAGTGTGTCGCCCCTCGCAATCATCTCGAGGATGGTATTCTGGAGCTCTAGCACGATGGTCAAACCTGACGTTGGAAAGCGTCTTGCGAAGGCCTTGTTGAGCGGAGAACATTAGCAATCATGGGTTAACGACTTGTACCCGAACCAACAGCAGCCATCAGAAGCTCACCGGGGTCTGTCGACCACCTTGCGCCGGGCGCTCAGCTACGCTGAGAGTATCACGCTTGGGCGCTTGCGGCGTTGTTCCACGCGGCGCCAGCTCTGCAGATTTTCGCGATGCCGGAGTGCCATTTCGAAGAGCGCTGCGCATCAGTCTTGCGCCGCAATCTACGATGCCGTGCCGTCGGCCTCAACTCGATCGTTCGTAGCGTTCCGGCAGCGCAAGATGGTTCAAAGGCCGTATTGAGGATCATGTGCCCCGATGCGACGGGGACGGCGTGGGTGACAGCGACGCGTGCAGGCATCTCCCACTTCAGGCTGTCGAGGACGATCATCCTGCCCTGAACCCTGCCGAAATCAAGGAATAGACATGACCGACACCACGCATGATATCGTCGATACCGCCGTCGCCGCGGGCGCCTTCAACACGCTGGTCGCTGCCGTAACTGCGGCGGGCCTGGTCGATACGCTGAAGGGCGACGGCCCATTCACTGTCTTCGCGCCGTCCGACGACGCATTCGCGGCATTGCCTGCTGGCACCGTCGACGATCTTGTAAAGCCCGAGAACAAGGACAAGCTAACTGCTATCCTTCTGCTGCACGTCCTCCCCGGCAAGGTGATGGCAGCGGATGTAGCGGGCCAGGTGCTCGATCCCGCAACCGCGGGCGGATCGACCGTCCATGTCGACGGCACTGACGGCGTCACCGTCGATGGTGCCAAGGTCGTGACCGCAGACATCGCATGCACGAACGGCGTGATCCACGTCATCGACACCGTATTGCTGCCCAAGGGCTGACCTTCGACGCCAGTGACCGAGGGCGGCAATGCTCCGGTCACTGGCGCGATCGCAATCTAACACGACATGCAGCAGGCTAAGGGCATGAAGATCGCGATCGTTGGAGCGGGCATTGCAGGGCTTTCTTGCGCCGAGATGCTGAAGGCGGCCGGGCATCAGGTTGTAATGTTCGATAAGGGGCGCGGCGCTGGCGGGCGCATGGCGACACGGCGTGTGCCGATGCCGTTGGGTGACGTGGCGTTTGATCACGGTGCGCAATATTTCACGACGCGCGACGCTCGGTTCGCAGCGGCTGTTAGGGGCTGGCAGGCGTCGGGCGTGGTGGCACGTTGGACCAACGCAGGCGATGACGCCTGGGTGGGAACCCCGGGAATGAACGCGGTGGTGAAAGCAATGGCCCGGCCATTCGCTGTGCGCTGGAATAGCCGTGTCGACGCGCTTCGTCGCCTCGACCGATTGTGGTTCCTGGATTCTGTTGCTGACGATGGGTTTGAGGCGGTGATCGTCGCGACGCCTGCCGAGCAGGCGGCCCCGTTGCTAGTCGCACACGATCCGGCGATGGCGACGATTGCGCAAGGCTCCCCATCCGCGCCATGTTGGACGACAATGGTGGCGTTCCCTGAACGGATCGCCCTCGCCGAGGACATCGTTCGAGACGCCGGCATCATCGGCTGGGCTGCGCGTAACAGCGCCAAGCCGGGCCGCACCGACATCGAAGCATGGGTGATACAAGCGAACGCGGACTGGTCGCGCGATCATCTTGAAGACGACGAAACCAGCGTTGTCGATGCAATGCTGTCGTCGCTCAGGGCGAAAGCGGGCCGAGAACTGCCCGACCCCACCAAACGGCTCGGCCATCGCTGGCGTTACGCGCGCCCCGAGGGCGCGCATCACGGTGCGCTTTGGAACAAAACGCAGCGGATCGGCGCGGTCGGCGATTGGCTCCTTTCACCGAGAGTTGAAAGCGCCTGGCTATCGGGACGAATGCTGGCCGACCGGATCCTCTCGATTTCACGCTAACCAGGCATCCCCGCAACGATCCGCGGATCAATTTGGTAATCGCGCGCTATCTCCCGAGCGGTCATCTTGGCTGACATCATCACCGACGGCGTCCCCCCACCCGGTTGCGTACCCTGCCCGACGAGGTACAGGTTCGTGATGTCCTCGCTGCGATTGTGTGGGCGGAAGAAAGCGGTCTGAGTCAGCCGCGGCTCGACGCCAAAGCCGTTGCCGGCATAGGCACCCAGCGTCTGCTCGAAATAATCGGGCGTGACGAAGCTGCGATAGACCAGTCGCTCGCGCAGGCCGGGAATGTAGCCGCGGTCATCCAGAAAATTCAGTACCTTATCCGCAAACCCTTCGCCGACGGCATCCCAGTCGATGTCGCCGAGCGTGTTTGGCACCGGAATGAGCGTGTAAGCGGCATGATGACCCGGCGGCGCCAAACTCGGGTCAGTCAGCGTTGGAACATGCAGATACTGGGAGAAATCCGCAGCAAGGATCTTTCGCTCAAAAATGTCCGTCAGCAACTCCTCGTAGCGTGGCCCGAGGATGATGTTGTGGTGCTGCAGATCGGGATCACTTTCGCGCATCGCATAGCCGAAATAGATCACCATCAGCGACATGCTCTGCTTGCGGAATTTGACCACGGCGTCGCGATTGATACGGCGATGCGCCTTGTCGATCAGCCGCAGGTAGGTGGTCGCGTAATCGGCGTTTGAGACGATCACGTCTGCCACTAGCGACTCGCCCGAAACTAGCGTCACGCCGGTCGCGACGCGCTTGCGACCACGCTTCTCCACATCGACCTGCGCCACTTCGCAATTGAGCCGTACCTGCCCACCAAGTTCTTCGAATTTGACGATCAGCGCCTTCACCAGCGCGCCGGTTCCGCCCATCGCGTAATGGATGCCCCACGTCTTCTCGACAAAATGGATCATCGCGTAGATCGCCGGTACTTTCAGCGGATTGCCACCGATCAGCAGCGGCTCGAAGCTGAACACCTGCCGCATCTTGTCGGTCTTGAAATACTTGCTGACGAGCGAGAACAGTGGCTGCACCGCGCCAAGCTTCAGCAGGTCGGGCACGACCGCGAGCATCGACCCGAGACTGCCGAAATAGGTATAGCCGAGCTCGAGGAAGCCGCGCTGGAAGATCGCACGTGCTGCCTCGTGAAAACGTTCATACCCATCCAAATCCTCGGGTGCGAGCCGCGCGATTTGCGCGCGCACATTCACCGGATCGGCATCGTAATCAAAGAAGCTGCCGTCATCGAAATAGATGCGGTAGAACGGCAAGACCGGCACGATCCTGAGGTAACGGCTAGTGTTGGGACCGCCGCTGACGCCGGAAACGATGCGCTGCCCATCGGCGAGTACGTCCGCCGGAAAGTCGGGTTCGGCCAGCATCGCCGCGTCGCGTTCGAGCGAAAACAGCTCTTCGATAAAGTGCGGAACCGTCAGTACGGTCGGCCCCATGTCAAAGGTAAACCCCTCGGCGCGGCGGACATAGGCACGGCCGCCGACATCATCGAGCTGTTCGACGATCCGAGTGTCGAAGCCGAGGCTCTGCAAGCGGATCGCACACGCGATCCCGCCGATGCCGGAGCCGATCACGATAGCGGTACGACGGCTCATGGAATTGCGGTCCTCTCTTGAAATAATGGAGCGGGAATCAACCGCCGTTCGAGCCAGTGCGACAGCAGCAGATGCGGCACCGCAACCGACGCTAGCAATTGAAAGGGCGTGAAGATATCCATCTGGCTCGCCGTCGCAATGATGCTCAACGCGATTGCGCCGGGCAGGGCTTCTTCGGGAGGTCGCCGGATCGTCATGATACGATCGCTGATTCCCCAAGTGTCGTCACAGCGGCAGCCGATGGCCAAGGGAATTGCCAAACCGCGCATCCCACGGGGACAGGAGCGCAGCACTGCTGCTGTGGCGACGGTTGGGGAATATGCCGAGGCCACCTAGCCGGCGATACGGACCTTGTGCGGTATCGGAAGAGAAGGCCGCTAAAGACCGGCCTCGACGGCCAGGCGGATCAGATCGGCCGTCGTTTGCAGGTCGAGCCGTTTCATCAAGATAGCTCGGTGCATCTTGACGGTCTTTTCGGCCAGACCGAGTTCGGCTGCGATCTGCTTGTTGAGCAGGCCGTTCGCGACGAGCTTGAGGATCTGCCCTTGTCGGCGCGACAGCGTCTTTACCAATTCGGCGGCACGAATGCGGCGCATGCTCGACGGTGACGAAGCGCCTGCATCGATTTCAACCTGCGAACCGAGAAAATACAACAAGGCGTCCTGCTCGTCGTAGATCGGCGCAACCAGGACGGCGTTCCGAAACGGTTGGCCACTGCGCTTGTAGTTCAGGATCTCCACGAGCACCGGACGATGCTCACGCACACCCCGACGAATTTCCTCTGTCAACCACGGCTCGGTCGCCGGGCCTGACAGGAAGCGGCAGTTGCGCCCGACCACATCTTCGACGGGATACCCAGTCAAATCGCAGAAGGCGTCGTTGCAGGCAACGATCGGGTTGTCGGGCAACCGTGGATCACTGATCACCGATGGAATGGGACTGTCGGTTACGAGGCGGAAATGGCGGTCCCGCGAGGGAAGGAGGTCGACCTGATTTGCCATATCTGCTGAGATTCCGGTGCGTACCGGCTCTATACCGGCGATGGGACGCCGTGGCACCGGAATTATGGGAAGCGGTGGACCGCTGTTCACCCGTAAAAAACGGAAGCTAGCTTTTAAGAATGGCGCGCGCGAGCGGCATTGTCACCGGGGCTGTGCAGGCGAGTGACCGGGTACCTTCCGAGGGGACGCGGCATCAACGACGCTAGGCCGATCGCCGGCTGACCACGGTGCGTGGCGAACCATGATCGCGTTGAAGAGATCGGACGCCAGATGCCCAGCCAGCCACTTCTGCAAACGAGGAAGGGGCTGCGCGTCGAACCATTGACGGTCCACGGCTGCGAATTGTCGAACAAACGGCATGATCGCGACGTCGGCGAGCCCGCGCAAAGATCCACACAATTGACGACCGCCCGCCAAGCGACCGTCGATCTCATTCAGGAGCGCAAGCCCGCTTTCACGATGGGCAAAGCGGTCAGATTTGTATCGTTCGAAGTATTTGTACCGATCGAGGTCGTGTTTGAACCCGCCATCGAACGAGGCGATCAACGCCGGATCATCACGCGCGCGCCAGCACTCCGGATCGGCGACGGCCAGCGCCCAGTGCATGATCTCGAGACTTTCGTCGATCACAGTTCCATTAGGGAGCACGAGGCCAGGAACGGTACCTTTTGGGGAGGCAGCGAACAGCTCTTTTGGTTTGTTGGAGAGTTTAACCTCGCGCAGTTCGTAGCGGATGCCGCTTACCGCCAGGGCCAACCTGGCGCGCATTGCATAGGGGCAACGACGAAAACTGTAGAGGACAGGAATGGCCATCCTGACCATATGGCTCTGCCCGCCGAACATGCCACTTACCTGCTCGGGCCAGCGCCTGGCGATCAGTCGCGTCACCCGTGCTCGTGGACCGCTCCCCGCCCGCGCTGAAGTTCCTTAAGCCGGCGCCACCAGGCCGATCAGCCGAAGCACGACCGCCTGGACCAGCATCACGCCCAGCCAATGGCCACAATCGACCAGCGCGGTGCGCATGGCGACAGCGCGGAAGCGATAGGATGCGATCACCGTTGGCACGACGAAGCCTGTCCAGATGACGAAGGCGCTACCTAGCGACATCGTCCACACGCCGCCCTTGGGCGGCGCTAGGATCAGCGCGCCAGCCAGGATTGCGCAAAGCCATAGTTCGGCGAGGAAGATCGTGGTGATCGCGCCGAGCGTAACGGTCATGCGTGGGTGCGTTCGCCGCATGATCCCGTAATATGCCGCGCCGAAAGCGAGGCCGGATAGCGTCGCAGCGATGATCGCGATCGCGTTCAAGACAATGTAGATCATCGGTCCTCCGTTGCGAAACCATTTGGGTCCAAACGCAATCCGGCCGGGTTCGTTACATCGCAAGTGGCTTGTCGTAGCCGGTGAGCTCCAGATACCCGCGACCACCCGCCGTGCGCACCGCACCCTCCCAATAGACCGGCAGGCCGCTTCGCCGCGCGTCGAGCTCCTGCGCTGCGAAGATCGGGGTGAGACGGCGGGTGAAAATGCGTCCGTTCACGCGAATGCTCACGTCCTGCACCACCGGATAGACCGCGCCGGTGGCCTTACTGCGCCATGTCCTGATCGGGCGAAAGCGCACGTCTTGTGCGCCCAGCACCACGGTCGATCCATCAGGACGGCGCAGCGATCCGCCGGCCCAAAGCGTGCCGCCGCCCTTGCGCCTGATCCGGAACGCCATCAGCGCCGATCCGTCGTCCAAGTTGAGCCCGGTCCAGTCCCACCCTTGCGCCGCGGGGGCGAGATAGTTGGAGGACCATTCCCGATCGAGCCATGCCTCGCCCGTCACTGGTACGCTCTTGCCGTCGCGCACCACGCTGCCGTTCACCCGCAGATGCGGTATCGAATAATAATAGCTCGCCTCTTCGGGGAGCGGCCCCTTGCGGCTGTATCCCCGCTGCCCCTGCAGCAGCGGCGGCTGGGTAGGCTGGAATGCGAGCGCAAGCGCAAACCCGTCCGCGGTGACGCGCGTGCGCCATTGTCCATTGGTTTCGCGACGCAGCCGCCAGTCACGGATCGCCACGTCGGCATCCCCGGTCCTGGCCGATGCCAGGCCAAAACCCTGTCGAGCGGCGCGCTCGCCATGCAGCAGGAGCCCACTCGCCGGGTCCGAGAGGGCGGCATGCGCGAAGATCACCTGGCGCGCCGCGAACCGGCTCGGATTGCCGGCGTCCACGGGTGGTCGCGTGCGGAAGAACGTGACCTGAAAGCCCAGATCCTTGCCGTCCACCGTCCGCAGCCAGCCGGTAACGTACCACCATTCGGTGCGGAACGTGGGATGCGCCCCATGATCTGCGGGGAATTGCAGCGTTATGCCGGGGCGCACCTGCGGATAAGGCGTCGCTGCGGGCGCGGCTGCAGCTACGATCGCCAGCCAAGCGGCGATGGTCGCCCCCCGCTTCATCACCAATCCTCCCTTACCGATTGAACGGCACTTCGCGCGGTCGCCCGCCGCCCCGCGAGCACTGCCGTGGCCGCCGCCGCGCCCGTCAACGCCACCGCCACCCCGATCAGCGTACCTACAGGCACCCGCGTCGCCATCGTCCAGTTGAACGATTGCGGGTTGATGACGTGGATCAACACCTGCGCGAGCAGCAAGCCAAGGCCGATCCCAGCCAGCGCCCCGGTCAGCCCGACCATGGCGCCCTCGGTCGCTAGCATCGTCGTCAGTTGGCCGCGCGTGAGGCCGAGGTGCCGCAACATGCCGAACTCCCGCTCGCGCGCGATCGTCTGCGCCGACATCGTCGCCGCGACGCCCGCGAGGCCAACCAGGATCGCAACTGCTTCGAGCAGATAGGTAACTGCGAAGCTGCGGTCGAACAGCGTAAGCGCAAACCGCCGCAGCGTTGCCGGCTGCGTGATCTCGACTTGGCCGCGAAGCGTGGCGGGCAAGCGCGCGGTAATGGCAGCGGCGACGCGGTCCGCGTCCTGGCCGGGCGTCAGCGTCACGGAAAGTTCGTCCCGCCCCTCGTCGCCGGTCAGCCGCTGATAGTCACCCTCGTCGATGATCACCGCGCCGGCCTGTCGCCCGTAATCGCGCCAGATCGCGGCGACCACGAAGCGGGTCTCGCCAGCGATCGGCAGCGTGATCGTCTCGCCAGGATCCCATCCGTACAGCCGTTGCGCGGGTTCCGAGACCCATATCGGAAGCGCGCCGGCTGGCAGCGATGCTGCGCGCTCGATCACCACCAGCAGCGGATCGCGGCTGTTCCGCTCCGGCCGCGCGATCAGGCTGATCGGTGGGCGATCGGCAGCGATAGTCAGCGGCAATTGCCGGCTGAACGCAACAGTCGCGATGCCCGGCGTGGCGGCCATACGCCTCCGGGTGCCCGGGTCGAAGGAAGCGCCCGAAGTGGTGCGCGCGTAGAGATCAGCACCCAGCACGTCGCCCAGCCAGTCGTCGACCGCGCCGCGAAAGCTCGTCACCATCGTCGCCATCGCGATCATCAGTGCGGTGGAGGCAACGATCCCGCACAGCGCTGTCGCTGCCTCGCCCGGCGCGCCGTACAGATGGCGCACCGCGAGTTGACCCGGCACCGCGCCAGACTGTCGTCGGGCCAGCGGGGCCAGCAGTGTCCTGGCAAACCAGGGCACCCCCGCCACCCCGCCCGCCAGCATCAGCGCCATGCCGAGGAACCCGAACACCGGCAGTCCCGCTATCGCCGGCAGGAGCGCGGCGCCGCCGCCCGCCACCAGCAGCACCGCCGCCGGCCACCAGGCGACCGGTTGACGCGGATCGAGCACGTCGCCGGCGTTCTTCAGCGCGGCGGCAGGCGCAGCCCGCGCCGCAACGCGCGCCGGCAGTGCGCTGCCGAGGCACGCGGCCAGCATCCCCAGCGCGAAGAAGCCCAGCGCCGCGACTGGCTGGAACACGACGCGCGCATTGCCCCGGCCGAAATATCCCGCGCCCAGATCGCCGCCGAACCAGTGAATCGCTGCCCAGGCGAGTCCGTAGCCCGCCGCGAGGCCCACAGCGGACCCGACCAGGCCGATCGCGATCCCCTCAACGATCACGGCCGCCACGACGCCGCCCTGCGGCATGCCGAGCGTGCGCAGCAGCGCAAAGGCGCGTTGCCGCCGGACGACCGACAGCGACTGCGCCGAATAGACGAGGAAGCCGCCGGTCAGCAGCGCGACGAGCGCCAGCATGTCCAGATTAACGCGATACGCCCGCGACAGCGCATCGCCCTGCGTGTTCTGCGCCGACGCCGTGGACACGATCGCATCGCGCGGCAGCAGGGCGGCCAGCGCAGGCTCTGCGATGGCGCGATCTGACAGCTTCAGGTCCAGCCGGTCAATCCGCCCCAGCCTGGCGAAGCGCCACTGCGCGGCCGCGATGTCGATGACGCCGACTGCCGCATCGTCGGTTGCGGCGAGCGTACCCGCGACCCGGAAGGAGGCCGTCCGCCCGTTCGCCGCTACCTGCACCTGCGCGCCGATTTGCGACTTCGTCAGCACAAGCGCCCGACGCGACAGGAACAGCATAGCCTCGTCGAAGGCCGCGTCGTTGCTGGTATCGGGGCCGTTCGGGCGCAGTCCGATCAGCGACGGCGTCACCATCGCGGCACGGATCACGTCGACGCCCAGTACCGCCACACGCGCATCGCCGATGCGCGCGTCGAGCCGGACGACGGGACTGGCGTCCGCCACGCCAGCGGCGCGCACGACACGTGGATAGACGCGCTCGTCGAACCCCAGCGGGCTGGTCCCCCGGATCGACAGCTCGGCGCCACCGCTCACGCCCCGCATCGCGCCGTCGAACGACGCCAGCGCCGAGCCATTCACCAAGTGGACAGCAAACCCCAGCGCCACGCCGACCGCGATCGCGATCGCCGTCATCAGGAATCGCGCGGGATGGAACCGCCACTCGCCGCCGATCAGCCAGGTGAGCGCCAGCCGGCCTGAGATCAGCCCCGCGTCACTGGCCACGCCGGTCGACCAGCCCCTCGGCGCCCAGCGTCAGCACGCGGTCGGCGATTGCCGCGCTCGCCGCGGAATGCGTGACCATGACCCCGGCGGCGCCATGATCGCGCACCGCCCCGGCAAACAACGACAGCACGCGCGCCGCCGTCTCCGGATCGAGGTTGCCCGTCGGCTCGTCGGCCAGGATCAGCGCGGGACGATGGACCAACGCCCTTGCGATGGCGACGCGCTGAAGCTCTCCGCCGGAGAGATCCCGCGCGTAGCCCTCACCGCGCCCACCCAGTCCGACCGCATCGAGCATTGCCTCTGCGCGCTGCTCCGCGGCGGCGGCGCCCGGGGAAACCAGCGCTAGCGGCAAGGCGACGTTCTGCCGCAACGTCAGGTAGGGAAGGATGTGGAAGGCCTGAAACACAAAGCCGATCCGCTCGCGCCTCAGCCGCGTGCGAGCGGTCTCGTCCAAGTTGCCGAGGTCAACCCCATCGATCGCGACGCTGCCACCGTCCACTTCGTCAAGGCCAGCGAGGATGTTGAGAAGCGTGGATTTGCCGACGCCTGACTCCCCAATGATTGCAACCAACTCGCCGGACGCTACCGCGAGATCGAGATGCTGGAACAGCCGGCGCGGGCCCGGAACCGACTTGGTCAGCCCGCGAACCACAAGAAGCGGCGTCGACGCGCCCGCCCGCGGCTTACGACCATCATGAGCCTTTGAAACGGTGCGTGTACTCAATGCAAAGGGTCCGTTCGCAGCCGCAGGTTCAAGAATAGCCGACGCTCTGGGCGAGTTCAAAGACTTCCGAAAGCCGGTTCTCGCCCTTCGAGCCCGATGTGCATTGTGGAGTACGCGGCTCGCGTTAAACTGACCGCACCGCACAGACCCGGTGGTCATGGGAAAATTACGCGACGTGAGTGAGCGAGAGAGCCAGAGGCTTGCCGGATTGGCTCGGTACGAGGTGATGGATACTCCGCGGGAGCCATCCTTTGATGAGCTCGCCGCCCTGACGGCCAGATTGTGCGATGCTCCGATCGCGGTCGTGAACTTGGTTGGTGACGGGCGGCAATTCTTCAAGGCTGAGGTGGGGCTTGGCGTTCGCGAGACGCCACTTGAGACGTCATTTTGCGCCAAGGCGCTGATCGAAGAGGAGTTCCTCCTCGTTCCGGATGCGACGCTGGACCCACGCTTTGCTTGCAATCCGTTGGTAACGAGTGAGCCGCACATCCGCTTCTACGCTGGCGCGCTGTTAAAGACGGAGGATGGGTTGCCGATCGGAACGCTGTGCGTTCTCGACTATCGTCCGCGTGACCTGACGCAGCTTCAGCAGGACACGATGCACGTGCTTGCTCGCCAGGTCATGGCGCAGCTCGAACTCCGTCGGGCGGTGCGCGAGCGTGACAGTAGGTATGAATTGGCTCGCGCGAGCGAGGAACGCCTGCGGCTGATCCTCGACAGCGCGCGGGACTATGCCATCATGACGATGGATGCGGATCGCCGGATCACAAGCTGGTCGGCAGGAGCGAAAACCGCATTTGGATGGTCGGAACAGGACGCGTTCGGGCGTCCGATCGACGACATCTTCACTTTGGAAGATCGCGAAGCTGGCGTGCCCCAAAGCGAGATCGCCATGGCTGCCGCCGAGGGCTGCGCATCCGATATTCGGTGGCACTTGCGCGCCGACGGATCGCGCGTGTTCATGAATGGGTCGACGCACCCGATCGTTGACGGGGATGGCGGCCGTACCGGCTTTCTCAAGATTGCCAGAAATGAGACACGCGACCGCGAACAAGTCGAGGAACTGGCCCGCACGAGAACCGAGCTGATCGACAGCGAGGCCCGCTTCCGCAACATGGCCGACCACGCTCCGTTGATGATGTGGGTGACCGAGCCGGATGGCTATTGCAGCTACCTGAATCGTCGCTGGTACGAGTTCACCGGGCAGACCGAAGAAGACGCGCTTGGACTCGGCTGGACCAAGGCAACCCACCCCGACGACGAAAAGATGGCCGGAGATGCGTTTCTGGCGGCTTGCGCTGCGCAGGCTCCTTTTCGGGTCGAGTACCGGTTGCGCCGTGCGGATGGGACCTATCGCTGGGCGATCGATGCTGCGGCTCCCCGCTTCGCCGAAGACGGCAGCTTCCTCGGCCATGTCGGATCGGTCATCGACATCGACGACCGGCGCGAGGCGGAGGATGCGCTTCGGCAGGCCAATGCGCTGCTTGCGGCGGTGATGGAGGCCGTGCCGGGCGTGGTTTACGCCAAGGATCGCGACGGCCGCATGCTGGCAGCCAATCGGGGAACTTCCGAACTCGTCGGCAAGCCGCTCGAAGACGTGATCGGCCGGACGGATCTCGAATTTCTCGACGATCCAACCCAGGCGCTAGAGGTGATGGCCAACGATCAGCGCGTCATGGCGCAAAACCGGATCGAGGCTCTGGAAGAGGTGATCAGCCTTGCTGATGGAACTGGCGCAACTTGGCTGTCGACGAAAGCGCCATTTCGCGATGCCAAAGGCGAGGTGGTCGGCTTGGTCGGATCGTCGATCGACATCAGTGAGCGGAAACGCGCCGAGGAGGCGCTTCGAAGGTTCAACGAGACGCTGGAGGAGCAAATCGAGGAGCGCTCTGCGGCGCTGCGACTGTACCGAAACATCGTACAGTCAGACACTGCCGCGGTTTGCGCGTTCGACACCGAGTACCGCCTGATCGCCTTCAATCAGGCGCACAGCGACGAGTTCTTCCGCATCTACGGGCATCGCGTAGAAATTGGGGAGGTGTTTCCCGACCTGTTTCTGCCGCATCAAGCACAGATCATGCGAGACTTCATGACCCGCGCGCTCGCCGGCGAGGTCTTCACGGTCACGCAGGAGTTCGGGGATCCCGATCTGGCTGTGCCGCACTGGGAAGTGACGTATAATCCCCTCCGAGTGGAAGACGGGCGGGTGATCGGTGCCTTCCACCACGCGATCGACATTACCGAGCGATTGCGTGCGCAGGCCGATCTCGCCGCGACGCAGGAGGCGCTGCGCCAATCCCAGAAGATGGAGGCGGTGGGCCAGCTCACCGGCGGGTTGGCGCACGACTTCAACAATCTGCTTACCGGCATCATGGGCAACCTCGAGCTGCTCCAGCATCGAGTCGCGCGAGGTCGGCTGGACGATCTCGATCGGCTGGTGAATGCGGCCCAGGGCGCAAGCCGCCGGGCCGCATCGCTGACTCAGCGCCTTCTCGCCTTCTCCCGTCGGCAGACGCTTGATCCCAAGCCAACCGACGTGAACCGGCTGATTGCGGGCATGGAGGATCTTCTCCGCCGCACGGTCGGGGCGACCACCGATGTCGAGATCGTCGGCGCAGCCGGCTTGTGGAATGCAATGATCGATCCGGGGCAGCTGGAGAATGCGTTGCTCAACCTGTGCATCAACGCCCGGGACGCGATGCCCTATGGCGGGAAGATCACGATCGAGACGGCGAACAAGTGGCTCGACGACCGCACGGCCCGTGAGCGCGACTTGCCGCCGGGCCAATATTTGTCGATCTGCGTCACCGATACCGGCACCGGGATGACGCCGGAAACCGTCCGTCGGGCGTTCGAACCCTTCTTCACGACGAAGCCGATCGGCCAGGGCACCGGGCTTGGCCTGTCGATGATCTATGGGTTCGCGCGCCAATCGGGTGGGCAGGTCCGCATCTACTCCGAGGTCGGGCAGGGCACCACGATGTGCATCTATTTGCCGCGGCATCTCGGCGATGCGGCCGCAGAGGAAGACGCTTCAGCGGTGCTGTCGGCTAATGAAGGTCATGGCGAGACCATACTCGTCGTCGATGACGAAGCGACGATCCGTCACTTGATCGATGAGGTGCTCGACGAGCTCGGCTATACGGTGATCGGCGCCGCCGATGGGGCGGCCGGGCTCAAGGTTCTTCAATCGGGCGCGCGCATCGAACTGCTCATCACCGACGTGGGCCTGCCGAACGGCATGAACGGACGGCAGGTCGCAGATGCTGCTCGTGCGATCAGGCCGGACCTGAAGGTATTGTTCATTACGGGCTATGCTGAGAACGCGGCGGTGGGGAATGGGCATCTCGAGCCCGGCATGGAGCTGCTGACGAAGCCATTTTCGCTGGACGATCTCACCCGCAAGGTCCGAGGCATGCTGGGGGTCGTTTGACGCCCGGCTCCGCGGGGGCTTCGAGCGATCGGCTGGTGTGGGTCGAACGCTGCTGACCTCTGGTGCCACGTTCTTCAGCAGCGGAACCGAGCGAACAGCTTCCGGTGCGACGCTATGATCCCCTCTATCGTTTCAGGTTGGGGCGTCGGGTCGCCGACATGCTCTTCATAGGTGCCGCCAAGCACAATGCCGTCCGATCGCGGGAACATGTATCCGGCACTGCCCGTGTAGGCGTAGCGGATTTCGGGCTGCGGGAGCAGGATCGCGAGCTGACCCCGAATGGGGTAGATGGTCGGATCGCCGAACAAGGCGCCGGCGCCCAGCCCCGTGCAGTTGAACACCAACGTTTCTGGTAGCCGCATGACGTCGGCGGGCGCGGCGAAACGCCGAACAACGATGTTGCCACCGGCGAGTTGGATATCCTTCGTCAACTCGCGAAGAAAGCGGCCGGTCTCGACGTACATCGTGTCGTAGCGCAGCAGCCGTTCGCCGCCGAACGGCCAGGCTTTGGGGTCGAGAGCCTGATAGGCCGGCATATGCGGGCCCGGTCGGCTGCCGCTCTCGACGTAGGTCGGTACCCAATGGATGCCATAGTCGTCGCCGACCATGATCTGGAAGCGGCGCCAGCTGTAATCCTCGGCACGCTCTGCTTGGGCGAGCCATGCGGGCGTCACCATCGAACGATTAAAATAACCATAAGCGTGGATCTGGCCACCTGCGATGTTCGAGGTCGTCTCGGGTGGCAGTGCAGCGGTGTAGACGGTGACTGGGAAGCCCGCCTCCTGCACAAGCCGCGCCGTGGTAAGCCCGACGATGCCGGCGCCGAGCACCGCGACCGGCCCGGTATGCCCAGGCAGACCGAGATCGACCGCGAGTTTCGACGTGCCCCAGCTCAGCGTGATCCCGGCGCCACCATGGCCGTAATTGTGGACCAGCGCTTTGTCGCCAAGCGCCTCGCGTTCGACGCGAAATCCGGCCGGGCGGAAGGGGCGCAAGCCCGCGACGCTACGAATGACGCGCTCGCGCGCGACATTCACCGGAGGCAGGCAGGCGGCGGATGTCGACGTGGACGCGATGCGCGCCGCGGTGCAGCCGGGCAGCGCGAGTGCGCCAGCTGCACCAAGCAGGCGGCGGCGATCGAGGAGAATGGTCACGGGGCCAAGCGTAGCCGATCGGTCGATGCTGTCGAGTGCTGCTCCGGTCAGCCGCCCTGAGCCACCCCGCACTGCCCTTTGATCTGAGCCGCTGCGGCGTGCCGGACATCACGCTTTGGAACATGCGCAGCGTTTCAGGCTTTCTTTGGGGACGCAGGCGTGTCCTGCGCCACCGAGGATCCCATAACGATGTGTGTTGATACTTCACCGGCTGCTTATTTACGTCTTGCTTCAAATGCCAGCGACGTGGCCATCGGCCGGTGAACGATCACGCCCAAATCGTTGCAGAGATCGCCGCAACGATCGACCGTGAGGCCGTGACGATCGAGAACGCGGCCGATCGGAAGGAAGATACCGCTCCAGGGCCGTTCGGGATCGCCGTTGCGTTGGCGTCCGGCGAGGTCGTCACCGCCGGCGAGGCAGGAACGGGCTTTCCGATCCAGAGCATCTCCAAGGTTTTCGCACTCGACATGGCACTGTCATCGGAGGGAGACGAACTGTTCAAACGTGTCGGCCGCGAGCCGTCCGGCGATTCATTCAATTCGATCATCGACCTGGAGCGAACCTCGGGACTCCCGCGCAACCCGTTCGTCAATGCCGGCGCGTTGGTCGTGGTCGACATCCTCGTCGAGAAACTGGCGGACGACTGGCAAGCCAGCGCCGTCGCGGAGGAAATCCGTGAAAGGGCCGGATTGGCGCGGATCGGCGCCGACGATGATGTGCTGGCGTCCGAGCACGAGGGCGGTGACCTCAACCGGGCCATGATGAGTTTTATGCGTCACCACGGGAACCTCCACTCCGATCCGGACGAAGTGATGGAAGCTTATGTCCACCAATGCGCCATCGTGCTCGACTGCTGCGGGCTTGCCAAAGCCGGGATTCCGTTCAGCAGGACGCGGCGTAGCCCGGATGACGAGGCTGCAGATGCGCGTGCACGCCGCCGACGCAGGGTGCTCGCGCTGATGATGACGTGCGGTCACTATGACGGGTCGGGCGATTTCGCGATGCGCGTCGGCCTGCCAGCGAAGAGCGGCGTCGGCGGCGGCATCCTCGCCATCGTGCCGGATGTCGCATCGATTGCGGTGTGGTCGCCGAACCTCGACCAGCATGGCAACAGCATTCTCGGCGTGCGGGCGCTGGAGATGCTATGTGATCGGACGGGATGGTCTGTGTTCGGCCCGCCACTCGTGTCAGCTGCGGCATGAACGTCGCGTCCTTTTCGGGCTTTCCTGCATGGCGGAAGGGAGGCGTCGCGCTGGCGTGCCTTTTGCCGTGTCTGCTTGCCACCGCCTGCGACGGCCAGACACCACCGTCCGCAGCGGTCGTCGAGCCGGCGGTCACGCCGGCAACCAAGGGGCTCGATGCAGCGACGATGCGCGACACCGTCGCTGCAGCCTCGCGCTTTCCGCGCATCCGATCGCTCCTCGTGCTACGCGATGGCGAGACGCTCGCAGCACACGTCTTCAATGGTGGACCGCCGCTCGACCAGCCGGTGAACATCAAGTCGGCGTCCAAGTCGGTGATGTCGGCCTTGATCGGCATTGCGATCGGACGCGGCGCGATCACCGTCGATCAGCCGATCCTGCCGCTGCTGCGTCGGGATGCGCCGGCACAACCCGACCCGCGGCTGGCGCGCGTCACGATCGGTAACCTGCTTTCCATGCAGGCGGGACTGGAGCGGACGTCGGGTGAATTCTACGGGCGCTGGGTGTCGAGCCCGAACTGGGTACGCTATGCCCTCGCAAGGCCGTTTGTCGCCGAACCGGGTACGCAGATGCTGTATTCGACCGGGTCGACGCACCTGCTGTCCGCCTTGCTGACCCGCACGACCGGGAAGAGCACGCTGGCCAATGCACGCGAATGGCTCGGCGAGCCGCTTGGTATCACGATCCCGTCATGGACGGCCGATCCACAGGGCATCTATTTTGGCGGCAACGAGATGAGCTTGTCGCCGCGGGCGCTTGCCCGGTTCGGGGAGCTTTACCGGCTCGACGGCGTGATCGACGGCCGCCGCGTTCTGCCGGCGGGATGGGTTGACCAAAGTTGGACGCCGCGCACGACCTCGCCGTGGAGCGGCCTGCGCTATGGGTATGGCTGGTTCCTGTCCGAGGCGAGGGGACACCCCGTTCGCTTCGCGTGGGGATATGGCGGCCAGATGGTCTACATACTGCCCGATCTGAAGCTGACGGTGGTGATGACGTCGGATCCAGGCGGTGCTCGCGACAGCGACCATATAGGAGCCCTGTTCGGCCTCCTCTCTGACGGTATCGTCCCTGCCGCGGAGCGCGGCGCGAGTTGAGGCTTGTCCCTGGGATCAGGCAGGCAACAGACCACGGGAACGCAGCAGGGCATCTTCGCGCGGGGGCCGCCCACGAAATGCTATGAAAGACGCCAGTGGGTCCCGGGTGTCGCCCTGCTCGAGGATCTCGCGGGCGAACCGGTCTGCCAAGCCTTGGTCGAACGGGTCATCGGCAAAGGCTTCGAATGCGTCGGCATCGAGCACTTCGGCCCAGAGATAGCTGTAATACTGACTGGCGTAGCCGCCGTCGAAGATGTGGGTGAAGTGTGTCAGCCCGTGACGCGGCACGATTGTATCGGGAAGCCCAAGCGAGCCAAGTAATTGCTCCGCATAATCGATCGGATCGGTCGGGTCGGGCAGCCGGTGCAGGGCAAGGTCGAGGATCGCCGACGCCACGAACTCAACTGTCGCAAAACCCTGGCCAAATTCGTCCGCCCGGCCGATCGCGTCGATCAGCGGCGCTGGGACGCCGAGTTCCACAAGGACGGAAGGATCGACGATCCAATGCTCCATGAACTTGCTCGGAAACTCGACAAAGTCGCGAACCACCGCCGTCCCGGCCTGGCTCGGATACGTCACTTGGGACAGCAGCGCGTGGAGCGCGTGTCCGAACTCGTGGAATAGCGTTCGGGATTCGTCGATCGACAGCCCCGCATCGCCGTCCTCCCGCATCGCGAAGTTGCCGACGATGTAAACGATCGGCCGTACCGGGCCGTCGAGCGCCTCCTGCACGCGCAGCGTCCCCATCCAGGCGCCGCCATGCTTCTCGGGCCGAGCGGCAAAGTCGGTGTAAAGCAGGCCGACGGCCTGTCCGTCGCGACCAGTGACTGCCCAGGCGCGAGCATCGGGGTGCCACGTCGGAAGGTCTTTACGGGCATCAAACTGCAGGCCGTACAGTCGACCGGCGACCCGGAACGCCGCCGCGCGCACGCCCTCCAGAGTTAGGAAGGTCTTCACCGCCGCGCCGTCGAGCGCATATCGGTCGCGCCTCACCTGCTCGGCATAATACCGCCAGTCCCAGGCGGCGATCGATACGCCGTCGCGATCCGCGAGCTGCTGCAGTTCGGACTGCTCGGCGGCCGCACGTTCGAGCGCGGGTGCCCAGACCCGCTTCAACAGAGCCTCCGCTGCTTCGGGCGTCGCTGCCATCGTTTCCTTCAGCGCATAGTCGGCGTAGCTCCGCTCGCCGAGCAGCGTCGCCATTTTCTGTCGCAGCGTAAGGATCGCCGCGAGGACGGCACGATTGTCGTGTGGTTCGGCAGCGCCCCGGTCAGTGAAGGATCGCCAAATCCGCTCGCGTAGATCGCGTCGATGCGCGAAGGAAAGGAAAGTCTCGACGTCGCCTCGGCTTAGCGTGACGACGTGGCCGCGTAGGCCGTCGGCCTCCGCGCGCTTTGCCGTCGATGCCAGCATCGCGTCGGGAAGCCCGGCGCAGTCTTCCGGCGACAGGTGCATCGACCATTCTGCGGCCGCCGCCAGAACATTCTGGCCGAAGCGCGTAGAGAGTGCAGCTAACTCCTGCTGGATAGTGGCAAAGCGCTCCTTCCGGACGGGGTCGAGCAGCGCCCCGCCGTCGATGAACCCGCGGTGGCTGGCGGTCAGTAGCCGAAGCTGCGCCTCGTCAAGCACGAGGCTCGTGCGCTCCTCCCATAACTGATCGACGCGCGCGAACAGCCTCGCATCGTGCGCAATCGCGGTGCCATGCTCGGTCATCATCGCCGAAACTTCGGCCTCGATTGCGCGGATCGCTGGTACCGCCTGCGCCGACGACAGCGTCCAGAAGATCCGACGTACCCGCGCCAGCGCAGCGCCGGCGCGCTCCATGGCAACGATGGTGTTATCAATCGTAGGCGGTTCGGCGTTGCCGGCGATCGAATCGATCTCGGCGCGCGCCGATGCGATGCCTGTGCGGAACGCTGGCAGGAAATCTTCGGACGTTATCCGGTCGAACGCGGGCGCGGCGAAGGGCAGGGAGCTTTCGTCCAATAATGGATCGCGGACCGCTGCTGCCTCAGTCAATCGATGACACTTCATCGGTATGGACTTCGAAGCGCGCGAGTGACGCCGGCCCAAACACGTTGGTGAGCGCAGTATCCGTCGCATCACGCCCGCGCGCCATCAGAATGCGTCCGATCCGTGGTGTGTTGTGACGCGCGTCAAAGGTGTGCCAAGCGCCGCCGAGATACACGTCGAACCAGGCCGAGAAATCCATCGCCGCGTCCGACAGCGGTACGCCAATGTCGCCGAGGTAGCCCGTGCAATAGCGTGCGGGAATGTTCATGCAGCGGCACAGGGTAATGGCGAGATGCGCAAAGTCGCGGCACACGCCTTGTTGCTCCTGATGGGCATCCCACGCGGTCTTGGTGGATCGCGCGTGATGATAGCCGAACTCGATATGGTTGTGCGTGAACGCAACGATCGCCTGCACCCGCTCCCAGCCCGGCGCGATGTGGCCGAACAGCGACCAGGCCGTTTCGGACAGTCGGTCGGTCTCGCAATAGCGACTGCCTAGCAGAAACATCAGAACGTCGTGGGGCAGATCCTCGATCTGGTGCTGGATAGCGTCGGGGGATCTAGCGTCCGGAAGGCCGCTGTCCTCGACGACGAAGTCGCAACTGAGCGTCAGGCCGCCTTCGGGCACCGTCACGCGCGTGCAGACGTTTCCGAACGTGTCGAGATAGTCATATACCGGCACCTCGGGAACCGTGGTGATCCGGTGCGGGGTGCGAAGGTCCTTGTGGCGCGATGGATGCACGCTCAGCATCGCCATCATCGGCGTCGAGGCGTCTGCATCAAAACTGATGTTGTAGCCAGCGCGGATCAGCATCGGATAGGCTCTCGGTTCTCGACCGGCGACGCGGTCGTTAGCGGGGAATGCGACGGAACGGGTGGGTCGACGGTGATGTCGACGGTCACTTCCATGTCGAGGAAGCTTCCCGGAAAGCCTTCGTAGGTGCCGGAGATCGGGACAGCTTGATAGATGTCCCGCGCGATCGCGACGCGGATCAGCCCTTCGCTGCCGACGATGCCATTGGTCGGGTCGAATTCCACCCACCCGGACCCCGGCAGATAGACCCGCACCCAGGCATGCGTGTTGCCACCTCCCTTGCGCGAGTCGCGCCCGCCGCCCGGGCTGTAAACATACCCCGATACGAAACGCGCCGCGAAGCCCAGCGCACGCACCGCTTCGATCATCAGCATCGCATAGTCGCGGCATGTGCCCTTGCGGCGGCGCAGGGTCTCGATCGGAGTCTGGGTGCCCTTCTCGGCGCGGGGAACGTAGGTGAATTCACGCCGGATCGCAGTCGTCATCGCGGTCAGCATCGCGAGCGTATCGGTGGCGCCCTCGAGGTTCAAAAATCGACGTGCCCAGGTGTCAATCTCGCGCTGGGGGTCGAGATGCTGTCGTTCGATCGAGCGCAGCAAATCCGGCATTTCTTCGGACGAGTAAGTGAAGGGATAGCTTCGGGCATATTCTTCGATGTCGACGTGCTGGACGTCTCCGGGCTCGTGCTGAACCCGCACCTTGCTGTCGATCGTCAAGCGACTGCCGTGGCGAGTAAAGGTTGCGATCGCAACCGCGTTACCGAAGACGTCCTGCAGCCAGCGAACATCGCTCGGCTCGGGGTCGATCGTCAGCGTCGCCTCGAGCAGGTGCTGGTCGAAACTCTCGCGCGGCCGGACCATGATCCGGTGTTCGCCGAACGAGACCGGTTGCTTGTAGGTATAGGTCGTAACGTGCGAGAGGGTCAGGAATGGCATCGAACGGTCATCGTAGCATCGGGTCTCCGTTACTGACCGAGTCCGATCCGTCACCGGTGACGATCGTGAACCCGGCGGGTCGCTCGCCGTTTCTCTTCATCGGCGATCATGCCGGCAATGTCATCCCTTCTTCGTTGGGAACACTGGGACTTAGTGAGGCTGATCGACGCCGTCATATTGCCTGGGACATCGGGGTCGATGGTCTTGGCGTTGCTTTGGCCGAAGAGTTGGACGCCGTCTTCATCCGGCAAACCTATTCGCGCCTGGTCATCGACTGCAACCGTACGCCAGACGCTCAAGACGCCATGGCGCCGACGAGCGACGGCACGCACGTACCGGGCAACGTGGCGCTGACGCCCGATGATCGTGCCGAACGTGTGGCGGCTATCCACGAGCCGTATCACCGCGTCATTGCGGACGAACTGAGCCGGCGCGACGCCGAAGGACGGGCTATGGTGCTCGTGTCGCTCCACAGTTTCACGCCCGTAATGCGAGGCGGAACGCCACGCCCGTGGCAGATTGGCGTCCTTTACTATGGTGGTGACACGTCGTTCGCCACCGTCCTGTTGGCTGCCCTAAAGCGCGACTCGGATCTGACGGTCGGCGATAACGAGCCATACCAAATGGACCAGATCGACTACACTGTGCCGCGCCACGCCTATCCGACGCGGCGGCCCTATGCCGAGCTTGAGATCCGGCAGGATCTCCTCGGAGACCAGCAAGCGCAGCGGCATTGGGCTTCGCTTTTGAAGCGTGCGCTACTGACCGTATAGTCAGGGTGCCTATCGTCGTTCGCGATCCAAAAGGATCGCCACGTTACGACGGCGCTACCAAGGCGGTTGGTAGAACCGCACTATGCAAGTTTTGGTCGGATGAACCTTCTTTGAGGCAGAGTTGTTGATTGCCAGTCTCCGGAGTGAGCGTCCTCGGGCGCCTGCACTCGCATCGGAGGCAACCTTTCAAGGGAGAGTTTTGTCATGAGTAACGACAACAAAAGCGCCTTCGGCTTCGACGATCCCAATCGCGGCCCGCTTGATAGAACGGCGAATGCACTCGATGGCCGCGATGATCCCAATCGTGGACCCCTCGACCGCGCTGCCAACGCCCTCAGCGGCCATGACGATCCGAACCGCGGCCCCCTCGACCGCGCCGCGAATGCGATGACGGGTGAGACTGGCGGCATCTCGGCAGCGACCGGCGGAAGCGTCGCGCATCATCAGGGCGGTGTCGTTTCAGCAATCTTCGATACCAACGAAGAGGCCGAGCGCGCTGTCGCCGAATTGCGTCAGATGGGAGTGACCGACAGCGATCTTTCGCTTATCGCGCAATCCAATCGGACCATGACGACGCGCGAAGGCGGTGGAGAAGTCACTGACGAAGAGCACACCAGCATCTTCCGCGGCATTCTTGGTGGCGGGGCGCTCGGTGCAGGTCTCGGCGTTGCCGCTCTTGCTATACCAGGCGTTGGCCCGCTTGCGGCAATTGGTGCCATTGCGGCCGCCGCAGTTCCTGAAGCAATTGCCATCGGCGCGCTTGCCGGAGCCGCTGCGGGCACCTTCAACGAGACGCTCAAGAAGCACGGCGTCAGCGATGAAGACTCAACGTATTACGGCGACCGGCTGAAGAGCGGTGGCGTGCTCGTCACCGTCAGCAGCGCAACCATCGACCGTAATCAGGCGCAGGAAATCCTGTACCGAAACGGTGGCCATTCGTCAGCACGCGCGCGCACCGCTGCTGTTTAATACTTGGGGACCGGGGAGCAATTGTTCCCCGGTTCTTTCGTTTAATGCGCCTGCTCGGACGAGGCCGCCGGAGATCGCGCTACGCCAAGATTTTGAGGCGCTGCAGTTATGACCGGCCGTCCATCAAATGGGTCCTCCAACTCATGAACATATCTCCGACCGTGAGCAGCGTTACCGGCGCATCTTCACGGGGGGTCATCGCGCTGCTTGCAGTGGCTTTAGGCGCATGCGGCGACATCAAGCAGAATGATACGCGTGACGCTGGTCAAGTGCGAACCGACGCGAAACGGCAGCAGGCCATCTGCGCTTCCTCAGCCGCGTATAGCCGGTTGAAAACCATCGTGTTTGATCAGGCGATCTCGCGGTACGAAGGTGATCGCGCCAATCTCGATACCTTGGCGGACTATTCCAGCGTCCGGATCGAGGCTCCCGTCGTCGAGGGCCGCGACGCTACGCTGGACCTAATACGATGCCAGGGCCGCTTCATCCTCGATGTTCCACCGGGCGCGGAGCGCGCGTTCGCCGGCGAGCGACGCCTCCAGGCGGACATCGGCTACACCGCGCAGCCGGCTGCGGATGGCAGCGGCATGGTCTATCGGCTGAGCGGTGGAGAACCAATCATCACAAGGCTTGCGGCGTTCAACTTGAAGACCGTCGCATTTCGCCCGCCGCCCGCCATTGATGAGACTCGGGCGGACGCGGACGCGGACGAGACGATCGCCGTGGCCGAAGCTCCCAGACCTGCACAGAAAAAGGAACTAGCTGCGCAACCGCCGAAACCAGCGGCGGAAGAAGATCGCGTACCGATCGCTCGGCAGGAAAGATCCGAACGCGTGGCGAGCGACGTGAGTGGCCGAACAGGGGAGGCGACCGTTCGCGCCTTTTATGCCGCGCTTGGCAACGGAGACGGCGATACGGCATCCGCTCAGGTCATACCGGAAAAACGTGCGAGCTCCGCGTTTTCGCCGGACGCAATTACGCGATTTTACGGGAGACTGCCCGAACCGATCAAACTCACCGATATCAAGCAGACTGCTCGCGATGCTTACCGCGTGAGCTATCGCTACTCGGCTGGACGCTCGCGCTGCAACGGGAGTGCCATCGTGAGCGTCACCAATCGTGCTGGCCGAGACCTCATCCGCTCGATCCGAGCGCTCAGCGGCTGCTAAGTCGTGGACACATCGCGAGGGACGTCAATCAGCCCAGGCCGTCGCTACCGATCGGCATTCCCGGCGGGATCTTCGGTTCGGCCGCTTCGTCGCTCAACGCAGCGTTGAGTGTCTCACGATCCAGCACCAGCCGCGCGGTCGACAGCGCCGCGGCACGCTGCGCCGGATCGGCGAAGCGACGGGAGGCCTGCGCTGTCGCCCAGTCGGTGAGCGCCTGATCGAGTACGCTCGCGGCAATCGCGCCCGTCGCTTGAGCCCGCGCGGCCTTTGCCAAGCTGAGCACGATGCGCCGGCCGACGACCTGCTGCACGGCGCTCCGCCGGGGCTGCGTGGTGGGAGCGGTGACCAAGGCAAGGAGCCGCTCGACGAGACGATCTGGGCCCGGTGAAGCAGGGTCGCGACGATGCTGGTCAGCAATCCGCGCCAGCCGCTCGGGCGCGAGCAGCGCATCGAGAGTGAGCTGCGCGGCAACCTGTGCCGCGATCAGCGGATCGAACACCGTACCGCCGGCCGTGCCCATCACCTCGATATCGAACTGCCGATCATTGTCGCCCGACCAGCCGGCCGACAGCGCAGGGATCAACGCTTCGGGAACGTCGAGCGCATCCGCGTCTAGCGTCGCCAGCAGCGCGTCGAGCGCATCGTCCTGCGCTGCGGCCGGCACGGCGCGGGCAGTGTCATGGCCCTCGTCGGCCATCGCATACTCCGATTCCACGCCGCCGAGCAGCTTCGCCGCCGCCTCGATCTGATAGCGATGCAGCAGCCAGATCGGCACGAACTTCCGCCGCAATGCCGCGACCGGCTCTCCTGCGCCCAGCGCGACAGGGCCGAAGCGCGCGATCGCCGCCGCGCGGACCTGCATCATCCGCGTCAACTCTGCGACAGGGTCGGCGCCATCGTCCCACAGGCTGCCCCATGGTTGTGCGGCGGAAACCGCGCGCGCATTCTCGTCGGCTACGAAGCGCAGCCCCTGGCGCTGCGCCTCGGCCACCTTGGCCCGTGCGTGCGCATCCGGATCAGTGCCCGCCTTGTCGCCGTAGAGCCAGTCGATGGCATGAGTGTCCCACCGGCCGAGCCCCACGCCATAAGCATCGGACAGATCCGGCGCGCCATTCACGAGGCCGATCCGCGGGGCGGGATAATCCATCACCGAGGCGCGGTCTTGCGTGCTGCCGGCGAAATTGTGCAGCAGGCCAAGCGCGTGGCCCACCTCGTGCGCCGCAAGCTGTCGGATCCGCGCAAGCGCCACTTGCGCAGGATCGTTCGGCCCGCCCTTGCCGGTGTTCGCCGCGCCGACGAGCGCTTCGTAGATCAGGATATCCTGCCGCACGCGCAGCGATCCGAGCAGCACCGCGCCCTTCAGGATCTCGCCCGTGCGCGGGTCAGTGACGGCATAGCCGTACGACCACCCACGCGTCGCGCGGTTGACCCAGTTGACGACGTTGTAGCGCATGTCGAGCGGATCGGCGCCGTCGGGCAGGATCTCGACGCGATAGGCATCGATATACCCAGCCGCCTCGAACGCCTGCTTCCACCACGACGCGCCCTCGAGCAATGCGGTACGGATCGGCTCGGGCGCGGCGTTGTCGATGTAGAAGACGATCGGCTTCTTCACGCGCGAGCGCGGCGCGGCGGGATCGAGCTTCTCCAGGCGAAAGCGATTGGCGAGATTGCGCACGATCTGCCTGCTGAGCGGCGCGCCGAAATCGAGGATCTGCGTCGCGAAACTGCCGCCGCGCGGATCGAAAGCGCGCGCGACATAGCCCGTCGCCGGCAACGCAACGAAACTGTGGCGGACAACGAGCGTGATCTGCCGGGGATCGGGCGCGATGTTGCGCACCTCCGCGCCGGGTGTGTCGCTGGCAAAGGTCTGTCGTGCCTCGAATTCCAGGTTGAGCGGGAATGTCTTCACCGCATTGACGTCTGCCGCGCTCAGTTCGCCGACCAGCTTCCAGCCCTTCTCGCCGCCGGCCTTGAGCTGGTCGGCGATCCCCTTGGTATCGCGGGCGAGGAACGGCGCGATGTCGACCAGCAGCCGCCCGTCGGCGGACGGCACGATATCGCCAAGCCACAAGGTGGACGTGGCGAACGCGTCGCGCGCCGCGGCTTGTTCCGAGGCCGAGACATTGCTGGCGCGAAAACGCGGATTGGAGAGCTCGAACGCGACCTTCTTGCCGAGCCGTCGGAGGAGGAGCAATTGCGCGGGGCCCGGCTGCGCCCGATCCAATCCGATTGGTGCCGAGCCAAGCCCCGTACGTAGCGCGGTCGTGTACAGTAGCTGTGTGATCATGCCGTCGCTGCCCGCCTGCGGGAGCGAGAGAAGGATGCGCCCCTCACGGCGATCCAGATACACTGGCAACAGGCCATCGAGGCGCTCGGTCCCAATGATCGGGTTCTTGACCGGTTGTGCCGTAGCGTACGGCGCAGCCGCCAGCGCCAGGCCAAGCAGCATCGTAATGCGGATCATTTAGCAAACCCCCGATTTCTGCGCAGCGTAGGAACACCGGCCCGGCTTGACCAGTCCGGCTCGTCCTCATTCGGGTTGCCGTCGTAAACCCTTCGGATGCTCCGACTACGCCTGCTCCCGCTCCGCCAGCAGCGCGCTCGCCGGGCGCGAGCGGCGGGCGACCACCAGAACGCCGGCAAGCGCGAGCACGGCCCCGGCGACCATCCGCGGGTCGAGCCGGTCGCCGGTCAGCATCACGCCGAAAGCGATCGTGAACAGCGGCGTCATCAGCGTCAGCGGCGCGAGCAGGTTCGCCTCGTAGCGTCGGATCAGCCCATAGTAAGTCGTGTGCCCCAGCACCGAAACGACTAACGCGGCGAACAGCACCGCGCCAACGAACGGCCAGCCGATCGCGGCGGCGCGCTCCCATTGCCCCTGCTCGAACAAAGCGGAGCCGATCGCCAGCGGCGCGCAGGACACCAGCCCGACCCACGCCTGGAAGCGCAGCGGGGCGACGTCCTCTACCTGCTTCATCAACACCGCACCGAGCGATCCGGTGAACGCCGCCGCTACGACGAACCACAGCCCGGTGGAAAGCGCGACGCGATCGGGGTTCCACACCACCAGCAGCACGCCGGACAGCGTCAGCGCGATCCCCAGCGCGCGGCGCCAGTGGATGCGCTCGCCCAGCACGACGATCGACAGCAAGGTCGTGAACGGCACGCCAATCTGGATCACGACCGCCGCGGCCGACGGCGTCGCGGTCTGCAACCCGATAAATAGCAGCGCGAAGTTGCCCGCACCCATCAGGATGCCGATCGCGACGATACGCCAGCGCGGGCGCGGCATCGGGAGCAGCCACGGCAAAGTCACCGCGATCACCACCGCAAAGCGGATCGCGGCGAAGAACAGCGGCGGGACGGCCCAGTTGCCCACCACGATCTTGCTCAGCACGTTGCTGTAGCCCCAGACGAGGCACACCATCACCAACAGCAGGAAGTCACGGGGCTTCATGATTCGGCGCCGTGGCAGACGCGGCGGCTGGATGCCAGCCATCTCCCGGAAGAAGCGTCACGCGACCCATCAATCGTCGATGGTGTGGCGATCAGCACGCCCGGCGCGAACTGACCTGGGATTGGGCGATACTGCCTTGGCCGGGAACTGCTCGGCTTTACCCCCGACGCACTAGAAGCGCAGCTTTGCCCCGACCGCGCCGCCAGTCGAATGGCCGACGACACCTTGGCCGTTGTCTAGCGAGAATCGGTGGGTCGCCTCTCCATAAACCGCGAACCTGGTGGCCGGAGACCAGGTGAGACCGCCGCCCGCTTCGCCCCATAGCGAGGCGTTCCGCGTGTCGATCGACGTTGCTGCCGTTGGCGTTACGAAGATCGTCCGGTCGGTCGAGGCGAAGCCCTTCCACAGATTTGCGCGCACATATGGCTGCACGCTGCCGCCGCCCATGGCGTAGTCGCCCTTGAGCCGAAGCCCGAGCCGGCCCGTCAGGTAGCCGTCGCTATCCTGGAAGACGGTTGCGGCGGGAATTGCGACCGGATCAAGCGAGACGCCTTGTGCGATAAGTTGCGCTTGCGGCTCGAGCGACCAGCGCGCCGAAAGCTGCAGCGCATAGCCTGTCTCGACAGAAGCCAGGATGCCAGACCCATCGATGTCGATGCGGTTTCCGCTCACGGCCCGCGCTTCGCCGCCGTACCAGCTGCGCTGCACGACGGTATCGACGTAGAAACGGTCGCTCGAGTAAGTCCAGTAGAGGCCAGCATAGATCGTCTTGGGGCGCAGCCGTCCGACGTTCAGATCCTGTATGCCGCTGGCGAAGCCGCGAACGGTTGCGCTGCCATCGGTATGGCCACCGTAGATACCAAAATCGTGTCGGCCCGAACCGTTGTTGAACTGAAACAGGTCGACGCCCAGCTGGAACCCGTATGTACGGCCATCGACCGACGGGCTGACCGTGCCTGCCTGGCGATAGCGCGAATCATCCAGCAGGAACCGTCCCCAGATTCGGCCCGGTACGGTGAACCCCGGCGTCGTTTCCAAACGGCCGATCCGGTCACCGACCCGACGATGATAGGTGCCGAGGAAGTCAAGGTCACCCTGGCGCAGCCAGCCTGGCAGGGCGGCCAGCAGCGGCGCTTCGACACGGAATGTGGTAGGCGCCGGCGTGACCGGGTCGGTTGGTGTCGGTGTCGGTGTCGGTGTTGGGGTTGGCGTAGGCGTGTTGGCCTGGGTGCGGAGGTACCAGCCCTCGTCGGTACCGGTCGTGTTCGAAGCAAACAGTCGGTACTCGAACGCACCAGCGCTGACCTGTCCGCCAGCGAGCGTGAACGCATCCTTGGTTGTCGTCGCGGTGGTGGTGCCGCCGTTGATCGCGCCGACCAGCTGAATGCCATTGCCGCTTGTCGCCGCGCCTAGGCCGCCGAGGTTGGTGATCTCGATCGCCGTGCGGCCGCTCGCCGCGCCGCCGTCGATGATCAGCTGGTCGGACGGCGAGCCGTCGGTACCGAGCACCGTCTGGAGCGCAAGCCGACCGTCCTGCCCGACATAGTTACCGCGAACCACCAACTGGTCGGTCGCGCCGGATGTCCCGTTGGTCAGGTCAATCCGTCCGGCGTTGACCAGCGTTGCGGTGCCACCGGCCGCAGCGCTGACCGTCGTGTTCGATCCTGCGCCCGCCCGGAAGGTCGAACCGCGGTCGATCGTCATCGTGCCGCCGGCGAGTGTCAGGTTGCCGTTCGAGACAAGCGTCGATGCAGTGAGGTTGATCGTGTTCCATCCGGTCAGCCGGGTCGTGCCCGTCATATTGCTGTTCTGGAAGTTGAGTACGTCGCTGCCACCCGCCGTGCCGTTACCGGCGATGCTGGTGGCGCCCGACAGGTTCGCGTCGGTGAGGCCGCGGAACGTGGCTGTGTCGTTGCCGGCGCCGGTCGCGAGCGAACCGGTCAGCGTGCCCGCTGTCATCGTGAACGTATCGGCGCCGGTACCGAGCGCGACGATGCCGGTTATTGCGCCGCCCGACACGGTCACCGACTGGCCATTGTTGCCGCCAGTAATCGCGGCGGCCGTGGGTGAAGCAGCGGCGATCGTGCCGCTCGTGACGAACGCGCGTGTGCCGCCCGTCAGGTCCACGACTGGCGCGGAGGAGACCGAGCGCAACGTGCCGGTGTTGGTGACCAGCGCGGCAGGTCCGGCGATCAGCGCCGAGCCGCCTTGCGCGGCAGTGACCGAAATATCAGTTGCCAGTGTCGCCGAGCCGGTCGTCGCGAGGCGCACGCCTGTCGCACCGGTGCCTGAAGCAGTGATGGAATAGCCGCTGCCCAACGCCAGATCACCCCTCGTCACGCCGCCATCGGTACCGGCAAAGGTGAAGCCCGTGCTGTTGGCGCCCGCAGCGGTGATCGTGGCGGTAGTCGCCGGATCAAGCGAGACTGCGGTGCGAATGCCCGACCCAGAACCGTCGACGCGGATCGTGGTGCCGTTCAGGCGAATAGCAGGGCTGTTAGCGGCGTTTTCGATGCCGTTGCCGCTACCCGTCGTCGTCAGCGTGCCGCCGCCCAGCGTCACTGCGCCGGCACCAGTATCGACCAACACGGCCTGAGCGGTGCCACCGCCGCTGAAGCCACCGCCAGCGTCGACCGTCGCGCCGTTGATGACGCGCAGCGCCGCAATGCCATCGCTGGCAAGGACAGCGGAGGTGCCGCTGCCTGCTAGGGTCGAACCGGCACCGTCGAGCAGGATGCCAGTGCCGTTCGCGACGGAAATGCTGCCTTGATTGGAGAAGCGCCCGCCGAGGACGGCGACCCCCGTGCCGCTGCCACTGAGCGCAATGCTGCCGGTATGCGTCGCGGACGAGTTTGCGCCCAGAATGCGGATGCCCGTGCCGTCCGCGCCGGTGAACGCGAGCGTGCCGCCATGCTGCAGCTGCCCGTCATCCTGCGCGACGTAACCGGTGAGATTGTTCGATCCAGCCGTGACCGTGGCGTTGCTTACGAGCGACGTGGTTGTAACAGGTAAGCCCACTGCCACGCCGTCAAGCCCGAAGGCCTGACCATCGACGATCGCCGCCGTCGTGTTCGCGCCGCTCAAGGTAAGTACTGTGTCTGCGCCCAGCCGACCCGTCGCGCCGCCCTCGATCCGAACGCCGGTCGCCGCATTGCCGGAAACGGTGATGCTGGCATTGGCGGCGTCGAAGGTAGTTTGCGTCGATGCGCCCGACGCGACAACGCCGAATGCGGATGCGCCTGACACGTTCAGCACCAGCCCGGTGCCCATCGCGTCGGCGCCGCCCTCGATGCGCAGGCCGGTCGAACGCTCCGTGTCGACGTCGGTCATGCCCGCGCCGGCGATGCTCGATCCCGCGCCTAGCGCATAATAGCCGATCTGGTCGACGTTCTGGAAATCGACGGAGCCGCCCGCGCCCACCGATACCGTGCCGCCATTGCGCGCGTGGATGCCAATGGCGCCCTCGCCACGCATCATGACTTGGCCGTTGTTGACCGCCGAAGATGACGCATTGCCGACGAAAATGCCGTAGTTGCGCAGCCGATCGATCGACAGGCTGCCGTTGATCGCGATCAGCCCATCGTTGACCGCGCGTGCCGCACCACCGGCCACATTGTTCTCAACGACCAGCCCGACGCTGTTCACGCCATTGACGTTGATCGTCCCGCCGTTCGTGGCGTTGAAGATCCCTGCCGCACTGCTGCCGAGCACTGCGATCCCGACATTGCGCCCGCTCGGCTCGGTCAACTGTGTCGCTTCGATGGTTATTGTGCCATCGTTGCGTGCCGTGTTGCCCGCACCGCCGACGACCATGCCGTTGGCATTCTGCGCGCGCGAACCGACGCTGATCAGCCCGTCGTTGAAGGCAGCCCCGCCACCGCCCAGCGACACCATGCCCGACGCATTGTTGGTCGACAGCACGTCCGTGACTGCCGCAAGTTCGCCGGCATTCCCCGCAAAGGTCGAGCCGACGCGGATCACGCCGCCGGCGGCGTTGGTGGCCGATCCGCCGTCGAAGACGGCCATCCCGGTCGCGCCGTTGAACGGCCCCGGCGTATTTGCGACCGCGCTGTCGCCGCCGCCGATCAGGATCGTGCCGGCATTGGTGGCTTGCGCGCCAGTGCTGACGACGATGCCGTTGTTGGCCTTGCCGAAACGCGGTTCCTCATCATGTCCGGCGATATCGCGGTTCGACACGTTGATGATGCCGCGGTTGTCGACAACCGCCCCATCGGTCACGCGCACCGCGGTGTTGCCGTAGGTTGCGCCCTGATAGTCGGTGAAGCCGCTTGGCACCGGTGTCCCGCTCGATCGATCCAGCGTTTCGTATCCGACGCCGATCACACCGGTGGCGCTGTTCGCCAGTGAAGTGCCGGCGTCGGTTACGCGGATGCCGACGCCACTGCCGCCCTGAACGATCGTCCCATTGTTAGTGACGGTGGAGCCGCCGCGCGCGAGGATCAGAGTCGAGAGGCCGTCCTCGTTCCCGTCCGCAACGATGACGCCGACGAGCTGGGAATCGAGCGTAGTGGTCAGCGTGGAGGCATTCAGCGCCATGAACAGCCGGTCGCTGGTCGTCGGCGGAGCGGTATAAGTCGGGATCTCGGGCGTGCGGACCGTAACGGCCCGCGGCGCGGTGCTGACGGCGGCTTGGATGCGCTCTTCATATTGATCGGGTGTTATCTGGCCGGTGCTCAGTTGCGCGATGAGGCTGGTGTTGTAGCGCTTCAGGCTGGCGAGATCGGTGACGCGATCGGTGCCGTCAAAGCCGATGCCGGAATAGTCAGTCACGAGCGCCTGCACGACGGTGGTCGACATTTGAGACAGGCCGTCCTGATCCGCGCCGTGCATTGTGGAGGTTACCGAGTCGTACGTGATGTCGCTGCCGTTGGTCGCGTTGTACAGCGTCGAGCCGGTGTCCGCGGTCAGCAGCGCGAAATTGGACGCGTCGTAAATGTCTCGGCTCTTGTCGCCCGTGAGAATGGCAACGGTCGACTGGCTGATATTCGCAAGCCGAAGGTCACCGTAGACGGGCGTGTTCGTATCGACAAACGTGATTGCTGGTGTCGTGTCGCTCGCTACTTCCGCAAGGCGATCATTGTCGTAGACGACGGTGGAGCGGCGCGTGCCCTGCACCAGATCAGGGTAGGTGATCGCCTGACTTTTCTGCTCCGACGTCAACCCGAGCGCACTTCGGCCAGCGATTGCGTCAAAGCCGGACACCACTTCGCCGCGCTGCTGACGCGTCGCAATGCTATCGGTAACGAATTCAAAGCGGCGGGCGCTGGTACCGCGCAGATTGTAGTCGCCCTCAATCGTATCGGTGCGCTGGAAGATGTCGATCACGCCGGTCTGCTCGGGCTCCGTGCCGCCCCCATTGTCAGCAGGTGGCGAGTAGACCGGCTTGAGCTCATCCGCGCGGACAGGGCAGGCGGCGGCAAGGCTCAATGCCAGAACGGAAGCACCGGTAGCGGAGCGAAAGCGATACTTGATCAAGATTAACAGCCTTATCGAACAATCCCCCTGAGATGTTCGACGACGCTGCGTGAAGTTCTATCAATTGACGCCCCAGCGTATGGAAACTTTATCGAACTTTTCTAAATCTGCATAAACGCCTGCGGCGCGCTGTCGATTCAGCCATGCTTCAATTCGGCTTGGCAGGGCACGAGACAGTTCGATGCTGTCGTCGGCACCCGTGAAGTCTTGGATAGCTTTTGGCGCATCGAGGCAGACCCGGTCGGAGCCCGCACCGCTCACCGGCCAGTCTGACGCTGCCGACCAGACGATTGCTGCCGCTCCCGCCCGGAAGCAATGTCGATAGCAGTTCAGATCGGCGGCGTGCCCGCCAGATAGAGCTCGCTTGGCACGCTGGAAGGCACGGATGCCGCAGGCACGGCGCGCGTTGCCGCAGCGCGGAGCCAATCGGGACCGTCAGGCCGGCTGCGCGTAGATCCGTCCGAGCGGGTCGCCACGCGGCCATAGACTGGCCGCTCGGAACTGCCGGGTGCCCCGCCGCCGAACATGTCGGCAATATTGCCGTAGGTCGCCGGATCGCGCCCGTCGAGGCTCAGCCGATCGTTGAGATAGCAGGCGGTGGTCCAGGCCGTCTTCGGATCGGGCGTCATCGCGATGATCCGCTTGCCCCAGTACATGCGCAGATTGTTGTGCATCCACCCGTCCGCGAGGAACTGGCGCTGACACGCGTTCCACGTCTCGTCGCGCGTCGTACCGCCCAGCATCGCAGTAAGCGACTCGATTTCTGGACGCGGGTCATCCGCGTGCGCGGCAAGCGAGTCGCGCGCCCAGCCGGATATTCGGTCGTAGCGTTCGGGGTGCGCGAGCGCCCGTGCACGATAATGGAACCACTCGCGCCAGCTGAGCAGCTCGTCGGCGAACTTCTCCTTATTCGCGGGCGCTGCCCTGGAGGTTTCGACAGCCGCCATGACCTCGCGCGGGCCGAGCACGCCGAAGTGCAGATACGGCGACAGCCCGCTTGCACCGTGTGATCGAGTGGCATCGTTGCGGACCGACGCATAACTCGGGAGCACCTCGGTCGCAGCCCTCCGCAATCGCGCCAGTGCCGGGTCGCGCCCCGCCGGGAACATCGCGCTCGGTGGGAGTGAGTGATCGATCGCAAGGCGTGCGACCAGCGCGTCCAACGCGGCGTCGGCCATATCGGTGAGGTGGTCGGGTTCGAAGGGCAGCGGCCCTGCGCAAGGCGCGACTTGGGGCAATTCCTCTGTGCTCCGCAACCACGCGTCGCGAATCGCCACGTGGCGCCGGCGGAACGCAGAGGTCGAGCCGACGCCATCACCGATCACCGCGGGCGGGACGACGCAGGCCGCGTTTACCGCGATGACCGGCATGCCGGCCTTGTCCGCGACGCGCTGCGCCTGCCAGCGCGCGACGAAGGTTGGCTGATCCTCGACCAGCACGGCCGCCGCATCGGCTGCAAGGCGATAGACGAGACCCTTCTCGCGCCTGTCGGCCCGATCGACGTGGGACACGCATGCCAGCCCTCGCTCCGCGCAGTCGCGCGCCAAGTCACGACTTGCCCCGAGAATGAAGCGATGGAGGCGGTCGGAGGCGTAGGGATAATCCTCGCGCAGTCCATGGTATACAAGCACTGGCAGTCCGCGTGCATTGCCGAGCCGGATCGCCGCATCGATCACAGGATTGTCGTGTGCGCGTAGCGCCTGCTGCAGCCAACACAGCACGTAGCGCGCCCCGTCCGGCTCGGCGGCAGTGTTGAGCCGGCGCGCACGCGGTGCCTCCGCCCAAGATGCCAGCGCCGCTGGCAGTGTGTCGCTCATCTTCGTCTCACCACCACCGCGATCCGGGCTCGCCCTTGAACGGTCCGGTCAGATCGGCCGTGATCCAGCCGCCGTAGAAACCGCCCGCCTGCGGCGTCACCAGCGCGCCATCGACGGTGCAGCGATCAAGCGGGCCGGCATAGAAGGCCACGTGATCGCGCAGCGCGCGGAAGGCGGCTGTCGGATCGGGGTAGCTCCAGGCAATGTCCCGCAGCAATTCGTCGCCGATGACGAGATCATGATAGACCGCCTCGCCTTTCCATTCGCAAAATGATCGGCGAGACGAGGGTCGAAGTAGACCGGGTGCGATATCGGCTGGCGGCAGGTAATAGCTTGGCGGATGGCTGGTCTCGAGTGTCCGCACGGCAGTGCGCGTGTCAGCCACCACCAACTCGCGATGTTCGATCCGGATATGCCGCGATGTCCTTTCGGCAATCGCGGGGCGGGGGTAGTTCCAAACGCTTTCCTTGCCTGGCTCAGCGGGGGCTGGGGTCGGTCTCACGCCGCGCTTCTCCGACGAAGGATTGCTTGAAGTCGCGGACGAACCTTGAGGAAACCGATGTAACCTCGTTCAAGCAACCGCAGCACGAGCGGCTGGCGCGCCAGCAGCCCCAGCGGGCGGAGCAGCGGGATTGCTCGCCACATCGCCGCAAACGCCGCAGCGCCTGACAGCAGTCGTCCGTTTTCCATGGCATGAAAACGGCCGAGTAACTCGCCGCGATCGATCGGGCAGGCGCTGGCCGGGTTCGCCGCGTCGACGAACGTGATGGCGCCGCGTTTATCGAGCCGGCGCATCACCGCGATCTCGCGCGCGCACAACGGACAGCCTCCGTCGTGCCACACTATCACCCCGCCAGACCCTGGCACTTTCCCATGATTCACATTCACACACCCATAATCCTCCGGATTCCTTCCACGATCCATGGTTAAATGCGCTAGGCATGTTCATGCGCGTCGAAACCAACGCAGATCGCCCGGCGCTGGTTGTTTCGTCCCGGTTAGCCGGCTAACCGGCGCGGTCATGCGCTACATCAGCACTCGTGGAGCCGCCCCCACGCTCGACTTCCGCGGTGCGACGCTTGCCGGGCTCGCTTCGGATGGCGGGTTGTACGTACCCGAAACGTGGCCGGCGCTTTCGCGCGACGAGATCGCTGGCTTCGCTGGGCTGTCCTATGTCGATACAGCGGTGGCAGTGATGGCGCCGTTCGTAGGCGACAGCCTCAGTCGCGATGAGCTGCGCGACTTGTGCGAGCAGGCCTATGGTCGTTTTTCGCACGCTGCCGTGACGCCGCTGAAGCAGCTCGATCATGATCAGTGGCTGCTCGAACTGTTCCACGGGCCGACGCTGGCGTTCAAGGACGTTGCGCTCCAGTTGCTCGGGCTGCTGTTCGAGCGATTTCTCGTCGGCGATACCGAGGGCCCGCTGACGATCGTCGGTGCCACCAGCGGCGATACCGGATCGGCGGCGATCGATGCGGTTGCTGGGCGCGCGGGGATCGATATCTTCATGCTCCATCCCGCCGGGCGGGTGAGCGACGTGCAGCGCCGCCAGATGACGACGATGCGCGCGCCGAACGTCCGCAACATCGCGATCCGCGGCGATTTCGACACCGCACAGGCGTTGGTGAAGGCGATGTTCAACGATGCCGCGTTCTCAGGGCGATTCCGGCTGAGCGCGGTCAATTCGATCAACTGGGCGCGGCTGATGGCGCAGGTGGTCTATTATTTCTACGCCGCGGTGCGGCTCGGCGCGCCCGATCGCCCGATCGCATTCAGCGTGCCGACGGGCAATTTCGGGGATGTCTTCGCTGGTTATGTCGCGGCGAAGATGGGGCTGCCGATTGCGAAGCTGGTGGTCGCGACCAACGTCAACGACATCCTCGCGCGGGCCTTGTCGTCCGGTGATTATTCCAGCCGCACGGTGATCCCAACCGCGACGCCATCGATGGATATCCAGGTCTCGTCGAATTTCGAACGGCTGCTGTTCGACCTTGGCGGGCGCGACGGAGTGGCGCTGGCAGCCCAGATGCAGGGCTTCGAGAGCTCCAAGGCGATGCGGCTGACCAACGCTCAGCATGAGGGCGCGGCGGGGCTGCTGACCAGCGCTACGATTGATGCAGATGGAATGGCGCTCGCGATGCGCTGGGCGCATGAAGCAGCGGACGAGGTGATCGATCCTCACACCGCAGTCGCGCTGGCAGCGGCGCGCCGACAGCCGTTTGGCGTGCCCATGGTGACGCTGGCGACAGCGCATCCTGCCAAGTTCCCCGATGCGGTGGAGCGCGCGACCGGGATCAGTCCTGTTTTGCCATCGCGTGTTGGCGACCTGTTCGAGCGCGAAGAAGCGTTTGACACGCTTGATGCTACGTTCGGCGCTGTGACGTCCTATATCGCGGAACGCGCTACAGCGCGTTCCTAGCGCCGCGCTCCGTTTGCCCGGATCACGATCAGGATCGGAGCTGCCGATCCTGCACTTTCATACTCGAGAAGACCGATGCCTTTCCCCCGCCGCACCTTCGCGATCATCTCGCACCCCGACGCCGGCAAGACGACGCTGACCGAAAAGCTGCTGTACGTTGGCGGCGCGATCCATCTTGCCGGCCAGGTTAAGGCGCGCGGGCAGACGCGGCGGGCGCGATCAGACTGGATGAAGATCGAGCAGCAACGCGGAATCTCGGTCACGTCGTCGGTGATGACGTTCGAGAAGGGGGGGGTTACCTTCAACCTGCTCGACACGCCGGGGCACGAGGATTTCAGCGAAGATACCTACCGGACGCTGACCGCGGTCGATTCTGCGGTGATGGTGATCGATGCGGCGCGCGGGATCGAGGCGCAGACGCGCAAGCTGTTCGAAGTGTGCCGGCTGCGTTCGGTGCCGATCATCACCTTCGTCAACAAGGTCGACCGCGAGGGGCGTAGCGCGTTCGATTTGCTCGACGAAATCGCCGACGTGCTGGCGCTCGACGTGTGTCCGATGAGCTGGCCCGTCGGCATGGGCGGCACGTTTGAGGGTGTGCTCGACTTGACGACCAACAAAATCAGCCGTCCCGATGGTGACAGTCGCACCTTTCAAGGCCGGATCGAGGACGCAGCGGACATTCCCGCCGTCGTGGCGGAGGAGATCGAACTCGCGCGTGGCGGTTATTCCTCGTTTGATGGCGAGGCGTATCGCGCGGGCGATCTGACGCCGGTGTATTTCGGATCGGCGCTCAAGGACTTCGGCCCTGCCGAGCTGATCGCGGCACTCGCCGACTATGCCCCGCCGCCGCGCGCGCAGCCAGCCGAGCCGGCGCCGGTGCAGCCCGACGAAAAGGACGTCACTGGCTTCGTCTTCAAGGTGCAGGCGAACATGGACCCGATGCACCGCGATCGCATCGCGTTCATGCGATTGTGCTCGGGGACATTCAAACGCGGCATGAAGCTGACGCCGACGGGCCACGGCAAGCCGATCGCGGTCCACTCGCCGATCCTGTTCTTCGCGCAGGATCGCGAGCTCGCCGACGAGGCTTTCCCGGGCGATATCATCGGCATACCCAATCATGGCACCCTGCGAGTGGGCGATACGCTGAGCGAGCGGCCGGGGGTGCGGATCACCGGGCTGCCGAACTTCGCGCCTGAAATCCTGCGCCGCGTGATCCTGACCGACCCGACCAAAACCAAGCAGTTGCGCAAGGCGCTAGACGATCTTTCCGAGGAAGGCGTGATCCAGGTATTCTATCCGGAGATCGGATCGAACTGGATCATCGGCGTGGTGGGACAGCTGCAGCTGGATGTGCTGCTGTCGCGGCTGGATGCGGAGTATAAGGTCGGCGCCAAGCTCGAGCCGGCGCCGTTCGATACGGCGCGATGGGTTTCGGCGGAGGAGCCGGCGGCGCTGAAGGATTTCATGGATCTCAACCGCGGCGCGATGGCCAAGGATCGCGATGGAAATCCGGTGTTCCTTGCCAAGAGCGCGTGGGAAGTGGGTTATATTGCAGAGCGTTACGCGACGGTGCGGTTCGCGGCGACGCGGGAGCGGTGAGGGTGATGGCCGAGCGATTTGAACGACATCGCCAGCCGTGGCGGCAGGATGAGATCCAGAAGCTGCACACGCTCGCCAAGAAGGGCATGGCGCTCAAGGCGATCGCCAAGGCGCTGACACGAAGCGAGGAATCGGTGAAGGATCAGGCCAAGCTCGACGGGCTGTCGATCGCCAAGCTCCGCTAAACAACTGTGATACCAGAGCATTACGACGTCATCGTGCTGGGCGCCGGCGCGGCCGGATTGATGTGCGCCGCAACTGCCGGACAGCAGGGCAAGCGCGTGCTGGTGATCGATCATGCTGAAAAGGCAGGAAAAAAGATCCTGATCTCGGGCGGCGGCCGGTGCAATTTCACCAACACGGGGACGACGCACGAGCGGTTTATCTCCGCCAACCCGCACTTCGCGCGATCGGCGCTCGCCCGTTACACGCCTGCGGATTTCATCGCCCTTGTCGATCGTTACGGGATCGCCTGGCACGAAAAGACGCTCGGGCAATTGTTCTGCGACGGATCGGCGCGGCAGATAGTGGCAATGCTGCTCGAAGAGGGTGAAAAATGGGGTGTTAAACAAGCAATCGACACTCGGATTGCGGAGATTCAGCACGCTGACGGTGAATTTCGGGTCACGTGTTCGACAAAGGTTGCGCAGGCCCGCGCGCTGGTGATCGCGACGGGCGGACCATCGATCCCGAAGATGGGCGCGACCGGCTTCGCCTATGATCTGGCGCGGCAGTTCGGATTGAAGGTGGTCGAGCCGCGGCCGGCATTGGTGCCGCTGACGCTGGGTGGCGACGATCCGTTCCGTGCGCTGGCGGGCGTCGCAACCGAGGTGATCGCGCGCGCGGGGAAGGCGGCCTTTCGCGAGGCGATGCTGTTCACGCATCGCGGGCTTTCGGGGCCGGCGGTGCTTCAGGTGTCGTCGTACTGGCGGCACGGCGAGCCGATCGCGGTCGACCTGCTGCCCGATCGCACCGAGGGCTGGCTGCGCGACGCGAAACGCACGACGCCGCGCGCGCAGGTGGGCAAGCTGCTGGCCGGGGCGATGCCGCAGCGGCTGGCGGAGGCGCTGGTGGGCGCGCTGGGCATCTCGGGCGAACTGGCCAATGTGGCGGATGCGAAGCTCGCGGCGGCGGAGCGGGCGCTGGCGGCGTGGCGGTTCGCGCCCAATGGCAGCGAGGGGTTCGCCAAGGCCGAGGTGACCGTCGGCGGCGTATCGACCGCGGAGCTTTCGTCCCAGACGATGGAGGCGAAGCGGGTGCCGGGGCTGTATGTGATCGGCGAGGCGGTGGATGTTACCGGGTGGCTTGGGGGATATAACTTCCAGTGGGCCTGGGCGAGTGGCTGGGCGGCCGGGATGGCGGTTTGAAGCCCACCTGTCAGGGAGGCGCTGCTTCCACTGAACTGCCGATCGACGGGCTCTAAAAAGTGGAGGCGACCGAAGCCGCCTCCCGAAGTTGCTGATGGAAAGGGGCCGGAAGCCCCGACTAAGCCGCTAGATTAGCGGCGGCGCATGTGGGGCCGCACACGCTCAACACGACGGTGCCGAATGCGCAGATACCCCGAGACATAAACCATAGCGGCTTTTCTCTTGATATTGGACGCTAGCCGTGCGATTCCGATGCTTGTCACAGCGGTGGAATTGGGCACGACTAGCGCCCGATTGAAGCTACGGAGGGCCGGCCTTTTGGTCGGCCTTTTCCGTCTTGCGGGCTAACGATTTCCGCGACTGCGTTTCCCTATCACATCGGCGCCTCCTTTAACTTGCGGGTACATCGCCCGCTTGCGAGTCGGAATCCTGCTCTCGCAGATTCGTCGGTAGGTCCGTTGCAAGATTTTGGCAACTGTGTATCTGTATGGCGGAACAGAAAAGATACGTGTTCTGTATCTGTTCTATACGGAGGCGAGCATGGATACCGCACTTAAAAATGCTCTGGCGCGTTTGAACGAAGAGGCTCGCCGCCTGACCACGATCGACGAAGATATCGCCTCGCTGCAGACTGCGCGCCTGCGGGTTGTAGCTGAATTAGAGCGTCTGAACCAATTCGTGAACCTTTGGTACGAAATGGCGGGGGAGAAGAGGCCGGTAGAGCCGAAACCTGAGCCAGGCGATACGCCTCCGTCTACGCGCCGGAAAAATCCGGATCGAGAGATCGTCGTAGGCGCAGCGCTGGACTTTATACGGGAGGCCGGCAAGCCCCTCAACCGGCGAGAGATCGCTGATAGGCTCCCCGAGCGGGGGCTGACTCTACAGGGGAAGGATCCCGACATGATCCTCAGCACGATGTTGTGGCGCTCTAAAGACCGCGTCGTGCGACTTTCTGGTCACGGCTACTGGCCAGCCGATGAGGACTATCTGCCGGCAGACTACATTCAATTCGGTGGGGTGGTGCTGGGTGGAGACGTCGCCGCGGGGCCGGAAGGTGGCGTTGAAGCGGACGATGCCGACTAACACGACACTCGCCATTCACGCGGGCTGCAAGTGGCCTTGCCGGCGAGGTCCAAAGAACCTCCGTTCAAGTCGTGCGCGGCGCTTTTCTCCAAGCTTAACTGCGCGCTCAAACCCTTCACTATAAATCTCTAGCAGCCGATGCGCAGACTCGAACGATGCGACTTTCGCAAGCACGTCAATACCAAGGGGGCTACATTCGTAGAGGAAATAACCGTCGTCGCCGAGGTGGTTTGCTTCGCTTTCGCTGACAACGCTCTTCGACAAAGAGGAAATGTAAAGGTAACGCTCACCGTCAATTCGACGATATGCTAGGAAGTCGTCCATGGCTATTCGACCTCATAAACGCATACGGCAGCAACCCGGCATCTCAGCTAATGAGCTGGCACGATACCTCGTTGCTGGCGATCACGCTCGCGAGGGAATCATACGCCGCGCGAAGGAAATCGCAACAGCACCAGTGATCCGCTATCGCGATTTGCGCAATGGTTTGGCTGCATATCTCGGCGACGCTGCAAGGCCCTCGGCGACCTTAGCCACACTGGAATTGCTCTTGCAGCAAAAAGCGGATGACCAAAGCAGCACAGGGTTCACAAGAGAGGACGCGCAGGCCTCTCTAGAGGCGTTGGCCACCTTCCGGCGCTTTCAAAACCAGCTTGGCGGCTTTGATTTCAAACAGCCGGGAAAATGGGCTGGTGCGCTGCCCATTGAGGGAGTGGCTGTTTCGGTTTATCCAGACTTAGCCCTGACACAGCAATCGCGTTCAAGTAGCCGTTACGGCATTGCGCTCTTCCGGCTCGCGAAAGGCGACGACCAAGAAAGCGTAAACGCGGCTGGTAAGCGCACCGAGATCGCAAAGTACGTCGCGACGCTCGCCTATATGCAAGCGAGCGCTCACTGCGCGCCCGATCATGTTGCATATCCCGCTCTTTGTATGTCGATCGACGTTCAGAATCAGCAGATTGTGGCGGCTTCAAACAGCCAAACGATCCGTGTCAACAATATCAAAGCTGCTTGTCGGCAGATCGCCCGTGCGTGGGATGCTCTGTAAGCGGCTGTGTCATACAACTCATAGGCCCCTCCCCTGAAGGGGAGAGGGGAAGAACAAGGCTATCTTGCTGTTGGGACGCCTAGCAGGTTGGCGACCTTGGCCTTGAAGGCGCGGAGCTTTTCGCCCGACAGGGTGGCGACGCTGGATAGCGAGATCGAGCGAGGGTTTACGTTCGTGCCGTTCTTCCACACTTCCCAGTGCAGATGCGGCCCGGTCGACAGGCCGGTCGAGCCGACATAGCCGATGATCTGGCCGCGCGACACGCGCTGGCCGGCGGAGACGGCGAAGCGGCTCATGTGGCCATAGCCGCTGGCGATGCCGCCGCCATGATCGAGCTTCACGAAATTGCCGTAGCCGCGGTTGCGGCCGGCCATTGCGACGCGGCCTTCGATCGGCGCGTAGATCGGCGTGCCGTGCGGCGCGGCGAGATCGAGGCCCTTGTGCATGCGCAGGAAGCCGAGCAGCGGGTGGCGGCGCATCCCGAAGGTCGAGGAAATGCGGCCCGAGACCGGCATGCCCATGAAGCCCTGACGCTTGGACTGGCCGTTCGCGTCCCAGAATTGCCCGCCGTTGCCGTCGCCGTCTTCCCAGCGCACCAGCCGCAGCTTCTTCGACCCCTGATCGAGCGCGGCATATTGCAGCTGGCCGACCTGGACCTCGCCGGTCGCGGCGCGCGCGTGATCGGCGATGATGTCGAACTTGTCGTCGGCCCCGATCGCGCCGATCGACGTGCGCGCGGCGATCGCCTTGATATAGGCCTCGACCAGCTTGGCGGGGGCGCCGGCGGCGCGCGCCGAACGGTACAGGCTCGATCCGGCGAGGCCCTGGATGCGCAGCGGGGTGCGATCGATCGCGATCGGGCGGCGCTCCATCGTGAGGCCATCGCCTTCGCGGTGCAGCGCGAGGTTGAGATCGAAGCGGGCGCGGAAGGCGAGGTGATCGAGCGGACGCGCGGTGCGGCGATCGCGGCGGCGGCCGAGCCGCAGATCGAGCATCGTGCCCGGCTTGAGATCGCCGAGCGCGACTTCGCTCGAGACGAGCGCGGCGGCGCGCGCGGCATCGGCGCGGCCGACGCCGGCACGCTGCAGCGCGGCGCCGAAGCTGTCGCCATTGCCGAGCGCGGCAGTGAGCTCGATCGTCGGGCGCTCGGGCGTTTCGGCGAGCGGGCGGACGAGATCGTTGGCGGCCATGCGGCGGCCGGTCGAGGCACCAAGGCCGAGCGGCGCGATCGAGAGCGTGTGCGCTTCCTCGCGCTCCGCCCCGGTCATGCTGGTCGTGATGAAGCCCGGGATCGGGCGGATGCCGGGATTGGTGAGCACGGCGGCGGCGATCAGGCCGGTGCAGGTGACGAGGCCACGCCACCACGTGCCGCTGCCGATCCGCGCGCCGAGATCGGGCACCCAATCGGTCTGGTGCAGCGTGCCGCGGACGCGATCGCGCAGCGGCACCTCGCGCACCGGCACGATGGCGCGCCCGAAGCCGCGCGAGCCCGCCGCGCCGGCGAGTTCCAATCCAGGCTGCTCGCGCAGAAACACGACGAGTAGAGGCGCCCCCAAACGCTAACTGTTCGCCGATCCACCCCCGGCGCAGGCATGGGCGTTGTGGCGGGCGAGTCCTAAAGTCAAATTAACCTGAGACTTAAAGGCGCAGCGTTGCGCCCAACCGTTCGGCCCATGCGCCGAAAGGGAGCGGTTGATTCGCAAGCGGTTGCGCCCGATGTTCCTGGCTATGCCTGGCCATGACAATGCCCGCGTCACCGCGGTTCTGGGGCCGACCAACACCGGCAAGACTCACCTCGCGGTCGAGCGGATGGCGGCGCATTCGTCAGGCATGATCGGCTTTCCGCTGCGGCTGCTGGCGCGCGAAGTGTACGACCGCGTCGTCGCGATGAAGGGGCCGGAGCGAGTCGCGCTGATCACCGGCGAGGAACGGATCGTTCCCAAGGATGCGCGGTGGTTTCTCTGCACTGCCGAATCGATGCCGTTGGAGCGGGATGTGGCGTTCGTGGCGCTCGACGAGGCGCAGCTTGGCGCGGATACCGAGCGCGGGCATGTGTTCACCGATCGGCTGCTTCATGCGCGTGGGCGCGAGGAGACGATGATCCTCGGCTCGGCGGCGCTGAAGCCGGTGGTGCGATCGCTGGTGCCCGGCGTCGAGATCGTCGAGCGGCCGCGCTTTTCGGACCTGAGCTACGCCGGGGCGAAGAAGATCAGCCGGCTGCCGCGGCGCTCGGCAATCGTCGCGTTCAGCGCCGAGGAAGTCTATGCCGTGGCCGAGATGATCCGGCGGCTGCGTGGCGGCGCGGCGGTGGTGATGGGCGCGCTTAGCCCGCGCACGCGCAACGCGCAGGTGGCGATGTTCCAGGCGGGCGAGGTGGATTATCTCGTCGCGACCGATGCGATCGGCATGGGGCTGAACATGGACGTGGCGCATGTCGCGTTCGCCGGGCTGCACAAGTTCGACGGCAAGCGGCGGCGGCGGCTGACGACCGCGGAAATGGCGCAGATCGCGGGGCGGGCGGGGCGGCACCAGCGCGACGGCACGTTCGGCGCGGTCGCCGAGGAGGGCCCGGACGCGTTCCTGCCCGAGGAAGTGCTGGCGATCGAAGGGCATCGTTTCCCGACGCTCGACACATTGTATTGGCGCGAGGGCGATCCGGACCTGTCGAGCGTCGACGCGTTGCTGGCGTCGCTATCTGCGCCGCCGAACCACGAGACGCTGCGGCCGGCGCCGGAGTCGGTCGATCTTGCGGTGCTGCGCCGCATGGCCGAAGACCCTGCGGTGCGCGCGCGCGCACGCGGGCAGGTCGATCGGCTGTGGGCGGCGTGCGGGATTCCCGATTTCCAGAAGCTGGGGGTCGAGCCGCATACGCGCTTCGTTGCGCGCGTGTTCGGGTATCTTTCCGAGGGGCATTTGCCGCATCAGTGGTTTGCGGACGAAGTGGCGCGGCTGGATCGTGCCGATGGCGATGTCGAGACGATCGCGGGGCGCGTCGCGGCGATCCGCACCTGGGCGTATATCGCGCAGCGCAAGGACTGGCTGGCCGATCCGGCGCATTGGGCGGCGCGGACGCAGGCGGTGGAGGAGCGGCTGTCCGATGCGCTCCATACCAGCTTGACGCAGCGCTTCGTCGACAAGCGCACGAGCGCGTTGATGAAGCAGATCGGCGCGGGGGCGGGCGCGCTGCCGGTCGAGATCGGCGCGACGGGCGAGGTGACGATCGACACGCATGCGATCGGGCGGCTCGATGGCTTCCGCTTCGTCGTGGCGCCCGAGGCGCGCGCGACCGACAAGCGGCTGCTGCTCGCGACGGCGGAGAAGCGGCTGGCGGGCGAGCGGCGCGCGCGGGGACAAGCGCTGGTCGCGGCGGCGGACGATCGCTTCGTGCTGGCGAGCGGTGGCGGCATCGTGTGGGGCGGGCATGTCGTGGCGCGGCTGGCGCGCGGGCGATCGCTGGGGCGGCCAGTGGTGGTGCTGGACGATGCGCTGGATTGCCTCGACGTGACGCTGCGGCGCGCGGCGCTGGAGCGGGTGCAGCGCTGGGTGGAGGCAGCGGTTGCGGCGCAGTTGCCCGCGCTGGCGGCGCTCGCGGGGCTGGCGCGCGATCCGGCGGCGACGCCGGCGCTGCGCAGTACCGCGGCGGCGATCGAGGCGGGGGCGGGGATTACGCAGCGGTTGCCGGTGCGCGTGGCGATCGAGGCGCTGACGGCGGCGGATCGCACACGGCTGCGGCGTGGCGGGGTGACGATCGGCGCGCTCGACCTATTCGATGCGCGATTGCTCAAGGCGCGTGCGCGGCCGTGGCGCGAGGCGCTGCTCGTGGCCGCGGGGCAGCCGGTGCCGGTGCCGGCGGCGGATGGCGCGACGGTGCTGCCGCGCGGCGCGCCGGGTGCGACACTTGCGGCGGGTTTCCGCCCGCTCGGCACGCAGGCGGTGCGGATCGATCTGGTCGAGCGGATCGCGCGCGCCGCGCATTATGCGCGCAAGGGCCGCACGCCGTTCGCGCCCGATCCGGCGCTCGCGACGTCGATCGGGTTGGAGCCGGCCACCGTGGCGCGGTTGATGACCGAACTGGGCTTCCGGCCGCTGCCCGAGGGGCGCTGGGCGTGGCGCGGGCGGCCGCCGGCGGCGGTGATCGCGCCGCGTGCCGACAATGCGTTCGCGGCACTGGCGGAGCTCGGGCTTGGTTGAACGGCGGGGGGCCACGAGCGCGGCAGCCGAGCCGACGATGCGGCTCGACCGATTCCTGTGGTTCGCGCGGTTGGCCCGCACGCGCGAGGTGGCGCAGGCGATGGCGATGGAGGGGCGGCTGCGGATCGACGGCCGCGTGATCGACCGCGCGCATGCGCCGGTGCGGGTCGGCTGTATCCTGACCTTCTTCAAGGCGGGCGAAGTGCGCGTGCTGCGCGTCGAGGCGCTGCCGGTGCGGCGCGGATCGGCGCCCGATGCGCTGGCGTGCTACATCGATCTCGACACGATGGACGATGCCACGCGCGGGGCCGCAAACGTATGGCAGGAAGGCGCGGGCGATTGACGATGGCCAGCGCTACGCATAGCAGCGCCTCCACGCCTGCCGACCGAGGGGAGTTTTACCGGCCATGACCTATGTCGTCACCGACGCGTGCATCCGTTGCAAATATATGGATTGCGTCGAAGTGTGCCCGGTCGATTGCTTCTACGAGGGCGAGAACATGCTCGTCATCAACCCCAGCGAGTGCATCGACTGCGGCGTGTGCGAGCCGGAATGCCCGGCCGAGGCGATCCTGCCCGATACGGAGAGCGGACTCGAGCAATGGCTTGAGCTCAACACGACCTTTTCGAACCAATGGCCCAACGTGACGCGCAAGGGCGACCAGACCCCCGCCGATGCCGACGAGCACAAGGGCGAAGAGGGCAAGTACGACAAGTATTTCTCGGCCGAGCCGGGCCCGGGGGACTGAGCGGTTTCGCGCCTGCGATGCGCCACGATGGCGCTATCGCGGGGCACCGATCCAGACCGGTATCGAGGCGGGGCGAGCGGAGGCTTGCGTCCGGATGCCGCAAACGCCAGCGATGCTGACCGATCGCCGCTGGTAATATTGTTGCAACGATGCTATATAAGTCCGCGACGGGCGCTTTCCTTGTGCGCCCTGCTGGAGAAGCTCAACCCCTTCACGTCTTATTGGCTGGATCGAGCGGGTATTGAAACCCGCTTCGTCGTGCCAGTGCCGTGATGTAACCCAGAGGGTCCGGTTCCTATGGCTGCAAAGCTGCTGCACTTCGATGTCGGTGATTACGTCGTTTACCCCAAGCATGGCGTGGGTCGCGTCGTCGAGCTGCAGAAACAGGAAATCGCTGGCATGCAGCTCGAACTGTACGTGCTGCGCTTCGAGAAGGAGAAGATGACGCTCCGCGTGCCGACCAACAAGGCCGAGAGCGTCGGCATGCGCAAGCTATCGTCGGACAAGACGATGCGCGAGGCGATGGAAACGCTGAAGGGCAAGCCCAAGGTGAAGCGCACCATGTGGTCGCGCCGTGCGCAGGAATATGAAGCGAAGATCAACTCGGGCGACCTAGTGTCGATCGCCGAAGTGGTGCGCGATCTGTTCCGTGCCGAGGACCAGCCCGAGCAGAGCTATTCCGAGCGCCAGATCTTCGAAGGCGCGACGAGCCGCCTCGCGCGCGAACTCGCCGCGATGGAGCAGCTCGACGAGCCGGCAGCGCAGGAGAAGATCCTCGACATTCTTCGCGCCGCGGCGGCGATCTACAACAAGGACAAGGTGCCGGCGTAACGCTCGCGTCTTGATCCGGTGACAAAGGGGCGGCTCTGCGGGGCCGCCCTTTTCATTTGTGTCGAACTATTGCGTAATGCCCCTTAGTGTATTAGTACGGCGATACACAGGGAGGTGGTCATGCGCGCTTTCGTCTTTGCTCTACTGATGCCGCTTGCGGCGTGTGGCGGCGGTTGGTCCGACGATGAAAGTCCGGGCGTGCCGGCGACCGGATCCGGCGGCACGCGCAATTACGCCGTCGCCGATTTCACTGCGGTCGACCAGCGCGGGCCGGACGATGTCGACGTGCGCGTCGGCGCGGGCTTCTCCGTGCGCGCCGAGGGCGATCCCGACGTGCTCGACAAGGTGAAGATCGAGCAGGTGGGCGATGCGCTGCGGATCGGGCGCGTGCGGACGGCTGGCTTCAACTGGAGCTCGTCGTCGGGCGCCAAAATCTATGTGACGATGCCGCGACTGACGCGCGCGACGCTTGCCGGATCGGGCGACATGGCGATCGACCGGGTCGAGGGCGCTGCGTTCGACGGCAAGATCGCGGGCTCGGGGGCGCTGGCACTCGGCGCAGTCGCGGTCGAAACGCTGCAATTGACGATCGCGGGGTCCGGTAGCGTCGCGGCGCGCGGAGAGGCGGCGACGCTCGGCGTTTCGATCGCCGGTTCGGGCGATGTCGACGCGGCGGGGCTGACCGCGCGCGGTGCCACCGTCAAAATCGCGGGCACGGGCAGCGTGAAGGCGCTGGTCGATGGCGATGCCAAGGTCTCGATCGCGGGTGTGGGTGATGTCGATCTGGGGCCAAAGGCGCGGTGCCAGACGAAGAAGGCGGGCTCGGGCGAGGTGCGCTGCGGCGGGTGAGGCCTTGCGCCATGCCCGCGCTTGATGCGAGGCTGACGCATGTTCCGTTTTGCGTTGCTTAGCCTGCTCGTTGCCGCTGCCACGCCGGCCGCGGCGACCGATCGCGTCTTTTCGGTCGGGAGCTATGAACGCGTGCGGGTCGACGGGCCGTTCGAGGTGCGGATCGTGACCGGCGGCTCGCCGCGCGCGACCGCGTCGGGCGATCGCGAGCTGATCGAGCGGCTGACGATCGCGGTCAACGGCACGATGCTGACGGTGCGGCTCGGCAGTAGCGGATGGGGCGAGATGCCGCGCAGGGCGACCCAGGCGCCGCCCGTCATCACGCTATCGACTCCGCGGCTCACGTCGCTCGCGGTTAGTGCGGGCGCGCGCGCCACCGTCACGCGGATGGCGGCACAGCGCATCGATTTGCGCGTGATCGGATCGGGCACGCTGACGCTCGATCGTGCCGATACCGACCAGCTCAGTGCCGCGCTGACCGGATCGGGGACGATGACGATTGGTGGCCGGGCGAACCGCGCAATCTTGCTGGCGGATGGCGCCGGGACGATCGATGCGTCTGCACTAGGGGTAAACGACCTGATCGCGCGGCTGGAAGGCGCGGGCGAGATGAAGGCCGCGGCGCGTTATACCGCGCAGGTCACGAGCAACGGGCTTGGCCGCGTGACCGTATCGGGCGATGCGAAATGCACGGTGCGCGCGCTTGCCGGCGGTCCAGTGACGTGCGGGAAGCAGCGATAAGGCACGCCGGCGAGACGCCGCCGGCGCAGCGCTTACTTGATCTTGGTTTCCTTGAACGCGACGTGCTTGCGCACGACGGGATCGTACTTGTTGAAGCTCAGCTTCTCGGTCTTCGTGCGCGGGTTCTTCTTCGTGACGTAGAAGAAGCCGGTATCGGCCGTGCTCACGAGCTTGATCTTGACGGTGGTCGGCTTGGCCATGACCCGCGAATCCTGTTCTTTAGCGACAACAAAAAGAGCGGCGAGCACAAGCGCGCCGCTTCCAACGCCGGCCCGATGAAGGATCGGAGCGCCTGAGTCAAGTCGCGCGGCCGAAGTGTGGCGTCGTTAAGCCGGCTTTTACTGCACCGCTGCTATCACAATAGTCGAGTGGAGGGCGGCAATGAACGAGGGCATCCAGGACATACGCGCTGACCTGATTCGGCGAATTGCCGCGATCGAGTGGCGCGCCGGGCCGGGCGCGATCGCCGGCGAAATCGACGGTATCCGCCGGACCGCGCATGGCGCGCAGATGCTGCCCGCGGTGACGGTCGCACACCTTTTGGAAGCGGCCCTCGCGCGCGGCGAGCGCGGCGCGCTGGTCCATGGCTGGCTGGCGATGCTGCGCGAGGCAGTGGGCAGCGAGCGGCAGGATGCCGCCGCGTCTGCGACCTTCGCGGCGGCGTGCCAGGTCCGCTTCGCCGCCTGATCGACGCGACCGGACCCTCGACATGGACGCGCTGATGGCCGCGCTGGTGCTCGGCGCGATTTGCCAGGCGGGCGACAAGACGCCGTGGCTCGCCGCGATCCTCGCCGATCGCTATCGCACGCCAGGGATCGTGATCCTTGCAACGGCCGTAGCGCTGGCGGGCAATTATGCGCTCGGCGTGATTGGCGGGCTGCTGATCGCGCCGATGATCACGCCCGAGGCCAAGCTACTGCTGCTGGCGCTCGCGCTGCTGTTTGCCGGGCTGAGCACGACATTGCGATCGAAGACGCCCGATCGGCTCGAGGGGTGGCGGCTCGGTGCGCTCGGCACGAGCATGCTGGGGCTGGCGATCATGGTGTTCGGTGATCGCATGCAGTTCGTCGTGGTGGGGCTTGCGGCGCGCAGCGAGCTGCCGTGGCTGGCGGCGATCGGCGCCACGCTGGGGGCGCTCGCGGTGGCGGTGCCGGCGGCGCTGATCGGCGAGCGGCAATGGCTCGCGCTGCCGCAACAGCACATTCGGATCGGCAGCGGGATCGTGCTCGTGCTTGCTGGTATCGTCTTTGGCCTGATGGCGTTGCGGCTGGTTTGATCGATTGCGCCGATCGGGATTGACCGTGGAGCGATTCCGCGATCGGATCGTTCTCGCAACGAACCCGAAATCATTGGAGCCGACACCATGGCCGACATCGCCCCCGAGCTGAAGACACCGACCGACCTGCAGCGCAACGACACGCGCTCGGTCGCAGAGGCGCTGAACTCGTCTCTCGCGGACTGTTTCGCGCTGTATCTCAAGACCAAGAACTTCCACTGGCACGTCTCCGGGCCGCATTTCCGCGACTATCACCTGATGATGGACGATCAGGCCGCGCAGATCCTGGGCGTGACGGATGCGATCGCCGAGCGCGTGCGCAAGACCGGCAACGTCACGCTGCGCTCGATCGGCGACATTTCGCGCCATCAGACGATCAAGGACAACGACAAGGAGTTCGTTGCGGCGGACGACATGCTGGCGGAGCTTCGCGAGGACAACCTCAAGCTCGTCGAGAGCTTCCGCGTGGTGAAGGACGCCGCGGACGAGGCGAAGGACAATGCCACCAGCGGGATCGTCGACGAGTGGACGGATCAGGCCGAGGAACGTGCGTGGTTCCTGTTCGAGGCGAGCCGCAAGGGGTGATTTCAGTCCCAATCCTCCCCGAACTCGTTCGAGGAGGGGGACCGCGCCCGTAGGGCGTGGTGGAGGGGTAATGCCACGAGCGCGCCGTCTGTGGCATTTCCCCTTCACCATCCGCTTTGCGGATGGTCCCCCTCCCCAAGCTTTGCTTGGGGAGGATTTGATAGGGTAGCTGCCCACCATGCACGCCTTCGCGCAGCTTCTCGATTCGCTGATTTATACCCGCTCGCGCAATGCGAAGCTGAAGCTGATCGGCGATTATCTGCGCGATACGCCCGATCCCGATCGCGGCTGGGCGATGGCGGCGCTGACCGGGGATCTCGACATTCCGGGTGTGAAGCCGGCGGTGATCCGCGGGCTGATCGAGGAGCGGGTCGATCCGGTGCTGTACCGGATGAGCCGCGATTTCGTCGGGGATTCGGCGGAGACGATTGCGCTGCTGTGGCCGACGCCCGACGCGCCGGCGGTGGATGCTGCGCCGCTGACCGTCTCGGCGGTGGTCGATCAGTTGATGCATTTGCCGCGCGGCGAGGCGCCGGCGGTGCTGGCCGGGATGCTCGATGCGCTCGACGCGGACGAGCGGTTCGCGTTGCTCAAGATGGCGACGGGAGCGTTGCGGGTCGGGGTGTCGGCGCGGCTGGCGAAGCAGGCGCTGGCGAATGCGTTCGGGATAGATGTCGAGGCGGTCGAGGAGGTGTGGCACGGGATCGATGCGCCGTACGCCTCGCTGTTCGCCTGGGCCGAGGGGCGCGGTGAGCAGCCGACCGCGGCGGACGTGCCGGTGTTCCGGCCGTTCATGCTCGCGCATCCGCTGGAGGATCTGCGCGTCGACCTTGCCGATTATGCGGCCGAGTGGAAGTGGGACGGAATCCGCGTCCAGATTGTCCATGTCGCGGGCGAGACGCGGCTGTACAGCCGGACCGGTGATGATGTGACGCGCGCGTTTCCGGATGTCGCGGCGGCGTTTTCGGCGTTCGGGGCGGTCGACGGCGAGTTGCTGGTGAAGGGTGAGGCGCAGGGTGGAGCGCTCGGCGCCGGCGGTGATGGGGGAGGCGGCGCGGCGAGCTTCAATGCGTTGCAGCAGCGGCTCGGGCGCAAGGTCGTGTCGGCGAAGATGCTGGAAGAGGCACCGGCGTTCGTGCGGCTCTATGACATCCTGTTCGACGGGGCGGAGGATCTGCGCGCGCTGCCGTGGCATGAGCGGCGCGGGCGGCTGGAGGCGTTTGCAGCGCGGCTCGATCCCGAGCGGTTCGATGTCAGCGCGTTGATCGAGGCAAAGGATTTCACCGATCTCGAAGGCATTCGTGCCGGTGCGCGGGATGCCGCGATCGAGGGGGTGATGCTGAAGCGGCGCGATTCGCCGTACGTTACCGGGCGGCGCGTCGGGCTGTGGTACAAGTGGAAGCGCGATCCGCTGACCGCCGATTGCGTGATGATGTATGCGCAACGCGGCAGCGGGCGGCGATCGTCGTTCTACAGCGATTATACCTTCGGGTGCTGGACGCCGGAGGGCGAGCTGCTGCCGGTGGGCAAGGCCTATTCGGGGATTACCGACGAGGAATTGAAGCTGCTCGACAAGTTCGTGCGGACGAAGACGGTCAACCGCTTCGGGCCGGTGCGCGAGGTGGAGAAGACGCTGGTGCTGGAGATCGCGTTCGATTCGATTCACGAATCGAAGCGGCACAAGTCCGGCGTGGCGATGCGCTTTCCGCGGATTGCGCGGATCAGGATGGATAAGCCGGCGGCTGAGGCGGATACGGTGGCAGGGCTGCGGCGGCTGATTACGTGAGCCGTCCTCCCCATGCGGAGCATGGGGAGGGGGACCAGCGAAGCTGGTGGAGGGGCGGCGCGTAGCGCCGGCTGTGGTGCGCTTGTGGCTTTCCCCTCCACCACCGCCTTTGGCGGCGGTCCCCCTCCCCATCTGCGATGGGGAGGATGGCGGGGGCGCGGTTCTGCTGTAGCGCTCCCTCATGTCGCCCTTCACCCTTGCCGCGTTGATGATGATCGCTTCGGGTTCGATCCATGCGGTCGTGAATGCGATCGTGAAGGGCGGGCGCGACAAGGCGGCGGCGCGGGCGTTGACCGATGGGGCGAGCGCGTTGATCCTGTTGCCGGCGCTGCCGTTCGTGCCGCTGCCGCATGGCGCCTGGGGCTGGCTGGCGGCGAGTGCGCTGGCGCATGGCGTGTATCTGTTCGCGCTGGTGCGGGCGTATCAGCGCGCGGATTTGTCGACGGCGTATCCGGTGCTGCGCGGCACCGCTCCGGTGCTGACGGCGATCGTGACGATCGGGGTGCTCGGCGAGCCGGCGAGCGCGGCGGACGTCGCCGGCATCGTGCTGATCGCGAGCGCGATGTTCTTGCTGGTGATCGGGCGGCACCTCGATCGCGCGTCGCTCGGCTGGTCGCTGCTGACCGGAGCGACGATCGCAATCTATACGGTGATCGACGCGCATGGCGTGCGCAGCGCACCGAGCCCGGCGAGCTATATCGTCTGGCTGTTCGTGATGATGGGCACGGTAACGCCGGCGATGTTCGCGGTGGTGACGCGCGGCGGGATCTTTCGGGCGGCGCGCGACCAGTGGCGGCCGGGGGTGATCGCCGGAGCGCTGTCGATCGTGACGTATGGGCTGGCGCTGGCGGCGTTTTCGTTCGGGCCGACCGCGCCGCTCGCCGCGCTACGCGAGACGGGGATGGTGACCGCGCTCGGCATCGCCGCGTTCGGGCTGAAGGAGCGCGTCACCTGGCAGCGTAGCGCTGCGGTCGGGCTGATCCTGGCGGGTGCGGCGGCGATCCTCGCGGGCTGACCAGGCGGCGCGGATGCTCTCGCTGGTCGCGCGGCTGCCGTCGTGGCTCCAGCCGGGCGGGCGCCAGAGGTAGCCGAGCTTGGAGCCCCAGGGCGCGGTCCAGGCGTCGCGCGCGATGCCGATCCATTCGTGGAACGCCGCCCAGATCAGGTTGAAGCTGCCGAGCTGGTGGACGATGCCGTAGCGCGGGCGATCATCGTCACGCTCGGGCTCGTACGTGCCGAACATTCTGTCCCAGACGATGAACACGCCGGCATAGTTGCGGTCGAGGTAGCGTGGGTTGGTGGCGTGGTGGACGCGGTGGTGCGAGGGCGTGTTCATCACCGCCTCGAACCAGCGCGGCAGTCGGTGGATCGCCTCGGTGTGGATCCAGAACTGGTAGATCAGGTTCAGCCCGGCGACGAAGAAGACCAGCGCGGGCGGAAAGCCGATCAGGAACAAGGGCAGGCGGAAGAGGAAGCCGAGGCTGACGAAGCCGGTCCATGTCTGCCGCAGCGCGGTGGAGAGGTTATAGTGTTGCGAGCTGTGGTGGATGACGTGGCTTGCCCAGAACCAGCGGACGCGGTGCGCCGAGCGGTGGAAGACGTAATAGGCCAGATCGTCGATCACGAAGGCGATGACGAACCAGTACCAGGCATAGCCGATATCGAAGAGGCGGAACTGGTGGAGCCAGGTGGCGAGCGCGAACACTGCGCCGGCGGAGAGGACGCCAGCGATGGTGCTGCCGAGCCCGAGGCCCAACGAGGTGAGCGTGTCGCGCGGCTCGTAGCGCGTACGATCCTTGATGCGCGCGACGATCATCTCGGCGACCACCAGCAGCACGAAGCCGGGCACGGCGATCTGCACGGGGTCGGGTAGCGCCATGATGCGCGGGCAGCCTCTCCTGTTATGGAGCGATGCTTACACGCGTGTCAGTTGCGGCGCCAGCCGGCGGATGTCGAGATTGTCGATGCCGGCGACCAGCACAGTGCCGAAGCGGCGATCCCCGGTGGAGACGACCATGCCCTCGTGGCTCGCGCGCACATCGTGCCAGACGATCTCGCGCGCGGCCGAATGCGCGCCGTGCGCCTTGAGGACGACAACCCGCATGCCTTCGCCGAAGACGAGCGCGGCACGGCCGTCACTGGCGACGGCGGCGGATACGGCGACGAAGCCAGTGATCGCCTCCTCCGCGGCGCGCATGGCGGCATCGGGCGCGGTGAAGACGGGCTCGCTGCGGCCGAGCTTGAGCCAGGCGGCAATACCGCCCAGCGCGAGCACCGCAACGAGCGATGCCGCAAAGACTACCCAGTTCACTTTGGCCAATTCATTGGTTGCCGGCTACCGCATCCATCAAGGGGCGCAGGCCGGTGAGATCATAGCCGGCGCCACGTGCCTGCGCGACGAGCGTATCCTGGTCCGCGCCGAGCCCGGCTTGCGACAGTGCCCACAGGTTGCACGAGCGCGTACCCGAGCGGCAATAGGCGAGCACCGGGCCGTTCGCGCTGCCCAGTGCGTCGATCATCGCGGTGACTTGCGGCATGGCGAAGCCGGCATGGGTGATCGGGATCGCGGTATAGGCGAGGCCGTGATCCTCGGCGGCGGCGCGGATCGCGTCGCCGGTCGGCTGGCCGCCTTCCTCGCCGTCGGGGCGGTTGTTGACGATCGCGACGAAGCCCGCGGCCTTGATGGCGGCGATATCTTCGGGGTCGATCTGCGGGGCGACCGAGATGCGATCGTCGATGCGGCGGATGTCGAGCATGTCGTGGTTCTAGCGCAGGTTGGCGTGGGGGTGAACCGGTTCGTCGGTGCTCTTGGTGGGGGCTGCGAACAATCCCGCCGTCATCCCGGATCAAGTCCGGGATGACGAGGTGGGCGGGGCAGACGTCAGCCACTTTCGTCATGCCGGGCTTGTCCCGGCATCCACCCGTCAGCGAACCCTGCCGGCGGGGATGCGTGGCACGGTGGATGCCGGGACGAGCCCGGCATGACGGTAGGAGCGTCAATTCTCTCGGATCACCCGCAGGAACGCTTCGCCATAAGCGTCGAGCTTGCGTTGGCCGACGCCGGTCAGCCGGCCCATCGCGGCGAGCGTCGCAGGGCGGACGGTGGCCATTTCGCGCAGCACCGAATCGTGGAAGATCACGTACGGCGGCATGCCGGTTTCCTGCGCGATCTCGCGGCGGCGTGCGCGCAGCGCTTCGAACAAGGGATCGCCGACGGGGTTCTGCACCGTATCGCCGCGCCTGCGGCGTTCGCGCTTGGGCGGCACGACGAGCGCGAGCGTGTCCTCGCCCTTCAGCAGCGCGCGCGCGCCGGGGCCGAATTCGAGCCCGCCGTGCTCGTTCGCGCGCAACGCGTCGCGCAGCAGCAGCGCGCGACCGACGGGCTTGAGCAGCGCCTGTTCGTCGCCGTCGACGATCTTCCACACCGACAGCGCCTCGTGCCCGTTCATCAGGCTGCGCTCGGACGATTTGCCGGTGAGCACTTCCTCGACATAGGAGGCACCGAAGCTTTGGCCGGTGCGGAACACGGCGGAGAGATATTTGCGCGCCGTTTCGGTCGCGTCGAGCGCGGCGGGGGGCGAGAGGCAATTGTCGCAATTGCCGCAGGTTTCGGGCGGCTGTTCGCCGAAGTGCGCGAGGAGGATGCGGCGGCGGCAGCCGGGGGTTTCGACCAAAGCGCCGAGCGAATTGAGGCGCTGGCGTTCGCCGGGCTGGCGCGCGGGCTCGACCTCGCCGATCCGCTGGCGGGCGCGGGCGAAATCGTCGGCGCCCCAGAAGAGATGCGCGACCGCGGGATCGCCATCGCGCCCGGCGCGGCCGGTTTCCTGGTAATAGGCCTCGATCGATTTTGGCAGGCCGGCGTGGGCGACGAAGCGGACGTCGGGCTTGTCGATCCCCATGCCGAACGCGACGGTGGCGCAGATCACCATATCTTCGCTGGCGACGAAATCGGCCTGGTTCTTCCGCCGCACCGCCGGATCGAGCCCGGCGTGATAGGCGCGCACCGGGCGGCCGGTGGCGGCGAGCGCGGCGGCGAGCTTCTCGGTGCCGGCCCGCGACTGGACGTAGACGATGCCCGCGCCGGGCGTGTCGCGGATCAGATCGGTGATCTGCCGCGTCGTATTGTCGCGCGGCGCGATCGAATAACGGATGTTGGGCCGATCGAAGCCCGATACGATCATGCCCTCGGTCGGAATGCCGAGCTGTTCGAGGATGTCGGCGCGGGTATGCGCGTCAGCCGTGGCGGTCAGCGCGAGCCGGGGAATGCCGGGGTAGCGATCGAGCAAAGGGCGCAGCAGGCGGTAATCGGGGCGGAAATCGTGCCCCCATTCGCTGACGCAATGTGCCTCGTCGATCGCGAACAGCGCCACCCGGCCGCGATCGAGCAGGTCGCGGAAATCGGCGGTCGAGGCGCGTTCGGGCGCGATGTAGAGCAGGTCGAGCTCGCCATCGAGAAAACGCGTGCGGGTTTCGGCGCGGTTCTCGTCGACGCTCGTTAGCGTGGCGGCACGGATGCCGACGGCTTCGGCGGCGCGGAGCTGATCGTGCATCAGTGCGATCAGCGGCGAGACGACGACACACGTGCCATCGAGCATTGTCGCGGGGAGTTGATACGTCAGCGACTTGCCCGCGCCGGTCGGCATCACTGCGAGCGTCGACTGCCCGGCAAGCACGCGATCGACGACGTGGCGCTGGACGCCGCGGAAATCGGGGAAGCCGAAGATGCGCTGGAGAACTGGCTTGGGATCTGCGGACATTGCGGCCGCCTCTAGGAGTCTGCCGCCGTCCTGTCATCAACGCGCCGCCCGGCTTTCATCGCATCGGCGAAGCCCCTACCTAGCCGGTGATGAAGAAAGTACGCGACAACCGGGCCGAACAGGAATTCGAGCTGGAGGTGGACGGCCATCGCGCGCTGGCGGCCTATCAGCGCGAGGGCAACCGGATCGTGTTCACGCACACGACGGTGCCGCCGGCGATCGAGGGGCGCGGCGTGGCGTCGAAGCTGATCCGCGCGGCGCTCGACAGCGCGCGCGACCAGCGGCTGAAGGTGGTGCCGCAATGCGCGTTCGTTGCGGGGTTCATCCGCAAGCATCCGGAGTATCGGGATCTGGTGGCGTAGCTTTCTTGCAAGTTCCGTCATTCCCGCGAAGGCGGGAATCCATAACCACTGCACTGGAATATGGATTCCCGCCTTCGCGGGAAAGACGGGGGTGGTGTCGGTTGATGGCGACGTAATCGCGTCCAGCAACCGCCCGCGATCAGACGTTCACCAAGGCCTCGCGCTGCTCGCTCGCCTGCCGCGCCCATAGTTCGGCATAGGTGCCGCCGGTGCGCAGCAGTTCGGCGTGGGTGCCCTGTTCGACGATCCGGCCGGCCTCGAGCACGACGATGCGATCGGCGTGGACGATCGTCGAGAGGCGGTGTGCGATGACGAGCGTGGTGCGGCCGCGCTCGATCGCCTCGAGCGTCGCCATGATGTCCGCCTCCGTCCGGCTGTCGAGCGCGGAGGTGGCTTCGTCGAGGATCAGGACGGGCGGGTTCTTGAGCAGGGTGCGTGCGATCGCGACGCGCTGCTTCTCACCGCCCGACAGCTTCAGCCCGCGCTCGCCGACGCGGGTGTCGTAGCCGTGCGACTGGCCTTCGATGAAGCCGGCGATTGCGGCGCCGCGGGCGGCGGCGTGGACTTCGGCTTCGTCGGCGCCTTCGCGGCCGTAGGCGATGTTGTAGCCGATCGTGTCGTTGAACAGCACGGTATCCTGCGGGACGATGCCGATCGCGCCGCGCAGGCTCGCCTGCGTCACGCGCGCGATATCCTGCCCGTCGATCGTGATCCGCCCGCCGGTGAGATCGTAGAAGCGGTACAGCAGCCGCGCGAGCGTCGACTTGCCCGCGCCCGATGGGCCGACGACGGCGATCGTGCTGCCCGCCGGGATGTCGAGATCAATGCCCTTGAGGATGTCGCGATCGGGATCATAGCCGAAGTGGACGTTCTCGAAGCGGATATGCCCGGTGCTGACCGCGAGCGGCGGTGCGCCGGGGGCGTCGACCACTTCAGACGGCGTATCGACGAGGTCGAACATCGCGCCCATGTCGATCACCCCCTGGCGGATCGTGCGATAGACCATGCCGAGCAGATCGAGCGGGCGGAACAATTGTGCGAGCAGCGTCGAGACGAGCACGACGTCGCCCGCGGTGAAGCGGCCCTGCGCCCAGCCCCAGACGACGAACGCCATGCCGCCGCCGAGCATCAGATTGGTGATCGCGGCCTGGCCGACGTTGAGCCATGCGAGGCTGTTTTCCGAGCGGACCGCGGCCTTGGCATAGGCGGACATGGCCGCGCCATAGCGGCGCGCCTCGCGCTCCTCGGCGCCGAAATATTTGACCGTCTCGAAGTTCAGCAGCGAATCGACCGCATGCGACACCGCGCCGGTATCGAGATCGTTCATCCGCTCGCGCAAGGCGGCGCGCCAGTCGGTCACCATCCGCGTGAACCAGATGTAGACGACGACCATCACCAGCGTCGCGGCGACGAGCGGCCAGCCGAACTTTACCCAGAAGATGCCGATGACGAGCGTGAGCTCGAGCACCGTCGGGGCGATGTTGAACAGCAGGAAATAGAGCATCGTATCGATGCTCTTTGTGCCGCGCTCGACCACCTTGGTGACCGCGCCGGTGCGGCGTTCGAGGTGGAAGCGCAGCGACAGATCGTGGAGGTGGCGGAACACTTGGCTCGCGAGGCGGCGGGTGGCTTCCTGGCCGACGCTTTCGAACACGGTGTTGCGCAGATTGTCGAACAGGGTGCTGCCGAAGCGCGCCGCGGCATAGCCGACGACAAGCAGGATCACGAGCGAGGCGGGCGAGCGCGGCACGCCGGCCATGCCATCCACCGCGCCCTGCAGCGCGAAGGGCGCGCCATAGACCTGGACGAGCTTCGACATCACGACCAGCACCATCGCGATCGAGACGCGCAGCTTCATGCCCGGCGCGTCGCTCGGCCAGAGATAGGGGAGGAAGCGGCGCAGCGTTGGCCCGAGCGGGCGATCGGGACTGCGGATCGTCGTATCGATTGGCGGCATTGCGGCGCTATGTCGGCCTAGTCGCGCCGGGGTGCAATGGGTTTGCGGTCACCCCGGGCTCTCGCGAACCCGGGGTGATGGTGGCTATTGCCCTGCCGCGGGCGCCGTGGTCGCTTCCAGCCCTTTCACGAACTGCGCGCCGTGCCGGATTTCCGCGGTCGAGGCCTTCAGCGCGTCACCGATCGGTTCGGCGCGGCCGCCGAGGCACGAGGCGAGGAAGTTCTCGGTCACCGCGTTGAACGCGATGTTGTTCACCGGACGCGCGAAGCCATGGCCCTCGTCCGGAAACACCACATACGTCACCGGAATGTTCTTCGCCTTCATCGCGTCGACGATCTGATCGCTTTCGCGCACGTTGACGCGCGGATCGTTGGCGCCCTGGCCGATCAGCAGCGGGCGCTTGATCTTGTCGGCGGCGAACAAGGGCGAGCGTTCCTTGAGGATCGCCTGGCCCTCGGGCTTGGTCGGATCGCCCATGCGGCGGTACATTTGCTGCTTGCCCGCCTCCCAATAAGCCGGGATCGAGCCGAGCAGCGTGTTGAGGTTCGACGGGCCGACGATATCGACGCCGCACGCGAACGCGTCGGGCGTGAAGGCAAGGCCAGCAAGCGTGGCATAGCCGCCATACGAGCCGCCCATGATGGCGACCTTGTCCTTGGTGGTTACGCCTTCCTTCACCGCCCAATCGACCGCGTCGATCAGGTCGTCGTGCATCTTTTTGCCCCATTCCATGTTGCCGGCGGCGAGGAATTTCTTCCCGAATCCGGTCGAGGCGCGGAAGTTGACCGAGAGCACGGCATAGCCGCGGTTCGCCATCCACTGGTGGTAGCTGTTGTAGCCATAGACGTCGCGGCCCCATGGCCCGCCGTGGACGAACAGCACCATCGGCACCGGCGCATCGGCCTTGCCGTCGCCGTTCGCGTCGGCGCCCTTGGGGAGCGTGAGGTACGAAACGAGATCGAGCCCGTCGCGCGATTTGATCACGGCGGGGTGCATCGGCACGAGCGGCGCGCCGACGAGCGCGGGGCGCGAGACGTAAAGCTGCTTCAGCGCCTTGGCGGTGCGATCGTAGACCCAGGTCGAGGCCGGGGCGGACACCGCGTCGAACGCGACGAGCCACTTGTCGTCGGCCTGCGTGCGGCTGGTGACGGTGAACTCGCCCTTGTTCTGCGCTTTCAGGAAGTCGAGATCGGCCTTCACCGCATCACCGACCGGCACATATTCGGACTTGAGATAATCCTGCTGGTACGCCTCGATCGTGCCCGACTTGGGATTGAACAGGCCGCTGGCGAGATCGACGCGCGGGTCCTGCGCGACGAGCGTCATCTTGCCCGCCGCATCCTGCGCCATGATCGCGCTGGTGTCGCGATCGCGCGAGTCCATCCAGTAGAGCGTCTTGCCATCGCTGGTGAAGCCGAGCGGGCCGGTGTTCGACGCGTCGTCGAGCCCGTACGAGGCGACCGGCGTGGCTTCCGCCTTGTTGCCCACCACCTTGAACCAATCGTCGCCGCCATCGGCGCGCGGGCGTGAAGCGAGGCGGACGGTGAGCGCGTCGTCCGCCATGAACCCGCCATAGCCGTCGTTCTGCATCACCAGCGTCAGCTTGCCGGTTTTGAGATCGAGGCTGTGGACGTCGTGCCAGCGTGGATCGCGGTTGTTCACGCCGATCAGGATGCGGTCCTTGATCGTGCTGCTCTCGCCGATCGGCATCACGCGCACCTTGTCGAACGGCGTGTAATCGCGCGCCTCGCCGCCGGCGACGGCGACACCGTACATATGGAAGTTCTCGTCGCCGCCCTTGTCGTTGACGAACAGTACCTGGCTCGAATCGGGCGCCCAGAAGGCCTGGCGGATCGGGCGCGTCTTTTCCGCCGTCAGCGCGCGCGCAGCGGCGGGATCGGCGGCGGGCGCGACCCAGACGTTGAGCACGCCATCACGCGGCGCGATGAAGCTGATCCACTTGCCGTCGGGCGAGAGGCGCGCGCCGGTCTTCTCGGGATTGCCGAACAGCTTCGCCCGTTCGATCAGCGGCACATCGCCGGGGGCGGCAAGCGCGGGGGCCGCCGCCAGCGTAAGTCCGGTCGCGGCGAGCAGCACCTTGGTCGCATCGAGCATGATTCCAGATCCTCTTTATGATTTGGCCAAGTGTGTCACATGACTACGACACCAGCAAGCGCGTTTTGGGAACGGTTCGGCGTGTTCGTCGTTTTGTCACGTAAGTGGAGGCGACGAAATGCAACCTATCTTCTTCGTGCTGGCAATCATGGGTTGTGGCGATGACACGTCCGGCTGTGCCGAGGCGCGAATCGAGCCGGTTCGGTATGCCACCGTCCAACAATGCCGCGCTGACCTGCCCGCTGCCTTGGCGCGCAATACGGATCTGTCGTTTCCGGTAATCAGCGCTGGTTGCCGCTCGACCGGCCCGCAGATGGTATCGCAGGACGAGTCTTCGCCGAAGGGCTGACCTATTAGCGTCGCGCGCGTTTTACCCCAGCAACAGCCCTGCGAGCGCCGCCGACATCAGGTTAGCAAGACTGCCCGCAAGCAAGGCGCGGATGCCGAGCTTCGCGATCATTGGCCGCTGGTTGGGCGCAAGGCTCCCGGTCACCGCCATCTGAATCGCGATCGAGGAGAAGTTCGCAAAGCCGCAAAGCGCGAAGGTGACGATCGCGACGGTGCGCGGGGATAGCGCCGCCGCTTGCTTTCCGAGATCGATGTAGGCGACGAATTCGTTGAGCACGATCTTCTCGCCGAATAGCCCGCCCGCGCGCAGTGCTTCGTCCCACGGAATGTTGATGAGGAACATGATCGGCGCGAAGATATAGCCGAGGATCTGCTGGAAGCTGAGCAGCGGATAGCCGAACATGCCCCCGATCCCGCCGAGGATGCCGTTGGCGAGCGCCACCAAGGCGACGAACGCTAGCACCATCGCGCCGACCGCGACGGCGAGCCGCACGCCGGTCTGCGCGCCTTGCGCGGCGGCCATGATGAGGTTGGCGGGCTTCTCCTCGTCGTGCGTTGCTTGCGGCATTGGCTCGCCGGGGGTGAGTTCATCGGGCACTGCGGCGATGCTGGCGCCCGCCATGCGCGCTTCGGAGATGCGGATCTCGGCATCGGCGTCGGGAATGTCACCGAGTGGAAGTTCGCCTTCGGGGGGCACGGTCGAATCGGGCATGATGATCTTCGCCATCAGGATGCCGCCTGGCGCGGCCATGAAGCTCGCGGCGAGGAGATAATCGATGCGGATGCCCATCGAGGCATAGGCGGCCAGGATCGTGCCGGCGACGCCGGCCATTCCGCTCGTCATCACGGTGAACAGCTGCGGCGGGGTGAGGCCTGCAAGATACGGCCGGATCACGAGCGGCGATTCGGACTGGCCGACGAAGACGTTCGCGGCGGCGCACAGGCTTTCGACCTTCGAGACGCCGATCACTTTTTCGATCGCGCCGCCGAGCCAGCGGACGACGAATTGCATGATCCCGAGATAGTAGAGGATCGACACCAGGCTGGCGAAGAAGATGATCACCGGCAGCGCAGCGATCGCGAAGCTGTTGCCGCCGATCGCTGGACTGGCGAGCGGGCCGAACAGGAAATCGACGCCCGCCTTGGCATAGCCGAGCAGGTTCGAGACGCCGCCCGACATCGCCGACAGGATGCGCTTGCCCATATCGACGTAGAGCACGAGCACCGCGATGCCGACTTGTAGCGCAAAGGCGCTGAGCACGACACGCGGGCGGATCGCACGGCGATCGGTCGACAGGGCGAGGGCGAGCGCCAGGATCACGACGATCCCGGCGATGCCGATAAGGAAACGGCTCAACTGCTACTTTCCCGTTGCGGGCGGAGCGTGACCGCCGATCTAATCGGGCCGCATCATAGGGATGCGCGCGGCGGTTCGACAAGCGGCACAGCAATCCGCGCTTCCGCTTCGCCCGTGCGCGATGCTACCGGCGACGGGATGGACCAACGCGCCCCCGCGCCGATCGCGCGCTCGCTCTTCGCCTTTGCGATCTTCTACGGCGGCATGGTGTGCATCGCCGGGGTGCTCGGCAACAAGCAGGTCGCGCTCGGGCCGCTGGCTGTCGAGGCCGGAATCTTCGCGTTCCTGCTGCTGGTCGTCACGTCGAGTGCGATCGCCGAGCTACATGGGCGGCATGTCGCCAACCGGCTGGTGCAGATCGGATTCATCCCGCTGATCGTATCGCTGCTGCTGACGCTGGCGGTGTTGGCCGTGCCCGCGTCGCCGGCGATGGAGCCGGCGCGGCTCGACGCGTTCGAGATGATGATGACCGGCACGCCGCGGATCTGGATGGGCGGGATCGTCGCGTATGGCACCTCACAGACGTTGAACGTCACGATCTTCGCCGCGCTGAAGGGGCGCGAGGGCGGGCGACTGTTGTGGCTGCGCGCGGCGGTGGCGAGTGTGCTGTCGCAGATCGTCGATACGCTGCTGTTCGTCACCATCGCGTTCTGGGGCGTGTTCCCGATCGGCGAGTTGCTTCTTGGCCAGATGCTGGCGAAAGTGGTGCTGTCAATTGTGCTGGTGCCGCCACTGATCTACGCCTTCGTCGCGCTGGGGCGGAGACTTGATCGATGAGTGACGCGGAATCGGGCCTCAGCCGCCGGGACGTGCGCCTGGCCTATCTGCTGATGCTGGGTCGTGAACCGGAATCGGTGGATGTGGTCGATGCCCATCGCGCGCGCCATGCCGATCTCGCGTCATTATCAGGTGCGTTCATGGCCTCGGACGAGTTTCGGCAGAAGGCCGGCGTGGCGCGGACATGGACCCCGATCGATGTCGAGCGCGGCTATTGGGCCACACCAACGCATGTCGATCACCGCGTGCCGGCGCCGGTGCTCGATCGCCTCGCTGCACGGATCAAGGATCAGTGGACGGCGCTCGGCGAGCAGGATCCTTATTGGTCGGTGCTGACCGACGATCGCTTCCGCAGCGCGCAGATCGACGCAGCCGGCCTGGCGGCGTTTCACGCGTCGGGTGCCGCAGCGGCATCGCTGATCGACATCACCGTCGGCCGTAGCGACCGACCGAAGCCGTCTGGCACGTGCCTGGAACTTGGCTGCGGCGTGGGGCGGGTAACTCGGCATCTCGCGAAACGGTTCGATCGCGTGATTGCGGTGGATATCTCACCCGGCAATCTCGCGCTGTGTCGTCGCTACATGGAAGACGAAGGTGTGGCGAACGTCGAAACCGTACTCGTGCAAGGCGTTCACGACTTTGCTTCGCTGCCGACGTTCGATTTCTTCTATTCGGTGATCGTGCTGCAGCACAATTCGCCCCCGGTGCAGCGTTTCATCCTGGAAAGCTTGCTGTCCAAGCTTCGCCCGGCGGGGCAGTTCCTGTTCCAGGCCGTCGCCGACCGGCCGGGATATGCGTTCGATGTCGATCGCTATCTTGCCAGCGCTCCACCGGAAATGGAGGTTCATTCGCTGCCGATGCCAGCGATCATGGAAGTAATCCGCAGCAGCGGCCTGGTCGCAGACAGTGTGCGGCTAGATCCATGGGCCGGCTTCTACGGCAGCTATACATTCCACGGCGCGCGTGAGGCGTGACGCGCGGCATCGGCTGACGTAGACGCGCGCCATGACCGATCACGCCCCCACGCCCGCGCTGCTTGCCAAGGCGGAGACGCTCGTCGAGGCGCTGCCGTATTTGCAGCGTTATGCCGGCGCGACGTTCGTCGTGAAATATGGTGGGCACGCGATGGGCGATCCCGAGGCGCAGCGTGACTTTGCCGAGGATGTCGTGCTGCTGAAAGCGGTCGGGATCAATCCGGTCGTGGTGCATGGCGGCGGGCCACAGATCGGTTCGATGCTGAAGCGGCTGGGGGTCGAATCGCGGTTCGTCGATGGCTTGCGCGTCACCGATGCCGAGACGGCCGAGATCGCGGAAATGGTGCTAGCGGGATCGATCAACAAGCAGATCGTGTCGTGGATCGCCGCAGCCGGTGGGCGTGCGGTGGGGATCTCAGGTAAGGACGCGGGGCTGGTTCAGGCCGAGAAGGTCAATCGCAACGAGCCCGATCCGCTGCAGGGGATCGAGCGCAAGGTCGACCTGGGGTTCGTTGGCGAGCCAGTGGCGGTCGATCGGCGGATCATCGACACGCTAAGCCGCGACGGCATCATTCCGGTGATCGCACCGATCGGCACCGGGGCGGATGGCCACACCTATAACATCAACGCCGACACGATGGCGGGGGCGATAGCCGCCGCCATGGGGGCGAAGCGCTTTTTCCTGCTGACCGACGTGGCCGGCGTGCTCGACAAGACGGGCGAGCTGATGACTGACCTGACGCCGCACGACATCGCCGGGCTGCGTGCCGACGGTACGATTTCGGGCGGCATGATCCCCAAGCTCGAGACGTGCGTCGCCGCGGTGCAATCTGGGGTGGACGCCGCGGTGGTGCTCGATGGGAGGGTGCCGCACGGGATGCTGCTCGAGATCTTTACGCGGCGCGGGGCGGGGACGCTGATCCGCGCCGACTGATCGGGGCCGGAATCAGACTTGATCGCGACGTGCGCGATGCCCAACTGTACTATATACATGATACACGTCGACGGAGACCGACCTTGCTGATGCTTACGATCATCCAGATCCTGCAGGTGCTGCTGAACGTGGTATGGTGGGTCATCATCATCCAGTTCGTGCTGTCGCTGCTGGTGGCGTTCAACGTCGTGAACATGCAGTCGAACTTCGTCCGCTCGCTCTATGAAGGGCTCGATCGGCTGACCGAGCCGCTGTATCGCCCGCTGCGTCGCGTGTTGCCGCAGTTGCAGGGAATCGATCTGGCGCCGGCGGTGGTGCTGATCGGCATCGCGATCCTCCAGATCGTGCTGAACAACATCGCAGCGAGCGTACTGATCGGCACCGTCTGACGCTACGCTGGCGCGTACCCGCGGGCGCCGCTATGGGCGCCGGCATGACGGCACGGATCATCGACGGGAAGGCGTTCGCCGCCGGCTTGCGCGCGCGCGTGGGCGCTGCGGCGGCTGAGGTCACGGCGGAGTGCGGGCGCAAGCCAGGGTTCGCGGTGGTTCTGGTGGGTGAGGATCCGGCGTCGGCGGTCTATGTCCGCTCGAAGGGCAAGGCGACGCTTGCCGCCGGGATGGAGAGCTTCGAGCATCGCTTGCCGGCGGATATTGCGCAGGGGACGCTGGAGGCGCTGGTCGATCGGCTCAACGCCGACCCCGCGGTGGACGGTATACTGGTGCAGTTGCCGCTGCCCAAGCACCTCGATGAAAGCGCGATCATTACGCGGATCGATCCCGACAAGGATGTCGATGGCTTCCATCCGGTGAATGCCGGGCGGCTGGCGACGGGGTTGGCAGGGTTCGTGCCGTGCACGCCGTACGGTTGCCTGCTGCTGCTGCGTGACGTGCTGGGCGATCTGAGCGGGCTCGATGCGGTGGTGATCGGGCGGTCGAACATCGTCGGCAAGCCGATGGCGCAATTGCTGATCGCCGAGAGCTGCACCGTGACGGTGGCGCATTCGCGGACGCGCGACCTGCCTGAGGTAGTGCGGCGCGCGGACATCGTCGTCGCGGCGGTCGGACGGGCGGGCATGGTGAAGCCCGATTGGGTGAAGCCGGGCGCGACGCTGATCGATGTCGGGATCAATCGTACCGAGGCGGGGCTGGTGGGCGATGTCGATCCGGCGTGCGCCGAGGTGGCGGGCGCGATGACGCCGGTGCCGGGCGGCGTGGGGCCGATGACGATTGCGGTACTGCTGCGCAATACGCTCGTTTCCGCCGCACGGCGCGGGGGCGTGACGCTGGACGCGGCGATCTGAAATGCTGCTCGAACTCTTCATCTCCTCGTTCATCACCTTCTTCGTGGTGATCGACCCCCCGGGTTGTGCGCCGATCTATGCCGGGCTGACCGCGGGGGCGGGGCCGGTGCAGCGGCGGGTGATGGCGGTGCGCGCGGTTGGGGTCGCGGCGCTGATCCTGCTGGTGTTCGCGCTGTTCGGCGAGAATCTGCTCAAGGGGCTCGGGATCGAGCTGGCGTCGTTCCGCATTGCGGGCGGGATCATGCTGTTCCTGATCGCGCTGGAAATGGTGTTCGAGAAGCGCACGCAGCGGCGCGAGGATCGTGCCGCGAAGGTGACCGAGGAGGAAGCGGAGGACGTTTCGATCTTTCCGATGGCGATGCCGATGATCGCCGGGCCGGGATCGATCGCGAGCGTCATGCTGCTGATGGCGCGGAGCGATGGAGTCGAGCGATCGGCGGTGGTGATGGCGGCGCTGGGCGCGAACCTGCTGCTGACGCTGATCGCGTTGCTGGCGGCGGGGCCGATGATGCGGCTGCTAGGGCACAAGATCGAGGCGGTGATCACGCGGCTGCTCGGCGTGCTGCTGGCGGCGCTGGCGGTGCAGTTCGTGATCGATGGGGTGCAGATTCAGTTCGGGTGAGCGCCCGAGGTTGGTGCATCGAGACGCCGCCCAAGCAATGTCCCTCGATACGGGCTCTCGACTTCGCTCGATCCCTACTCGGGACGAACGGTGGGGTGATGGGCCGAGGTTAGCTTAGTGGCGCGCGCTGGCGGGTTGCCAACACTCCCAGCGACCCGCCATCAGGGCCCCAATAAGGAGACGACGCATGGCCGATCAGCAACTCTATCGCGTGCCCGAGGCCTGGGCGGCGGAGGCGAAGGTCGATCGTGCGGGGTATGAGGCGATGTGCGCTGCCGCGGCGGCCGACCCCGATGGCTTCTGGCTGGATCAGGCGAAGCGGCTCGACTGGGTAACGCCGCCGACGGTGGCGGGGGACTGGTCGTTCGACGAGGCGGATTTCGGGATCAAGTGGTTCGCGGACGGGGCGCTCAACGTCTCGGTGAATTGCCTCGACCGGCACTTGGCGCAGCGTGGCGACAGCGTCGCGATCATCTGGGAGCCGGACGAGCCGAACGAGGAACCGAAGCATTTCACCTATGCCCAGGTTCATGCCGAGGTCTGTCGTTTCGCCAATGTGCTGAAGGCGCAGGGTGTCGCCAAGGGCGACCGGGTGACGGTGTATCTGCCGATGATCCCCGATGCGGCGTTCGCGCTGCTGGCGTGCGCGCGGATCGGGGCGATCCATTCGGTGGTGTTCGGGGGGTTCTCGCCCGATGCGCTGGCGGGGCGGATCGAGGATTGCGATTCGAAGGTGGTGATCACCGCCGATTGCGGACGCCGCGGGGGGAAGCGCATTCCGTTGAAGGCGAATGTCGATGCGGCGGCCGAGCGCGCGCCGAGCCTGCAGACGGTGATCGTCATCAAGGCGACCGGCGACGACGTGCCGATGCATAATCGCGATATCTGGTATCACGAGGCGGCGGCGGGCGTGCCCGCGGAATGTGCGCCCGAGCCGATGAACGCAGAAGACCCGCTGTTCATCCTCTACACCTCAGGCTCGACGGGAAAGCCCAAGGGCGTGCTTCATTCCACCGCGGGCTATCTGCTGTGGGCAAGCTACACGCACGATCTGGTGTTCGATTATCGGCCGGGGAACGTTTTCTGGTGCGCGGCGGACATCGGTTGGGTCACGGGGCATACGTATATCGTCTATGGGCCGCTCGCGAACGGCGCGACGACGCTGATGTACGAGGGGCTGCCGACGTGGCCTGACGCGAGCCGTATCTGGCAGGTCGTCGACCGGCACCAGGTGCACACGATCTTCACCGCGCCGACTGCGTTGCGCGCGCTGATGAAGGAGGGCGATGCGCCGGTGAAGGCGACGAGCCGCGCGAGCCTGAAGCTGCTGGGCACGGTCGGCGAGCCGATCAATCCCGAGGCGTGGCGCTGGTATTACGACGTGGTGGGCGAGGGACGCTCGCCGATCGTCGATACGTGGTGGCAGACCGAGACGGGCGGGGCGCTGATCGCGCCGTTGCCGGGGGCGACCGACCTGAAGCCGGGATCGGCGACCAGGCCGCTGCCGGGGGTGTATCCGCAACTGGTCGACGAGACCGGGGCGGTGCTAGAGGGGGCGGTGAGCGGCAATCTCTGCATCACGGCAAGTTGGCCGGGGCAGATGCGCACCGTGTGGGGCGACCACGAACGCTTCTTCCAGACGTATTTCACCACCTATCGCGGCAAATACTTCACCGGCGACGGCTGCCGCCGCGACGAGGACGGCTATTACTGGATCACCGGGCGGGTGGACGACGTGATCAACGTCAGCGGACACCGCATGGGAACCGCCGAGGTGGAGAGCGCGCTGGTGTTGCATCCCAAGGTGGCCGAGGCTGCGGTGGTGGGCATGCCGCACGACGTGAAGGGGCAGGGGATCTACGCCTATGTCACGCTGAACGCGGGCGAGGCGGGGTCGGACGCGCTGGCGGCGGACTTGCGGCAGTGGGTGCGCAAGGAGATCGGGCCGATCGCGAGCCCCGATGCGATCCAGTTCGCACCGGGACTGCCGAAGACGCGATCGGGCAAGATCATGCGGCGTATCCTTCGCAAGATTGCCGAGGGCGATGTGAGCAGCCTCGGCGATACGTCGACGCTGGCCGACCCGGCGGTGGTAGAGGATCTGGTTGCGAACCGGGTGGGGTGACCAACGCCCGTTCGTGCTGAGGAGGCATTGAGCTTGCCGAAAGGCCGTCTCGAAGCACATGCCCGAGCGACGCGGCGGGCCCTTCGAGACGAGGCTTCGACAAGCTCAGCCTCTCCTCAGGGCGAACGGGATGGGTAAATGCTCCCCACCATATGTGCCCTATTCGTGCCGGCGGCCGAAGTCGGCCGCGGCGTCGTCTTGGCCCTGATCGACGATCGAGCGGCGGATCGTGCGGGTGCGCGAGAACAGGTCGAACAGCGTGTCGCCGTCGTCGCGGCGGATCGCGCGCTGGAGGTGCGTCAGATCCTCGCTGAAGCGCTGGAGCATCTCGAGCACCGCTTCCTTGTTGGCGAGGAAGACATCGCGCCACATCGTCGGGTCGGACGCGGCGATGCGGGTGAAATCGCGAAAGCCGCCGGCGGAGAATTTGATCACTTCGGACTGCGTGACTTCGGCGAGATCGTTGGCGGTTCCCACGATCGTATAGGCGATCAGGTGCGGCAGGTGGCTCGTCACCGCGAGCACGCGATCGTGATGCTCGGGTCCCATCGTCTCGACCTGGCTGCCGAGGCGGCGCCAGAACTCCGCGACACGCTCGGTAGCGATCGGATCGCCGTCGGCCAGCGGAGTGACGATGCACCAGCGGCCGTTGAACAGGCTCGCGAAGCCCGCTTCGGGGCCGCTCTTCTCGGTGCCCGCGACAGGGTGCGCGGGGACGATCGTGGCGTTCGGCAGCGCTTGCGTGAGCGCGCGCGCGACCTCCGCCTTGCAGCTGCCGACATCGCTGACGATCGCGTCGGCGGGCAGATCCGCCGCCATGTCCGCCGCTGCCGCGCCCATCGCGCCGACGGGGACGCACAGGATGACGAGGTCGGCGTCGGTCACCGCAGCCCCGATCGTGTCGGTCACATCGTCGACGATGCCGAGTGCGTCCGCGCGGGCGCGCACGTCCGGGTCGGCGTCATGGCCGGTGAGGCGCACCGTCGGCATGTGCTGGCGCACCGCGCGCGCGACCGAGGAACCGATCAGGCCGAGGCCGACGATGGTGACGCGGGAGAAGGGGAGCATGTCAGCCGCAGACCGAGATACCCCCGGCTCCGTTCGTGCCGAGCGAAGTCGAGGCATGGTCACCGGCGGTGACGCTTGTGGCATGTCCCTCGACTCCGCTCGGGACGAACGGGTGGGGGGAGTGAATTGGCAGGAGGTTCACGCGTCCGCGCCCACCAATGTCCGCAGCGCTGCGATCACGCCGATCGTCTCCTGCGCGGTGCCGATCGTGATGCGCAGGCCGTGCGGCAGACCCTGGCCGGGGAGCCAGCGGACGATGTAGCCGGCGTCCATCAGCCCTTGGTACGCGGCCTCGGCAGTCAGCTGGCCTTTGAACAGCACGAGCACGAAATTGGCCTGGCTGGGGATCGCGCGCAGGCCGGCGTTGCCGAGCTTGGCGATCTCTTCGGCGAACCAGGTGCGCCACTTGGCGTTGTGCGCGGCGGTTTCGGCGACGAACTCGGTATCGCCAAGCGCGGCGACAGCCGCCGCGGTGCCGGCGATGGTGATCGAGAAGGGCAGGCGGATGCGGTGCATCGCCTCGATGATCGGCGCGGCGCCATAGCCCCAGCCGATCCGCTCGGCGGCCAGACCGTACATTTTCGAAAAGGTGCGCGTGACGAGCACGTTCGACGACCGCTCGGCGAGCGCCATGCCGCCATCGTCGTTGGTCCCGTCGATATACTCCGCATACGCATGGTCGAGCACGAGCAGGATGTCGTCGCGCAAGCCTGCGTGCAGCCGCTCGATCTCGCTGCGCGGCGCATACGTGCCGGTCGGGTTGTTCGGGTTCGCGACGAAGACGACGCGCGTGCGATCAGTGACCGCAGCGAGGATCGCGTCGACGTGGGTGGCGTAATCGTGGTCGGGGGCGATCACTGGCGTCGCGCCGGTGCGGCGCGCGGCGATGTTATAGACCGCAAAGCCGTAGTTGACGTAGATCACCTCGTCGCCCGGCCCGGCAAAGGCGCCGGCGGCGAGATGCAGCACCTCGTCCGATCCGTTGCCGTAGATGATCCGCGCTGGGTCTAGGCCATGCTTCGCGGCGAGCGCGTCGCGAAGCTCGGTGGCGCCGGCGTCGGGATAGCGTTCGAGGTTCGTGGCGGCGGTGGCGAAGGCGGCGCGCGCGTGCGGGCTGGTGCCGAGCGGGTTCTCGTTCGAGGAAAGTTTGGCGACCTTGCGCCCGTCATCGGTCGTCGAGCGGCCGGGGACGTAGGGCGCGATCTCCATGATCCATGGCTTGGGGGTGGGGCCTGTCATGGGCGGGCGCATAGCGGGCGGCGGCGGGGGATGGCAATGTATCGCGCGGGGCCCAGCCGCTTCCCCCTCCGCCCGCACAATGCTAGCGGCACGCGCATGTCCGCCGACGACCAGCGTTTCGGTCTCCAGCGCCACGTCAGCCTGCCCGGCCCGCTGCCGCTCGACGGCGGGGGCAGCCTGTCGCCGGTCGAGATCGCGTACGAGACCTATGGCCGCCTTGCGCCCGATGGGGGCAATGCGGTGCTCGTCTGCCACGCGCTGACGATGGATCAGCATGTCGCGGGGGCCAATCCGCGCACCGGCAAGCCGGGCTGGTGGACGCAGATGGTGGGGCCGGGGCGGCCGGTGGATACCGATCGGTTCTTCGTGGTGTGCGCCAACGTGCTGGGCAGTTGCATGGGATCGTCAGGGCCGGCGACGATTGATCCGGCGAGCACGCGGCCGTGGGGTATGGCGTTCCCGGTGATCACGATCCGCGACATGGTGCGCGCGCAGGCGCTGCTGCTCGATCATCTCGGCGTCGGCCGGCTGAAAGCGGTGATCGGCGGATCGATGGGCGGGATGCAGGCGCTGAGCTGGCCGGCGACGTTCCCCGACCGGGTGGAGGCAGTCGTGGCGATCGCTACCGCGCCGCGGCATTCGGCGCAGAACATCGCTTTCCACGAGGTGGGGCGGCAAGCGATCATGGCCGATCCGAACTGGCGCGGGGGCGAATATTATGGGCATGACGTGCCCGCCGCCGGGCTCGCGGTGGCGCGGATGGCGGCGCATATCACTTATCTGTCGGAGGCCGGGCTGACCGAGAAATTCGGGCGGCGGCTGCAAGCGCGGGAAGCCAAGAGTTTTGGGTTCGACGCCGATTTCCAGGTCGAGAGTTACCTCAGGCATCAGGGGATCGCGTTCGTCGATCGTTTCGATGCGAACAGCTATCTCTATATCACTCGCGCGATGGACTATTTCGACTTGGCGGAGGAGCATGGCGGGCTGCTCGCCAATGCCTTCCGACAGACGCGCGCACGGTTTGCGCTGGTGAGCTTTGATACCGACTGGCTGTATCCGACCGCGGAATCGCGCAGCATCGTCCAGGCGCTCAACGCGGCGGGCGCGCCGGTGAGCTTCGTCGAGCTGACGAGCCCATATGGCCATGACGCGTTCCTGCTCGATTCGCCGGCGATGAACCGGGTGGTCGCGGGCTTTCTGGGGACGGGCGCATGATCGAGCTGAGCGACGACCGCAACCGGATCGACGTAGCCACGGTGCAGGGCTGGCTCGCGTTGAGCTATTGGTCGCCGGGGATCGAACGCGAACTGGTGGAGCGGGCGATCGCCGGATCGCATTGTCTTGGTGCGTACGACGGCGAGGTGCAGGTGGGGTTCGCGCGGATGATCACCGATCATGCGACCTTTGCCTGGCTCGCCGACGTCTGGATCGAGGAGCGCATGCGGGGGCAGGGGATCGCGCGGCGCATGGTGCAGTGGTTCCTCGATCACCCGGGATTTGCCGGCATCCGGCGGATCGCACTGACCACGGCGGACGCGCATGGCGTGTATGCGGCGCTCGGTTTCACACCGCTGGTTCGGCCGGGCCGCTACATGGAGCGAATTGCGCCCGACCTTCGCGCGATACTGGAAGCGGCTCCATGACGCTGCGCGCCGATCTGGCGATCATCGCGGATCATGTCGCGCCGGGCAGCCGGCTGCTCGACATCGGCTGCGGCGACGGGGCGCTGATGGCGGCGCTGCGCGATGGCAAGCAGGCCGATGCGCGCGGGCTGGAGCTCGATCCGGGGAACGTCGCCGCGGCGGTGGGGCGGGGGCTCAGCGTGATCCAGGGGGACGCCGATGTCGATCTGGCGAGCTACCCCGATGCGAGTTTCGACTATGCGATCCTGAGCCAGACGTTGCAGACGTGTCGCGCGCCCGATGCGGTGCTGGGGCATTTGCTGCGGATCGGTCGGCGGGCGTTCGTGAGCTTTCCCAACTTCGCGCACTGGCGGGTGCGCGTGTCGCTGTTGTGGGGCGGGCGGATGCCGGTGACTCGGCTGCTGCCCGAACGCTGGTTCGACACGCCCAACATCCACCACCTGACGATCGACGACTTTCGCGCGCATCTGAAGCAACGCAACGTCGAGGTCGAAGGCGCTTGGTTCCTGTCGGGTGACAAGAAGACCACATCGGCGGCGGCGAACTTTCTGGCTGAGCACGCCATCTTCCTGTTGCGCGGAACCAATCCAGATTAAAGCCGTTGCTTCGCCCAGGACCATGACCAAGACCGCACTCATCATTGAAGACGAGATTTTTGTTGCTCTCGATCTGGAGCGCATCCTCGTTGACGCTGGCTATAATGTCGTGGCGATCGCGGCCGATAGCGATCAGGCGCTCGCCGCCGCGCCGGGTTGTTCCTTCGCATTCGTCGATATCAACCTGCGCGATGGGGCGACCGGACCGAAAATCGCTGAGAAAATCGCGCGCGACTACGGGGTGAAGGTTGTATTCGTCACCGCCAATCCGGCGCAGATTTCGGGGTGCCCAGACGCGCTTGGCTACATCCGCAAGCCGTTTAGCGATCAGGCAATCCTCGCTGCGGCGGCCTTGGCCAGCGGCGAGCCAGCGGTCGCGAACGACGACGTCATTCGGTTCGCAGCACACGGCTGAATGACGCCGCCGGCGCTTCGATCGTCAGCTGCAATCCTTCGCGACGCCATTCTCGCTCTACGCGGCCGCCGAGCTGTCGGACGGCGCTGAGCTCGATCAATTGATTGCCGAAGCCTGACGGTTCCGCGTTGCCGCTGAGCAGCGGACCGCCGTCCTCGCGCCAGATTATGCGCGAAACGTCACGATGTGCCGTTATGTCGATCGTCACATGACCATTCGGCGTGGAAAGCGCGCCGTATTTGCTCGCGTTGGTGGCAAGCTCGTGAAACAGGAGTGCGAGAGGCGTCGCGGCGCGATCATCGATCGCGATGTCGATGCCGGTTACCGTCACGCGCTCGGCCGCGTTCGACTGATACGGAGCGAGCAGCTCCTCGAGCAAGCCGCGCAGACTGTCCTGCTGCGCCGATGGTCGCGAATTGTTGCTGTGAGGGCGGACGAAATCATGCGCGCGGCCGAGCGCGGCGATACGCTCGCGCAAGTCAGCGGCGAGCGGCGCAATGTCAGGGTGCGCGCGCGCAGCGAGGTGGATCAGCCCGCTCATCACCGCGAAGATGTTCTTGATCCGGTGCGACAATTCCTGGCTGATGACCTCGCGTTCTTCGAGCGCGAGCTTCTGTTCGTGGATGTCGGTGCAGGTGCCGAACCAGCGCGTGATGTGGCCTTCCGCATCGCGGATCGGCTGCGCGCGGCCAAGCACCCAGCGGTAGGTGCCGTCGAAATGGCGCAAGCGATATTCGATCTGGTAAAGCTCGCCCGTTTCCAGGCTGTGCCGCCAGAGCTGCCACGCGCGATCCTGATCCTCGGGATGAAACATGTCGTTCCAGCCCTCGCCGTCGGTGGTGCCAGCGGGGACGCCCGTGAATTCGTACCAGCGCGCGTTGTAGTAATCGTGGAAGCCGTCGGGCAGCGCGGACCACACCATTTGCGGCATCGTATCGGCGAGCGTCTGGAAACGCATTTCGCTGTCGACGAGCGCCGCGCGCGTTTCCGCGACGGTCGCGCGCTGTTCGCGCCGCTCGCGCGCCGCGCGCCGGGCGTCGAGCCGGGCCATGGCAGCGGTGGCGAGGATCTCGAGCCCGCGCGTCTGGAACGGCGTGAGGCCATCGCGCGGCGTATCGTCAATGATGCAAATCGCGCCGAGCGGAACGCCATCGCGCGAAACGAGCGGCGCGCCGGCGTAGAAGCGGATGTTCGGCGGCCCGGTGACGAGTGGATTATCGGCGAAGCGCGGATCGCGCGACGCATCGGGCACTTCCATCACCTGATGGCCGTGCATCGCGTGGGCGCAAAAGGATTGCGACCGCGGCGTGCTTTCCAGATCCGTGCCGACGCGTGCGAGGAAGCTCTGGAACTCCTCCTCGACGACGCTGACGAGCGCGACAGGTGCCGCGCATAGTTCGGACGCGAAGTTCACGAGATCGTCGAGCGCGCCTTCACTGCGGGCGCCGGCGAGGTCGTAAAGCGCCATCACACGCGCGCGATCGATCTCGTCAAGAATGGGAAGGGCGGGGTGCGTAACGGCTCCTGAAACTAGATGGCCTTGCCGGCGAGTGCCGGGGTGACGGGCGTGGATCAGAACGGCACGTCGTCGTCGAGATCGTCGCCGAAGCCGCCACGCGCCTGGCCGAAGCCGCCGCCGCTTTTGCTGCCACCGCCGCTGGTGCCGCCGCGACCGCCCGAAGAGGCGCCGCCGCCGCCGCCGAAGTCGTCGCTGCCGCCGAAGTCGTCACGCGCGCCGCCACCGCCACCGCCGCTATTGCCGCCGGGGCCATCAAGCATCGTCAGCACGCTATTGAAGCCCTGCAGCACCACTTCGGTCGAATAGCGGTCGTTGCCCTGCTGATCCTGCCACTTACGCGTGGTCAGCGCGCCCTCGATGTAAACCTTGCTGCCCTTGCGCAGATACTTTTCGGCCACGTTCGCAAGGCCTTCGGTGAACACCTTCACGGTGTGCCACTCGGTCTTCTCCTTACGCTCGCCCGAGTTGCGATCCTTCCAGCTTTCGGAGGTCGCCAGTCGCAGCTCGACGACCTTGCCGCCGTTCTGGAACGAGCGCGATTCGGGATCGCGGCCGAGATTGCCGACGAGAATTACCTTGTTAACGCTGCCTGCCATTGGGGCCCCTCAGAGGCCCGCGGCGATCGCGAGCCAGTATGTGATTCCGGCCATGATGTAGGCGGCGGCGAACAGATAGCCAACCATGAACAGCGGCCACTTCCACCCGTTGGTCTCGCGCCGGGTGACGGCGATGGTCGAGATGCACTGCGGCGCGAAGACGAACCACATCAGAAACGCGAGCGCGGTGGGCAGCGACCAGCGGTCGCGCAGATTCTCGATGATCGTGCGTTCGCCTGCGGCATCCTCGGGGTTATCGACGGCGTAAACGGTGCCAATCGCCGCCACCGCAACCTCGCGCGCCGCCATTGCCGGGATCAGCGCGAGCGCGATATCGCGGTTGAAGCCGATCGGGGCGACGAGCACTTCGATCCCCCCTGCGATCTTGCCTGCGATCGAATAATCGACCTGGCTTTGCCCCTCGGGAGCACGCGGGAAGCTGAGCAGCGCCCATAGCACGATCGTGGTGAGCGCGATGATCGTGCCGGCGCGTTTGAGGAAGATCGCCGCGCGGCTCCACAGGCCGATCGCCACGTCAGTGAGGCGCGGCATCTGGTATTTCGGCATCTCCATCATGAAGCCCGACGATTCGCCCTTCGTAACCGTCCGGCGAAGCACCAGCGCGGCGACGAACGCGCCGACGATGCCCATCAGGTACAGGACGAGCAGCACCAGCCCTTGCAGGCCGACACCGGGCAGTACGCTGGTGTTGGGGATGAACGCGCCGATGATGATCGTATAGACCGGCAGGCGCGCCGAGCAGGTCATCAGCGGCGCGATCAGGATGGTGGTGAGCCGATCCTTCTCGTCGCTGATCGTGCGCGTCGCCATGATGCCGGGGACGGCGCAGGCGAAGCTCGACAGCAATGGGATGAACGCGCGGCCTGACAGCCCGACGCCTGCCATCAGCCGATCCATCAGGAAGGCGGCGCGGACCATGTAGCCCGATGCCTCGAGCACCAGGATGAAGGTGAAGAGGATCAGGATCTGCGGCAGGAAGACGACGACGGCACCGACGCCAGCGATGATCCCGTCGGTCAGCATCGAGCGCAGCAGCCCATCGGGCAAGGCGCCGCGGATTCCGTCATCGAGCGCGGCAAAGCCGGCTTCGATCCAGCCGATCGGGGCTTCGGACCAGGTGAACACCGCCTGGAACATCACGAACATCAGCGCGACCAGCAGCACCGGCCCGATCACCGGGTGCAATGCGACGGTGTCGAGCGCATGGTTCCAGCGGCGCATCGGCGTTTCGGAGACGGTCGCGGCGGCGGAAAGCGCCCGCGCGCGGCGTTGGAGCGCCGCGATCGGCTGATCGGCGGCGTCCGTATCGCGCGGTGAGCGCTCCGCACTGCCGTCGACCGCGGCGGTCAGCGCGGCGCGCAGCGGATCAAGGCCGCGCTTGCGGACTGCGACGGTCGGGATGACGGGCACGCCGAGTTCGCGCGCGAGCGTTTCGGGCGACAGCTGCAACCCGTCGCGCTCGGCGAGGTCGATCATGTTGAGCGCGACGACCACCGGAAGATCGAGCGCGATCAACTGCAACGCGAAGCGCAGGTGGAGATCGAGGTTCGCGGCATCGACGACGACGACGAGCGCATCGGGACGGCGCTCGCCGGCCTGTCGCCCGAACAACACGTCACGCGTCACCTGCTCGTCGGGCGAGGAGGGATCGAGGCTGTAGGTGCCGGGCAGGTCGACCAGCTCGACCGGACGGCCATCGTCGAGCGCGAGCCGGCCGGAATGCCGCTCGACGGTGACGCCGGGGTAATTGCCGACCTTCTGCCGCGCGCCGGTCAGCGCGTTGAACAGCGCCGATTTGCCGGCATTGGGATTGCCGACCAGCGCGACCAGCGGAAGCAGGCTCATCTCAGTCGATCGTGACGGTAATCGCGGCGGCGACGCTGCGCCGCAGCGCGACGGTCATGCGGCCGATGCGGCAGGCGACCGGGCCGCGGAACAGCGTGGCGCGGTGCAGGATCTCGACGTGCACGCCTTCGTCGAAGCCGAACTCGCGCAGCCGCCGTGCTTCGGGGACGGCTAGCCGATCCCAGGCGATCGCTGTCACGACCGCGCGGCGGCGGGCGGGTAACAGTTCGAGAGGGAGCGAGGCGGGAGCAAGCACATGCACACCATATCGGTGATGCGAACGATTATCAATTTAATCCTCCCCGTCGTGGAGTGGGAGGCGTGGGAAGAGTGGTGATGCCGCTAGCGGGTCGTGTGCTGCATTTCCCCTCCACCACCCGCTGCGCGGGCGGTACCCCTCCCCAAGCTCAGCTTGGGGAGGATTGGATCACGCTATCGGGTAGCGCAGCCGGCCGACGAAGCGGCTCAGGCTTGGGCGGTTCCGGGTGCGGCGAACGAAGCTTGCCTTGGCGGTTTCGAAGCGCATGATCCCGTCGATGCGGCGCGCGAGGAAGGCGCGCGTGTCGGCCTGGCCGTCGCTTTCGTCGTCGAGGAAGACGGTGACGGTGGCGCCGTAGACCGCCAGCAGCATCGCGCGCTTGGTGTAATGGTTATAGTCCGTCGCCGTGTCGCCCGCCGCACGCCACATCGTATCGGCGCTGCGCCAGCCGAGTCGCGCGGCGGCGGCGACATTCTGCGGTTGTGCGAGGATCGCAACCGCGCGGCGGAGCGCCTCACGATGCGGGGCAAGCGTGTCCAGCCGCGCCTCGACGAGCGAGGTGATCTTCGCGCGGATCTTCATCACCGCGAGCTGCTCGGGCGGCACGGCCGCGAGCATCGCGGCGTCGATGCTGGCGAACCAAGCGTCGATCATCGCGATCGTGCCATGTTCGAAGGCGAGCGCGGCAACGTCGCGGTCGATGTCGGCCATGTCCGCGGCCATGTCGCGCGCGGCGGGGCCCCAGCCGTCAAATGCGGCATTCTCGGCAATCGCCGGGGCGAGCGCGCTGCGGATTTCGTCGAGCGTGAGGTCTGCGGCCTGAGTCATAGATCGGATATAGGCCGGTTTCGTTGCCGGCGCACGTGAGATCGGCGGTCAGATCGGTCGGGGAAGGCGCTCGGGTGCGATCCGCACCAGCACGAGCGCGACTGCCACCAACAGCGCGCCGATCAGGTCCGCCGACCCCAATGTCTCGCCATAAGCCAGCCAACCGATCGCGGCCGCGACCACCGGCTGGGTCAGCAGCGCGAGGCCGATGACGAGCGGGCTGATGCGGCCGAGCGCATAGATCATCAGCCCCTGGCCGACGACCTGACTGAGCAGCGCGAGCGCCACCAGCGGCGTCCAATCGCCCGGCATGATTCGTTCGCCGAGCAGCAGCGCCGCGACCAGCAGCGGCAGCGTCGCGGCGGCCGACGAGAGGCCGAGCGCGGGCAGCGGAGGCATCGTCGCGCGCGCCCGCGCCATCAGGATGAAATAGCCGGCGTAGAGGATGCCGGCGACGAGGCAGAGCAGGTCGCCAATCAGGTTCTCGGGCGCGAGCTGGTACGATTGCCCCATCAACAGCGCCGCGCCGACTGCGGCGAGGCCAAGCGCGACGCCCTGCATCCGCGTCGGCCACGTGCGCGCGACAAGGAAGCCGTAGAGCGGGAATACGAAGGTCGCGGCGTTGCCGAACAGCGTCGCATTGGCGAGCTTCGTCTGGTGAATGCCGACGTGCCAACTTGCCAGGTCACCCGCGAACAGCACGCCCGACCCGAGCAGGATCCAACCGAGCCCGCGCGCACTGGCGAAGGCGCGCGGTGCGCTGACGGCGGCGAGCGCGAGCAGCAAGGGTGTCGCGAGCGCGATGCGCCAGAAAGCCGCAGCCACGGGGCCGACATCGGTCAGCCGCACGAACCACGGCCCGAACGCCAGCGCGATATTGCCGGCGAGGAGCGCGGCAAACGCGAGCGCGTTGCCGCTTGGCTGCGATGTAGCTTTTCTTGGGGCTGTTGCCTCGTGCATGCTGCCCCGTAACCGCCTAGATCAGCGGCGTCCCGTAGCAATGTGAAACTGAAAGGAACTCAATGCCCAGCCTGTTCGATCCGATCGCACTCGGCGCGATTCGCGCTTCCAACCGTATCCTCATGGCGCCGCTCACGCGCACCCGCGCAACCAGCGAGCATGTGCCGACCGACCTGATGGTCGAATATTATCGCCAGCGCGCCAGCGCCGGGCTGATCATCTCCGAGGCGACGGGCATCAGCCGCCAGGGCCTGGGCTGGCCGAACGCGCCGGGCCTGTGGACGCAGGAGCAGACCGAGGCGTGGAAGCCGGTGACCGAGGCGGTGCACGAGGCGGGCGGCAAGATCATCGCGCAGCTGTGGCACCAGGGCCGGCTGGCGCGCCCCGACGTCAACAAACTGCAGCCGCTGTCGGCATCGGTGACGCGGGCGCCGTACGGCAATCCCGAGAAGAACCCCTATGGCGAGGCACGCGCCGCGACGCTCGACGAGATCAAGGAAGCGATCGAGCAATATGCCGAGGCCACGCGCAACGCGCTCGAGGCCGGGTTCGACGGCGTGCAGGTGCATGGCGCGAACGGCTATCTGGTCGACCAGTTCCTGCGCGACAACACCAACCTGCGCGAGGATGAATATGGCGGCTCGCCCGAGAATCGCATCCGCTTCATGAAGGAAGTGGTGGCAGCGGTGATCGCGGTGGCGGGTGCCGATCGCACCTCGATCCGCCTGTCGCCCAACGGCGAGACGCAGGGCGCCGACGACAGCGATCCCGAAGCGGTGTTCCTGCCGGCGGCCAAGGCGCTCGACGAACTCGGCATTTCGTTCCTCGAACTGCGCGAGCAGGGCCCGGAAGGCACTTTCGGATCGACGACCGTGCCCAAGCTGAGCCCGAAGATCCGCAAGGTGTTCAGCCGGCCGCTGGTGCTGAACCAGGACTACACGACGGAAACGGCGCAGACCGACCTCGACTCGGGCGTGGCAGACGCGATTGCGTTCGGGCGCGCGTTCATCGGCAATCCCGATCTGGTCGAGCGGCTGCGCACCGGCGCCCCGCTGACGCAGGACAATCCCAAGACGTGGTATTCGAACGGCCCCGAGGGCTATGTCGACTATCCCGCACTCGAGGCGCAGGCCGCCGCTTGATGCGTGCCTGATGGAAGCTGCCGCCGCGTCTTGGCGCGGCGGCAACTTCCGGTCTTCGTATGAATCGTGTTTATCTGGCGCCGCGCTAGCGCCATCATCCGGCAAGACTTTTTGCCCGATCCGGACGCAGTTGCTGCACTATTTTTTGCCGACGCCGGAACCCTAGGATTCCCCGCGATTCGCGCTATCGACCAAATGAGGCGATCCGGAATTGTTCAGCAATTACAGCGCATTATAAGTTTTCCGACGCATTTGCGTGGCCAGTGTCGAGTCAAGGCCGATTATTTCGGAAATGTGGCAGCGGACGGACTTGATCGACTCACCTTGCTGTTCCTAAACCACTCTAGTCGCGTGGGCGCTCTGCCCGATACGCGCCAATCATCGTCGTAGCCGACCGTGGCGGGGGCCACATTCGGGGGACATATTTTGTCGAGTTTCGATCTGCGGTCGTGACCTGTGTCGCGGCCGAAGGAGAGGTGTGCGTGCCGTTGTCCCAGTATCGAGTACCCGAAGAGGCAAGCGACATCAGCCGGGCGTGGGCGCGAGTACGCGCCAACCTGCGCGAATCGGCCGGTAGTCGATTGTTCGACCAGTGGCTCAAGCCGATCGAACTCGACGAGAGCGGCGACGTGGAGCGGGTGCGGCTGACGCTGCCATCGGCGTTCATGACGAACTGGGTGCGCAATCACTATGCCGAGCGGCTGGTGCACGAGTTCCGTGCCATCCTGCCGCAGGTGCGCAGCGTGACGATCGAGACGGCGAGCGCTGCCCCGGTCGCGCACGTGATCGCGGCGCCGGCCGTGGCCGCGGTGCCAGCCGCAGCGCCTGCCCTAGCCACATCCGCCGCGGCGCTCGAGATCGAGCAGCCGGTGCTCGATCCGCGCAACACGTTCGATCGCTTCGTCGTCGATGTGTCGAACAAGGTGGCGTTCAACGCCGCGCGCGCGCTGGCCGAGCCTGGCCCGGTGCGGTTCAGCCCATTGTTCCTCCATTCGGGGACCGGTCAGGGCAAAACGCACCTGATGCACGCGATCGGCCACTCCTTCGTCGCCGCCCAACCCGGCGCGCGGGTGATCGCGATGTCGGCCGAGCGATTCATGTTCGATTTCGTCGCGTCGCTGCGCGCGCGCGATACGTTCGCGTTCAAGTCGCGGCTGCGCTCGGCCGATCTGCTGCTGATCGACGATCTGCAGTTCATCGCCGGCAAGGATGCGACGCAGGAGGAATTCTTCCACACCGTCAACGAGATCATGGGGGCGGGGAAGCGGCTGGTGATCTCGGCCGATCGCTGCCCGCAGGCGCTGGAAGGCATTGAGCAGCGCATCGTCGGGCGGATGGCAATCGGCCTGGTCGCGGACATCAAGGCGCCGTCACTCGAGCTGCGCCGCACGATCCTGACGCGCAAGGTCGCCGACCTGCCCGACGCGCGCGTGCCGATGGACGTGCTCGACCTGCTGGCGGCGCGAATCACTGGCAGCATTCGCGAGCTTGAGGGCGCGCTGAACCGCGTGGTCGCTTATGCGCAACTGACCGGCGACACGATCGACCTCGATTTTGCGATCGCGGCGCTTGGCGACGTGCTGCGCGGGGTGCAGCGCCGGGTGACGATCGACGAGATCCAGAAGCTTGTCTCGACCCATTTCGACCTCAAGCCGGTCGACCTCATTTCCGCGCGCCGCGCACGTGCGGTGGCGCGGCCGCGTCAGATCGCAATGTATCTGGCCAAGCGGCTGACGACGCGCTCGTTGCCCGAGATCGGGCGCAAATTTGGCGGGCGCGATCATTCGACGGTGATCCATGCCGTTCGTCGGATCGAGGAGCTGCGCGACACCGATCGCGACGTGGACAGCGCGGTCCGCACGCTGATGCGCGAGTTGGAAGGCTGATTAGGGCGCGGGCGCGATGCGCGTTTGCCGATTACAGCGCGCCGTAAAGAAAAATGGCGCCGATCCAAAGACCGGCGCCTGATCGATTATTCGACGACGACCTTGGGTGCGCGGCCGCCCTTCTTCTTGGGCTTCTTGGGCGCTGCGCCGACGATCTCGAACGCGAGCGCATTGTCCTTCAGCTTCACAGTCACTTCGCCGCCGTGGACGAGCTTGCCGAACAGCAATTCCTCGGCAAGCGGCTGCTTGATCTTCTCCTGGATCAGGCGGCCCATCGGACGCGCGCCGTAGAGTTTGTCATAGCCCTTCGTCGTCAGCCACTGACGGCTCTCGTCGTCGAGCTTGATGTGGACGTCGCGGTCCGCGAGCTGCAGCTCGAGCTGCAGGATGAACTTATCGACCACGCGTGCGACCACTTCGGTCGGCAGGTAGCTGAACGGCACGATCGCATCGAGTCGGTTGCGAAACTCCGGCGTGAACATCTTCTGCACCGCCTGCTCGTCCTCGCCCTCACGAGTGAGGTTGCCGAAGCCGAGCGTCTCGCGTGCCATGTCGGATGCGCCCGCGTTGGTCGTCATGATCAGGACGACGTTGCGGAAATCGACCGACTTGCCGTGCTGGTCCGTCAGACGCCCGTTATCCATCACCTGCAGCAGGATATTGAACAGGTCCGGATGTGCCTTTTCGATCTCGTCGAGCAGCAGCACGCAGTGCGGGTTCTGATCGACCGCATCGGTCAGCAGACCACCCTGGTCGAACCCAACATAGCCCGGGGGCGCACCGATCAGCCGCGAGACCGAGTGGCGCTCCATATATTCCGACATGTCGAAGCGCTGGAGCGGGATGCCCATGATTGTCGCGAGCTGCTTGGCGACTTCGGTCTTGCCGACACCCGTGGGGCCGGTGAACAGATAGTTGCCGATCGGCTTTTCGGGATCGCGCAGCCCGGCGCGGCTGAGCTTGATCGCCGAAGCAAGGTTCTCGATTGCCTTGTTCTGGCCGAAGACGACGCGCTTCAGATCGGTCTCGAGATGTTCGAGCACGCGCTTGTCGTCGGTCGACACGCTCTTCGGCGGAATGCGCGCCATCGTCGCGATGACGAGCTCGATCTCCTTGGGCGTGATCGTCTTCTTGCGCTTGTTCGGCGGCACCAGCATCTGCATCGCGCCGACTTCGTCGATCACGTCGATCGCCTTGTCGGGCAGTTTGCGATCATTGATGTAGCGCGCGCTGAGCTCAACCGCCGACTTGATCGCGTCAGGCGTGTACTTAACGTCATGATGCGTTTCAAACGCCGAGCGCAGACCGGCGAGGATCTTGATCGTGTCCTCGATCGTCGGCTCATTAACGTCGATCTTCTGGAACCGGCGCAGCAGCGCACGATCCTTTTCGAAGTGGTTGCGGAATTCCTTGTACGTGGTCGAGCCGATGCAGCGGATCGTGCCGCCCGACAGCGCGGGCTTCAGCAGGTTGGACGCGTCCATCGCGCCGCCGCTGGTGGCGCCGGCACCGATCACGGTGTGGATCTCGTCGATGAAGAGCACCGCGTGCGGCAGCTTCTCAAGCTCGTTGACGACTTGCTTCAGCCGCTCCTCGAAATCGCCGCGATAGCGCGTGCCGGCGAGCAACGCGCCCATGTCGAGCGAGTAGATCACCGCGGGCTTGAGGACGTCGGGCACGTCGCCCTCGACGATCTTGCGCGCGAGGCCTTCCGCGATCGCCGTCTTGCCGACGCCGGGATCGCCCACATAAAGCGGATTGTTCTTCGAGCGGCGGCACAAGATCTGGATCGTGCGGTCGACCTCGGGGCCGCGGCCGATCAGCGGATCGACCTTGCCCTTCCTGGCCTTCTCGTTGAGATCGACGGTGAATTGCTTGAGCGCGCTTTCGCCCTTGCCCTTCTCCGCCGGCTTCTTCTCTTCCTTATCCTCGGCGCCCTTCGGCCCGGCGGCGGTCTCGGGCGAAGATACGCCCTTGCCGACGCCGTGGCTGATGAAGCTGACCGCGTCGAGCCGGCTCATGTCCTGCTGCTGAAGGAAATAGACGGCGTAGCTCTCGCGTTCGGAGAAGAGCGCGACGAGTACGTTGGCGCCGGTCACCTCGTCGCGACCCGACGATTGGACGTGCAGGATCGCGCGCTGGACGACGCGCTGAAAGCCGCTGGTCGGCGAGGGGTCGGTCTGCTGGTCGACCTTGAGCGCGCCAAGCTCGGTGTCGAGATAGTGCGACACAGTCGTTTTGATCTCGCCGAGATCGACGCCGCACGCCGTCATCACCTGGCTGGCGTGTTCGTCATCGACGAGCGCGAAGAGCAAATGTTCGAGCGTCGCATATTCGTGGCGCCGGGAAGACGCTGCCTCGAGCGCCTTGTGCAGCGTGGTCTCGAGAGCGCTGGCAAAGGATGGCATTAGATTACTCCAAGCGGGCCGCAGGCAGGCGCCTTGCCCTTGCTCACAATGTCGTGATGGGTGAGCCCGGCATCAAGCGCTGGGGCTTCCGCACTGATGCGATGGTCGATCCGCTGCACCAGTGCGCCAGCGTTCATCGCTTGAATATCGCGTCGGCGCTTGCGCGATGATTAACGGCGAAGTCGATCTTGGTACGGCTGCGTGAAATCTCGCGCTCCAGCGCCGCGATCCGCTCCTCCAACTCGGTCACCGAAAGCCGATCGAGATCCTCGCGTACAAGCGCGGCAAGGGGATCGTCGGGCCGGGACCCAAGGATATCATCCAGATCCATGAAGCGCATCGTTGACCGCTGCAGGTGCGAAGTCAATAAGGCGCGCGTCGAGCGGCTGAGCGGGAAACTCGGCAGGCGGCAGGGGAGCGGCAATGCACGAATTTCCGACGACGATGCTGGCGATCGATCCTGATGCGCCCGGTGGCCCAGAAGTGCTGGTGCCCACCGAGCGGCCAGTGCCCTCGCCGGCCGCCGGCGAAGTGCTGATCCGCGTCGCGGCGGCGGGCGTCAATCGCCCCGACGTGCTGCAGCGCAAGGGCGGCTATCCGCCGCCGCCGGGCGCGCCCTCGATCCTCGGGCTGGAGCTGGCCGGGGAGGTCGTCGCGGTCGGCGCAGACGTCGGCGACGAGATGATCGGCCAGCGCGTCTGCGCCCTGGTGGCTGGCGGCGGCTATGCGCAATATGCCGTCGCACCGGCCGGGCAATGCCTGCCGATCCCCGATGGCGTGACGCTGGAAGAAGCCGCGGCGATCCCCGAGACGCTCTTCACCGTGTGGACCAACCTGTTCGAACGCGCCTTCGCGGTCGAGGGTGATACGGTGCTGGTCCATGGCGGCACGAGCGGGATCGGGACGATGGCGATCGCGCTCGCCAACATCTTCGGGCTGTCGATCATCGTCACCGCCGGGTCGGACGACAAGGTAGCGGCGGCCAAGGCGCTCGGCGCCGACCATGCGATCAACTACAAGACCGAGGATTTCGTCGCGCGGGTGGCCGAGATCACTAGTGGCAAGGGCTGCGCCGCGGTGCTCGACATGGTCGGCGGCGACTATGTCGCGCGCAACCTGAAATGCCTTGCCGACGACGGCCGCCACGTTTCGATCGCGGTGCAGGGCGGCGCGACCGCGACGATTCCGATCTTCGAGGTGATGCGCCGCCGCTTGACGCTGACGGGATCGACGCTGCGCGGGCGCGATACGTCGTTCAAGGCAATGGTCGCCGACGAACTCGCGCGCACCGTCTGGCCGCATGTCGAGGCGGGCAAGCTGAAGCCGGTGCTCGACAAGACCTATCCACTCGCCGAAGCGGCCGAGGCACACCGCCGGATGGAAGCGGGCGAGCATGTGGGCAAGATCGTGCTGGTAATGGGCTAGGGTGACCGCGATCATCCTCCACGAAGACCCGGCGTCAGGCAATTGTTACAAGATCCGCCTGACCGCTGCGCATGTCGGCGTCATGCTGGACCGGCGCAGCTACGATATTCGGAGCGGCGAGACGCGGACGGCGGCCTTCCTGGCGGAGGTCGATGCCGGCGGGCGCATTCCGGTGCTTCAGATCGGCGACCGCTTTCTGCCCGAGAGCAACGCAGCGTGTGCTTGGCTGGCACACGACAGTGCGTTGATCCCGGCCGATCGCTTCGATCGCGCCGACATGCTGCGCTGGATGTTCTGGGAGCAATACAGCCACGAGCCCAATGTCGCGACGCTGCGCTTCTGGCGGCATTTCATTGGCGAGGCGGCGCTGACCCCGGCGCAGCGCGCGCTGGTGCCTAGCAAAGAGGCTGCCGGGCGCGACGCGCTTGCGCTGCTGGAACGTCATCTGACGGGGCGCGACTGGCTCGTTGGCGATGCGATGACGCTCGCCGACATCGTGCTCTACGCCTACACGCATGTGGCCGAGGAGGGCGGGTTCGTGCTCAGTGCAAGCCCCGCGCTAACCGCTTGGTTGGCGCGTGTGGCAGCGCAGCCGGGGCATATCCGCTTCGATCCGTGACTCCGAACCGTCACGCGACCGAGACAGAACCGTCACCGCAACGTGATCGCGGCGTAACGCGGCACTTGTAGGCGCTTTGGCATGGAGGCCCGCCATGCCGACGACCGCAACGCTTGCCCCGGTAACATTGGGGGACGTCACCGACCTCGCCGACTTCGCCAATTCACGGCCGTATTTGCCTGAGCGGATCGTCGAGCGCACGCGCTATCGCACGATATGGATCAGCGACGTCCATCTCGGCACGCGCGGCTGCAATGCCGAGATGCTGATCGACTTCCTGGATCACGTTGACAGCGACACGATGTACCTCGTCGGCGACATCGTCGACGGATGGCGGCTGCGCAAGAAATTCTACTGGCCGGCGGCGCACAGCGACGTTGTGTGGCGACTGCTGAAGCGCGCTGGGCGGGGCGCCAAGATGGTGTTTATTCCAGGCAACCACGACGAGGCGTTCCGCCAGTTCTGCGGGCTCGATTTCGGCGGTATCGCGATCCGGCGCAACGCGATCCACCACACCGCCGACGGGCGCCGCCTGTTGGTTCTCCACGGCGACGAATTCGATGCGATCACGCTGGCGCACCGCTGGCTCGCCCACGTCGGCGACACGGCGTACAATCTGTTGATGGCCGCCAACCGCGGCGTGAATGCCTTCCGCCGTCGCTTCGGCATGGCCTATTGGTCGCTCAGCAAGCACGCCAAGGCGCGCGTAAAGAACGCCGTCGCGTTCATCTCGCGCTTCGAGGAAATCGTCGCCGAGGCGGCCGGCGCGCGCGGCGTCGATGGCGTCGTGTGCGGGCACATCCATACCGCCGAGATGCGCGACATCGCTGGGGTGCAATATTACAACGACGGCGACTGGGTGGAGAGCGCGACCGCGCTCGTCGAGCATTTCGATGGGCGAATGGAGATCCTTCACTGGTCTGACGTGATCGCTGAGCGCGAGCTCGAGCGCCCAGCCGAGCTGGCGCTGGCGGCCTAAGCCCAGTGCGGATTGCGATCGTCACCGATGCGTGGGCACCACAAGTGAATGGTGTCGTCCGCACGCTCGAATCGGTGACGCGCGAGCTGACGGCGATGGGGCATGAGGCGATGGTGATCGCGCCAAACGCCTTCCGCTCGCTGCCGTGCCCGACCTACCCGGAGATCCGGCTGGCGATCGCCGGGCGCGCGGCGGTCGGCAAGCGCATCGCCGCCTTCCGCGCCGAGGCGGTGCATATCGCGACCGAGGGCCCGCTTGGCCTGGCGGCGCGGCGCTGGTGCCTCGATCGCGGGATGCCGTTCACCACCGCGTACCATACGCAATTTCCTGATTACGTCGCCGCGCGGACAGGCGCCGACCCCGAATGGGTGTGGCGCTTCATCAGCTGGTTCCATCGCCCGGCGGCCGCGATCCTCGTATCGACGCCGACCATCCAGCGGTCGCTCGAGGCGCATGGGCTGACGAGCATCCGCCGCTGGGGTCGCGGCGTGTCGCGCGAATTCAGTGCGCACGGGCCGGCGGATGCGACGATGGCGGCGCTGCCGGGTCCGGTGATGCTGTGCATCGGGCGGGTCGCGGTCGAGAAGAATATCGAGGCGTTCCTGTCTCTGCCGCTCCCCGGCAGCAAGGTTGTGGTCGGCGCCGGGCCTGCGCTCGCCGGCCTGCGCCAGCGCTTCCCGCAGGCGCATTTCCTGGGGCCGCAGTTCGGCGAGGCGCTCGCCGCCTGCTATCGCGCGGCTGACGTGCTCGTGTTCCCGAGCCGCACCGACACGTTCGGGCTGGTGATGATCGAGGCGCTGGCCTCCGGCACGCCGGTCGCGGCCTATCGCGTGCCGGGGCCGGTTGATGTGCTGACGCCCGAAACGGGGGTGATGCACGATGATCTCGCGCAGGCGGTCACGGGCGCGCTCGCGCTCGATCGGGCAGCGTGCGCGGCGGCCGGGGCGCGCTTCACGTGGCGGGCGAGTGCCGAGCAATTCCTGGGCGCGCTGACGCCGATCGACCTTGCGCGAGCCGCCTAGCGCTAACGATCCACTACGACTGTCCCACCTGAATTCTGCCAGCGACGCACGGCGCTTGCCCTGAAGCCGCGCGCGCACTAGATCGCCAAGGTCAAGCGGCCGCTCCGGTAAGGGGCGGCCCTATTTGTTTCTACCGAAAGGCACCCCGCATGGCCCAGCCGCTCATGCCCCACGCGACCGCTTCCTGGATGGTCGACAATACGTCGCTCACCTTCGAGCAGATCGCGGAATTCTGCGGGCTCCACATCCTCGAGGTGCAGGCGATCGCGGATGATACCGCGACGACCAAGCTCACCGGGCGCGATCCGGTGCGCACGCACGAAGTGACGCAGGACGAGATCGACAAGGGTCAGGCCGACCCCAAGTATCGCCTGAAGATCACCAAGGGCCCCGATCAGGTCCGCCGCACCAAGGGGCCGCGCTACACGCCGGTCTCGAAGCGGCAGGACAAGCCGGACGGCATCGCGTGGATCATCCGCAACCATCCCGAGATCACCGACGGCGCGATCTCGAACCTGATCGGCACCACGCGCACGACGATCGCCGCGATCCGCGACCGTTCGCACTGGAACATCGGCAACATCACGCCGAAGGATCCGGTGACGCTCGGTCTCACGACGCAGCGCGAGCTCGATTCGGCAGTGTCGAAGGCGGCGAAGCAGGCCGGGGTCGAGGCACCTGTGGACACGCGGCTGGACGGCGACCGCGAGGCGCTGATCGAGCAATTGCGCGCCGAACGCGAGCAGGCCGCCCGCGATGTCGAGATGGGCACCGTGCCCGCGCCCAAGCCGTTCTTCGACGACCCGTTCCGCCGCTGATCTTGGTCTCCCGCCCGCGGCCGTGTTAGGCTCGTTCCGGCTCCAGAACGGAATGAGTCAAATGCGGAAGGTATTGGGGGTAATCGTCGGCGTCGTTGCGGCAATCGCGACCATCACCGTGATCGAATTGATCAGCCACACGCTATTCCCGCCGCCCACGGGGATCGACATGAACGATCCGCTACAAGCTTCGCGCTTCGTCGATCTCATGTCGATGCCGGCGAAGATCTCCGTGGTTGCAGCCTGGTTCCTCGGCGCGGCGGTGGGTGCGTTTGCCGCGCTGAATATCGCGCGCTGGTCAGTAGCAGGGTGGTTTGTCGCTGCGACGGTGGTCACCGGCGCGATTTCGTCGTTCATGATGATCCCACATCCGATGTGGATGCAGGTTGCGGGCATCCTGCTCCCGATCGCCGGGGTGCTGATGGTTGCCCGCATCGTTCCTTCCACAATTAACGGCTCGACGTAACGGAAGTTATGCTGATAGCGTTTCCGCTATGGCGACCGCATATCAACGCACGCTGATCAGCGACGAGGGGTTGACCCCGACGAGCTGGGCCGGCCTCAATTTCCCGTTCGGTGACCGTGGCCCGCAGCCGGGCGAGCTCCTGACGGTGATGGACGGCATTCGCTGGTGGCGGGTGCCGATGTCGGGGCCGTTGAAGCACGTCAACGGCTTGATCCTCGATGACGGCGCCGATCTGCTCGCGATCGATACAGGCACCGCCGGCCCTCGTTCGACCGAGGCGTGGAAGACGGTGATCGACGGCCCGCTCGCCGGGCAACGGATCGGGCGCATCCTGTGCACCCATATGCATCCGGATCATGTCGGGCTCGCCGGTTGGCTCTCGCGGCGCTTCGACGATGCGGACATCGTGATGACGCGCACCGAGTGGCTGATGGTCCGGCTGTTTTCCGCCGATTCGCGGCCCGAAGTGCCCGAGGAGCAGCTCGCCTTCTGGCGCGGTTGCGGCTGGGATGCGGAACAGGTGTCGCGTGGCGCCGGGCGTGGCTGGTCGAACTTCGGCAAGATGATCGCGCGGATGCCGCTGATGTATACGCGCATTCAGGATGGCGATGTGCTGCGGATCGGCGGCAGCGACTGGCATGTCATCACCGGCAGCGGGCACAGCCCCGAACATGCGTGCCTGGTCGATTACGAGCGGCGCGTGCTGGTGGCGGGCGATCAGGTGTTGCCGAAGATCAGCTCGAACATCTCGATGCACGTGAGCCAGATCAACGAGGATCCGCTCGGCGACTGGCTTGCCTCGATCGAAAAGTTCAAGCAGCTGCCCGAGGATCTGCTGGTGCTGCCGGGTCATGGCGACCCATTCTACGGGCTGCACACGCGGCTCGACGCGCTGCGCGACGAGCATCTCGACCGGCTCGATGCAATTGTCGCTCTGATGGCGGACGGACCGGTGCGCGCGACGGATTGCTTCAAGGTGCTGTTCCGCCGGCCGATCGGACCGGACGTGATCGGCATGGCGACGGGCGAGTCGCTGGCGCATCTGCGGCGGCTGGTGGTCGAGGGGCGTGCGGTGCGCGAGGTGAAGGACGGGGTCTGGTGGTACGGGCGGGTTTGAGGGCCATTTACCACCGTTCGCAGCGGCTTGTGGCGATGCCCTTCGAGACGCTACTTCGCTTCGCTCAGCAGCTCCTCAGGGCGAACGGATTTATTTGATCCGTTCGTGTCGAGTAGGGTTCGTAGAACCGGTATCGAGACACACCTGTCCCCCGGTACGCCATCTCGGCTGCGCTCGATGGCTACTCGGGACGAACGGTGGTGGGAAGGGCGTGCGCGTCCGCGGATCAATGCCGGAAGTGGCGCATCCCGGTGAACACCATCGCCAGCCCTGCTTCGTCCGCCGCCGCGATCACCTCGGCATCGCGAATCGAGCCGCCGGGCTGGATCACTGCCGTGGCCCCGGCCTCTACTGCCGCCAGCAAGCCGTCAGCGAAGGGGAAGAACGCATCCGATGCCACCGCGGAGCCGATCGTGCGCGGCTCCATCCAGCCGGCCTTGTCGGCGGCGTCCTTCGCCTTCCAGGCCGCGATGCGGGCGGATTCGAGGCGGTTCATCTGGCCTGCGCCGATTCCGGCGGTGCTGCCGCCCTTGGCATAGACAATCGCGTTTGACTTGACGTGCTTGGCCACCGACCAGGCGAAGCGGCAGTCGGCGAGCTCCTGTGCGGTCGGCTGGCGCTTGGTGACGACCTTCAGCATGTCGTCGGCGAGCACCCCGTTGTCGCGGGACTGGACGAGCCAGCCGCCGGCGATCGTCTTGGCCGCCAGCCCGCCGCGCGCGGGATCGGGCAGGCTGCCGGTGAGCAGCAGGCGCAGGTTTTTCTTTGCCGCAAACAGGGCGATTGCTTCTTCGTCGGCATCGGGCGCGACGACGACTTCGGTGAAGATTCCGGTGATCGCCCGCGCCGTATCGACGTCGAGCGTGCGATTCAGTGCGATGATGCCGCCGAATGCCGAGACGGTGTCGCACGCGAACGCCGCCTCATAGGCGACGGCTAGCGAGCCGGCTGTGGCGACACCACACGGATTGGCGTGCTTGACGATGACGCAGGTCGGCTCGGCGTCGCGGAACTCGGCGATCAGTTCGAGCGCAGCGTCGGCGTCGTTGAGGTTGTTGTACGACAGTTCCTTGCCCTGCACCTGGCGGGCCTGGCCGATGCCGGACGCCGACCGGCCGGCGTGGCGGTAGAAGGCGGCCTGCTGGTGCGGATTCTCGCCGTAGCGCAGCACGCTGGGCGCTTCGAGCACGAACGGGAGCGTGGCAGGAAAGCGCTCGCCCTGGTCGGCGAAGCCGAACCAGCTGGCGATCATCGCGTCATAAGTTGCAGTGGCGGCGAAGGCCTTCGCGGCGAGGCGCTTGCGTTCGTCAAGCGTCGTTTCGCCCTTGGCGACGATCGTATAATCGGCGGGGTCGGTGACGATCGCTACAAACGCGTGATTCTTCGCGGCAGAGCGAACCATCGACGGCCCGCCAATGTCGATGTTCTCGATCACCTCGGGGCGCGCGGCTCCCTTTGCGACGGTCTGTGCAAAAGGATAGAGGTTCACGACGACGAGATCGATCGCGCCGATCGCATGTTCTTCCATTGCGGCGGTGTGCGCGGGATCGTCGCGCACCGCGAGCAGCCCGCCGTGAACCATCGGGTGCAGCGTCTTGACGCGGCCGTCCATCATTTCCGGAAAGCCGGTCAGGTCCGAAACGTCGCGTACGTCGAGCCCAGCGTCGCGCAGCGCCTTGGCCGTGCCGCCGGTGGACACCAGTTCAACGCCTGCCGCGGCTAGCGTGGTGGCGAGTTCGACGACGCCGGTCTTGTCGGAGACTGACAGGAGCGCGCGGCGGATGGGGATGCTGGTCATGGTGTTCCTAGGGGCGGGGCGAAACATTTCCCGAGTGGAATGTACCGTCGCCGCGCCCTTTACCCGTCACCGCGCGCGCTTCAAGGCCCAGCCGATCGTCGCGCCGCCGGCTTCGGCCGTGGCGGTGACCACCAGTTGCTGCGTGGCGAGTGGGCGGCCGTCGCCGTCGATCCACAGGCTGTCGTCCACCGCCAGCGCCCCACCGCGCGTGCGGAACTGCCAGATTGCGCCGCCGGGCACACGCAGCACCGCGCCCAATCCGTCGGCGGTAGGCGAGGCCTCGACGCCGCGGCCGAGGTGAAAGCGGATCGCGAATGGCGTCGCGCCGGGGTTACGGCGGCGGCCCTTGGGCAGCAGCACGTCCTCGCCACGCACTTCCCTGCCGTCGCCGGTCAGCACCAGTTGGCGGCGGTGGACGAAGCCATGGTGGCGGACATAGCCGTCGTGGCTCGCCTCGATCCGGCTGGCGTTTTCCGATTCCTGGCGGCTGAGCTCGAGTTCGGCAACGCCGCGGCCGAGTGTGCCGTCGGCATGGATCGCGGTCGAATTGGTGTCGGCGAGCGTCAGCGTCGAATGCGCGGCGGTGGTGCGCAGCCCTGCGACGAGACCGGGCGACAGCCGCGCGTCGGCCGCGCGCGCGCCGCCGCAATTCACCACGATCCGCGCTGGCCCGTCGGAAAACTCGAACGCTAGCGTCGAGGCGCAGCCGCCCTCGACGACGCGCGCGACCGGCGGCGGCGCTGCGTCCATGATCAGCACTGCGCCGGCCGCGGCGAGCCGTTGATAGCCCCAGTCGCGTGCCTGACGCAGCGGGCGGGTGCGGATGCCGCTCGCCTCGATCACCTGCGCAACCCGATCGGCGGCGACTGGCCCACCGCCTTGCCAGCTCGAAAGCCCGCGATCGGCATGGCAAACGCCGAGCAGCGCCGGCACGATCCGCGTCAGCGCGTCCTGCACGGGAGCGGGCAGATCCAGCCGCCGCGCGGCATAGGTCTCGCGCAACATCGCCAGCAGCCCGACAATCTCGAGCAGCGCTTCGGGCGAGCGGCTCACCGTGCCGCCGTCCTCGAATAGCCCGGTGACGAGCGCGCGCGCCAGCCCAGCCTCGCCGAACGCGCGGCGCGGATCGCCGCCTGGGATCAGCAGCCCCGCTGCGACCACCCCGCACCATGCCGCAATCCGCGGCAGGCCAGGCGGCGCCTTGTCGGCGCTGCTGTCGATATGCCGCGCGCCGCGTGCGAGCGCATTCAGCACCTTCGATCGATAGACGAGATCGGCCGACGAAAGGATTAGCGGCGCGTGCGCGGTCCAGAACAGGATGCGTCGGCCCCATAGGTCCGGCCGCCAGGCGAGCGGCGTGATCTTTTCGGCATGCGCCGCCAGCCAGCGCGACATCAGATCCTCGGCGATCGGCGCGGCCTGCGCGCGCGTTGCCACGGTGGAGAGATCGCGCAGCCACGCGAAGCTGTGGAGATGGTCGGCGAGCGCCGGCGAGGGCACGAAGGTACGCAGGTCGAGGCCTTCGATCGCATGGCTTTCGCCGCGAAAGGCGAGACGGCCCTCGAGCAGCGCCTTGCCGCGCGCGACATCGCCGAACAGCGGATCGTCGGGCACCGCGATCAGCTTCAGCGGGTAGCGGCCCTTCAGCCGGATGCTGTGGATCGGCGTGCGCCACGTCAGCCGGTGGAAACGGTCGGTCAGCCGTTCGGCCAGCGACAGGCCCTTGTCGCCGCCGACACGCATCAGCCGCTTGCCCTCGTCAATCCCGTCGGCGGCGGGATCCACGTCGGGCAGGCTCATCCGCCGCGCAAGCCGCGAATGTTGGCGGCATAGGCGTCAGGCCCGCCACGGAAGGTCGCGGTGCCGGCAACGAGCGCATCGGCGCCGGCGGCGATGGCGAGCGGTGCGGTACGCTGATCAATCCCGCCATCGACCTCGAGATCGATGTCGCGACCGCTCGCGTCGATCATCTTGCGGATCGCGGCGATCTTCTTGAGCTGGCCGTCGAGGAAGCTCTGCCCGCCGAAGCCTGGATTGACGCTCATCACCAGCACCAGATCGATCATGTCGATGAGGTAGTCGAGCATCTTGGCCGGCGTGCCGGGATTGAGCACGACACCCGCGCGCAAGCCCAGCGACTTGATGTGCTGGATCGAGCGATGAATATGCGGTTCGGCCTCGGGATGGACGGTGATCGTGTTCGCGCCGGCGTCGGCGAAGGCGTCGAGATAGGCGTCGACCGGCGAGATCATGAGGTGGACATCGAACGGCTTCGTGGTGTGCGGGCGCAATGCCTTCACCACGGCGGGGCCGATCGTGATGTTGGGCACGAAATGCCCGTCCATCACATCGACATGAATCCAGTCGGCGCCGGCCGCGTCGATCGCGCGTACCTCCTCCCCGAGTTTCGCAAAGTCGGCGGAGAGGATCGATGGCGCAATACGGACTGGCTTCATGATCAAGCGTTAACGCCGGTTTCGATCAGGCGGAAGCGCGCACGAGCCGGGCGATGAAAAAGCCGTCGCAGCCGCCTTGCGCCGCAAGCGTGCCGGGCAGGATGCGGAGGTGGCCGTCGGGGTGCGGCGTGATGCCGGCGGGTAGTTCGTCGGCGATCGGTGGTTCGAGGCGGTATTCGGGATGGTCGGCGAGGAAGCGCGTGAGCTGTTCCTCCCCCTCGGCAGGTTCGAGCGAGCAGGTGGCGTAAACCAGGCGCCCGCCGGGGCGCACCCAGCCTGCGGCGCGATCGAGCAATCGGGCCTGCAGCGCGGCCATCTCGGCGATGATGCCGGCGTGCGCGCGGTACAGCACGTCGGGGTGGCGGCGGAAGATGCCGGTCGCGCTGCACGGAGCGTCGATCAGCAGCGCGTCGATCGGGTCGGTCGGTTCCCAATCGAGCGCATCAGCGATCACCACCTTGGCCGGCGACCGCGTGCGCGCGAGATTTTCGTGCAGCCGCGCGGCGCGGGTGGGCGAGAGTTCGAGCGCGGTCACGTCCCAGCCGGCGGCGGCGAGCTGCATCGTCTTGCCGCCGGGTGCGGCGCACAGGTCGAGCGCGGTTCCCGGCCCGCGGCCGAGCAGGCGCGCGGGGAGCGAGGCTGCGAGATCCTGCACCCACCAATTGCCCTCGGCATAGCCGGGCAGTTGCGTGACGGGCGCCGCATCGACGAGCCGGCGATGGTGCGGCGTCAGCGCGACGCCTTCGGGCGCGAGACCCGCGGGATCGGCGAGCGTCAGGTCGAGCGGTGGCTGCGTGGCGATCGCGGCGGCGGCTGCGGTGACCATCTCGTCGCCCCAAGCGGCGCGCCAGCGGTCCGCAACGCTTTTGGGCAGCGTCGGCACGTCGGGGAGGGTGACGGCGTTGCGCGTCAGCGTGCCGAACACGCCGTGGACGAGCTTGCGTGGCCCGCCATCGACCAGCGGCAGAACGGTGGAGATGGCGGCGTGCGGCGGCGTGCCGAGCGCGAGCGTCTGGACGAGCGCGATGCGCAGCGCGGTGCGCGCCTTGGCATCCTCGGGCAGCGGCTGGCGCGTCGCGGTATCGATCAGCGCGTCGAGATCGGGCAGTCGGCGCAGCACCTCGGCGGCGATGGCATGCGCGAGCCCACGGTCATTCGCTTCGCGCAGATCGCGCGTCGCGGCCGGCAGCGCGGCTTCAAGCGGATCGCCGCGGCGCAGGACGGCATCGAGCAGCCGCATCGCGGCGCGGCGCGCCGCGGTGCCGGGTGGATCGGCCGGGCGGCGTGGCTTCGCAGGCGATGGCGGGGCGGGGTGGGGGTTGGCGGGGGCAGGCATCGCGCCCATGTGGCGGGTGAACGCCGCAACCGGAAGAGCCGATGTCGAAACGCCCCGCCAATGTGAAGCCGCCGGCCTATCTCACACCCAACACGCCGGTGCCCAAACCGGCGCCGATGGAACGCCCGGCAGAAGACCCGCTCGGCCGCGATCCGGTGCGCTACGGCGATTGGGAGAAGAAGGGCGTTGCGATCGACTTCTGATTTGAAGCGATACGGGGACGGAACGAACCCCGATCGGCGGGAGTCTCATCGATAATGTCCCGCCTTTTTGCCGATCGCCGCGTCCGCATCGCGTTTGCGGCGATCGCCGCCCTATTTGTCGCGCTCCTGCTGCTGCTCGCTGCCTTTCCGTGGGGCATGCTGAAAGGCGTGATCGAAGATCGCATGACCGACCGGTTCGGGCGGCCGGTCACGATCGGTGAGATGCAGCGTGTCGATCATTTCGGCTTTTCCCCAACGATCGCGCTTCGTGATGTACGCGTGCCGGGACCGGCATGGGCGGGGCCACAAGATCTTGCGCGGATCGGACAGATGGAGATCGGGTTCGGCGCGCTTTCGCTGTTCACCGGGCGGCTTGCGTTGCGGCACGTGTCGATCGCCCGCGCGCAAATGAATCTGGTGCGCGCGAAGGACGGCCGCGCGAGTTGGCAAGGCAGCGAGCGGCGCGGCGGATCGGGTGGCGGCGGGCTCGATGCGCTGACGGTGCGCGATTCGCGACTGATCTATCGCGACGCCAAGCAGGGGCGCAACTTCGACCTCGCGGTGGCATCAGACGCGCGGAGCGGGCTTCGGCTGCGAGGCTCGGGCGACGTGCGCGGGGCCAAGGTGCGGGTCGCAATTCAGGCGCCGGCGATCTCGGACGAGACGAAGAGCCCTTGGCCGTTCGACGCGCGCATGGCGGGCGACGGCCTGACGATGCACGCCAAGGGCACGATGGCGGCGCCGCTCGATACCGATCACATGACGCTCGACGTGACGGCGCAGGCACGCGATCTGAAGCTGATCGACGCCGTTATCGAGGCTGGACTGTTCCGCTCGCAGCCGGTTGTGCTGTCGGCGCATGTCCGGCGTGGGCCTGGGCGTTGGCTTATCGATCGTCTCGATGGGCGTATCGGACGATCCGATCTGTCGGGCAAAATGACGGTGGCAAAGATCGACGGGCGCACGAAGCTCGACGGCACGTTCCAGTCGCGCCAGCTTGATTTCGACGATTTCTCCTCCGATGAGGGCCTGGCGCTGGAAGCGGCGAAAAAGCGCGCGATCGGGCCGCGGGTGGTGCCCGATACGCAGGTGAACCTCGCCAAGATTGGGCGGACCGACGGACGGATCGCCTTCCGCGTCGGGCGGATCGTCAGCCGGCAGGGTCCGTCATCACTGACGAGTCTGGCGGGCACGCTGGTGCTCGATCATCGCGTGCTGACCGTGGCGCCGCTGGCGATCGGGATGCGGCAGGGGCGGATTACCGGGCGTGCGATGATCGACCAAGGCGACAATGGCCCGGTGCCGATCGTGCGGCTCGATCTGCGGCTGGTTGACAGCAGTGTGCCGGCACTGGGCGGTGGCGGCGGATCGGTGACTGGGCGGGTCGATGGGCGCGTGCTGCTGGTCGGGCGCGGCGGCACGTTGCGCGCGGCGGTCGCGCGGTCGAGCGGGAGGATCGGGATTGCGGCGCGCGATGGCGAACTGCCGCGCGAGATCGCCGAGGCGCTCGGCTTCGATGCGGGCAGCGCCTTGCTCGCCCGGAGCGACGATCGGGCGATACTGCGCTGCGTCGTTGTCGGCTTCGCGATCCGCAACGGGGTGGGGCAGGCTGGGCCGTTCGTGGTCGATACGTCGCAGAGCCGGCTCGATGGCGCCGGGACGCTGACGTTTCCAGGAGAGACGCTCGCAATCCGGCTGAGCGGTGCGCCCAAGCACGACGCGGTTCTGCGCCTCCCCGGTGCGGCGACGATGACGGGGACGATCAGCCAGCCGAATATCGTGGTCCCGCGCGAGGTGAAATCGGTCGGGAACGTGTTCCGGGCACTTGGGCGCGCGATTACCGGGCGGCAGGGGCCGGTGGCGCAGGATGCGGATTGCGCGGGGTTGTCGGCACAGGTGCTGCGGTAGGCGGGGCGCCGGGACGGGCTATCGCGTGGCTTCCACCAGCTTGAGCAGCGTATTCCAGTTGCGCGAGGTCGACGGAGGAAGCTTCGCGCGTGCCATCACCGGCTCAAGCAGCGATCGGCCGATCCCCTCGGCATAATCGATGAACACCTCCCGTCCGACGGCGGCTAAGCGTTCCGGGCCGCCGTAATCAAGGGGCAGGCGCGCGGGATCGACCGGCGCGTGGTGGAACAGCACCAACACCCGATTTGGCCGGGCGGCGGTCGCATCAGGGAAGGGGTTGGCGGCAGCTACCCGGGCCAGATCTTCATGGCTGCGCACGAACCATTCGGTTTCGAGTGAAAGACGCTGCCGCGCTGCGTCCTTAAGACGCGCCTCGATTGCGGCAGGATCAATCATGTCGCACCCGAACACCGCGTTGCCCGAGGCGAGCAAGGTTGCGACGTCCGTCATTCCTTCCGCTGAAAGGAACGCGCGCAAGTCGGCCATCCTGAGCGTCTTTCCCGCGTTGATCGCGCGCGGCAGGGCGGCCCAGCGTGTCATATCTCGTCGCGCAGGGGGCGAGCGAGGAGGCTCTCGATCACGTCGCGCGCGGGAACGCCGTCAAGCAAGCGGCACACCGCGGCGGTGATCGGCATGTCGATCCCGGCCTCGGCGGCGGCCTCGGCGAGCACTGGCGCGGTGAAGGCGCCTTCCGCAACGGTGCGGCGGTCGGCAAGCAGGTTAGCCGCACGCTCACCGCGACCGAGGCCTAGCCCCAGCGAGAAATTGCGGCTGCTCGTCGATGAGCAGGTGAGGACGAGATCGCCGAGCCCCGACAGTCCGGCGAGCGTTTCAGGCCGCGCGCCGCGCGCGATCCCAAATCGCGTCATCTCGGCAAAACCACGCGCGATCAGCGCTGCGCGGGCGTTCTGCCCGAGGCCCGCTCCTTCGACGACGCCGCACGCGATCGCGAGCACGTTCTTCACTGCCCCGCCGATCTCGGCGCCGATCACGTCGGTCGAGGCATAGGGGCGGAACGCAGGGCCGGCGAGCCGCGCGGCGAGCCGTGCCTGCAGATCTTCGTCGGCGCAGGCGAGCGTGACGGCGGTGGGCAGCCCGGCGGCGACTTCGTGTGCGAAGGTCGGGCCAGAGAGGACCGCGATCGGCGCGTGCGGGTGCGCGGCTTGCGCGACCTCGCCGACCAGCCGCCGGGTGCCGGCCTCGATCCCCTTGGCGCACAGCACCAGCGGCGTGTCACCGACCGGGGTCGCGGCGAGCACTGCGCCGACATGCTGCGCCGGTGCGACGACGAGCACAGCCTCGCAGTCGGCGAGATCGTCGAGGCGGTCAGTGGCACGGATCGCGGGTGACAGCGCAACCCCGGGGAGGAACGCCGCATTTTCATGGCGCGCGTTGATGCCATCGATCACGTCGGGCTCGCGCGCCCAGAGCAGCACATTGCCCCCGCGAGAGGCGACTTGCGCCAACGCCGTGCCCCACGCGCCGCCACCGATGACCCCGATCTTCACCCTTTTACCCCTGCCCCGCGCACCGCTTCGGCAGTCGGATCGAGCGGCCAGCGCGGGCGTGCGGCCACGTCGAGCGCGTCGGTCAGCCCGGCGGCGAAGCGCTCCGCGCCGGCCCAGGCGATCATCGCGGCATTGTCGGTACACAGCCACAGCGGCGGCGCGACGAAGCGCAAGCCGTGCGCCGTCGCGAGCGCTGCCAATGCAGTGCGGACCGCCGAGTTTGCCGCAACGCCGCCCGCAACCACCAGGGCCGTCGCCCCATCGGCGCGCGCGATGGCACGCGTCGTGCGGTCGACCAGGCAATCGACCACTGCCGCCTGGAACGAGGCGGCGATATCCTCGGGGGAATAATCGCCGACGATTCGAGCGACCGCGGCCTTCAGCCCGGCGAAGGAGAAATGCGGCTCGGGTGAGCGTAGCAGCGGGCGCGGTAACGGCACCGCCTTGGGGTTGCCGAGCAGCGCAGCGCGCTCGACTGCGGGGCCGCCGGGGAAGCCGAGACCGAGCAATTTGGCGGTCTTGTCGAACGCTTCCCCGGCGGCATCGTCAATCGTCGTCGCAAGCCGGCGATACCGGTTGACGTCCTCCACGAGCAGCAACTGGCAATGCCCGCCGGAGACGAGCAGCAGCAAATAGGGGAATTCGAGATCGGGATCGGACAGTCGCGGGCTGAGCGCATGGCCCTCGAGATGATTGACCGCGATCAGCGGCTTGCCCGCGGCGTGCGCCAGTGCCTTGCCGGTGACGAGCCCGACCATGACGCCGCCGATCAGCCCCGGCCCGGCCGTTGCGGCAACCGCATCGACGTCGGCCAGCGTGACGCCAGCATCGGCCAGCGCGGCGGCGATCAGCGGCTCCAGCGCCTCGACATGCGCGCGCGCGGCGATCTCCGGAACGACGCCGCCATACGGGCGGTGCGCGGCTTCCTGCCCGGCGAGGCGATGCGCGAGCACTTGCCGGTCACCGGTAACCAGCGCGGCAGCGGTTTCGTCGCAGGAGGATTCGAGGCCGAGGATGAGCATCGCCCGTCGCTTACCCGTTCGCCCGAAGCTTGTCGAAGCCGACCGCGCGGTGAATAGATTGGTTCGTGGCGGCGACCTTCGAACTCAGGACACATAAGGCCGAAAACGGTTGGCCGAGTCGTATGCCTTCAATTAGGATTGGGACATGAGCCGCCCGGTGCTGATACTGCGTCCTGCGCCGGGCGACGCAGCGACGGCGAGGCGGCTTTCAGCGGCCGGGTTGCAACCAGTCTGTCTGCCGCTGTTCGCGGTCGCTCCGCTGGTGTGGAAGCCGCCGACGGCAGGCGCGCATGATGCGTTGCTGCTGACCAGCGCGAATGCCGTGCGCCACGCGGGCGCCGGGCTGGAGGCGTGTCGCGATCTGCCGGTGGTCGCGGTGGGGCAAGCCACCGCGGATGCTGCGGGCGCTGCGGGGTTGGATGTCGTCGCGGTTGGGGAGGGTGATGCGGTCGCCGCGCTCGCCTTGGCTAAAGCAAGCGGCTGGAACCGCATCGTGCGCCTGACCGGCCGTGAGCGTACCCTGCTCGAAGATGTTGCCGATATCATCGTGTACGCCAGCGAGCCGCTTGTCCCGCTGGCTGGGACGCTGGACGTGGCGCGCGGCGCGGTGGTGCTATTGCATTCGACACGCGCCGCGCGCCACTTCGTTGGCCTTGTAGAGCGCGACGGGGTGTCGCGTGCGGACGTGCGGCTCGCGGTGATCAGTGGTGCGGTAGAAGCGGCCGCCGGAGAGGGATGGGCCGCGATCGCGGTCGCCGAGACGCCGGACGATGCGGCGCTGGTCGCGGTAGCGGCGACGCTCGCGATTGACCGGTGAGGCGCGCGCGGGGATAAGACCGATATGGATGATGCTGCGCCGCCGCACGATGCCGCCCCGCGCCGTTCGCGTATCGGTCCGTTCGTCATCACCGTGGCGCTGGTCTTCGCGATCGGCCTCGCGCTCATGTGGGTCGGGATGCGCGATGGCGAAGGCAATGGCTGGCTGGCCGATAGCAAGGCGCCGAGTGCCCAGCCCAGCGCGTCCGTCGTCACGCCGCAGCCGGCGCCGGTCGCTCCCGTCGCCATGGCACCTGCCGCTCCCACCGATGCGCTGACGCTCGCCACCCGCGAAAGCGCGCTGGCGGCGCAGCTGGCGGCGATCGAGGCGCGGGCGGCGGCGATTGGCGGCGATGTCGCGGCATCGGCGGATCGTGCCGGCCGGGCCGAGGCGATCCTGGTCGCATTCGCGGCGCGGCGGGCGATCGAGCGCGGTACGTCGCTCGGCTATCTCGAGGAGCAGTTGCGCGCGCGCTTCGGCCAGACGCAGCAGCGCGCAGTGGTAACGGTAATCCAGGCGGCGCGCGATCCGGTGACGATCGAGGCGCTGCGCCAAGCGCTCGATGCAAACAGCACGGTGCTGCTGAGCACGGGCGCAGACGGCTGGTATGAAGGGCTGGCGCGCGAGTTTCGCAGCCTCATCGTGCTGCACGACGCTAATGTCCCATCGCCGTTGCCGGCCGACCGCTTCGCCCGCGCGCAGCGGATGCTCGATGCCGGGCAGGTCGAGCTGGCGCTGGCCGAGGTCGGCCGGCTGCCGGGCGCGGCACAAGCGACGAACTGGACCGCGGCGGCGGAGCGCTACGTCGCGGCGCGGCGTGCGCTCGACACGCTGGAGACGGCGGCGATCGTGGGCACGATCCCGGTGGCGGTTGTGCCGGTTGTGCCGACCATGGCTGTGCCGGTGCTTCCGCCACCGCCGGCGGGCTGATCACCTGATCTCTGCCGTCGATCGGGTTAGGCGCGCAATCGCTCGATCAAGGCCTGCGCGCCGGCCGGCGCGCGCACCTTGGCGCCGTTGATGAAAAATACGAACGTCTCGCGCGGCGTGGTCGGTGGGGCCGCATTCTCCACATACGGTAAGCTCTCCGGTGCGCCGCCCGCTGCCCAGGTCCGGGCGGCTTCGGCCCAGCGGTCGAGCGTTGCCGGAGCGTAACCGGCGGGCTCGTCCTCCAGCGCGTCCTCCAGCCGGGCGTAGACGAAGTCGGCGGTCACGTCGGCGATCGCCGGGTGGTCCTGCGAATCGGCGAAGACGATCGCCACGCCAGCCGCGCGGCACATGGCGATGAAGGCGGGAACGGCGAAGCTTTCATGCCGAACATGGATCGCGTGGCGCAGTGCAACGCCGTCCTGCGTCGGCGGCAACAGCGCGAGGAACGCCGCAAAGTCGTCCGGATCGAACTTCTTCGTCGCCATGAACTGCCAGAGGATGGGGCCGAGCTTGTCGCCGAGCTCGACAATACCCTGACTGACGAAGCGCTGGATCGACTCGCCGCCCTCCGCCAGCACCTTTCGGTTGGTGCAGAAGCGCGAGGCCTTGAGCGCGAAGACGAACCCGTCGGGTGCAGTTTTCGCCCAGCCTTCGAACGTCGCCGGCTTGAACCCGCTATAATAGGTTCCGTTCACCTCGATCGCGGTGACGTGGCGGCTGGCATATTCGAGCTCGCGTTTGATCGGCCATTTTTCGGGATAAAAAGTGCCGCGCCAGGGCTCGTAGGTCCAACCGCCGATACCTACTCGAATCGCTGCGTTCGTCATCGGTCTGGCTTAGAAGGTCAGAGCGACGCCGCGAAGCCGTGTCGTAGATCTTCGCTTGCTGCGCCGCCGTCGAAGCTGCGGCCTACAAAGCCGATCGCTGCGCACGACGGCTGGAGCGGGCGAAGGGATTCGAACCCTCGACCCCAACCTTGGCAAGGTTGTGCTCTACCCCTGAGCTACGCCCGCTCTGGCGCCATAAGTCCCGGAAGGCTCCGGGGCTGGGTGAGGCGCGGCCCTTAGCATCGGCCTTTTAGACCCGCAAGCCCCAGTAGCATCCCCGCGGCAGGAAAGTCCGCGAGATTGACCGAAGCGGCCGTTCCCGCCTACCTCGCCTATTGAATGACCGCCCCTACCATCCTGCTCGTGGAGGACGATCCAGCGCTGCGCATGCTCACCGCGCGCGCTTTGCAGGAAAACGGCTTTTCGGTCCGTCCAGCCTCGGCCGCGCCCGAGATGTGGCTTGCGCTCGATTCGGGGCCGGTCGACCTTGTGCTGCTCGATATCATGCTGCCCGGCACCAGCGGGATCGATCTGTGCCGGTCGCTGCGGCAGAAAAGCGACGTTCCGATCATTTTCATCTCGGCGCGTTCGAGCGAAACCGATCGTGTCGTCGGCCTCGAGCTGGGCGCCGACGATTATATCGCCAAGCCGTTCGGGGTGCGTGAACTGGTGGCGCGGGTGCGCGCAGTGCTGCGCCGACCTGCGCTCGACCGTCGCTCGGGCGAGGGCGACCAGGGGATGCTGCGGTTCGAGGGGTGGACGGTCAACCTGCCGCGCCGGGAACTGACGTCGCCGACTGGCGCGACGGTGGACCTGACCGGCGCCGAGTTCGACCTGCTGGTCGTGCTTGCCGACCATGCACAGCGCGTGATCGCGCGCGAACGGCTAATCGAATTGTCGCGTACGCGGCTGGGCGACAGCTCGGATCGGTCGATCGACGTGCTCGTCAGCCGGCTGCGGCGCAAGCTGTCGAGCGTCGGGGAGCAGGCGCCGATCGTGACGGTGCGGGGTGTCGGCTACATGCTGAACGTGCCGGTGGAGCGCAGTTGAAGCGACTGCTGCCGTCGATCGGTCTGCTCGGGCAGGTCGTCGCCATTCTGCTGCTGACGATGGTGATCGAGTTTGGTGTGTCGACGCTGCTGTATGAGCGGGCGAGCGAATTTTCGGTTCGTGACGACGAAGCGCGGCGGCTGGCGGAGCATCTGGTCATCAGCCGGCGGCTGATCGAGGAGCGCAAGCCGGCCGATCGGCCAGCGATCGCCGCGCAGCTGACCACTGACCGCTACGATGTGCATTGGGACGGCATGTCCGCCATCAGCCCCGGCGTCGATTCGGCACTCGATCAGATGCGGCGGCAGATCGTCGATTGGGAGCCGACGCTGCGCAACGGCGATCTTCGGCTGCGGCTGATCTCGCCGGGGCGAAGCTCGCGGGTGAAGGGGGCGCTGCTGCTGCGCGACGGGAGCTGGTTGCACTTCCGTACGCTCGAGGCAGTGGCAAAGATCGACCTGGCGATCGAGCGGATCGTGTTCGCGCTGGTGCCGGCATTGGCGCTAATGGTGCTGGGCGGGCTTATGATCCGCCGCGCGTTGCGCCCGCTGCGCCGGCTGGCCGAAGCAGCCGATCGCGTCGGCCACGATACGGTGGGGACGGTGCCCGAAGACGGGCCCGGGGAAGTGCGCCGGCTGGTCGCGGCATTCAATCGGATGCAGGAGCGGATCGGCGCGCTGATCGGTGCGCGCACGCAAGCGCTTGCCGCAGTCGGCCACGACCTGCGCACCCCGCTCGCGCGGCTGCGATTGCGCACCGAGGCGCTGGCGGGCGCTGGAGTGGGGTCCGACACCCGTGACGCAATCGGACATGACGTGGCCGAGATGGAGGCGATGATCACGTCGCTGCTTGCGTTCCTCGGTGGCGATGCGGATCCCGAAGCGGCGACATCGATCGACCTGGCGGTGATGTGCGCGACGTTGGTCGACGATGCGATCGATCGCGGTCGCGATGCGCATTACGTGGGGCCGGATCATTTCGAGCTGCGGCTGCGGCGGCTGGCGGTGAAGCGTGCGTTGACCAACCTCGTCGAGAATGCACTGCACTACGGCACGCGCGTGTCGGTGGAGCTGGAGCCGGGCGACGGGATCGTTACGGTGCGCGTGCTCGACGACGGGCCGGGGATACCCGAGAGCGAGATGGCGCACGTGCTCGAGCCGTTCGTGCGGCTCGATCCGGCACGCGGCCGTGACACGATCGGCTTCGGGCTGGGCCTGCCGATCGTTGTCCAGGCGATCGAGGCCGAAGCTGGAACGCTTGCGCTCGCCAATTGTCCGGCGGGCGGGCTCGTGGCGACTGTGACATTGCCGATCGCGCGCGCGGCCGGGGCGGGACACAAAAGTAAACACGCAAGCGGCGCCTCAGCAAAGTCCAATCCGTAGATAGGGTGCTGTATTTCAAGGAGCAGCGCACGTGAACGAACTGATCGGCCGTGTATTCAATTTCGAGACCGAGGTGTTCGCGGATAGCCGGGCGCTTTACAACAAGCTCGCGACCGACGGTCAACAGCCCAAGGCGCTGATGATCAGCTGCGCGGATTCGCGCGTGGTTCCCGAGCAGATCATGCAGGCCAAGCCCGGCGACCTCTTCGTCTGCCGCAACGCCGGCAATATCGTCCCACCATATTCGACGCAGAACGGTGGCGTCACTTCTACTGTCGAATACGCCGTTCTCGCGCTCGGCATTCGTGACATCATCGTTTGCGGCCATTCAGATTGCGGTGCGATGAAGGGGCTTTCCGGGGATCCGGCGAAGCTGGAGACCATGCCGAACGTGGTCGCATGGTTGCGGCATGGCACTGCTGCCCGGCAGGTGGTGGACACGAGCTACACCGACATCGACGATGCCGAGCGCGTGCGTGCGATCAGCCTCGAGAATGTGGTCGTGCAGCTGGCGCACCTGCGCACACACCCATCGGTTGCGGCCGGCGTCGCGCGCGGCGAGATCGCGCTGCACGGCTGGTTCGTCGATATTCACGCCGGCCAGATGCTCGCGTTGAATGGGGATACCAATCGCTTCGAGGTGGTGCGTGGAGACACTGCGTTGCCGGTCGCGCAGCCTGCCGCCAAACGCCTTGCGGCCGACTTCGTGAAGGACGAAGTGGCCGCGTAAAGCAAGTCGGTGGCGGGCGCCCCAGCGTAGACGCTTTGGGCACTTGCCACCGACGCATGGGCGGTGGCGGCCACCAGCGTGTCCGTATTGCCACACTGCGCGCGTGAACCGACTCTCGAGCAATCTTTTGACGTAAGCCAGCAACAATATGGCCACAATGCTGCGGTAGCGTCCATCAAGTCGACCAGCCTACGACCGCTCCCTTGGGGGGAGGAGGAGCGTGGGCGGATCGAAAGCAGGAGGAGCCTCTGCCAATAGGAGGTTCCATGAAGTATCTGAAGTACATCCCGGCCGCGATGCTAGCGGCCTTCGCCCTTCCGGCTTCTGCACAGGATGCGGAGCCGCCAAAGCCGATCACCGTGTCGGGTAGCGTCGGCCTGGTTTCCGACTATCGCTTCCGCGGCGTTTCGCAGAGCGATGAAGAATTGGCCGTGCAGGGCGGTTTCACCATCGCGCATGAAAGCGGCGTCTACATCGGCACCTGGGGCTCAAACCTCGCTGGCTGGGGTACGTTCGGTGGCGCCAACATGGAGCTGGATCTCGTGGCCGGCTACAAACGGACGTTCGATGCGGTGACCGTCGACATCGGCGCTACTTGGTACATGTATCCGGGCGGCTTCGATAACACCGACTTCATCGAGCCGTACATCAAGGTTTCGGGCACCCTTGGTCCGGCGAGCCTGACCGCGGGCCTCGCCTATGCGCCGAAGCAGGAGGCGCTGGGCGCCTGGTACTTCAACGGCACATCGGCCTTCAACGGGGTCTATGACGATCCAGGCGACAAGAACGACAACCTCTATCTCTGGGTGGACGGCACGGCAGGCGTTCCTAATACGCCCATCACGCTCAAGGGGCATGTCGGCTTTTCCAAGGGCAATTCCGGCCTCGGGCCGTTCGCCACGAGCGTTGCGCCGACCGGCGAGTATATGGACTGGTTGCTCGGCGCCGATCTCGCCGTTCCCGGCACGCCGCTGACGCTGGGCGTTGCCTATGTCGATACCGACATCAACGATAACGAGGCGTTCTACCTGCAGCCGAGCTTCAGCAAGGGGCAGGACGGCGATGGGTCGATCGCGAACGGCAAGGTCGTGGTGTCATTGACCGCAGTGTTCTAAGTCTACGACGACGATCGATAGCGGGCCGGGGGGTTTGCTTCCCCCGGCCCGTCACCACATAAGGGGCTGATCTAGGTATCGGGAGCAGCCCTTGGCTACGCTGGGAATGAGTGCCGCGGAAAAGGACGCCGTCCAGGCGTTCCGCCGCGACGTGGTCGAGCCGTCGATGACGAGCCTCGTCATCATCGATTTCTGGGCGGAATGGTGCGGCCCGTGCAAGGCGCTGACGCCGCTGCTGGAAAAGGTCGCCGCCGACTATGCCGACAAGGGCGTGGTGCTGGCGAAGGTCGATACCGACAAGAACCAGTTCATCGCCGCGCAATTCCAGATCCGATCGATTCCGACCGTCTATGCGATGTTTCAGGGCCAGCTCGTTGCTGACCTAACGAGCGCGCGCACCGAGTCACAGCTGCGCACCACGATCGATCAGCTGCTGCGCCAACTGCCGATCACGGGCGAAGCGCAGTCGCAGGAGGCGGAGTTAGAGCCGCTGATCGCAATGGGCGAGGAAGTGCTGGCCGAAGGTGACGCGGTTCGGGCACTGTCGGTCTTCGATCAGCTTTTCGAAATGGCGCCGGAGCATCCCGCGGTGTTGTCGGGCCGTATTCGTTCGCTCGTCGCGGCTGGCGCACATGACGAGGCCGATGCGGCGCTCGCCGCGTTGCCCGAGGATGTCGCCAAGCGACCCGACATGGACCGCGCTCGCTCGGCGCTGGCGCTCGCGCGGTCGGCGCCTGCGGTTGATGATCTCACCCCGCTCGAGGCCGCCGTCGCGGCTGATCCCGACGATCTGCAAGCGCGCTTCGACCTCGCCAATGCGCAGATGGCAGGCGGGAACCGCGACGCTGCGGCAGACGGGTTTCTCGCGATCACCGCGAAGGATCGCGACTGGAGCGAAGGCGCGGCACGGCAGCAATTGCTGAAGCTGCTGGAAGTGGTCGGACTGGAAGATCCGTGGGTCTCGGCGCAGCGTCGCCGGCTCTCGGCGATCCTGTTCGGATGACGCGGCTGTCGATCTTCCCGCTGCCGGGCGCGTTGCTGTTCCCGGGCATGCACTTTCCGCTACACGTGTTCGAGCCACGCTATCGCGCGATGGTTTCCGACGCGATGGCACGCGATCGGCGGATCGGGATGATCCAGCCGCGCGCGATGGGGCCCAGTTCCGGCGATCGGCCGGCGCTCTACGACATTGGTTGCGTGGGGCGGATCGCCGAGATCGAAATGCTCGAAGATGGGCGATCCAATCTGGTGCTCGAAGGGCTATCCCTGTTCCGGGTTTCGCGCGAGCTGACCGTGACGACTCTGTTCCGTCAGGTTGAAGCGGAACTGCTGCCGGGACGTGGCGACGAGACGCTGTCGCTTGGCGCCCGAGCAGCGCTTGAGATGGAGGCGCGGCGGTTTGCCGAGCGTCAGGGCTATGCCGTCGATTGGGAAGCGGTGACGCGGCTCGACGACCAGAGCCTCGTCAATGGGATTGCTCAGATTGCACCGTTCGACGTTGCGGCAAAGCAGGCGTTGCTGGAGGCGGATGGAATTGCGGTTCGCGCCGATCTGATCGTGCAGCTAATGCAGTTTTTCGGCCGCCACGATGGTGAAGATCGGGTGACGCTTCAGTGAGTGACGCGCCGGCAACGATCGACCCGTGGTTGCTGGAGCGGATGGTCTGCCCGATGACGCGGACGGCGTTGATCTGGGACCCGATGGCGCGGGAACTCGTCTCGGAGGCAGCGGGGCTAGCGTATCCCGTTAAGGACGGCGTGGCGGTTCTGTTGGTGGAAGAAGCTCGGACGCTTTAAATTGCACGCAGGCAGCGTCGCACAACCGACTATCGCGCGAGCGTCGGGAACGCGGCCTTGAACGCCGCTACTTTCGGCTTGTCCCACCTGACAATATAGGGATGAGTGGGATTGCGATCGTAGAATTGCTGGTGATTTTCCTCCGCCGGGAAGAAGGCGCCACTTTCAAGGCGAGTAACGATCGGACGCGAATAGGCGCTGCTTTTGGCGAGTTGCGCGACATATGCGTTGGCGACGTCGCGCTGCGCAGCGTTCTGCGGGAAGATCGCGGAGCGATAGCTCGGGCCGGTGTCGGGGCCTTGGCGATTTAGCTGCGTGGGGTCGTGCGCGATCGAAAAATAGACGCGCAGCAGCGTTGCGTAGCTGACCTGACGCGGATCGTAGACGATGCGAACCGCCTCGGCATGGCGCGTCCGCTCGGTGGAGACCGCCGCGTAATTGGCTGTAGCACGGTCGCCGCCGGCATAGCCCGAGGTTACTGCGCGAACACCCTTCACGCGCTCGAACACCGCTTCCATGCCCCAGAAGCAACCGCCAGCCAGGATCGCAGTTTGTAGGCCAGAAGCGGCGGGCACGTCGCGGGACGCGGCAGGTATCACTACTGCGCGCTCGGCAGGAGCAGGGAAGGCGAACATCGCGGCCGTGACGGCGGCGAGTGTTGCGGGGATGATCAGGCGTCGCATCTTCATGATATGGGGTTCTGCGACGCTTCTTAAAGGATCAGCGGACCTGTCCGACGCGCGCGCCAGAGACGGGATCGGTCGTCGGATTAAGCGTGAGCAGTCCTACCGCACCGAGCACGAATCCGCCGGCGAACTGCCAGAGGAAGCTGGACTTGAGGATGCGGTTCATCGGACTTTCTCTTCGTTCGTTAATAGTACGACGCGGAGTTAGCCGCGGATGCCTGAACCGCCGCTTGAGCGGCTGTTCATCGCACAGTCCGATATAGTGAGCCGGGTGTTGCGCGGGTATGTCCAAGCGTGAAAGCGATCGTTTCCACGCTGCAACATGCGCCGACGATTAGGTCAGCGCGGCGCAGGCCTGCTGGATGCGGGTGCAGGCCTCGCGCAGGATCGCTTCGCTGGTGGCGTAGCTGATGCGCATCGCGGGCGAGAGGCCGAAGGCGACGCCCTGGACGGCAGCGACGCGCGCGTCTTCGAGGAGATAGCCGACGAACTCGCTGTCGGTCGCAATCGTCTTGCCGCCGGGCGTCGTCATGCCGATCAGGCCGGAGATCTCGGGATAGACGTAGAAAGCGCCCTCGGGAGTTGGGCAGACGATGCCCGGCGTGTCATTGAGCATTGCGACAACGACGTCACGCCGCGTCTTGAATGCGATGTTGCGTTCGGCGAGAAACGACTGGTCACCGTTCAACGCCGCGACTGCCGCAGCTTGCGCGATTGAGCAGGGATTGCTCGTCGACTGCGACTGGAGCTTCGCCATCGCCTTGATCAGCCAGGGCGCGCCGCCAGCGAAGCCGATCCGCCACCCGGTCATCGCATATGCTTTCGAGCAGCCGTTTACCGTCAGCGTGCGCTCGTAGAGCGATGGGCAGACCTGCGCGATCGTCGTGAACTGGAAGTCGTCGTAAATGATATGCTCGTACATATCGTCGGCGAAGATCCAGACGTGCGGGTGACGTTCGAGCACCTGGCCAAGCGCCTTCAGCTCTGCCGCGGAGTAGGCGGCGCCAGTCGGGTTCGACGGCGAATTCAGGATCAGCCACTTGGTGCGTGGCGTGATCGCTGCCTCGAGCATGGCGGGGGTCAGCTTGTAGCCATGCTCCGGCCCGGCCGCGACCACCACCGGGGTGCCGCCGGCGAACTGCACGACATCGGGATAGCTTACCCAATAAGGTGCAGGGACGATCACCTCGTCGCCGGCCTCGACCGTCGCGACGAGCGCGTTGAAAAGCGTGTGCTTGCCGCCGACGTTCACGCTGACCTGCGATGGCGTGTAATCGAGGCTGTTGTCGCGCTTGAACTTGGCGACGATCGCGTCCTTCAGCTCGGGCGTGCCATCGACGTTGGTGTATTTGGTCTGGCCGCGGCGGATCGCCTCGATTGCGGCTTCCTTGACGAAGTCGGGCGTGTCGAAATCGGGCTCGCCCGCGCCGAGGCCGATGACGTCGATACCGGCGCGCTTCAGCTCCTGCACCTTGGTGGTGATTGCCAGCGTCGGCGACGGGCTGATACGGTCCAGCGCGGCGGAAGTCTTCATCGTGCGGCTCCTGTGGGGCGCGGTGGCTATAGCGACGCAGGGATCGATGTCGCAACCGCAACGATTGCCGGAACGAGACCGCGCAGTGCATTCCCGACGTGCAGCCCGTGCGCAAGATCGGCGGCGGTCAGATCTTGTTCGACGGCGCGACCCTGTGCGATCAGCTCGGCGCGCAGCACGCCGGGCAGGAGGCCGCGGGCAAGCGGCGGGGTGAGCAGAAGGCCATCGCGCGCGACGAAGACGTTGGTGAAGCTGCCCTCGGTGACGAAGCCGTCGGGATCGAGGAAGATCACTTCGTCCGCGCCGCTTGCGCGGCGGGCGTCGTCGTAGAAGGCGCGGTCGCTGGTCTTGTGACGCAGGCGGAAGTCACTGGGCTCGGTGGGCAGCGGCACCAGCGCGACCCTTAACGGGCCGGAAGGGACGGTTGGCAGTGGCGCGACTTCGATCGCGATCTTGCCCGACCGCGCGGCGAGCAGGCGGATCTTTGCCGGTTTACGCAAGCGGAAGGTCGCGGCTTGGAGTTCGTTGCGCGCATCGTGCCGGTCGAACGTAAAGCCGAAGGCGGCGGCGCTGTCGCGCAGGCGGGCAAGGTGGCGCTCGACCAGCAAGATACCCTCGGCCGGGTCGAAGCGCATCGTCTCGATCAGATCGGGATCGCGCTGTCCGTGGGTAAGGAAAGCGCCTTTGGCGAGTGCCTCGTCCCATTCAGCGTCGGCGCTGCTGTCGGCGACGATCCCGCCGCCGAGACCGAGCGTCGCATGAGGGTCACTGCCGTGGATGTGGAGCGTGCGAATTGCGACGTTGAATTGTGCGTCACCGCTGGGATCAATGCGCCCGATCGAACCGGTGTAGGCTCCGCGTGCGCCGCGCTCGACATTGCCGATCACTTGCATCGCGCGGACTTTTGGAGCGCCAGTGATCGAGCCGCACGGAAATAAGGCGCCAAGGACGTCGACAGCGTCGTTACTGGGCGCAAGCGTGGCGGTGACGGTCGAGGTCATCTGGTGGACGGTGGGGTAGGGCTCGACGGCGAATAGCTCGGGCACCGCGACGCTGCCAGCGACGGCGACGCGCGACAGATCGTTACGCATCAGATCAACGATCATGAGGTTCTCGGCGCGTTGCTTCTCGTCCGCCGCGAGCCCGCGTGCGATCGCGGCGTCGCGAGCGGGGTCGGGATCACGACGCGCGGTGCCCTTCATCGGGCGGCAGGTGAGCCCGTCACCGTCGAGCCGGAAGAACAGCTCGGGCGAGAAAGACAGCAGAGTGTCGGTGCCAGTGGCGACGATTGCGCCCCAGCCAGCTCGCGCCCGTCCGCGGACGGCGGCATAAAGCGCGAGTGGATCGCCAGCGAAGGCGACGTGTGCGCGAAAGGTGAGGTTGGCCTGATAGATGTCGCCCGCCGCGATCAGATCGAGCACTGCCGTCAACATCGCGTCATATGCGCTGCGCGACACTTGCGGCGCGGGCGTGCCGACCCACGCCCCGGCAGGGTTCGGGAGCCGGGCGGGAACGTCGGCGATCTCGTCATAACCGTCGAACAGGCCGAACCAGGCGAGCGGCGTAGGCGCGGCTTCGCCAGCTCCGGCGCGCGGCTCGAACGCGAAACCTGCCTCGTAGGACATGAAGCCGGCGACGTGGTGCCCAGCGGCAACACCTGCACGCACCTGATCCAGCGCGGCAGGAACGGCGTCGATCGTCGCGGCCGCGATCACCTCGACCGGATCGTGATAGAGCCGCGCTGGGGCGCCGTCGGCCCGAGCATCGTCGAGCAGCACGAAAGGCGCATCGGGCGACATGCGCGCGCCATGCCCGCGCATCCGGCTTGCGGCAAGAGCAGGCGGCGGGCTAGCAAGTGACATGCTTCGATCAGTCACGTGCGCCGTCGCCCTCGCAATATCAGTCCCTGTCGTCGCTCAGGTCGCCAAGCCGGCGGCGATCACCGCAGATGGCGTGCCGGCGATCCCGGCTGCGCTTGCCGACACGCTGCGGCCGTATCTGGAGGCGCGCTCGGCCGCCGGTGTCGGCTGGAGTCCGGTCGATCGATCGTTGCTGATCTCGACGCGGTTCGCCAATGTCGCGCAGCTCCACACCGTCGCTACGCCGCTGGCGATGCGCCGCCAGATCACCTTCGAGGCCGATCGCATCGGCAATGCGTCCTACTCGAAGACCGGCGATGTGCTGCTGGTGCAGAAGGACATCGGTGGTGGTGAGTTCTTCCAGCTCTACACGCTGAAGGATGGCCGGCTCAACCTGATCACCGACGGTAAGAGCCGCAACGAATTCAACGCTTGGAGCCATGATGGCCGGCTCGTCGGCTATACCTCCACGCGGCGCAACGGGACGGACAGCGACCTCTATGTCGTCGATCCGCGTGACCCCAAGAGCGACCGGCTCGTCGCGCAAGTGAAGGGCGGTGGCTGGGCGATCGCCGACTTCGCACCCGATGGCCGCAGCGCGGTGGTCGGCGAGTATCTGTCGGTGCAGAAGTCGAACCTCTACATGCTCGATCTTGCGAGTGGCGCGTTGACGCCGCTGACCGATCCGAAGGCGCAGGTGTCGTGGAGCGACGCGCAATATGCTCCCGATGGCACATTGTGGGTGACGGGCGATCAGGGCTCCGACGTGCAGCGGCTCGGCACGCTCGATACCAAGACGGGCAAGTTCCGCCCTGTCACACCGCCGGGCAAGTGGGATGTCGAAGAGTTTGAGATTGCCGAGGATGGCGCGTTCATCGCCTATGTCACCAACGAGGCAGGGATCGGCAAGCTGAAGCTGCTAGATCCGAAGACCGGGCAAGCGCGTGATGTGACCGGACTCCCCCGGGGCGTGGTTGGCGGGATCAGCATCGCACCGTGGGGGGCGATCGCTGTCACCGTGACGAGCGCGGGGACGCCGGGCGACGTGTTCGTCGTGGATCCTGCGAGCCTAGCCGTGACGCGCTGGACGCAGAGCGAGACGGGAGGGCTGGATGCGACGAAGAACGTCGCGCCGGAGCTGATCACGGTAAAGAGCTTCGACGGGGAAGCCGTGACCGGCTTCCTCTACCGGCCCGATCCGGCCAAATTCTCCGGCAAGCGCCCGCTGCTGATCGACATCCACGGTGGCCCCGAGGGGCAGGTGCGGCCGAGCTATCGCGGGTCGGCGAACTATTATCTCAACGAGCTGGGCATCGCGCTGTTCTACCCCAATGTTCGCGGCTCGTCGGGCTTCGGCAAGCGCTTCGTCAGCCTCGACAATGGGCCGTTCAAGCGCGAGGATTCAGTGAAGGACATCGGTGCGTTTCTCGACCTGTTCGACAAGGATGCGGCGATCGATGCCGGCAAGGTGGGCGTGCAGGGCGGCAGCTATGGCGGCTACATGTGCTACGCCTCGGCAATCCGCTACGGCGCGCGACTGAAGGGCGCGCAATGCACCGTTGCGATCTCGAACTTCGTGACGTTCCTCGAGAATACGCAAAGCTATCGGCGTGATCTGCGGCGCGTCGAATATGGCGACGAGCGCGATGCCAAGCAGAAGGCGCAGCTGATCGCGATCTCGCCGATGACACGGGTCAACGAGATCAAGGTGCCGCTGCTGATCGTCACCGGCGCCAACGATCCGCGCGTGCCCAAGTCCGAGGCCGATCAGCTTGTCGCGGCGGTGCGGGGGAATGGCGGGACGGCGTGGCATATCGTCGCGGCGGATGAGGGCCACGGCTATGCCAAGAAGGAGAATCGCGACTATTCGGCGCTCGCGGTGCTGACCTTCTGGAAGCGCTATCTACTTGGAGAGACTGGACAATGACCGCCGAACCCGCGCTCAAAGCAATGATCGTGCCCGTCACGCCGATCGAGCAGAATTGTACGTTGGTGTGGTGTACTGCGACGATGAAGGCGGCGGTGATCGATCCTGGCGGGGATCTCGCCAAGATCCGCTCGGCGGTGGCGCAGGCGGGGGTGACGGTCGAGAAAGTCCTGCTGACTCATGGACATATCGACCATGCGGGGGAGGCCAAGCCACTCGCCGACGAGCTTGGCGTCGCCATCGAGGGCCCGCATGAGGACGACCGCTTCTGGCTGGCGCGGCTGGCCGAGGACGGGAGAAACTGGGGGATAAACGGGGTGCCGTTCGAGCCGAACAGATGGCTTGTCGACGGTGATACGGTGACCATCGGGGACTTGACGCTCGACGTGTACCACACGCCCGGACACACCGCCGGACATGTGATCTTCCATCACGCGCCATCCAATTTCGCGCAGGTCGGCGACGTATTGTTCCAGGGCTCGGTGGGGCGGACCGACCTGCCGCAGGGCGACCACCAGACGCTGGTGAATTCGATCGTGACGAAGCTGTGGCCGCTGGGCGGGGAGACGGCGTTCATCCCGGGGCATGGCAAGCCATCGACCTTCGCGCACGAGCGGCAATGGAACATGTTCGTGAGCGACGACGCGCTCGCCGGATGAGGAAGCGGGCAGGGTGACATGACCGAAGCCGAGTTCATCGCCGCGCTGCGCCGCCTGCCGCTGCATCCCGGTGCGCTGGGCCTGGCCGACGACGCGGCGCGGCTCGGCGGGTTCGTCGTGACGACCGATACGCTGGTCGAGGGCGTTCATTTCCTGCCAGACGATCCGCCCGGCGATGTCGCGTGGAAGCTGGTCGCGGTCAGCCTGTCGGATCTGGCCGGCAAAGGCGCCGAGCCCGAGGGCGTGCTGCTGAACTATCCGCTGTCGGGCGATGCCTGGGACCGGGCGTTCGTGGCCGGGCTCGACGCGTGCCTTGCGGCGCTGGACTGCCGGTTGCTGGGCGGAGACACGGTTTCGCTGCCGGCGGGGGCGCCGCGTGTGCTGACCGTCACCGCGTTCGGTGCTGACGCGGTCGCGCCGCCGCGCTCGGGCGCAAAGGCGGGCGATGCCTTGTGGGTGACGGGCACGATCGGCGATGCGGGCGCGGGGCTTGCGATCGCACAGGGTGCGGATGGCCCCGATGCGTTGCGCGCCGCCTATCGCCGCCCGCGCCCGCGGATAGCCGAGGGGCGCATCCTGGCGCCCCGGGCCCATGCGATGATGGACGTATCGGACGGGTTGCTGATCGACGCCTGGCGCATGGCAGCGGCGAGCGGGCTGGAAGTGACGATCGCGCTCGACGCCGTGCCGCTGTCCGCCGCCTATCGCGCCTTTGCCGGTGACGATCCGCTGCCCGCGGCGACTGCCGGCGACGATTACCAGCTGCTGTGCGCGCTGGCGCCCGACCAGCATGCGAGCGGGCACGCAGCGCGCATCGGCAGCTTCGCGCCGGGCCATGGCCTCGTCCTCACCCGCAACGGTAACCCCGTGGCTTTGCCGGAAAAACTCGGTTTCGAGCACCGCGCCTAAGGCGCTTGCGCTTGGTACGGGCGCGCCATACGCTCCGTCCATAATCAGGAGACCGGCGGCCACTTCCTGCGGGGGGGACCGACCGGCCGAGATTATAGGGGAGGAACGCGATGACTACGGTCACTATCGCGATGCTCTGCGGCGTGCTCGCCGTGGTCTATGGCATCGTCACGAGCCAGCAAGTGCTGCGCGCATCGCCCGGCAACGCCAAGATGCAGGATATCGCCGCCGCCATCCAGGAGGGTGCGAAAGCGTATCTCGGGCGGCAATATACCACCATCGCGATCGTCGGCGTGATCGTCGCGGTTATCCTGTTCGCGACGCTCGGCCGGCTTTCCACCGTCGGGTTCGTGATCGGCGCATTGCTTTCGGGCGCGGCGGGCTATGCCGGCATGAACATTTCGGTGCGCGCCAACGTGCGGACCGCGGAGGCGGCGCGGACCAGCCTGCAGGGCGGGCTGACGATGGCGTTCCGATCGGGCGCGGTTACCGGCATGCTCGTCGCGGGGCTCGGGCTGCTCTCGATCGCGGGCTTCTTCTGGTATCTGACCGGCCCGGCCGGCTTTGCGCCCAATGCGCGCGAGATCGTCGAGGCGCTGACCGCGCTGGCGTTCGGCGCGTCGCTGATCTCGATCTTCGCGCGGCTGGGCGGTGGCATCTTCACCAAGGCGGCGGACGTCGGCGCGGATCTCGTCGGCAAGGTCGAGGCGGGCATCCCCGAGGACGATCCGCGCAACCCGGCGGTGATCGCGGACAACGTGGGTGACAATGTCGGCGATTGCGCAGGCATGGCGGCGGATCTGTTCGAGACGTATGTCGTGACGCTTGGCGTGACGATGATCTCGATCGCACTGCTGATCCAGGCATCGCCATCCGAATTGATGAACCTGATGAGCCTGCCGCTGATCGTCGGCGGGGTGTGCATCATCACCTCGATCATCGGCACGTATATGGTGCGGCTGGGATCGAGCGGATCGATCATGGGCGCGCTGTACAAGGGCTTCTGGACCTCGGCATTGCTCGCGGTGCCGGCGATCTATGTCGCGACGCAGATGACGCTTGGCGACATGAACGCGGTGATCGGATCCGCCGGCTTCCTCGATCCCGCGGGCAGTGCGATCGGCAGCGGCATCGATGCCGTGGGCGGCGTCGCGGGCAGCGACGTGACCGGCGCGCCGACCGCCAGCGCGGCGTTCACGGGCATGGACCTGTTCTGGTGCATGATGATCGGCCTGCTGGTGACGGGTGCGATCGTGTGGATCACCGAATATTATACCGGCACCAATTATCGCCCGGTGAAATCGATCGCCAAGGCCAGCGAGACGGGGCACGGCACCAACGTGATCCAGGGGCTCGCGATCAGCCTGGAGGCGACCGCGCTGCCGACGCTGGTGATCGTGATCGCAGTGGTCGCGACGTACAAATTGGCGGGCGTGATCGGCATCGCCTTTGCCGCGACCGCGATGCTGGCGCTGGCGGGGATGGTCGTCGCGCTCGACGCCTATGGCCCGGTGACCGACAATGCCGGCGGGATCGCCGAGATGGCGGGGCTGCCCGATGACGTGCGGCATCGCACCGACGCGCTCGACGCGGTCGGCAATACGACGAAGGCGGTGACGAAGGGCTATGCTATCGCCTCGGCGGGGCTGGCGGCGCTGGTGCTGTTCGGCGCGTACACGACCGATCTGCAGACGTATTTTCCCGACATCAGCGTCGATTTCAGCCTATCCAACCCGTATGTGATCGTCGGGCTGTTGCTCGGTGCGCTGCTGCCGTATCTGTTCGGCGCGTTCGGGATGACCGCAGTCGGCCGCGCGGCGGGCGCGGTGGTTGAGGAAGTGCGCGAGCAGTTCCGCAACAATCCCGGCATCATGCTGGGCACGAGCCGGCCGGATTATGCGCGCACGGTGGATCTCGTCACCAAGGCGGCGATCCGCGAGATGATCATCCCCTCGCTGCTGCCGGTGCTATCGCCGATCGCACTGTATTTCATCGTGACGGCGGTCGACGGCCAGGCCTCGGGCTTCGCGGCGCTGGGGGCGATGCTGTTGGGTGTGATTGTATCCGGGCTGTTCGTCGCGCTGTCGATGACGAGCGGCGGCGGCGCGTGGGACAATGCCAAGAAATATATCGAGGACGGCAACCACGGCGGCAAGGGATCCGAAGCGCACAAGGCCGCGATCACCGGCGATACGGTGGGCGATCCGTACAAGGATACTGCCGGGCCGGCGGTGAACCCGATGATCAAGATTACCAATATCGTGGCGCTGTTGCTGCTGGCGGCGTTGGCGGCGGGGTGAGGGGGTGGTCCGTCGCCCCGGGGCGTGCTCCGGGGTGGCGGAAGGGCTCAAGGGATTCTGACGCGGTTTTGAGCCGTATAGGGCAACCGCGGCTGACCTCCATTTGCCGTCACCCTGAACTCGTTTCAAGGTTCGTCTGTCCGCTGGCGACGGCGGCGCTTGTGGCACGCTGGATGCTGAAACGAGTTCAGCATGACGGCTGGGAATGTCCGCTAACGCCCACATCGGTCACGGCGGGTGCCCCTACGTCTCCAGCTTTTCGTAACCCTGCTGCGGTACGGAGCGGGAATGGAGGTCTTGCTAGCCTACGCCGTGTTCATTCTGCTGATGGCGGCGCCGTTCATCGTGGCCGCGTTGCTCATCTCGGGTTTCCTCGCCGGGATCGGCATGGCGGTTCGCGGGCTGGCTTTGGGGCAGCCGACGGCCTTCATCATCGGCGCCGCTCTCGCGGTCGTGTGTGTCGCGGGGATGGTCGTGGGTGGGCGCTGGAGCATGCGTGGCAAGGCGAGCGAGGCGACGCTGGTACAGTTGTCGCCCGTGACGGCCGCGATGCGCGCGCGGCCGCGGATCTTCGTGTTGGGGTTGGAAAGCGGGCGGCAGGACGCACTTGAGGTGCTGAGCGATCATTTCGATCGGATCGAGGGCACTCGCCGCTATGCGACGGACGGACCGAAGGAACGCGGCCACCGCACGATCGAAGAATACAGTAAGTGGCTGGGCGAATGGCTACTGGTGACGGTGATCGATCGCGACGCGTTGCGACGGGGGGTTAGCACGCCGGCGGTGCGGCTGACATCGCTAGACAGTCCATCGCGCGGGCCTAGCTTTCATATCAACAGACGATACGATCCGATGCGGCCGAATTATCAGCTCTACTACTTCGATGGCACCGCGACCACCTACCTGCGTCGGTGTGAAGTGGAAATTCGGCTTCCACCTGCTCTGGCCTTCCTGCCGATGGGGCAGGTCGCGTTCATGTCTAGCCAGACCTACAAAGACGGCATGAGGCGGTTGAATGCGTGCCGTCGGACGATGCTGGAACGGCTGGTGGCGGACCTAAACTGAAGCGCGGCAAGCTGCCACGCGACTGACCGGGACGGCAGCTAAGCACCAAACCAAGTCATTCAGCAGTGAGGCTTCGCGCTAAGCTGCGCGTTCGGGTGTGATGGACGATACTCCGACGCTCGCCCGTTTCCCGCTCCATCTGCAGATGCTCGCCGGCTTCATCGTCGGCCTCGTCGGTGGGTTGATCGTCAATGCGACCGCGGGGGATGCGGCGTGGGTGGGGACGGTGACGACGTACGTCACCGGGCCGATCGGGCAGATCTTCCTGCGGCTGCTGTTCATGCTCGTCATCCCGCTGCTGTTCGCGGCGCTCGTCACGGGCGTGGCGGAGATGGGCGATATCGCCGCGCTGAAGAAGGTCGGCTTGCGGACGCTGTTCTTCACCGTCGTGCTGTCGGGCATCTCGGTCGCGCTGGGACTGCTGCTGGTGAATGTGATCCGGCCCGGCGCGGGGGTCGATCCGGCGATGGCGAAGGAACTGCTCGCACAGGCGGGCGCGGGGGCGGCGGCGATCGTGCAGGAATCGCGCGCGGCGCCGGGCGCGCTCGAATCGGTGCTGGGGATCATTCCGACCAATGTCATTCGCGCTGCTTCGACCGACGATATCCTGGCGCTGATGTTCTTCGCGCTGGCGTTCGGGATCGGGCTGGTGCTCGTCCGGTCGGAGAAGACGCAGGTGCTGCAGGATTCGATCGAGGGAATCCTCGAGGTGACGATGACGCTGATCGGCTTCGTCATCCGGCTCGCGCCGATCGCGGTGGCGTGTTTCATGTTCAACCTGACCGCGGTGTTCGGCGCCGACATCCTCGTGCGGCTGGCCGCGTACATGGTCACGGTGATTGGCGCGCTGCTGATCCATTTGATCATCGTCTATTCGCTCGGCGTGTGGCTCGCGGGCGGGATGCGGCCGCTCGCCTTCTTCCGCGGCAGCCAGGAGGCGATGGTGATGGCGTTTTCGACCGCCTCGTCGAACGCGACGCTGCCGACCAGCCTGCGCGTGGCCGAGAACGAGCTGAAGCTGCCGCGGCGAGTCGCGCGGTTCGTGCTGACGATCGGGGCGACGGCGAACCAGAACGGCACCGCGATCTTCGAGGGCGTGACGGTGATCTTCCTTGCGCAATTCTTCGGTGTGGAGCTGACGATCGTGCAGCAATTGACGGTGATGCTGGTGTGCATCCTGGGCGGGATCGGGACGGCGGGGGTGCCGGGCGGATCGCTGCCGGTGGTGGCGATCATCCTGGGCATGGTGGGCGTGCCGCCGACCGCGATCGGACTGGTGCTGGGGGTCGATCGGCTGCTCGACATGTGCCGGACGGCGCTGAACGTGACCGGCGATCTGGCGATTGCGGTGATGGTGGCGGGGAAGGATCGCGACGCGGGGTCCGCAACTGCCGTGTCACCCCGGTAAGTTCACCGCCCCTGCGCGCGCCACTTCTGGATCGTGCGGTGGATGATCTCGTCTTCCTCGCCGACTTCGCGCCAGAGCTTCGAGAAGATCGGGTCGGCCGAGGCCGGTCGCTTCACTTCTTCCAGCCCGTCGAAGGCGACGCGGATCGGGATCGCGACGCCTTCGCCGCAGATGATGCATTCGCGGTTGCGCAGCGCGGGGATCGAATCGAGGAAGCCGCGCGCGCCTTCGGGCATGGCGGCGCGGACGAAGGCCTGGTCGCGATCGTTGTTGAGCCGCATCGCGATGATCGTGCCGCATTGCGAAAGCACGCCTTCGGCAAGATCCGACGGTCGCTGCGTAATGAGCCCCAGCGATACGCCGTACTTGCGGCCTTCCTTGGCGATCCGGCCGAGGATCTTGCCGACCGACGAGCCATCGTCGCTGCTCGGGATGTACCGATGCGCTTCCTCGCAGACGAGCAGGATCGGGCGCTGGGGCTCGTTGCGCGACCAGATGGCGAAATCGAACACCATCCGGCTGAGCATCGCGACCACCACCGAGGTGATCTCGCTCGGCACGCCCGACACGTCGATGATCGAGATCGGGCGGCCATCGCCGGGCAGGCGGAAGATGCGGCGGATGAAATCGCTCATCGTATCGGCGACGAGCATGCCGGAGAACATGAAGCCGTAGCGCGGATCGGCCTTGATCTCGTCGATCTTGGACTTGAGGCGCAGATACGGCGCGGTGTTCGTCGCCTTGTCCATCTTGCCCATCTCGAGCTGGATCAGGTTCGTCAGATCGCTCAGCAGGTAGGGCACCGGCGCGTCGACCGTCAGCTTGGGCATCTCGCTGCCGACGCGGCTCTTGGCGCGTGCGGCGAGCAGGCACTTCGAGAGGATGTCGGCATCGACCTGCCGCTCGGACCCCTGCGTCGTCAGGAACACTTCGCAATGTTCCTCGAAGTTCATCAGCCAGTACGGCATGTTGAGATTCGAGACGTCGTACAGCGCGCCATTGTGGCGGAAGGCGGCGGAATATTCGCCGTGCGGGTCGATCATCACGATATGACCCTGCGGGGCGAGCTCGCAGATGCGGTGCAGGATCAGCGCGGCGGCGGTCGACTTGCCGGTGCCGGTCGAGCCGAGCAGCGCGAAGTGCTTGCCGAGCATGGCATCGACATACAGCGCGGCGCGGATCTCGGCGGTGGGGTAGACGTTGCCGACCTCGATATGCGCGCGATCGTCGGCGGCATAGATTTGTACGAGATCAGCGCCGCTGATCGGATATACCTCGGCGCCGGGCGTCGGATAGCGCGTCACGCCGCGGCGGAAATTGTAGAGCTTTCCGGTCAGCTTCTCTTCGTCGCCCTCGCCGAGGAAGTCGATGAAGGCACTGACTCGGCCGGCGTTGAAATCATCGAGCCGCAGCGAGCGGACGTTGGCGATCAGCCATGCGTTGCCGACGCGCAGCTTGATCTGCCCGCCGACCTGGCCACCGGCGGCGGTCACGGGATCGGAGTGATCGGCGAGCGCGGTGAGTGCGGCGAGATCGAACATCACCTGGCTCGACGAACCGGCGATCTCGACGACGATGCCGATCGCTTCGGGCGCCTCGAGAGCGCGCACGTCGGCGGCCTCGGCCGCGTCGAACAAGCGTTGAGCCGGCAGCGCGGTCATGCGGGGGAAACTCGTGGGACGCTCATTGGGCTTCTTTGCACGAAGAACGTAAATTTCCCGTGAGCGATACTTTTTGGCGCTCAGAACCGCCGGGCGATGTTTCCGGCACCCCAGCCGAGCAGCACCGACAAGGCGACCGCGGTGAGCCCGTAAAGCAGCGACGCGCGATCGGCGGCGCGCGCGACGAAGCGTTCGAAGCCCGATTTCTGCACGTCGATGTCTCGCACTGCTGCGGCCAGCACCTTGCCGTCACGGATCAGGAAGGTCTCCGCGGTGAACTTGCCGACCGGCACGCGCGCAGGGATGGCGACGCGCGCGCGATACAACACGTCCTCGGTTATCTCGACCGCGCCGGGCGCCTCGTAATAGAGGCCCGAACGGCGACGCAGATCGACCAAGCCGCGGGCGAAGCGATCCTGCACCTGCGACGGCGCGGACGAGGCGGGCGACAGTTGCAGACTGCCGAGACCCAGTTCGTAGATCGCGCGGGTTCGATCGTCGACGATCTGCTTGATCGGGCGCGATGAGGCGATGGCGTAGAAACTGGGGGCCGAGCGGTAACGCAGCGCCTCGGCATTGATCCAGATGCCGGCGAGCTTTTCCTTCTCCCGAACCGTGATCGACTGCACCGGACCCTTTACCACGACGACCAGATCGGTCGGATGCTCGTCGTCGGGCAATCGCCCTCCGGGGTAGAGGATCGCGCCGAACAGTAGCAGTTCGGCGCCGGTGAAGCTGTACGCGATGCGGATCTCGCGCTGCGACACGTCGGGCACCAGCACTGGCTTGGTCTGGGCGAGCAATAGCGGCGTCAGGAGAGCAAGCGCGATTGGCCTCACGACAACTCGACCGAGTAGATGTCGGTCGGGCGCCAGCCGAGCCCCATCGCGATCCGCCCGGCGACCAGCAGGACCATCAGCGCCAGCGCTAGGCGGAGATATTCGGGACGCGCCTTGGCCGCGAACCGCGCGCCGATCTGCGCGCCGACGACCGAGCCGAGCAGCAGCAGGCCAGCGAGGACGATGTCGACGGCCTTGGTGGTCAGCGCGTGGACCATCGTCGCGGCGGCAGTGACGAACAGGATCTGGAACAGCGACGTGCCGACGACGACCTGAGTCGCCATGCCGAGCAGGTAGATCATCGCGGGCACCAGCACGAAGCCGCCGCCGATCCCGAGCAGGATGGTGAGGATGCCGGTCAGGAAGCCCAGCAGCAGCGGCGCGAGCGGCGAGATGTACAACCCCGAGCGGTAGAAACGCATGCGGAACGGCAGCGCGGCGACCAGCGGATGGTGGCGACGACGGCGCGCCGGGGCGGGACGGCGGCCGCGCGAGACCGAGATCGCCTCGAGCGATTCCTTCAGCATGAGGCCGCCGATCGTGCCGAGCAGCAGGACGTAGGTGATCGCGATCGTCGTATCGATCTGACCGGTCGCCTGGAGCAACTGGAAGAGCCAGGCACCGGCGACCGACCCGACGACGCCGCCGGCAACCAGCACGCCGCCCATCTTCATATCGACACCGTCGCGGCGCAGATAGGCCGACACGCCCGAGACGCTCGCGCCGGTCACCTGGCTGGCGGCGGAGGCGGCGGCGACCGTCGGCGGGATGCCGTAGACGATCAGCAGCGGCGTGGTGAGAAACCCGCCGCCGACGCCGAACATGCCCGAGAGTATCCCCACCCCGCCGCCCAACGCGATGATGACGAGCGCGTTGACCGAGAGGTTCGCGATCGGAAGGTAGAGATCCATGCCCGCCCAACTATGCGCATCGGCGCGCGGGCGGAAGCTTTTACGGTTAGAAATCGGTGCCGAGCGATACTGCCGGGCCTGAAGTGGGCGCGGCGCGGCCGGCGAGCCGCTGGCGCCATTCCAACGACAAACGAAGACTGCGACCGGCGAGCGGCAATGCGAGCGTGGCGGCGGGGCCGGCATCGAGCCGGGCGGCGCCGCGTTGTGCGCCGCCCCATGCGCCAAGGCCGAGATCGAGCTGCGCCGGGCCGATCGCCGCGACGGGATGCGCGAGCCGAACCGCGCCGTCGACATATCCCTCGACGCCGGCGCGGGCGATTGCGCCGCCTTGTGCATAAGCGTCGAGGCGCACGTTGCCGACAATCGGCGTCGGGCCGATGCCGCCGATCAGACCGAGCGCCGGGCCGCCGCGGGCGCGCTCAAGGCCGATGCGCTGTTCGGCGATGATGTGAATCGGGAGCGCGGTCGGGCGCCAGTCGACGCCGACGGCCGCTTCGCGCTGGCGAGATCCGAGCGCGCTCGACACGCGGCCGGCCAGCGCAAGCCGGCGCGGCCCGTCGATGGCGTAGGTCAGCCGCATCCCCGCCTGGCTGCCGCCGAGCTGGGGCGCGAACGGGGTCGCGGCGCCGGCGCCACGCACGATCATCCAGCCGCTGCCGGCGAGGCGCGGCGGCACCATGGTGGTGAGTGGTGGCGGAGCGGTCATCTGGACCGCCATCGCGGCGACGGGAATGAAGCGCCGCGGCGCGTCGGCAGGTGCCGGATCGACGAATGCTTCAGCGGCTACGGGCGTTAGGGACGGTGGGCTGCCGGGCGGGCGTGATCGCGGCGAGACCGTGTCGCTGCGGCTGACTGACGCCATCGCCAACGTCAGTGCTTCGGGTCTCACGCCGGATCGTCGCTCGGCACGCGCCGCTTGCCCGGGCGTCGCTTGCGCTTGCATCGGTCGGCTCGCGGCGGCTGCGGCCGGCGCGGGCTGCGGCGTAAGGTCTGGCCAAATCTGCGCCGAGCGTACGCCGACCCATGCCGCCATGATGCCGACCAGGAAGCGCAGCGGGCGTCCGGTCGCACTCACAGGGGCGCCAACTCGTCCGGCGCCGTCGGGAATACGTGGACGGTCTTCTCCCAACGCGGCGCGCCGCCCGCCAGAATGCGGGCGTAGCGGACCGCGGCGTGGCGCGCGGCGAGCAGGCCGATCAGATTGCCGACGACCGCGCGCGGCAGCGACCAGAGGCCCTCGCGCCAGCCGTGGGCGCGTGTCGTCGAGACAACGCGCCACGCCAGCCGCCACGCGAGCAGCGCCGCGTTGACGACGAGAACCAAGGTCATCGCCGCGCCAAGGACGGGCGGCGCGGTTCCGGCGATCAGGTGCACACTGGCCGATAAGCCCCAGCCGATGAGCGCGAGATAGGCGGCGGCAAGCACGATGACGGCGATCGGCGCACGGCGATCGCGCATCCGCATCCAGTGATCGGCGATTTGCGACCAATGGCTCCAGCCGATGCGATCCCAGCCGGCGAGCGCGATCCCGGTCATCCAGCGCGACTTCTGGGTTACCGCGGTGGCGATCGTCGCCGGGAAGAAGGCGCGGACGGCGACGAGCCGCCCGTTGCGATCCGAGACGCGTGCGAAGCAGGCGCCATGGCCGAGCGCGGCGGCGCGCAGCCCGAGTTCGTAATCCTCGGTGAGGCTGGTGTCGTCGAACGGCGACCCGTGCGCTGCCTCCAGTGCGGCGAGGACGTCGACCGCCATGGCGCAGCCGACGCCCGACAGCGGCAGCCCGGCGCCGATCGCGGCGCGAAGCACCATCTGGCGGCCGTGTGACTCGGCGAATTCGTCGGCATAATGCCCCGACACGAGTCGCGCCGCAGGATCGATCAGCGGGACGACGGGGATCTGCACCAGCGGATGCGCCGCGATCAGCGCATCGTACACGGTGAGTTCGGCCGGATGGACGACATCCTCGGCATCGTGGAGCACGACCATCCGCGTCGTTTCGCGAACCGCCGCATCATCGCGGCGCAGCGCGCGCCAGAGCGTGTTGAGATTGTCCGCCTTGGTCGTCGGCCCAGGCGTCGTGCCGATCACCAGCCGGATGCGGGGATCGCGCTCGGCGACGTTCGCGACCGCGTCGATCGTCGCGCGATCGTTGGGATAGCAGCCGACGTAGAGCCGGTAGCGCGGGTGATCGAGCCGCGCGAGCGCGGTCGACAGCATCGCGCCGATCACGCCGGCCTCTTCCCACGTCGGCACGAAGATCGCGATGCGGCTGGGCGCCGGCGGGTGCGGCAGGCTGGCGATCGGCCGGCGCGTGGTGCCGCGCACGAGGCGATGGCCGAGCCAGGCAAGATCGACGAGCAGATCGTCCACGCCGCCGACGAGGAAGCCGATCGCGGCGAACAGCGTCAGTTCGCGCACGCCGACGTCGAGCGCCGCCAAGATCATGTCCCCCACCGCCAATCCTCAGCCCCCTGATTCGGCAGGCAGATGGTTAACTATTGAAATCCCCAGTGCAATCCCGGTGGAGCCTTGATGCGGATCAGTTTAGGACAGGCGGACGAGTGGGGGAGTGCGTGATGAGACTCGCGGTTCGGCTGGCGATCCTGGGGCTCGCGCTCGCACCGGTGGCGGCGCTTTCGGACAATGCGCCGCGCGTCATTCTCGCCCAGCCGGGAGTCGAGGCGGGCGGGATCGCGCGCTTTACGGTGCGGTTCAGCCAGCCGATGGTGCCGCTCGGCGATCCGCGCGCGGCGGCGCCGATGAGCGTCGATTGTGCGGTCGGCGGCGACGGGCGGTGGGTCGATCAGCAGACGTGGGTGCATGATTTCGCGAGCGCGCTGCCGGGCGGCACCACGTGCACGTTCAAGACGCGCGCCGGGCTGAAGAGCGTCGCCGGCTTTGCGGTGACGGGCGAGCAGAGCTTCACGGTCGATTCTGGCGGGCCGGTTGCGCGCGCGGTGCTGCCGTCGGCGTATGGCACCGAGATCGAGGAGGATCAGGTGTTCCTGGTCGCCGCCAATCTGCCGCCGACGGCGCAGTCGGTGGCGGCGGGGGCCTATTGCGCGGTCGACGGGATCGGCGAGCGCATTCCGGTCGAGGTGCTGGCGCCCGATACCGCGGGCAAACTGCTGGCCGGGCTCGGCAAGGATCGCTGGGAGGTGCGCCAGTTCCTCGAGAATGGGGGGATGCCGGCCGATCTGCCCGAGGCGGCGGCGGAGCGGCAACGTGCGCTCGCCGGGGTCACCGCGCTGCGCTGCCGCCGCGCGCTGCCGCCGGGGCGCGACATGGCGCTCGTCTGGGGGGCGGACATTGCCGCGGCGGGCGGAAAGCGCGCGGGGGCAGATCAGCGGTTCGACTATACGGTGCGCAAGCCGTTCACCGCACGGTTCGAGTGCAGCCGGGTGAACCCGCAGGCGGGGTGCAGCCCGGTCGAGAAGGCCTATGTCCGCTTTACCGCGGCGATCCCGATGTCGCAGGCGCAGGCGATCCGCATCGTCACTGCGGAGGGGAAGTCGATCGCGCCAACCTTCAGCAAGGAGGAGCAGCAGCGCGCGACGGTGAGCGACGTTGCGTTCGATCGACCGCTGCCAGCGGGCACCGCAGCGAAGCTCACCTTCCCCGCGGAGATCAAGGACGAGAGCGGGCGCGCGCTCGTGAACGCCGAGCGCTTTCCGCTCGACGTGAAGTTCGATCAGGCGCCGCCGCTGGTGAAGTTCGCCGCGCCATTCGGCATTCTGGAAGCGAAGGAAGGCGGGGTGCTGCCCGTTACCGTGCGCAACGTCGAGCCGGGCTTGCAGGGGCGGAACCTGGCGGTCGGCGGTGCTTCGATGCGCGTCGATGGAGACAGCGCGATCGCCGAATGGCTGCGCGCCGTCGACAAGGCGGGCGAGAGCAATGTCGAGGATATCACCGACGCGAAGGGCGAGGTGATCCGCCGCGTCAACCACACCGGCGACACGTCGATCCTTGAGGGCAAGGGGACAAAGCTCGACGTCGCGCTGCCGGGCAAGGGGCGTGACTTCGAGGTGGTCGGCATTCCACTCGCCAAGCCGGGGTTCTATGTCGTCGAGCTGGCCAGCCCGGTGCTGGGCGAGGCGCTGCTCGGGCGCAAGGCGCCGCGCTATGTCGCCGCGGCGGCGCTCGTGACCAACATGGCGGTGCATTTCAAATGGGGTCGCGAGCGCAGCCTGACGTGGGTGACCAGCCTCGACAGCGGCAAGCCCGTCAGCGGCGCGGCGGTGGCGGTGACCGACAGTTGCACCGGCAAGCTGCTCGCGCGCGGGTTGACCGATCGCAGCGGCGGGCTGATGATCCCCGCCGGGCTGCCGCAGCCCGAGACCTATGCGAGTTGCGGCGAGAGCTCGACCGCGCATGCGCTGATGGTGTCGGCGCGCAGCGGAGACGATTTCAGCTTCACGCTGACCGACTGGGGCGAGGGCATCCGGCCGTACGATTTCGACCTTCCCTACGGCTATGATGCGCGCAAGGAGATCCTCCACACGGTGTTCGATCGCGCGCTCGTCCGGCAGGGCGAGACGATCCACATGAAGCATATCGCGCGCAGCCCGGTCGGCACCGGGTTTGCGGTGCCACCGGGTTTCCGCGGCACGCTGAAACTGTCGCACCGCGGCTCGGATACGCAGTTCGAGCTGCCACTCGCGATCGACGCCAACGGCATCGGCGAGACGCAATGGACCGCGCCGGCGGGGGCGCCGATGGGTGATTATGACCTGCAGGTCGTGACCGGCGAGCGCACGATCTATACCGAGCAGAGCTTCCGGCTCGACGAATACAAATTGCCGACGATGCGCGCGAGCGTGAGCGGGCCGAAGGCGGCGCTGGTGCGGCCAAAGACCGTGCCGCTCGACCTGTTCGTCGGGTATCTGTCGGGCGGGGGGGCGTCGAACCTGCCGGTCGATGTGCGCGTCGGCTGGTCGCCGCGCACTAGCGCGCCCGATGGCTATGACAATTTCACCTTCGGCGGCAAGGCCGTGACGGAGGGGGTGCGGCCGCTCGACGGCGACGGGGAAGAGACCGGCACCGCCTTTCCGCCGACGCAGACGCTGCCCGCCACGCTGGGCGCGGACGGGACGCAGCGCACGAGCGTCGAGGCGCCGGGTACGATCGACGGCAATGCCGACATGCGCGTCGAGATGGATTATCAGGACGCCAATGGCGAGACGCTGACCGCGAGCCGGACGCTGCCGGTATTCGCGTCGGCGGTGCAGCTCGGCGTGAAGACCGACGGCTGGCTGATGAAGCAGGATGATCTGCGGCTGCGCTTCGTCGCGCTGGATACCGCGGGCAAGCCGATCAAGGGCCAGAAGGTGAGCGTCGCGGTGTACAGCCGGCAGGTGCTGACCGCGCGGCGGCGGCTGATCGGTGGCTTCTATGCCTATGACAATCGCGTTCGCGTCGAGAAGCTGGACGCGAGCTGTTCGGCGACGAGCGACGCGCAGGGGCTGGCGCAGTGTACGCTCGATCCCGGCGTGTCGGGCGAGGTGACGGTGGTCGCGACGACCGCAGACGGCGACGGCAATGTCGCGCGCGCGACGCGATCGGTGTGGCTCGCGGGCGACGAGGATTGGTGGTTCGGCGGCGACAATGGCGACCGGATGGATCTGGTGCCCGAGCAACTGGCGTACAAGTCGGGCGAGACGGCGCGGTTCCAAGTGCGCATGCCGTTCCGCGAGGCGACCGCGCTGGTGACGGTCGAGCGCGAGGGGGTGCTTTCGAGCTTCACGACGCAGCTGTCGGGCAAGGATCCGGTGGTCGAGGTGGCGATGGACGGGGCTTATGCGCCCGACGTCTATGTCTCGGTGCTGGCGGTGCGGGGGCGTGCCAGTCCTGGATGGTGGGGCTGGTTCAAGTCGCTGTTCGGGGCGCGCGAGGAAGCGCCGGCGCCGACCGCGTTGGTCGACCTGTCGAAGCCGGCGTATCGGCTCGGAATTGCCAAGGTTAAGGTCGGGTGGGAGGCGCATCAACTTGCGGTGCAGGTGAAGGCCGATCGCGAGCGGTATGGCGCGCGCGATACCGCGCGGGTGGCGATTGCGGTGCGGACGCCCGATGGGAAGCCGGCGCGATCGGCGGATGTGGCGTTTGCGGCGGTCGATCAGGCGCTGTTGCAGCTTGCGCCGAACGAATCGTGGGACGTGCTGACGGCGATGATGGGCGACCGGCCGCTCGCGGTGCTGACCGCGACGGGGCAGACGCAAGTCGTTGGAAAGCGGCACTATGGTCGCAAGGCCGTCGAGGCTGGCGGCGGTGGTGGCGGCGATATGTCGGCGCTCAATCGCGAGAATTTCCAGCCGGTGCTGCTGTGGAAAGGGCGCGTTGCGCTGGATGCGCAGGGGCGCGCCATCGTGCCGGTGCCGCTGAGTGATGCGCTGTCGTCGTTCAAGCTGGTCGCGATCGCGACGCAGGGGGCGCAATTGTTCGGCACGGGAACGGCGGACATTCGCACGGCGCAGGATCTGTCGATCTATGCCGGGATGCCGACATTGGTGCGCAGCGGCGATTATTATTCGGCCGGTTTCACAATGCGTAACGGCTCCGACAAGCCGATGACGGTGACGGCGGAGGCGTCGATCACGCCGCGGATCGCGCAGGGGCGGCCGATTACGGTCACGATTCCGGCCGGCGGCGCGGCGCCGATCGCGTGGAATCTGACTGCGCCGAATGCGGCGGGAACGCTGCGCTGGCAGGTGAGCGCGCGGACCAGCGACGGGCGGGCGGCGGACCGGATTACCGTGTCGCAGGACGTGATTCCGGCGGTACCGGTCGAGACCTGGGCGGCGACGATCGCGCAGGTTGGCACTGCTACGACGATCCCGATCACGGCGCCGGCCGGGGCATTGCCGGGGTTTGGCGGGGTCGATGTCCACTTGAGCGACACGCTTGCGCCGCCACTGGCGGGGGTGCGCGATTATATGGCGGGGTATCCGTACAATTGCTTCGAGCAGCGGCTGAGCCGGATCGTCGCGCTGGGTGATTCGCGCGGCTGGGCGGCGCTGGCGGGCGAAATGCCGACGTATCAGGCGCCCGATGGTCTGCTGCGGTATTTCCCCGGCGACACGTTGCAGGGATCCGAAGCGCTGACCGCCTATGTTCTGGCGATCACGGCCGAAGGCGGGCTGGCGATCCCCGATACGGTGCGCACGCGGATGATCGAAGGGCTGAAGGCGGTGCTCGACGGGCGGCTGCGGCGCGAGGAATATGGCGACGTGCGGTTGCAGCGCGTGGCGGCGTTCGCGGCGCTGGCGCGGGCGGGGGCGGCGGAGGCCGGGATGCTCGGGCAGCTCGGGATTGCGGCAGGCGAGATGCCCACCGCGTTGCTCGCGGATTATATCGTCGCGATCGATCGGACCGCGGGGCTCGCCAATGCGGCGGCGCTGCGGGCGCAGGCTGAGACGGTGCTGCGGAGCCGGCTGGTCTATGAGGGATCGCGGATCGATCTGTCGGATCAGGCCAATGCTCCGTGGTGGCTGATGTCGTCCGGCGACGAGGGGACGATCAAGGCGCTGATTGCGACGCTCGGCCGGCCGGGATGGCAGGACGAGGGGCCGCGGATGATGGTGGGCACGGCGATGCGGCAGCGGCGCGGGCATTGGGATACGACGCCGGCGAATGCCTGGGGCACGCTGGCGGTGCGCAAGTTTGCTTCGATCTATCCGGCGCAGGCGATTGCGGGGACGACGACCTTGTCGCTCGGCGGGCGATCGATCGCGCGTGGGTGGCCGCTGGCGGCGGAGGCGCGGGTGGCGCGGTTTGCTTTGCCGGGGACGCCATCGCCGTTGTTGCTGTCGCAGGCGGGTGGCGCTGGGCCTTGGGCGAGCGTGTCGGTGAAGGCGGCGGTGCCGCTGACTCGGGCGCTGTCGGCGGGATACCGGCTGACACGCAAGATGGATGTGGTGCAGGCGCGCAATCCGGGTCGGCTGACGCGGGGTGACGTGGTGCGGGTGACGCTGACGGTGGTCGCGTCGGCGGAGCGCAATTGGGTGGTGGTGAGCGATCCGGTGCCGCCCGGGGCGACGGTGATCGGCGGGCTCGGAGGGCAATCTTCGATGCTTGGCGAGGGTGGCGAGAGCGAGGGTGTGTCGCCGGCGTATGTCGAGCGCGGGCGTGAGGCTTGGCGGGGGTATTTCGCCTGGGTGCCGGCGGGGTCGTTCACGGTGAGCTATACGATGCGGTTGAACGGCGCGGGGCGGTTCGCGCTGCCGGCGTCGCGGGTGGAGGCGATGTATTCGCCGGATATCCGCGCGGCCGTGCCGGTGGGTTCGGTGACGGTAGGGTTGAAGTGAGGGCATGCGCGGATAGCGTCTCGGTGGTTTGTGACGGGTGTTGAGCCACGCCGTCATGCCGGGCTCGTCCCGGCATCCACGGTGCCGCGTCACCTGCGGCTGCTGGATGCTGTGAGGGGTGGATGCCGGCACGAGACCGGCATGACGGGTGGCACGTGACGGGCGTCCATCCTGCTCGGGTCGAGCGCGGGATGACTAAGGGCGCGAGGGTGGCGGTCGTCGCGATCCTCGCGCTTGCTGCGCTCTTTGCGCTGGCGGACTGGCTTACGCGGCCGCCGCCGTTGCTGGCTTATGCGCAGGTGCGTGCGACGTGGCGGCCGTCGGAGGCTTGGCTGTACGATCGCAATGGGCGGCTGCTCGATTCGTCGCGGGTCGATTTTGCGGCGCGGCGATTGGCGTGGACGCCGCTGAGCCAAGTCGCGCCGGTCGTGCGCGCGACGATCGTCGCGGCGGAGGATCGGCGGTTTGCCTTGCATGGCGGGGTCGACTGGATCGCGCTGGCGGGCTCGGCGCAGGATCGGATCGCTGGCGAGCGTGGGCGCGGGGCGAGCACGATCGCGATGCAGCTCGCGGGGTTTTTGTCGCCGGTGCTGGCGCAGCCGGGCGCGCGGGGGTGGCGTGACAAGGTGCGGCAGATGCGCGCTGGCGCGGCGCTCGATGAGCGGTGGAGCAAGGACCAGCAGCTCGAGGCGTATCTGAATCTCGCCGGGTTTCGTGGCGAGGCGCAGGGGATCGGGGCGGCGGCGCTGGGGCTGTTCGGCAAGACGCCCGCGAGCCTGTCGCGCGACGATGCGCTGCTGCTCGCGGCGCTGCTGCCGAACCCGCAGGCGAGCGCGGCAGCGGTGGCGCGGCGGGCGTGTGCGATCGCGGGCGAGCGTTGCGCGCGGTTTCCGGCGCTGGCGGCGACGATGCTCGGGCCGGCGCGGAGCCTGGCGCTCGATCCGGGGCTGGCGCCGCATCTGTCCGACCGGCTGCTGACGAAGGCGGGGCTCACCGTGCGCAGCACGCTCGACATCGGCGTGCAGCGGCTGGCGGCGGGGGCGCTGCGGCGGCAATTGCTCGGGCTGGGCGCGACGCGCGCGCGCGATGGCGCGGTAATCGTGGTCGATAATGCCAGCGGCGACGTGCTGGCCTATGTCGGCGGGATTGGGGGCCATTCGACCGCGGCCTCGGTCGATGCGGCGGCGGCGTATCGCCAGGCGGGATCGACGCTGAAGCCGTTCCTGTACGCGCAGGCGATCGAGCGACGGTATCTGACGGCGGCGTCGATCCTCGATGATTCACCGGTGCAGCTCGATACCGCGTCCGGCCTCTATGTGCCGCAGAATTACGATCATGCGTTCAAGGGGCCGGTGTCGGCGCGGGTGGCGCTGGCGGCGTCGCTCAACGTGCCCGCGGTGCGCGCGCTGCTGCTGGTGGGGACCGACGCGTTTCGCGATCGGCTGTGGGACATGGGCTATCGCGGGCTGGTCGAGGATGGCGGATACTACGGGTTCAGCCTGGCGCTGGGCTCCGCCGAGGTGACGCTGGGCGAGCAGGCCGATGCGTATCGCGCGCTGGCGAACGGCGGGCGTTGGTCTCCGTTGCGGCTGACGCTCGACGCGCCGCGCGTTGCGGCAAGGGCGGTCACCGGCCCGGCGGCGGCGTGGATCGTCGGCGACATGCTGGCCGATCCGGCGGCGCGCGCGGGGACGTTCGGGATGGATTCGGCGCTGCGGCTGCCGTTCTGGGCGGCGGTGAAGACGGGGACGTCAAAGGCGATGCGCGACAATTGGTGCGTCGGCTATTCGCGGCGCTTCACGGTGGCGGTGTGGGTGGGCAACGTCGAGGGCGATTCGATGCGGGCGGTGTCGGGCACGAGCGGCGCGGCGCCGGTGTGGCGCGACGTGATGCTGGCGCTTGAGCGGCGCGGGGCGTTGCCGGCGGCTGCTAAGCCGGCAGAGGTGGAGGCGCAGCGCGTGTCGTTTGCGGGTGCGCGCGAATTGCCGCGGCGCGAGTATTTCCTCGCGGGCACGGGGATGACGCGGATCGCGGCGGCGCCGGCGAGCGCGCGGCGGCCGCGGATATCATCACCAGTGAGCGGGAGCGTCTATGCGCTCGATCCCGATATTCCGCCCGATCGCCAACGGCTGGCGGTGGACGTGAGCGGCGCGGTGGCGGCGCATCGGCTGCGGCTGGATGCGCGCGATCTGGGGGCGGTGGAGGCGGCGCCGTTGTTGCGCGCGGGGCCGGGGAAGCATGAGCTTGCGCTGGTCGATTTGAGCGGGCGGACGGTCGATCGGGTCACGTTTACGGTGCGGTAGGCGGCGGGGGATGGTGCCGCGACTGCAGTGCTTCGAGACGGCATTTCGACAGGCTCAATGCCTCGTCAGCACGAACGGGAGCATTATTGTTGTCTGGCGTCAGAAGCTGTGCGCTCGGGTCGAACCAAAGCGGGGGATGCGCGTTGCGGGATCAGTCCCTTTTCCCCTTTCGGGACTAGTGCCGGAACCCAAGCCTGGCACCGGCCGCGCCGCGGCGTAGTTTGTGGCGCGGCCGATCTTGGATGTTTCAAGAGCAGTGGGACGGCATCGCCCTCACCCTTCCCACCGCCTGCGGCGGCGGGCCCCTTCCCTCTCCCGGCGGGAGAGGGAGGAAGACGCGCATTGCGTGGCGGAAGGGTGAGGGCTTTCGAGCGGGAAGCTTGACACTCCACACAGAAAAGGCCGGGCAATCGCTCGCCCGGCCTTCCCGTTTTACTCAGGCGCGCCGCTTACCAGTAGAAGTTGCGGATCGTGTTGAGGACGATGCCGCGGCGGTAATCGACGAGCACCACGTCGTTATAGTGGCGCACCCAGCGCGAATTCACGCGCGCGGCCGGCAGGCGATAGCGCCACGGATCGTTGATCCAGTACCGCTGACCGTAGAACTGCGGGCCGATCCGGCCGCCGACGCGGAAATTGTTGTAGCGGAACGGTGCGCGCCAGTTGCCGCGGGCGTAGAGCGCGCGATTCTGGTTGCGATAGCCCTGCCAGTCGTTGCGACCCCAGTTGCGGTTGCGATCGTTGAACCCGTTGCGGTTCTGGTAGCCGTTGCGATCCTGGAAGCGATCGCGGCGGTCCTCGCGATATTCCTGCCGCGCCTCGCGCAGGTCACCGCGCTCGTCGCGGATATCGCGACGGTCGCCGCGCTGGCGCGCATCGCGCAGCTCGCGGCGCTCCTCGCGGATATCCTGCCGGTCGCGGCGCAGCTCGCCCTGCGACTGCGCACTTGCGACGCCCGGCAGCGCCACTGCGGCCATCAAAGCGGTAATGATCAACTTACGCATGATCGTAAAACCTCCATCCATTGGGCGCAGCGGCATATGTGTCGCCGCGCCATGGAGGTTCAAATCGCATGATTCGTCTGAATGGCGCGGGAATGTGTCTGTCAGCCAAGCGAAAGGATCATGACGGGGGCGTTATTGGTCGGGAACGGGGTCTGTGGGCATGAGCCTGTGCTTCGAGGCGGCATCTCGACCGGCTAAATGCTTCCTCAGCACGAACGGTTGGGGAAGCGCTTACGGACGGCCGCCGCCGCCAGCACCGCCGGCGCCCGCGCCGGCCGCGCCGACCGTGCCGATGTTGCCGAACAGATCCTGGAAGAAGCCGCGCTCGCGGCCGAGCGTGGGGGTGGTGCGCTTGTCGGGGCTGATCGAGGCGACCTGCTCGACGCCGGACTTGCGGATCGCGGCGACGTTGCCGGCGGCGTCGAAGCTGATCTGCACCGTCAGCTGCTCACGCGCCTTGGGGGTGTTGAAGGCGTAGTTCCGGCTATCGCGCGAGATGTAATACCAATCGCCCTGGTTGAACTGGCTGGCGAAGCTCGGCTGGCCGAGCGTGGCGGCGACCGACTGGCGATTGTCGACGCCCGGCTGGATCGCGTTCAGCAGATCGGCATCGACGATATAGCCCTGGTGCGACTTGAGCGGGGCGCAGGCCGATGCCGCAACGCCAAGCGCCGCGGCGGCGAGCAGGAGGGGAAAACGCATGGTTACTCCGCGAAACGGCAGGGGCAAAAATCACAGGCCACGCCGCGCGCCGTTGCGCTGGGGGCCGTTCCCCTCAATATGCCCGCGCGACACCCGACACAAGCGCGACAGGATTCAGCGACCTTGGCCCTTCTCGACCTGTTCCGCCGGCGCGACCGCGATGCGGCGGCGCCGCTGTACGATGCGGTGGTAGCGCGCGCGCGCCAGCCGCACTGGTATCTCGACGGCGGGGTGCCCGATACGCTCGACGGGCGGTTCGACATGGTCGCCGCGGTGCTGGCGATGGTTCAGATGCGGCTGGAGACCGACGCCGAGGGCCTGGCGCTATCGGCCGAGCTGACCGAGCGGTTCGTCGACGACATGGACGCGCAGGTGCGGCAGATCGGGTTCGGCGACATGATCGTGGGCAAGCATGTCGGGCGGATGATGGGGATGCTGGGCGGGCGGCTCGGCGCGTATCGCGAGGGCGTGGCGGCGGGCGACCTGTCCGAGCCGCTGGTGCGCAACCTGTGGCGCGGCGAGGCGCCGCCGGCAGACGCGCTGGCGCATGTCGGCGCGGCGCTGCTGGCGTTCCGGCGCGGCCTCGACGCGCTGTCGATGGCGGAGTTGCGTACGGGGCGGCTCGTATGATGCCGCCCGAATTCTCGCGCCCTGTGCGGGTCGACACGATCGGGACAGAGCCGAAGGTGGTGACGGTGACGGCGGACGCGGCCGAGCGGGTGGCGCTGGCGCGGCGCTTCGGGTTGATCGCGATCGAGCGGCTCGAGGGGCGGTTCACGCTGCAGCGGAGCGAGAGCGGCGTCGCGCTCGAGGGGCGCGTGATCGCGGTGGCGACGCAGGCCTGCTCGATCACTGACGAGCCGCTGGATGCCTCGATCGACGAGGAGGCGCGGCTGCGGTTCGTCGACGATCCGACCGAGGGCGAGGAGATCGAGCTCGACGAGGATGCGATCGACGTGCTGCCGATCGAGAATGGCGCGATCGATCTGGGCGAGGCGGCGGCGGAGACGCTGGCGCTGTCGATCGACCCGTTCGTGCGCGGGCCGAACGCCGCGGCGGCGCTGGCGGCGGCGGGGGTGATCGCCGAGGAGGATGCCAAGCCGCTGGGGGCGTTTGCGGGGCTGCGGGATAAATTGGCGGGGAAGTGAGCCGCTTCGTCATGCCGGGCTCGTCCCGGCATCCACGTGGCCGCTTGTTCTTCGGCCGGTGGGAGGCGACGCGCGGTGGATGCCGGGACAAGCCCGGCATGACGGCGTGAACTAGCGGCTGGCCGAGCCGCGCACCGCATTCAGTGTCGTGCCGGCGGTGATCTGTTCGACGTCGGTCTTGAGGTGCAGCAGGCGGACGCCCTCCTCGGCCATCGCGCGGGCGAGGGCGGGGGCGAAGTCTTCGGTGCGGTCGATCGTTTCGGACCAGGCGCCGTAGGCTCGCGCCAGTAACGCGAAATCGGGGTTGAACAGCTTCGTCGCGGAGGGGCGGTCGGGGAATTCGCGTTCCTGGTGCATGCGGATCGTGCCGTAGGCGCCATTGTCGACGACGATCACGAGCAGATCGCAGCCGTGCTGGATGGCCGTTGCGAGTTCCTGGCCGTTCATCAGGAAATCGCCGTCGCCCGCCAATGCCACGACCATCCGGCCGGGGCGGCGGAGCGACGCGGCGACCGCGGCGGGGACGCCATAGCCCATCGCGCCGGCGGTCGGCGCGAGCTGTGTGCCGGGGCCGGCATAGGGCCAGTAGCGATGCCACCAGCCCGAGAAGTTTCCGGCGCCGTTGCAGATGATCGTGTCCTTGGGCAGCGCGGCGCGCATTGCGGTGACGCAGGGGCCGAGATCCATTGCGACGCCCTCGCGCGCCTTGGGGGTCGACCAGGCGTGGTACGCATCGTGCGCCTCGAGATCGTGCGGGTGCGCGGGGCCGTCTACCAGCGCCAGCGCCTCGGCGAATTCGGCCATCGTGGCGCAGACCGCGAGATCGGTGCGGTACGTCATGCCCAGTTCGGCCGGATCGGGGTGAACGTGGATCAGGCGCTGACCGGGGTGTTCCGGAGTGATCAGCGTATAGCCGTCGGTGGTCGCCTCGCCCAATCGCGCGCCGATCACCAGCAGCAGATCGGCCGCCTTCACGCGCGCGACGAGCGCTGGGTTGGGGCCGTAGCCGAGGTTGCCGGCATAGGCCGGGCAATCGTTGGGCACGGCATCCTGGCGGCGGAAGGCGGCGACGAGCGGCACGCGCGCGCGATCGGCCCAGGCGGCGATATCCTGCCCCGCAGCCGCATCCCAGCCAGCGCCGCCGACGATCGCGACGGGGGTTTCCGCGGTGGCGAGGAGATCGGCGAGCTGCTCCATCGCTTGCGGATCGGGCGCCTGGCCGACGCGTTCGACGCGCGGGCGATCGATCGCCACGACTTCGTCGAGCAGCATGTCCTCGGGCAGTGCGAGGACGACCGGGCCGGGGCGGCCGTTCATCGCGACGGCGTAGGCGCGCGCGACATATTCGGGGATGCGGCGCGCATCGTCGATCCGCGCGGCCCATTTGGCGAGCGGGGCGAACATCGCGGCGAAGTCGATTTCCTGGAACGCCTCGCGATCGCGGGTGCCGCGATCGACATCGCCGATGAAGAGGATCATCGGCTGCGAATCTTGGCGGGCCACATGGACGCCGATCGACGCGTTGGTGGCGCCGGGGCCGCGCGTGACGAAGGCGATGCCGGGGCGGTGCGTGAGCGTGCCATCGGCGCAGGCCATGAACGCGACGCCGCCTTCCTGGCGGCACGTGACGACGTCGATCGCGGGCGTATCGACGAGCGCGTCGAGCACGGCGAGGAAGCTTTCGCCGGGCACGGTGAAGATCCGGTCGCAGCCCTGCGCCACGAGCTGATCGACGAGGATGCGGCCGCCGGTGCGGGGCTGGGGTTCGGCTTGAGTCATGCGGCGTGGCTTAGCCGAACGGGGGGCGATGGCGAAGGGGTGGTGGCCGGCGGGAGCTTTGCTGGAAAGGCGAATTAGCCGGTAGCCCGCCGTCAGGCGGCCCGAAGCGCAGGCGGGGTTCCCCCGGGGAGATCGCTGCTGAGGATGTCGCGAGCGTCCTGGATTGGAAAGACGCGATCTACGGCACTGTCTCCAGTCCGCCGCGCTGCTTTCCAAGAGTGTTTCGCTGAATACATCAGGACGTCGGCACAATGGAGCAAACGCTCACGCGAAAGGATCGTGCCAGGTTCGACGGCGATCGCACCTGCGCTCAACCCGATTTGCCAATCGTGCTTCATGCCCAGCTTCCGCACTTGTTTCTCTAACCGCGCCAGCAAGGCGGCAGCATCGTCACGCGAGCCTTTCATTATGACAACGAACTCGTCGCCTCCGATACGGCCGACGACATCACCTCGCCGGACCTGCCGCTGCAACGTCTCCGCAACGGCAATCAGGCAACGATCCCCCTCGGAATGGCCGAGCGTATCGTTCACCGACTTGAAGTTGTCGAGGTCAAGAAAGGCGATCACCGTCGGAAGATCGTCACCGTGCGGTTTGTCCAGCGCCTCGTCCAGCATCGCTTCAATGCGGCGTCGGTTGGGTAGCCCGGTGAGCGGATCATAGGCGGCGAGCTGCTCGGCAGCCTTCCGATCCGAAATATCCTCGATCACCGCGACGAAGAACTCTGGCTCGCCACTCGGCAAGTGCACCAGCGAGACGGTAAGATTTATCCAGACCACTCCACCTTGCGGACGCAAATAGCGCTTTTCCATCGAATATTGCTGCGTTCGTCCGGCCAACAGGTTTTGGACTTCCTGCAGATCGGCTTGGAGGTCGTCCGGATGGGTGATCCTCTGGAAACCGCCGGAGAGAAGGTCATCTCCATCACGGCCGGTGATCGCGCAGAAGCGCTTGTTCGCGCGCAAGAAATCGCCTTGCGGTGAGACATGAGCGATCCCGACCGCAGCCTGTTCGAACGTGGCCTGAAATCGCCGATTGGCTTCCTGCGCGGCCGCGATCGAGAGCCCGTACGAAATCGGCGACGCAACCAAACACGTTAACAGCACGTCTTTGTCGTCGAACGCTCCCGGGGCGTTCGAGTAAATCATGAGCACGCCTTGGGCAGTATCGCCGACCAGCAACGGAACGGCGACCATCGATCGCACACCGAAGCGGCGGCTTTCCTCGCGATGAGGATGCGGCTCAGCCTCGGTATCGTCGCAGCGGGAGGGCCCGCGGCTTTGTAGACAGGCACTTGCGAAGCTTTCGTGAAGCGGCACCGATAGACCCAGCAATACCGTGGCGGGTCCACTGGCGGCAGCATATCGTAGATCGTTGCCCTCCAAGAGCTTGACCACCGCGCCCGCAGCTTGCGGGAAAGCCAGTGGCACCTCCGCAATCACGATATCCAGAATGGCGGAAACATTCCCGCGCGCGCCCGCTATCCGCTCTTGAATCGCCAACAACGATCGGCAGGTGCGGATCATTCGCTCCACGGTGACGACTCCCCCCTAACGGCACCAGTTTCCTATTCGAAGAATGATTAAGAAGACGATGCCGGAACGGCCGTAATTGAGCGTGAGCGGGCGTTGTTTTTCGCGCTCAGGTCTCCCCCCGGCGGGCCACTTCCGCGAGCTAGGCGGCGACAAATTCCTTCAGCGACACGGTCGCATCCGCGAGGCGCGCGGGGTCGATCTGGGCGCCCTGTTCGACCAGCTTGCGGCCCTGGACGTAATCCTTGATCGCGTTGACGCAATCGAGCGCGATCACGCGGCCTTGCTTCAGATAGATCAACGAGAAGCTGCGCGTTGCCGGGTCGCCGCGCAGGATCGCGGCGTCGTGGCCCGTTGAGAGCCCGACGGTCTGCAGCTTGAGATCATATTGGTTCGACCAGAACCAGGGGATGGCGTGGTACGCGGCGGGCTGGCCGGTGATCGTCTTGGCGACGACATTGGCCTGATCGTTGGCGTTCTGGACCGATTCGAGGCGGATGTCGGCGCCGTCGGCGAATTTGTTGGCGTGGAGCGCGCAATCGCCGATCGCGAACACGTCGAGGAGCGTGGTGCGGCACTGTTCGTCGACCATGACGCCGTTGCCGCCCACCGCGCCGGCGGCGAGCAGCGGTGCGACCGCGGGGACGATGCCGATGCCGACGATCACCATTTGCGCGGGCACGATCTCGCCATCGGCGAGGCGGACGCCGGTGACTTTCGTGCCGTCTCCCAGGATGCTGTCGACTGCGACGCCGAGGCGGATGTCGACGCCGTGCGCGCGGTGCTCGGCCTCGTAGAAGCGCGACAGCGGCTCGCCGGCGACGCGCGCGAGGACGCGGGGGAGCGCTTCGAGCAGGACGACGCGTTTGTCGAACTTGGCGAGGACGGCGGCGGCCTCGAGCCCGATATAGCCGCCGCCGATGACGACCGCCTGGGTGACGTGGGCAAGCTCGTTCATCATGCGATCGGCGTCGGCGCGGGTGCGTACGGTGTGGACGCCGATCAGGTCGTTGCCGGCGCATGAGATGCGGCGCGCGTGGCCGCCGGCGGCCCAGATGAGGTGCCGGTAGCCGATCGTCTCGCCGGCGGCGGTGGTGACGGTGTGCGCGGCGGGATCGAGCGCAGTGACTTCGTGGCCGAGCAGCATTTCGACGCCGCGTTCCTGCCAGAAGGCGGCGGGGCGGATCAGGATACGATCGAAGGTCTTGTCGCCGGCGAGATAATCCTTCGAGAGCGGCGGGCGTTCGTACGGCAGCTCGGGCTCGGCTCCGATCACCGCTATGGTGCCATCGAACTTCGCCTGGCGCAGCGCGATCGCGGCCTGCGCGCCGCCATGGCCCGCGCCGACGATCACGACATCATAATGTGGCATGCCGCCCCTCCCTTATCGGCGTGCTGCATCGCGCGGCGGCGCGCGCGAGGCAAGCGTTTGCGCTTGACAGCGTGACGCTGTTTGTGTACAAAACAGGAACATCGAGATGGTGCGGGCGCGGGGTGGCGCCGTTTCGATGGCTGACGGGCCGGTGAGCGCGGGGGTGGTGCCCTGTCGTTCCCGGCTCGTTGGCGTTTGGGGCTTGTGGGGGCGGGCAGGGCGGCGGGGGCGGCCGGGCTGGTTCGGGTGCTGGGATAAGCGTCGAATCTTCGATCGTCATGCCGGGCTTGTCCCGGCATCCACGGTTCCGCGTGTCCGTTGGCCTGAGCGCTTGCTGCGTCGTGGATGCCGGGACGAGCCCGGCATGACGACGGTGGCTTTGTGATGGTCATGCGCCGCCCCGCTGGCGGAAACGATCGGGGGAGAGGGCGATGGAACAGGGTGTGGGCGGCAAGCCTGCGGCTGGGGCGAAGCCGGCGGGCACTAGCCGTACCACCGCGAGCCGGCGGACGGCGTTCCTGCGGGCGGTGAACGAAACGTGCAGCGTGGTGCTGGCGGCACGCGCGGCGGGGAGAACGGTGGCGACCTGCTATCGCTGGCGCGCGGAGCATGGCCCGTTCGCGGCGGCGTGGGATGCGGCGCTGGTGAACGGCTATGATCGGCTTCAGTCGGCGCTGCTCAGCCATGCGCTCAAGACGATGGAAAGCGGCCTGGGAGATGACGCGGTTGTCGCGGACGGTGAAGACACGGGCGCGGTGGAGCGGCGCAGCTATGGTCGCGAAGATCTGCACCTTGCGTCGGAGCTGCTGTTGCGGCGCGCCGGGAGCGACAAGGGTGCAGGCAGGATCAGGCCGGCCAAGGCGCCGACGCGCGCGGAGGTGGATGCGGCGCTGAAGCGTGCGCTCGACGGACTGGCACGGCGAGTGGGTGGCGGCGCTGTTGCTGGCGGTGCTGGCCGTGAAGCTGGGGTTCGGAGGTGCCGTGGCCCGTGCTGGCGGCGTGGCGGGTGGGAGAAGACTGATGGCGACGTTAGTGTTGACGTCCGTCGGCGGGTTGATCGGCGGGCCGGTGGGCGCTGCCTTGGGGGCGGTGATCGGGCAGACGGTGGACCGCGCGGTGCTTCGGCCCCGAGGCAGGCAAGGCCCGCGGCTGACCGAGCTGGCGGTGCAGACGTCGAGCTATGGCCGGCAGATTCCACAGCTGTTCGGGCGGATGCGCGTGGCGGGGCAAGTGATCTGGGCGACCGATCTGATCGAGCATCGCGCGCGGGCGGGCGGCGGCAAGGGGCAGCCGAGCGTCACCAGCTACAGCTATTCGGCGTCGTTCGCGGTGGCGCTGTCGACGCGGAGAATCGTCGATGTCGGGCGGATCTGGGCGGACGGCAATCCGCTGCGCGGGGTGGCGGGCGACTGGAAGGTGACGACCGGGTTTCGGCTGCATCGCGGCGGCGAGGATCAGGCGCCCGATCCGCTGATGGCGAGCGTCGAGGGGCTGGGCGCGACGCCGGCGCATCGCGGGATCGCCTATGCGGTGTTCGAGGATTTGCCGCTGGCGGCTTTCGGCAATCGTATCCCGTCGCTGACGTTCGAGGTGATTGCGGATGAAGCACCGGTGAGCGCGGGCGAGATTGCGCGGGCGATCGGCGGCGGGGCGATCGTTGGGGACGGGCCGGCGATGTTGGTCGATGGCTTCTCGGCCTATGGCGATGGGGCGCGCGGAGTGGTGGAGGCGCTGGCGGAGATTGCGGGGGCGTGGTTCGCCCCGGTCGCCGGCGGGCTGGCGATGCGCGGTGGGGCGGGGGTTGGACGGACGATCGTCGACGAGGGGCGGGCGCGGCGGATTGCGCCGAGCGGAAGCGCGCCGACGTCGATCGCGGTGGCGCATCATGATCCCGCGCGCGACTGGCAGGTAGGCGTGCAGCGCGCGGTGCGGCCGGGGGCGGCGGGCGCGGCGCTGAGCGTCGAGCTGCCGGTGGCGCTGTCGGCGGCGGAGGCGAAGGCGGTGGCGGAGCGGATGCTGGCGCGCGCCGAGACCGAGCGGATGACGCGGCGCGTGTCGGGAGACGTGGCGTGGATCGACGTGGTTCCGGGGGATGTCGTTTCGATCGCCGGGGACGGCGGTGGCGCCTGGCGCGTGACCGCGGTGGCGATCGAGCGGCATGCGGTGATGCTCGATCTGGTGGCGCTGGTGCCTGCGCCGTTGGTGACGGTTGCGAGCGCCGGGCGGGTGCTGCGCGCGCCCGATGCGCCGGCGGGGGCGACGATCCTGCATGTGTTCGAGACGCCGCCGCTCGGCGACGCGGCGTTGACGATGCCGCGGGTGACGATCGTGGCGGCTGGGGCGAGCGCCGGGTGGCGGCGCGCGGCGCTGCAGTACAGCCTCGACGATGGCGCGTCGTGGAGTGCGGCGGGTGCGACTGCGGCGCCGGGGGTGGTCGGGATCGTGACGGCAGCGGTCGCGGCCGGGCCGGCGACGCTGATCGATCGGCGGGCGACGATCGACGTGACGCTGGCGCATGCCGGGATGACGCTCGCCAATGCCGATGCGGGGGCGCTCGATCGCGGAACCAACCTGGCGCTGGTTGGGGGCGAGCTGCTGCAGTTCGGCGTCGCGGAACATCTGGGTGGCGCGGACTGGCGGCTGCGCGCGCTGTGGCGCGGGCGGCGGGGGACGGGTTCCGGCGCGATCGGGGCGGGGGCGCGGTTTCTGTTGATCGATGAGGATTCGGCTGTGGCGCTTGCGGTGGATGCCGCCGTGGGCGGGCGGATCCTGGTGTCGGCGGCGGGGGTGGGGGATGTCGTGCCGGTCGAGGCGGAGCTGGTGCTGAGTGGCGCCTCGATCCTGCCGCCGGCGCCGGTGCGCGTGACAGCGGCGCTATCCGACGAGGGGCTGCACCTGCGCTGGCGGCGCCGCAGCCGGATCGACTGGCGCTGGCGCGACGGGGCGGATGCGGCGCTCGGCGAAGAGCGCGAGGCGTATCGCGTGGCGATCACTCGCCTGTCGGGCAGCGTGGAGACGCTTGAGACGGTGGTGCCCGCCTTGTTCCTGGCGAGCGCCGAGCTGGCCGACATGCCGGTTGCGGTCGCGGTGCGGCAACTCGGAACCAACGGCGCTTCCGACGCGGCCGTGATCACGATCTGAAGGAGAGCAATGATGAGCGAGGAACAGACCGCGCGGCTGCGATTACCGCTGCTGCAAGCCGGGCAGGCGCAGAAGGAACTCGATCATAATGAAGCGCTGGCGCTGCTCGACCTTGCGGTTCAGGCGGCGGTGGTGGCGATCGGGATCGATGCGCCGCCGAGCGATCCGGCACTGGGGGACTGCTGGATCGTCGGGCCGGATCCGGTGGGATTATGGGCCGGCCACGCCGACGCGTTGGCGGGCTGGACGGCAGGTGGCTGGCGGTTCGTCGCGCCGCGCGCCGGGATGGCGGTGTGGCTGATGAGTGACGGGTTGGCGGCGCGCTTCGACGGGACGACGTGGTCGATCGGCGCGGTGCAGGCGAGCGGCCTATTCGTTAACGGTGAGCGAGTCGTCTCCGCGCGTGGAACGGCAGTTGCAAACCCGATCGGCGGCGCTACGATCGATATCGAAGCACGGAACGCGCTGGACGAAATCCTGTCAGCACTGCGGTTGCACGGCTTGATCGCTACCTGAGTAGTGTGTCACTTGTGCAACAGTTCTGGCTATTTGTTTTCTTGCGCGGAAACCAACCATTGGGTAGTGGGTTTGCGTTGTCCGTAGTGACACAATTGAAAGGGGATTAATATGCGGAAGCTTGCCGTAGTTTTGGCGCTCGCCTCCACCGCCCTCGCCTCACCTGCCCTCGCCCGTGATGGCGCATGGTATGTGGGCGCCGAGTTCGGCGGGATGATCGTTGAAGATATTTCGTACGACATCTCGCGCGTTGGCGCACCGAACGGGACCGCCACGGTCGATCACGATTATGGCTACGATGCTGACGGCATCGTGGGCTACGACTTCGGTGGCTTCCGCCTCGAAGCCGAAGTCGCTTACAAGTCGGCTGATGTCGATGCCTACACGTCGAACCTGGGCACGCCAGTCAACAACGGTACGGCAACGGTCACCGCGCCGTCGGGCACGTATGATCTTGCTGGCGGCCGCTCGACGGCGCTGAGCTTCATGATCAACGGTATGCTCGACTTCGGCGACGATGACGGCATCCAGGGCTTCGTCGGCGGTGGTGCCGGTGTTGCGCGGGTCAAGAGCCGTGTTGCGCTGAACCAGCGTGGCAGCTTCCTGAACGACTCGGACACCGTGTTCGCGTGGCAGGGGATTGCAGGCGTTCGTGCGCCGATCACCGACAACATCGACGTTTCGCTGAAGTATCGCTTCTTCAACGCCGACAAGGTCGAATTGGTCGACTTCCTGAACCGTGGCTTCGACGGCCGGTTCCGTTCGCACAGCATCCTGGGCGGCGTGACCTACAACTTCGGCGAGCCGGCTGCACCGCCTCCTCCGCCGCCGCCGCCGCCGCCGCCTCCTCCCCCGCCTCCGCCGCCGCCGCCGCCTGAGGTGGTCTGCTCGCCGGGTCCGTTCATCGTGTTCTTCGAGTGGGACAAGTCGGACATCACGCCGGAAGCAGCGTCGATCCTCGACAACGCCGTCACGCAGTACCAGTCGTGCGGCAACGCACAGGTCATGCTGGCCGGCCACGCCGATCGCTCGGGTGCGGCCACCTACAACGTCGGTCTGTCGCAGCGTCGCGCCGATGGCGTGAAGGCTTACCTCACGTCCAAGGCGATCCCGGACACGGTCATCTCGACCGAAGCATTCGGCGAGAGCCGTCCGCGTGTCGATACCGCCGATGGTGTGCGCGAAGTGCAGAACCGTCGCGTGGAAGTCACTTACGGTCCGGGTTCGGGCCAGTAAGAGCGACGCTCACGAAGGTGAAAGTTTGGGGAGGTCGGTTCGCCGGCCTCCCTTTTCTTTTGTGCGCGGCGCATCTGCGCGTGCTTGATCAATGACATCGCTCGCGCTCGTTGCCGCCGTAGATTGTGCGCCGTAGAGGCGTGACCGTAGCCGGACACGCGGCGCTATTCTGGGGATATTCATGCGCATCACGATGATCGGTTCGGGCTATGTTGGTCTCGTGTCGGGGGCTTGTTTCGCCGACTTCGGCCATGCGGTGACCTGCGTCGATAAGGACGTGCGCAAGATCGATGCTCTGCACGCGGGGCGGATGCCGATCTTCGAGCCGGGGCTAGAGCAGCTTGTCGCAAGCAACGTCACCGCAACGCGACTGGCCTTCACGACCGATCTTGCCGAGGGTGTCGCTGGCGCGGATGCGGTGTTCATTGCGGTCGGCACGCCATCGCGGCGCGGTGACGGGCATGCGGACCTTTCCTACGTCTATGCAGCGACCGAGGAGATTGCGCGTGCGGCGACCGGGCCGCTGGTGGTCGTCACCAAATCGACCGTGCCGGTCGGCACCGGCGACCGCGTCGAGCAGATCCTGCGCGATACGCGGCCGGACATCGACTTTGCGGTTGTCTCGAACCCCGAATTCCTGCGCGAAGGCGCGGCAATCGGCGATTTCAAGCGCCCGGACCGGATCGTGATCGGCACCGACGACGCGCGCGCGCAGGACGTGATGCGCGAGATCTATCGCCCGCTATACCTCGGCGACAGCCCGATCCTGTTCACCAGCCGGCGCACGTCCGAACTGACGAAATATGCCGCGAATGCGTTCCTGGCGACCAAGATCACGTTCATCAACGAGATGGCGGATCTGTGCGAGGCAGTCGGCGCGGACGTGCAGGATGTCGCGCGCGGCATCGGGCTCGACAATCGCATCGGGCGCAAGTTCCTCCACGCCGGGCCGGGCTATGGCGGATCGTGCTTCCCCAAGGATACGCTGGCGCTGCTGAAGACTGCAGAGGATTACGGCACGCCGGTTCGCGTCGTCGAAGCGGTGGTGAAGGTGAACGACGCGCGCAAGCGGGCGATGGGCCGCAAGGTGCTCGCTGCGCTCGGCAGCGATCCGCGCGGCAAGACCGTGGCGGTGCTCGGGCTCACGTTCAAGCCCAACACCGACGACATGCGCGATGCGCCGTCGATCGCGGTGATCCAGACACTGACCGATGCCGGCGTGGCGGTGAAAGCGTACGATCCCGAGGGCACTGAGTCGGCGAAGGAAGTGATGCCCGCTTCGCTGACCTATTGCGCGAGCCCGTATGAGGCGGCCGAGGGCGCCGATGCGGTGGTGATCGTGACCGAGTGGGATGCGTTCCGCGCGCTCGATCTGAGCCGGCTGAAATCGATCATGACCGCACCAGTGCTGGTCGACCTGCGCAACATCTACGAGCGCGCCGAGGCCGAGCGTATCGGCTTTGCCTATACCGCGGTCGGGCGGTGAGTCGCCCGCGCGTTTCGGGCCTGCTCGAGACGGCGCTGTACGTCGATGACATGGCGCGATCGGTGCGCTTTTTCGGCGACGTGCTGGGGCTGAGCGCGATGATCGAGAGTGAGCGGCTGACGGCATTCGACGCGGGGCATGGCGGCGTGCTGCTGGTGTTTGCGCGCGGGCAATCGACCGACGATGTCACGACGCGTGGCGGCACTATCCCGGGGCACGATGGGCACGGGCCGCTGCACATGGCGTTTGCGATCGCTGCCGATGCATACGAGCCGTGGCGGACGCATCTCGGCGCGAGCGATGTTGTCGTAACGCATGAGGTGACGTGGCCTGCGGGTGGGCGAAGCCTGTATTTCAACGATCCCGACGGCCATGTGCTCGAACTGGCGACACCGGGACTGTGGGCGAACGATCCGGCGCGTCCAGAGCCGTAACGACTGGAACCGGCGCGGCGGTCAGCGGTATAGGTAAGGCCATCTTTCGGGAGTTCTCGTGATCCATCGCAGCCTTTTTGCCGTCGGCCTTGTCGTCGCCACCGCCTGTTCCGCCGAGCCGCAGGCGGCGCCGTCCGCGGCAGCGAACGCCAAACCATTCGCCGAGACCGTGATCGCCGATTTCGACGCGCCCTGGGCGATGACGTTCATGCCCGATCGCCGGATGCTGGTGACCGAGAAAGACGGGCGCTTACTGCTGGTGACGGCGGACGGAAAGAGCCGGGCGACGATCGCGACGCTGCCGGTCGATTCGGCGGGGCAGGGCGGCCTGATGGACGTCGTGCCGGCGCCGGACTTCACGACATCCAAGCGGGTGTATTTGAGCTGGTCGGAAGCTGGCGCGGGCGGCAAGGGCGTCGCCTTGGCGCGCGGCGTGATCGAGGGTGCCGCGGGTGCGGAGAAGCTGGGGCAGGTCGAAGTGCTGTTCCGCGCGACGCCGTTCGTCGAGGGAGACGGGCATTACTCCGGACGGATCGCGTTTTCGCCTGACGGCCAGTTCCTGTTCTTCACCAATGGCGAGCGGCAGAAGTTCGATCCGGCACAGGACCCCAAGGCAACGCTCGGCAAGGTGCTGCGGCTGACGCTCGACGGCAAGCCGGCGCCGGGCAACCCGCTGGCGGCGAAGGGCTTCCATCCCGCGGTGTGGAGCTATGGCCATCGCAACCTGCTCGGGATCGCGTTCGATTCCGCGGGGAACCTGTGGGAGCAGGAGATGGGGCCCAAGGGCGGCGACGAGGTGAACCTGGTTCAGCCGGGCCGCAACTATGGCTATCCCAAGGTGTCCAACGGCGACCATTATGATGGGCGGCCGATCCCCGATCATGCGCCGGGTGACGGATTCGAGGCGCCGAAGGTCTCGTGGAACCCAGTGATCTCGCCGGGCGGGCTGATGATCTATTCGGGCGACCTATTCCCGCAGTGGAAGGGCGATGCCTTCATCGGCGGGCTATCGTCGAAGGCGCTGGTGCGGGTTGATATCAATGGCACGAGCGCGAGCAAGGGCGGGCAGTGGGACATGGGCGCGCGCATCCGCGAAGTGGAGCAGGGGCCGGATGGCGCGATCTATGTGCTGGAGGATGGTGCGCGGGGGTCGCAGGGCCGGCTGATCCGGCTTACGCCCGCACGATAAGGTAGTTCATCCGCGCCGAGGCGATCGGCTTGGCGCGGTCGTCCTGCCACGCCGACGCCTCGACATTGGCGATGCGCGTGCCCAGCCGAGTGACGATGCCGGCAGCGCGGGTGACCCGCTCGCGCCCGCCGCGCATGAAATCGACGGTGACGTTGATCGGTTTGATCTGCCCGCCACCTTCGCCCGCGAGCTGGTGGCGAAGCGCGGCGATCGCGGCGACCTCCAGCAGCCCGGTGATCGCGCCGCCCTGAACGAAGCCGGGGCGGCCGAGCACGTCCCTGCTGAACGGCATCGCGAGCACCGGCAGGCCATCTTCCCATTCGAGCGTCGCGCCGAGCAGATCGGCATAGGGCGGCAGCTTCATGCGCCGGCGTCCAAGAACATGAAGGTGCCGGTGACGTGCGCGATCGGGTCCGCCGCGTCACCGTCATGCGCCTGGCCGCGCACGAAGCTGATCGAGCGCTTCAGCGCATAGCATTCGCCATGGCCAATTACCGTGTGGCCCGGCCTTGCGGGGCGGAGATAATCGACGCGCAGATCGAGCGTGGCGTGCGGCAGGAAGCGGCCGAGACGGCGCCATGTCGCAAGACTGGTGGCCATGTCCATCAGCGCGAAGATCGGCCCCGACGCGATGACGCCGCTCGCCTCGTCCCCAATCATGTCGGTGGCATAGGGCAGCGCCAGCTCGACCCAATCATCGCCATGCGCGTGATAGGCGATGCCGAGCCGCGAGCCGTGGCCGCCAAAGCGGATCTGTTCCATCCCCGGAATGCCGGTGAGCGCGTCGTTGATCCCCATGCCTCGCGATCTACACGAGCGAAGGCGAAGCGCAACGCCGGCACGCGCGGCCCGGCACGAGCAGCATTGATCCGGCTTTTCGCCTCCTCTAAGTCGATCGTATCAATTTGCGGAGAGGGCGGATGGAAGAGCGCGTAACGATCACCGTGGCCGATGGCATTGCCGATGTCAGGCTGAACCGGGCAGACAAGATGAACGCGCTCGATCCGGCGATGTTCGCGGGGATCAACGCGGCGTTCGGGCAGCTGGCGGCAATGTCCGACGTGCGCGTCGTGGTGCTGTCGGGCGAAGGGCGCGCGTTCTGTGCGGGGCTCGACATGGCATCGATGGCGGCCGGCGGATCGGGGAACGATCTAGGATCGCGCAGCCACGGCATGGCGAACACGGCGCAGAACGTCGCCTGGGGCTGGCGCGCGCTGCCGATGCCGGTGATTGCGGCGGTGCACGGCGTGGCGCTGGGCGGAGGCTTCCAGATCATGTCGGGCGCGTGCGTGCGCATCGCGCATCCGGCGACGCGCATGTCGATCCGCGAGACCTATTGGGGGCTGGTGCCTGACATGGCCGGGCTTGCCTTGTGGCGGACGATCGCGCGCGACGACGTGTTGCGCGACCTTACGTATAGCGCGCGCGAATTCACTGCCGAGCAGGGCGAGCGCTATGGCTTCGTCACGCGGCTGGCGGACGATCCGCGTGCGGCGGCGTTCGAGCTGGCGCGCGAAATCGCCGGGCGCAATCCCGACGCGGTGAAGGCGTCGAAGCGGCTGATCAACCTGATGGCCGATGGCGATACCGCCACCATGCTCCAAGCCGAGAGCGACGAGCAGATCAAGCTGATGCGCTCGCCCAATCAGGTCGAGGCGGTCCGCGCCAACATGGAGAAGCGCGCGCCCGTCTTTGCGGATTGATTGCGCTTGCGGCACAAAATGCTCGGTCATCGGTTGAGCCTCCCGAACCCACAATCAGGAGATCAATGATGAGCGATGCAATCACCGGCGAACTGAACAACGTCACCGGTAAGATCAAGGAAACCGCTGGCGCCGCTACGAACGATCGTTCGATGCAGGCCAGCGGCATGGTCGATCAGGTGAAGGGTGCCGTGCAGAAGGCAATCGCACCGGGCGTCGATGGCCAGCCCGAAGTGGTCGGCAAGGCCAAGGCATTCGCCAAGGAGCGTCCATGGGCGACTGCGGCGCTGCTCGGCGTGCTCAGCCTCGCGACGCTCGGCACGCTGCGCGGCAAGCGTTGATCTGAGCTTCTTCCGCCATCCCGGGCCTTGCGCCCGGGGTGGCGGCGCTACTCCGCGCGGACCTTCACTTCATGGAGGCGTGCGACGAAATCCTCCGGCAGGCCGACATCCTTGGGATCGGTCATTACGATGGTGGTATCGCAGGTCGCGATACACTTGCCCGACTGGAACGCCGCAGCCAGCATCTCGAAGCTGCGATTGCCGATCCGTCCGATCCCGAGCGCGATCTCGACGTCCTCGGGGAAACTCCCTTCCGCCAGATAATTGATTTCGTTGCGCGCCACGACGGCACGGAATGAGCCTTCGGCCATCTTGCCGCGATGCACGCGGCCGAGCTGCTGATTCATCCGCACGCGCGCGTCCTCGAACAGCGACGCGAAGGCGACGTTGTTGAGATGGCCCATCGTGTCGAGGTCCTGGAAGCGGGTCTGCTTGGTCTCGTGCTTTGGGTAAGAGGCGGGATCGAGGCGCCAGGGGGCGGGGCGGGGCATCTGGTGTGTTCCTGAAACGAGGTTCCCCGGCGAAGGCCGGGACCCAGCTACGATCGGCTCGCACCTGGGCCTCGGCCTTCGCCGGGGAACGGCATTTAGCTGTGAAGGCCGTCACGGGAACAAGTCCCGTGACGTCAGACGCCGCGCCGTGCGCGGCGCTGGCCGGCCTTGGGCGAGTCGGCGCGCAGCATGCGCGCCGCCGCCCTGCGGCTCACCGGGGCGCCATCCGGATTGCGCCGTCGAGGCGGACGTCCTCGCCGTTGAAATAACCGTTCTCGATCATCAGCGTGGCGAGCGCGGCATATTCCTCGGGGTTGCCGAGGCGCTTGGGGAACGGGACCGACGCGGATAGCGCGTCCTTCACGTTCTGCGGCGCGGCGGCGAGCAGCGGGGTGTTGAAGATGCCCGGCAGGATCGTGTTGACGCGAATGTTCTCGCTCATCAGGTCGCGCGCGATCGGCAGGGTCATGCCGACGACGCCGCCCTTCGACGCGGAATAGGCGGCCTGACCGATCTGGCCGTCCTCTGCCGCCACCGACGCGGTGTTGACGATCGCGCCGCGATCACCGTCTTCGAGCGGCGGCAGCGTCATCATGCCGGCCGCCGACTTGGCGATGCAGCGGAACGTGCCGACGAGGTTGATCTGGATGATCCAGTTGAACGCCTCGAGCGGGAAGTGCTTGATCGAACCGTCTTCGCGGCTGCGGCTCGCGGTCTTCACCGCATTGCCGGTGCCGGCGCAATTCACCAGGATACGCTCCTGACCGATCGCTTCGCGCGCCTTGGCGAAACCGGCGTCGACCGATGCCTCGTCGGTGACGTTCACCTTGCAGTAGACGCCGCCGAGCTCCTGCGCGATCGCTTCGCCCTTCTCTTCCTGAAGGTCGAAGATCGCAACCTTGACGCCCTTCGAGGCGAGCAGGCGCGCGGTCGCGGCGCCGAGGCCGGAAGCGCCGCCGGTGATGACGGCGGAAATGGTGTTGTCGAGCTTCATGTAATCAGTCTCCCTGACCGCTCGTCCCGAGGAACGTCGAGGGACCGTACCAGGCGACGCCGAGGCGCAAAGCCCCGGCGTCGCTCGAACGGTGTCTCGACTGCGCTCGACACGAACGGTGTTTGTTATTCCGCCGCTTGGGCGGTCTCGCCCTGCCAGTCGCAATTCTCGATGATCGTGACGTTGGCGACACCGCCGCCTTCGCACATCGTCTGCAGGCCATAGCGGCCGCCGCGGCGCTTGAGCTCGTGGACGAGCGTCGCCATCAGCTTGGTGCCCGAGGCGCCGAGCGGGTGGCCAAGCGCGATCGCGCCGCCGTTGACGTTGAGCTTCTCCGCCTTCGCGCCGGTGTGGTGCAGCCAGGCGACCGGCACCGAGGCGAACGCTTCGTTCACTTCGTACAGATCGATATCGTCGATCGTGAGGCCGGCCTTCTTCAGCGCCTTGTCGGTCGCGAACAGCGGCTCTTCGAGCATGATCACCGGATCACCCGCGGTGACGGTGAGGTTGACGATCTTCGCCAGCGGCTTGAGATTGTACTTCTCGAGCGCTTCCTTGCTGACGATCAGCACCGCGCTGGCGCCGTCGCAGATCTGGCTCGACGATGCCGCAGTCAGCACGCCTTCCTCGGACAGCTTCTTGACGCCGGCCATGCCCTCGGCCGAGGCATCGTAGCGGATGCCTTCGTCGCTGGTGTGATGGTCCGCGCCCTCGGCGCCTTCGATCGCGACCGGCACGATCTCGTCCTTGAACTTGCCACCCTGCGTCGCGGCAACTGCCTTGCGATGCGAGTTCAGCGAAAATTCGTCGAGCTGCTCGCGCGTGAAGCCGTACTTCTTGGCGATCATCTCGGCACCAGCGAACTGGTTGAAGTTGATGCCCGGAAACTTCTCCTCGAGCCCAGGCGACTTGTTCTTGCCGAGCCCGGCATCGTAGAACAGCTTGTAGGTCGAGCCCATCGGCACGCGCGTCATGCTCTCGACGCCGGCCGCGATCACGACGTCCTGCGTGCCCGACATCACCGCCTGCGCGGCGAACTGGATCGCCTGCTGCGACGAGCCGCACTGGCGATCGATCGTTACCGCTGGAGTCGACTGCGCGAGCTTCTTCGATGCGAGCACCGCGTTGCGGCCGACCTGGCCGGCCTGCTCGCCGCCCTGGCTGACGCAGCCCATCACCACGTCTTCCACCGCGTCGCCGGGAATCCCCGACCGCTCGATCACGGCGTCCAGCACGGCTGCCGCCAGATCCACCGGATGCACGCCAGCGAGCTTGCCCCCGCGACGGCCGCCGGCCGTGCGAACCGCTTCGACGATATACGCCTCGGCCATCTTTCGACTCTCCATAACAGATGTTATCCCGGCGCCTCATGTGGCGCGATTTCACGCGCTCGGCAAGAGTGGAGAGGCGAATGAACGTATCCGACGCAGTGATCGAGCGGCGCTCCGTGCGCGGGTTCCTCGACAAAGAGGTGCCGCTGGAGGTGCTGAAAGCGCTCGCGCTGAAGTCGGCGCGCGCGGCGACCGGCGGCAATATCCAGCCGTGGCATATCGACATCGTGACGGGCGCGAAGCTCGACGAGCTGAAGGCGATCATGCGCGGCAAGATCGAGCGGCGCGAGACAGAGACGCCCGGCTACGACATCTATCCGCGCGAGATGACCGATGCGACCAAGGCGCGCACGCAGCAGATCGGCGAGATCATGTACGGCCATCTCGGCATCCCGCGCGATGACAAGCGCGCACGCGCGATGTGGTTCGCGCGCAACTTCCAGTTCTTCGGCGCGCCGGCGGCCTATTTCGTGACGGTCGATCGGCGGATGGGGCCGCCGCAATGGTCGGATCTGGGGATGTACCTACAGAATCTGATGCTGCTGGCGGTCGAGGCGGGGCTCGCGACGTGCCCTCAGGAATGCTGGGCGGTGTATCCCAAGACGGTCGAGGCGTTCCTGGGCACGCCGGCGGAGCGGATGCTCTTCTGCGGCGTGGCGATCGGCTATGAGGATGCGGCCGATCCGGCGAACCGCACGCGCAGCCCGCGGGCGCCGGAAGAGGAGTGGCTGACGGTTCTGGCGTGAAGAAAACCGCTCCAGCTAATCCGTCATTCCCGCGACGGCGTTCGCGGGAATGACGGTGGTTTGTGTTGGAGCGGGCCCTAAACGATCCTCACCGCGTCGGGATCGGCGTCTCGCCCGTGTAATCGTAGAAGCCGCGCTTCGTCTTGCGGCCGAACCAGCCGGCTTCGACGTATTTCACCAGCAGCGGCGCGGGGCGGAACTTGGGATCTCCGGTAGTCTCGAACAGCACGCGGGTGATTTCGAGACACGTATCGAGGCCGATGAAGTCGGCGAGCGTCAGCGGGCCCATCGGGTGGTTGAGGCCGAGCTGGCAGGCGAGATCGATGTCGCGGATCGTCGCGACGCCTTCGCCGAGCGCGAAGCAGGCCTCGTTGATCATCGGCATCAGCACGCGGTTGACGATGAAGCCGGGTGCATCGTTGGCGCGCACGACCTGCTTGCCGAGCGCGGCGGCGTAGGTTTCGATCGTCGCGACGGTTTCGTCCGACGTGGCGAGGCCGCGGATTACCTCGATCAGCCCCATGACGGGCACCGGATTGAAAAAATGCACGCCGATGAAGCGTGCGGGATCGGGCGAGGCTTGCGCGAGGCGTGTGATCGGGATCGATGAGGTGTTCGAGGCGAGCACCGCTTGGTGGCCGAGCACTTCGCCGACACGGGTGAAGATGGTTCGCTTTACCTCTTCGCGCTCGGTGGCGGCTTCGATGACGAGGCCGCAGGCGGACATGCCCTCTACGCCTTCGATCGGCTCGATCCGTTGGAGTGCCTGTTCGCGCGCTTGCGGCTCGAGTTTGCCCTTTTCGACCGCGCGGGCGAGCTGCTTGGCGATGCCTGCCTTGCCGGCCTCGGCGCGTGCCTTGTCGACGTCGCTGAGGAGGACGCGGTAGCCGGCCTGGGCGGAGACCTGCGCGATTCCGGCGCCCATTTGCCCTGCGCCGATGACGCCGACGGTGTGCATGATCTTCTCCTCGTTGCTGTTTCTCCCGCCGTTCGTCCCGAGTAGCCATCGAGCTACGTCGAGATGGCGTATCGAGGGAGGGTTGTGGGGCGAGCCTGTCTCGATACGGGTTCTCGGCTACGCTCGAACCCTACTCGACACGAACGGTGGGGGTGGGGCGATCGGGGACTTTACCGCGGGCTGCCGGCCCTCACGCCGCCTTGCGCAGCTCCAGACGGTCCCAGATCTCGGCCAGCGCGTTCGTCAGTTCCTGCATCATCGCTTCGCTGTGCGCGGGGCCGGGGGTGAAGCGCAGGCGCTCGGTGCCGCGGGGGACGGTCGGGTAATTGATCGGCTGGACGTAGATGCCGTATTCGGCGAGCAGCACGTCGCTGATCTTCTTCGCCTTCACCGGATCGCCGACCATCACCGGCACGATGTGCGTGTCGCCCAGCATCACCGGCAGCCCGGCATCGGCCATGATCGTCTTGAGCCGTGCGGCGGCGGCCTGCTGGCCCTCGCGCTCGACCGACGAGGCCTTGAGATGGCGCACGCTCGCAAGCACGCCGGCGACGAGCACTGGTGACAGGCTGGTGGTGAAGATGAAGCCCGGCGCGTAGCTGCGGATCACGTCGATGATCGTACGGTCGGCAGCGATATAGCCGCCCATGACGCCGAATGCCTTGCCGAGCGTGCCTTCGATGATCGTCAGCCGGTCCGCGAGCCCCTCGCGCTCCGAAATGCCGCCGCCGCGCGGGCCGTACATGCCGACGGCATGGACCTCGTCGAGATAGGTCAGCGCATTGTACTTGTCCGCGAGGTCGCAGATCGCGGCGATCGGGGCGACGTCGCCCTCCATCGAATAGACGCTTTCGAACGCGATCAGCTTGGGCGTCGCGGGATCGTCGGCGGCGAGCAGTTCCTCGAGATGCGCGAGATCGTTGTGGCGGAAGACGCGCTTTTCGCAGCCCGCATTGCGGATGCCGGCGATCATCGAGGCGTGATTGAGTTCGTCAGAATAGATGATGCAGCCCGGCAGCACCTTGGCGAGCGTCGCCAGCGTCGCTTCGTTCGAGACATAGCCCGAGGTGAAGAGCAGCGCGCCTTCCTTGCTGTGCAGGTCGGCAAGTTCGCCCTCCAGATCGACGTGGTAATGGGTGTTGCCGCCGATGTTGCGCGTGCCGCCCGACCCGGCGCCGACATCATGCAGCGCCTCTTCCATCGCCGCGATCACCTTGGGGTGCTGGCCCATCGCGAGATAATCGTTCGAGCACCACACCGTGATCGGCTTTGGCCCGTTGTGCCCGGCAAAGCAGCGTGCGCTGGGGTACGCACCCTTGTTGCGCAGGATATCGATGAAGACGCGATAGCGGCCCTCGGCGTGGAGGCGGTCGATCGCCTGCGAGAAGGCGCGGGTGTAATCGACCGGCTTGGCGGCAATGGTCTCGATAGACATGGTCGAGGCGCATAAACCCCCCGACGCGCGGTTTCCAGCGGATTCGGGCACTTTCGGTGATCGCTTCCCTCACTGGGGTCCGCGCGTCACCACTGCTCGATCGTCTCGAAGCCGTAGCGTTGCAGCGCGATCGGCAATCCGTCGCCAATCGCACCGGTGAAGACCGCGGCATCGGGCTGGTCCCGCACGAACGCCTGCCCGGCGGTGAGATAAGCGACTCGCCGGGCGATTCCAGCACCGCCATCGACGAAGGTGACGGGACGCGGGATAGCGTCGGCGAGCTCGTCCGCGAGGAGCGGGAAGTGAGTGCACGCGAGCACGACAGTGTCGATCGCATCGCCACCTTCTGCGGCCAGCATCGGTGCGATTGCATTGCGTACCGCGCCGGCGGGGAGGGGCTCGCCGCGCAGCTTCGCTTCCGCCAGCGTGACGAGATCGGCCGAGCCGTGGCGGATCACGCGGCAGTCGCTGGCGAAACGCGCGGTGAGATCGTCGACATAGGCCTGGCGCACCGTGGCGGCCGTGCCGAGCACGCCGATCGTGCGCGTCATGCTGCGCTCGGCGGCGGGCTTGATCGCGGGCACGGTGCCGACGATCGGCACATCGAGCGCGGCGCGAACCGCGCCCAGCGCGATCGTCGAGGCGGTGTTGCACGCGATGACGATCAATCGTGGGCGGTAGCGTTCGGCGAGTCGCCCGAGCAGCGCGGGCACACGCGCGGCGATTTCCGCCTCGTCGCGCGTGCCATAGGGGAAGCCGGCGCTGTCGGCGGCGTAGACGAAGCGTGCCTGCGGCATCGCCATCCGGACAGGCGCGACGATCGATAGCCCGCCAACGCCGGAATCGAAGAACAGGATCGGTTGATCAGCGTGCATGAGCGCCGCCTTAACGATCGGGTCACCGTTGATATAGGTCAGTGGCCACAAGGCGATCGTTGAGTTATCGTCACGAGAAGCGGGAGGGATCGCACCTGATTACCGAGGTCGTTTGGATGCCGCCGCTCGCGGCGTTGCTGCTTGGCTATCTGCTTGGGTCGATTCCGTTCGGCGTGCTACTGACGCGCATGGGCGGGGCGGGTGACCTGCGCCAGATCGGATCGGGCAATACCGGCGCCACGAACGTATTGCGGACGGGCCGCAAGGGACTGGCGGCAGCGACGCTGCTGCTCGATCTCGCAAAGGGCTGGGCGGCGGTAGTGATCGCGTCGGCACTGTTGCCGGGGAACGAGCAACTGGCCGCCGCTGGCGCGTTCGTCGGCCATTGTCATTCGGTGTGGCTGCGCTTTCACGGCGGCAAGGGGGTGGCGACGCTGATGGGGATCGTGCTGGCGCTGCATTGGCCGCTCGCGCTGGTCTATGCGATCGTCTGGATCGGGCTGCTGGCGCTGCTGCGGATTTCGTCGGTGGCTGGCTTGGTTGCGGCGGCGAGCGCGCCGGTTGCCGCGGCGGTGCTCGGCGAGTTCGATCTTGTGCCGTTGCTGTTGTCCCTGGCGTTGCTGGTGCTGTGGAAGCATCGCGAGAATGTCGGCCGGTTGATCGAAGGAACGGAGCCGCGCATCGGCACGCCGCGTGGCTGATGCCGATGCGACGCAGGAAGACCATGATCGGCTGCGGCTGATCCGCACGCCGGGCGTTGGCCCGGTCACCTATCGCCATTTGCTGCGCCGCTTCGGCAGCGCGCGCGCCGCGATCCATGCCTTGCCGGATCTCGCGCGGCGTGGCGGCGGACGCGCGAGCGTGCCGGCCGACCCGGCACTGATCGCGCGTGAGATCGCGGCGGTGGAGCGGCTTGGCGCGCGCTATCTGTTCATCGACGATCCGCTGTATCCGGCGCTGCTCGCGCAGCTCGACGACGCGCCGCCGGTGCTGACGCTGCGCGGGACGCTGCCGCCGGCCGAGGGGCTGACGGTGGCGATCGTCGGCGCGCGCAATGCCTCGGCCGCCGCGTGCCGCTTCGCGCGCGGGATCGCGCATGACCTTGCCGCGCAAGGCGTGACGGTCGTCTCCGGGCTCGCGCGCGGGATCGATACCGCAGCGCACATGGGGGCGGGCGCCGCGACGATCGCGGTGATCGCGGGCGGGATCGACGTCGCTTATCCACCCGAGAATGCCGAGTTGCAGGAACGCGTTGCGGGTGAGGCGCTGCTGCTGGCCGAGATGCCGCCCGGCACCGAACCGCGGGCACGGCACTTTCCGTATCGCAACCGGATCATTGCCGGCCTGGCGCACGGCACCCTGGTGGTGGAGGCGGCGCCGAAATCGGGCTCGCTGATCACCGCGCGGCTAGCGAACGAGGCGGGCCGCGAAGTGATGGCGGTGCCGGGCAGCCCGCTCGACCCGCGCGCGCAAGGATGCAATCTGCTGATCCGCGAGGGCGCCACGCTGGTGCAGAGCGCGGCCGACGTGCTCGAGCAGATCCGACCGTTCGATGCGCGGTTGGTCCGCTCCCCGACGGAGCGCTTTTTCGCCGAGCCGGCGGCGGACGCCGATGATGTGGCGCGTTCGCGAGTCATCGCGCTGCTCGGTCCCGTTCCGGTGCCGGTCGACGAAGTGATCCGCCAATCCGGTATTGCTGCAGCGATTGTGCAGATGGTGTTGCTCGAACTGGAACTTGGCGGCCGGCTGGAGCGCCACGCGGGCGGGCGCGCTAGCCTGGTGGCTTAAGGAGCGCGGCCGGCAGGGATGCGTCAACCCGCCCGCCGCATTCAACTTAACATAGGCAAGGCAATCGAGCTGTGTCATCTAGGATGTGACACGCATTTGATACCGCGGGGCGCCTTTGGGTACGGCAGCGTGACATAACCTGCAGGGCAGTGCGATGCACGCCGTGCTTACTCTGCTGAAGGGGGTGCAAGTGCTCGATACGACGCGCGAAATCATCGCTTACGGCCTGATCGGGCTGTTGTTCGTCATCGCCGTGCCATGGCTCGGCTTCACGCTGGCGCGCCGAAAGCGGGAGCGACTCCGGCGTCAGGGCATCAAGACCTACGGCCACTGATCCCTCCAGCGCCTGCTTCAAGGCGCGCCTTTCAACGACACTCCGCGAATAAAAAAGGGCCCGGTACTTTCGTACCGGGCCTTAGTGCGTCCGCAGGAGGAACATGGTTTGGGAGCCGGCCGCAGCCGGCGCCCAATCTCGTCAATAATTGTAGGCGCGTTCGCCGTGCTCGTTGATGTCGAGGCCTTCCGCCTCGACCTCGGCCGATACACGCAGCCCCGTCGTCGCCTTGAGCAGGAAGAACAGCGCGGCGCTGACCACACCGGACCACACGAGCGTGGTGCCGACCGCCCAGATTTGCGTGATCACCTGCCCAGCGAGGTCATATTCGCCGGCCTTGGCGACGGGCGCGGTGTAATCAATCCAGCCTTGCCCGCCGAGCGACGGTGCCGCGACAATGCCAGTGCCGATCGCGCCGATGATGCCGCCGACACAGTGGATGCCGAACACGTCGAGCGTATCGTCATACTTCAGCGCGCTCTTCACCTTGGTGACGAACAGGAAGCACACGCCCGAGGCGACCGCGCCGAGGATGATCGCAGTGCCCGGATGGGCGAAGCCCGCCGCCGGCGTGATCGCGACAAGCCCCGCGACGACGCCCGAGGCGGCGCCGAGCAGCGACGGCTTCTTGTGCATGATCTGATCGATCACGGCCCAGGTAACGCCGGCGGCGGCCGTGGCGGTGAAGGTGTTGATGAAGGCCAGCGCACCAAAGGCATTCGCCTCGAGCCCCGAGCCGGCGTTGAACCCGAACCAGCCGATCCACAGCAGCGACGCGCCGATCATTGTCATGGTCAACGAATGTGGCGGCATCGGCTCGGTGCTGTAGCCGCGACGCGGGCCCATGATGATGCAGCCGACCAGCCCAGCGATGCCCGCGTTGATGTGGACGACGGTGCCGCCAGCGAAGTCGAGCGCGCCCCAGCCCCACAGGAGGCCGCTGTCATCGGGTGCAGCCGGCAGGAAGTCTGGACCCGCCCAGTACCATACCATGTGCGCGAGCGGGAAATAGGCGAGCGTCAGCCACGCGACCACGAACAGGATCAGCGGGGTGAACTTTACCCGCTCCGCGAATGCCCCGACGATCAGCGCCGGCGTGATGCAAGCGAAGGTCATCTGGAAGATCACGAAGACATATTCGGGCAGATAGACGCCGTTCGAGAAGGTCGCCGCGAAGGTGGTCGGGCTGACCCCGGCGAGGAAGGCCTTGTCGAGCCCGCCGACCAGCTTGGGGAAGGGCGTCCCGGTGGAGGTGAAGGCCATCGAATAGCCCCAGCCGAACCATACCAGCGCCGCGACACATACGATCGTCAGCACCTGCATCAGCACCGACAGCATGTTCTTGGTGCGAACCAGGCCGCCGTAGAACAGCGCCAGTGCCGGCACCGACATCATCAGCACGAGCGCCGATGCGATGAGCATCCAGGCGACATCGCCCTTGTTGACCATTTCCGCAGTCGGCACGAATGGCGCAGCGGCGGCGGCGGCGGCAGCGGGTGCTGCGGCATCGGCTACGTTGCCTGCGGCATCCTGCGCCCAGGCGGGCAGCGCGGCGAAAAACGCAGCGCCCAGCCCAGCGGCTCCTGCAAATTTGCTAAGCTTCATATCCACCCCCCTCGTGGTGTCTGGTTCGTTCGCGGCGCTCACAGGGCCGTGTCGTCAGTTTCGCCGGTGCGGATGCGCACGGCCTGGCCGACATCCAGGACGAAGATCTTACCGTCGCCGATCGCGCCGGTGTTGGCCGAAGCCTGGATCGCCTCGACGACGCGATCAGCGAGGCTCGCGGCGCAGACCACCTCGACCTTGATCTTGGGCACCATGTTGGTGCTGTATTCGGCCCCACGATAAATCTCGGTCTGGCCCTTCTGCCGACCGAACCCCTTCACCTCGGTGACCGTCATCCCCGCCACGCCGATGCCGGTAAGGGCTTCCCTCACCTCGTCGAGCTTGAACGGCTTGATGATGGCAATGACCAGTTTCATCGCGCCCCCTTCGCGTTACCCGGAGGAGGGATACGCAACGGCCGTGCCAAGTGCGCTGCGTCGGTAACGAAGGCGTAACGATGGTTAACCAGCGTTAGTTTTTGTGCAGATAATTGATGCTGCCTTAAAATCAGGCAGGGTCGATTATCTGCCTGGCGCAATCGAGATCATCCTCGTCGATCATCACGCGGACGGGGATCAGCAGCCAGCTGCCGTCGGCGATCGAGGATCCACCATCGAACGCGTGCGCTTCGATGCCGTCGCTGGCGAGCCGACCGACGATGATGTTCGCGAGATTGCGGTCGTAGCGTCCGAGCTCGACCAGCATCAGGCCGGTACGGTGGGGTTGCGGACGGGCAGGCCATCGATGCTGGTCGTGCGCGCCGCGTATTTGGCGAAGCGAGCGGGGTCGCCGTGCTTTTCGTGGTACTTGCTCAGCGTGTCGCGCTCGCGTTCGAACGCCATGTACGGCACACCCCAGCCGCACGATGTCTGCACCTCGTCGATCGCCACGACGAAGATCTGCCGCGTGCCGGGCAACAGCGTGAAGTGGCTGGCCGTGATGCCCCAGTCGGCGTCCTGCGGCAGGACGGGGCGGCCGTGGCCGTATATCCGGAAGATCAAAGCTGGGTTGTCGAACGCGCAGAACATGATCGTGATGCGGCCGTCGGCGAGAAGGTGCGCATTGGTCTCGTTGCCTGATCCGGCCACGTCGAGGTAGGCGACGGTGCGATCGTCAAGCACGCGGAAGCTGTCCATGCCTTTGGGGCTGAGATTAACCCGCGTGCCCTCCGCCGCGGTGGCGACGAAGAAGACCGGTTGTTTGGCGACGAACTCGCGATGCGCTGGCAAGAGGGCAGGGAAGAACTCGGCCATCGCGGATGCTCCTCGTTGACGCGCAAAGAGCGCGCGCATAGTTTATGCGCATGAAACACGATCCGATCGCGTCCGGCAAGCGCAAGTCCGTGAACCTGTCGATAGATACCGGGGTTGTTTCCGCGGCGCGAGAGGCAGGTATCAATCTGTCGCAGGTCAGCGAAGCAGCGTTACGGGTCGCTGCAAAACGGGCGCTGGAAGTGCGGTGGCGTGAAGAACATCGCGAGTGGATCGAAGCGAACAACGCCTGGGTTGATGAACACGGCTTGCCGCTTGAAAAGTATCGTCTTTTTTAATGGCGAAGTTTGACGTTTATCCGGATGGAGAAGGCGAATATTGGCTGGACTGCCAATCCGACCTTCTCTCTGCGCTCAACAGCCGGCTTGTGGTGCCGCTTCGTAACGCGGAACGATACAATAGCTCCGATCACCGGCTCAATCCGCGCTTCTCAATATGCGGAGAAGAGTGGGTGATGCTGACGCACTTCGCCGCTGCGGTCCCGGCGAAGGTGCTGCGTCAGCCGGTCGCGTCTCTCATCGCGCAGGAATATGAGATCGGACGGGCGTTAGATGTCCTGATCGGCGCCTACTAAGCGGCGGTTCCACCCACCGTCAGCCCGCCGACCAGCAGCGTCGGCTGGCCGACGCCCGCCGGCACGCTCTGCCCGCCCTTGCCGCACATGCCGATGCCTTCGTCGAGTGCGAAATCGTTGCCGACGCCGAGTACCTTGGTCAGCACGGTCGGGCCGTCGCCAATCAGCGTTGCGCCTTTGATCGGTGCGCCGATCTTGCCGTTCTCGATCTTATAGGCCTCGGTGCACGAGAAGACGAACTTGCCCGAGACGATATCGACCTGGCCGCCGCCGAAGGATTTGGCGAAGATGCCATTCTTTACACGTGTGAGCAGTTCTGCGGGATCATCATTGCCGCCCTTCATGAAGGTGTTGGTCATGCGCGGCATGGGGGCGTGGGCGAAGCTTTCGCGGCGGCCGTTGCCGGTGGCCTCGACGCCCATCAGGCGGGCGTTGAGGCGATCCTGCATGTAGCCCTTGAGGAAGCCGTCCTCGATCAGGATCGTTTCCTTGGTAGGCGTGCCTTCGTCGTCGATCGTCAGCGAGCCGCGGCGATCGCGGATCGAGCCATCATCGACCACCGTGACGCCGCGTGCGGCGACCTGCTCGCCGATCCGGCCGGAGAAGGCGCTGGTGCCCTTGCGATTGAAGTCGCCTTCGAGCCCGTGGCCGATCGCCTCGTGCAGCAAAATGCCGGGCCAGCCTGGCCCGAACAGCACGGTGAACTCGCCGGCGGGCGCCGCGACCGACTCGAGATTGACCAGCGCCTGCGCCAGCGCCTCGTCGATTGCGCGGTTCCAGGTCGCGGGCTCGAAAAGCGAATCGTAGAGGTAGCGGCCACCGATGCCGAAGGTGCCGGTTTCGCGGCGGCCGTTCTGCTCGACGACGATCGAGACGTTGAGGCGCACGAGCGGGCGCACGTCGGTCGCGACGAAACCGTCGGGGCGGACGATCTCGACCACGCCCCAGGTGCCCGACAGGCCGACCGAGACCTGCGCGACGCGCGGATCGCGGGCGCGTGCCGCGGCGTCGATCGTCTGGCACAGGTTCACCTTGTCGGCGAACGGCACGAGATCGAGCGGATCGCCATCGGTGTAAAGCCGCTGGTTGGTGCGCGCGGGCGGCGCCGACTTGGGGCCGGTCGACGGATCGATCAGTTGCATCGTCTCCGCGGCGCGCTTGATTGCGGCTTCGGAGAGTTCGCTGGCGTGCGCGAAGGCCGTCGTCTCGCCCGACACGGCGCGCAGGCCGAAGCCCGAATGCGTGTCGTAGCTTGCCGTCTTCAATCGCCCGTCGTCGAAGCCGAACGCTTCGGACTTGCGATACTGGAGATAGAGTTCGCCATCATCGGCCTTGCCGAGCGCATCGGCGGTCAGCGCCTGCGCCGCCTCCGGGCTGAGCGTGTCGCGGTAGAGGAACGAGCGGGGATCGGTTGCGGTCATCGCATGAATGTAGGGCGTTGCCGGGCCATGGCAATCGTTACGTCACGTCGCCGTGGCGCCGGCCTTAGCGTCCTGCGCCGTCGCCGTGGTCGTCCAGCGCGCTCTGGTCGGCGCCATCCGCCGGGCCGCCGATCAGCACGAAGCGGCGGTCGCAATAGCCGCAATCGACATAGCCGAGCTCGCTGATTTCCAGCCACACGCGCGGGTGGCCGAGCGCGGCGGGGAGGCCATCGTGGGCGCCGTCGCAAGCGACACGGTGCTGCGAGACGCGGGAGGTTTCGGAAGGCGGTACCATGTGCGTCGCGTTAGCAAGGCGGTAGAGTGCTAGCAATCGCACGCGTGCAGGCTTAACCGCGCGACATGACCGATGCCGCGATCGCGATCCACAATCTCTGCAAAACCTATGAGGGCGGCAAGCGCGCGCTCGACGGGGTGAGCTTCGACGTGCCGCGCGGCACGATCTTCGGGCTGCTGGGGCCGAACGGCGCGGGCAAGTCGACGCTGATCAACATCCTGGCGGGGCTCGTGAACAAGACGAGCGGCACGGCCTCGATCTGGGGCTTCGACATCGATGCCCACCCGCGCAACGCCAAGGCATCGATCGGGATCGTCAACCAGGAGATCCTGTTCGACCCGTTCTTCACGCCGGTAGAGACGCTGGAGATCCAGGCCGGGCTCTATGGCGTGCGCAAGAGCGAGCGGCGATCGATGGAGCTGCTGCGTGCCGTGCATCTGGAGGACAAGGCATCGGCCTATGCGCGCACCTTGTCTGGCGGCATGAAGCGACGGCTGATGGTGGCTAAGGCGATGGTCCATTCGCCGCCGGTGCTGGTGCTCGACGAGCCGACCGCGGGGGTCGATATCGAACTGCGGCAGCAGCTGTGGGCCTATGTGCGCGAGTTGAACGCCGGCGGCGTGACGGTGGTGCTGACGACGCACTATCTCGAGGAAGCCGAGCAATTGTGCGACCGAATCGCGATCATCAACCACGGGAAGGTGGTCGCCAACGAGCCGACCGGGCAACTGCTGAGCCGGGCGCAGGAGAAGGTGGTCGCGGTCACGGTGGAGCGCGATGTCGCGACGCTGCCGCAGGCGGTGTGCTTCGAGAAGATCGCGCTGAAGGGCGCGCGGACGCTGGAGATCACCTATTCGAAGGACAAGGTGAACGCGGGCGAGGTGCTGGCGGCGGTGCAGGCGGCGGGGTTCGGCATCGTCGATGTATCGACGCGCGAGGCAGATCTGGAGGATGTGTTCCTGAGCCTTACGCGGGCAGTGGCGTAGGTTTTTCCGTCATGCCGGGCTCGTCCCGGCATCCACCTGTTAGCGCATCCAGCGCATGAAGGAGTCGCGGCGCCGTGGATGCCGGGACGAGCCCGGCATGACGATGACGCTCAGTGCTTCTTCGGCTTGAGGTGCAGCAAGCCGACGATCACGCCGCCGACGATGATCCCCACCACGGCCGACAGCCCGGCATAGACCAGCCATTCCAGCATCGGGCCGATTGCCGCCACGGAACGGCCAGCAAATTCCGATGCGTGGTGAATCCATTCGGGCAATGGAGTCAGGTGATATTCCTCCAACCCGTGGACGATGATCTGCCCGCCGACCCACAGCATCGCGGCGGTGCCGATGATGCTCAACGCCTTCAAGACCACCGGCATCGCTGAAACTAGCCCGCGGCCGATCGCCTGCGTGCCGGCGCCTTCGCGCGCGGCCAGCGCCAGGCCGAAATCGTCCATCTTCACGATCAGCGCAACAACGCCATAAACCGCCACGGTGATGACCAAGCCAACCAGTGCAAGCGCGATGCCCTGGTTGATGAGGCTTTGATCGGAGAGTTCGGCAAGCGCGATCGCCATGATCTCGCCCGAGAGGATCAGATCGGTGCGGATCGCCCCCGCCACCTGTCGGTCCTCGAGCTGCTTGGGATCGGTGATCTCGGCCACTTCGGCGGCATGATGCGTGCCGGTGAACGCCTCGAAGATCTTTTCGCTGGCTTCGAAGCACAGGTAGGCGCCACCGAGCATCAGGATCGGCGTGATCGCCCAGGGCGCGAACGCTGACAGCAGCAGCGCGGCGGGGAGCAGGAACAGCAATTTGTTGCGCAGGCTGCCCAGCGCGATTTTCCAGATGATCGGCAGTTCGCGTGCGGGGCTGAGCCCAGTGACGTAGCGCGGCGTGACCGCAGCATCGTCGATGACCACGCCGACTGCCTTCGATCCCGCTTTCGCAGAGGCGGCAGCGACATCATCGAGGCTGGCGGCGGCGAGCTTCGCGATGACGGCGATATCGTCGAGCAGCGCGACTAGGCCTCCGGCCATGCAGTACGTTCCTTATTGCGGCGTTCAACCGTGCCATCGCGCACCGAGCGCGTGTGGGCAAGCGGCCAATGCCGAGTCACCAGCACGAAAAAAAGGCCGATCCAAAGGACCGGCCATGATAGTTTTTAGGAGAGGATGCCTGAAAGGCGTGACCCTTGTGCGCCGCAGCATCATGCGCTGCAACTGCAAAAACAGTCGACTTAGATGCAGTTCTTGCAATCATAGCTGCGCTGCGGTGGATCGACTCAGGCGCGCAGCGGCCTAAGGAAGGGGCATGAGTCTTCCCGCAGCCCCCATCGCCGCCACCCGCCCGCATTCGTTCGAGGCACACGGCGTCACCATCGAGGATCCCTGGGCGTGGCTGAAGGATCCCAATTACCCAGACGTCGACGACAAGGACGTGCTCGCATACCTCGAAGAAGAGAATGCCTATTTCGAGGCCGCGATGGCGCCGCATCGGCCGCTGATCGATCGCCTGTACGAAGAGATGAAGGGCCGCATCAAGGAAGACGAATCCTCGGTGCCGCAGAAGGATGGGGACTGGCTCTACTGGGCCGCGTACGAGACCGGCGGCGAGTATCGCAAATGGTGGCGCAAGCCGGTCGCGGGTGGCGCGGACCAGTTGCTGCTCGACGAGCCGGCGCTGGCCGAGGGCAAGGAATATTTCCGGCTCGGCGCATTCGCGGTGTCGAACGACGCGACCAAGCTTGCCTATGCGATCGACGACAATGGCTCGGAGCGGTTCACGATCCATGTGAAGGATCTCGTGACCGGTGCGCTGCTGCCCGACACGATCCTCGGCATGCTTTCCGACATCGTCTGGGTCGCGGACGATTCGGCGTTCCTCTACGGACTCGCCAACAAGGAATGGCGCACCGACAATGCGCGGCTGCATCGCCTCGGCAGCGATCCGGCCGATGACGTCGAGCTATTCCATGAGGACGATGAGGGCTATCGCGTCGGCGTGTCCGAGACGAGCGACCGGCGCTGGATCGTCATCGCGACGGGCGATCATGTGACGAGCGAAGTGCGGCTGTATCCGGCGAATGATCCCCTTGCCGAGCCGATCCTGGTGGCGCCGCGCCAGCCGGGCCGCGAATATGATGTCGAGACGCATGGCGACAAGCTGTTCATCCACACCAACGACATCGACCCGATGTGGCGGCTCGTCACCGCACCGCTTTCGGCGCCCGGCGAGTGGACCGAACTGATCGGGCCGAGCGCTCATTTCTACATGACCGGCGTCGAATGCTATCGTGACTTCTTCGTCGTCGAGGGGCGCGAGCAGGGCCTCGATCAGGTGGCAATCCACCGCTACGATTCGCCGACGGTGGGCGAGCGGATCGCGTTTCCCGAGGCGAGCTATGCCGCCGGGCTGGGCGACAATCCGGAATATGATCAGACGATCCTGCGCGTGAGCTATGAGTCGATGGTCACGCCGGGCACCGTCTATGATTATGACGTCGCGACGCGCGCGCTGACCGTGCTGAAGATGCAGGAAATCCCTTCGGGCTATGACGGCGACCGGTATCGCACCGAGCGGCTGCACATTGCGGCGCGCGACGGGACGCAGGTGCCGGTGTCGATCGTCTATCCGGCTGACTTCCCGAAGGACGGCAGCCGGCCGTTGTTCCTCTATGCCTATGGCGCGTACGGCCATGCGATACCGCCCGGCTTCTCGACGGGGCGGCTGTCGCTGCTCGATCGCGGCTTCGCCTATGCCATCGCGCATATCCGCGGCGGGGACGATCTGGGGCAGCAATGGTATCATGACGGCAAGCTGGCGAAGCGGACCAACACCTTCACCGATTTCGTCGATGTCGCGCGCGGGCTGATCGATGGCGGCTGGACCAGCGAAGGGCGGATCGCGATTGCGGGGCGATCGGCGGGTGGTGAGCTGATGGGTGCGGTGGTCAATTCAAACCCCGAGCTGTGGGGCGCGGTGATCGCCGACGTGCCGTTCGTCGACGTGCTCAACACGATGCTGGACGACACCCTGCCGCTGACGCCGGGCGAATGGCCCGAATGGGGCAATCCGATCACCGATCCCGCCGCGTTCCAGCTGATCCGCAGCTACAGCCCGTACGATAATGTGCGGGCGCAGGATTATCCGCCGCTGTTCATCTCGGGCGGGCTCAACGATCCGCGCGTGACCTATTGGGAGCCCGCGAAATGGGCGGCCAAGCTGCGCGCGACCAAGACCGACGACAATATCCTGCTGCTCAAGACCAACATGGGCGCTGGGCATGGCGGCAAGTCCGGGCGGTTCGAGAGCCTGCGCGAAGGTGCGGAGGAGCATGCGTTTGTGCTGTGGCAGTTGGGGGTGGAGGGATGATGCTTTTGGCTTTTGCTCTGGCGCAGGCGGCGGCCGTGCCAACGACGGACGCGACCGCGCTTGGCGCGCGGCTCGCACGCAGCGGATCGATCATGGCGCTGCTGCCGATGGTCGCGCAAAAGGACACCGAGGAGCTGGTCGCGGCGCATCCCGAACTTTCAGCAGACGAGCAGCAGAAGCTTCGCGAGACCGCAAAGGTGACGTTCGAGGCTGGCATGACGCGGATCGAGACGGCGTTCGGGACGGCTTATGCGAAGCGCTTTACCGAGGCCGAGTTGCGCGAATTGGTGGCGCTGGCCGAGAACCCTGCTCAGCGCAAACTGCGTGAGGTGCAGCCGGCGGTGATGGCCGAAGCGCTGGGATCACTCGGGTCACTCGATCTCAAGGCCGACATCGCGGCTGCATTCTGCCGCGACACCGGCAAGCTCTGCAAGCGGTGACGATCGAGGCGATCGTCGCGCGCTGGGGGGTCGCAGCGGTGTTCGCCGGGGCGATGCTCGAAGGCGAGACTGCTGTGATCGCCGGCGGACTGATCGCGCACCAGGGATATGTCGCCTGGCCGTTCGCGCTCGCGGCGGCGGCGCTCGGTTCGTTTCTTGCCGACCAGTTCTTCTTCGCCGCCGGGCGCCGCTATCGTGATCGCCCGCTGGTGCAACGCTGGACGCAGAAGCGGGCGTTCGCGAAGGCGCTGCAATTGCTCGAACGCTATCCGACCGGCTTCATCTTCGCGTTCCGGTTTCTCTATGGTTTTCGCACGGTGAGCCCGATCGCGATCGGGACGAGCCAGGTGCCGCTGGCGACCTTTCTGCCGATCAACGCGGTCGCCGCGATCGTCTGGGCGGCGTTGTTCACCGCGCTCGGCTATTGGTTCGGCGAAGCGGTGACCGAGGCGGCGGGGCGGCTGCGACCGAGCCGACATACGTTGCTGATGGGCATCGCGGTGCTGTCGAGCGGCTTCGCGATCTTCCAGTTCGTGCGCTGGTGGAGGGGGCGATGAGCTTCACCAAGGTCTTCACCGCCGCGCCGGCGGACATCGACGAGCTTGGCCACGTCAACAATGCGGTGTGGGTGCGCTGGGTGCAGGAGCTTGCGGTTGCGCACTGGGAGTCAGTGGCGCCGGCCGAGCATCGCGCCGCCTTCATCTGGGTCGTGACGCGGCACGCGATCGACTATCGCGGCAATCTCGCGGTTGGGGCGACGGCGACCGGCGAGACGTGGGTGCCCGAGCCGCCGCGTGGGGCGCGCTTCGATCGCCATTTCCGCTTCGTCGATGCAGACGGCAAGACGCTGGTGGATGGCGTGACGACCTGGGCGCTGCTCGATCGCGCCAGCGGCCGGCTGCTGCGCGTCCGCCCCGAAATCGCCGCGCCGTTCCTCGAGGGCTGACTTGTTCCTGCCATCGCGCTGACGCAAGACGGCGGCTCGCCCGCCGGAATACCGCCGGGCCAATCTGGGGAGAGGATCTATGTACAGCCACATGATGGTCGGATCGAACGACATCGATCGGTCGAAGAAGTTCTATGACGCGCTGTTCGGCGCGGTCGGCGGGAAGCCCGGGTTCCAGGACCCCAAGGGCCGGCTGATCTACATGCACAATGGCGGGCTGTTCCTCGTTTCGCAGCCGATCGACGGCGAGCCCGCGACGCACGCCAATGGCGGCACGATCGGCTTTGCGATGGACGGGCCGGAGCAGGCGAACGCCTGGCATCAGGCGGGCGTCGAGGCCGGCGGCACGGCGATTGAGGATGCGCCGGGCGTGCGCGCGGGCGGCGGTATGGGCGATCTGTACCTCGCTTATCTGCGCGATCCCGATGGCAACAAGCTGTGCGCGCTTCACCGCATGCCGGCGGCCTGATCGACTCCTCCCCCTCCGTCGACTTCAGGCGGCGGGGGAGGGCAGCGCGATGCGGCGGGTGAGCCCGATGGCGTCGAGGAACGCCGCATCGTGGCTGACCACCAGCAACGCGCCATCATAAGCGTTGAGCCCCGCCTCGACCGCGGCGATCGATTCGAGATCGAGGTGGTTGGTCGGCTCGTCGAGCAACAGCAGCGACGGCAGGATCGGTCCGCCGAGGACGCAGGCGAGCCCGGCGCGCAGGCGCTGCCCGCCGCTCAGCGTATCGACGCGCTGGTTCGCGGCATCGGCGCGGAAGCCGAACCGCGCGAGCGCAGCGCGGCAGGCGTTGTTGTCCATACCGGGGTTCAGCCGCGCGAAGTTCGCCGCGATCGTTAGCGATGGATCGATAAGACTCACTTGCTGGTCGAAGAGCGCGAACGGCACGCGGGTAGCGATGTGGCCCGATTTCGGCGCGAGCGTGCCGGCGATCAGCGCGAGCAATGTCGACTTGCCGGTGCCATTCGCGCCGGTGATCGCGATTCGCTCTGGCCCGATGATTTCTAGCGACACGTTATCCAGTACCAGGACGCCATCGGCATAGGCGAAGTGCAGTGCGGCGACATCCAGTACGCGCTGGGATGCGGCGAGGCCGGTGGTGGCGATCGTGATCGCGAGCGGATCGACGCGTTCGATCCGTGCCTTGGCATGCGCCACGTCGCGCGATGCGTCGGTGATCTGGCGCTCGGCCAGCCGCGCATTCCCGCCGCGAGTTCTTTCTGCGCGATCGCGGCGCATCCCGAGCAGGACCTTGGGCATGTCGCCGCGCACTGCCTTGCGGGTGCCGGCGGCGTCGCGGCGCTGCTGACGTTCGACGGTTTGCTGCACCGTCTGTTTTACGCGCGCCATGCGTTGCTCGGCCGCCTCGGCAGCCTGTTCGGCGGCGGCAAGTTCGATCGCCTTGCGTGCGCGATAGGCGCTCCAATTGCCGCCGTAGCGTTGTGCGCCAAGCGGCGTCAGCTCGACGATCGCGTCCATTTCCTCGAACAGCGCACGATCATGGCTGACAACGATCGCGCCCGTGCGCCAGTCGCGCAGCAAATCGAGCACCGCTGCCCGGCCCTGCGCATCGAGATCGTTCGTCGGCTCGTCGAGCAGGAGGAAATCCGGCGCGGCGAAAATCGCGCCGGCCAACGCGGCGCGAGTCCGCTGTCCGCCGGAGAGATGCGCCAGGGGTTTGTCCAGCGGTGCATCCAGACCCATCGCCGCCAAGGCTTGTTCCGCACGTGCTTCGAGCGTCCAGTCGATGTCGGTGAGCTCTTCGATGGAGGCCAGACCCGCCTCCGCCCGGTGCAGCGCGGCGAGGACAGTTCGGATACCCATGAGATCGGCGATCGATTCGTCCGCTGCGGTATGCGTCAGCTGCCGGAGGCGGGCGATCGAGCCGGACCGCGTGATGCTGCCGGTGCTCGGCGCAAGATCGCCAGCCAGCAACCGCAGCAGCGTGCTCTTGCCGACGCCGTTACGGCCGACGATGCCGACACGTTCGGCGGAGAAGCTGATCGAAACGTCGGTGAGGACGGCGTGGCCGTCAGGCGTGGACCAGCTGAGGTTGGTCGTGGTGAGCGAACTTGGCACGGGCGTGAACTTTCCTGGCGGCAAGGCGGGGCGTTGCGGGCAGGGACATGTTCACGACGGGGGCTCCTCGAAGAGTTGCGGAAATAAACGTCAGCGGGATCCGGCGCAATGCGGCGCGCGCTACTAAACGGCGGGTTTTAAATCCCGAGCCAAGCCAAGGGTGATGGCAACGCGCTAGCCGCATAATCGACCTGAAGCACGCGGCGGTGGTCCGATCCCTGTGCAGCGGCGGACGCATGAACGATGGCGGTGCGGTACGCCCAGACGTCGCCCGCGCTCGCAAGGCAGGTATATTTGTCGCACCGGCTGACCAGCGCTTCGATCGCGTTATCGGTCAGCCGCCCGGCACCGTGCGATCCGCGAGCGATCAACAATGGCGCGTTGTCGGCGGGCACGTCGTCGAGGTGGATACGCAGGGTGAGCATCGCCTCGATCACAGCGAAGGGGGGTTCGACGTGTTGCAGATCGGCCTTCCGGCTCCATGGACCAAAACCGGGCACTTCATGTCGTTCGCGAACGACGATCGTGCGGTCCTGATGCCAGCCGAGCGACCAGTTCGTCGCCGGTGTCTTGTCGAACAGGATGGCGCGGACGGGCCGGGCGGCGGGGCCGAGATAGCTTTTGGCGATCGCGCCGATCGCCGGCGTGGCGAGTATGCGGCGTAGCGCGGGATTGCCGTGAAGCCGGATGCCGGCCCGGTCAGGCGACAGAGTCGTTGTGACGTTGCGGAGGCCTTCGAGAATCGAAAGGGCGGCACCCGCATGGAGTGCCGCCCCGTCCGTGTCGAAGTTCATACCCGAACTCGCCGTCGCGGCGGAGCAAGTCGCGCTGCAACAACCACTACGGCGAAGCCGTCGTCCAGGAGCTCAGAGCTTCTCGGTCAGCTCCGGGACGACCTTGAACAGATCGCCGACGAGTCCAAGGTCTGCGACCTGGAAGATCGGGGCGTCTTCATCCTTGTTGATCGCGATGATGACCTTCGAGTCCTTCATGCCCGCAAGATGCTGGATCGCGCCGGAGATACCGACGGCGACATAGACTTCGGGGGCGACGATCTTACCGGTCTGGCCAACCTGATAGTCGTTCGGGACGTAGCCCGCATCGACCGCAGCGCGACTGGCGCCGACGCCGGCACCGAGCTTGTCAGCGAGCGGCTCGATGATCGAGCGGAAGTTCTCGCCGTTCTGCAGCGCACGGCCGCCCGAGACGATGATTTTCGCGCTGGCGAGCTCAGGACGCGCGCTCTTGGCGATTTCCTGGCTCTGGAAGGTCGATAGGCCCTTGTCGCCGGTCGAGGATACCGCCTCGATCGTCCCCGAGCCGCCCTCGGCCGCTGCCTTTTCGAAAGCAGTGGTGCGGACGGTGATGACCTTCTTGGCATCCGACGTCTGCACCGTGGCGATCGCATTGCCAGCGTAGATCGGGCGCGTGAACGTATCTTCGCTCTCGACCGACAGGATGTCGGAGATCTGCATCACATCGAGCAGCGCGGCGACGCGCGGTGCGATGTTCTTGGCCGAGGTGGTCGACGGCGCGACGAATGCGTCGTGGTGACCCATCAGCTCGACGATCAGCGGCGCGACATTTTCGGCGAGCGCATGTGCGAACGCATCGTCGTCAGCGACGTGGACCTTGTCGACGCCGGCGATTTTCGCTGCTGCCTGTGCGACGCCGTCGATGCCCTTGCCCGCGACCAGCAGGTGGACTTCGCCCAGTTTCGACGCGGCGGTCACCGCGGCGAGCGTTGCATCCTTGACGGTCGATCCGTCATGCTCGACCCAAACTAGAGTCTTCATCTTGAACCTTCCTCGGGGCGTCTGCCCCTCTCATCCGTTCGTTCGAGAGCCTTTCGACAAGCCTTGAACGAACGGGCTTTTGGTTGCTTCCGGCTTACTTGGCGATGCCCATCGCGTGCAGCTTCGTCACCAACTCATCGACGTCGGCGACCTTGACGCCGGCCTGGCGTTTGCCCGGCTCGACGACCTTGAGCGTCTTGACGCGCGGCGCGACATCGACGCCGTAATCGGCGGCGGTCTTCTGCGCCATCGGCTTGGACTTGGCCTTCATGATGTTGGGCAGCGAGGCGTAGCGCGGCTCGTTGAGGCGCAGATCAGTGGTGACGATCGCTGGCAGCTTGTAACTGTCGACTTCGAGCCCGCCATCGATTTCGCGCGTAACCGTCATCGTGTCACCCGACACTTCGACCTTCGAGGCGAACGTGCCCTGGCCCCAGCCAAGCAGGCCGGCGAGCATCTGGCCGGTCTGATTGTTGTCATCGTCGATCGCCTGCTTGCCGAGGATGATCAGCTGCGGCTGTTCCTCGTCGACGATCGCCTTGAGCAGCTTGGCGACGCCGAGCGGCTCGACGCGGTCTTCGGTGACGACGAGGATCGCACGGTCCGCACCCATCGCGAGCGCGGTGCGCAGCGTTTCCTGCGCCTTCTGTTCGCCGATCGACACCGCGATGATCTCGGTAACCACGCCCTTTTCCTTCAGGCGGATGGCTTCTTCGACCGCGATCTCGTCGAACGGGTTCATGCTCATCTTGACGTTGGCCAGATCGACCCCCGTCCCATCCGCCTTCACGCGGGGCTTCACGTTATAGTCAAGCACGCGCTTGACCGGGACTAGCACCTTCATTCCGCTCTCCAAATCGTCACCCCGGCAAACGCTGGGGTCTCCCGGTTAGGTCGCGCTCCATGTCGGGGAGATGCCGGCTTACGCCGGCATGACGATGGAGGCAGTTCGAATTCTTATGCCGCCTTCTGCACCTCGGCGACGATCTTCTTGGCAGCATCGCCCAGGTCGTTGGCCGGAACGATCGCGAGCCCCGAGGTGGCGAGGATTTCCTTGCCCTTCTCGACGTTCGTGCCTTCCAACCGAACCACCAGCGGCACCGAAAGGTTCACTTCCTTCGCCGCGGCGACGATGCCGTCGGCGATGATGTCGCATTTCATGATCCCGCCGAAGATGTTGACGAGGATGCCCTTCACGTTCGGATCGGCGAGAATGATCTTGAACGCCGCGGTCACCTTCTCCTTCGAAGCGCCGCCGCCGACATCGAGGAAGTTGGCGGGGAACATGCCGTTCAGCTTGATGATGTCCATCGTCGCCATCGCGAGCCCGGCGCCGTTGACCATGCAGCCGATGTCGCCATCGAGCTTGATATAGGCGAGGTCGTACTTCGACGCCTCGAGCTCGGCAGGATCTTCCTCGGTCTCGTCGCGTAGTTCGACGAGGTCCTTGTGGCGGAACAGCGCGTTGCCGTCGAAGGCGACCTTCGCGTCGAGCACCAGCAGCTTGCCATCGTCGGTAACGGCGAGCGGATTGACTTCGATCTGCTCGGCATCGGTGCCCATGAAGGCATCGTACAGCTGCGACGCGGTCGAGGCGGCCTGCTTGGCGAGATCGCCGGTGAGGCCGAGCGCGCCCGCAACGGCGCGGCCGTGATGCGCCTGGAAGCCGGTCGCGGGATCGACCGAGAAGCTATGGATCTTCTCGGGCGTGTCGTGCGCCACGGTCTCGATGTCCATGCCGCCCTCGGTCGATACGACGAAGGCCACGCGGCCAGTCGCGCGATCGACGAGCAGCGCGAGGTAGAATTCCTTGGCGATGTCGACGCCGTCGGTGACGTACAGGCGGTTGACCTGCTTGCCGGCATCGCCGGTCTGGATCGTCACCAGCGTGTTGCCGAGCATCTCGGTCGCGGCGTGGCGAACCTCATCCTCGGTCTTGGCGAGGCGGACGCCGCCCTTGGCCTCGGGCGGCAGCTCGACGAACTTGCCCTTGCCGCGGCCGCCGGCGTGGATCTGCGCCTTGACAACATAGAGCGGCCCGGGAAGCTTTTTCGATGCCTCGACCGCCTCGTCGACGGTCAATGCGGCATAGCCGGCGGGCACTGGCACACCGAACTTTGCGAGCAGTTCCTTGGCTTGATATTCGTGGATGTTCATGCCGGAGCGCGCCTCACCATAACAGAAGTCATGCGGCCTTAAGCACAGGGGGGCGGGGGAATCCAGCCTTGGCTTCAGGTTTGTCGGTTCCCAAGGGGCATCGCGACGCTGGATACGGTTGCCGCTTTGTTCTATCGACCCGAGCGTGACGTCGCTTCCGTACCCTGCGCTCCACGCCAGCCATACCGGTATCTGGATCGCGCGTGGCGATGAGGTGCGGCAGGTGTCGCGGGGCGAGGCGATCCGTGCGGCGGCTGATACGCCGATGATCGTGATGAATGCACCGCTGATCGGGCAGCGGCTGGGCTATGCCGATCTGTCGGGGCTGGACCTGCTCGAACTGTTCGCGTTCCTGCGGCCGGCGCGGTTCATGGTGCCGACGCCCAAGGGGCTCGCGACGGTGACTGGGCTCGACTTGCCCGCGGACGATGCCGCGGTGGCGCCGTTTCTGCACGCGGCGGCCGAGCGGCTGCTGGCGATCCCGGCGGGCGAGTGGGCCGAGCGCGAGGGCGGGTGGACGGCGGCGCAGTCGCTGTTCCGGCTGCGCTGGTCGTGGGCGCCGCTGCTTGTCGAGCGGATCAGGAAGCCGGCGCAGAACGAACGCTGGCTGTTCTCGAAGCTGCCCGAATGGGACGAGGCCGCGCCGCGCCCGGCGCCGCGCACCGTGACGATCGATCAGGCGGCGACTCAGGCGACGCTTGCGACGCTGGTGGGGCAGGGGGCGGAGACGCGGCCGGGGCAGCGCGCCTATGCCGCCGCCGCCGCGGATGCCTTCGCGCCGCGGACGACGCGCGAATCGCCGAACCTGGTGCTGGCGGAGGCGGGGACGGGGATCGGCAAGACGCTGGGTTATCTGGCGCCGGCGAGCCTGTGGGCGGGCGCGGCGGGCGGGGCGGTGTGGGTATCGACCTATACCAAGGCGCTGCAGCGGCAGCTCGGGCACGAAACGCGGCGCGTGTATCCCGACGATGCGGTGCGGCGAGTAAAGGTCGTCACGCGCAAGGGGCGGGAGAATTATCTGTGCCTGCTCAACCTGGAGGATGCGCTGCAGGGCGGGTTCGCGGGGCGTGCGGCGGTGCTGGCGCACCTCGTCGCACGCTGGGCGGCGTTCAGCATCGATGGAGACATGGTCGGCGGTGATCTGCCGGGCTGGCTGACGACATTGTTCCGGCGCAACGGATCGACCGCGCTGACCGATCGGCGCGGCGAATGCGTCTATGCTGGGTGCCCGCATTACCGGAAATGCTTCATCGAGCGTGCCGCGCGCGCCTCGGCCGAGGCGGACATCGTGATCGCCAACCATGCGCTGGTGATGGTGAATGCGGCGCGCGGGCGCGAGCAATCGACCCGGCCGACGCGCTACGTGTTCGACGAGGGGCATCATTTGTTCGATGCGGCCGATTCGATGTTCGCGACGGTACTGAGCGGGCAGGAAACGATCGAGCTGCGGCGCTGGATCGTGGGGCCGGAAGGCGGCAGCCGGGGGCGGCGGCGGGGGCTGGCGGCGCGGCTGTCGGACGTCGCGAGCTACGACGAGGCGGGTGGGCTGGCGATTGCGGATGCGGTGCGCGCGGCGCAGGGGCTGGCGGCGGACGGTTGGTTGCAGCGTGTTGCCGAGGGGCAGCCGTTCGGCCCGATCGAGTCGCTGCTGGCGAGCGTGCGGGGGCTTACCTACGCTCGCGCCGAAGGGGCGGAGGATGCGGGCTATGGGCTGGAGACTGAGCTTGCCGAACCGTCGCCCGAGCTGATTGAGGCGGCGGCGCCGGCGGCGCAGGCGCTCGATGCGCTGTATCGGCCGCTGGTGGTGCTCGGCAAAAGGCTCGAGGCGGTGCTGAGCGATGCGCCCGACTGGCTCGATGCGGCGGCGCGGGCGCGGGTCGAGGGGGCGATCGCCTCGCTGGGGTGGCGTGCAGAGACGGTCGCGGCCTGGCTGTCGCTGATCGCGCGGGTGGGCGGCCCGGCGAGCCCGGACTTCGTCGACTGGCTCGCGGTCGATCGAATCGAGGGCCGCGAGTTCGACATCGGGCTGCACCGGCATTGGCTTGATCCGACGCGGCCATTTGCCGAGATCGTGCTGAAGCCGGCGCATGGCGCGCTCGTCACCTCCGCGACGCTGACGGCGGGTGGCGATTGGGAGACGGCGGAGGCGCGCGTCGGGGCGACGCATCTGCTGCGCCCCGCGGCGCGGTTTCAGGCGGAGAGCCCGTTCGATTACGCCGCTCGTGCCGAGGTGCTGGTCGTGACCGACGTGAAGCGCGGCGACGTGCCGGCGCTGAGCAACGCCTATGCGCGGCTGATCGAAGCGGCGGGTGGCGGCACGCTGGGGCTGTTCACCGCGATTCGGCGGCTGCGCGGCGTTCATGCGCGAATCGCCGACCGGCTGGCGCGCGCCGGGTTGCCGTTGCTGGCGCAGCATGTCGATCCGATCGACACGGGCACGCTCGTCGATATCTTTCGCGACGATCGGCACGCGTCGTTGCTTGGGACGGATGCGCTGCGTGATGGAGTCGACGTGCCCGGTCATTCGCTGCGGCTGGTCGTGATGGAGGGCGTGCCGTGGCCCAAGCCGACCGTGCTGCACGCCGCGCGGCGGCTGGCGGGCGGGGGGAGTGCGTATGATGATCGGATCGTGCGGGCGCGAATGGCGCAGGCGTTCGGGCGGCTGATCCGCTCGGCCGACGACCGCGGCGTGTTCGTGCTGCTGTCGGCCGCGACGCCCTCGCGACTGCTCGATGCGTTTCCGCCCGGCGTGCCGATCGCGCGGGTGACGCTCGACGAAGCGATCGCGCGAGTCGCATCGCGGCTTTCCTCGCGCGCCGCCTTGGGGCATGAGACGGCTCCCGCATCCTAACGGAGATCAGGCGTGAAGACGTTGACGCTGCTGCGCCACGCCAAATCGGGTTGGGACGAAGGCGTCGCGCGCGATTTCGACCGGCCGCTGAATGCCAAGGGCCGCAAGGCTGCGAAGGCGATGGGCGAGCATCTGAAGAGCCTCGACGCGACGTTCGATCACGTCGTCGCCTCGCCGGCGCAACGCGTGGTGGAGACGCTCGCGGATCTCGCGGGAGGCTTTGGCGCCGAGATCGAGCCGGCGTGGGACAAGCGGCTTTATCTTGCCTCGGCGGCGACGCTGCTGGACGTGGTGCGCGAGACGCCTGCGGATGCCGACACGCTGCTGGTGATCGGGCACAATCCGGGGCTGGAGGATTTCGTGCTGCTGCTGATGGAGGGCGGCGAGCCGGCACTGATCAAGGCGGCGGAGGACAAGTATCCGACCGCGACGGTGGCAGAACTGACGTTCGCGGTGGACGACTGGACCGATGTGGCGCCTGAGACGGGAATGCTGACGCGGTTCATTCGGCCGCGCGATATCGATCCTGCGCTTGGGCCGGACGAGGATTAGGCCTCCACCGAACGCCTCATGGAGGCTAGGGATCGGCTTTCGCGGCCCTCTTGATGCGAAGCGTTTGCGGACGGGCCCCACCCCAACCCTTCCCCTGAAGGGGAGGGGCTTAGAAGAACTTACCGCCCCAGCAGCATGCGCGCCTGGCTGGCCACTTGCGCCAGCATCGCGGCGCTTGGGGCGGCGGATTGGCGGGCGCGGGCGACGACGGCGCTGAATTGCGCGACGCGGGCGGGGTTGTCGCGCAGCCACGCCTCGACCGCGGCGTCGGGATCGTGCTTCTTGTCGCGCGCCAGGAAATCGAGCCGCATCTGCTCGAAATCGCGCACCAGCCCGGAGACGAGCAGTCGCTCCCACGGATCGGACGCGGCGAGACGCGCCGCCGACGCCTGCGCCCAATCCAGACCCAAGGCTGCGCCGAGCCGCGTATAGGCGCGGGTCAGCTTGGTTTCGTCAGTCTTCGATTTGGTGCTGAGATCGACGAGGCCGATCGCACCATCCATTTCGTGTAGCCGCACGACACGCGCAGCCAGCGCATCGGGCGCCCCGGCGCGCGCGAGCGCGGCGGCGATCCGCGCGCTTTCGGCACGCGCTTCTTCGAGCAGCAAGTCAGTCGCGTGCGTTTCGAGCCTGGCGACGCCCTTGCCGATGCGATCGAGCACCGCGCTGGGCAGGCTGCCCGGGGTGATGACGCGCAGCAGATCGGCGACTTGCGAGCGGACCGCGCGTGCAACGCCGCCGAACAGCGCGAGCCGGCCGGCTTCGGACATGGTGGTCGTCTCGATGTCGCGCCACAGATCTTCGAGCGCGAACAATTTCTCGACCACTACGAACATCGCCGCGACATCGCCGAGTGCCGCGCCCTCTTCCTCGGCCAGCTCGAACGGCACCAGGATGCCGATGCGGTTGACGATGCGGTTGGCGAGCTTGGTCGCGACGATCTCGCCGCGCAGCTGGTGCCTGGCGATCGCCTTGGCATAGGTCTCGCGCATCGCAGCCGGGAAGGCGGCGAACAGGTCGGGTTCGAGCAACGCATCTTTGCCGAGCCCGGCGTTCTCGACCGCATCCTGCAGCGCGAGCTTGGCGGTAGCCAGCAGCACGGCAAGTTCCGGCCGGGTCAGCCCGTGGCCTTCGCCAGAGCGGCGCAGCAGATCCTCGTTCGGCGCGAGCCCCTCGACCTGGCGATCGAGCCGGCCGGTCGATTCGAAGATCTCGATCGCGCGCACGTAGCTCGGCACGCCGCGCGCGCCGGCGCGCTCGGCGATCGACAGCGCGAGTGTCTGGAGGCGATTATCCTCCAGCACGAGATGCGCGACATCATCGGTCATCGCGCCCAGCAGCGTGTTGCGATCCTCGAACGAGAGCCGCCCTTCCGCCATCTCGCGATTGAGCGCGATCTTGATGTTCACTTCATTGTCCGAACAATCGACGCCGGCCGAATTGTCGATGAAGTCGGTGTTGATCCGCCCGCCATTGAGCGAGAAGGCGATGCGCCCCGCCTGTGTGACGCCAAGGTTCGCGCCCTCGCCGATCGCGGTGGCGCGCAGATCCTCGGCATCGACGCGCAAGCGATCGTTGGCGGGATCGCCGACCGCGGCATTGTTCTCGGACGCGGCCTTCACATAGGTGCCGATGCCGCCGAACCAGATCAGATCGACCGGCGCCTTCACGATCGCCGAAATCAGCGTGCCCGGCTCCAGTTCGTCGACCGCAATGCCGAGCGCCGCCTTGACCTGCGCCGATAGCGGAATCGTCTTGGCGCTGCGCGGGAACACGCCGCCGCCGGCGGAAATCAGGCTCTTGTCGTAATCCGCCCAGCTCGACCGCGGCAGCGTGAACATGCGCGCGCGCTCGACCCAGCTGGCCGAGGGGTCGGGATCGGGATCGAGGAAGATGTGGCGGTGATCGAACGCCGCGACGATCTTGAGCGTCTGTGAGAGCAGCATGCCGTTGCCGAACACGTCGCCCGACATGTCGCCGCAGCCGACGACGCGGATGACGTCCTTCTGCACATCGACGCCGCGTTCGGCGAAGTGGCGCTGCACCGAGACCCATGCGCCCTTGGCGGTGATGCCCATCGCCTTGTGGTCATAGCCCTGGCTGCCGCCGCTGGCGAAGGCATCGCCCAGCCAGAAGCCGCGTTCGAGCGCGATGGCGTTGGCGATGTCGCTGAAGGTCGCGGTGCCCTTGTCGGCGGCGACGACGAAATAGGGATCCTCGCCGTCGTGGACGCGCACGCCTTCGGGATGCACCACCTTGCCGCCGACGATATTGTCGGTGATCGACAGCAAGGTGCGGATGAAGATGCGGTAGCTTTCGGTCCCCTCGGCCAGCCAGGCGTCGCGATCGGTGGCGGGATTTGGCAGCTGCTTGGGATAGAAGCCGCCCTTTGCGCCGGTCGGTACGATGACCGCGTTCTTGACGCGCTGCGCCTTCATCAGCCCAAGGATCTCGGTGCGGAAATCGTCACGCCGGTCGGACCAGCGCAGGCCGCCGCGCGCGACCGGGCCGGCGCGGAGATGGATGCCCTCGACGCGCGGCGAATAGACCCAGATCTCGCGCCACGGCAGCGGCGCGGGCAGATCGGGAACCTGGCTGCTGTCGAGCTTGAAGGCGAGCGCCTCAGCGCCGGCCGGGGCGAAGGCGTTGGTACGCAAGGTGGCGGAGATCACCGCCTTGAACGCGCGCAGGATACGATCGTCGTCGATCGCCGCAATCGCATCCAGACCTTCGGCGATGGTTGCATCCACCGCCGTCAGATCACCCGACGCTTGCGGATCGTGCGCCAGCGTGAAACGGTCGATCAGCGCCTTGGCGAGCACCGGCGCCCGTTCCAGCGCATCCACGACGGTCGCCAGGCCATAGCTCAGCCCCGTCTGGCGCAGGTAGCGGAACCAGGCACGATAGAGCAGAACCGCCGAGGGGGTGAGCCCGGCGGCGGTCATCAGCCGATTGAACGCATCGTTTTCCGCCTCGCCCTTCAGCACGGCAGCGATGGCGCCTTCGAGCATCGCGCGATCGAGTTCGGCGACATCGCTGGGCAGGCGGACGATGAAATCGTGGACGAAGCTGTCGCTATCCTCGCGCAGCCGCGTGGGCAGTTCGCCGATCACGCGATAGCCGAAATTCTCGAGCACCGGCACCGCTTCGGACAGCGCCAAGGCGCCGTGCGACTTGTAAATCTTGAGTCGTTGGTCCTCGCCGGCGACCGGCGGGTAGATGCGTACCGCGCGATCATCAGGATCGCTCAGATCGGCGATGCTCAGGATGTCGTCGGCAGCCTCCTCGGGCGTGCTGACATTGCGATAGTTCGGCGGGAAGGCGTCGGCCCAGCGCAGCGTGAGGCGGGCCGCGCGTGCCGGCGCGATGCGCTCGGCCAGCGCCGCTTCGACATCGCGATCCCAGCCGCGCACCATCTTTTCCAGCCGCGCGTCGAGCAAGGCCGCGTCGGGCATCACGCCGGACTGGCGCAGATCGATCGTGAAGCGGATCATCGCGACGTTGCCGTCCTCCAGCGCGATCGACCAGTTGAGGATCGCGCCGTTCGCCGCCTTGGCCAGCATCTCGCCGATCGCGATGCGGCGCGCGGTCGTCAGATCGTCGCGCGGCAACCAGGCGAAGGCGAACAGATGCCGGCCGAGCGCCGAGCGCATCAGCACAAGCTTTGGCCGCGGGCGATCGGCCAGGCTCATCGCGGTGAGCGCGAGCGTTTCGACGCCATCGGCGTCTACCGCGGTGACCAGGTCGTGGGGCAGCGCGGCCATCGCATGCGTCAGCGCCTTGCCGGCGTGACCGGCCGGATCGAAGCCGAGCTTCGTTTCCATGTCGGCAAGCCGCTGGCGCAGCACGGGCACGCTACGCGGCGGCGCCTTAAGCGCGGCGGACGTCCACAGGCCGGCGTGGATCGACAGGCCGACGATCGTCGCGCCCTGCCGGATCGGCACGACGACCAGGTCGATCGGCACGCGGCGATGGACCGGCGAGATAAGGCTCGACTTCAGCAGCAGTGGCGCTGGCTTGCCGCCGGCGAAATAATCGAGCGCCAGCCGGCGCGAGCGATCGGCAAGCAGCGGCGGCTCGTGCGCGTTTCGCGAAAGGCCAAGCGGTTCGCCCTCGACCTGGCCACTCGCCATCCAGCGCTCGTGCCCGAGCAGGGTGAAATGGCGATCGAGGAACCAGCGCATCAGCGAGGCGCCCTCGACGTCTCCGCCGGTATCCTCGATCATGCCGGCGTCTGCGGCGAGCGTCGCCTGCATCCGCCGCCAGTCCGCGACGGCGACGCGCACGTCAGCGAGGTCCGCAGTGAGATCTTCGACCAATTCGCGCCGTTCGCGCGCGTCGGCACGCTCGGTCTCGATATAGATCATCGATTCGCGCATGCCGGCGTCACCGACGCCCTGCAGCACGCCTTCCGCATCACGCGTGACGGACACGACGGGGTGGATGATGCGATCGATCGCGATATCGTGTGCGCCGATTGCGCCGGCGATCGAATCGACCAGGAATGGCATGTCGTCGTTGACGATCGCCAGCCGCATTCGCCGCGTGACGCCGTCACCAGGCAGCGCTTCGAGCGCAATCGCAATGGTGCCGGGCGCGCGCCGTTCGGCGGTGGCGGCAAGGAAAGCCGCGGCCTCGGCCTGCTCCGCCGGGCCGAAGCCGTCCAGTTCGCCGGGTAGCGCCCCCTTGGTGAGCCGCTCGGCCAGCGCTTGCGTGAGCGCTTTCATCGATGCTTTCGACATGGCAGAGCCTATGCGCCGGCGCGGCGCGCGGCTCAACCCTTGTACGTCATGCTAGTATCTATTGCGACGATCCGCGCGTTTCAGCCGATCGCCGTCGATGGCTTGCGTCGCGCCGCGCGGGCTGCGGCCACGACGGCCTTGATGCCGCCCGGATGCGTTTCCAGGAAGCTCGGCAGACCGCCCGACGGCACTCCGGCTGCCGCGCCGGCTGCGAGGACGGCGGCGAGTTCCGTCACCTTGTCCTTGTCGCTTTCCGGGCCGAAGACGAGCCGCACCAGCGGCGCCATCATCGATCCGCCGCGCGTGAGCGCGATCCCGGCGTCGGCCAGCAACGCATCGAGGGCTGGCCGATCAGCGGCGGCGACGATCGCGAGGTCATGCGCCTCGCCGAGCGCACGGTATAACGCAGCGCGACTGCGCCGTTCGGCCGCATCGGACGCAGCCGCAGTCCCGCGCGCGAACGCCAAGCGATCGGCAAGCGCGCCTTCGCTCACGCCCTGATCGTTCGCGGCGCTCGGCCCGTCGGCCCACACCGTCGCTGGCGCCGCGACCTTCGGCGCGCTGCGCACCGCCGCGGCAAGCTCGGCGACGAGCTGCGCCTGTTGGTCGACGCCGACGACTTCCTTCCAGTTGATCACGCCATAGATGTGATCGATCGTGATACCGTTCGACGAGAAGGGCATCAGAATCCCGCGATACATCATGGCGTGGCCGCGCGTGCCGACGAACTCGGCCTCGAACCCGATCGGTGCGCGATTCGCGATGATCTGCAAGGTGTGATCGGTCAGCCGCGACAGCAGCGAGCGTGCGGGCACTTCGGACAGTCGCGTGATCGTCTGATCGAGTGCGCATTCCTCGCGCAGCGCGCGGCCGAGGAAGCGGATCGCGGGATCTTCAATGCCCCCGGTGAAATCCAGCAGCACGCTATGTGCGCCGAAATCGGCGTTCCCGGCGGGATCGAGATGCTCCACCGCCGGGAAATCCTGCCCCTTCAGCAGCGACACCCAGTAATTGTAGGCGCGCACGTGCATGCGCCGCTCGTCGGTGCCGATCTCGATCGTCGCTTCACCGACCCCGCCATCGGTGGGATCGTTGCCGCCGTCGTCGTGCGCGCGATCGAAGCCGCGGATATCCATGCCTACAGTCCTTCGGACGCTGTGCCCCTGCGCTCCTCTTGCAATCGTTTTGGTAAAGGCGACGTAAAGCCGCGCGCCCGCTTGCGCGACGAAAGCCCCGCTGCTAGGCGCTGCGCCTCGACGGGCCCTTCGGGCGCGTACGCCGCTTTAGCTCAGCTGGTAGAGCATCGCATTCGTAATGCGGGGGTCACAGGTTCGAGTCCTGTAAGCGGCACCACCTTCTTTATGGCACTTCCGCAAGGGAAACGGCGGCGGCTGAGGCTAAGGGGCTTTGGCTTGGGGAACCACGTGGGTCCTCGCTGGGACGCTTTCAGTAGGAACGTCCGGCGGACCAATCAGCGCTGCGACCCTCGCATCGATCACGCGCGGATAGTGAAATGTGTGCTGTTCAGGGTGCACCGCGGGAGAGCCGAATAAGCGAGCGGCACAGTTGTTCGGAGCTGGGCGTCGAACGGCCATCGATACGCTACGTCTCTCACCGGCCGGATCAAACGCCGTGGGTTATGCACATCCGTGATATAGCGGAACGCGGACACGCTACGGCTATTTCGCGGTCTGAATCCTGCTGCACGTGGAAGGCTGAGCCGTGAACCACAAGTGCGTCTACCAGCTCTACCAGCTCTACCGGAATGATGGACTGAGCCTTGTGTCAGCGCGGCCAACTGCGATCGGTAATCTGTGGCGCTGGCGAAAAGCGAAACGGCTGAGCTTGCTTTGCCTCGCGCAACTCACTCCGGCCGCAGGCTCGCCCCTCGTACTCGGTTTCGCTCTGTCGGTTTACAGCATTAAGGTGCACCTCAAGATGGCGTCACCCTAAGCCACCTGATACATCAACCACTCCGATGGACTGCCGGAAAGAGACACGAGCTTCAAACCGCTGCGATTGCCTGCCCTTCACTTGATGCCGACCCCAAGTGCTTGTCCGGATCAAGACTGACCCTTGTGAGAATGGAGCGTGACCGAGATGAGCCGACTTTTGAATAGCGTTTATAAGGCTGCTTCGGTCGAAGCGCTTGAATCCTATTATGATAGCTGGGCCTCTGATTACGAACGGGAGATGTTCGACAGCGGGCTTCGCTTGCCTTGGATAAGCGCCGCACTGTTCTCGCGAGTCGCACCAGATCCGAACATTGCGGTGATTGATGCCGCTTGCGGGACCGGTTTGCAGGGAGAGGCCCTTGCTTTGGCAGGATACCGCAATTTGACAGGCGTCGACCTCTCCACCTCAATGTTGAATATTGCAGCCGGAAAAGATATCTATAGGTCGCTACATCATATTGCGATCGAAAGAATGGACTTTGATGATCAAAGTTTCGATGCCTGTATTTGTAATGGCTGCTTTACTCCCGGACACGCTCCGTCGTCTTCGATGCGTGAACTTACACGAGTTGTTCGCGTCGATGGGGTGATAGTTTTCTCGATCCGTGTCGATGGCAACCTTGGACGGAGTTATTTAGAAGAGATGGAATCCTTACTGAATGAAGGTCGATGGATGATTATCTTTCAGACGCGGAGCTTCTTTTCGATGCCACTTACCGAGCCGTACATGCAGCACCAGGTTTTTGCAGTTAAAAAGATCAAGTAATTCAAGCCCAGAATGTACTGATTGGAAACGCGATGCGATCGGTATACCTATTATCTGTCGGCGTATCTCTATTATGCTGTATATTGTTTGCATCAATACTGTTCGTGAATACCATTCAAATCGGAGATGGCGGAACTATTCTGATAGAATCAGTAAGAAACTTCATGGTTTTAGTTTCTGCTATGCTGTATTTGGTCCTTTTTTGGATTGTGATTACATATCAGTCATCAAATAGGATTGAAAAAATTGCAGAAAGCGTTACTGCCATAATGCTTCTTGTTTGTCTTAATCTGGTTTTCGCTTTAGTGTACCGTACCACCGGCGTCTACGTTGGACGGAGTCTGGTGATTCCCAACTCTAATGACGCGATTGAATTTTCTGTTTGCTCTTTCATTGGTATAAGCCACTATAAATACAGCGCGGGCCCGGCGATATCGGCAATTTTCTTATATCAAAGCGTATTAGGATATCTCGTGCTACCGATACTAATCACATTTTTTGTTAATTTTATTGATCGAGGCGATAATACGTCTCTCTCTGTAAATTAGTACACCAGTGATTAAGGCTGATTATGTTGTTGTCGGTGGAGGAACAGCTGGCTGCATTGTAGCAATGCGCCTAGTCGAAGCTGGTCATACGGTCGTACTCGTAGAACAAGGACCGGCTGAGAGATCCGAAACAATCCGGATGCCGCTTGGCCTTAGGTCAGGTTTGGCGCGCCCCCACACTAGGTACAAATCTCTATCAAGCGCAAGACAAGTGCACTTAGCCGGTCGCGCGGTTGACCTCCATCACGGAATTGGCTTGGGCGGATCCGCCGCGATTAATGCGATGATCCATACGCGCGGTAGTCCCGACATTTATGACCGTTGGAACATGCCGGGTGTCAATACCGATTGGTCCTACCAGGCCTGCCTTCCCTTTTTTCGGAAATATGAACGGGCTGCTCACGGGGCTTCAGAGTGTCGTGGGCGAGACGGTCCCCTACATCTAACACAGAGCGCCAATTTAGAGTCATGCGAACGAGACTTTATTAACTGTTGCGGACTCGTCGGCCTAGGAGAAAACTCGGATTTCAACACCTACGGGCTATTAGGCGCCGGCGCGTTTGATGTGTCGATCTATAAAGGTGTTCGACAGGACACTTACGAAACTTTCCTTCAAGCGATCATGCATTCTAATTTGCTAACTACATTTACCGGGAGCGTAGCAACGCGAATCCTACTGGACGGAAAGCGTGCCCGTGGAATTGCGCTTTCGCGGGATAACGGTGATGAGATTGAAATCGGATGCCGTCGAGATGTGATTGTCTGTGCTGGAGCGTTGGGTTCTCCTCAATTGTTATTTAACTCGGGAATTGGCGATGGTGCCGCGCTTCAATTGGCGGGAATAGACTGCAATCTTCATCTGCCGACAGTTGGCAAAAATCTACAAGACCATGTCGAATTTCACATTCCCGTTAAGACCGTAAGGTCGAAGAGTCTCAACTTTTCGATGGCAGCAGCAAGATGGGGTTGGCGGCTGCTTCGAAGAGGAAAGATGATCAATGCGCCAGTACGGGTCGGCGCCTTCTTGGGAGGAGAGAACGCCGAGTTAGGATTGATCCAGTATCACTTTTATCGATGGTTGCTCCGGGATGACTGGGCCCCTGACTACGGAACCCCAGGTTTCCAGATTAGTGTTGGCCTTGTTCGTCCCAAGAGTAGGGGTAGCCTCGAATTTCGGAAGAACGATCTCGTTGCGAATCCATCCTATCTCAGTCACGACGATGATGTCGCCGCCATGGTGCGTGGTATTCGCGTCTTGAGATCAGTCATCAATCGCATGGTTGATGTTGATAAGACAGCTGGAATTCCATTTGAACCAGTCGGTGAGCAGGAATTAGTTAGTCACCTTCGAGCCAAATCAACGAGCTCTTTTCACTATTCCGGGACGTGTGTTATGGGTTTGGCCGGGTCCAGTGTAGTTGACGGGACTTTGATGGTGCACGGCGTGACGGGGTTGCGTGTTGTGGATGCTTCAGTTTTTCCCGTTCTTCCCAACACCAATACGGGTGCGAGCGTATGTATGGTGGCTGAGAAGGCGTGTTGGCACATACTGAATACATAAAGAAACTTGGAGACTAGCTGGATTCGGCATGAACAATGGCCTTCTATTCACTTTGATATTGGCCATGCTGGTGTATTCCGCCAAACCTGGGCCTGGAGCACTTGCAGCTATTTCTCAGCTGGTAACTCGAGGTTGGCCGGCCACGTTAGGGTTTAGTCTAGGCAATCAAATTGTTGATTTAGGGGTGCTAATACTTCTTACCGTAATCTATTTTAATTTCGGTCAGCTTCCAATAATTTCGCTGGCGAGGACCATAGCAGCAGTGTTCTTACTGCTTTATGCGCTGAGGGCTATATATGCTCAGATAAAGCACCAAGAATTAATTAAAGAATCAGGTATCGCGAAAGGGAGCTTTCGAAGCGGTTTTAAATGGGGCATATTAATCAACGTATTTAATCCTGTTATTTGGTCGTTTCACTCCGTGCTGGTTCCGTACATTATTTCATCGACTAGTCCATTCCTTTACATGATGCTGTTCTGTATTATACTCATGGTCTGTGATGTGACTGGGCGCGCTATGTACCTTGGGTTCGCCGGCATGCTGAAAGACCATTTTCAGTATACTTCGACGTGGCGGGCAATATCAATCTTCTTTAATATTGTGTTCGCTTTTATCGCGATCGCACTATTGGTCTATTCGTAGCTTATCGACTGGACATTAATCTTCTTGTTTAAAGCCTCGAAATGGCGGCTACAGCGCTTCCTTCAATCTAAATAAGTCAAAGCTAAATTCCGGCTTTGTACCGACCCACTGCGACCGCAAACTCACGTCGGGACTCACGCAGGAAGCTGCAGATACCCCGATGAGCGCGCAAAGGATCAACAGGGTGGGCTCTTCAACGAGCAAACGCCGTCCAGAAACGTAGCCGGTATCGCTAGTGCGGCAGCCAAACCTTATAACACCGTCAGGGGGATCACATCTTTGGTTCTGTAGGTTGGTTGCGTCCGATGGGGTGCGAATGCAGGTGACGGGCTTCTTTGCGAAGGCGTTCGTTGGGTGCTGTGAGTCCGACGCGAGCCCAGGCGGGGGCGGTGAGGAGGGTGTGGGCGAGGCTGGTCTGAAAGTCGATCACGGATAGAACAAACCACGAACGATCGATTCGGTTCAAGGGCGATTGCGGCGGCGGTTCGCGTTGCCGAAGTTCTGAGGGTACAGATCGCAGCATGACCGACCTCCCACCCGCATCGCTGCTGCATGGCGTGAATGCCGCCGTCTGTGACGCGCTGGGCATCGCGAACCTCCGTCACCGTTCCGCCCTCCACTCGTTGCAGATTCCCGCCGGCGTCGACATCGCCTCGATCGTGCATGAGGTAATCGCCGCCAACTGGTCCGCTGGAGGCGCAAGTGAGAACAAGGATCGGTCGCGTCAGAACTGGCGTTGGACGCTTCAGCCACAGATCGGCGGCGCCAACCGCAGCCCTGAAGTGGTGCTCGAACGTGCGAGGCCGCAGGGCGTACTGACTGGGCCAACCAGATACCGGTCGCGTCCGGTCTCATCGAGGGTGCCTCCGACGGCCGACGCGCAATCGATCTCGCGCAGCGTAAGGACGACGGCAGCTACGAACTCATCGAGCTGAAAATCGCCAGCGACACACCCCTTTACGCGGCAGTCGAGTTGCTCGGCTACGCCAGCCTGTGGCTTCTCGCTCGCAGGGATCCGCCCGCGACCAACCCTGTGCTGCTCGCCGCCGAACGCATCGATCTGCGCGTTCTTGCGCCGAACGCCTTCTACGCCCCGTTCGATCTGCAAGTTTTGGAGCGCGCAGTTCATGACGGTGTATGTTCGCTTGGTGCTGCCGAAGGTATCCAGCTGTCATTCGCGTTCGAGGTGCTGTCGCCGGTAATCGCTGGGATTCCGCTACCTGCCGGTGCGACGCTTCTGAATGAGCTCGGCTGCCGCGGTTCTCTAAATAGCGACCAGTGTAGACGCGCTTGATGACCGTCCAGACGCGCTCGATCGAGCTTATTCCTGCCCAAGCTCAGCCAACGCGGAGAAGTGGGCCGATAGCCGACCGGCAAAATTCGGCTCATGGACGGCCAAATCAGACCTTCACTAAGCAACCTTGATTTCGAACCGCCCCAGACCGGAGGCGCCGCACGAGCTGCGGCAGAAGAGCCGATTTGCAGCAGGTTTCGATCAGCCAGTGGGTCAGCGTCCATGAGATCGGCCATGCGATCGGACTGTGGCACGAGCAGAGCCGCGCGGACCGCGATACCTATGTCCGCATAGATCTGACGCAGGTCGCGCAGGCCGATCAGCACAATTTCGACGTGCATGACGGCAGCATCATCAAGGCGCGCTCGACCTTGAGCGCAGGCGACATCGCCGCCGTCCGCGCGCTCTACAGCGGTCTGAACTGGTAGGACAGGGATCGTAGCGCAGAACGGATGGGGCCCTCCCCCCAAGGCTTGTGCCGCTCGCCCTTGCGCAATCTGCCGTTTCCTGATCGATTCAACCTCTATAGGATCATGCGCCTGGCACTTAGCATCAACCGAGATCAGAGCTGAATTTTGGACAAGCGATTGAATTATCAATGAAAAGTGAGAACGTTGTCCAGAAGATCTGGGCCTTGTGCCACATTCTGCGCGGAGACGGGATCAGCTATCATCAGTATGTTTCTGAACTGACCTATCTCCTATTCCTGAAGATCGCAGAAGAGAATGGCATCGAGAAGCTCCTCCCGTCCGGGTACCGCTGGCGCGACTTGGTCAAGCACCCTAAGGACGGGTTGCTCGGCTTCTATCAAGAAATGCTAACTCACCTCGGGACCAGCGCCGACAGCGAAGTCATCAAAGCGATCTACGCTTTCCCAACGACCGTGTTTTCCCATTCCGAGAACCTCCACGCGGTCGTCGACGGGATTTCAAAAATCGGCTGGAATGACGTAAGCGGCGACCGATTCGGCGAGATCTACGAAGGTCTGATTGAAAAGAGTTCCCAAGACGTGCGGTCGGGAGCGGGCCAGTATTTCACCCCCCGCGCGCTGGTGAATTCCATGGTGCGGGTCTCCAGGCCCGGTCTGGGCGAATTGATTCAGGACCCGGCTGTTGGCAGTGGCGGATTCCTGATTACGGCCGACCGTTTTTTGCGTTCAAGGCATTCCGGGAGGGAATACGAGGCCAATCCGCCCAAATATCAAGGCGTCGAGATTGAGAAGAATACGCGCAGAATCTGTCTGATGAACACTTTCCTGAACGGGCTCGATGCCGAAATCATTCAGGGCGACGCACTAACGGATGACGGCTGCAACCTCGGCTCGGCAACGCTCATCCTAGCGAACCCGCCATTTGGCAGCAAAGCGGGAAGCCGCCGCGCGCTTCGCGCGGACTTTCCATACCGCAACTCCAATAAGCAGCTCGCTTTCCTGCAGCACATCTATCTGACGCTCAGTGACAACGGCCGGGCCGCGGTGGTGCTTCCCGACAACGTCCTGTTTGAAGATGGGGTCGGCCGCGCCGTTCGTCAGGACCTGATGACAAAGTGCAGCCTTCATACGATCCTTCGGCTTCCCAAGGGCATTTTCCCGGGTGCGGGGGTGAAGACCAATGTGCTCTTCTTCCGCAAAAACCAAGGAGCCGCGACCGACAACATCTGGTTTTATGACCTGCGCACAAACATGCCGGCATTCGGCAAAACCAATGCATTGCTTGACTCTCATTTCGCGGAGTTCGAGCGCCTGTTCGGCGCCGATCCCAGCGGCACGTCAAAGCGAAAGGACGGAGGCGAGAACGGCAGATGGCGCAAGCTGTCGCGCGAGCAGATTGCAGAGCGCGGTGACAATCTCAACTGGCTTTGGCTGCGCGACGAAAGTGGCGAACAGGACGACGCCATGCAGGATCCTAATGAGATCCTCGCCGCGATTATCGGACACTTGCGCTCAGCGCTGAATGAAATCGATGCCCTGAACGCAGAGGTTGAAGGCGACGACTTTGAGCTGAAGCCCGCGCCATGAGCGTGAAGCAGCGGCGGATGTCCCGCGCTTCCGACTCAATCGGCTCGAAGCACAGGGCGATGCGAGGCGCCACCCTCACCGCCGGAATACTTGGGCGAACCCTGTATCTACGGGCAAGGGCGCTGGCATCATGACGAAGCTTCCAGCCGGCTGGGCCCGCTCCACGCTCGGTCGCATCGGCACTCTTTATACGGGACAATCGCCGAGCGCCGATACCGTCAATCAGGACGGGCACGGAATCACGTATATCACCGGGCCGGAGCAATGGGACGGAAGCGGGTTTCACAAGCCAAAATGGACGACCGATCCGCGTCGGACCGTGCCCGAGGGCTGCATCTTCATCACCGTCAAAGGCGGCGGCGTCGGCAAGACCTTTCCGGGTATTCCGTCCGCTATTGGACGCGATATCTATGCCTATGAACCCAGCCCTGAATTGGACTTCCAGTTCATTTTGCGGACAATCGCTTATCGCGCAAGCGAGATCATAGAACAGGCCCAGGGCGACATCCCGGGGCTTTCAAAGCATCACATTGAAAACTATTCGGCCGCAATCCCACCCGTATCGGAACAGCGCCGCATTATGACGAGGCTGGACGATGTCGGCGCACGCATCGATCTTGCGCGCAACGAACTTCGCCGGATTTCGCCTTTGGTCGATCAGTATCGGCTCAATCTTCTGCGCTCTGCTTTCCGCGGAGAGCTCACGGCAGATTTTCGTGGTCAACAGGAACTCGAACCCGTCGCTGTTCTGCTTTCGAAAACGGAGCAGCCCGACCCGGCTCGTGGCGGGCGGCAGCCGACTAACGAAATTATCGCGGGCAGAGGCGGCATATCGGTCAACAATCCGGGCACTGCTCTCCCTGCCGGCTGGGACTGGGTTCCGCTATTGCGTATTGCTCGCCAGGAGACCGGACACACGCCAAGCCGGTCGCACCCCGAATATTGGGACGGCGACGTACAGTGGGTCGGGATTCCGGACGCCAACCGCAACCATGGCGGTGTTATCGATGGGACAATTCAGACGATCAATGCCGCTGGGCTTGCCAATTCGTCAGCGCGCCTTCTCCCGGCAGGAACGGTTGTCCTCTCGCGTACGGCCTCGGTTGGGTACGTCGCTATCATGGGCCGCGAAATGGCGACTAGCCAGGATTTCGTGACCTGGACCTGCAGCCCCGCCCTCGATCCCAAGTATTTGATGTACGCTCTGCTGTCCGAGGGCGACGAGATCCGCGAATTTGGGCGGGGAACGACCCATACGACGATCTATTTTCCCGAGATTAGGGCGTTCAACATCAAACTCGCACCGCTGACGGAGCAGCGGGAAATCATCCGGCTGGTCGAGGATGCCTTGGCCCGCATCGACGCGCTCGCCCGCGAGGTCGAACGATCGTTGCAGCTGGTCGCCAAGGCGGAACAGCGCATCCTTGCCAAAGCATTCGCAGGGCAGCTGGTTAAACAGGACCCCGACGATGAAGCCGCCGACAATTTACTGGAACGCATCCAGTCGCTGCGAATCAAAACTGTTGCCGACGCGCCAAAGCGTCCGAAAGCGAGACTAGTGAAAACGGATCCCAAGCAGGCCATCTTGAAGGACAGCGCCGATTGGCCCGCGAAGGGGCTTGCGTTCGAAGCAATCGCTCAGCGGATAGTGCTGCCCTATGGCGATGTGCGTGACGCCTTGTTCGAGCTGCTGAGCGACACGTCGCCCAAATTATCACAGGTGTTCGACAAGGATGAAGAGCAGATGCTGCTCAGAAGGGCGACATCATGAGGCTGCGGCTGCTCAAGATCGAGCGCTCGGGAACAGGTGGCGGCCTGTTTGACGGCACGGAAATCTGGTTCGGTCGCGACGATAACGGCAAGACGGACGAACCTCTCGCGCCCTTGTGCATGATCGGTCCGAACGGATCCGGGAAGTCGCAATTCCTCCAGCTGATTGCGGAGATTTTTCAGGCTGCGTGGCACGCGCATGACCCTGCCGAGGAGCGGCGCAGCGCCAACGACGAGATTCTGTTCGATCTTGAATATGTCATCCGGCCTCCCAGTTCAAAGGTCTTCCAGACAGCACGCCTCGTGCGGGCGCTGAAGGGGAAGAAGCCCGGACCGATCGAATTGTTTCTTGAGGACGGCAATACGATCTCGGCGGGAGATTCCGCGTTCGGCCAATTTCTACCGACATTGATCATCGGCTACACGTCGGGTGACAATGAAACACTGAGCCTACCGTTCCTTGCCAGCAGAAGCGGATATGCTCGCGACGTGGCCAAAGCCGCGCGGCAGGCAGGCGCGGGAGCAGTTCTCGACAACCGGTTGATGCTTATCGACTATGGCACTAACCTCGAGGTGTTGTTCTCCAACCTCATGCTGGGCTCCGACTCTGTCCGGACGGAGCTACTTCGGCATGCCCGCCTTGGCGACCTCGCATCCTGCCGTTGCATAGTGCGCCTTGCCCACCCTGCCGTTCCGAAAATTCCGAAGAAGAAACGCGTCTCGTCTCGCAAGGGCATCCAGCTCACCGAGGAACTCGAAACGGTCATCGCCAATCTTCAACGCATCGCGACCTGTTGGCACGTCGATGACAAGACCGAGACCTACACCTTCGACTTCTTGATCACAGAGGCCACCCGGCAAGCGTTCGCCCACTTCTGGTCCGATGCCTTCTCGCTTTACCGTTCGCTGCACAAGCTCGCTTTGCTCAACGATCTCGCTATCCCGCGGCCGGCGCGAAAGCGGTTCGACAAGGCCGTAAAGGAGCGGCGCTTTGCGTCTAGGCTCCCCGAGCCCCAGCAGGAGGACATGGTGTTCAGCTTCGAGGAAGTCAGGTTCTGGCCCGAGAAGTCCAGGTCCAACCCTGTCGACTATGTCTCGCTCTCAGACGGCGAACATCAGCAAGCGTTGATCCTCGGCACGTACGCCATGATCGCCGACACTAATGCTCTGTTCCTGCTCGATGAGCCGGAATCCCATTTTAACCCCAAATGGCGCGTCGAATTCGTCCAGCAATTGATGAAGATGGTCGGGAAGCGCGGCAATCAGGAATTTCTGCTGACGACGCACGCCCCGTTCGTGCCGTCGGACATGCCAAGAGACCAAGTGATGATTTTCTCGAGGGATGAGAAGACAGGCAAATTTGCGGTCCGTGATCCACAGATCGAGACTTTCGGAACGACATTCGACCGCATTCTCGAAAGTTGTTTTGGGATCCGCCCGCCCAATTCGCACATTGCAGAGAAGGAAATCGAGAAACTGCTCAAGTCGAACAATGTCGCGGAGATCGAGGAGGCGTTCCAGGACCTTGGTCCCTCGATCGGGAAAGCCCTTCTGGCCGATCATCTGCGGAAGCTGAAAAACCAGGCCTAAAGATGCTCTTCGCATATCCGATTGAGGCAGTGGGTGAGAACTGGCTGAATGCTCTGGCTGTCGATCTCATGCTGGCCGGCATGCAAGCGATCGATGCCGGCGCTGAGCCTGCGGCCTGGCCGGAATGCGTGCCGGAAGATCGGCGCGATGTTTTGGCTCCGCTCACAGGCTTCTCGTCGAAGCTCGCTTGCCTCCTTCAGAGCTATTCCGAAGTGGCCGTGGCGGAACGACCCGGCGTCCAGGCCGCAATCCTGCGGCAGACCGCCCTTCCCAACGTCTTCAACGATAATGTGCCCTGCCCAGCCATCAACTCGCTCCCTCAACCGGTCAGAGCGCCGGCGCGCGCACTTGGGAAATATCTCTTCGGTCAATTGTCGAGCATTAAAGAGGGCGACCATGTCCTTCGCGACAATCAGTACCGGGTGATCCGCGCAGCCGAAATCAAGATCTGCCCTTTCTGCGGGCTGAACTACTTCCGCGCTGTCGACGCCCCACGACATGCGCTCGACCATTTGCTTGCAATCTCTATATACCCTTTTGCCGCTGCGGATCTTCGTAACCTTCCTCCGACGTGCGACGAGTGCAACTCGATATACAAGCACGCGATCGATATTCTGATTGGCGACGGCGGTCTCCGACGTCGCTGTTGCGATCCCTATTCCGGTCCGACCTATCGCATCTCGCTTGAAGGCAGCGAGTTCTTCAACGGCAACGAGGTCCAGGGCTATACGCTGCCGCGATGGAACATCGACTTCGTTGGTGAGCAGCCCGACCGGGCCGACACGTGGAATGCGGTCTATCAAATCAAGACCCGGTACACGCGGGATGTCCTTGACGCCGATTTCCTCTCCTGGATCGACCATTACTGCCGATGGTTCGTTAGGGAGCTCGGGCGAGATCAGGACGCAGACGCCGTTGCGGCGCAGATTCCGCGCTACATCGAAAACATCATTCAGGACCGCTTTGCGGATCGCGCATTCCTGAAGGCAGAAGCTTTTCGGCTGCTGGACGCGTCCAGCAAGGATCCGGAGATCGGGGAAGATGTGCGAGAATGGCTGTGGGGTTTCGTCCAGTATGCCAGCTAGGCTGTGGTAACTGCTACCACAGGGAGGTCGCGGGTCATGAGCTCTTTTCCAGACCTGATGGCGCTTTAAATTGAAGACAGAAATCGACCGGCCCCAGGCGATCGACCGGTCAAGTCCTCCTTTCGCTAGAAGCTACACCAAGATTCGGACCTGTCCGGACGGACCTACGGCTACATTCGAGGGTGCTACTGAGCGCCTGTGGCGCGAGTTCACTCAAGATGGGATCCAAGTTGCCACGACAGCGGATCTGCTGCGGCAGGATAATCGGCGCTGCAAAGTGACTGGCATCTCAACGTCCGCTTTAGGTGATGCCTTTTGCAGGTGATGCCTTTTGCGCGCCGAATGGCCGCAAATAGGGCGCAAAGCCGCCGGTGCTGTCGAGGGTTAGAGGCCGAACGCGAGAAACTGGGTACCTTATATAGATTAGCCCGAGCAGTCCGCCTTCACTCGCCCGGACGCAGCAGCGATGACGCCTCGACGCCCAGCGCGTCCGCTAATCGCCCAAGCGCCCGCACCGACGGGTTTCTCGTGCCCCGCTCAAGGTCGCTGACATAGCTGCGCTTCATATCAGCGCGCAGCGACAGCTCCTCCTGCGACATCCCCTTCAGCTTTCGCTGGCGACGCACGTTCGCGCCGAGGAGTTGCACCAGATCCATCCACGCAACTGGCCGAAGACCAGCGGGCACCGCTGCTCTTCGGGGAAGCGTCGGTAGGCTTGATCGCCCCTTATGGTCGTGATCAATGCGCCTGATGAATGTCGAACTTCCGCCGCACATCATCGTGCGCCAACTTCTCCGGCAGCAGACCACCCGCAAGCGAGAATTTACGTCGTGGCTGAGTGCTGCGTTCGACGCTGAGTGGGCGACAGACCGACCAAAGGGCGATGCGCTCATTCGCTTTGTTACTGGGTACCAAAATCAGTTAAGCTCCGCTGGCAACTTTGCGGAATCAGAGATCGGCTCGGCCGACCGGCTCAAGCTTCGATCAGCAAGTGAATATCGTACGAGATCGTACATCCTTTGGCCGATCACACTAGGCCAGTTTCTGGAGGTGGATGCGGCGTATACCGAGCAGGGGCTGATGCTAACTCAAGTCGGGGGGCATTTCACTCCGACGAAGGCCATGATCTACGACGGCCCCACCTTTTTCGTCTGGACCGAGCATGCACTTAGGCGCTTTTGCGAGCGGGACCCAGCCGGCCAGGACATTGCTACCGTGCTCACAGATGCCGGCTTACAGCTAGCGAGGTCAACGGCGTTAGCAGTCGCGCTTCGTATTACAAAAGGTGAAACAGAGGAAAATTTCAATCAAACCTGCTGGTTGCCGTTCAATGATGGACTGGTTGTTCTCACGAAGCGTTCGGTGACTGCCCATCGAAGCACTCAGCAACTAGGCTGGAAATTTAACCTAGCTAAGAAATCATTTTCCAACATTTTTGTAAAACCAGCATCAATTAATCCAGTGATGGTGCGTTCGGATCAGGGAGAACACCGCAACCAAGACCTGATATCCGTAACAAGTTGGTTTGTGACGACTTACATCGGCCTCCACCAACTATCTCCGCTTCAACGAGCATACCGCGACACGTTCGAGAATTTCGAAGCGGCCGTTGGTGAGTCGGCTAAGGATAGGCTATTCAAGCTTGGATTTGATCCATTCTACTCTCAGCCCGGCATTGAGATTCCAGACGAGCAAATCGAGGGGCGCCCTACAGTGTTGTGGCAAGAAGCAGCAAGGTTGCTTCAGAACGTCTCTTTCGTCGCTCATGCCCGGCAGCCGGTTATGCAGATCCTGGATGGCGAACTAAGTTCGGCGGCTTACCGAAGGCTGATTGAACGACGTCGATCAGCGACGTAGCCGCGCGCAAATCCAGTCATCTTATATAGAAGGCTGACCAGCACACCGCGATCGCCTGCAAAGGGCTATTGCGAAGCGCCACCAACCCTTCCAGGGTCGCCGTACCTCTTGTGAAAGCCAGGGGGTGGGGCGTGGTAACCTCTTTGTACAGCACCTCGGTCGCCGATTTCATCGGGGCCGGGTGGTATGCGCGCATGTCCAGCCGGTCCGCCGGTAAAGGCGCATGCGCTCGTTGCTTCAGCGGGTTCCTAACATCCGGCTTCGGCCGCCGCTCCCGAGAGGAACATAGGGGTGGCTCGAGGTTAAGCCGAAGGTCACGCCGTCTGCGGGCGAGACCACGATGACAGCATCAGTACGGCACGCCAGCCTACCTGTCACGGTATTCATCTGATGCTCTTCTCACCCAAACATCCACGCTCTCGCGCCTAACGCTCGCCCGCTCTTGGATTCTTTTCGATCCGATATACCGTTTGCCGATCTGACGACAATTTGTCGGAGCCATCCGGATGCCGGATAACTTTTAGTCCCGAGACGCGACCATCATCAACCGCCGCCTTGAAGTGCTTAGCAAACACTTTTTTATTCTCTTGTTCTTCCCAATATTCACCATAGATGTCGTTTATTTTCCAGTCGCCGTCCTCAGTTACCTGCACTCTCCACTGCGCGATCTCAACCTGTTCGTCGGTCAAGACACTAGACGAACCCGGACTGTCATAATTATCAACCATCGTATTGCTACCCTGCTTTGCCATCAAAACCTGTCGGAACTAGGTACCCGCCGTCATTGCCGTTCGCGACAGTTAATGCTGAGCAAGGCACTCATTTGAAAGGTTGTTCCAAAAGTGTTTGTGGCTCGACGCCTAGCGCGTCCGCCAACCGGGCGAGCGCCCGCACAGATGGGTTCCTCGTGCCCCGCTCAAGATCGCTAACGTAGCTGCGCTTCATGTCAGCCGCCAGCGACAGTTCCTCCTGCGACATCCCCTTCAGCTTACGCTGACGCCTCACGTTCGCGCCAAGGAGCTGCACCACATCCATCCATGCAAGTGGCCGCAGACGCTTGTCCGGGTCTGTCCCCCAAACGTGTCAATTTCACTTGCTCTATCAGCTTCTTCAGGCAATCCATCCGTCCTGAAGGGCGGCTCGAAGGTCTGAGCGAAGGTCGCTCCCATCGGGGGCGGCATCACATGACAGCATCGATCCACAACGTCGGCGCACCCGCGTCCGGCGTGATGCTGCGCGTCCAACAACAATCTCAACAGGAGACCAACCATGGTCGATCACAACGCATTGAAGAACATCGAGGAGTTGCATCGGCTCAAGACCGAGGGCGTCATTACCGAAGACGACTACGAGAAGGCCAAGGAGCGCATTTTGTTCGGAGCAAAGGCGCCTGCAGCTGGATCGGGCCTTGCCTCGTTCATGCCAGCCGCAAGCCCCGTGCCACGTCCCGCCGACGACGACCACTTCGGCTGGATCACGCTGCCGCTCAAGCGCTACGCCGACTTCAAAGGCCGCTCGTCGCGCAAGGAGTTCTGGATGTTCCAACTCGTGTTCGTCGCGATCGGGGTCATCGCGATGATCGGCGGCGTCGACCTGCTCGCCGGCACCGGCGGCCTCGGTGGGCTGACGTTACTGCTGACTTGGCTGGCGCTGATCGCGCTGATCGTGCCGCTGCTCGCGGTACAGGTGCGACGGCTCCACGATCAGGATCGCTCGGGCTGGCTCGCGGCGTTCAACCTGCTGCCCTACGTCGGTGCCCTCGTCGTCTACATCTTGATGCTGATGGAGGGGACCCCCGGCGACAACCAGTACGGTCCCGATCCAAGGTCGACTGACACGATGGATCATCACGTCGGCACCTGAGACAGAAATGCCAAGACCGCACTTTCGTCCACCACCGCGACGCCTCTCGAAGCGCGCGCCGATGAAAACCTAGGCCTTCGAGCCGCCGCCGACCACGACCCGACGCCCCCCCAAGGCCCCTGCGACATCACGTTGCGGGGGCCTTTTTCGTTCCTTTTCAGGAAAATGGCCATGCTGACCCTCAACGACCGCGGCGCGCTTCGAGGTGCGATCCGCGACCCCTCCCTCGATCCCCGGGTGCGCGCCGTTCTGCGGCTCCGCTTCGACCAGCTCGGCGGCACAGGCGCTGCCTTCCACGTCGTCGGGAACGCCGATCTAGTTGCCGATGCAGAGGCGGCAGTCGGGTTCCCCATGACCCTTGATGGCGAGCCCTGCTGGGAATGGCTGGAACGCCACCCCGGCGGGATCACAGAAATCGTGTTCGTGCTCAGCGATGACGGCCCTGCACAGGTTTTGCTGGTGCCTGGCAACGCTGACCCCTCGATCACCAGCCTACTGCAGGAGCACGCCGACGGCTGATCCTGACGACCACACCACTGAACCGACCAACCCGCACCGTCCAGGCACCTGCCTCGGGCGGTTTTTTCATGTCCGAAAGGAATGCACAAATGATCCCGATCTACGACCGTCCGTCGGCGGAGCGTGCCCTGGCATGCACCCTTGATCCGCCAATAAGGGCTGCCCTTGAGGCGGAGTTGGCGCTGCTCACCAGTGGCGAACACGATCTGACCGACTGGACCGACATCATCGTGGTCCAGCTCGGCGACACGGAGGAAGAGATTGTGCGGGAGGCCGGCTTCTCGCCCTTTAAGAATCCGCTGTCAGGGCTGCGCTTCGACGAGCCCGGCTTTGAACCACCATGGAATTACCTGTCGTTGTGCGGCGGCGTGTTCCGCCTCGTGGTCACCTTCGGGAGCACGTTCGCGACCATCCTGCTGATCCCCAACGATGCCGGCCCGCTGGCCCGTCTTTGCCGCAAGTACGCGGCCTAGCTCTGGAGACAAACCATGAAAGAGTTTCTGACATTCCTGACCGCCGTCGTCATCCTTGCGATTGCGCAGACCCTTACCTCGCTACTTGGAATCGTGCTGCTAATCTTCGCGCTTCTAGGCGTTATTGCGTATCCCCAGCGCACGTTCCAGCTAATCGCCTCGCTGAGTTTGCTCGTGCTGGCCCTGAAGGAACCAGCCTACTGCATCGCCGCGTTAAGCGCGATCGGTGCCGTTGTTTTGCTTTTCGACAGGTTGCAAACACGTTCGAAGCAGCCAGTGCCGCCGGGACCGCCATTGCTAACGCACGATAGCGACCACTAGACGATGCCAACGCGTGATCGAACGATCACTACCTTACCCCCCACCAGCCGCACAAAACAGGAATGAAGCAATGTTCGTGACGGTGACGGGGTGGCGACTGCGATCGCGATTGCAGGACGAGTTCGGCATCCCGGGCCAACCTGCCGACAACGACCCCCGCCTAGTCGGACCGTATGAGGTGTGGGGCCGCTCCTTCTACTGGCGCTACGACGAGGGTACGACCAGCTGGGAGGTCGTTTCGCCAGAAGACAAGTCGCTCAACGAGTATGCAAGCCTGCGCGGCCAAATCTGCGCGCTAGCGGAAGGCGAAGGCGCCGGGCTTCCTGAAGACGAACTCGTGGCGCTTCTCATCCAGGCCTGCATCGTTACCGGGCTAAATCGACGCGCCGACATCATGGACTCAGTTGAGTTCGCCACCCTGCTCGACGCAACAGTCATTGGCCGTGTCCTCACCAGGCACCGGGGTCGCGATGCCAGCCGCCATCTTTGGTGGGTTGACGATAACAAGACATACCACCTTCACTGATTAGGACCGAGCTTACCACACGCCACGCTCGCGACACCAATGTGGGGCAGCTTACCCTACCTATAATAGCGCCCGATTACAGACACTTAGGTTCCCGTTCGATTAACGCTCTGCGTAACAGCTTTTGCGCTGAGCAGGGAACGCCTGCGTATCCGGCTGAAAGGCTGCTTCGCAGGATAGCCGGAGCACATCCGGCGAAAGGCTCGTAGAACAGCATTCATCCGATCGAGCGCAGCTAAGGCACGTTCGGCAGGGAAGATGCAGCCCCGTACTTAGAGCCGCGGGCACACCTCCGCGGGATCACCGCAGCGCAAGCACAGCGTCTGTAGTCGATCGTCCCATGGCGATCGCACAAAGAAGCAAAATTAATGTCGAAAAAGCAACCAATCACCGGGTGGCCTGATGGGCCGCCACCGGGTTCTAACCGTACGCCCACGACGATCGCCAATGTTCAGCACATGCTGCTCCACGAGGGCATCAGCGTGCGCTACAACAGCATCAAGAAGGACTTGGAGATCACTGTACCGGGAGAGCCCGGCACACTCGATAACGCAGCCAACGTGCGCATGTCGCGCATCTTCAGCCGCGGGACCAAACACGGCCTGTCCACCCGTCACCTCGCCGAGTTCGTGCAGGTGATCGGCGACGACAACGCGTACAATCCCGTCGCGGACTGGATCGGCAGCAAGCCGTGGGACAAGGTCGATCGTCTCCCGGACTTCTTGTCGACGATCACTACGGCAGACGACTATCCGCCCTCGCTAAAGGAGACACTCGTCTCGAAGTGGCTGCTGAGCGCAGCGGCGGCGGGCCTCGCTGAACCAGCGTTCAAGGCGCGGGGCGTTCTCGTGCTCCAGGGACGGCAAGGCATCGGCAAGACGAGCTGGATCAAGCGGCTCGTGTCCGATGAAGCACTACGAGACGAGGTGGTGCGGCTCGATCATCACATGGATTGGTCGAACAAGGATTCCCTGCTGGGGGCGGTGAACAACTGGATCGTCGAACTGGGCGAGCTGGAAGGCACTCTCCGTAGGGATCTTCCGCCGCTGAAGAGTTTCGTCACAGCGGATGTCGATAAGGTACGCCGGCCCTACGAGCGGCGCGAGTCAGTCTATCCGCGGCGCACCGTGTTTGCCGCCACGGTCAACGATGCCAGCTTCCTGATCGATCCGACAGGCAATTCGCGCTGGTGGACGCTCGCAGTCGAGAGCCTCAACTATCTTCACACGATCGACATGCAGCAACTGTTCGCACAACTTGCCGAGCGCATTGACAAGGGCGCGACGTGGTGGCTGACCGCCGATGAAGAGGCCAGGCTGGAGGCCTGGAATGCGCGGCACCGAGCCGCGAGTGCGATCGGCGAGCAGGTCGTCGAAGCGATCGACAGCACCAAGCCAGTCGTGTTCCTATCGGCCAGCGATGTGCTGCGCTGCATCGGGTACAAGCAGCCGACCAATGCGCAAGCCAAGGAGTGCGGAACGGCGCTGCGCGAACTCTACGGCGATCCGAAAAAGCGCGACGGCACGATGAAGTGGCCCGTGCAGTTGCGCGAGCCGGCCGCCGACACGTGGGTCCGGAAAACGGAAGAGCCGGTGCTGCTCCACCCGGACCTGCCGGCGAGTCAACAAAACGACGTGTTCTAACCTCCCCGTCGCCGTCGTGGATCATCCATGGCGGCGGCCTCGCGCCGGGGGGCAGAGGGTAGCAGAAATCGAAAATCGAAAAAAATAATAGAGCCTGCGACGAAAGTCGTCGGGCCTGCCGCCACCTGCCCCCCAGCCCCCCGCCGCGTCGTGACCGCAGAACGCGGCCACGCCCCCGGCCCCTCCAGGGCGCCCCCAGAGCACCGCCGGGCACCGATCCGGCCCCGCGGATGCATGACCCCATGCCCGTCCCGCCGCGCGTGCCCTCGGGCCACTCTGGCGGCGCGCCACAATCACCCATTCAGAAGGATAATCATCATGCCAAAAGCAAAGCTCGACCACGTGTTCGCCCTCACCGCCCGATGCGAGGAAGGTCGAAAGAAGACCGATTACTACGACGAGGCCGTGACTGGCTTTGTGCTCGAATGCCGCTCGACCGGCGGTCGAACGTATTACCTCAGGTATGAAGACGCCGCGGGCCGCCAGAAACAGCATAAGATCGGCCGCTACGAGGATGTCAGCTTCGCGGCGGCAAAGAAGGCGGCGCAGCGGCTACGATCCGAGGTCGTCATGGGCGGCGATCCCGGCGCCACGAAGGCGGCGATCAAAGCCGTGCCTCTCTACGCCGAGTTGGCCGCGATGCATATTGCCGATGCCGAGCTCCACCAGCGCAGCTTCAGCACCACGAAGAGTTATATGGAGAAGCACATCGTGCCCAAGTGGGGCAGGGTGCGTCTCACCGACATCGACAGCCGGGCGATCGCGCAGTGGCTGGCGACGAAGCGTGATGAGGGGCTCGCGCCTGCGACGGTCCTCAAGATCAAGATGATCTTCAGCCGATCGTTCGAGCTAGGCGCACGCTGGGGCATTCCCGGCTGCGATAAGAACCCCGTCCGCGCGGTGCAGTCGAAGCCGGTGAACAACGCGCGTCAGCGCTACGTCACGGCGGAAGAGGCCGCCCGTCTCATCACGGCGGCCGAGGCGTCCCGCAACACGCAACTGGCAGCGATCGTGCAGCTGCTCCTGCTAACCGGCATGCGTGTGTCCGAACTGCTGTCCACGCGGTGGGCGGATGTAGACCTAGACCGCCGCACGCTGTTCGTGCCGACCTCGAAGACGGGGCGATCGCGACACGTGCCGTTGGCGCAGGCCGCGGTGGACGTGCTCTCGGACTTACCAAAGGGCGAGTTCCTGTTCCCGAACCCGCGCGATCCGAAGAAGCACCTGACGACGATTAAGCATGGGTGGCAAACGGCGCGGGATGTCGCCAGGCTGCCGGGGCTGCGCATCCATGACCTGCGCCACTCCGCCGCCAGCTTCATGGTAAACTCGGGCGTCGACCTCTATAGCGTGGGGGTCGTATTGGGTCACGCCAACGTCGCCAGCACGGCCCGCTATTCCCATCTCGCGAACGACACGTTGCTCGCCGCCGTTGAGGCCGGCGCGTCGAAGCAGGCTCAGCAGACAATCTAACCGTTCTCTCCCGATCCATTCGCTAGCGCGCTGCTGGTGGATGGGTCGGGGGCGGCTCCCTTATTTTTTTCGCGAAGGAAACACCAATGCCCGGAACCGATCACATTCAGATTCCGCCGTCGAAGAAGACCGAACACCGCCCTTCAAAAGCAGCGATCCTCATGTCGGACGCATCTCGTGAACAAGTTGCCGCCGTGTTCGACGGCATTGATGACCTACTCGCAGCCTGCCGCGGTGCCCCCTATGACGATCGCCTTACGGTATTGATTGCTGCCCTGATCGAACGCGGTATCAACACTCGTTCGCGAATTGTCGGAGCTGCGCGAACAAAGGCTTTCAATGCTGAAAAGACCGGTAAATTTCTGACGAAGGCGACCGGTATTTCATGGCGGCGCAGTAAGGCAGGTACCTACAGCCTCATCAACTGACGGGGCGAAACGTACCGCGCGCTATGGTTTGCGTCCCGATGCCTTAGTCCCCTCATCGGCGGCGGAACGGTTCGCAGGCGATCCCATCTCCGTCGCCGTCCATGTGCGCGCCGTATCCAGGCTGCCCGCGGTATAAGGGCGCAGCACCTGCCGCACGGGCGGCGGCACAGTTGCGGAACGCGCCGTAGCTGGAAACTGGCTGGCGGGCGGGCCGACGCGCCACCGATCGAACGGAGGCCGCCGCCGGATCGACAACTTGAGTACCGCAACTGAGGGTGACGCTGCCGACTGGATCCCATTCCGCTCGATAGACGGCGTACCCCTTCTTCAACTGAGCACACGACAACTCTGTCCCGTTGACCCGTACCCTCGCGAGCGTCCGGCCATAGTCGTCGACTCCGTCGCGTTCGATCTCGGCCGAGCCGCGGGCCAGCGAAGCAAGCGAAACCTGAGCAGCGATCGGGTCACCCGGCGCGCAGTCCCGTCCTTGAGCACAGTGGCCGGGCAGTTCGGGCGCGTCGATGCCGATCAGCCTGATGCGCTCCGCGCCGCACCTGAGCGTGTCGCCGTCGATCGCGATGAGTATGCAGGCGAGGGCTACGAAGGACATGGCGGCGGCCCGTTGAAGGTTGCAGGTCGGCGAAGGCTAGCCGTGCTGCATTGCCCAAATACTAATGCTCAGCTGCATGACAGACCGGTTGCCGCCATTTACCTCTCCTTGAGCGATCTACAGCGCCGGGAAAGGGCGGGTCGCTTGTCACGGCGGTTTGAACAGCCCACCCTGCTGCTCGATAGGAGAGCTCTATGCCAGTCAAAGTCGTCGCGTTCGTGTCGGTCAAAGCCGGGGAGGACGAAGCCTTCGTCGCCGCCGCTCAAAGCTGCGTCACGGCCTCACGGGCTGAAACGGGTGTTTTGCAGTATGATCTGTGGCGGGAACCCGAGGGCGAGCGACGGTTCGTGTTCGACGAGCTGTACGTCGATGACGCGGCCGTCCAGGCGCACATGGCCTCCGACCACTTCAAGGCGTTCGGCTTGGCGTCACGCGAGTTGGCGACGGCGCGTCCCACGATCGTCGTCTCCCACCCGATCGACGTCGCCCGCTAGCGCTAGCCGGTCAGGAGCTCTTCGAGGCGATAGAAGCGCGCAGCCGCACCCGCAAACAGCTCGTGCTTATCCTCGGGGCTCGCACCTGATGCGATCAACTTAAAGGCGTTCCACAGCGTCGCGTAATCTGCGCCCCAACGATCGACGGGGAAATTGCTCTCGAACATCGCGCGACGAGCGCCGAACGCCTCGATCGAGGTCTCGACGTAAGGGCGGAACAGGCCGGCCAATGTCTTGGCATCGGTGCGCGTGTCCGGCCCAAGGTCCCCGAGCGCGCAGAACGGCATCGCGAGCCCGCCGAGCTTCACCATCACGTTCGGGCAGGTCGCGAGCTCGTTGATAGCTGCTCTCCAAGCGGAGAACCGCTCCTGCTGCCGACCCTTGTAGACGCCCAAGCCCAACGGGGTGCCGACGTGATCGAGCACGATGGGCTGGTCAGGAAAGGCGCGCGCCAGGCTGGTGACATGAGCGATTTGCGGTTCGAGAACCCAAGCGTCGAAGGTCAATCCGCGCTTGCCCAGTTCGGCGAAACCTTCGCGGAAGCGCGCATCGCCGTACAAGTCGGCGGGCGTACCTGCGAGCGGGCCAAGCACCTCCGGATCGGTATCGTAAGCGGCGATATGGCGGATGCCACGGAAGCGTCCGTTGCCTGCCGCAATCTCCGCGTCCAGCACGGGACCGACGGCGGCGCCGAGCGTCAAATCAGCATGCCCGATGATCCCGGCGCAGGCGCGGAACGCTCCGTAAATGCCGCTTGCAGAACGTGCCGCAACGCCGTTCACGACCTCCACTTCGCCGACCGGCTTCATCTCAGGCGGCCCATCCGCGCGATAGAAAGCGCCACACTGAAGGAAGACCGTGCCGATCACATTGTGCCCTGCCTCGCGACAGTCTCGAAACAGCTCTTCGAACAGATAGCGTGGGCTCTGCCGCGCGATCCTGCCGAACGGATGCGTAGTGTCGGGCATGTGCGGCAACAGCGGACCGAAGTCCCACAGATGATGGTGCGGATCGATGATCGGCAGGTCGGGATCCAGGATCTCAGCGATCATATCTGTTCTCCATGCTGCTGCTCAGTCGCGCGGGCCGGGCTTCACGTAGGCATCTTCCTCCCACGAACAGCGCGGCCGTCGATAACTGCCCGGTTGAGGGATCCCGAGCCGCTCCAACAGGTTTCGCCACAGGCTTATCAGGGTGATCCCGGCCAACACGGCGGCGGCGCCGAAAAGGGCGATCGGCGCGAAGATCAGCAGCAGGGGAAGAAGCAGAAACTCGCGCACGGCCGCAGTCTCAATCTTTCCGCGGAAGGGCGCAAGACAACTGTTGCTGCCGTTGCTCGACAGCTTCCCAGAGTTCAACGCCGATCGTTTCGCCCGCCGCCGTGGCCGCCGCGATCCGTTCGGCCGCGTGCGCTCGCGCATGCTCGCCGTGAACACGCTCAACCTTAAGCGTCAGCGCCCACAACTCGCGATCGGTGATCGTGGCCGGCAGCGGCATCAGTCGTGCAGGGTGAAGGCAAGCCAGATCGTCATCGCCGCGGCGATCCAGCGCCAACCGCGCAACGCCGACTTGCCCCGCGGTACCGTGCCGACGAAATCGGGATGATACAGCTTCTCGCCCGCTCTGGTCATGAGGTGCAGGCTGCTCCCTCACCGGCTTGTCCGCAAGCGGGCGGACACACTTTCTCCAACATCGCCAGACTACGAATCAGCAGATGTTCCTGCCATGTTCCGTTCATGGGTTTGCCACGCGTCCGAAGCCTCCACGACCTTCACCGGCACGACGCCGATCTGAAGGTGCGGTGCCTGCGTTGTCGCCACGTCGCAATCTTCGACGCCGCGCGCATCATCGCCTACTTCCACAGTCGCGGCTGGAACATGGCGTGGGAGTTGGTGGCGACCCACTTTCGTTGCGGTCGGTGCGGCGTGAAGCAGGTCGAGTGCGGCATCGCGCCGAAAGCGAAGCACCTGCCGTTGCCCGTTCCTGAGCCGCTAGAACCTTCTCGCCGTGAGTTGAATGAGCACGTGCGGCGGACACGGGGATGACATCCGATCGCGGCGGTCCCGGCATGATCTCCTTAATCATTCTACGATTAACACATCGACGCCGTTATGAGGGGGAAGTCACCGTGGAGCGAATGGTCCGCACCTGCCGATCGTTGTTGGCAATTCAAGAGCGGATAGTCGAAGCGCGCGGACACGTTCCTAGCATTCTGGACATCGTGATTGCGGAGGTTCCACTGGCGTTCCCGCAAGCTGCGGGAGCCGTGGTCAAGCTTCTGGAAGGCAACGCACTAAAATATGCTGCCGCTAGTGGACCCGCCACTGCGTTGCTGGGTCACTCGGTGCCGCTTCACGAAGGATTCGCACGTGCTTGTATCTTAAATTGCGAGCCCTTCCGTTGCGACGACTCCGAGGGTGAACCGGATCCTCATCGCGAGGAATGTCGCCATTTCGGTGCGCGATCCATCGTCGTTGTTCCGTTGCTCGTCGGAGATGATGCTCAAGGCGTTGTTACGATCTACTCAAACGACCAAGGAGCATTCGACGACAGAGACTTGCTGTCAGCTTGTTTGGTGGCGTCACCAATATCGTACGGGCTCTCGATCGCAGCCGCGCAGGAGGCAAACCGTCGATTTCAGGCCACGTTCGAACAGGCTGCGGTCGGAATTGCCCACGTCTCACCGCGAGGCGATTTTTTGCGCGTGAACGAACGCTTCTGCGCTATTACCGGTCGTGATGCAGCTGACCTTCTATCCGGCGGCTTTCAAAGAATAACCCATCCAGACGATCTCCAGGCCGATCTGCACGACGTCCAAAATCTATTGGCTGGCCGAAAGCAGCAATACTCGATGGAAAAGCGCTATTTACATCCAAAAGGTGGTGTAGTTTGGATAAACCTTACCGTCTCACTTGTGAACTTGCCGAATGGCGAGCCTGAGTTCTTTGTGGCCGTGATCGAGGACATATCGGAGCGAAAAGTGGCCGAGCAACTCGCGTCATACGATCCCCTCACTGGGCTACCGAACCGCCGCCGCACAGAAGCAATGCTGGACGCAGCCCTTGACAAAAGTGACAGCGACGACCTTCCGACGGTGATTGCCTTTCTTGATCTCGATAACTTCAAGTCTGTGAACGACACCCTCGGTCATTCCGAGGGCGATCGTTGCCTTGTTGCCGTCGCCGAAACATTGCAGCGGCAGGTCCGGCGTGGGGATGTTGTCGGCCGCATTGGAGGTGACGAGTTTGACGTCATACTGAGAAGCTCGCGTGACGATGCTGCGGCCTTGCTAGCACGCTTAGAGAAGCAGGTGCGGAAGCTAGGCGTTAAGCACGATTGGCAGATAGGTCTGAGCGCTGGCGCAATCGCCGTCGAACCCGGCTCAACCCTTCCGCGGGAGCGCTTGCTTCATCTCGCAGACCTACTGATGTATTCGGCGAAACAATCTTGGAAAGAGGCGCGGCGGAGTGAAGGCAGTGTAGTCGAACGCGTTTTTCCAATCGAAGACGCTTTCAACATCCTCAATGTCGAGCACTTTGGCAAATTCCTTGGGAGCGCCCCGCCTGCTCTCCGGGTCGTTTAACGAAGGGGCGACAATCCGCCTTTTAGCCGATTAAGGCATGAGCCCGATCCCGTTAAGCCTCAAACAATCAACATAAATCAGGAACCACCTCCGCCCTTGGCGATTGATGACGGTGGAGCCCGTCTATGTGCCATGTTCTTGTTATTGAAGACGAATGGGCGATCGCGGATCTGATCTGCGATTACCTCAGTCCCAGAGGCGCAACATCGTTCGACGTAGCCATGACGGAGCGCGAAGCGGTCGACCTGGCGACACTCCGGCCTCCGGACGTGATCACTTCTGACGTGCGGCTGATAGAGGGCACAGGTCCGTGCGCGGTTGCATCCATCCATGAGCGGCTTGGAATTGTGCCAACGATTTTCATCACCAGCACGCCGGCTGAATGCGAGCCATGTGATCACGCCATCGCGATACTGCAGAAGCCTTTCGCCCGCGCCGCGCTGACGGAGGCCTTTGCTGTGGCGCGGGCGGCGCACCGACCCTGATGCACGGCTAGATTGCTTAGAATGACAGGCGAGATCGCTTGAAGCACAGCGTAACGATCAATCCGCCGTCGGACCACTCATAGTCGATGGAGCCTCCCAACTGACCGGACACACTGCGCTTGACGAGCTGGCTGCCGAAGCCGGCTGGATTATCGGGTGCTTGGACGGTCGGGCCGCCTCGCTCTACCCACGTCAGGACAATCTGATCGCCTTCTGTCGCGCTGGAAAGATCGAGCGTGCCCGTTAGCTCAGAAAGCGCTCCATACTTCATCGAGTTGGTAGCAAGCTCGTGAATAACGAGCGCGATCCCCGTTGCCGCTGCCTCTCCTACGGCCGTGCGCTCGACCGCAACCCGTATTCGCCCCTTGAAAGCCCCGAGATCATCATAGGGTGCAAGCAAAATTGATAGCAAATCACCAAGTAGTGCGGCAGGCCCCTCGCCAGCAGTTGTCGGACGAACCAGATCATGTGCTCGGCCTAGAGCTGCCAGTCGCCCTGTTAGCTCACGTGCCATGTCCTCCGCGTTAGCCGCGGATCGCAGCGTGATCGTGGTCAGGCCCGAGGCGATCGCGAGTAGATTTTTGACCCGGTGGCTCATCTCGCCGGCCAGGAGCTCATTACCTTCCTCGGCTTGCTTCCGACCAGTGACATCAAGGAAGATGCCGAACATGGTGCGGCCGACAATACCAACATCTTCCCCTTGTCCCCGCGCCGCGATCCAGCGAACTTCGTCGCCGATCATGATGCGGAAATCAGTCTCATAGTTTCCTAAGACCGCCCGGGTCGCAGCGAAGGCTGCTCGCACTCGGTCGCGATCTGCCGGATGGATGTGCGCCGACAGCTCCGCAAATGTCACCGTGTCACTCCACGGCACCCCCCACAGCTCGAAGCCCCGAGCATCCATGGTCAGCAGGTCCGTGTCGACGTTCCATGCCCAAAGAGCGATGCCAGCCGCGTCTATCGCGAGGCGAAGGTGCTCTTGTTGCCACTCGTGATTCTTGGGTAGATCCGCCGTCACGCCGTGCCTTCCATCAAACCTCAACCCTTATAGGTTCGTCGCTCGGAGAGCCAATGCGGCACGACGTGCAGACAGGGTTACCCTTGACTAGCGGTCCTCCGACGTGTCGTCATCGCCCGATCGGGCAGGTTGAGTTTGGCTGGCCCACGTAGGCTCAGCTGTGTTGATCGCGGAGGTAGGAAGATGACCTTTCGAGCAACCACACAGTCGCGCTCGATCAGGCCGCACAGCATTTGGAGTGTAAATCGAAAAGAGGCTCGGTCCTTTCACGTTTTGATGAGCGTTATATTCGCATGAGTACTGGCCATTCGAGCTGCGGCGTTGATGGTGTCATCATCACCAGCGACCTTGATCGTCGGCCCTCTCGGGCGTCCGATTTCGAGGCTGAAAATCGCGCGCTCGCTGCACTTGCTGAAACGATGAGCAGCAAACCGGACACTGTGCTTCAGCGGCTCGTTGATACGGCAATGGAGCTGACACGCTCCGATTCCGCCGGAATAAGTATGTTGGAGTCGGGCGGTGAACACGGAACATTCCGCTGGGTCGCCACGACTGGTGCTTGGGGTCCATATCGCGATGGCACGATGTCGCGGGAGGATAGCCCCTGCGGCGAGGTCATGGCGCGAGAAGCGGTACTGTTGGTAGACCATCCGGAGCGTGCCTTTCCGGCGCTTCTGCAAGCGCAGCCCGCTATCGGCGAAGGACTATTGGCCCCGTTCTGCATCAACGGCACGCCTGTTGGAACGATCTGGGTCATCAAGCACCACCCAGAAGGGCGGTTCGAGAAGGAGGATGCCCGTCTTCTCAAGAGCGTTGCCCAGTTTGCCTCACTAGCGCACCAGACGGTCCTGGCGATCGGAGATGCGCGAGCCGGGAAGATGGAAAGCGATACTCGCCTTCGTGCGCTGGCGCGTGCGAGTTCGGATGTGTTCTACATCATGAACCCCGACATGAGCGAGTTGCGCGAACTGACGGGGGGCGACTTCATTGTCGACACGACCAGTCCCAGCCGGGCCTGGCTGCAGGACTATATTCCATCGGAAGATCATGCGCGCACGGCCGCCGCCATTGCCGAGGCGATCCGCACCAAGAGCGATTTCGAGCTTGAGCATCGCGTATATCAAGCGGACGGTAACATCGGTTGGGCGCTGTCCCGCGCCGTGCCAATCCTTGGGTCCGACGACGAGATCGTGGAGTGGTTCGGTGCCGCCAGCGACATAACCGCGCGCAAATCCGTTGAAGCGGCGCTGCGCGAAGGCCAAGAGCGGCAGGCATTTCTGCTGCGCTTGAGCGATGCACTGCGGGCGGAGCCAACCGCCGAAGCCGTGACGGATCGCGCCCTTCACATGCTCTTTGAGCAGATGCGGCTCGATCGTTGCTACATCGGGATCTACCGGTTGGCGGAAGACATTGGTGAATTTCCGTACCAAGTGCACGACGAACGCTTGCCTTCGTTGCCAGCGCAGGTGCGTTTGTCCGATTTCCCTGAAGCTCTTAAGGCCGCTTTCAGTCGAACATTGGTGATCGACGACGCCGCGCAAATGGAGGACCTTTCGGACAGCGACCGGGCCAGTTTTAGTGGTCTGGGATTGCGTGCCTTGATCGCTGCGACCGTGCGCAAAGGCGAGAACAACCCGCTTTGGGCGGTCGTAGCTGTCTCGACCCGCGCTAGAGACTGGACGCCGGGCGAGGTCTCCCTGGTTGAAGAATTTGCCGAACGCACCTGGGCAGCGGTGGAGCGCGCTGGCGCCGAGGCCGCGCTGCGCGAGAGTGAATCGCGATACCAATCCCTGTTCGCCGCGTCGCCGGTGCCATTCATGGTGCTTGCGCCAAATGCGCCGGATTTCACGATAACCGCCGCAAACGATGCGTATTTTGCCGCAACTCTGACGACACGTGACACCCTCATCGGTCGCAGGTTGTTTGATGTCTTTCCTGATGACTCTAGCCGTCCGGGCCAACTCGGGTCTGAGGCGCTCGCCCTTTCACTAGACCGCGTTCTGACAACGCGGAGGACCGACGTGATGGATCGCGTGCGCTACGATCTTGTCACCGCCGGCGGCTTCGAGCCACACTGGTGGGAGGCGATCAATGCGCCGATGCTCGATCAAAAAGGCGAGATCACCGCCATCATTCATCAGGTCACCCGGGTGACCGAGCAACACTATGACGAGGTCGCAGAGGTTAAGGAACAAGAGCGTCGGGCGTTTCTGCTGAGACTAAGCGACACGGTTCGACCACTCACCGATGTTTCCGCCATCGAACGAGCCGCCGTGAAATTGCTTGGCGAGGAATTGGGTGTAAGCCGCGTGCTTTACGCGACGGTGCATACCGACGACGCGAGTTGGAGCGTCCAGAATGATTATTCGGACGGCCTGCCGAGTTGCGCAGGAACCTACCCACTATCGGACTTCCAGCAGAAACGACTACCCGGTTGGCAAGCGGGACACATGTCGAGCGTGGCTGACAGCGAAGCCAATCCCTTGTTCGACGATATCGACCGGGCAGCTTATGCGTTGTTCGGCGCGCGCGCCGCGATTGGCGTGCCGATGGTCAGAGGCAATCGATTTGTCGCGCTGCTCGCGATCAATCATGCCGAGCCGCGTAAATGGACCGCGGGTGAACTGGAATTGGTGCGCGAAACTGCTGAACGGACGTGGAACTACCTGGAGCGGGTCCGCGCCGAAGTTGCGCTGCGTGAAAGCGAAGCACGGCTCGCTGCTGCGATCGAGAGCGTTCCCCTAGGACTGGCTGTGATCGACATGTCCGGCTCGACTGTGGTTGCGAACCCAGAGTTCCAGCGATTCCTGCCAACCAATCTCATTCCTTCTCGCGATCCCGTACGCGGCGAACGCTGGCGCGGCTGGGATGCAGAAGGGCGCCCCCTAGAACGGACAGACTTTCCCGGGGCACGTGCTATGCGAGGCGAGCGCGTCGTTCCCGGTCAGGAGATGCTTTACACGGATGACAGCGGCCGGGACGTTTGGACCAGCGTCGCTACTGTGCCGATCCGCGATGGAGACGGGCAAGTGGTGGCGCAAGTCTGTGTCGTCAGTGACATTGACGCACTTAGACGGAGCAGCGACGCGTTGCGGGAAAGCGAGGAGCGCTTTCGACAGTTCAGCGACGCCTCTACCAGCATCTTGTGGATCAGAGACGCGGCGACTCTGCAAATGGAATTTGCAAGTCCTGCCTTCGAGGCGATCTATGGCATCCCTAGCCCAGATCGCGGCGGCGACCCCAGCCTCAGAAGCTGGGCACGGCTGATCGAGCCGGAAAGCCGCAAATCCGTATTCGAAAATTTTCGGCGTGTGCGTAGTGGTGAGCGAATTGAGATAGAGTTTCGAGTCCGACGCGCTTCCGATGGCGCGTTACGCTGGATCTACGATACCGACTTCCCGCTGCGAGACGCGGCCGGCAAGGTTCGCTGGGTCGCAGGGCTCGGTGCCGATATCACCGACGCTAAGGAAAGTTCCGATCGCCAGCAGATCCTTGTTGCCGAGTTGCAGCATCGCACCCGCAACCTGATCGGCGTGATCAGATCCTTGTCGGAAAAGACGTCACGGGCGAGCGTCGATCTGCCCGACTTTCGTGGGCGGTTCAGAACGCGGCTGGATGCGTTAGCGCGTGTTCAGGGTCTGCTTTCACGCCTCAACGATCATGATCGCGTCACTTTCGACGAGTTGATCGACGCCGAACTCTCGGCGCTGCACGGCACCGCGGAGCGGGTGAGCGTCAGTGGCCAAAAAGGCATCCGATTGCGCTCCTCAATGGTGCAGACTTTGGCAATGGCGGTGCACGAGCTGGCGACGAATGCGGTCAAATACGGAGCGCTTGGGCAATCGAGCGGGCATTTGACGATCACCTGGGAATTGGACCAAACCAAACCTGATCAGCCGCTCCTTAACATCGATTGGCGCGAGAGCGGCGTCGCCATGCCATCAATGCAGACGCAACGAGCCGGCGGACAAGGACGAGAGTTGATCGAACGCGCGTTACCTTACCAGCTCAGTGCCAAAACCAGCTACAAACTGGGGCCGGATGGCGTGCACTGCACCATTTCGGTTCCGGCGGTCTCGACCAGTGCGAGCCCTTCGAATGACGAACATGCCTGATCGCACCTTGCGTAACTGCCGCGTGCTTGTTGTCGAGGACGAATACATGCTGGCAGACGAATTGACGATGGAATTGGGCGATGCTGGTGCGGTTGTTATCGGACCTGCCGGGACGCTTGAGGATGCTCTGGCGCTGATCGAAGCCGAGCCGAAAATCGATGGCGCAATCCTCGACGTCAACCTCCGTGGCGTTCTGGTGTTTCCGGCCGCCGACGTGTTGGCTGGTCGCAACGTCCCTATTATTTTTACCACTGGCTACGACGCGGGGGTCTTCCCGATGAGATTTGACCACGTTCATCGATGCGAGAAGCCAATCAGCATCATGTGCGTGACAGAAGCGATCGGACTTGTGATCCACGGCTGAGCACAGGGTCGCAACAGTGCTTCAAGGTTGCGCGCCTGCGCAACGTTTACTTCAGCCGGCGTTTGCCCGTGCACGTCCGGCCTTACCGCGACGGCATGGCTCGGTGTTCTCGTAATCGGGCGCCTGAACACCTGCGACACGCACCTTGCGATCGTCGGCGCACCAGAGCGGGCCGTCGCCGTCGTGGACCTTAACGACTTGGCGAATGATCGAAGGCGATATTTCGGCAATCACACTTTTCCTCAAGGGTAATAGCATTCGCATGGCGCTTGGCAGCATCGCCGCCGCCAGCGGCTTTACGTGCGTCTTAGAATCCGAATTTTGCACAGCAGTGATCACGAGCTTGTCCTCGTTAGTAGGGGCGATACGTCGGAAGTCGTAACGCCGCGATCTTGCACGGCCTTTGGTTCGTGGTGCGCCGTGCGCTAGTGGGCAAGCGAGCGCACGGCACACCGAACCCTATCGGGCTCTTGGTGGGCTCTGAGCGGGTTCGCCGCCGTCCCCACCGCCGCGATCGATCCGCCCCAACGTGCGGCGTCTCCCGCGGTCCCCGCGCTTATCGGGTCCGGGTCCCCATCATGCCGCCTTCTGAAGTTCGGTGATTTTCTGAAACTCGCTCAACAGGTCGGCGTGATGCTGTGCGAGGTGCCGAACAACGCGAACATTCCCGAGCAATCGCTGTACGTATCCGACGGCCAAGACAAGATCGAGATGATCGGCGCCGTAGGATTGCTCGATCAGCTTGAAGTCTCGGTCCAGAGCCGCGGACTCTCGCTCCATCAGCGATAGCTGTTCCTCAGTCAGGCCACGAACCGCTTTCGCACGTCCTTCAACGAGATCTTCCTCCGCGGTCCCTGCAACGATCGCTTTTGCATGAGAGGTGGAATAGCGGTTCAGTGCGATCATCATCTCGGCGGCCACGATCTGCCGCATAGGCTTAAGCCGCCGGAGTTCGACGAACGCACCCATCGGCAGATGCTTATCGCGCAGCAGGTCGGCGGCCTCGGGACAGATCCCAGCCAGCAGGTTCCGCTTCTTTCTGATATGTTCGATGTCGACATTGAGCGCTCGCGCAAGGCGCTGTTCCGATACGCCCTTCTTTACGGCATTCAGGATCATCTTGTGTTCTTGAATGATCGCAATCCGACTAACGCGGCGATTGTATGTGAATGCCTCGTCCTCGGTCGCGATCAGGCAAACGACCTCGGTTTCGCCCCGCTGGCGAAGTACCGCGATACGCAAATGCCCATCAAGAAGGTGGTAGCGATTTGGGTCAACCGCGTCTCGCGCAACCACCGGCGGCTCAATGATGCCCACCTCTGCGATTGAGGCGGCAATCTGACCATACTTAACTGATTCAAGAACCTTAGGCGGCACTTCCCGCAAAGGGAGAATATCGCTGAGTGGTATACGGTAGGTCGATGCCTCAAACGCCAAACCGACCGGCGGTGTGTGTTTGGGTCTCACAATCTCGTACTCGCCAAAGGTTTAATTCGAGCGCCAAGGTTTTCGGGCATCGTCGAAAGGTCTTCGTCCTCCAACAGGGCGATAAATTGCTCGTCGCGTGACAGCCTGCGCAGCGCCTCGGTTATGAAGAGCAGGCGGCCCTTGGTTGCTTCCGTGCGTCGGATCAGTGCGCGCTTACGGTCAGTATCATCGCGATAAGCCTTCACGAGAGCGTCGGCTGACAATTGCTCGCGTGCTTTGCCTCCAGTCGCAGCAAGGCCCTTACCGCGTCTGCGTCGCACCTCGATCAGCTTCTTGGCAGCGAATAGCTTCCTGCCTTTGAGGAGGCCCTTTTCGTAGGCGTTCGAAAGTGCCGCTTGGATGTCGTGGTCTTCAGCCTCCGCGATTTCGACCGCGACACTCACCGGAATGATTCCACTTTCGACCGAGCGCAGAAGGCGTTGCTCGCCCTTCTCGATCAAGCGCGCGACGCCATTCACATATTCCAGCGAGAGTCCGGTTTTGCGTGCAATCTCCGTCGAGGCATAGCCACGCTCCTGCATCCCACGGATATCGTGCAGCAGATCGATCGCACGGTGTTGTCGGCGTGCACAATTTTCCACGAGGCTCGCGATCAAACAATCCTCGGCATCTGCGGTCACAACGAGCGCGGGCACCTCGCGCTGGCCAAGCGCTTTGTATGCTTCCAGGCGCCCCTGACCACACACCAGATCGTAGAACGGGCCGCCGGCTTCCATCCTCCGGGTTACGGTGATCGGCTTCTTGAGGCCCAGCTGCGCGATGTTGTCGACGATCTCCTTGAACGTCTTCTTGTTCCGCACTCGCGGGTTCACGATCGTGATCCGGCCAACCGGTATCATCTCGACACGTTGGGAAGGCAGCGCAGGCATCAGGCAGCACTCCTCAAACTTACACGAGCGGTCATTCGGTAGAACGCGTCGAGCGTGTCGAATCTGTAAGCATCGAACGACAGGCCGTTGTATTCGGCGAGCCGGATGACCGCGTTCTGCATGTCCAGGCGTGGGAGCAAATAGAAGTCGTGAGGCTGGCTGTTCGAACTGTTCATCCTAACCGCGACCGTGATGTCAGGCTGCAGCGCTGTATCAAGGCGCAGCTTCCAACGCTGTGAGCCAGCGGCCGTCTCGACGCATCGTACGATGACGATCGACGCGGTGAACTCGTTATTGATCGTGAGAAGGTCGGTTTCCGTATCCTGCTTGGCGCAGCCGCCGGCCGATGCAATGCCGTCGAGAACCGACCCAACAATACTCGGATGAAAGTCACGCAGCTTGCGATTGATTTCGAGGTAGCGGTAATCATGGTCGGGTGCGAAGCCAACGAGTGAGTAGGCTCGAAGCAGGCCACCAAAACGCGAACGAAAAGCGCTGCTTGACGGGTAACCTTCCATCTCATCGATGATAAGGCCGGAAAGGAAACCTTGCCGTTCAAGGATGTGGGAGAGCAGTTCCAGCATTCGCTCATCGCTGAGTCGATCAGAACGCGTAGATATGATTTGTTGGGCGCGCCTGAAATCGATGGGGTCGATGATCGCCTCGAAAACACCGTCCGCACGGACCCAATCTTCCGGAGCGTTCTGCACGTGAGCAGCTTTGAGCTTGAACGACGTGCGAGCCCAGACGTTGTTGCCAATATACTTCTCGTTGATCAGTATCTGGTGGACGGCACCTCGGCTCCAAGGCCGATCCAGACCGGTTGTCACACCTTGTCGGTTTAGCAGCTCGGCAATTTGGCGCTCGGACAGTGCCTCGTCGATAAATTTCCGATAGATATCACGGACGACATCGAGTTCGGCTGTCGGTCCAGGAACCAGAACGACCCGGTCGGTTGCGATGCTCTTGTGCTCTCCGCGATCCAGCAGCCCCTTAGATACTCCCGATTGATCGACCAGCATACGCCGTAAGCCAAAGCCAGCGACGCCACCTTGCCGGTAGCCGAGCCGGATCAGATTGGATTGACCAGCGAAAACCTTGACTGACAACTCACGGCTGTACTCGCCCGCCATAGCGCGCTTCACCGTTTTGATGATCGACGATCCGATGCTGCCGTCATTCTCGAATTGTTCGGCGCAATAGTGGACATGAACACCTGCGCGGCGGCACCTCAACTCGTACGATGCCGCCTCATCGGGATCCTGAAACCTTCCCCAGCGACTAACGTCATACACCAACAACGCATTGAAATCCGGGCGTCCGCTTTCAACGTCTCGTAGAAGCTGCTGCAGAGCAAGGCGACCGCCAATGTTCAGACCGCTCTTCCCCTCGTCGGCATAGGTCCGAACAATCTCGTAGCCACGCTTTTCTGCGTATCGACGGATCGCCTCGGATTGGTTGTCGGTGGAGTATTTCTGATGCTCGGTGGACATCCGAACGTACTCCGCGGCCCTAACAAGCGGGGCGATGGGAGCGGCGTTAACACCGTCAGGATGCGTCCACTTTATTACCATCGCCGGCCCCAAATGGCTCGGCGGCAAAAGCCGCTGCTAACAGGCCACTTAAAGCAAAAGGCGAGGAACTATGGTTCCTAAAAGCGGTACTCGAGTTCCCAAACTGCGGTTTGAGCTTTCGGATGTCGAGCTTGCGGCACTTATTGCCTCTGCCTTGCAGCACGAGCTAGGCGGCAGCCGACGGGCGTCGAAAACGATCATGGCGTGGACGCACGTTACGGATCACACGGCACGCGCTTGGCTGAACGGTCGCAAGAGCCCAAGTAGCCTTCACCTGCTGGCGCTAGCTGCCCACTCGCGATCAGTAATGAACGTCGTGCTACGAGTGACCGGCAATCAGCGGGCTGAGATCGACCTTGATCTTAAGGCGCTCGAAGACGAGCTCGAAAATGCGCTAGCGGCGGTCCGAACGTTGCGAGCGGGGGAGGCAGCGGCATCCAACAATCCGCAGGTATAGCGCAGGTCGAGTTTCCGGCTATTCCCAAGCCAAAGCGCTTTCGCTAGGAAGCACCCTACACGCCGCACCGGGCCAACCTGGGATGCGGCTGGGTCGGTTCGTAGCGGGGGACGTAGTGTCCACTTAAGTAACTGAAAAATAACGCAACTTGCGGGTGTGTCACTAGCCTTCGTAATGCGGGGGTCACAGGTTCGAGTCCTGTAAGCGGCACCACCTTCTTTATGGCGCTTCCACAAGGGAAGCGGCGGCGGCTGAAGCGAAGGGGCTTCGGCTTGGGAACCTACGTGGGTCCTCGCTGGGATGGCTTTCAGTAGGAACGCAGGGCCGCTGCTATGGCGGTGTGACCCTCGCATCAATCATGCGTGGACAACGGGGTGGGCACAGGCTTCGAACCGCCAACTGGCCGTAGCCGAACGGCGGCCCTCGCTCCCAAAGGGACGCCTACTCAAAACGGTGCGCTGATCCAAAAGCCAAGAGCAATGAGCAACGCGAATACCAAAAATCCCGCAGCGCCTGCAGCTCGACGCCAGCCCGGCAGCGCCTGATCGAGAAACGTTGGCCGGAACTCTGGACCTGCCCCGCGCAGGAGTTCCTGGGTGGGCGTACAAAAGAGATAGCCGAACGTGAGCGCTATGGCGGCACCTGCGAGCATCATCGAGATTGCTAGTGCGCTCATAATCTGCCGCCCGCCTCGATCACCGTTGCTGTTTGATCTAACGACATCCGCCGTTCCACGATCCCTTATCTGTCGTCATTCGGCGCTGGCGTTCCGTACGATCTCCTGTCCTCAACGATCAAGTCCCGCTGAACACCGTACCGCTACGTGCACGTTCATCGACGTGTAGGCTGAAGATGTCCGGTCGGGAGTAATGGCCGACCACGTCGAGTTCGTAGCGGGCGCGGATCAGTTCGGCCGTATCTATCTCGGCGGTCAGCAAATCCGTCTTACCCTCCATCGGCCCGGCCAGCACATCTCCCATCGGGCCGACGATCATGCTGCCGCCGCCGATCAGCGGGCGATTATCGTCCCAATGCTCGACCGTTATCCCAAGTTCGGCGGGCGTCGGCTGGACCTGGCAGCAGCTGATCACGAAGCAGCGCCCCTCGTGCGCGATATGCCGCATGGAGCTGCGCCATACGTCGCGTTCGTCCACTGTCGGGGCGCACCAGATCTCGACCCCTTTGGCATACATCGCAGTGCGGAACAGCGGCATGTGGTTTTCCCAGCAGATTGCCGCGCCCAGCTTGCCGGCGGCGCTATCCACCACCGGCATCGTCGAACCATCCCCCTGCGACCAGATCAGGCGCTCGGTGCCGGTCGGCATCAGCTTGCGGTGCTTGGCGACTATGCCGAGTTCCGGTTCGATGAAGACGGCGGTGCAGAACAGCGACGAACCCGAGCGTTCGATAACGCCCAGTACCAGCGTCGCGCCCGTGCGGCTGCTCAGTCCGGCAAGTTCGGCCAGCTCGGGGCCATCCATGTCGATCGCATTGTCATAATAGCGAGCAAAGGACTCCCGCCCCTCCGGCATCCGAAAGCCCAAACGGGTGCCGAAATGCTCGCCCTTCGGATAGCCCCCTAGGAGAGCCTCCGGCATAACGACCAAGCACGCAGTCGATGCAGCTATGCGATCCTCGAACGCGAGGACGTTGGCGAGAGTTGCTTCCTTGCCCGCGTAATCAGATCCGATTTGCAGGGCGGCGACAGTAAGCTTGTTCATTGGCGGATGATAAGCGCTGTGATCAAGCGGTGAAAGAAGGCTCGGTGTTTTTCGAAAAGGCAGTAGTACTGCGCAATGTCGGCTTAGTGGCGCCACCTTCCTTATGGCGCTTTTAAAAGGAAGCGGCGGCGGCTGAGGCGAAGGGCTTTGGGTTGGGAATCCACGTAGGTCCTCGCTGGGACGCCTTTCAATAGGAGCGGCCGGCTGCTCCATGATCACGGTGGCCATCGCATCGTTCATGCTCAAACGGAAACCATTGACGTGCCGCGTCGGGTGGTGGGATGCTTGTGAAGGCTCGTTTCGCTGGTGATCGGCAGGCGCTTTCGAAAGCACGGACCTGATGGGTATTTTGGACCCGAGATAGTGGCCGGAAGTGAGCCGCTTGCCGACTGTCAGCTCTTGGCTTGGGATGTGCGAAAGCTGCCATGCGCAAAATTGGGTACTGGACTGTTAATCGAGGGGCCGGATGTGGGCCCGGAGCGGACTGATCGACTGTCAACTACCGGAGCGCATTTTGGACTGTTGAGCCTCGAAGGCGCCGCGGGTCGCTTGGTCCAAGATCTCACGAAGCGGCTCCGTCAGTTGAATTTATCTTTGTGAAGTCGTGAACCTGTTCGACCGACCACAAGGGCTCATCAGCGTCCTGCGTCGCGCGCTGGCGCGCCCGCACCGCCATCCAGCTGCGATATTTCGGCTCGGGATGATCCCGCTCCAAGGCCTTCATCGCGGCATAGGCGTCCGGCCCCGGCACTTCGGTCAGCATATTGAACAAAGTGTTGCGCGCATCCTGCGCATTGTCGCGGGTGGTCGGCGAATAGACGCCCTTTCCAGCACGCTCGATATCCTCGGCGACTCGGATGTAGCGATGCATCAGCACATAGAGGGTCTTGAGATCGTGCGCGTTGCGGTAGGCACCGACACGCACGCCGGTGCCGTGCCGATCGCCGAGAAGCGCGACGATGAACTCCTGTGCGAAGTCCGATCCATCTGCCGGTGACAGGCCGGCGAGATGGGCCTCAAGCACCGGAATGGCAGCCGATGGATCGGTATCGACCCACAGCGCGAACCACCGTGGCCGCTGCTGGTCCAACAGCGTTCCGGTCGCCTTGGTCGCTGAAAGCTCGGCAAGGGCTTCGGGTGCAACACCGCTGCCGGCGAGGATATTGAGGCTGTAGCGCAAGGCTTCGGCATTGGGGATGTCATTGGCCCGCAACCAGTCGAGGATCAGCGATCCAACCTCGGCATGCAGCCACGGCGCATGGTAGAGTATGTCATGCAGGACGTAGTGCAGCGGCTGTTCGCCGACACTTTGCTTCAGTTCCCACAACAGCTCGGTCGTGACGGCCTCGCGACCGATCTTGGGAAACGCGCGATATAGCTGCTCAAACCAGCCGGGAAAGCCGTTCAGTTCCCAGGTCACATAGCGAAACGCCAGACACGCTTCATCGGGCGTCAGGCGCTGGGCGAAGGCGCTGTCCTCATTGGCCTCGATCGTGAGACCGGTCGTCGCGAAGATCAGCGAATAAGGCGTCGATCCCGTCTCCCCACATTCCGAGCGCAACGTCGGCCGGTAAATACGCCAATGGGCGATCGCCGCGTCGCGATAGGCGCGCGCGACTGGCTCGCCAAACTCGGGAATCAGCGCACGCCAGTCGGCGCCATTTTCCCGGCTTCTCGAGGCCCCGCTGCTCATCGCGCTGAGAAGCAGATGATACTGATCGCCGCTGAACTCGCCGGGCTTCAAGCCGGTCGGATGGAGGATACGATCGGGATTGGCCTGGAGCGCGCGCACCCAATCCTCCCGATCCTTCTTATGCTTGCGGTCGCGCGCGTCATTCTTCCGCTTCCAGCGACGATGTTCGGCGTCCATCCGCTCCATCGCTGGGGATGGCTTGGGGTTGAGGCGTGTCTCTAGAAATTCAGAGAGACTCGGATCGCCGGCGACAGCCGCGCGAAGCGGGTCGAGCCATGCCGATGGACGATCCGCCTGAATGTATAGCTGGATGCACCGCGAGAGCGCGATGAAACGATCGTCGCCGTCCTTTTCCGCGATCCAAGCTAGGCACCGCTCGAAATCCTCGGGGCCGAACCCCCAGAAATGGCCAATGAACGCCATCTGCCAGTCATCGCGCAGTACCTCGCCCTTGGCTTCCAAACGGGCGCGGCACGCGGCAACGCTTGTCCAGTAGAGGAAGTCGTTGAGTTCGCGCCAGCGCGGCACGTTCTGCGATAGAGAGGTCTTGTATTCGTCGATGTCGCCGCTGCGCCAGAACCGCAACGCGGGCGTGTTGCGCAACACCGCGAGCGCGGTCGGCTGCAATGCCGCCGTCGAGCGCGCGGCGACGAGGCGATCGACCGCGTGCAGGGCTGCCGGCATCAGCCAGGCGAATTCCTCGGACACATGGCATTCGCCACGTTCGACATAGGGCTCGCGCTCAAGGAACCGGTTGAAGCCGTCGATGAGTTGACCCAGCGGATGGACATCGGCCGCATCGGCCATGACCGGCAAACGCTCGATGAATTCGTGCAGCGCATAGACGAGTCCGGTCGCGTTGAAGCGCTCATGGGGTGCGACATGATCGAGCGTTCGCAGGACGAGATCAACACCATGCGTCGTCAGCGGCGCCCAATCGAGCAATTCGGCGAAGACCGCGCGATCGAGCGGCGCTGGATCATCCGCGATCCTGTTCCACAGCTGGTCCTTCAGTTCGGTGGTGCCGACAGACATGACGCCCCGGATCGCTGCGATCCGCGCATATTTGCCCCGCGTGGTGTCGGCCGCGATCTCAAGCAGGAGCGGCGCGCACGACGCCATATCGCCCTGCCAGACGAGCCGGCCGATGAAGAAGACGACATCGTCATTCGATCGATACTTCTCGAGCAGGGCCAGCGTGTCTGCGGCAAGGTCCGGCGTCGCGATGCGCTCGATTGCCGTGTTATCCATCAGGCTCATCCATCCCTCCGCGTCGCGATGCGCTCGACGATATCGCCCAGCATCGCCCGGCGGACATCCAGCGGAAGCCGCGAGGGGTCCCCGCCCTCGGTCGCGATTTCCGGCGCGATCGCCAGTGCCTTGTCGCGCACGGCATCGTCGAGAAGAATGAGCCAAGTGAGTGTCGGGCGCGTGCGGGGAACGATAACCTCCTCCCCATAGCGCTCGCGGAAAAACAGATCCTCGATCCGCGGCCGTTCGCCGGGCCGGTTCAGCAGCTCAATCGCCCATTCGGCGCTCAGCAACTCGCGGATCTCGCGGTGGCGAAAACGAACGCTGGTGTAGACGATGTCGTCGAACAGACCGGTGCGGAGCAGTGCGTCGATTTCTGCATCGGTCCACACTTCGAGCAGGACGCGTGGGTCGATCCGATCGGGGCTATGCACGCCATCGGGAAGGCAGATTACCGCCTTACCCGTCATCATCACTGCGCCGGCCAGTATCTGCGCGCCGGTCCGCATTTTTGCCGCGTCCAGTCGGACAGCAGCCGTCGGTGCCGACAGTGATGCCAGCTGCAAGGCGATCATGCGCTGGAGCACCTCGAAACGGCTGCCGAGCTTGTGGTCCGCAATCCAGACGCGGATCAGCGCCTTAAGGTCGAAGGGCCGTTCGGCTAACTGCAGCAGGTCCGCGCGCTTAATGGCATCGACGAAATCCGAGACGTCGCTGACGCCATAGTGGCTGGCGAAGAGACCGATCTCGTCCTCGTTGAGCCCGGTCAGCCGAAACAGCTTGAGGGTCGGATCGCTGTCACGGCTCGTATCGTCGTCGCGTTCGAACGGCTCGGGCTCGCCATAGGGCAGGTGCTGTTCAATGAGCGTTTGGTCGGGCAGCGCGCGCCACGCATCCTCGCGGCTGGTGATGAAGATGCGCGCGCGGTCCAGCGCCGCATGGCACCGCGTCCCGAAGATCCGCACGGCGTCCTCAAGCGCGCGCGGCGTCTCTAACTGCGCTTCGTCGACGGAATCGAGGAAGAACCACGCCTCGTCCGTCGATGCGAGCCAGGTAGCGAATTCGGCGGCAGTGCCGACCTCGAACGCCTGCTCGAAATTGCTGTCGATCTTTTCGATCCGGATGAAGAATGCGTTGCGACCACGCTCCTTGATCCGCCGCGCGCGCGTCTGCGCCTCGAATGTCTTGCCGGCGCCCGGGTCGGCAATCACGAGCACACGATACGCATCCTCGATCTCATGCCATCGCTTCGGCTTGCCGCTGCCCGGCATGAGGAAATCCCACTCCGCCGACCGGGACGACATCGGCGTGAAGCGCCGGATCAGCTCGACGATCTTATCGGTCATGGCGCGAACCTGCGTTGGCCGGATACAGGTTGGGAAACCAGCGCTCCGCCACATCGGCCGAGAAGGCGAGCCGGAGCGGCGCGCGGTGCGAGGATGCGGTGAGCATCCTGCGTTCGACCAGACCCGACGTTACATTGCGCGCGCCGCGCTCCTCATAGCCCGTAAGCGAGGGTATCTTTGCGCGCTCGACCTCACCGCTCATCACCGCCTCGCGCAGGACGGCGAAGCTCCCCCGCAGCAGGCGTTTGGCGCGAACCTCCTCTTCGATGTGGATTTCCATGCGCGTCAGGAGCGTCATCGGCTCAAGCAGACCGCTCATAAAACGGATCTGGTCGACGGACCGATCGAGGAAGAATTTACAGAACTCGATCAGGCCGCGCTGTGTGAGATTACCCCGACCGTCGCGGTCGCCCTCTCGCTGTCCGTCCGCCTGCGCGAGAAGCGCCTTGTAGCGCTCCTCGTCGCGCGCCAGCCCGCGCGCGACTGACCATAAGCTGGTGCCGATGCCGAGACGTTTGTAGAGCGCGTGCGACATCAAGCGCGCGACCCGGCCATTGCCGTCGAGAAACGGGTGAATCCAGAGAAACCGGTGATGCACCGCACCGACCGTCTGTATCTGCCGCGTCTTGCTGAGAGGCGGCGACCCATAGGCCGTATCGAAGCGTGCCATGAAGCGCGGCAAGTCTTCATGCGGGGGCGGTAAGTGGCGCCCGACATCGACATCGCGCTTGCGCCAAGCACCAGGCACGATTTCGAGGCGTTCGCCCGTCTTGTCGTCAGTAACGAACAACATTTCAGGCGGGAGCCGCGAACAGAATTCTTCATGAAGCCACGAGGCATAGGCAGCAGAAGCCGGCCAGGCATCCGGGTCGCGGCCGGTGTCGATCAGCTGTTGGACATGGATATGAGCGACAGCTTCCTGCTGCAGATCACGCTTCTTCGGCTCGATCGAGAAGTCGTTGGCAAGCGCCCGATCGATGTCGCGCGGATGCGTGTCATGCCCTTCGATCAGGTTTGAGTAGTAGCAATTCATCGACCGAACGAGATCGCCGATCGAGTTGCGGAGAATTGGATGGATACGCCCGGCCAGCTGGTTGGCTTCCGCGATTAGGGGCAGAATGTCATCGTCGAGAAGGCGAGACGCCTCCTCGGGGACCATCGGCTCCATCGTTGTCACATCCATGCTGGATCCTACCGGATCTCATGCCGGATTGGAAGCTCAACAACATGTTGAGATATAACGCTATTTTCTAGCTTTATATAGAAACATGCCGGATCATATGCCGGTTTCTCTGCCGGATCACACTAACGTTAGATGAGTCGGGCAACGTCGGTCGCGGACTTAAACCGCTCGAAACCCAACCGGCAGTCAAGTCGGGGCGGCGCAGATGAGGAAACTTACGATTCCTGCTATGTGCGCATGATCGACTGCGGGACTGTGTTCACCGGATTTCATGCCCAGCGATGCGGGCTTTTCGACCACGGATGCCGATCGTCTGTCGCCGTGGCTGACGCGCGAGCTCGACAAGCGCAAGCGGTGCGGGCCTCAGGCGAGAGCGGGGGGTGATACGAAAGTCCCTCGTCGACAATGCAGATTAAATCCCAGCGCTATTCTCGCCTAGTTCCGTCGTTGCGGAACCGCCTGATTTCATCGCTGTCGTCGCCTCGCAACAGCGGCAGTAGCAAATCGCGAATTGGCGGCGCTTCGCGAAATTGCAGATTGTCGAGGTCGATCAGCTCGCCGAGCGGGCGCTCCTGATCGGTCGCCGGAACGATAAACCGCTCGACCACATCGCCGCGCATATTGCCGGCGGTCACTCGCACCTCGATATGTGCGGCTTCGCCGGTACGCTCAATCGGCTCGATCACCGCGGTGAGCGTCTGGACGCGCCCATGCCGGAAATCCTGGCAACGATACTCGACCTGAACATCGGGATCCTCCGATTCCTCGATACCGAAACTCGTGCGGTCGGTCCGCGCCAGGTTGTGCGACAGGCGTGGGATCTTGGTCAGAAAGTCGCTCTGCGTGGACGGCGGCGGCGGCCCGAAGACGTCGACGACGTACGGCCCGTCATGCAGCACGGCATTGCCCGAGCGCAGCTCGACGGTGACATGCTCGGCAGCCAGGACACCGAAATTCTCGATGGTGACCTCGAAACCATATTGCGAGAACTGACGAGCCACTCCGAGATGGATATTGGGCACATCGATCGCCTTCAGCGCCGCCGCATAGTCGTCATAGTCCTCGTCATAGTGGCTGTTGATGTGCAGCCCATGCACCATGAACCCGCCTGTATGTTGGCGCGGGTGCTTGGCGAGGATCATCCGCGTCACGGGATCGACGGTCTCGGCGGGAAGCTGTGCCAGGCGAAAGCGGACAAGCGGGGGCTCGTGCAGCATGCGGATCCCGATGCGCAACTGGGGCTCGCTCGCTTGCAGCAGCCGCACGCGCTGTTCGAGTTCGGCGACGCGCCGATCGGTCGGTGACGGCTCGGGGTCGAGCAGCCAGCTCTCGTCCGGCTTGATCGCCTTCAAGCCGTGCCGGCGCGCCGCCGCTCTCGGCCGGCTGTCGAAGCTCATCACCTCGACACGGGCCGGATCGTCGACCAGCGCATGCATCGCCTGCGCCACGATCCTATCGTCGCCATTGTCGCGCTCCAGATCCTCAAGACGCTCCCAGTCGATGCGTCCCGCCGGGACATAGGCAATGTCGATCCGGACCGGCGCTTCCGTCAGCATCGCCGCGCCACCGCTTTCAATCGAAGGCTCGAGGAGCCGATTGAGATCGCGCGCGCGCAGCCCAAGCCGCCCATCCCGTTTGCGCGCATCGACCTCGGCGCTCACCTGAGGAAGCACCAAGAGCAGGATCGGGCCATTCGAGATCGTCGACCAGTCGAGCTGGGTCAGCGGACGCGCTTCGAAGATCATCTGCGTATCAAGCGCGAGGAGACGATCGTAGCCGCTTGTATCGAGCCTGGAGTTCATGGGTAGATGTGGCACCAATATCGATGTGCCGGCAAACAGGAACAGTCCGTGCCTCCATTTTCGGCGCGTTCCTACGATATGTTGGACGATAATGTGACGTGCCGATATCGCGCTGCTTCACCGGGAAGATGAGGCTGATGAAGTTCGATTTTGACACTATCGGCGAATGGGCACCGCGGCTGTCCGCCGCGCTCGATACCCTGGTGCCGGCCGGGCTACGCGAGCGCGTTGCGGCGGGACCGATCGAATGGCTCGAAGACGCGCTCGACATCGTCCTCGAGGAGATCGCGCGCAACGGCCTTGTCGATGCAACGCGCGAATGGCTGCGCGGCCAGACGATTGTCGCCTATCATGGCTCGCGGCTCTCACCGGAGGAGATCGCCTCCGTCCGTACTGCTGGGCTGAGGACACTCGATCCTGTGGCGCGCAAAGGCCAGCTCGCGCAGATACTCTCGCGCCATCCGGGTTGGGCGCAAGCTAGTGTCGGACTCGACGCCGCGATTCGCGACTTTGGCGACGGCCAATTCGGGCGGCGGCAAGGGCAGGCTCATTTGACGATCTCCCGCGGCGCATTGCTTACCGCCTTCAATCACTATCTCGTCGAGGGATCGGAATTTGATCAGGTCGTCGCGGTCGAACTGCTCGGTAAGGACGCGAGAGCGATTTTGCAGGAGGGCCGGTCGCCTGTGCTGTTTACCGTCGAAGTGCCTGGAGACCGCGCGCTCGATCTCGCTGAGCGATGGCTCCGCAATGGCGAAATGCCCGGCCTAATCCGTCACGCCCTGCAGTTCTGGGCCAATTGGCTGCACGATCCCGCTCTCGATCCGGGAACGCAGCATGTCGATTTCGGGATGATCTTCTATGAGGGAATTTCGCCCGACTGGATCACAGACGCAGCGTTGATCGACGAGGCCCGGCTCCTAAAATCCTATCACCGCTGAGAGTTACGGCTGAGATTATGGATTGGGGGGAACGAGGATGCCCAAACTCAGTGTCGAAGGACCACAGGCGAGCGAAGCCGGCCGCTGGCTGGTGCGTCTTAATATCCGCCATCGCGCCGGGGTTGAACGCTATGGCGTCGCGCGGCTGACCAACAATGCCAATGGCAGCGGACTGGATGTCCTGCTGCTCGGCCACGATCGCGACGACGCGATCTTCATGCCCTATGACATCCGCGAGCGCCTCGGCGTCGCCAAGGGCGGCGAACTCGATTTCTCGCTGCGCAAGGTCGGGCTCTGGGGCTTACTTCGCTGGTATGTGCGCTCGCCCGATCCCGCCGTGTCCATCCCCGCTTGGATCGCGGTGATCGGCCTCGCTCTCGCAATCGTGGGGATCGTCCTCGACGCGTTGCCGCTCATCTGCACCTAGCATCCGGTCCTACGCCGTGCTTCACATCGCGCGGCCGACGCGACAGACGTTGCGCGACGTAGCTGCGTTTGCCGACGCTGAGGAGATGCTGGCTAGGAGCCAGCTGGGTTATGTCAGCTTCGGGCCGAGCTGACTCTGCAAGCCGCCAGTCCGCAATCGGCCCAGCTTGAGTCGTAACGCCAGGGCGCGCGAACGTGCGCTGAACGTCGGCTTCTGACAAGAAGCTGACGCTTAACCTGCGGCATGGGAACGACGGCTTTGTCCCAAAGTCGATCGTTCTCGCTGCGAAGCCGCGCCAGATGAACAAACGGCAGGTTTCGGGATCCCGGCCGAACGAGCTGAACGGCTGGTTTGGGCGCAAAGCCGCCGGTGCTGCTGTCGAAGGTCAGAGGCTGCACGCGAGAAACTGGGTACCTTATATAGATAGGCCCGAGCAGTCCGCCTTCACTCGCCTGGACGCAGCAATAATGCCGGCTCCACGCCCAACGCATCAGCCAGCCGACCGAGGGCCCGCACCGACGGGTTCCTAGTGCCTCGCTCAAGATCGCTGACGTAGCTGCGCTTCATGCCGGCTTCCAGCGACAGCTCCTCCTGCGACATCCCCTTCAGCTTACGCTGACGACGCACGTTCGTGCCGAGGAGTTGCACCAGATCCATCCACGCAAGTGGCCGCAGACGCAGGTCCGCGTCTGTCCACCAAACGTGTCAATTTTGCTTGCTCTATCAGCTTCTTCAGGCAATCCATCCGTCCTGAAGGGCGGCTCGAAGGTCTGAGCGAAGGTCGCTCCGGAGAGGGGCGGCATCACCATGACAGCATCAACACACCGTCGGCGCACCCGCGTCTGGCGCGATGCTGCACGTCCATCATCCATCGCAACAGGAGGCTGATCATGGTCGATCAGAACGCATTGAAAAGCATCGAGGAGTTGCATCGCCTCAAGACCGAGGGCGTCATCTCCGAAGACGACTATGAGAAGGCAAAGGAGCGGCTGCTGTTCGGTGCCAAGCCGGCGGCTCCCGGTGCCGGCCTCGCCTCGATCCTTCCCACTGCCGGGCCGGTGCCGCGCCCCGCCGAAGACGATCACATCGGTTGGATCACACTGGCGATCAGGCGGTATGCCGACTTTACAGGTCGCTCCTCCCGCAAAGAGTTCTGGATGTTCCAGCTCGTATTCGTCGCCATCGCGATGATCGCGTTCGCCGGCGGTATCGATCTGTTTGCCGGCACCGGTGGGATTGGCGGCCTGACGCTGGTGCTGACTTGGCTGGCGCTGTCGGCGCTGATCGTCCCTCTGCTCGCAGTAGAGGTGCGACGGCTACGGGAGCACGTTCGCGACCATCCTGCTGATCCCCGACGATGCCGGCCCGCTGGCCGATCTTTGCCGCCGTCAAACCGGAGACACACTGTGAAAGCAGCAACCCCGTTCTTTACTGTCCTACTGGTTCTGGCGGTCGCGCAGATCCTCACGAAGGCACTGGTCATAGTACTCTTGATCCTTGGGCTGCTCGGCGCCTTCGCGCTGCCGCGTCAAACGTTCGGGCTGATCGCTTTGTTCGGACTGGTCACGCTCGCTCAGCAGAAGCCAGCCTACTGCATCGCCGCGCTGGGCGCGATCGGCGTCGTCATCGTTATAACCGATCGGCGCCAGCCGACATCCATGCCACCGCCGCTCCTGACCGACCAGCGGGAGGGGCGTTGATACCTAAGGAATGGGGACATTTTTCCCAGATACCCTGAACCCCGAAGTCGAAGCAGCCGGCGTTGAGCATTGCCGGCTGTCCCGCAAGCGCGCGAGCACCTCCTTAGCCGTGATAAGGAACTCCTCGCCGAAAGGCGAAAGCGTCGCTGGGGACGAGCCGTCGAACAGCGGTGACCCCAACCATCGTTCGAGTGCTTGAACGCGGCGGGTGACTTGCGACTGGTCGCTCCCAAGCGCCTTTCCCGCAGCCGTGTAAGTGCGCCGCTCCGCTACGGCCACGAACGCGTCGAGGCATGCAATCCGTAGGTCGTCCTGCCCGGCCATAGAACCCTTCCGCACCGATTCGCGGCCGCAAAACGCACCGCCACAGCCCTCAATATCAGCGCTGAAAATAAATGTAGTTATGCATAATGCGCATGGCTCTGCGTTAGGTGGCTCAAAGGTTAGCCATGCAGTAAATGCAGAACAGCGGAAACCCCGCAGCCATTTACAAAGCAAGGTCGCGTCGTACCTAGGTGATGTCTAGCACGGATGGCGCCGATTACAGTTGTTCGAAGCGTTGTCTGGGTTGGCCTAACACAGGCTAGATCAGCGAATTGAGGCTCGCTGATCAGCCGCTCTTTGAAACTGTTAAGAAGCGATATCGCGTACTACGCGGTTGCATTTCGGGCGATCGTGGAATCGATCGTCGGTTGCGACGGCGTGTGCGCAAGCCCGCGGCGATTCCGTCGTGGGTGAAGTGTCGACCCGATGGGTCGGCCTCAACCTCTGAGGACAGATATGAATACAAATCGAAAGGTCTTGGACTTCCCGGACCCGCCCGCACCGCGTTCGGACCGGCCGCCGGCGACCATCGCGAACGTCGACTGCCTTCTAAAGCACGCGCGCATCACGGTGCGGTACAATGAAGTTTCGAAGCGCGACGAAATCGAAATTCCCGGACGGGCGGGATCGCGTGATAATGTGGACAATGTGACGCTCACCCATATCGTCAGTCTCGCGGCTGAGTATCACATGCCCACAGGAAACGTGCCGGGGTTCGTCGAGGCCATTGCAAACCGCGACGCCTATAACCCAGTACGAGACTGGATCATCAGTCGCCCCTGGGACGGGATCGACCGGCTCTCCCTCGTGTATGCAACCGTGGTCGCACAGGAAGGATACCCGGAGAACCTAAAGGCAACCCTTCTGCGGAAATGGCTCCGCAGCATAGCAGCCGCTGCAACGCGAGACAGCTTTCGCAGCCGGGGCGTGCTGACCCTTCAGGGGCCGCAGGGAATAGGTAAGTCGAGCTGGATCAAGTCTTTGATCTCCGACACGGAGCTCGCCGACGCGGTGATCAAGCTCGGCCATCACATGGATGCCTCGAACAAAGATTCAGTGATCGGGGCGATCGGGTACGCCATCGTGGAGCTTGGCGAGCTCGATAGTTCGTTCAAAAAGGATCTCGCCCGATTGAAGGGCTTCCTGACGGACGACACTGACCGTGTCCGGCGGCCATACGACCGGCGGGAATCAAGCTATCCCCGCCGCACCGTATTCGCCGCCACGGTAAACGAGCATCAGTTCCTCCAGGACCCGACCGGCAACACACGGTTCTGGACCATACCGGTCGCGAGGCTCGACTGGCAGCACGGTATCGACATGCAACAGGTGTTCGCTCAGCTTGCGACCGAGGTCGAAGCGGGTGCGCCCTGGTGGCTGCCCGTCGCTATGATCGGCGTGGCGGTGTCGTCTGTGCGGGCGATTACCAACGCACTGCGGCTGCGGCGGATCGCCCTTTAGCCCAATGGGCCTGACCCTACTCAAGATTGACTTCCTTGGGCCAAGCTATTGCGCGAAGCGTCAGGCTGCGGTCAGGCTCTGCCGGTATATCCGCGCCCGGAATTGTCCTGTTTGGAAACCATGGCCCGCATTCTCATCGTCGAAGACAATATGCGCTTGGCGGGGCTCGTTGCGACCGGGCTGCGTGATCAGGGTCACGTTTGTGACCATGTATCGACGCTTGCGGAGGCAACGGCTGCGCTTGCGACGTATGGCTTCGATGGGATCATTCTCGATCTGGGGCTGCCCGACGGCGACGGCATCGACTGGCTTCGGCATCGTGCAGGCGGGGAGCCACCTGCGCTCATCCTCACGGCGCGCGATGCGCTTGAAGACCGGGTGAAAGGTCTCGATGCAGGTGCCGACGATTATCTCTCCAAACCATTCGCAATGGATGAACTGGGGGCACGCCTGCGGGCGATGTTGCGGCGGCCAGGCGCGCGTGGGCAGACCCGGCTGCTGCTTGGCAACGTCGCGTTCGATCCAGCGACGCAATTGGCGGTGATTGCAACGATCCCGCAGGAATTGACCCGACGAGAAGGCGCGCTGCTCGAACTCCTGCTGCGCCGGAGTGGCGAGGTCATCCGCCGGGGTGTTATCGAGGACAACCTGTACAAGTTCGACGAGGCGGTGACCCCCAACGCTGTGGAGGCGATCGTATCGCGGTTGCGCCGACGACTGGACGACGCAGGCGCCGACCTGGACCTGCATACGGTGCGCGGCGTCGGATACATCCTTCGGAAATGCGGCGCGTGATCCGGGAGCCATCGATCACCCGCCGCCTGACGCGCAGCCTGGCAATCGTCGGAGGCCTCGGCGCGCTGCTGCTGCTCGTCGTGATCGGAATCGAATACCGACTGTCGTTCAGCCATCTGTCGGGCGGCGACGCGGTTGAGCTGGCACTGCACGAACTTGCCGAGCACGTCTTGTTGCCGATGGCTGTCCTGATCATCCCCATGGCATTGGCCGGACGCTGGGCAATCCGCCGTGCCATGGAACCGTTGCGGATCGCGGCGGAAGAAATCGACGCCCGCACTTGCGAGGTGCGCGGTGTTCGGGTTTCGGCCAGCGCTCTGCCGCAGGAGGCGCGTCCATTCGCCGAGGCGATCAACCGCACGCTTGAACGCGTCGATCATGCCGCCTCCATGCACGAGGCCTTTGCCGCAGATATCGCGCATGAACTGCGCACGCCGCTGACACTGTTGTCGCTCGAACTCGACAGCCTGGACGCGCCCCAAGCGGCGCAGTTGCGGGAAGACGTCGCCCAGATGCGGCGTCTGATCGATCAGCTGATGCTGCTGGCGCAGGTCGAGGCCGACGCCGCATCGCAAACGTCACCGAGTCGAGTCGATCTGACCGATCTGTCCGGCGACGTGGTCGCGCGAATGGCACCCATTGCCCTCGACCGCGCCGTGAACCTTGAGCTTGTTTCCGAAGCGCCCGTCTGGACCTCAGGCCGCCGCGAGGCAATCGGAGCCGCACTCCGAAATTTGTTGGAAAATGCGCTGCGCGTGACGCCGGAAGGCGGAACGATCGTCGTGCGCGTCACGTCCGACGGGACGATCGCGGTGCGCGACGAAGGCCCTGGACTGGATGCGGCATCCCTGGCGGCGCTGGTCCAACGGCATCGTCGCGCCGATCACGCCAGCCGGGACGGCGCAGGGCTTGGCCTGGCGATCGTCGATCGCATCATGAAGGCGCACGGCGGCACGCTGAGCGCCGCCCCGGATCACCGCGAAATCCGACTGAACCTGCCCGTGTCAGGCTGACGTCAGACTGGGCCGGTAGCGGTGCTGGCCATGAAGCATCGAAACATGATCCTGGGCGGCGGCGCGGTGGCCGCGATAGGGGCAGCGGCATGGCTGCTGTTGCCCGGCATTGAGGCCGAGGCGCCGCCAGCGAAGGAAAGCCAGCCAACCGCCAAATCGGGTCAAATCATCCTGTCCGGTGCCCAGCTCAAAAGCCTGGGGATAGAGATCGCCGCCGTAGAGCCGGCAGAGACGATCGCGCTGGCGACCCTGCCCGCGCAGATCGCGCCGCCGCCCAACGCGCGGGTTGCCGTCGCTGCTCAGCTTCCGGGCGTCATCACGCGCATCTTCGTGGTTGATGGCCAGACGGTGTCCAAAGGCCAGGCGCTCGCCACGGTCGCCAGCCGCGACGTCGTCAGCCTGAGCGCCGATCTGGCGCGGGCGCGATCGCGCAATGCCGCGGCCAGCGCACAAGCCGGTCGGCTGCGACAGCTCGCGCGCGAAGGCGTAATCGCGCCATCGCGATCGGACGAGGCTTCGGCACTGGCGCGCCAAAGCGCTATCGACGTCTCCGAGCAGAACCGCCTTATCGCACTGCTGGGCGGCGGACGCGCCGCCGGCGCGGGCTATACGCTGACGGCGCCGATCGCAGGCCGGATCAGCAGCATGACGGGCGAAACGGGCAAGATGGTCGATCCCGCATCGGCACCCTTCGTCATTGACGGTTCCGGCGTGTTGCAGGTGACCGCGCAAGTGCCACAGCGGTTGATCGGCTCGGTACGTCCCGGGATGCAGGTCAGGATCGGTGCCGACGGCGTCGGCACGGTGATCGCGGTTGGAAGCACGATCGATCCGACGACACGATCGGCAACACTTACGGCGAATGTCCCGCCGGCACCGGGCATCTCGGCAGGAAGCGCGACGAGCGTCGTTGTCGAGGGGCCCGCCCCCCCGGGGACGGTGCGTGTGCCGGCTGCCGCCATCACCGAGATCGATGGTCGGAAGGTCGTCTTTCTCGTCGTCCGCGGCGGGGTGTCGGTTCGACCGGTATCGATCGCGGAAGGGTCGGGCGATCACGTGGTTGTGACGCGCGGTCTGACGCGCGGGCAGCGGGTGGTCACGCGCGGTATCAGCGAGCTCAAGACGCTCGCCGGCGCGAACTGACAGGGCGCGAACAATGCTGCGGACCCTTCTCGCCCGGGCACTTTCGTACCGGCTGTTCGTGATTGCCGCCGCGGTCGCGCTGGCCGGCCTTGGCGGATGGGCGTTCGTCACGCTCCCGATCGATGCGTATCCCGACATCGCGCCGACTCAGGTCAAGATGATCCTGAAGGCGCCGGGGATGACGCCGAACGAAGTCGAAACGCGAATCCTCGCGCCCATCGAGCAGGAAATGCTCGGCATTCCCAAACAGTCCATACTGCGCGCCACCGCAAAATACGCCATCGCGGACATCACGATCGACTTTGCCGACGGCACCGACATCTACTGGGCGCGGCAACAGGTCAGCGAGCGGCTCGCCGGTGTAATGGGTGACCTGCCGGCAGGCGTGACGGGCGGCCTCGCGCCGATTTCCACTCCGCTGTCCGAGATGTTCATGTTCACCATCGACGGGCCACAGTCGCTGCAGGATCGGCGGACGCTGCTCGACTGGACGATCCGCCCGGCGCTGCGCACGGTGCCCGGTGTCGCCGACGTGAACGCGCTTGGCGGCTTCGCGCGGACGTTCGAGGTCCGGCCCGATCCGATCGCCACCGCCGCCGCCGGACTGACGTTCACGGACATCCGCGCGGCGATCGACCGTGGCAATCGCAACGACGGCGCGGGCCGGCTGGCCGATGGCGAGAATGCGCTGATCGTGCGCGCGGTCGGTGCGATCGCCACGGTAGGGGACCTGCAGGCGCTGGTCCTGCGCACCAACGATGGACAAGTGCTGCGACTGGGCGACGTTGCCACCGTGACGATCGGCAGCCTCACCCGATACGGCGCGGTCAGCAGCGACGGGCGCGGCGAAACGGTCGAGGGACTGGTCATTGCGCTGCGCGGTTCGGATGCGCGCCAGGTCGTCGCCGGAGTGAAGGCGAAGCTCGCCGACCTGACCCGCACACTGCCCGCCGGCACCACCATCAACGTCTTCTACGACCGTTCCGACCTGATCACCCGCGCAGTCGGCACCGTGGAGAAGGCGCTGGTCGAGGCGACGATCCTCGTCGTCATCCTGCTGATCCTCTTCCTGGGCGACTGGCGGGCCGCTGCGATCGTCGCCGTGACGCTGCCAATGGCGGCGTTGATGACGTTCATGCTGATGCGCGGCTGGGGCCTGACGGCCAATCTGATGAGCCTCGGCGGGCTGGCGATTGCCATCGGCATGCTGGTCGACGGTGCGGTCGTCGTGATCGAAAACGTCGTCGAGCGATTGTCGCAGACAAATGACGGCGACGAGACCCCCCGGCTCAATCAAATCTTCCGGGCCACGAGCGATGTCATCGTTCCTGTCTCGGCCGGGCTGCTGATCATCGCCCTCGTCTTTCTGCCGCTCGTGTCGCTCGAAGGGCTGGAGGGCAAGCTCTTCGCGCCGGTCGCATTGACGATCATGTTTGCGCTGGCGGCCGCGCTGTTCCTGACGCTGACGTTGGTACCGGTGCTCGCCTCGCTGGGCTTGAAATCGCACGCGCACGGCGAGCCCTGGATCATGCGTCAACTTTCCCCGCGCTATCACGCGCTGCTGGGTGGAGCCTTTGCGCGCAAGCGGCTCGTCTACGGCCTGTCCGCCGCCGGGCTGGCCGTCGCCGTGATCGCCTATGGCGCCGTCGGCAAGACCTTCATGCCGCAGATGGACGAAGGCTCTGTCGTGATGCAGCTGGTCAAGAGCCCCAGCATCGGACTCGATCATTCGGTGCGCGGCGACCTGGCCGCCCAGCGTGTCCTGCTGAACACCGTGCCGGAGGTGCAGCGCGTGATCGCCCGGGTCGGCTCGGACGAGCTCGGACTCGATCCAATGGGCCTCAACGAAACGGACACATTCATCGCCCTCAAGCCTCGCGCCGACTGGCGTGGGAACAAGGACACGGTGGTCGAGGCGATGCGAAAGGCGATGACGCAACTTCCCGGCATCGAGGCGAGCTTCACCCAGCCGATCGAAATGAGGGTTTCCGAGATGCTGACCGGCGCACGCGGTGACCTGGCGATCAAGATCTTCGGGCCGGATAGCGCAACGCTGGGCACGCTGGCAGGAAAGATCCAGTCGGTGCTCGAATCGACAAGCGGCGCGACCGAGGTGATGACCGTCGCGAACGACCGGGTCGACTACCTCCAGCTCGATATCGATCGGCTCGCTGCCGGTCGCGCCGGGCTAACGGTGGACGAAATCGAGGACGGACTGCGCAGCCAGCTTGAGGGCATCCGCGCCGGGATCGTTGCGGAGAGCAACCGGCGGACACCGATCGTCATCCGGGGTGCCGAGGGCGTCCGGAGCAGTCCCGCGCTGTTCGCCGACCTGTTGCTGCGATCCTCTACAGGCCAGACCGTCAGGCTTAGCGACATCGCGACGATCCGACCGGTCGCTGGTCCGGTGAAGATCGATCATGAGAACGGCGCCCGTTATGCGCTGGTTCAGGCGTTCGTTTCCGGCCGTGACCTGGTCGGCTATGTCGATGAGGCAAAGACAGGGGTCGCTGCGAAGGTCCCGCTGCCGGCCGGCTATCGCCTGGTCTGGGGCGGGCAGTTCGAGAACCAGCAGCGTGCGGCCGCGAGGTTGTCGCTGGTCGTGCCGATCGCGATCCTGCTGATCTTCTTGGTCCTGCTCGCCACCCTGCGGTCGCTCCGGGCGTCCTTGCTGATCCTCGTCAACATTCCCTTCGCGATGGTCGGCGGGATCGTCGCGCTGTGGGCGACCGGCCAGTATGTGTCGGTGCCCGCTTCGGTCGGCTTCATCGCCCTGCTCGGCATCGCCGTCCTCAATGGTCTCGTCCTGATCGCCTACTTCCGGCAGTTGCGCGAAGAGGGCGTACCGATGGCTGAGGCCGTTCGGACAGGTGCCGAGCGTCGCCTGCGCCCCGTGCTGATGACCGCCAGCATCACCGCGTTCGGCCTCGTCCCCCTGCTGTTCGCCAGCGGGCCGGGATCGGAAATCCAGCGCCCGCTGGCGATCGTCGTGATCGGGGGCCTCGTCACCTCCACGCTGCTGACGCTGATCCTTCTGCCGATCCTGTTCGAGCGCTTCGGCGAAAGTCGACGGGAGATGGTCAATGGTTGAGCTTTTGCTGACCTTTCACGCCGGCAAGATCGATGCAGCGGCGATCGGCGACGCGCTACGCGTCGTGCTGCGTGTCCCGGTCCATATCCGTGACGAGGCCGTGCTTGGTCTCGACTTTTCGGACGCGACTACCGCTGAACGGGTGACCGGGTCACTGAACCGCACCGCGATCGAACTGATCGTTGAAGCAGACGGTATGCAGGACGTGATCGCGATCGTCGAGCGCACCAAGCGCAGTGGCCCGGTGCGGTGGCAAGCCATTCCAATTTCTGCGCGAGGCCGGCTGTCATGATCCGATACACGATATCCATGGGGCTCGCCCTGTGCGTGCTTGCCGCGCCTGCGCGTGCGCAGCAGCTTGACGAGCGCCCTGATCTGCCTCCGCCCGCGATGGTCACCACCGCGCTTGACGAACACCCTTCGGTGCTCGCCGCCGGCGCACGCGTCACCGCGGCGCAGGCGCAGGCCGGTGCCCTGACAAAGGGGGCGCATGAATTCACCGTCACCGGATCCGCGATACGGCGCAGCGTCGATCGCGAGGGAAGCTATAAGGAGTTCGACGCCACCGTCTCGCGACCGTTCAGACTGCCGGGCAAGGCGGCGCTCGACCGGAAGACCGGCACCGCTGGCATCGCCGCCGCACAGAACCGCATGGCCGATGCCCGCCATCAGGCAGCGCTGGAGCTATCGCGACTCTGGTTCGACTGGATCGGCGCGGGCGCAACCGCGGACACAGACGCGAGCAACGTCGCCAACCTGGAACGCGCGTTGGCCGCGGTGCGCCGCCGGGCGCAACTCAGGGACGCCTCGACCCTCGATGTCGAGCAGGCACAGTCGGCACTCTCCCGCGCGCGGGGTCAACATGCAGACTCGCGCGCGCTGATGGCAGAGGCGCAAGCCCGGCTGCGCGCGACCTATCCGACGATACTGCTTTCGGTAGCTCCGCCGCAGCCCGGTATCCCTGCCGAACCGACGGTCAGCTTTCCCGCGCTGGGTCGATTGGTGATCGAGCGCAGCCACGAAATCGCCGCAGCCCAGGCTGACGCCGATCGCCTCGGCTTTGCAGCGCAGCGTGCGCGCGCGGACCGCATCGCCGACCCAAGCCTGGGCATCCGTGCGTTCAGCGAGCGCAGCGGGATGGAACGCGGCCTTGGTATGGTCGCCACGATGCCGCTTGGCGGGGGATATCGGCGGCTGGTGGCCGCCGAGGCGGTCGCTCAAGCGGGTGCAGCGGTGCAGGAGGTCGTTGCCGTCCGCCGGTCTGTCGAGGCGACAGCGGCGGCCGATGTCGCGCTGGCCCAAGCGCGCCTGGATAGCTGGAACGCGGTACGCGAAGCAGCTTCAAGCGCGGAATCGGTGGCCGCCCGAACGCTGTCGGGCAATCGGCTGGGTGCCATCGAACTTGGCGATCTGCTGTATGCACAGCGCCAGGCCAATGACGCACGCCGCGAAGAAGTGCGTGCGCGCGTCGAAGCACTCCGCGCGATCCTGAAACTGGAAATCGATTCGCACGTCGTCTGGATCGATACCGACGATCACGACGCGTGACCGTCCAAAGCGCTGCCCGGACGCCTGCGGTAAACCCGCATAGCGTCGTAACTGAAAGGGCCGCATCGCAGCCGTCAGGCCAAGGTCAGGATCGATCCCTACCGCAGTCTCCAGAAAGGAGATCGAGCATGACCGGTATAACGATCGCAGCAGCGCCCGGAGTCAAAACCATCAAGGTCTGGGATCTTCCCGTCCGCCTGTTCCACTGGCTGCTGGTCGCGACCATCCTCGTCGCGTTTCTCTCCGCCGAGGAAGGCAGCCCCCTTTCCGCCTGGCACATCCCAGCCGGTTGGATCGCAGCGGTCCTGATCGCCTTCCGCCTGGTGTGGGGCCTTGTCGGTGGCGAGCATGCGCGGTTTGCCGATTTCCTCAAGCCTGGGCGCATCGGTCACCATCTTGCGGGTCTCTTCTCGGGCAGACCGGAGCGCTCGATCGGGCATAACGCCCTTGGCGGGGTGGCAATCATCGCGCTGCTCGGGACGGTCGCTGGCATCATCTACACCGGTGCGACGATGCGGGGCGATACCGGCGAGGAACTGCACGAAGCACTCGGCAACATCCTGCTCGGCCTGATCGCGCTGCACGTCGTTGCCGTCATCGCGATGTCGATGCTCACCAGGGACAATCTGATCGCGGCGTTCATCACCGGGCGCAAGCGTGCCGATCTGCATCCGGGCGTCCCCGATGCGCGCGCGCCCATCAATCTCGCCATCCCTGTCGCGATAGTGGCCATCGGGGGTGCCGCTTACGGCATCACATCGATCGATCCGCTCGCTTTCAACTCTGGTGCGCATAGCGAGGCCGGTGAAGCGGAGGGCGGCGAAACAGGCGGGGGCGACGATGACTAGAATGGCGGTCCACCGCGAACGTCATCTCGTCTCGCGCATCGGCTGGCTTCGTGCCGCGGTGCTTGGGGCGAACGACGGGATCGTCTCTACGGCAAGCCTCATCATCGGCGTGGCAGCGGCTGCGGCAAAGCCCGGCGACATCCTGATTGCCGGTGCCGCAGGGCTTGTCGCGGGTGCGATGTCGATGGCGGCAGGCGAATACGTCTCTGTCAGTTCACAGTCCGATACCGAGCAGGCCGATCTGGCGCGCGAACGGGCCGAGCTGGCGGATGACGTCGACGCCGAGATCGCAGAACTTGCGGGCATCTACGTCAGGCGCGGCGTTGATCCGGAAACCGCCGACACGGTGGCGCGGCAGTTGATGGCGAAAGACGCGCTCGCGGCACACGCCCACGACGAACTCGGAATTTCTGATATGACGACGGCGCGGCCGATCCACGCTGCCCTGACTTCGGCTGCGACCTTTACGGCGGGCGCTGCCCTGCCGCTGGCGATGGTGTTTGTCGCGCCCAGCGAGTGGCTGGTCACGATCGTCGCCGCAGCATCTTTGCTGTTCCTTGCTTTACTTGGAAGCATTGGCGCACGCGCGGGTGGTGCACCGATTGCCGCCGCTACGGCTCGTGTCACTTTCTGGGGCGCGCTGGCGATGGCGCTGACGGCGGGGATCGGGATGCTGGTCGGCACGGCGGTGTGATCGCCAACCCAGCCTACTCGTCGCCGCCGTCAGGATCGCGTCGGACCGAAGCCCTGGTCGGCGCATAGCGGCGGGGGATAGACTTAGCACTGCGTTTCAGAAGCAGTTGTCACTCAGCCTGTGCCGCAAAATCGACGGTTACACCCCGGAATTCAGTTCACGAGCAGCAGGGCCGGTCAAAATGATCAAACCACAGACGATGAAGCAGATCCGCCGCGTCCACTATTACGTCGGTGTGTTCTTCACCCCGGCGATTCTGCTGTTTGCACTCAGCGGCGCGCTGCAGACGTTCCGACTGCAGGAAGAAAAGGGTTATGGCGGGACGCCGCCGGCGTGGATTGTCTGGATGGCGAGCGTGCATAAAGACTCATCGACGCCGCGAAATCAAAGCACGGAGCACAGGGATGAGCGCCCTGTTGCAAAGACGATCGAAAAGGTCGGGCCGACCGCAAACGTTCCGCCGGCAAAACCAGCGCCCTCCCGGCTGCCGATGCGAATCTTCGTAGCCTTGTTATCAATCGGGCTTATCGTATCGTCATTGCTCGGCTCTATGATCGCGCTGAACAACAAGACGACGCGGCGCACGTCGATCCTGATGCTCGGAGCCGGAACGATCCTGCCGCTGCTGCTAATGATGGGCTAGCGATATCGCCGAGCAGCATTAACGCTCGTTTCAAGTGGCGTCAGGGTGGTCGGTGCGCGACGGCGGCTCGTAGGCGGGAAGGACTTAAATCGAATGCATCAGGCTCGCGGCACGCAGATTTTCCAAAAATCTGAGTGCCCATCTTTGTCCCCTATGGGGCCGCTTACAGGACTCGAACCTGTGACCCCCGCATTACGAATTCCTGTCTTGCACCCTTAATAGTCGTTATAATTCAGATGGTTGTGAGGGTCTGACGTTCATCCCTAGGTTCAACCCACGCCCTTCCCAGCTGTATGGAATATCCCATCGATACAGTTGCCTGCTGAAAGGCCCTTCGCCGGGAGAAGACGCAAAACTCGACCTGCGCTAGACCCGGAACTCCGGTAGGGGTACGAGATCCGTAGGGCAGCAATCGTCCTCGTTGGGGAACGTCCAAATGCCCAGCCTGTATAGCCGGCTCTTTACCTATCGCGAGCGGCGCGACCGAAGCCCCTTGGAGGACTTTTTAACCGAGGGGCTCGCCGACCTGCTGAACCGGTTTCCGGAGCCTCTCGCTCGAAGCGTTGTCTCCTTTTTGCTTTCGAACAATGCTGAGGCAATCGCGAACGTTGGAAAGCGATGGCGCTGCGGCGCATCGGTTATTTGGACGACCCAAAAAATCATCGACGGCGGACGGATTCTAGATCTCTTGCTGGAGATTGATGGGATGCCCATCATGGTAGTCGAGAACAAGATTGGTGCTGGATTCCAGCACCACCAGCCCGATCCCGAACAAGCAGATGGTTCAGGCGTCCAGCATCAACTGGCCACCTACGGACACTGGCTCGCACGAGAGACGGATGCAGAGTGGGGAGGAGCGCTAGTTCTCCTCACTCACTGGACCCCCGCCCCCGCCGACTTCGCACGCGGGGCCGAAGTTTTTGGGTGCAGATACCGCAGTACGATCCGATGGGCAGAGCTCTCGCGGTGGTTGAAGCGGTCCTCGGAGAGCGCTGAGCATGGAGAATCGGACTGGGCGCGCCTGTCGGCGGAGATGAACTCTTTTCTGAAGGAGCAAAAGATGGATAGCGAGTTGGCGACCGGGCAAGACCTAGCTGCTTTACGGATTTACGTAGCGTCAGCTGACAGGGTTCGAAATTCGGTAGAGAGCATCTGGGAAGGTGCAAAGTCTTTCTGGCGGCCGATATGTCAAAATGCAGCTGTTCCTATTGAGGTGTCAACGGCCTATGGCTGCGTCTGGAAGTACCGTTATTTAGCTCGATCGGACCTGAGAAGTAGCTACTTGGCTGTCGGCATTCGATACCCAGACATTGGAAGCTACTCGTCCGATTTTTCTACGGATGGTGGACCATATTTTTTCGTCGAGATTGGTTCTGACGATGATGGCTCTGCTGTAAACGACTTAGCCTTACCCGACGGTTGGCTCGTGCGGGATGACATGCGAATGGCAACTCTTCCATTACGTGAACTGTCGTCGCACGCTGAGCTACAGGTCGCTGAGGCAGAAAAATGGGTCCGCAGTCGCTTGGGTGAGGTAGTAAGTGCACTCACGTAAAAAAATATAGGTCGCAAGGTGCCCTCCGGTGACCTGGGGGTCACTGGAGAGCTAGCTTGGTCTGCTTTGCAGTTTTAAGCGGCAGCAGCACTGATTTTTAGGTTAGCCGCTCCTGCCTCTACAATCGCCATAAGACGGCTGTTCGAGACATGAGAATAGCGCGCAGTGCTTGCGTGTGACTGATGCCCTAAAACCTTCCCGAGGCTATGAAGATCGAAACCTGCGTCAATAGCCGATGACGCGAAAGTATGTCTTAAATCGTGGATCCTGGTGTCTGGCAGCTTGGCTTCTGCTCGCGCGGTCTGCCAAGCATGCTTAATGGTCGTAAGATGCTTGGTTGGATCGGACGTGTTTGGGAACAGGTATTTACCGCCGTCGACCTTGGGTATGAGTTCTATCATCTCGATCGCTGCGGCGCTTAGGAGCCTCGAACTAACGACCGGTTTCGACGACGGTCGCATGAACGATGCGAGGGCCAACGCCCTCATGAAGCCGCCCGCCGTTCCTTGCGAAAGCCGTCCCAGCTCGGACCCACGTGGGTTCTCAAGCCAAAGCCCCTTCGCCTCAGCCGCCGCCGTTTCCCTTGTGGAAGTGCCATAAAGAAGGTGGTGCACCACTTTCTTTATAGCACTTCCAGCAGGAAACCGGGGCTGAGGCGAAAAGGCTTCGGCTTTGAAGCGCACGTAAGTCCTGGCTGGAATAGCTTTCAGTAAGGAGGCGGGCGGTTTCATGAATGCGTCGGCCCTGGCATCGATCATGCACGGAGAGTTAGGCGTACCAAGGCGCAATGGAGCGCGCTGATAAGGTCGACTCGGATGCGCTAGGTCTAGATCGAGATGCTACCCAAGCACGACACTCGCCGGCATTAAAGAGCTAACCCCGGCGGTGCCCGGTTCGGCCTGCAAGGCTCTTATTCAGCGCGGGTTTGCGAGGCTGTCTACTTCTACGGCTTCGCTGCCTAAAACACCCTTGCCATTGTTGGCGGCAAATAAAGAATGATCGTTATTCGGCGACAATCATCTCGATTGCGCCAGTGCGAGTGAGACCACTAGGAAGCCGGGCGCCGATCGCCCCATAACGCTAGCAGCGCAGAGCTCAGCTCGGACGATATTGCCCGAAGCCGGCTTGTCGGCGGTGCGGTGTCGGGGAGGTCTTGGCCTTTTTTGCCAGTAGCTCATCAACCCTGAAGAGCAGTTCGGCCGGGTCGAACGGCTTCGTCATGTAATCGTCTGCACCTTCGTAATATCCGAGATCGACATCCTTGCCGCTCGTCCGTCCCGTTAGGAGCAGGACCGGTAGCTCGCAGAATTCGATCGAATTGCGCAATTCGCGCAGCACCAGCAGCCCGCTGAGGCCGGGCATGTTGCAATCGAGAATCACCAGATCGGGTTGTCTCGCGCGAATCGCGTTGAGCGCGTCGCGCCCGTCCGGCAAAACCCCGGCGGCGTGGCCGCCGGCGATGAGCGCCTCACAGGCGATCTCACCCACAATCTCGTCGTCTTCCGCGATGATGATCCGCGCCATGTTTGATCCAACTCCGCTGATGTCGATGTAACCCGCCACCGCGAACGTCATAATGCTAGGAAAAGATTAACATCTTGACTCAGGCCGCCGCCAGAAGCGCCGCCAGCGCATCGGGCAACTTGTTGTCGCGCTCCGCACCGCTCCATGTGCGCATGCCAAGTTCCAGATCGCGCGCGCGCTCGCCCAAGGCCGGATCGCCGAACATCGCCGCCGTTCCGGCAAGTTTGTGCATCATCTCCGCCAGCTCCGTGAAATCGACATGCTCGAAGCTGCCAGACCGAAGCAAGGCGCCGATCGTCTCCAGCGCGTCGTTTCGGCGTCTCGCATAGCGTTCGCGGACATTCGCGCTCAGCGCCGGAATGGTCGCGGCGGGCCTGACGGTCAGCTCGGTCCATCGAGTCAGCGCCGAGCGAAGCTCGTCCAGATGAACCGGCTTGGCGAGATGGGCTTGCATTCCGGCATCGAGGCAGATCGCGATATCATCGGCATAGGCATTGGCAGTCAGGGCGACGATCGGCAGCCGATCAGCGGCGATGCCGCTGTCGCGAATGGCGCGGGTCGCATCGATGCCACCAAGCACCGGCATCTGCATGTCCATCAGCACGATGGCATAAGGATTGCCGGCAACAGCGGCGTCGCGGACCATCGTCACGGCTTGTGCGCCATCGGCGGCGATGTCGCAGTGGTAGCCAAGCTGCCGCAGCATGGCGCTCATCAGCAACTGATTCACGTCGTGATCCTCCGCAACCAGGACTCGTTTGGCGTTCTCGTCCGTGGATACTGCAGCAATCGGTTCAGCGGTCGATGTGACATGACGGGCGGCTGCGCGGCGCTCGACGGCAGCTTCCAGCGGCAGCGTCAAATAGAAGCGGCTCCCTTCGCCCGGCGCGCTTTCCAGCTTCACCGAGGCGTTCATCAGACGCGCCAGCTGAACGCTGATTGCAAGGCCGAGCCCGGTGCCGCCGAATCTCGAGACGATGCCGCTGTCGGCTTGGACGAATTGTTCGAAGATCGCCTCCTGACGGCTCGCATCGATGCCGATGCCGGTATCTTCGACCGCGATGATCACCTCGGACCCGACCCCTGACCATGCGCGCAACGAGACGCTGCCGCGTTCGGTGAATTTGATCGCATTCCCGAGCAGGTTGAGCACGATCTGCCGCAGGCGCAGGCCATCTCCCATCACCAAGGGCGGTAACGTCGATGAGAGATCGATCTCGCCGCGCAGCCCCTTCTTTGCGATGGCAGGGGCGACGAGCTTCATGCAGGCGTTGAGCGCATGCGTGAGATCGAATGGCTCGTGCGCGATCTTCATCTGATTGGCCTCGACCTTGGATAGGTCGAGAATGTCGTTGAGCAAGCGCATCATCGCACGACCCGAGTCAGCGATCAGTTCGACCTGCTTGCGCTGTTCGGGGTGCAGATCGCTTTCGCGAAGCAGCTCGGTGAAGCCGATGACGCCGTTCATCGGCGTGCGGATCTCGTGGCTCATGTTCGCGAGGAAGTTCGCTTTCGCGCTTACTGCCGCCTCGGCCTGCAGGCGTGCTTCGCGAAGCTCGTCGTCGGCACGGACCTGGTCGGTTACGTCGCGACATACCGAAACGACGCGCGGCGAATCCTGGTACGCGGCAATGCGCGCGGAAACGTCGATCCAGACGTACACCCCATCCTTCCGTCGCATCCGGAAGCGCAGCGTGACCACTTCACCGGCCGGCCGCGATCTCAGCTCGCTCCATTGCCGGTCAAGCAGGGCACGATCCTCGACCGGCGCATAATGATACGGTGTGGTCCCAATCATCTCATCGGGCGCATAGCCGAGCACATTGCGTGACGAGGGCGAGACGAAGACCAGTCTTCCCTGTTCGTCGGTGATGACGATGAGATCGCTCGCTTCTTCGCTGATTAGGCGATATTGCGCGTCTTGCGCATGCCGCTGGGCCTCAGCCGTCACCTGCTCGGTAACGTCCTGCAAAACGCCGAACAGACCGATCGGCACGCCATCCGGATCAAGTTCAATTTCGGCGCGTGTGAGGACATGGACGATTGCACCGTCCGATCGGATGACACGTGACCGCGAGGTGAATCCCGTCGCGCTCGCCAGTGCTTCCGTGACAGTCGCTTTGACATGATCGATGTCGTCCGGGTGGTACACGGCCAGCGCGGCTTCGAGCGTCGGCTCGACCCCCGGCGCGAAGCCGTAGATGCGCAGGATTTCCTCGGACCAGAACATCTTGCGGGTGGTACGATCCAGCCGCCAATGACCGAGCTGCCCCATCGCTTCGGCCATCGTCAGCAAGCGATTGCTTTCGCTGACGCGCCGACTGGCCTCAAGAAGAGCAATTTCGGATTCAACCGCCGGTGTTACGTCCTGCAACACACCGAACAATGCGCTGATCGTGCCGGTCTCGGACCGCTCCACGCGCCCCCGCGTGACGATGTGACGAACCGAACCGTCCCGGTTGATGAGTCGCGCTTTCAGATCGAAGTCAGCACCTTGCGAAATTGAACGATCAAGCGCTTGCATGACGCGCGCGCGGTCGTCTGGATGATATGCCGCGACGGCCTCATCCACGGTCGGTACGTGGTCAGCCGGAACGCCGTGGATCGAGCATACGACTTCGGACCAGAACAGACGCTTTTCGGCGACATCGAGCCGCCAGTGGCCGATTTGCGCGACGGTTTCGGTCATCGTGAGCAGCCGGTTCGCCTCGCCCAGCGTGACCAATGCCGAACGTGACACCGTCTCCGCCTGCTCGAGCTTGGCATTGTCGCACTCGAGCTGCGCGATCGCCGCCGCCAGCATCCGCATGCGCCGGCGACGATCGAAGAATGCGGCGCCTGCCAGCACGATCGCGAGCGCGAGGCTGGCGATCACGACAACGCGGGCGATCGCCTGGAGCCGGGTCGATTTGCTAAGTCGACGGCGGAGTAGGCGATCTTCGGCTTGCCGAAACTGGGTGAGCGTCTCTCGAATGATCTGCGTGGCCGATTGGGGCGTCTTGCCACGCACTCCGATGCCCGCCGCAGACGGGATCGACTGACTGGTGAGCGTCATATCGACGCAGCGTCGTAGCTGGAGAAGGCGAGCGTGATGGTCAGGATTGTCACGCGTCTGCTGCGCCAGTTTCTCGACCGCAACTGAGAGGTTCCGACGACCACCGGCAAGGCCGGAAGCGTCGTCACCTTGCTTGGGAATCGCATACCTGCGCTGCTCCACCTCAATCAGCGTCGTGGCCATTTCTACGCGGTCGAGGAGAGCCTTCACCGTAAAGGTGTGCCGGACCCAGCTATCGGCGGTTCGCTGTTGCCGGTTCAGCCACACCGCCGATATGCCGCAGCAAATCAGCAGCGCAAAACCAAGCACCAAAATGGTTCGCGTGATCCAAGGCGTTCGACCTACCATATCGCGCTTCCCAGCCTGATCATCGATCAGGCTTAGCGGCGATTTGCTTAACTAGTTGTGCGTCAGGTCATCTCCCTGGAGGCCGCTCCCGTTCGATTCGCGGCGCGCCGCCGCAAGAAGACGCGGCTGGCAGACGGCCCGTGACGCCGCTGGGCTCCCCGATTTACGGGCTCACGACCTGGCTCCTGAGGCGCGGTTCTGAGTTGCCAACGGTGTCCCCGCTATACGCAAAACATATGCGGAATGCCGGGAATCGCGCTCGAATAGCTATCGCGGCCGGCCTTATTTGACGTCCCACTATTCGCTGCGTCGGCGTCATTTCCCGCGGCCGCGAGCGGTAGCGTGGAGACCAAGTACCGTGCCGATCCGATATATTACCGCCGCCGTTGCGGCGACTTTTGCCTCCGCCAGCGCCACGCTGGCGCAATCGACGGACACTTCCTCCCCGCCCGTCACGGTCAGTGGATCGGCAACGATCGCGTCCGACTACCGCTTTCGCGGCGTGTCGCAGACTGATCGCGAGATGACGGTCCAAGGCGGCGTCACCGTCGCTCACGACAGCGGGGTCTACGCCGGCTTGTGGGGATCGAACCTCGCAGGCTGGGGAACGTTCGGCGGGGCGAATGCGGAGCTCGATCTGATCGCAGGCTACCGCACAAAGCTAAGCGACAGCGCGACGCTCGACCTCGGCGCGGTCTGGTACATGTATCCCGGCGGCGCGGACAAAACCGACTTCGTCGAACCCTTCGCCAAGCTGACGGGAACGACTGGCCAAGCGACACTGACCGCCGGCGTCGCTTATGCCCCGAAGCAGGAGGCGCTGGGCCGCTGGTATTTCACTGGTGCCGATGCCGCCGCCGGGGTCTTCAACGATCCGGGCGCGAAGGACGATAACCTCTACCTCTGGGGCGACGCGTCGGTCGGCGTTGCCGGCACGCCGCTGACCGCCAAGGCACATCTCGGCTATTCGGATGGCAATCCGGGGCTTGGCCCGAACGCAACTAGCGTCGCACCGACGGGGCGTTATTGGGACTGGTCGGTCGGTCTCGACGCGGGCTGGCACGGGCTGGTGCTGGGCGTCGCCTATGTCGGGACAGACATCTCGGATCGCGACGCCGCTTATCTGCGGCCAAGCTTCAGCAAGGGACAGGACGGCACCGGTAATATCGCCGGCGGCACCGCGCTCGTCTCGCTGACCGCTGCGTTCTGAGGGGACCGCGATGCAAGACATGATCTGGCTGTCGATCCTCGGCGGGCTGGTGGCGCTGACGCTCGCCTACGCCCGCCTGTGCGACCGCGCGTGAGGAGCCCGCGATGACCATCGACCTCTGGCTCGCCGCGCTCTGCGCCGCCGGGCTGCTCGCCTATCTAGTGGCGGTCCTCCTCCGCCCCGAACGCTTCTAGAAAGGAGCGATCCAATGACCATTCAGGGTTGGGGCCTAATCCTCGCCTTCGTCGCCGCGCTGCTGGCGCTCGCCAAGCCGACCGGCTTGTGGCTGTTCGCGCTATACGAAGGACGCCGCACGCCGTTGCATGCAGTGCTCGGCCCCGTCGAGCGCGGCTTCTACGCTCTTGCCGGGGTCGATCCCGCGCAGGAGCAGGGCTGGCGTCGTTATGCCGTGCACATGCTGGCATTCAATGTTGCGATGCTGGCGCTAACTTATGCGGTGCTGCGATTGCAGGGGATGCTGCCGCTCAATCCGCTGGGCCGCGACGGCATTGGCGCGGACGGTGCGTTCAACACCGCCATCAGCTTCACCACCAACACCAATTGGCAATGGTATTCTGGCGAGGCCGCGCTGTCGAACCTCAGCCAGATGCTGGCGCTGACCGTACAGAACTTCACCAGTGCGGCGACTGGCATTGCGCTGGCCTTCGCGCTGTTCCGTGGCTTCGCGCGACGCGAGGCGGCGGCGATCGGCAATTTCTGGGCCGATATGACGCGGGTGACATTGTATCTGCTGCTGCCGGTCTGCGTCGTCTACGCGCTGTTCCTGGTCGCGAGCGGCGTGCCGCAGACGCTGGCCGGATCGATCGACGTCACCACATTGGAAGGTGTTCGTCAGACGCTCGCGCTCGGGCCGGTTGCCAGTCAGGAAGCGATCAAGATGCTCGGCACCAATGGTGGCGGGTTCTTCAACGCCAATTCGGCGCATCCGTTCGAGAACCCCGGCGCGCTGACGAACTTCGTGCAGATGCTGTCGATCTTCGTGATCGGCACCGGGCTGACGTGGACGTTTGGCAAGGCGGTCGGCGACACGCGTCAGGGGTGGGCGATCCTTAGCGCAATGATGCTGCTGTTCCTGGCGGGGGTCGGCATCACCTATGCGCAGGAAGCTGCGGGCAATCCCGTGCTGCACGGGCTCGGCGTTGCTGGCGGCAACATGGAAGGAAAAGAGGTCCGCTTTGGCATCGCCGCGAGCGCGCTGTTCTCGGTCGTCACCACCGCGGCGTCGTGCGGCGCGGTCAACGCGATGCACGACAGCTTTACGCCATTGGGCGGCATGATCCCGCTGCTGAACATCCAACTGGGCGAGGTGGTGATCGGCGGCGTCGGGGCGGGCATCTACGGCTTCCTGCTGTTCGCGATCCTGGCGGTGTTCGTCGCCGGGCTGATGGTTGGGCGCACGCCCGAATATGTCGGCAAGAAGATCGAGGCGCGCGAGGTGAAGCTGGCGGTGCTCGCGATCGCCATCCTGCCGCTGTTCATCCTCGGCGGAACGGCACTGTCGGTGGTGGGCGAGGCCGGGCTCGCCGGCCCGCTCAACAAGGGGCCGCACGGGTTCAGCGAGATCCTTTACGGCTTCACCAGCGCGGTCGGCAACAACGGCTCGGCCTTCGCCGGGCTCACCGCCGGCACGCCCTGGTACAACGGCCTGCTGGGAGTCGCGATGTGGTTCGGGCGGTTCTTCGTGATCGTGCCGATGCTGGCGATCGCCGGCAGCCTAGCGGCCAAGCGCCACACCCCTAGCGGCGCGGGATCGTTCCCGACCACCGGCGGCCTGTGGATCGGCCTGCTCGTCGGCATCATCCTGGTGCTCGGCGGCCTCACCTTCCTGCCGAGCCTCGCGCTCGGTCCCATCGCCGATCATCTAGCGATGATCCGCGGCCAGCTTTCGTAAGGGACGCCGTCATGGCCAACGCCCAAAGCCTGTTCACCGCCGACCTGATCGTGCCTGCGATCGGCGGCGCCTTTCACAAACTCGATCCGCGCCAGTTGATCCGCAACCCCGTCATGTTCACGACGGCGGTGGTCGCGATACTGGTGACTGTGCTGCTCCTCATCGGGCAGGATGATCTTTCCACCGGCTTCAAGCTGCAGCTCGCCGGATGGTTGTGGCTGACCGTTCTGTTCGGCACGTTCGCCGAAGCGCTCGCCGAAGGACGCGGCAAGGCGCAGGCGGCAAGCTTGCGCGATACCAAGGCCGAGTTGAAGGCCAAGCGATTGATCGGCGTCGGCGATACCTGGGAACTGGTTCCAGCGACGCGCCTCTCGGTCGGCGACGTCGTGGTGGTTGAAACTGGGGACCTGATCCCGTCCGACGGCGACGTGGTCGCGGGCGTCGCGTCGGTGAACGAAGCGGCAATCACCGGTGAAAGCGCGCCGGTGATCCGTGAAGCCGGCGGTGACCGGTCGGCGGTCACCGCGGGCACGCGCGTCATCTCCGATGCGATCCACGTCCGCGTGACGGTCGAGCCGGGCCAGGGCTTCCTTGATCGGATGATCGCGCTGGTCGAAGGCGCGGAGCGGCAGAAGACGCCTAACGAAGTCGCGCTGACGATCCTGCTCGTCGGGCTGACGATCATCTTCCTGATCGCGGTCGGGACGATTCCCGGCTTCGCGTCGTACGCAGGCGGATCAATCCCCGTCGTCGTGCTGGCGGCGCTGTTCATCACGCTGATCCCGACGACGATCGCCGCGCTGCTGTCGGCGATCGGCATCGCGGGCATGGACCGGCTGGTGCGGTTCAACGTGCTCGCGAAGTCAGGCCGTGCGGTCGAGGCGGCCGGCGACATCGACGTGCTGCTGCTCGACAAGACCGGCACGATCACGATCGGCGACCGTCAGGCGAGCGAGTTCCGACCGGTCGGCGGCGCGAGCGTCGAGGAATTGGCCGATGCCGCGCTGTTCGCCAGCCTGGCGGACGAAACGCCAGAGGGCCGCTCGATCGCTGCCCTAGCCCGTGACCGCTACAGCCTGTCGCGCGAATTGCCTTCCGACGCCGAGGTCATTCCCTTCACCGCGCAGACCCGCGTCTCGGGCGTGCGCACCGCTGACATGCTCGTACAGAAAGGTGCGGTAGATTCGATTCTGCGCGCCAATCCAGGCTCCGGCGAAACCGCCGCTGCGACCGAGTTGCGCCGCATCACCGACGAGATCGCCCGCGCCGGTGGCACGCCGCTGGCGGTAGCGAAGGACGGGCGGCTGCTCGGCGCGATCTTCCTCAAGGACGTGGTCAAGGCCGGTATCCGTGAACGCTTCGGCGAATTGCGCGCGATGGGCATCCGCACCGTCATGATCACCGGCGACAATCCGCTGACCGCTGCAGCCATCGCCGCCGAGGCCGGGGTCGACGATTTCCTCGCTCAGGCCACGCCCGAGGACAAATTGGAGCTGATCCGCAAGGAACAGCAGGGCGGACGGCTGGTCGCGATGTGTGGCGATGGCACCAATGATGCACCCGCGCTCGCCCAGGCCGATGTCGGCGTCGCGATGAACACCGGCACGCAGGCCGCGCGCGAGGCAGGCAACATGGTCGACCTCGACAGCGACCCGACCAAGCTGATCGAGGTCGTGGGCCTAGGCAAGCAATTGCTGATGACGCGCGGGAGCCTCACGACCTTTTCGGTCGCCAACGACGTCGCCAAGTATTTCGCGATCATCCCGGCGATCTTCGTCGCGCTCTATCCTGGTCTCGGCGTACTCAATGTGATGGGGCTATCGAGCCCGACCAGCGCGATCCTAGCCGCGATCATCTTCAATGCGCTGGTCATCCCTGCGCTGGTGCCGCTGGCGCTCAAGGGCGTCGCCTATAAGCCGATGGGCGCCGGGCCGCTGCTAGCGCGCAATCTCGGCATTTACGGCCTTGGCGGCCTCGTCGCGCCGTTCATCGGCATAAAGCTGATCGACCTCGTGGTCGCCGGCCTCGGACTTGCGTAAGGAATTGGAACGATGAATCAGGATTTCACTTCGGCACTGCGCCCGGCGATCGTCATGACGTTGTTGCTGACCGGGCTGCTCGGCCTGGCCTATCCGCTGGCGATCACAGGCGTCGGGCAGGCGCTGTTTGCCCACCAGGCGAACGGCAGCCTGATCGAGCGCGACGGCCGCGTCATCGGGTCGACTGTCGTCGGCCAGGCCTTTGCCAGCGACCGCTACTTTCAGACGCGTCCGTCGGCGGCCGGCAGTGGCTATGATGGTCTGGCATCGAGCGGATCGAACCTTGGCCCAACGAGCCAGGCCCTCGCCGATCGCGTCGCCGCCGATGTCGCGACGCGGCGTGCGCAGGGTGTGACCGGACCACTTCCCGCCGACCTCGTCACCGCGAGCGGATCGGGGCTCGATCCCGACCTGTCGCCCGCCGCCGCGCTGGTGCAGGTGCCCCGTATTGCGCGCGCGCGCGGGCTTGCCCAAAGTCGGGTGCGCGCGCTGGTGGAGGCCGCAATCGAACGCCCGCTGCTCGGCGAGCCGCATGTCAACGTGCTCGCGCTCAATCGCGCGGTTGATGCCGCGGGAGGCCGATGAACGCACCCCGGCCCGATCCCGAGGCCCTGCTGCGCCACGCGGCGCAGGAGGGGCGCGGGCGGCTCAAGATTTTCCTCGGCGCCGCGCCCGGCGTCGGCAAGACGTTCGAGATGCTATCCGAGGGACAGGCGCGGCGCCGCGAGGGCGTCGATCTTGTAGTCGGTGTGGTCGAGACGCATGGCCGCGCAGAGACTGAGGCGCTGACCCGCGGGCTGGAAATCGTGCCCCGCCGCGCCGTGCCGCATGAGAGCCACGTCCTACACGAGATGGACCTGGACGCGGTACTGGCGCGCGCGCCGCGGCTGGTGCTGGTCGACGAGCTTGCACACAGCAATGCTCCCGGCAGTCGCCACCCCAAACGCTACCAGGACGTCGAGGAACTGCTCGCGGCGGGGATCGACGTCTATTCGACGATCAACATCCAGCATGTCGAAAGCCTCAACGACATCGTCGCCGGCTTCACCCGGGTCCGCGTCCGCGAGACCGTCCCCGACCGCGTACTGGAAGCTGCCGACATCGAGGTCGTCGATATCCCGCCCGACGAGCTGATCGAGCGGCTGAAAGCCGGCAAGGTCTATCTGCCGCACGAGGCGACGCGTGCGCTTGACCACTTTTTTTCGAAATCAAACCTGTCGGCGCTGCGCGAACTGGCGCTGACGCGGGCGGCGCAAGCGGTCGATGCGCAGATGCTCGACCATGTCCGCGCTATGGGTCTCGGTGGTACCTGGGCAGGCGCAGAGCGGATCGTCGTTGCGATCAACGAGCTAGCTGGGGCGGATGGCCTTGTCCGCGCGGCCAAGCGGGTCGCGGATGCCATGCGTGGCCCATGGACGGCTCTGTTCATCGAAACGCCGCGTGTTGCGGGTTTCGTCGATGCCCAGCATGCGCGGGTCGCCGCGACGATGACACTGGCGACGCAGCTCGGTGCGACGGTCGCCGTCGTACCGGCCGCCACCGTGGTCGATGGGATCAAGGCGTTCCTCGTCGATGCGCGCGCCACCCAACTGGTGGTCGGCAAATCGCAGCGATCGCGCTGGTTCGAGTGGCGTCACGGCTCGGTTGTCGACCGGCTGGTGCGCGAGACGCCGAGTGTCGCGGTTCATGTCCTCCCGATCGACGCCGACCACGCAGCGCCGATCGCTGAACGCCAACGCAGCGCGGTTTGGGGATCGTCCGGTGGCTATGTCCTGACCACGGCGATGGTCGCCGGCATTACGGCGGTCGCCAGCGCACTGTTCCAAGTGCTCAACCTCGGCAATGTCGCGCTGTTATACCTCCTTCCGGTGATGGCAGCGGCAAGCCTTTACGGGCTGCGTACCGGGCTGTTCGCCGGCATCGCTTCCAGCCTAGCGTACAACTTCTTTTTCTTGCCGCCCACGGGCACGCTGACCGTCAGTAATCCGGAGAATGTCGTATCGATCTTCGTCCTGCTGGGCGTTGCCGTCGCGACCAGTCAGCTGACCTCTCGTGTGCGTTCCCAGGCCGACCTCGCCGCGTCGAGCGCGCGGACCAACGCAGCCCTGACCGGGTTCCTGCGCCGTCTGACCGAAATCAACGATCCTGAGACGATCGGCCGCGAAATCTGCGCCGAAATCGCGCGCGTTCTCGACACGCACACCATCCTTCTCGCACCGCAGACCAGCCGTGCGATGACATTGGAGGCCGCCGATGCCGAGGGATATTCGCTCGGCACGCTCGACTTTGCCGCGGCGCAGTGGGCCTATGACAATGCGATGGTCACCGGGCGAGGATCGGCGACGCTGACGGCATCGGACTGGGTCTTCCACCCGCTGGTCCATCGCGGTCGCACGCTCGCCGTTTTAGGCCTCGCGCGCGATGGCAGCGCCGATCCGGTGCGCGCCGACAGGCTGCCGCTGCTGACGAGCCTGCTCGACCAGGGCGCGCTCGTCCTCGAACGCATGCGGCTCGAGAGCGAGATGCGTGACGTCGAGACCGTCCGCACGCGCGACCGGCTGCGCGGCGCGCTGCTGTCCTCGGTCAGCCACGACTTACGCACGCCATTGACCGTGGTGCGCGCCGCGGCTGCCGAGCTGCGCCATGGCGTCACACCTGAGCTCGTCGCCACGATCGAGCAGGAGACCCGGCGGCTTGACCGCTTCGTTGCCAATTTGCTCGACATGGCGCGGATTGAATCCGGGGCGCTCAACCTCGCGATCGAGCCGATCGACCTCAGCGATGCCGTAGCTGGCGCATCGCACGACGCGCGCGCGGCTTTAACCGGGCACCCTATTCTTCTAGACGTTCCGCCTGTCCTGCCGCTGGTGCGCTGCGATCCACAATTGCTGCACCATTGCTTGCTGAACCTGCTCGACAATGCGGGGCGCTACGCCGATCCAGGCAGCGAGATCCGCATCGCGGGCGAAAATCGCCACGGTAACCTGCGGCTGTCGGTCATCGACACCGGCCCCGGGCTGCCGCCGGGCGAAGAACAGGCGGTCTTCGATACCTTCCGTCGCTTCGACGGATCGGATCGATCGACCGGCGGCACCGGCCTCGGCCTTGCGATCGTCAAGGCGTTCGCCGAGGGGATGGGACTGTCGGTCGAGGCGCGGAACCGTGACTCGGACGAAGGCGCAGTTTTTACACTCGTTTTTCCAGCGAGCGCAGTCGTCCGCACGACCGCCGGGGAAGGGGACATCTGATGGCGCTGGTCCTGGTCGTCGACGATGATGCCGCCATCCGCCGCCTGCTGCACCAGACGCTGGAGCGCGCGGGCTACAACGTGATCGACGCCGACGACGCACGTTCAGCGATGACGGCCGTCGATCATCACGATCCCGACGCTGTGCTGCTCGACCTCGGCCTGCCGGGCCGTGACGGGCTGGAACTCGTGCCGCTAATAGCCCGCCGACCGGCGACGGCGCTGCTGGTCGTCTCGGCCCGCGAAGGCACGGATGACAAGGTCGCTGCGCTCGACCTCGGCGCCGACGACTATGTCACCAAGCCGTTCGACAGCGAAGAGCTGCTCGCGCGACTACGCGTCGCGCTGCGGCGGCGCGATACGGTGACCGGACGACAGATTCAGGTGGGCGATCTTTCGATCGATCTTGCCGATCATCTCGTGCGGCGCCGCGGCACCGAGGTACACCTGACGCGCAAGGAATATGAGGTGCTGACGATGCTCGCCGAGCATCCGGGCCGGGTGGTGACGCACAGGCAGCTGCTGGAGCGGATTTGGGGCAAAGCCGATCCCCGCGTCGAATATCTGCGCATCGTAATCAGAAACCTCCGCCAGAAGATCGAGGCGCCGGATCCGATCGGTAGCCTGGTCCAGAACGAGCTGGGAATAGGGTATCGACTGAAGTGCGACACTTGAAGTGTTGCCTCGCTGAATAGCGGACGATGTCATGGATAAGGGTGCTCTTCGGATGGCGACCATTTCGCGCACCAGGGCCGGCTGCTCGCCGCGGCGCTGCCGGTGCCGATGCAGCAGGAGCATATTCGGTGTGCAGACCCCCGATATCCGCAGCTTCTCGGATGTCAGGCGGCGCGGCGACGTAGCTGCGCCTCGTCGTCGACCGTGAAGTGCCGAAGGTCAGCGCATCGTCACCGGCCAGCGATCAATCGACATTGTACCGATGCCGGACACCGGCTCAACGCCCAGTGCGATCCCGGACATCCACTCGTTACCACTAATGCGCCCCTTCTGCTGCAGCCAGCGTAGCACCGGCAGCATATCGAGCGTTCCGGTCATCGGCAGATCCTGCGGTTGCTCCGGCGCGATCATGCAGAATTTCTCGCCAATCCGCACCATCCAGCGCCGGCCCTGTTCATCGACGTACCGCCCGACCGGCGTTGCCGAGTCAAAATAGGCCCTAGTGTTAGGCGGCATATGGAAGAACCAACCGATCTCGATTACCTTCGCATGCACATTGGTGGTGCTCGATCGCAGGTAGAATTCGGTCAACACATTGCCATCGCCGAACCGGTTGGACAGGCGAAAACTGTAGCTCTGACGCAGTTCTTTGAGGTCGCGCACGCGGATCGGTGCAACCGGCTTTTCCGGCACACCGCCATCATAATTGCCGTACATCACGGCGTTATAGCCCCATACACCAAGGCCGAAGTGCGGCACCAGCGGCGGCCAGCGCCAATGCACGACGGATTTGTTCGGGAATTCGCTAAGGTTCAACACCACGGCGTCCGCATGCGGTGCCCATGGCTTCAAGATCGTAACCGTCTCGCCCGCCCACGGCATGGCGAAGGCGAAGAACCGGCCTTTGGTGAAGGGCGTCTTGGATGGGAGGACGATCTGGTCGGAGCCTGCTGACGGCCGGGTAGCCCAGATCGTCAAGGCCAGCCCAAGGAACACGACGAAGATGGCAATCGTCGCGATGCGCAACCACTTCACGTTTTAACTCCGGCGCTGCGATGGTGATGCCGTCGATCTGGTAAAATCGCGGGCGGGACGATCAATCAACCAGCGGCGGATGATCTGCGGATGCGTTTGCCGGATAGCGTCGCTTGGTCGCTCTGGTCAACAATGCCCGGGCGGCCGAAGTCAGTGGCACCTCACAGAAATAATAGGCGAATAGCCCAAGTGCGATCGATGCGGCGATGAGCAAGATGGCAATGGGCAGCGCCAAGGCGTCAGCGACGACGATCGGTGTCAATGTTGCCAGGATCAGCGGATGTACGAGGTAGAGGCTATAGCTGGACTTGCCCAATTGATCGAGAACGCCGATCCGTCGCCGGCTACTTGCGGGCTCGCAGATTATCGTGCCCATCACAATAAGGACCGCGAGCGGCGCGAAGAAAATGAATCTGGGCACAGCGGGGTCGAACAGCGCGAGCGCCAACAGCGCAGATACGATCGCGCCTATACCAAGAAGGCGAGGTGCGCGCATGATGATGCTTCTATAGCGGCCAATCACCATCCCGGCCACGAATTCTAGCGGCATCGGGCTGGTCATGCGGACAAGGATGGTGTTGTCCGGCGGCACGACAAGACGCAGGCTTGCGATTAGGATGAACAACGTGGCGATTACGATGATGCGCCGCGTGACTGGCACTCTGAGAAACGCCGCGAAAACTAGGTAGAAATAGATTTCGTAGTTCAGCGTCCACCCAGGCCCCAAAACCGGACTGATTTCATTTACGCGTGGATTGAAGTGAAAGATGAAGAACAATGACTTGAGCAGTTCATCGAACGAAGGAAGCAGCTGGCCGCGAACGTAAAGGATGGCGACCATGATCATGGTTGCCATCCAATAGAGCGGCGCAACCCGGGATAAGCGCGATATCATAAAGCTCTTGGGGTCGACCGGACGCCCCGAGGTGGACACGACCATCACAAAGCCACTGATGACGAAGAAGATGTCTACGCCGGAGGCGAGCCAATGCGCCCTGCCGTACTCCGTCACGAAATGCAGATCGTAGCCGACGTGGTACAGCACGATCATGAAGGATGCGACGCCGCGGAGATACTGAACGGAAATGAACACGCTGTCGTGACAGGTGCTTGGGACGTGGTCGTTAGCGCCAATTCCCCGGCGAAGCGTCATCCAGGCATCCTCCAATCGTCGTGCGGACCTGAGCGGCACGATTGTCTCGCCCCGCCGGCCGACATTCGGGCACACTAGCTGGAAAGGCGATCGAGGGCTTAAGGCTTGCGGTGGCGATTACCTAGGGTGCAATCCGCTCCCGGTCGTGTAGATGAGGATAAGGGTGGTCAATGATCACTCTGACGCTTCAGTACCATCGGCGGCGGCAATGCATTGGTCGGAACGTCGCTGCTCAAGGAGTGTAAGATGGCAAAAGGTCAGCAAAAGTCGAGCAAGGAGCTTCGCAAGCCGAAGGCCGAGAAGCCGCCGAAGCAGAACGCGTCGAACCCGTCGACCAAGGGGACGCCTGCCGAGCAATCGCCGGCACAGCGCAAGTGAAGTCGGTCGTAAGTCCAGGTGGAATTTAAGCTATGCGGTTTGTTCAAATCGAAATTGCGCCTTCAGGCAAGGCGCTGATTGATATCGACAAGCTTACCCATGCGGTGCCGCAGGAGCAGGGCACGCGGCTGTTCCTTGGCGCGCAGTATCTCGACGTGCCGCACTCGCTCGACGAACTGGAGAATGTTCTTGCGGGACGCGAGCGGACCAATGCCGGTGAAGGCGGCATGGCGGGTTTCCACGTGCGCTGAGGCGCGGAATGACCTTTGATACTGTTTAATGTCGTCCGCGGACATTGTTTATCAAGGCTACCGTCGAGCGCGTCAGCGCGTTTGACTCAACCTCGCACGCGCAGTTGTGCTGTACAGTTTCAAGCGTTGATTACCTAACAAGTTGCAGTCCGGAATTTTGCCGTTTGCAAGGTAAAAGCATATTACCACCGAAACGAATTTAATTCGACTTAGAATCTTCGAGCTGTTATTCGACTTATGCAATTGTAAATTAGAGTGACTGTTTCGGGGGGGGGTACGCTTTTGCTGAAGCCGCTTAAGGGCAAAGGGGCATCGATCGCGCGCGCGCTTGATTTCGGCGCGTCGGACGCGACCGCATTTGTTGACGTTTGCTATCATGCGATCCTGGGGCGTGCGCCGGATCAAAAGGGTTCGGCAAGCTACGCCGAAATGATCACGAGCGCCCCTGACCGGGAGACGCTGATCGCAGTCGTGCGCTCGATCGCAATGAGCGAGGAAGCGCGCGACTATCGTGAGCATCACTTGGCTTCACGGCGCTGACGGCCAGACTTACAGCGTGACGGCGTGAGCCAGAGAAGCCAGCGACACAGCCAAGAGCAACCCCAGGTTCAGCCACATCAACTGCTTTGAATTGTCGCTGTCACGCATTGCCTGAAATCCCGTTGAACGGGACGGCGCTACTGCGGACGCAGCGCTGTCGCGACGCACAGTCGCTTAAGAATCGACTAACCGGGCGAAGCCGAAACTTTCGTCTTGCCGCCAGGAAACACGATTTGGCGAACGAGTCGGGTGTCGGCATTAAAATAGATTGACTAAACAAGAATTCTACTCGCCTTCGAAAATTGATCTCGCGGCCTGATATTCATTGAATATTTAATCCATGTGGGCGAACCAACGAGCTATTTTCGCTCTACTCTCATGACCAGGCTTGGAGTCGTGGGACTATGGATACGACCGACGATCATACTTATTTTTCACGTCGCGCAGACCGTGAACTGGACATGGCGCAGCGTGCGACATCGCCCCAGGCGGTGAAGGCGCATTACGCGTTGGCGACCTTCTATCTTGGTCGCGTTCATGGCCTCCCGGATCGTCACGATCTGAAGGGTTTTCAGTTTCGGGCGGACAGCGGTGGCAACCCGGATGGCATCGCGTCTCACGAACATTGACGGTCCGGCGTTTTTTCCTCGTAGCGTCAGTGGTTTCTTTCGGCACGAAGCCACGCGGCGAACGTTGATGTCGGACAGCACCACGAAACTTTGGAGCCTATGATGTCCGACAAGCAACCAATGCAGGCGAGTGGAGCGGGCACGCCGCGAGATGGGCCCGAAAGCGATCGTGAGCCCAACGATCAAGACGGCGCATCGCAGGGCGGCGCCTATCCGAATCCGCACACTGGCAAGAAGGGTGGCCATTTCGACGGCGGCCAAACTGGGCAGGGCTATCATGGGACGGGGCAGCTCGGCGCCCAGAAGACCGGCGAGCAGCCGAATGCCGGGTCGACTGCGGAGTAGCTTGACGGGTACGCGCCGGCCGCGGCCGGCGGCGCTTGAAGGATACGACACATCGGTATAGCTCGATCACGAGGCGCAAGGCACGCCATCGCAACCGAAACACCTGTTTCGCGATCGAGAGGAAAGTCGATGCTCGTCGTCCACCATTTAGGACTATCGCAGTCAGAACGTATCGTCTGGTTGTGCGAAGAACTTGAGCTCGAATACGAACTTAAGCGATATGACCGCCGGGCCGACAATCGCCTCGCCCCGGACAAATACAAGTCTTTGCATCCGATGGGTGTCGCGCCGGTAATCACGGTGGACGACTTCGTGCTCGGCGAAAGCGGCGCGATCTGCGAATTCATCAACAGCCGCTTCGGGTCGGGGCGGCTGGCGCCAGCGCCATCGGATCCCGATTACCCGGAGCATCTCTTCTGGTTTCATTGGTCGAACGCGACCTACATGGCGACGAAGATGATGGGGATGGTGCTAGGATTGGGTGGTAGCGATCCGGGGCGCGTGCCGTTCGTCGCGGCGCGGGCGGATCGCAGCAGTGAGATGATGGAGCAGCGGCTGGGCACGGTGCCGTTCTTTGGTGGCCAGCATCTGACACTCGCCGATATCATGATGGTATACACACTCACGACATCGCGGGCGTTCGGCGGCGCGCCACTGACGGGCATGCCGAATGTTCAGGCTTACCTGCGACGCATTGCCGAGCGGGCAGCTTACCAGCGCGCGATGGCCAAAGCCGAGCCGGGCATGACGCCAATGATCGACTGATTCCGGCCACGCGATGCGTGTGTCCTCAGCCAACGAGGGCAGCGGCTGCTACGCGCGTCAGATCGTCGATAACGGATGAATGCTATCATGGCGGCTAGTCGAATAAGCCGTCATCACACTTTCAACCCGGCTTTCCACGCAATCCAAAGCATGGGCCAGTCGGGCAGAAATCAAGAGCTCCTCGGAGAGGTCCGATAAATCAATAATCTGCTTCAACTGATCACGGATAATACGCAGCGTTGCGAGCTTTTGATCATGCTGATTAATCGCGTCCACGTCGTGATCATGCGGCGTTGGGCAGTCGAAATCATTTACCTGTGTTAGCCGCAGTTTTGATGTATTGGGGTTGCGGTGCTCTTACCATGACATGTGCGACGACTAGCACAGGTTATAGCCGCCAGGGGACGGCGCCTTACACCCGACGCTGGGCGGCCCCCGTACAAGATCCCGCGAATGGGGGAACTGCTTTGATCGAAAGCGCTGGCGTATCGCCGAAGACGGTACGACAATCGTTAGCCGATAGCGGCAATGTAAGCCGGTCGGCACGTGTTTCTTCATTGCTCAGGGCGGCCGCGGGTCGGCCGTAGGAAAAGGGATTTGCAGTGACCAGCCCATCGTTGAAGGGGCGGCGAATCCTGATCGTGGAGGACGAGTATTTCATCGCCTCCGACCTGAAGCGCGTGCTGGAAAGCGTCGAAGCCGACGTGATCGGCCCTGTGGGCGATCTTGCGTCCGGGTTGGACCTCGCGCATCGCGAAGCGCTCGATGCCGCGATCCTCGATGTGAACCTGGAGGGGACGCTTTCCTACCGGCTCGCTGACTATCTGGAGCAGCAGCACGTGCCGCATGCCTTTGTGACCGGCTATGATGGCTGGTCGATGCCGGAAGTGTACCGTGATCGGCCGCGGATCACGAAGCCGTTTACCGATGCTAGCGTGCTGGCGGCCGTCGCTGCGCTGTGCGGCAACGCGAGCCGCTGATCAGCTGCGCTGGACGCGCGTCACATGACCCATCTTGCGGCCCGGGCGAACCTCGCGCTTGCCGTAGAGGTGAAGGTGCGCGCCCGACTCGGCGAGCAAGTCGGCCCAGCGGTCGACATCGTGGCCGATCAGATTTTCCATGGTCACGCCGGCACCGACCAGCGCGGTATCGCCGAGTGGTAGTCCACAGATCGCGCGGACGTGGTTCTCGAATTGCGAGGTCACCGCGCCCTCGATGGTCCAATGGCCCGAGTTGTGGACGCGTGGCGCCATTTCGTTGAACACCGGGCCGTCGGGCGTGGCGAAATATTCGCACGTCAGCACGCCCACGTGGCCGAGCGCGTCGGCGATGCGCCCGGTCAGCGCCGCGGCCTCGGTCCACAGCGACGCGATCTGTGCTGGCGCCGGCACCGTGGAGCGGGCGAGGATCGAATCCTCATGCTCGTTCCATGGCGGGGGGTAGCTCACCATCCGCCCGTCGCAATCGCGCACCAGCACGATGGAGAATTCATGGCTGAAATCGACGAACGCCTCGAGCACGGCGGGGCCGGCGATCGACTCCCAGGCGCCATCGGCATCGGCCGGGGATTGCAGCCGGACCTGGCCCTTGCCATCGTAGCCCATGCGGGTCGTCTTGAGCACCGCCGGCGTACCGATCTCCGCGATTGCCGCGTCCAGCGAGACGCGTGAATCGACCGCCGCCCAGCGCGCCGGCGTGCCGCCGACGTTGGAGACGAACTCCTTTTCGGCGATGCGATCCTGCGCGACGCGCAGGCTGGCGGGCGAGGGGTGGACGGGCACACGGTCGGCGAGCCATTCGACCGGAACTGCCGAGATGTTCTCGAACTCGTAGGTCACTACGTCGCATTGCGCGGCGAAATCGGCGAGCACGATTCGGTTGTGGTAATCGGCGCGGGTGAGCGCCGAAGCGGTCTGCGCGGCGACGCTCTCGCGATCGGGCGCGAGGACATGGGTGCGATAGCCGAGCTGCGCGGCAGCGGTCGCGATCATCCGGCCGAGCTGCCCGCCGCCGAGAATGCCAATTGTCGATCCGGGCGGTAACGGCGTCATTCGGGTGTCTCCGCGACTCGCTCGGTCTGCGCCGCGCGCCATGCCTTCAGCCGCGTCGTGAGCGCCGCGTCGCTGGTAGCGAGGATCGCGGCGGCGAGCAGCCCCGCGTTGATCGCACCAGGCTTCCCGATCGCGAGCGTGCCGACCGGGATGCCGCCGGGCATCTGGACGATCGAAAGCAGGCTATCCATGCCCTTCAGCGCCTTGGATTCGACCGGGACGCCGAGCACCGGCAAGTGTGTCATCGCTGCCGCCATGCCGGGCAAATGCGCTGCCCCGCCCGCGCCAGCGATGATCACTTTGAGCCCGCGGTCGGCGGCCTGCGTCGCATAGTCGTAAAGGCGTTGCGGGGTGCGGTGCGCGGAGACGACGCGCGTTTCGTGCGCGACGCCGAGCGCGTCGAGCGTCTCGGCCGCATGGCGCATCGTTTCCCAATCGGACGTGGAGCCCATGATGATGCCGACGTGCGCCATCAAAGGCGGTTAGCGAGGAGGGAAGAGGAGGGCAACAAGGGACTTGGTTAAGCCGGGCCGCCCGACGAGAAGACCTGTCGCTTACTGACGCTGGAGCGGGTGCAGCGCCAGAATGCGTTCGATGTCACGCTCGACCACCTTCGCGGTCACGCGCTCGACCAACCGCTGGGCGCTGCGCCACGAAAGCAAGTCACCCTTGCGCTGGCGATGACCGTCGATCAGGCGGCTGCCCCAGCTTTCGATCGCGCTGACCGGCGCGGAGGCGGCGTCGCCGGCAAGCACTAGCGAGGGAAACGGCAGAGCCACCGCGGGAGACGCGAATGCCTCACGGGTGCCTGCACCCGCTGCGGGTGGATCGAAGAGCAGCGCGCCGGCGACCCGCGACACATAGCTGCGCGGGGTGAGTCGCGCCCACCATGACGCCGCATGGCAGCCGATCCCCTCCGCCACCAGCACAACCGCGCGATCGGCGCGGATCACCGCAGCATCGAGTTGCGCTGCCCAGATCCCGCGCCGGTCGCCGGGTTCGAGCGCAACGTGATCGTCGCCAAAGCTAGGCCAACGCAACCGCGCGTTCCATGCGGGCGATTCGATCCCCGGCGCTGCGATCGTGATGATCGAGAAACGGCTCGGCATCTCCAGCTCGGCGGTTGACATGCGTTGCACCCTTGTTCGTACCCCGTGACGATCATGCCACGCTGCGGCAGATCGCAGCAATGACGATCAGCGTGGCGGTTGCCCAATCGCCGCCGACGCGGCACGGTCCGTCGCTCATAACAGGGGAAGCACATGTTCGGGCCGCGCAAGTCGCTGGAGTCGGTTACGCAGCACGCACACGGACAGGCGCTCGCCAAGACCTTGTCGTGGCCGCACCTGATCGCGTTGGGGGTCGGTGCGATTGTCGGCACGGGGATCTACACGCTGACCGGCGTCGGTGCGGAGCGCGCCGGGCCGGCGGTGATCCTCGCCTTCGCGATCGCGGGCGCGGTGTGCGCCTGTGCGGCGCTGGCCTATGCCGAACTCGCTACGATGATACCGGCCGCGGGCAGCGCTTATACGTTCAGCTATACCGCGCTCGGTGAGGCGCTGGCGTGGATCGTGGGATGGAGCCTGATCCTCGAATATTCGCTGGCCTGCGCGACGGTGGCGGTAGGTTGGTCGGGTTATCTCGTCGGCTGGATTCAATCGGCGGGCATCGTACTACCGCCGGCGTTGCTCAGCGGGCCGCATGGTGGCGGGATCGTCAACCTGCCCGCGGTCATGGTCGCGCTGGGGGTGATGGGAATGCTGATCGCTGGCACGCGCGAGAGTGCGACGCTCAACATCGTGCTGGTCGTCATCAAGCTTACCGCGCTTGGCGTGTTCATCGCCTTCGCGCTGCCGGCGTTCAATGCCGACAATCTGCATCCGTTCATGCCCTATGGCTTCGGATCGGTGGAAACGGGCGGCGAGAAGCGGGGTGTGATGGCGGCGGCGGCGATCGTGTTCTTCGCCTTCTACGGCTTTGATGCGGTGGCGACATCGGCGGAGGAGGCGAAGAACCCGGGGCGGGATCTGACGATCGGGATCGTAGGATCGATGCTGGTCTGCACGGTGATCTACATGCTCGTGGCGGTGACCGCGATCGGCGCCATGCCGTTCCTGCAGCTCGCCAATTCGCCCGAGCCGCTTGCGCTGGTACTGCGATCGCTCGGCCAGCCGGTGGCGGCGTATCTGATCGCGCTGGCGGCGATCATCGCGCTGCCGTCGGTGATCCTCGTGATGATGTACGGGCAGAGCCGCGTCTTCTTTACGATGGCGCGCGACGGGCTGCTGCCGCGCCGGCTTGCGACCGTCAGCCCGCGGACGGGCGCACCGACGCTGATCACCCTGGTAACGGGCGTGTCGATCGCGATCGTTGCTGGTATCTTCCGGCTCGACGAGATCGCTGAGCTGGCCAATGCCGGGACGCTGCTGGCGTTCATCGCTGTCGGCGCGTGCTTGATGGTGCTGCGCAAGCGTGCGCCCGGTGCGGAGCGGCTGTTCCGTTGTCCACAACCTTATGTCGTGGGCACGCTGGCGATCCTGGGCTGCCTGTATTTGCTGTTCAGCCTGCCATCGTCGACTATCGTGCGGTTCGTGATCTGGAACGTGATCGGGCTGGCGATCTACTTTCTCTATGGTCGGCGGCACAGCGTGGAGGGTCGGGTCACCGCCAGCTGAAGTCGAGGCGGGTTTCGCCATCGGGCACGCCCGCCGGGCCGAAGCGGCGCTCGACGATCATGCCGTTGCCTGCCGTATCCACTGCGATCACGGTGCTGCACCGTGTGCCGTAGACGCCGTCGCGGATGAATACCGGGCGTTCGCCGGCTGGCGCTTCGTCGGCGAGCAGATCGAGCACGGCGGAGGCCGGGCGGGTCGAGGCGATCCATTCGGCCAGCGCCATCGTCAGCGTGCGCGTGCGCGGTGACGGCGGATCGAGTGGGCCGTTCGCGATTCCGTGCAGCCCCGGTGCGAGCGGGCGACGCTCGATCGCGGGACGGTTGGTGCGGAAGCTCGCATCGTCCCCGATCGTCAGCAGGCTGAACCCGCCGAAGGCGCCGAGCATGTCGTCCGCCGGCAAGCTGCCGTCGCGCAGGTAATCCGCGACCAGCGCGCCGCGCGAAGGCGCGTCGCCGTCGCGTGGGTAGCCCGCGACGTTCGTGACGACGGCGAACCGCCGCGCGTCCGATACGCCGATCCACCCGCCGCCCGACACGAGATCGCGACCCGATAGGACGTGTGGTGCGTCAGTCCAGCGGGCGAGCGGGGCGGCGGCGCGGGTGTGAAATTCGTCGCGGTTGCCGGCGACGACGAGCTGCCACTTCGGGTGGGCGGCAAGGGCCAGCGCCACGACGCACATCAGCGTGTACTCACCCCACGAAGGCCCGGTCGCGCAGGCCGCGCCAGACGCGCAGCGCCTGCACCGTTTCCGGCACGTCGTGGACGCGCAGCAATTGCACCCCGGCCTCCGCCCCCTTCAGCGCGAGCGCCACCGAGCCACCGAGCCGCTCGCCCGCCGGCGCTTCGTTCGACAAGGCGCCGATCAGTCGCTTGCGGCTCGCCCCTAGCATGACCGGGCAGCCGAGACCGTGGAAGATCGTCAGCGCGTTGATCAGCGCGAGATTGTCCTGCAGCGACTTGCCAAAGCCGATCCCGGGATCGACGATCACGCGCGAGCGCTCCACGCCGGCCGCGACCACCGCCTCGATGCGTGCTTCGAGCCAGTCGAAGACGTCGGTCACTACATTGCGATAGCCATCGCCGCCGTGCGGCCCCTTGGTTGGGTCGGGCGAGTGCATCAGGATCACGGGGCAGCCGGTGCGCGCGACGACGTCGAGCGCGCGCGTGTCCCACAGCAGAGCTGACACGTCATTTACGATCGCGGCGCCTGCGGCGAGCGCGCGCTCCATCACCAACGCCTTGCGTGTGTCGATCGACACGAGCGCGCCAGCCGCCGCCAGCCGCTTGATGACGGGCACGACGCGCTTGGCTTCGTCCTCCTCCCAGACAAGCGTCGCGCCCGGCCGAGTTGATTCACCCCCGACGTCGATCAGCGCGGCGCCGGTGCCGGCCATCGTCATGCCGGCCGCGGCTGCGGCAGTGGGATCGTCGCTATGCGCGCCGCCGTCGGAGAAGCTGTCAGGTGTGAGGTTGAGGATGCCGGCGACCACGGGCTGGTCGAACCGCAACGTGCGTGGGCCGAGGGTGAGCGCCGGTCGCGGTGCGGTGATGCGGCCGTGTAGGGTGACTGCTCGCTCGCCAAGTGACGCAACCTCGGCAACCGGGACGACGCGCTTTGTGGCGGCTTCGGTAACCTCATAGGCGGCGAACCACTGCATCCCGCCGGCCAGCCGCTCGACTGCGCCATCAGGATACGCGAACGGCGCATCGACGAACTGGACCGGGAGTAGGTGCATGACGGCGGAGACTAGACCTGTGTCGCGAGCAGGTACGTCTGGCGCAGTGAATCGATCGGTGTCAGCACCCCTGCGGCCTCATGGTGCCAGAAGGTCCAGCCGTTGCACGCCGGTGCCCCCTGCAGCGTCGCGCCAAGCTTGTGGATCGATCCGATGGTGCCGCAGTCGCTCGCCAGGCTTCCGTCGGCACGCACCGTGGCGCGCCAGCGGCGCTTGGCATCGGTGACGATGCTGCCGGCGGGGAGGTATGCATTCTCCACGAGCACGCCGAACGCGACCTTGGGCTGCTGGCGCGGGCTCTGCATCGTGGTCAGCGAAGATTCGTCGAGCGGCAGGGCGGCGGCGATGCGCGCCTTTGCGGCATCGATATAGCCCGTCTCACGCTCGATCCCGATCCAGCGCCGGCCGAGCCGCTTGGCCACCGCACCGGTGGTGCCGGTGCCGAAGAACGGATCGAGCACCACGTCGCCGGGCTTAGTGCAGGCGAGCAGGATGCGGTACAGCAACGCTTCGGGCTTTTGCGTCGGGTGAACCTTGTGGCCGTCAGTGCCCTTCAGCCGCTCCTGCCCGCCGCAGATCGGGAATTCCCAATCCGAGCGCATCTGGAGCTCGTCGTTCAGCGTCTTCATCGATCGGTAGTTGAAGGTGTATTTCGCTTTCTCACCCTTCGACGCCCAGATCAGCGTTTCGTGCGCGTTGGTGAAGCGCGTGCCGCGGAAATTGGGCATCGGATTGGCCTTGCGCCAAACGATGTCGTTGAGGATCCAATAGCCGAGATCCTGCACCGCGGCGCCGACGCGGAAGATGTTGTGGTAGCTGCCGATCACCCAGATCGTGCCGTCCTCCTTCAGGAGACGGTGTGCCTCGGCCAGCCAGGCGAGGGTGAAGGCGTCGTAATGCTTCAGGCTGTCGAACTTGTCCCAATCGTCGGTCACCGCATCGACATGGCTGCCGTCGGGACGGAACAGCTCGCCGCCGAGCTGGAGGTTGTAGGGCGGGTCGGCGAAGATCATGTCCACCGACTTCGCCGGCAGCGCACGCATGTGGGCGATGCAATCGCCCATCAGGATCTCGTCCAGCGGCAGCACCGCCGGTGGTGTGGCAACGGGCGCCGCCTTTGCGCTGCGGACGCGCGCCTTTTCGATGACCCCCATTGATTCCCCCATTTCGCACGCGATGGTCGCCGCGCGGCGGACTCGTCGTCAAGCGGACAATGGTTAACGAACATCATTGCGAAGTCGTTAACGAAGCGGAACATTTCGCGGCCCGCCCCAGATGTTGAGTCCCGCGCGCCGGCAGGCCTCAAGCGGTGGGGTGTGGCGCAAAAGACTCTAGAATTGCAGAACCGTCTGCGCGACCGGTGCGAAACTGCGACGGTGGAGCGGGCAGGGGCCATGTTCGGCCAAAGCGCGGCGATGCGCGGGCGCGCCATAGCCCTTGTTCGACGCCCAATCGTACTGCGGATATGATTCGTGGTGCTGGAGCATGATCGTGTCGCGGGTGTGCTTCGCGACGATCGAGGCGGCGGCGATCGAGCGGCTGAGCGCGTCGCCGCCGACGATCGGGGTGGACGCATAGCCCCAGCGCGGCAGGCGATTGCCATCGACCAAGACGTGACCGGGCGCGCAGCCGAGTTTGGTTGCGATCTGATCGACCGCGATCGTCATCGCCTTCATCGTCGCCCAATAGATGTTGAGCGTGTCGATTTCGTCGGCCTCGACGATCCCGACGCCGACGATCGCGCAGTCGGTGATCCGTGCGCAGAGGCGGGCGCGCTCGGTGGCGGGGAGCTTCTTCGAATCGTCGATGCCTCTGGGGACGTTTCTCGCCGGCAGGATGACGGCCGCGGCGACGACAGGGCCGGCGAGCGGGCCGCGGCCGGCCTCGTCCACTCCGGCGACAGGGGCGAGATAGAGGCGTTCGTGTTTCAATCCGGGCATGTCAGCCGCCATGGCGGGAAGCGGCGGTTCTCGCCAGCGGTGTAGAGACGAAGCGCGTTGCCGGCGGGGTCGGAGAGTCGGGCTTCGCGCCAGCCCCAGCTCTGGTCGATCGGATCGGTGACCGCGATCCCGTGCGCGCGGGCGGCTGTTACGGCGACGTCGAGGTCGGCGACTTCGAGGAAGAGGATCGGTTTTGCATCGATCTCGTCGGCGGCCTCGATCGAAAGCGTGGTGCCGCCGGCGCTTTCGAAGCGGGCATAGCGGCCGTCGCTGTCGACGATCGGAGTGAGGCCGAGTTCTTTGTAGAAGGCGAAGCTTGCGGCGTGGTTGGTGGCGGGGAGGGTGATCTGGTTGGGGGTCGCGCCGCCGACGTCGCTGTCGAGGCGGACCTTTTGGTGGCCCATCGGGCCGTGTCCGGCACCGAGACCCGGGGCTTCGCGGAGTGCGATGCGGACGAACCGGCGGGCGCGGGCGGTCGCTTGCGGAAGGGGGAGGCCGCGGCCGAGGCCTTCGGCGATCGCGCTGGCGAGGGTGCAGCCGGTGCCGTGGGTGTGCGGGGTGTCGATGCGGGGGGCTGTCCAGCTGGTGACCTCACCGCTCTGGTCGAGCAGGCGGTCAGTAATCTTGTCGCCTTCGGCGTGGCCGCCTTTCACGAGGAGCGCTGCGCCGGTTTCCAGCACCGCGCCCTTGCCGCCAAGTGCGACGAGTTCGGGGAGGTTGGGGGTGACCAGCGTCGCCAGGCGCATCAGGCGGTCGAAGGCAGTGATCGTGTCGGCGTCGGCGAGGATCGAACCGGAGGTGGCGATCATCACTGGGTCGAAGACGATCGGAAGCCCTCTCCCCTTCAGGGGAGAGGGTTGGGAGAGGGGGAGGGCGGCGGACGGGGTGGCTTGGGACTGCCCCTCTCCCCGGCCCTCTCCCCGCGAGCGGGGAGAGGGAGATAGGGTTTCCAGCACGTCCGCTACCGCATGCGCCGTCGCGGCCGAGCCGATCATGCCGATCTTGACCGCGTCGACGCCGATGTCGTCGATGCAGGAGCGCATCTGCTGGACGACCATTTCGGTCGGGATCGGGTGGACGCCCTGCACGCCCACTGTGTTCTGCGCGGTGATGGCCGTCACGGCTGTCATCGCGTGGCCGCCGAGCATCGTGACGGTCTTGATGTCGGCCTGAATGCCGGCGCCGCCGCCGGAATCGGAACCTGCGATGATTAGGATCCGGGCTGTCATCGACGATTGCAAAAAACGAATGTTGAGTAAGTTGAGGCTGTGGCGCGTTTTTCTCCAACAGCCTCAACATTCGTTGGGGTGATGGGAGAGGGCGTAGGGAGGCGGACGATGCTCATCGGCTGCGATTAGATCATGATCGGGCAGAGTAGGACAGCCATTGCGGCGTGGTTCTCTTCGGGCAGGCCCTCCCCCGACCCCTCCCGCAAACGGGAGGGGAGATTAGGATCAACTGGCGAAGTGGCGCTTCGTCGAGGCGGGATGCTTCTTCAGCGAGGCGCCGATGCGGGCGGGGCGGTCGAGGAGTTCGCCGCCGCAATTGAGGCAGCGTTCGTCCATTGCCTCGGCGCAGTCGGCGCAGAAGGTGCATTCGAACGAGCAGATGAACGCGCCGCCCTGATCGGCGGGAAGATCGGTGCCGCAGCGTTCGCAGTCGGGGCGCATGTCGAGCATGTCGGTTGCCTTACGCGACGCGATCGGGCTGTGCCACCATCAGCGCATTCAGGAACTGGCGGACGTCGCCCTCGATCGGGACCGGGCGGCCGGTCGGCAGATGGACGTTGACGCTGACCAGCTCGATCACGTTGCACAGATCGCCGTGCTGGTTGGCGAGATCGAAGCGCTTGGTGATGCTCGAAGTGCCCATCCGCTCGATCCGCACAGATGCTTCGACGGTGTCGCCGAGCACCAGCGGTTTGAGATAATCGACCGTGGCGCGGCGGACGTGGAATTCCATCTCGCGCCAGGTTTCGCCGAGCGCGGCTTCGATCCCGGTCCATTCCCAGAATTCAGTGACGGCGACATCGGCATATTCGAGATAGCGCGAGTTGAAGACGACGCGTTGGCCGTCAATCTCAGCGTAGCGGACCTTGAAGGCGGTGGAGAAGGCGAAGCCGGGGCGGGGCATTTGGGTGGTCCTATGTTCATTTCCGTTCGTCCCGAGCGAAGTCGAGGGACAAGCCACGTACGGGTTGCTTTGGGCATGTGCCTCGACTTTGCTCGGCACGAACGGTTTGTCATCTCCCGGTCGCCCTGAGGAGGTGCTGAGCAGAGCGAAGCGCCGTCTCGAAGGACATGTGCTTCGGGACGGCATTTCGACAAGCTCAATGCCTCCTCAGCACGAACGGGTATGGAGAGGCTAACAAGAATGGGGGGCGGCTAGCAGGGGGGCGTGCTACAAAATCAGCTTCAGCCCCACCAGCCCGAGCGTCGTCGCGAGGATCGGGGTGAGGACGCGATCGGTGACGCGCGATGCGATCACGCTGCCCAGCACGATGCCGGGGATCGATCCGGCGAGGAGCGAGGCGAGCAGCATCATGTCGACCGAACCGAGCCACCAATGGCCGAGCCCGGCGATCAGCGTCAGCGGCACGGCGTGCGCGATGTCGGAGCCGACGAGGCGGTTCACCGGGGCGAGCGGGTAGAGGATGAGCAGCGCGGTCATGCCGAGCGCGCCGGCGCCGACCGAGGTGAACGACACCAGCACGCCGAGGATCGCGCCGAGCATCACCGTGAGAGTCGCGAGCCGCCGCTCGCTCATGCCGTCGAAATATGGGGCGACGCGCGCGACGATCCGCGCGCGGAAGAATGTGGCGAGCGCGGTGAGGACCAGCGCCACGCCGAGGACAACCGCGATCGTCGCGCCGGTCTCCTTCGCCGTTGTGCCGGCACGGCTCAGCACCAGCAGCGTGAGCAAGGCGGCGGGCAGGCTGCCGGTGGCGAGCCGCCGCACGATTGCCCAATCGACGGTGCCGCGCATGCCATGCACCGCGCTGCCGACCGTCTTGGTCGCCGAGGCATAGAGTAGGTCGGTGCCGACCGCAGTGGCGGGGTGGAAGCCGAAGGCGATAACCAGCAGCGGCGTCATCAGCGATCCGCCGCCGACGCCGGTCAGCCCGACGAGCATGCCGACCATGAGGCCGGCGAGCGAATAGAGCGGGTTATAGCCGTCCATGTGCCCCCGCCGTGCGCGAATCGGTCGGCGATCTGCTGTCCGTCACCCCGGCCTCGGGCCGGGGTCCCGCTGTTTCTCGCAGTGTGAAGAAGAAGCGGGACCCCGGCTCGAGGCCGGGGTGACGGGAGAAAATGGAAGCGATGCGTCGGTGCAGCACCGCGCCGATCGTGCTCAACCGGCGTTCCGGGCGGGCGTGTTTACTCCCATGCTGGCGAGATACTTTCGCACGTTGCGCGCCGCTTGGCGGAGGCGCTGTTCGTTCTCGACCATCGCGATGCGCACGAAGCCCTCGCCATTCTCACCGTAGCCGACGCCAGGCGCGACCGCGACCTTGGCGTGGGTGAGCATCTGCTTGGAGAATTCGAGACTGCCAAGGTGCGCGAGCGCTGGCGGCAGCGGCGCCCAGGCGAACATGCTGGCGCGCGGGGAGGGGATGTCCCAGCCGGCGCGGCCGAAGCTTTCGACCAGCACGTCGCGGCGGCGGTGATACAACCGCCGGTTCTGCTCGACGATGTCCTGCGGGCCGTTGAGCGCGGCGCAGGCGGCGGCCTGGATCGGGGTGAAGGCGCCGTAATCGAGGTACGACTTCACGCGCGTCATCGCCGCGATCAGCGTCCTGTTGCCGACCGCGAAGCCGATCCGCCAGCCGGCCATCGAATAGGTCTTCGACAGCGAGGTGAATTCGATCGCGACGTCCTTCGCGCCGGGCACCTGCATGATCGAGGGGGTCGGGTTCCCGTCGTAATAGAGCTCGGAATAAGCGAGGTCGGAGATGATCCAGACCTTATTCTCGCGTGCCCAGGCGACGAGCCGCTCGTAGAAGGCGAGGTCGACCGCCTCGGCTGTCGGGTTCGACGGATAGTTGACGACGAGGATGCTCGGACGCGGGACGGTAAATGCCATCGCACGTTCGAGGCTTTCGAAATAATGCTCGTCGGGGGTGGTCGGCACGGCGCGGATGGTTGCGCCGGCGATGATGAAGCCGAAGGTATGGATCGGGTACGACGGGTTGGGCGCGAGCACGACGTCGCCGGGCGCGGTGATCGCGGTGGCGAGGCTGGCGAGCCCTTCTTTCGAGCCCATCGTGACGACGACCTCGGTTTCCGGATCGATGTCGACTCCGAAGCGGCGGCCGTAATAGTTCGCCTGCGCGCGGCGCAGGCCGGGGATGCCCTTCGAGGCGGAATAGCCGTGCGCGTCGGGCTTGCGCGCGACTTCGATCAGCTTTTCGATGACGTGCTCGGGCGGCGGCAGATCGGGATTGCCCATGCCGAGATCGATGATGTCCTCGCCGCCCGCGCGCGCCTGCGCCCGCATCGCATTCACTTCGGCGATGACATAGGGTGGCAGGCGCTTCATGCGGTAGAATTCGTCGGACATGGCAAGCCTCGTGCTGGGAACAGCGGCATAGACGCTGCGTTGGCTTAGCGGAAGCAGGCAGGTTTTCGCGGTCACAAAGCCGCGCTATGCTGCTTCGCGAGAGGACGTCATGACCGATCAGCAAGCCACCCCGAACCCGGACGCGCCGGCACCGGCCACCGCGACGCCGAGCCTGGCGGACCTGCAGCATTGGACGTGGGTGATGGGGCGAGGGCAGCAGATGATGCTCGAGCAGGGGCTCGCCTCGCTGAAATCGGTGCCGACGTTCGACAATCCGGCGCTGGCGCAAGTGCGTGATTTCTGGACGGACAGCCTGACGCTGTGGCAGCGAATGCTCGATCCCAAGGCGCCGCGGCCTGAGGAGCCGGCGGCCCAGGCGCGCGACAAACGCTTCAAGGCCGATGCGTGGCGCGAGAACCCGGTGTTCGACTGGATCCGCCAATCCTATTTCATGATCTCGGATCATATGCTGCGCAGCATCGACGCGATGGACGGCGTCGACGACAAGCAGAAAGAACAGATGCGCTTTGCCGCGCGCGGGCTCGTCGATGCGATGAGCCCGTCGAATTTTCCGCTGACCAACCCCGAGGTAATAGCCAAGACGGTCGAGACGCGCGGCGAGAATCTGCTCAAGGGGCTGCAGCATATGCTCGCGGACATGAGCCGTGGGCAGCTGACGCATACGCCCGGCGATGCGTTCGAGATCGGTCGAAACCTGGCCGTCACGCCGGGCAAGGTGATCCACCGCACGGCGCTGTACGAGCTGATCCAGTATACGCCGACGACGCCTGACGTGCTGGCGACGCCGCTCGTCATCTTCCCACCGTGGATCAACCGGTTCTACATTCTCGATCTCACGCCCGAGAAGAGCTTCATCCGCTGGTGCGTCGATCAGGGCATCACGGTGTTCATGGTGTCGTGGAAGTCGGCCGACGCGTCGATGAAGGACGTGGTGTGGGACGATTATGTCGCCGCGCAGGTCGATGCGATCGATACGGTGCGCGCCGTGCTGGATGTGCCCGCGGTCCATGCGATCGGCTATTGCGTGGCGGGCACCACGCTCGCCGCGACGCTGGCGCTGCTGACCGCGCGCGGCGAGGCGGACAAGGTGAAGAGCGCGACGTTCTTCACCGCGCAGGTCGATTTCGCGCAGGCGGGCGAGCTCAAGCATTTCATCGAGGACGATCAGCTGGCGATGGTGCGGTCGCTGTCGTCGGAAGGGTTCCTCGACGGGCGGTATATGGCGGCGACGTTCAACCTGCTGCGCGGGCGCGACCTGATCTGGAATTACGTCACCAGCAACTATCTGCTCGGCAACGATTATGTGCCGTTCGACCTGCTGCACTGGAACGGCGATACGACCAACCTGCCGGCGAAATGGCACCTGAGTTATCTAACCGATCTGTATCGCGACAATCTGCTCGTGACGCCCGGCGCATTGTCGATCGCGGGGACGCCGATCGACCTGACGATGGTCACGACGCCATCGTACATCCAGGCGGGGCGCGAGGATCATATCGCGCCGGCCGAAAGCGTGTTTGAGATCACGCGGCATTTCCGCGGGCCGATGGAGTTCGTGCTGGCCGGATCGGGGCATATCGCTGGCGTCGTCAATCCGCCGGCGGCGCAGAAGTATCAGTATTGGACCAACGACGCTGCCGTGGATTCGCTCGATGCGTTTGTCGCCGGGGCTTCCGAGACGAAAGGGAGCTGGTGGCCGCATTGGCTTGAGTGGCTGGGCGGGCATGGCGACGAGCGTGTCGCCCCGGATGGCGCGCGCGTGCCCGGCGGTGGCGCGATGGCGGCGATGGAGGATGCGCCGGGGAGCTACGTGCGTGCCCGCTGAGGGCAATTGCTGCACTGCACAAAAGTCTTGATTTAGGGCCGACGTTTCACTATTGTGCAGCGCAGCATAGGGAGCCGTTTGCATGTCCGATACGCCAGTGACGCCGACCAGCCTCGACGAGATCGTGCTGTCGGCAAGCGCAGAAGGGCCGAGCCCCGTGCCATCGGTGCTGAAGGCGCCGGTGACCAAGACGGCCAAGAAGCCGGCCCCGGCGGCGAAGATCGCCGCAACGCCAGCGCCAGAGCAGACCAGCGTACCACCGCAGACCGAAATCACGCCCCCCGCCGCTCCGGCGGAGAGCATCGCAAAGGAATCCAAGATGGTCGAAACGATCCAGATGATCACCGACAAGACCAAGACCGCGTTCGCCGACGTGAACGAGCGTGCCAAGGCGCAGATGGAAAAGGGCGCGCAGTCGTTCCAGGAAATGGGCGCGTTCAACAAGGGCAACCTCGAGGCGATGGTCGAATCGTCGAAGATCGCCGCCAAGGGCGTCGAGAAGATGAGCCAGGACGCGGCGCAATATGCCAAGGCCTCGTTCGAGCATGCGACCAGCGCGTTCAAGTCGATGTCGACCGTCAAGTCGCCGACCGAGCTGTTCAAGCTGCAGAGCGATTACATGCGCGCCACGTTCGACGCGTTCGTCGCTGAAGCTTCGCGCTCGACGGAAGCCACGCTGAAGCTCGCCGGCGAGATCGCGCAGCCGATCTCGAACCGCGTCGCGCTGGCCGCCGAGAAGGTAAAGACCGCCGCTTAATAGCGACGGACTTGTGTGAATGTGGGGCGGTCGTCGCAAGACGGTCGCCCCGTTTTCGTTTCAGGCCTTGCCCTTGGCGCCCCGCTTGCCATATTTTGTCGAGTGACGATGACCACCTATTCGATCAGCATGGCCGAGCGACGCGACGATGGCGGTGACGAGGGCACCGGCGTCGGCATCGCGACGCGTACGCGCTCCAAGACGAAGCAGCCGACGCCGTATCGTGTGTTAATGCTCAACGACGATTACACGCCGATGGAGTTTGTCGTGCTGTGTCTGCAGCGTTTTTTCCGGATGACGTCCGAAGAAGCGACTCGCGTGATGCTGCACGTCCATCAGAAGGGCGTCGGCGTGTGCGGGGTGTTCAGCTACGAGGTCGCGGAGACGAAGGTGGGCCAGGTGATGGATTTCGCCCGCGCGAATCAGCACCCGCTGCAATGCACGCTGGAAAAGGCCTGATCGCCCGCGGGCGCCGCTTGCCATGATGCTCCTCGCCCTGCTCGCCACCACTGCGGCAGTATCGGTGGGCCCGGCAGCGCCGGAGCGCACCGCCTGGTATACATGCCTCGAAGATTACGCGCAGGTCGCGATGGCGAGCACGAGTTCTCCTGCGGCGATCGCGATTCAGACCGACCGCGCGTGCAGCGCCGAGCGCAAGGCGTTCCAGGTCGCGCTGTGGCGTTCGCGCGAGGTGAAGGGTGACGGCGCTGCGCTCAATGCTCGCTTCGCGGTCGAGGACCGCGCCGCCTATGGGCATGTCATTCGGTTTGTCGAGCGACTGCGCTGATCGTGGCTGCGGCCGGCAACCACGACAGGTCGATACCCGCCATTCGATCGACATAGTTCGCCGCGCGCGCAAGCCGTGGTTCATCGAGAATCGTCACGCGACCCGACTCGCGGGCGATCATTTTCTCGTCCTCGAGTTGCCGCAGCATGCGGTTGACGTGGACGGCGGTAAGCCCGGTCGCGTCGCCGATCTCCTCCTGGGTCAACCCTGGCACGAAGCTATCGCCCAGCGCGGGATCGATCCGGCGCAACCGATCGCGTACCTCTAGCAGGATCGCAGCGACCCGTGCCTTCGCCGAGGTCCGACCGAGGCCTGCCAGACGATCGGTCAGCGCGACGCGCTCGATCTGGTCGATCGCGACGATTGCAGCGAACAGCCGCGGTTGTTCGCAAGCGAGCCGTGACATCATCGGCCGATCGAACGGACAAACCACGCTGTCCGACAATGCCGTTACCGCCTCGCGCGCGCGCGAATAGGCGAGCGCCGACATCGCGATGATGTCGCCCGGAAACAGGAACTGCAGGATCTGGCGGCTGCCGTCGTCGAGGATGACGAAGCTCATCATCATCCCGCGCTTCAGGATGAAAAGCTCGGTCGTCGCGTCCTTCTCGCGCACCAGCGCCGCGCCACGCCGCAGCGTGCGTTCGCGCTCCTCGATACAGTCGAGCAGCGCATGTTCGGCCTCGGTCAACACGATATACTCGCCGAGACGTTCGGCGAAACAACTACTTGGCACGCGGCGGAGGCCCCTGATTTTAAGGCCGAGACGCTAGTCACCAAACGGCGCGGCGCGCATTAAAGTCGATCAACCCTGCTGCCCTGCGCATCGCTTGGCGACGACGCCGACCTTCGTTAGAGCCATGGGATGGACCGTATCCTCATCCGTGGCGGCAATCGGCTGTCGGGCACACTGCCGATCTCGGGCGCAAAGAACGCCGCGCTCACCCTGATGCCGTGTGCGTTGCTGACCGACGAGCCGGTGACGCTGCGCAACCTGCCGCGACTGGCCGATGTCGATGGCTTCGGCCATTTGCTGAACCAGCTTGGCGCGTCGACCGCGATCCAGGGGACGCGGCCGGACGAGTTCGGCCGGGTGATGACGATCCGTGCCGGGCAGCTGACCTCGACCGAGGCGCCGTACGACATCGTGCGCAAGATGCGCGCGTCGATCCTGGTGCTCGGGCCGATCCTGGCGCGCGCTGGCGAGGCGCGCGTTTCGTTGCCGGGCGGGTGCGCGATTGGCAATCGCCCGATCGATCTTCATCTGAAGGCGCTGGAAGCGATCGGCGCGGAGCTGGAGATGAGCGCCGGTTACGTCACCGCGCGTGCGCCGGGGGGCAGGCTGCCGGGCGGGCGTTATCGCTTTCCGGTCGTCTCAGTCGGCGCGACCGAGAATGTCGTGATGGCTGCGGTGACCGCGAAGGGCAGCTCGCGGATCGAGAATGCCGCACGCGAACCCGAGATCGTCGATCTGTGCAATTGCCTGGTTGCAATGGGCGCGCATATCGATGGCATCGGCACGGAAACGCTCGAGATCGAGGGCGTGCAGCGGCTCCATGGCGCGACCTATGCCGTGATGCCCGACCGGATCGAGGCGGGCAGCTATGCCTGTGCGGCGGCAATCACTGGCGGCGAACTCGAGCTCACCAACGTCGATGCCGAGAGCATGGGGGCGACGTTGTCGGCGCTTGTCGATGCAGGGGCGCTGGTGGAGCCGCGCAAGAACAGCGTCTTCATCAAGGCACAGGGCCCAATCCAGCCGCTGACGCTGTCGACCGCGCCTTTTCCAGGGTTCGCGACCGACATGCAGGCGCAATTCATGGCGATGCTATGCATGGCGGATGGCGCGAGCATGCTGACCGAGACGATTTTCGAGAACCGCTACATGCACGTGCCCGAACTCGCGCGGATGGGCGCGGACATCACGGTAAGCGGGCGTACCGCAGTGGTGCGCGGCGTTGATCGCCTGATCGGCGCGCCGGTAATGGCGACCGACCTGCGCGCGTCGATGAGCTTGATCCTCGCCGGACTGGTGGCCGATGGCGAGACGTCGGTGGCGCGGGTGTATCACCTCGATCGCGGCTATGAGCGGCTGGAGGAAAAGCTGAGTGCGGTGGGGGCGGATATCGAGCGGGTTAGCGACGGTTGATCGCTTCGCGGTGCGTGCCTGCTAGGCGGCGACCGCATCCTCAGACCGCGCGCGAACCTTATCGGCCGGCGAGAACTCGCCCTCGTGCGTGTCGGCGTAGACTTGTGCCTGGCTGACGATCACGTCGTAGGTCTTCTCGTTGTAATAAGCCTTGATGTAGCGTTCGAGCATCGCGTCCGCATCGTCATCGAGCCGGCGGGCGGCGTTGAGCGGAAAGATAATGCGATGGCAGTAGAAGCTGAGATCGGCATATTCGGCCGAGGCGACGCCGATCGTGCGGACATCTTCGGCAACGCCCTGGATGAACGCGCAGAATGAATCGAAGCACGTCCGGTACATGTACATGTCAGGATCGCGCCAGTCGGGATCCCGATAGACTTTCAGCGCGCGGATGAAGCGGCCCCAGTCGATCTCGAAATAGTCGTCGGCGGTGCGATGGCGATCCCAGGCGGGAGCCGTGCGGGATGTGCGCATCGCGGCGAACAGCGGCTGGAACGGCTCGGGGATACGGGCCGGGCCTTCGCGCCAATCGAGGATGCGCGAGACCAGCGCGATATTCGGATTGTTGACCATTTCCGACAGCAAGGTGCGGACGAACTCGGATCGCTTCCAGCGCCGTTCCTCGTCGTGATGTTTACGCGAGATATAGATCTGCGAGCCGGCGAAGATGAAACCGGCGGCAGTCACGAGCGCTCCAATCAGCGATGCGGCCGCCGATGGATCGGCCATGATCCATTCGATTTTGCAGATCAGCCGTGATGAATATTCACAGGCAAAGCCCTGTGCAACCTTACCCGCCATTCGTTACGTCCCCCCGGAGCATTCAGCGTACGGATCGCCCGGGGAGGATCAAGCCGCGTGGTGCAGCCGCTTCGCAAAGACGTGGGACACGGTCGCAAAGCCATGGCGTTCGAAAAAGCGGTGTGCGCCATGATTGTCGAGCCCGCTTTCGAGAAACAGCCAGTCGATCCCGCGCTCGGCCACCCGTGCTTCGACCGTTGCGAGCAGCCGTTCGCCGATGCCCAATGATCGCTGCGCCGGATCGACTGCCATATCCTCCAGTACCGCGAAGCGGCGGCGGGCACTTTCTTCCCAGGCGAGCACGACCATGCCGACGATCGCGCCGTCAGGGTCGAGCGCGACCAGCAGATCGCGTTCCTCACCGAGATCGAGGAAATCGTCAGCGTATAAAGCCGGCAGGCCATCAGCCCAGACCTTGCCGTCCGGGCTGAGGCCAGTCTGGATTTCGCCGTGACTGATATAACGCGTGTCGGAACCGATTACCGCGCCCGCGAACGCCGCGGCCGCGCGGGCGATTGCCTCCGACTTGTCCCAGCGAAACGAAATCTCGCCATGCTGCAGCGGTTGGCCCATTTCTGCTTATCCCTGTCGGCTTGCCATTGCGGCGTCGCTAGCAGACCGACCGGGTGCCGTCACCGTAGCGCCACGGCCTCGCGGTCGAGCACGGCGGTTTCCTCGGCGTAGCTCGCACAGTCGCCAGCCCAGTTCTGATACACGCGACCGTTCGCCGCCTTGTACCAGCTGCGGCAATGCGGATCGGCCCAGACGGTGTTCGACAGCAATTGCGTGATCCGCTCGTTGAAGCGGCGCTGGCCGTCGGGGGTGACCTCTGCCGCCTTCGCTTCTTCGGCTTCGAGTGTCGCGAGCGTCTGGAGCATGTAACCGACCTGCGCCTCGATCATGAAGCTGATCGAATTATGCCCGAGGTTCGTGTTCGGCCCGTAGAGCATGAACATGTTGGGGAAGCCGGCGACCATGATGCCGAGATATGCTTCGGGGCCGTCCTTCCAGGTGTCCTTCAGCGTCCGGCCGCCTTCGCCCACGACCTCCATCGACCAATCCCATTGTGTCGTTTCATAGCCGGTCGCGAAGATCAGCACGTCGAGATCGTGGAAGCCGTCCTTGGTGCGCACGCCATCGGCCTCGATCCGCTCGATCCCGGCGGTTTCCAGCGTGACGTTGTCGCGCATCAGCGCAGGGTAGAAGTCGTCGGTAATCAGAATGCGTTTGCAGCCGATCGGATAATCGGGGGTCAGCTTCGCGCGGAGCACCGGATCGGGGACTTGCTCTTCGAGCAGGTCGAGCGCGGTGCGGGTGTAGCCGGCGCGGCCTTCGGGGGTGAATTTGAACGCCTGCCAGAAATACGCGTCCGCGGTGTCGAAGATCATCGCGCGTTGCTGGGCGCCGAGCTTCATCGCCATCTCGACGTTGGTCGCCAGCAGCATCTTCATTTCGGGCGTGACGTGATGATCGTTGCGCGGCACGACCCAATTGGCGGTGCGCTGGAAGACGGTGAGATGACCTGCGATTTTCGCGACCTCGGGGATCAGCTGAACTGCGCTGGCAGCAGAGCCGATCACGCCGACGCGCTTGCCGGCAAGGTCGACGCTGTCGTCCCACTCAGCGGCATGCCACTTGGCGCCCTTGAAGTCGGCGATGCCGGCAATGTCGGGGAAGGTCGGCCGGCTGAGCTGGCCCAGCGCGGGGACGATCGCGTCGAACGTTTCGGTCGCGCCGGCCTCGGTTTCGATCGTCCAGCTGTTGTCAGTGTCGCTCCACGTTGCGCGGGTGACGTCTTCGTTCAAGCGCAACGCGTCGGCGAGACCGAACTGATCGACGAGGCCTTTGGTGTAGTCGTGGATCTCGGGACCGCGCGCGTAATGGTGGCTCCAGCCGTGGTTCGGCGCGAAACTGAACTGGTAGAGGATGGCGGGCACGTCGCAAGCGACGCCCGGGTAGCGGTTCGCCCGCCACGTGCCGCCGACCGAATCGGCATGTTCGAAGACGGTGACATCATGCCCCGCTTCTCGGCCCTTGATGGCGGCGCATAGCCCGCCCATGCCGGCCCCGATGACCGCGATCCGCTTGCTCATTCATACTCTCCGCTGGCGGACTGTCGCCGCATGGGAGGCAGAATGCCGCGTCGGCGGCGGAGAGGGAAGGGGTATTAAGTCGATCGCGTTAGATTTGCGCGCCGGTCGCTCCGTGAAGCAACCGGCGCCCAAGGTAACCTTAGCGGCAGCGCACGTTGTTATTGTTGCGACCACCGCGATCGACCGACTGGCCAAGCGCTGCGCCGCCGGCGCCACCGAGCAGGGCGCCGAGCAGGCCTGAGCCGCCGGGTGCCAGCGCGGTGCCCAGGACACCGCCGGCAAGTCCGCCGACGATTAGGCCCGTCGTGCCGTCGTTACGGCGGCAGTAATAACGCCCGTCCCGGCCGGCGTAGACGCGGTCGTTCTGCGAGAGGCGGCGTTCGCGATAGCGGCGATCGTCACGATAATAACGATCGGCTTCGTAGCCGTTGTAAGCCGGATCGGGCCGGTTGTAATCGTAGCCGGCATAATTGTTGCCGCCGCCGAAGCCACCGCCGTTGGTGCCCATGCATCCGCTTACCATTACTGCTGCGCTTACCGCGGCCAACGCTACTTTCCGCATCGCTTCCTCCAAATTCGTTCTAGACGAAGGGGTAATGGCCAGAACCCCGTGTTGGTTGCGTATCAAAACGTGGCCGCGGCGATGCGGAAAGAGACGCTATAAGGATCAGCGGCGGTTCTGCCGGTCATTCCGCTCGATCTGGACGCGTGCGCTCAGGCGATTGAAGCGCGTGTTGAGATCGCGCCGCTCGCCCACCGAAAGCCCGCCGCCACTGCGCCGGTAGCGATTTTCCAGATTGCTGAGGTCACGGAATTGCGCGCGCAGGCGGAGAGCTTCGGGCCGGGTCAGCGAGCCGTTGCGCACGCCCTGGTCGATCCGCACGTCGATATTGCGCTGACGCTGGTTGATCGACTGCCACGCCTGCGCCGAAGCGGGGACGGCAGCGGCGGCCATGCCGAGGCCGGCAAGCGCAAGGCCGATGGTCTTGAACGAGCTCTTCATGAAATGTCTCCTTTTGGTCGTCGCCGTTCGGGCGACAACCAAGGAGATAGGGGGCGAATGTCGCGAACTTGTGCCGCGGTTCGGTGAGAAGTGTAACGAGGCGTCGCGTGGTCGATGCGATTGTTCAGGTTCAGCGTGCGATGCCGCCGGCGGCGAGCACCGCCAGCGTCATGAGGTCGCTTGCGGTCGACGTCATCGGCGCGATCTGCACCGGCTTTTCCATGCCGATCAGCATCGGCCCGATGACGCTGTCGCCGCCGAGCTCGCGCAGCAGCTTGGCCGAGATATGTGCTGACTGCAGGCCCGGCATGATCAGCACGTTGGCGGGGCCGGAGAGCCGCGCGAAGGGGTAGTTCGCCAGCTGCTTGGGGTTGAGCGCGACATCGGGCGTCATCTCGCCCTCGTATTCGAAGCCGACCTTGCGTCCGTCGAGCACTGTGATCGCCTCGCGCACATTGTCGAGGAACGAGCCCTTGGGATTGCCGAAGGTCGAATAGCTGAGGAAGGCGACGCGCGGCTCATGCCCCATGCGACGCGCGACGGCGGCGGTCTGTTCGGCGATGTCGGCGAGCTGCACCGCGTTGGGGCGCTCGTTGACTGTCGTATCGGCGATAAACACCGTGTGGCTCTGGCCGACCATCAGGTGGATGCCGAACGGCGTGCGGCCGGCCTCGGGATCGATCACGCGGCGTACCTCGCGCATCGATTGCGCCCAAGTGCGCGTGACGCCCGTGATCATCGCATCGGCGTGGCCCATCTGCAGCAGCACCGCGCCGAACGTGTTGCGATCCTGGTTGATCATCCGCTCGCAATCGCGGCGCAGATAGCCGCGGCGCTGGAGCCGCTTGTAGAGGAAGTCGACCATCTCGGGCACCAGCGGCGAGACGCGGCTGTTGTGCAGCTCGTATTCTTCGGGGTTGGCGATGCCCAAGGCGCGCAGCCGATCGGGCACGTCGTCGCGCCCGACGAGCACCGGCGTGCCGTAGCCGCCTTCCTTGAAATTGACCGCAGCGCGCAGCACGACCTCTTCCTCGCCCTCGGCAAACAGCACGCGCTTGGGGTGCGCGCGGGCGCCCTCATAGGCGAGGCTGAGCACCGACGTCGTCGGATTGAGGCGCGCTTTCAGGCTCTGGCGATAGCCCTCCATGTCGAGGATCGGGCGCGTCGCGACGCCCGAATCCATCGCCGCCTTGGCAACCGCGACCGGCACGATCTCCATGAGGCGCGGATCGAATGGTGCGGGAATGATATATTCGGCGCCGAAGAAATGCTGCACGCCGTAAGCGGCAGCGACTTCCTCGGGCACGCGTTCGCGCGCGAGCATCGCGATCGCCTGTGCGGCGGCGATCTTCATCTCGTCGTTGATCCCGGTCGCACGCACGTCGAGCGCGCCGCGGAAGATGAACGGGAAGCCGAGCACGTTGTTGACCTGGTTGGGATAATCCGAGCGGCCAGTGGCGATGATCGCGTCGGGACGCGCGGCCTTGGCGAGTTCGGGGCGGATCTCGGGCTCGGGATTGGCCATCGCGAAGATGATCGGCGCGGGCGCCATATCCTTCACCATCTCGGGCGCGAGCGCGCCAGCGGCGGAGAGGCCGAGGAACACATCGGCGCCGGTCAGCGCCTCGGTCAGCGTGCGTGCCTCGGTCGGCACGGCGTGCGCCGACTGCCACTGGTTCACATTCTCACGGCCCTGGTAGATCACGCCCTTGCGATCGCACATGATCACATTGTCCTGGCGAACACCCATCGCCTTGATCAGCTCGGTACAGGCGATCGCGGCGGCGCCGGCGCCGTTGACGACGACCTTGATGTCGCCGAGCCGGCGATTGGTGAGCAGGCAGGCGTTGATGAGGCCCGCGGCGGTGATGATCGCGGTGCCGTGCTGGTCGTCATGGAAGACGGGAATGTTCATCCGCTCGCGCAACGTCTGCTCGATGATGAAGCATTCGGGCGCCTTGATGTCCTCGAGGTTGATCCCGCCGAACGACGGCTCGAGCAAAGCGACGCAGTTGATGAAGGCGTCGACGTCTTCGGTATCGACTTCGAGATCGATCGAATCGACGTCGGCGAAGCGCTTGAACAGCACTGCCTTGCCTTCCATCACCGGCTTGGATGCGAGCGCGCCGAGATTGCCCATGCCGAGGATCGCGGTGCCGTTGGAGATGACGGCGACGAGATTGCCCTTGGCGGTATAATCATAGGCGGTCGCGGGATCCTCGTAGATCGCGCGTACCGGGACGGCGACGCCGGGCGAATAAGCAAGCGCGAGATCGCGCTGCGTCGCCATCGGCTTCGACGCGATGATCTCGATCTTGCCGGGGCGGCCCTCCGAATGGAAGAGCAGCGCCTCGCGTTCGGAGAACTGGAGGTTGGTGGTGGCTTCGTCGGTCATGGGTCGCTCCGCGGGGAGGAGGGGTCGCAAGAGCCTTTAGGGGCGGGTCGTCACGATGCAACCGTAGGTGCGCGCGGGGCAACCACGGGTGCGCACTGGCGCCGGAAGCAATCGGCCTGATGGTCGTTGACGATCCCGACCGCCTGCATCCAGGCGTAGACGATCGTCGGCCCGACAAATTTGAAGCCGCGCGCCTTCATGTCCTTGGAAATACGATCGGACAGCGGCGTCGTGGCTAGCCATTGCGCGCCATCGTTGACGATCGGCGCGCCATCGGTGAAGCCCCAGCAATAATCGTGGAACGCCTGTGGCCCCATTTCGAGATAAAGTTGCGCGCCGCGGATCGTGGCGACGATCTTGGCGCGAGCGCGCACGATGCCGGGATCGGCCATGAGGCGTTCGATGTCGGCATCGTCGAAAGCGGCGACTTTTGCGGGATCGAAGCCGGCGAAGGCGGCGCGGAAGCCCTCGCGCTTGTTGAGGATGATCTGCCACGACAGGCCGGCCTGGAAGCCTTCGAGCATCAGCATTTCCCACAGCATCCGTGGGTCGTGCTGCGGCACGCCCCATTCGGTATCGTGATAGACGCGCATGAGATCATTGGCCTGCGCCCACGAGCAGCGCGTCACCACCTGCTGCGCGGTCATGCCGCTTCCCGCGACGTGAGGACGCGGCGTTCCAGCGCGAGCAGGAGCTGCTTGTTGGGCAGACCGCCGCCGAAGCCGGTGAGCGCGCCGTTGGCACCGATCACGCGGTGGCACGGCGCGATGATCGGCAGCGGATTGCGCCCGTTCGCCGCGCCGACCGCGCGCGTCGCCGTCGGCCGGCCGATCGCGCGCGCGATGTCGCGGTAGCTGCGCGTCTCGCCGTAGGGGATGGCGAGCAACGTGGTCCACACAGCGCGCTGGAACTCAGTGCCGGTGGGGTCGAGCGGTACGTCGAATGCAGTGCGTGTGCCGGCGAAATATTCGTTGAGCTGGCGCGTGGCGGCGGCGATCACCGGATGATCGGGCGCCGCGACGCGCGGGGCGTAGCGCGCCTGCATCCGCGCATCGTCGTCCCACAGGATCGCGGCGAGCCCGGCGTCGGTGGCGACCAGCGTGAGATCGCCGGTGGGGGAGGGGATTTTATCGGTGGCGTAGGGCATCGTTCGGCTCCTTGCGGGCGACGATATCGCAGGTTTGCGGCGGCTGCATCCCGGGACTTGCGATCAACACTGACTCGCCAAGGCGGGCGGTGGAGGTTAATGTGCGCATATGAAGCACGAGCCCGGAATTTTCGAGAATCCCGATCCGGAAGCGGAAGCCGCCGCAGACGCGCGCGCGGAGGCGGACATTGCGGCAGGCCGCATCTACCAGCACGAAGAGGTTGTTGCGTGGCTTCGTACTTGGGGCACGCCGGACCGTCTGCCGTTCCATAAATGGCGAACGTGATTTGGACCGACGAGGCGCTCACCAACCTGGAGCTGATCGTCGACTATATCGAGCAGTTCGATCCTCAGGCTGCCGTGCGGATGGCGCTTCGGCTCATCAGCGCGAGCGAGAGTCTACGCGACTTTCCGAACCGTGGCCGCCCTGCCGGTGAGACCTTTCGTGAGCTACCGGGCGTTCGGCCGTACGTGATCCGTTACAGAGTAGCAGCCGAGATCGTTTACATCATCCGCATCCGCCACGGTGCTCGTCGGCCTGAAGACTAAGCGCCATGAGCTTGAACCTGCGTGGCTGACCCCACTGCCCCCACGCCGATGATGGCGCAATATCTCGCGCTCAAGGACGAGGCGGGGGATTGTCTGCTGTTCTATCGCATGGGCGATTTCTTCGAGCTGTTCTTCGAGGATGCGCGGATCGCGAGCGGGGTGCTCGACATCGCGCTGACCGCACGCGGCGAGCATGAGGGCACCAAGATCCCGATGTGCGGCGTGCCGGTGCATGCCGCGACAGCGTATCTCCAGCGACTGATCAAGGCCGGGCATCGCGTCGCGATCGCCGAGCAGACCGAAAGCCCCGAGGCGGCGCGCAAGGCGCGGGGCAGCAAGGCGCTGGTCAATCGCGCGATCGTGCGGTTTGTCACGGCGGGCACGCTGACCGAGGAGGCGTTGCTCGATGCGCGCGCGGCGAACTGGTGCGTCGCGGTGGGCGAGGCGGGCGGCGCGGTGGGCATCGCGGCGGCGGATATCTCGACCGGGCGGTTCGAGGTGATTGCCTGTTCGGCGCAGACGCTGGGAGCGGAGCTGGCGCGGCTTGGCGCGGCGGAAGTGATCGCAGCCGAGGACAGCGACGTTCCCGCGACCGTGTGGCGCCCGCGCGGCGATTTCGACAGTGCGCGCGGCGAGGAGCGGCTGAAGCGTCTGCACGGTGTGGCGACGCTCGACGGGTTCGGGCAGTTCGACCGGGCGATGCTTGCGGCGGCGGGCGGGCTGGTCGCGTATCTCGACCATAATGGGAAGGGCACGCTGCCGTTCCTGCGCGCGCCGGTGATCCGGCGGTCGGCGGAGGCGATGGCGATCGACGCAGCGACGCGTGACAGCCTGGAGCTGACCTGCGCGACGGGGGGCATGCGCAAGGGCAGCCTGCTCGACGCGGTCGATCGGACGGTGACCGGCGCGGGCGCGCGGCTGCTCGCGGCGGACATCGGCGCGCCACTGATGGATCGCGGCGCGATCGAGGCGCGGCTCGCGCTGGTCGGGCGGTTCCACGACGACAGCGACATGCGCGTCCGGCTGCGCGAACGGTTGCGCGCGCTGCCCGACATTGGCCGCGCGCTGGGGCGGCTCGCGGCGGGGCGGGGGAGCCCGCGCGATCTGGGGCAGTTGCGCGATGGGCTGGACGGCGCGTGGCTGCTCGGCGAGACGCTGAACTCGGCCGGTGGCGCACTGGTCGACGGGCACGCGGACGATCTGCTCGCGCACCTCGCGCCGCGCTTGCGCGGGCATGGCGAATTGATCGACCTGCTCAAGCGTGCGCTCGTCCCCTCGCCGCCGATCGATGCGGCGAACGGCGGGTATATTGCGGAGGGCTATGATGCCGCACTCGACGATCTGCGCGATGCGGGATCGGGCGGGCGGCGAGCGATTGCAGCGCTCGAAGCGCGATATCGCAGCGAGACCGGGATCAACGCGCTCAAGATCCGCCACAACAATGTGCTCGGCTATCATGTCGAGGTGCCGGCGAAGAACGGCGATGCGCTGATGAAGCCCGACAGCGGCTTCACGCACCGCCAGACGATGGCGGGGGCGGTGCGCTTCAACGCGCCCGATCTCCACGAGGTCGCGAGCCGCGTGACGCAAGCCGGCGCGCATGCGGTCGCCGCAGAGGCGGCGCATCTCGAGGATCTGGTTGCCGCGGCACTGACGCAGGCCGAGCCGATCGCGGCGACCGCGGACGCGCTGGCGCGGCTCGATGTCGCGGCGGGGCTCGCCGAGCGCGCGGCGGAGGGGGGCTGGGCGCGGCCGGCGATCGTCAATCACCCATGTTTCGAGATCGTCGGTGGGCGGCATCCGGTGGTCGAGACAGCGGTGGCAAAGTCGGGTGAGCGATTTGTCGCGAACGATTGCGCGCTGTCGGAGCGGTCGCGGCTGTGGCTCGTGACGGGGCCGAACATGGGCGGCAAATCGACCTTCCTGCGGCAGAATGCGCTGATTGCGGTGCTCGCGCAGGCGGGCAGCTACGTCCCCGCGACGAGCGCGACGCTGGGGCTGGTCGATCGGTTGTTCAGCCGCGTCGGCGCGTCGGACAATCTGGCGCGGGGGCAATCGACCTTCATGGTCGAGATGGTCGAGACCGCGGCGATCCTGGCACAGGCGACGCCGAACAGCTTCGTGATCCTCGACGAGGTCGGGCGTGGGACGTCGACCTATGACGGGCTCGCAATCGCCTGGGCGGTGGTCGAGGCGATCCACGAGGACAATCGCTGCCGCTGCCTGTTCGCGACGCATTACCATGAGCTGACGCGGCTCGCCGAGCGCTGCGACGCGCTCTCGCTGCATCATGTGCGGGCGCGCGAGTGGAAGGGCGAGCTGGTGCTGCTGCACGAACTGGCCGACGGGCCGGCGGATCGCAGCTACGGGCTCGCCGTCGCGCGGCTGGCGGGGATGCCGCCGGCGACGGTGGCGCGCGCCAAGGCGGTGCTGGCGAAGCTCGAGGCTGGACGCGCGAAGACTGGTGGGCTGGCGGCTGGGCTCGACGACCTGCCACTGTTCGCCGCCGCGGCTGCGGCGGTCGAGGAGCAGCGCGATCCGCTGCGCGACGCGGTCGAGACGCTCGACGTGGATACGCTCAGCCCACGCGAGGCGCTCGACATGCTTTACCGGCTGAAGGCGCTCGCGCGGGAGGCGTGATCAGGTGAGCGCGGTCATGGCCTGCGCGCGCGCGACGGTTTCCGGATAGTGCGTGACGATCTGGAAGTTCGACCGGCCTTTCGCGACGACGATGACCATCGCGGTCACCTGGTCCGCGATCTTGGGATAGACCTTGCCGCCGCCGCGGAACAGTCGGCCGGCATAGCCCGCCGGGATCAGCACCGCATAATGAAAGCGCTGCGCGTTGGGATGCGCATAGAAACCGCCGAGTTTGCCGAGGGCGGCGAAGAGCATGTTCTTCTCGTCCGCAATCGAGAGATCGGTCTCGTCCTGCGAGTACGACTTCTTGACCGGCGCCGCACCGTCCAAGCCTTTGACGTCCATGACGATCTTGCCTTCGGGGTTCTCTACCAACTTGACCTTCTGATAGTAACCTGCGGGCTCGTTCCCCGAGTTTCCGGCGTGATTGTAGCTGTAGGCGCGCGCGGACTCGCGATGTTTCGAATCATGTCCCGCGGCATAGGAGTTATACGCCGCCTCGAACGTCGCTCTTTTGCGAAGTGCCGTGATCGCGCCTTGCGCCGTCTTCAGATCCATTTGCCTGCCCCTCCCGAGTCCTTTGCGATAGATTATGCCAACTATGTTGGTCACGCCAGACCGATCGTCGCGTGGCGCTCGGCTTGATCCCCTGCCACCGCACCCCGATATGCCGCGGTGATGAAGGACTATCTTACCCCCAAGGCGATCGTCGCCGCCCTTGACGCTCACATCATCGGACAGAAGGACGCCAAGCGCGCGGTCGCGGTTGCGATGCGCAACCGCTGGCGACGCCAGCAGCTGAGCCCCGATCTGCGTGACGAGGTGACGCCCAAGAACATCCTGATGATCGGGCCCACGGGCTGCGGCAAGACAGAGATCAGCCGGCGGCTGGCGAAACTTGCCGATGCGCCGTTCGTGAAGGTCGAGGCGACCAAGTTCACCGAGGTCGGCTATGTCGGCCGCGACGTGGAGCAGATCGCGCGCGACCTGGTCGAGGAAGCGGTGCGGCTGGAAAAGGAGCGCCGCCGCGTCGCGGTGAAGGACAAGGCCGAGGAAGCCGCGATGGCGCGGCTGCTCGATGCGTTGGTCGGCAAGGATTCAAGCCAGGCGACGCGCGAAAGCTTCCGCCAGCGCTTCCGCGACGGGCATCTCGAGCAGACCGAGATCGAGCTCGATTTGCAGACCGCGCCGCAAATGCCGTTCGAGATGCCCGGCGGCGCGCAGATGGGGATGATCAACCTCGGCGAGATGTTCGGCAAGCTCGGTGGCGGGCAGACCAAGCGGCGCAAGCTGAGCGTGCCGTCTGCGTGGGAGAAACTGGTCGAGGAAGAGGCCGACAAGCGGCTCGACCAAGACGAGGTGAGCCGCACGGCGCTGGCCGATGCCGAGGCGAACGGGATCGTCTTCCTCGACGAGATCGACAAGATCGCTGTGAGCGACGTGCGCGGCGGATCGGTGAGCCGCGAGGGCGTGCAGCGTGACCTGCTGCCGTTGATCGAAGGCACTACCGTGTCGACCAAGTATGGCCCGATGAAGACCGATCACATCCTCTTCATCGCTAGCGGGGCGTTCCATGTCGCCAAGCCAAGCGACCTGCTGCCCGAGCTGCAGGGTCGCTTGCCGATCCGTGTGGAGCTGAAGGGGCTGACCGAGGACGATTTCGTCGCGATCCTGTCCGACACGAAGGCGTCGCTGCCGTCGCAATATACCGCGCTGATCGCGACCGAGGGTGTCGATGTGTCGTTCACCGAGGATGGCATTCGCGCGGTGGCGCGAATTGCGGCCGAAGTGAACGGCGAGATCGAGAATATCGGCGCGCGGCGGTTGCAGACGGTGATGGAGAAGCTGCTGGAGGAAGTGAGCTTCGAGGCGGAGGATCGCGCGGGCACGGCGGTGGTGGTGGATGCGGCGTATGTCGACAAGCATCTCGCCAGCGTGGCGCGGAATACGGATCTGAGCCGGTACGTGCTGTAACCTATGCTCCCCTCCCCTTGTGGGAGGGGCTGGGGGATGGGGTGTCTCACCGAGAGCAGCGCCCGTTGACACCCCCTCATCCCGACCCTCTCCCACGAGGGGAGAGGGAGTAGGCTACGCTTCCGCTTCCGCGCGCATCAGCGTCGCGTAGCGCTTCACGTGATGGTCGGGTGCACCGAACTGCTGCTCGATCGCGGTGGCGCGGCGGAAGTAATGGCCGACCGCCAGTTCGTCGGTCATGCCCATCCCGCCGTGCAGCTGCACCGCGTTCTGGCCGACGAAGCGTACCGCATCGGAAACCGTCGCTTTAGCCGCAGCGATGGCGCGGACGCGGGCTTCGGCATCGCCGTCGAGGTTGAGCGCGGCTAGGTACGCCGCTGAGGTCGCCTGCTCGACCGCGATGTACATGTCGACCATGCGGTGCTGGAGCGCCTGGAAGCTGGCGAGCGGCTGGCCGAACTGCTTGCGTTCCTTGGTATACGCCACGGTATCGGCGAGCATCTTGCGCGTCAGCCCTGCCGCCTCGGCGCAGAGCGCGGCGATGCCTTCGTCGCGCGCCTGTTCGAGCAGCGGCAGCGCGTTGCCCTCCGCGCCCAGCAGCGCGTCGGCGGGCAGGCGGACGTCGGCGAGCGTGAGGTCCGACGCTGGCAGGCCGTCGATCAGGCGGTAGTCGTGGCGCGTGAGGCCGGCCACGTCGGCGGGGACGAGAAATAGCGAGACGCCGCGGATGTCGCGCGGTGCGCCCGCGGTACGCGCGGTGACCAGCAGCCAGTCGGCGCCGGGCGCGCCGGCGACGACGGTCTTGGCGCCATCGATCGCCCAGCCGTTGCCCTCGCGCCGCGCGGTCGTGGCGACGGCTTCGAGCGCCTGCCGGCTGTCTGCTTCGCCCGCCGCCAGCACGACGCGCGTGCTGCCGTCCGCGATCTGCGCGAGGAGCGCGGTCGCGCGCGCGTCGTCGATCCGCTTCAGCAACCCGCCGGCGATCACGATCGACTCGATGTAGGGGATCGTCGCCAGTGCTTCGCCGAGGGCGTCGGCGACGACCATCGCCTCGACGCCGCTGCCACCCAAGCCGCCCAAGTCCGCCGGCAATGTCGCGCCCAGCACGCCTAGATCGCGGCCCAGCGCCTGCCACAACGCATCGGTGTCGCGCGCGCGGTGTGGATCGAACGCATGGTGCTGCGCGAGATAGCGCGTCAACGTATCGCGGAGCATCGCCTGCTCGTCGCTGAGCTTCAGATCCATTGCCCTCTCCCGTTTCTCGGCCCGGCTATGCGGAGCACGCGGGCAGGGCGCAAGATCAATCCGCGGCGACGGCCGGCCCCCCGCCGGTCTGCGGGCGGCGGCAGAACCACACGATGATGGTGAGCGCGGCGCAGAGCCAGGAGGACAGGCGGAACAGGTCGGTCGAGGCGAGCAGATAGGCTTGGCCCACCATTTGCCGCGTGATCGCGCCGGCAGCCTGTGTCGCATCCATCCCGAGCCGCCCGAGGCTCTCGACTGCCATGCGATAGGGCATGCCGTTGCCGACCGCTTCGGAGAGCCGCGCCTGGTGCAACGCCTCGCGGCGATCCCAGGCGGTGGTGATGAGCGACGCGGCGAACGCGCCGGCGACGAGCCGGGTGAAATTCGACAGGCCCGACGCGGACGGGATGCGCTCGGGCGGAATGCGATCCAGCGCGATCGTCAGCATCGACAGGAAGAAGGTCGCCATCGCGACGCCCTGCACCAGCAACGGCAGCATGAGATCGTAGAAGCTCGCGGTGGTCGTATAGCCCGATCGCATCCAATAGCTGATCGCGAAGAAGGTGAACGCCACCGTCGCCAGTATGCGCGCGTCGATCTTGCCCGAAAGCCGCGCGACGAATGGCGTCAGCAGCACCGCCACCACGCCGCTCGGTGCGGCCACCAGCCCGGCCCAGGTGGCGTTGTAGCCAAGTTGCGTCTGCAGCCACAGCGGCAGCAGCAGGATGTTGGCGAAGAACACCGCATAGCCGAGGCAGAAGGCCAGGCTGCCGACGGCGAAGTTGCGGTTCTTGAACAGCGACAGGTCGACGATCGGGTTCGCGTCGGTCAGCTCCCAGATCAGCCAGGCGACGAAGCTGATCGCGGATACGATGGTCAGCACGACGATCAGCGGATCGTTGAACCAATCGGCGTTCTTGCCGAGATCGAGCATGATCTGCAGCGAGCCGACCCAGATCACGAGCAGGCACAGCCCGATCGTGTCGATCGGCACCTTGGCCGTCGGCGTCTCGCGGCTCTTGAGGTTGGACCAGCAGATCAGCCCGGCGAAGAGGCCGAAGGGCAGGTTGATCAGGAAGATCCAGCTCCAGTGATAATTGTCGGAGATGTAGCCGCCCAGGATCGGCCCCATGATCGGCGCGACGAGCGTCGTCATCGACCAGATGCCGAGCGCGGTGGCCCGCTTGTCCGACGGGAAGACCGCGATCAGCAATGCCTGGCTGCCCGGCATCATCGGGCCAGAGACCGCGCCCTGGATCACCCGGAAGACGATCAGCGAGGTGAGGTTCCATGCGATGCCGCACAGGAACGAGGCGATGGTGAACAGCGCGAGCGAGACGCAGAAGGTGCGCACCACGCCGAAGCGCCGCATCAGCCAGCCGGTGAGCGGCACCGAAATGCCGTTGGCGACCGCGAAGAAGGTGACGATCCAGGTCGAGTTATCCGAACTGACGCCGAGGTTGCCGGCGATCGTCGGGAGCGAGACGTTCGCGATCGTGCCGTCGAGCACCATCATGAAGGTGCCCAGCGCCAGCGCGAAGGCGACGAGCGCCAGCCGGCCGCCGGTGAGCGGGGCGGGCTGGGCGCTCATGCGTCCTCCCCATCGCAGATGGGGAGGGGGACCAGCGTAGCTGGTGGAGGGGAAATGCCGCAGGCGGGGCGCTCGTGGCATTTCCCCTCCACCATGCTTTGCATGGTCCCCCTCCCCAAGCTGTGCTTGGGGAGGATGTGCGTAGCGCACATCACCGGTTCGCCGCGATGATCTGGGCGATCTTCGTCTCGACCGCGGGGTCGGCGGGCGCACTGTTGCCGCGGTATGGCACTGCCGCAGGCTGTGCGAGGCGTGGCCCGCGAACGTCGGCGGTGTCGACCGTCGCGGTCACCGACAGCCCGACGCGCAAGGGATTGGCGGCAAGCTCGCGCGGATCGAGCATGATGCGCACCGGCACGCGCTGGACGATCTTGATCCAGTTGCCGCTGGCGTTCTGCGGCGGCAGCAAGGCGAAGGCGCTGCCGCTGCCGGCGGACAGCCCGACGACGCGGCCGTGATAGACGACGTCGTCGCCGTACGCGTCGGCGATCACCGTCGCGCGCTGGCCGAGCCGCAAATCCTTCAGCTGCGTCTCACGGAAGTTCGCATCGACCCACAGCCGGTTGAGCGGGACGACCGCCATCAGCGGCGTGCCGGCGGCGATCTGCTGGCCGAGCTGGGCATTGCGCTGCGCCACCACGCCGTCGATCGGCGCGACGACGTGCATGTGGCTGCGCACGATGGCGGCGCGGCGGTAATTGGCGATCGCGGCGAGGACGGCGGGGTTGGTGCCGACCGCGGTGCCCGCGACGGTGCTTTGCGCCTGAACGCGGCGGCTGCGCGCGAGGTTGAGCGCGGCGCTGGCGACCTTCACCTGATCGGCGGCGTGGCTGAGTTCCTCGCCCGAGACGGCGCCCTCGGCAGCGGCGCCGCGGCGGCGACCGTAATCGGCGCGCGCGGCGGCGAGCTGTGCCTCGGCCTGCACGACACTGGCATTAGATTCGGTGACGCGTGAGAAATCGGCGCGGGTGCCGCGTACGGCGCGCGCGAGTTCGGCTTCGGCGGCGGCGAGGTTTACGTCGGCGGTCAGCGGATCGAGGTCGATCAGCGGCTGGCCGGCCTTCACCGACTGGGTATTGTCGGCATGCAGCGCCAGAACCGTGCCCGGATCGCGCGCGGTGATCGTGACGACGTCGCCCGCGACATAGGCGTCGTCGGTCTCCTCTTCCGGCGCCCCGAGCAGGAAGTGGAACACCGCCCAGATGGCCAGCGCGACGACCACGACGAGCCCGAGCGCGAGCAGCAGCCGGCGGCGCAGCACGGGCTTGCCGGCCGGGGGAGGGGGGACGGCGGTGTCGGTCATGGCGTGTCTGTCCGAGAGGCAAGAGGGTCGCGCGCAGGGTCGAAGCCGCCGCCGAGCGCCTGGGCGAGCCGCGCGCGGGCGGCGAGCGCGTCGACGCCGAACGTTGCTTGCGCGAGCTGCGCGTCGAGCAGGCGGATATCGGTATCGATGCCGGTGAGGCGTGATTCCAGCCCCGCCGAGACGCGCACCGCATTCAGCCGGTTTGTCTCGGCGAAGCCGCGCACGATGTCGCCTTGCGCCTGCGCTTCGGCCTGATTGGCGCGGATCGTGGCGAGCGCGTCGGCCGCCTCGCGCACCGCGCCGACGACCGTGGCGTTGTAATCGGCGATTGCCACGTCCACCGCAGCGGTCGCGCCGGCAAGATCGGCCTTGAGCCGCCCGGAATCGAAGATCGGCAAATGGAAGGCGCCGCCCGCACCGAGCGTGCCGGCCTGCGGATCGAAGAAATTGCCGATCCCCACCGCCTGCAGCCCGGCGAGCGCGATGAGATTGACGTTGGGATCGAAGGCGCGGCGCGCGACTTGTCGCCCGGCGGCGGCGGCATCGACCCGCGCGGCGGCGGCGGCGATGTCGGGGCGGCGGGCGAGGAGATCGGCGGGGATGGTGGTCGGCAGCGCGAGCGCGGTGGGCTCGGCGAGGCGCGTTGGGCCGATGGTTGCAGGATAATCTGCACCGCGGCCGGCGAGCGCGGCCAGCGCGTCGGTCGCGAGCAGCCGCGCGGCGTCGGCGCGGGTCAGCGCGACGCGCGCCTGCGCTAGCAGCGTGGTAGCGGCCTGGATGTCGAGCTTGCTCGCGAGGCGGTTCTCGGCGCGGACATTGACCAGCCGCACGGCACGTTCGCGCGCGCCTATCGTCGAGCGGGCGATCGCCGCGATGCGCTCGGCACGCGCCACTTCGGCATAGGTCGCGACGATGGAGCCGGCGAGCATCAGCCGCGCCGCGTCGATGTCGTATTGCGCCGCCGTCAGCGACGCGCGCGCACTGTCGATCGCCGCGCGCTGGCGACCGAACAGGTCGAGGTTCCACGACAGGTTCGCCTGCGCGTTGCCGAGGAACCGGACGCTGCCGGCGAAGGGCGGCGGGATGGTGTAGCGGCCCGACAGCCGCGCGACCTGCGCGTTGCCGTCGCCGGTGATTTCTGGGCCGTTATCGGCATCGCGCCGTGCGAGCACCGCCTGCGCCTGCCGCACGCGCGCGAGCGCGGCGTCGAGGTTCGGGCTGCCCGCGAACGCGTCGGCGACGATCCGATCGAGCTGCGGATCGCCGAACGCGGTCCACCACATCGGGTCGATCGCCGGCGTCGGCGCGCCGGTTAGCGCGAGGTCGGCGGGCGCGCGCTGGGTGAGCTGCGGGCGGGTGTCGGGCGGGGTGCAGGCGGCGAGCGCAGTAAGGGCTAGCAAAACGCCCGTTCGTCCCGAGCGAAGTCGAGGGACCGCCGCTCCCTGCGGTGTCTCGACGTTGCTCGACACGAACGGAATTTGGGATAGGGCTGCCGCCCGCAAACTCACGCCGCGCATGGATCACTCTCCATCGTGTGCCGCAGGCGCTGGAGCGTCGCGATCAGGTCGGCGACTTCGGCGTCGCTCCAGTCGGCGAGGAAGCCGTTCCAGCAAGCGATCACCTTCTGCTTGGCCGCCACGGCCGCATCGCGGCCGGCTGCGGTGAGCGACAGGCGAACGATGCGGCGATCGATCGCGTCGCGCTGGCGCTCGACCCAGCCGTTCGCCTCGAGCTGATCGACCATCCGCGTCATCGCGCCGGCATCGTGACCGAGCGCGCGGGCTAGCCCGCCGCACGTGTCGGCGTGGTTGAAATAGAGGGAGACAAGCGTCGTCCATTGCGTCGCCGTCATTCCGTCGGCTGCCAGCGCGCGATCGATCGCCGCCACGCTCATCTGGTGGATCAGCCGCACGAGATAGCCAGGCGACGTCTCCGGGCTGAAGGTCGAATCGGTGAACGGCATATCGTTTGCCTTGGCAACGGTTGCCTAGGCAGTCAATATCTGTGACGAAGTGTTGCCGACTATCGCCCGCCGCTCGTCACGCCTAAGCTCTGGGCGCAGTTCCTAGGAGATCCGTGCGTTGCGTTTGTCGATCCAGCTGGCCGCGAGCGTCGCGGCGATTGCCCTTGCCGTTCCCGCTACCGCCCAGGCACCGGTTGCCAGCCCTTTCCCTGCTGCCGCGCCGGTGGAGTCGCTCGTAAAGGCGATCGATATTCCATTCGAGCAATTCACGCTGCCGAACGGCCTGCGTGTGGTGGTCCATACCGATCGCAAGGCGCCGGTGGTGGCGGTGTCGGTGTGGTACGATGTCGGATCGAAGCACGAGCCGGCGGGCAAGACCGGCTTCGCGCATCTGTTCGAGCATCTGATGTTCAACGGCAGCGAGAATGCGCCGGGTGATTTCTTCGAGCCGTTGAAGCAGGTCGGCGCGACCGACCTCAACGGCACGACCTATTTCGACCGTACCAATTATTTCGAGACGGTGCCGACCGCCGCGCTCGAACAGGCGCTGTATCTCGAGAGCGATCGGATGGGCTATCTGACGGGCGCGATCTCGCAAGCGGTGCTCGACGAGCAGCGCGGCGTCGTCCAGAACGAAAAGCGCGAGGGCGATAACCAGCCTTATGGCCTCGTTAGCTACAAGCTGATCGAAGGCGTGTTTCCCGCGACGCACCCTTATGGCCACAGCACGATCGGGTCGATGGCGGACCTCGACAAGGCGAGCCTCGGCGACGTGAAAGCGTGGTTCCGCGATCATTACGGCCCGAACAACGCCGTGCTGGTGCTCGCCGGCGATATCGATCTCGCCACCGCCAAGCGGCTGACGACCAAGTATTTCGGCGCGATCAAGGCGGGGCCGAAGAGCGTCGCGCCGCCAGCCGCGGTGCCGGTGCTGACCTCGCCGAAGGCGGAGGTGATGAAGGATCGCGTCGCCGCGCCACTCGTGATGAAGAGCTGGCCGGTGCCGGGGCTCAACGATCCCGCGGCGCCAGCGCTTGAAGTGGCGGCGGCTGTGCTCGGCGGCCTCGCCAGCTCCCGCTTCGACAATGCGCTGGTGAAGGGCGACAAGACCGCTGTGCAGGTGAGCGCGAGCTATTCCGATTTCGCGCAGGTCGGCACGTTCACGATCCATGCGATCGTACGGCCCGATGTCGATCCGGCGATCGTGGCGAAGCGGCTCGACGAACTGGTTGCCGATTTCGTGAAGAACGGGCCGACGGCGGACGAAGTGCAGCGCACGCTGACGTCGAGCATTTCGCGGCGGATTGGCGGGCTCGAATCGGTCGGCGGATCGGGCGGCAAGGCAGTCGCGCTGGCGGAGGGCGCGCTCTATTCGGACGATCCGGGCTTCTACAAGAAGCAGCTTGCGCGGCTTGCGGCGCAGACACCGGAGACGGTGAAGGCGGCGGCGCAGGCGTGGCTGACGAAGCCGGCTTATGCGCTGACCGTGCTGCCGGGCGAGCGCGACAAATATGACGAGGCGCAGGTGCCGCCCGAGGCCGCCGTCACGGCGGTGCCCGACGCCGCGCCGAAGGGCACGCGCGCGCCGATGCCCAAGGTCGGGGAAGTCGGCACGCTGGCCTTCCCGAAGGTCGAGCGCGTCCGGCTCGCGAACGGCATCGAGCTGGTCTATGCTAATCGCACCACCGTGCCCGTCACGCAGATGGTGGCGAGCTTCGACGCCGGCATCGCCGCCGACGTGCCCGACAAGCTTGGCACGCAAGCGATGACGCTGGCGATGATCGACGAGGGGACGGCGCGGTACAGTTCGATCCAGCTCGCCGAGGCGAAGGAGCGGCTGGGGCTCGATATCTACACCGGCTCGTCGCCCGATCGCACGACCGTGAGCTTTCGCGCGCCGAGCGCCAATCTGGAGCCGGCGCTCGGGCTATGGGCCGAGCTGCTGCGCGCACCGAGCTTTCCCGAGAGCGAGCTTGCGCGTGTGCGCGGCCAGATGCTGACGCAGATCGCGCAGGAGCTGACCGATCCGGCGGGGATCGCGCAGCGCATCGTGCCGCCAATCCTGTATGGTTCGGGCAGCCCCTATGCGAAGCAGCGCGGCAGTGGCGACGCGGCGGCGGTGCAGTCGCTCACGCGCGCGGATCTGGTGGCGTTCCACCGCGCATGGATGCGGCCCGACAAGGCGAAAATCTTCGTCGTCACCGATCGGCCGCTGGCGGAAGTGAAAGCATCGCTCGATCGCGCGCTCGCCGGGTGGACGGCCGAGGGCGCGGCGGGCAGCAAGGTGTTCCGCGAGGATCGCAGCTTGCCCGCGGCGCGGATCATCCTGATCGACCGGCCGGATTCGCCGCAATCGCGGATTTCCGGCGCGCTGCGGACCGGCCTGAAGGGCACGCAGGACCTGTTGCCGGTGATCACCGCCAACGATGCGCTCGGCGGGGACTTCCTCGGCCGGATCAACATGGACCTGCGCGAAACCAAGCACTGGTCCTATGGCGCGTACGGTAGTTTCAGCCGTAACGCTTTTGCCGCGCCTTATGTGATCGTCGCGCCGGTGCAGGCGGACAAGACCGGCGCGGCGATCGCGTCGCTGCGGCAGGAGATTGGCGGCTTCGTCGGCGCCAAGCCGCTGACGCAGGCCGAGTTCGACCGCGCGATCACGGGTGCCACGCGCTCGCTGGCGGGTGATTTCGAGACGTCCGGCCATGTTCTGGGGGCGATGCAATCGAACGACCTGTACCAGCGGCCCGACGATTATTTCGCGACGATCACGCAGCGCTATCGCGCGATGACGCGCGCGCAGCTCGACGGCGCGATCCGTAGCGTCATCGATCCGAGTCGCTTCGTTTGGGTGGTGATCGGCGATGCCAAGGTCGTCCGGCCGCAGCTTGACACGCTGGGACTGCCAGTGGAGGTCACGAGCGCAGCGTCCGTGGCGGGCGCGTCAATGGAGAGCAAATGATGTCTGGAGTCGACGGTACGTACGACGTCGTGGTCAAGTCGCCGCTGGGTGATCAGAAGTCGACGCTCACGGTGAAGAGCGAGGGTAGCACCTTTACCGGCACCAATTCGGGCGCGATGGGCTCGAGCGATGTTTCGGGTGAGGTGAACGGCAACACGCTCACCTGGAAGCAGCAGATGACGGTGCCGATGCCGATGACGCTCGACATGAACGTGGTGATCGAAGGCGACACCGTGTCAGGCAATGTCGGCGCGGGCGCGTTCGGGACGTTTCCGCTGACCGGTTCGCGGGTGGCTTGATGTAGGAGCGGGGCGCAAATCAGGGTGCCCCGCCAATGTCGTCACCCCAGCGAAAGCTGGGGTCGCTTGCGGCTCTTGCGAAGCGACCTACGCGAGCGATCCCAGCTTGCGCTGGGATGACGGGATGGGCTAGACCGCAATCACCCCTCCAAACTCTTCGACGCCTGTTCGAACACGTCCTTCGACAGCCCAGGTGTCCCCACGATCCGCTCGAGTTCCGCCCGCATCAGCGCGGCGCGTGCGGGATCGAAGCGGCGCCAGCGGCCGAGTGGCGGCAGCAGCTTCGCTGCGGTCTGCGGGTTCAGCCGGTCGAGCGCGATCAGCTGATCGGCGAGGAAGCGGTAGCCCGTACCGTCAGCCACGTTGAACGCACGCTGGTTGACCGCAAAGGCGCCAATCAGGCTGCGCGCACGGTTGGGATTGGCCAGCGTGAAATCGGGGTGCTCGGCAAGCGCCGCGACGGCCGCAGGGGTATCGGTTCGGCTCGACAGCGCCTGCGTCTGGAACCATTTGTCGAGCACCAGCGAATTGCCGGCATAGCGATTGTAGAAGATGTCGAGCGCCGCCTCGCGCAGGTCGCTGTCGCCGCTGACGAGCACGGTGAGCGCGCCCTGGCGATCGGTCATGTTGTCGGCGCGCTCGAACTGGCGGAAGGCGAGCGCCGCGGCGTCGCTCGCGCCCGAGGCGGCGATATAGCCGAGCGCGACGCTGCGGATTCGGCGCGCGGCCTTGGCTGCGGGCGTATATTCATAGGGCGCCGTGCTCGCGTTCGTTTCGTAGATGTAGCGCCAGCGCTCGGCGAGCGCACGGCCGAGATCGCCGCGCAGCGCCTCGCGGGCGCGGTATACTGCCTCGGGATCGACCGTCATGAGCTGGTCGCCGATGAAGCTTTCCGACGGCAGCAGCACCGCCTCGGCAATGAACGCGGGGTCGAGCGCAGGATTGTCGAGCGTGTCGGCGACGGCGTCGATCACCGCCTGATGGCTTGCGCGACCTTCCAGCGTGCCCGCCACCAGCGTGTCGAGCATCAACTGCTGCATCGCTTCGTAGCGCGCGAAGGGATCGTCATCGTGCCGCGCGAGGAAAGCGAGGTCGGCGGCGGTGCGGTCGCTTTCGATCGTTACCGGGGCGGAGAAGCCGCGGTTAATCGACAGGACCGGGCGCTCGGCGATGCCGTCGAAGACGATCGATTCGCTCGTCCCGTCGAGCAGCACGAGCTGTTCGGGGCCGAGCGGTTCGCCCGTCTCCGCGCCGAACAGGCGCAACCGGAGCGGCAGAACCATCGGCTGCTTGTCGGACTGGCCCGGTGTCGGCGGCACGTGCTGGGCGAGCCGCAGCGTGGCGCGGCCGCCGTCATGCACGAGGCTGGCGGACACGCGGGGCGTACCGGCCTGGCTGTACCAGAGGCGGAAGCGCGCAAGGTCGACATCGCCAGCCTCCTCCATGCACGCGACGAAATCCTCACAGGTCGCTGCGGTGCCGTCGAACCGGTCGAAATACAGGTCGCAGGCGGCGCGGAACTTCACCGGGCCGAGGATCGTCGCCATCATTCGGATCAGCTCGGCGCCCTTATTGTAGATCGTCGAGGTGTAGAAATTGGCGATTTCCTGGTAGCTTTCGGGGCGAACCGGGTGCGCGAGCGGGCCGGAATCCTCGGGGAACTGGCTGGCGCGCAGGCCGCGCACGTCCTCGATCCGCTTGACCGCGGCCGAGCCCTGGTCGGCGGAGAAGCCCTGATCGCGAAAGACGGTGAAGCCTTCCTTGAGGCTCAGCTGGAACCAGTCGCGGCACGTGACGCGATTGCCCGACCAATTGTGAAAATATTCGTGCGCGACGACGGTGGCGATCGCGTCGTAATCGTAATCGGTCGCGGTATCGGCGTCGGCGAGGATGTAGCGGCTGTTGAAGATGTTCAGCCCCTTGTTCTCCATCGCGCCGAAATTGAAATCGTCGACCGCGACGATGTTGAACACGTCGAGATCATATTCGCGGCCATAGACGCGCTCGTCCCACGCCATCGACGTCTTGAGCGCATCGAGCGCATGATCGGTCTTGGGCAGATCGGCCTCGCGCACCCAAATACCGAGTTCGACCTCGCGGCCAGAACGGGTGACGTAGGTGCCGCGGTTGCAGGCGAGATCGCCGGCGACGAGCGCGAACAGGTACGATGGCTTGGGGAACGGATCGTGCCACTCGGCCCAATGTGTGCCATCGGCATTGTCGCCCTGCGCGATCGGATCGCCATTGGCGAGCAGCACGGGATAACGCGCCTTTTCGGCGGTCATCCGCACGCGATAGGTGGCGAGAACGTCTGGCCGATCGGGGAAGAAGGTGATGCGGCGGAAGCCCTCGGCCTCGCATTGCGTGCACAGGTTGCCGCCCGACGAATAGAGCCCCATCAGCTGCGTGTTGCGATCGGGCGCGATCTCCACCTCGGTCTCGACGACGTGCGCGTCGCCCGCGAGCGGGATGACGAGTTGGTCGTGCTCGATCCGCCAATCATTGATCGCGACACCATCGACGCGGACCGCGAGCGGCGTCAGCCCGTCGCCGTCGAGCCGCAGCGGCTCGCCCGGCGCGGCGTTGCGCGTGACGTTGAGCCGGGCGTGGACGCGCGTCGTGGCGGGATCCAGCGCGATGTCGAGCGCAACCTCGGGCACCAGCCAGGCCGGCGGCAGATATGCCTCGCGACGCTTGACGGCAGGGACGGCGGGGGCGGTAAGGACATCGAGCATGCGTGGAATATAGACGGGGAGGCGTGTGGTTCCATCGCTAATGCTTGTGGTGACCCTTCGCGATGCTAGAACAGCGTCTTACATCATCCCCTCCCGTTCGTGCCGAGCGAAGTCGAGGCATGTGCCGCAGACGATGTTGCTTGTGGCTTGTCCCTCGACTTCGCTCGGGACGAACGGGGGGTTATTGGAAACTCCATGCGTCGTTTCGTTCTAGCGTTTTGCCTCTCGACCCTGCCCGTCGCCGCCATCGCGCAGGATGCTGCGCCGCTTTCGCCAGGGGCGTCGGCGATCAAGGGCCATGTCATGTTTCTCGCTGCGGACGCGATGAAGGGGCGCGAGGCGGGGAGCCCCGAATATGACATCGCCGCCGAATATGTCGCGTCGCAGTTCTTCGCGGCGGGGCTGAAGCCCGGCGGCGACAAGGGCGCGTACCTCCAGAACGTGCCGCTCGTGGCGTACAAGGCGGACGGCAAGGGCGTGCTGAACGTATCGCGCGGCGGCGCGGCCACGCCGCTCGCCGAAGGCACCGACTTCCTCGTTTCGCCCAACCCGCGCGCGAAGGAGACCAATGTCGCGGCGCCGGTGGTGTTCGTCGGCTATGGCATCGTCGCGAGCCACTATGGCCGCGATGATTATCGCGGGATCGACGTGCGCGGCAAGATCGTCGCTTTCGCCAGCGGCTCGCCGGCATCGATGACCGGTGAGGAGCGCGCCTGGCTCGGCTCGACCACCACCAAGGCGCGCTTTGCTGCCGAGCATGGCGCGGTGGGCGCGATCGTGCTGACCACGCCCCGGTCGGAGCGGCAGCGCGCGTTCGCCGGGCAGGTCGCGGCGAACGGCCACACGCGGATGGCGTGGGCGAACCCCGACGGCACCGGCCATGTCGATGCAGGCGTGCCGACGCTCGCGACGCTGAGCCTTTCCGGGGCCGAGAAGCTCTTCGCCGGCGCGCGCCGTCCGTGGGCGACTGTCGCCAAGGAAGCCGACAAACCCAATGCGAAGTTCGTCGCCGAGGCGCTGCCGGCAACGCTGTCGGTCGCAACGCGGACGAGCTTCGCGCCGGCGCGTTCGTCGAACGTTGTCGGCGTGCTGCCGGGCAGCGATCCGGTGCTCGCGAAGGATGTCGTCGTGCTCTCGGCGCACCTCGACCATGTCGGCGTCAGCGGCACCGCGGCGGACAAGATCCACAACGGCGCGCTCGACAATGCGATCGGCATCGCCAGCCTGATCGAGGAAGCCAAGCGCTTCGGCCGCGAAGGCGCGCCCAAGCGCACGCTCCTGTTCCTCGCGGTGACGGCGGAGGAAAAGGGGCTGATCGGCAGCGATTATTTCGCCAATCACCCGACGGTGCCGCTCGCCGGGATCGTCGCCGACGTCAATCTCGACATGCCGATCCTTACCTATCGCTTCGAGGACATGATCGCGTTCGGCGGCGATCGCTCGACGCTCGGCCCGGTGATCCGCCGCGCGGTGACCGGCGCCGGGCTGGCGCTGTCGCCCGATCCGATGCCCGATGAAGCGATCTTCGTGCGTTCGGATCACTTCCGCTTCGTGCAGAAGGGCGTGCCCTCGGTGTTCCTGTGGCCTGGCCAGCGGGGGCCGGGCAAGGCGGCGGTGGCGCAGTTCTTCGCCAATAACTATCACAAGCCGAGCGACGATCTGTCGCAGCCGATCCGGTGGGAGGAAGGCGTGCGTTTCGTCGACGTCAATTATCGCATCGCGCGCGAAATCGCCGACGCGCCGACACGCCCGGTGTGGAACAAGGGCGATTATTTCGGGACGCTGTTCAACGGGCCGATGGCCCCGTGAGCAGCTTCGCGTGAGCAGGCTATTCGTCTTCGGCCTTGGCTATACCGCGCGGGCGATCGTGCGGGAAAGCGGTTGGCCGTTTCTGGCGACAACGCGCGATGGACGTGACGGCACGATCCGGTTTGACGACGCCGAGGCGGTGCGCGCGGGGCTGGCCATCTCGACGCACGTGCTGTCGTCGGTGCCGCCGGACGAGGGGGGCGATCCGGTGCTCGACCGGTACGGCGATGCGCTCGGCGGGCGGTGGCTTGGGTATCTCTCCTCGACCGGCGTCTATGGCGATGCCGGCGGGGCGTGGGTCGATGAGACGACGCCGATCCGCGGGCGGCGGGCGAACCGTAATGCGGCGGATGCTGCCTGGTTATCACTGGAAGCGCGCGTGTTCCGGCTACCCGGGATCTATGGCCCCGGCCGATCGCCGCTCGACCGCGTTGCGGCGGGGCAGGCGCATCGCACCGGGATCGCAGGGCAGGTCTTCAGCCGCGTGCATGTCGACGATATCGCGCGCGGCGTGGTGGCGGGGTTCGACGGACCGGCCGGCGCCTATAATCTCGCCGACGATCTGCCGACCAGCCAGGACGAGGTGATCGAGCATGCCGCGCGGCTGCTGGGTGTCGCGCCGCCGCCGCTCGTTGCGCTCGACACGCTCTCGCCGATGGCACGCGCCTTCTATGCCGAGAACCGCCGCGTCGCGAACGGCAAGGCGAAGCGGGTGCTCGGCTGGCGCCCGCTTTACGCCGATTACCGGTTGGGCCTGCGCGCGGTGAGTGCCACGATCAGCCCTGCGCCCGCGAGCAGTGCGCCGCCCGCCGCCAGCGGCGACCAGCGATAGCCCTCGAACATGGTCGACAGCGTCATCGCGATGACGGGCACGATCACGCTAGAATAGGCCGCCTTGGCCGGCCCGATCGCACGAATCACACCGAAATAGAGCGGGAAGGCAAGCGCCGAGGCCGCCAGCCCGAGATAGAGGATGCCGGCGACATAGCCGAGCCGCCACTCCATCACCGGCGGCCCGACCGTGAACCAGGCCCATTCGGCATCGAAGCACGCGCCCATCAGCATCGCGATCGCGGTGGTGCGTAGCATCGGATAGGCGCGCGCCATCTGCGTTCCCTGCATCACGTTCGCGGTCGAGGCAGACAGGATCGCGCATAACGTCAGCCCGATGCCGGTGAGGGCGGTGGCGGGGCCGTGCGGATCGCTACGCGCCTCGTGCACGAACAACAGCGCGACCCCGCCCATCGCGATCATCGACCCGATGATCAGCTGCCGCCCCAGCCGCTGGCCGAGAAAAATGCGCCCGAACAGCGAGTTGGGGATCAGCAGCAGCGCGAAGACCACTGCGACCAGCCCGGACGTGATGTACTGCTCGGCGCGGTAGACGAAGTTGAAGTTGAGCACGAACTGCGCGAGCCCCAGCGTCGCGGCAAAGCCATAGCCGCGCGCATCGATCCGGCCCGGTTCGCGGCGGATCGCCGACCAGGCGAGCAGCGCGACGCCCGCGACCAGGAAGCGGTAGCTGACCGACCACGACGCTGGCACCACGCCTAGCTGGTCGCGGATCACGAGCCACGTCGAGCCCCAGATCAGCGTCACGATCGCGAACGGGATCAGGATGCGGGCGCGGGTCGATTGCGGGGCGGCGGCGGCGGTCATCCTGGTTGCGCGTAATGCCGTTGGCATCAGGTTTCCACTGTCGTGCGAGGAAGGCAAATTCTCTCTGTTCGTGCCGAGCGACGTCTAGGCACCTTCCCCCATACGCAGCGTTTGTGGCTAGTCCCTCGACTTCGCTCGGGACGAGCGGATCAGGGAAGCGCCCGGATCGCTTCCGCCAGCGGCCGGATGTCCTCGGCGCGCTGGTTCCACGACACCACTAGCCGCGCCTCGCCCGGCCCCCAATCGTAGAAGTCGAACCCGGCCGCGCGCAGCGCCGCGGCTTCCTCCATCGACACACGCAGGAACACCTCGTTCGCCTCCACCGGATGGATCAGCCGCGCGCCGGCCGCCGCGCCGATCAGCGCCGCGCCCTCGTTCGCCGCGCGCGCGGTCGCCAGCCAGCGATCGTCGTCGAGCAGCGCCAGGATCTGCGCGGCGAGGTAGCGCCCCTTGGACAACAGCAACCCGGCGCGCTTGCGGCGATAGCGCGTCGCATCGATGAGGCCGGGCTTGAAGAACACCAGCGCTTCGGCGTTCATCCCGCCGTTCTTGACGAAGCCAAGGCTGAGTGCGGTCACCCCGGCGCGCCACGTCACATCTGCGGGCGAACAGCCAGCGGAGACCAACGCGTTGGCGAAGCGCGCGCCGTCCATATGCAGCGCGAGCCCACGCTCCGCCGCGAGCGCGCCGATCGCGGCAACTTCGTCTGGCTGGTAGACCAGGCCATATTCGGTCGCGTTGGTGATCGAGATCACGTGCGGCTGCACTTGATGAACGTCGTTGCGGATCGTGGCGAGCAGCGCGGTGATGCCGGCAGGCGTCAGCTTCGCGCCGTCGCCTTCGGCCAGCAGCAGCTTGGCGCCGTGGGTATAGAATTCGGGCGCGCCGCATTCGTCGTTCTGGATGTGCGCATCGCGATGGCAGACGACCGCGCCGTGCGGCGGACATAGCGCGGCGAGCGCGAGGCAATTGGCGGCGGTGCCGCTGGGCACCCACAGGGCCTCGACCGGGGTTTCGAACAGGTCGGACAGGCGCGCGTCGAGCGCCTTCGACCAGCGATCACCGTCATAGGCGGTGTCGAGCACGTCCGCCTCGGCCAGCGCGGTGAGGACGGCGGGGTGGACGGGGGCGGCGTTGTCGGAAAAGAAGCGCATTGCGCGGCCTTGCGGTGCGGGCGCGGCGGCGTCAATTCCGCGCCGGCGGCAAGCGTTTACAGTTTGCCGAAGCGCGCCTCGAACGTCTTCACGTCCCCGCTCGCCAGCAATTGCGCCTGTTCGAGCCAGCGATCGCGCGTCAGGCGGCCGGTGAACGGCCCGAGCCGCGCATCCAGATCTTCTGCGGCGCGCTGGTCAAGCGCGGCGAGATCGCCGACCGTGACAATGCCGAGATCAGCCAGTCGCGCCGCGACCTTGGGGCCAAGGCCCTTGATCTTGGTGACCGGTGCGTCACCCGGAGGGGGACCGACGGGGGCTGGCGGAGGCAAATCACCAGGATCCGACACTCCGAAAGCGTCGGTTTCGGGAGATTGCGCTTCGCTGGCGGGGGACGCGTCGAGCGGCGCGGCCGCGGCGATCGGCTCGTCAGCGAGCGGCGCGGGTTCTTCGTCGATCCGCGCCGGTTCGGGTGCTGGCGCAACTTCGGGCAGGTCCGCCAGCGGAGGCGGAGCGGGTGCTACGGGGGGCGGCGCGGGCGGTGGCGGCGGCGGCGCGACGATCGCAGCGCGCTCGACTGGCGGGCGCTTGACGGATCGCGCGGCGGCTGCGGCCTGGACGCGCTCGCGCTCGACCCGTTCGCGCTCGATCCGTTCGGCTTCCTTCCGCTCGCGGCGCTTGCGCGCGCCGACGAGAATTCCGATGATCGTCAAAACCGCCAAGACGGCGATGATCGCCAGTGCGATGCCGGTCAACGTACCGGTATCGGATATTGGGTCCATGACACGCTCCGCTACGCCGAGCGCAACGCCTTAGGCGGGCGATTCGGTTCCCGCAACGCGCTAACCACGCGGACTTATCCGATCGCGCGCCAGCCGATGTCGCGGCGGCAGAAGCCCGTGGGGAAGTCGATCGCGTCGACCGCGCGGTACGCGGCGGCCTGCGCGGTGGCGACGTCGCGGCCGGTCGCGGTGATTGCCAGCACGCGGCCGCCCGCGGCGACCAGCTGGCCGGCGTCCTCGCGGGTGCCGGCCTGGAAGACGGTCGCGCCGGTCGCTTCGGCGGCGTCGATCCCATCGATCGAGCCGCCGGTGGCGGGCGTGCCGGGGTAGCCGTTCGCCGCCATGACGACCGTCAGCGCTACGTCGTCGGCAAACGCCGGCGCGGGCAGATCGGCGAGCCGCCCCTCCGCCACCGCAAGCAACGTGGCGAGCAGGTCGCCCGAGAACCGCGCCATCAGCACCTGGCATTCGGGATCGCCGAAGCGGACATTGTATTCGATCAGCTTGGGGCCGTCGGCGGTGAGCATCAGGCCGGCGTAGAGCACGCCGATATAGGGCGTGCCCGCGGCGGCGAGCGAGTCGATCGTCGGGCGGACGATCTCGCGCATGGCCTGTTCCTCCAGCGCGGGGGTGAGCACCGCGGCGGGGGAATAGGCGCCCATGCCGCCGGTGTTCGGGCCGATATCGCCATCGCCGACGCGCTTGTGATCCTGCGCGCTGCCGAAGCTGGCGGTGGCGTCGCCGTCACACAGGACGAAGAGGCTCGCTTCCTCACCTTCGAGGAATTCCTCGATCACTGCCTCGGCCGGGCCGTCGGCAAAGAGCGCGCTGATGGCGTCCTCTGCCTCGATGCGGCTCATCGCGACGACGACGCCCTTGCCTGCGGCGAGACCGTCGGCCTTGATGACGCACCGAAGTTGCCCGTCCTTGGCGAAATCGTCGAGACACGCGAGCGCGCCGTCCTTCGAGGTGACGCGGAAATAGCGCGCGGTCGGGATGCCGACGCGCGTGCACAGATCCTTGGTGAAGCCCTTCGATCCTTCGAGCCGCGCCGCCTCGCGCCCGGGGCCGAACACGGGCACGCCGATCGCGCGGAGATCGTCGGCGAGCCCGGCGACCAGCGGCACCTCGGGGCCGACGACGACCAGCCCGATCTGATGCCCGCGGACGAAATCGATCACGGCGCGGTGATCCGCCGTATCGAGCGCGGCGATGGTCGCATGCTGCGCGATGCCGGGGTTGCCGGGCGCGGCATAGAGCGTATCTAGGCCGGACGATTGCGCGAGTTTCCACGCCAGCGCGTGCTCGCGCCCGCCCGATCCGATCAGCAGGACGTTCATGCCCGATCCCTTTTTCGACATTCCGGCGCGGCTGGTAGCCGAGCCCACGCCGGGGGACAACGCAGCCGCGATGTCGGTGGGCGAGCTGTCGAACAAGCTGAAGCGCTTCGTCGAGGGCGAGTTCGGCCATGTGCGGTTGCGCGGCGAGATATCGGGGTACAAGCGCGTCGCCTCGGGGCATTGCTATCTGTGCCTGAAGGACGATGCCGCGGTGATCGACGGCGTGATCTGGAAGGGGCAGGCATCCCAGCTCGCCTTCCGGCCCGAAGACGGGATCGAGGTAATCGCGACCGGGCGCCTCACGACGTATCCGGGCCGCTCGAAATACCAGGTGATCATCGATCGCATGGAGCTGGCCGGCGCTGGCGCGCTGATGGCGCTGCTTGAGCGCAACAAGGCGCGGTTCGACGCCGAGGGGCTGTTCGCCAAGTCGAAGGCGCGCGCGCCGCTGCCGTTCCTGCCGCGGCGGATCGGCGTCGTCACCTCGCCCACCGGTGCGGTGATCCGGGACATCATCCACAGGCTCGAGGACCGCTGCCCGAGCCACCTGCTCGTCTGGCCGGTGAAGGTGCAGGGCGATGGCGCGGCGAACGAAGTGGCGGCGGCGATCCGGGGGTTCGAGGCGCTGCCGGAGAGCCAGCGCCCTGATCTGATCATCGTCGCGCGCGGCGGCGGCTCGATCGAGGATCTGTGGGCGTTCAACGAGGAAGCGGTCGTGCGTGCGGTCGCGGGTTGCAGCATCCCGATCATTTCCGCGGTGGGCCACGAGACGGATACGACGCTTTGCGATTATGCCGCCGACCTGCGCGCGCCGACGCCGACCGCGGCGGCCGAGCTGGCGGTGCCGGTGCTCGCCGACTTGCGGCTGACGGTGTCGGCGCATGCGCAGCGGATGGAGCGTTGTTCGCGACGGCATGTCGAGCGTGGGCGCGAGCGGCTGGATGCGCTGGCGCGGCATTTGCCCAGCCGTGATCGGCTGCTCGGGCCGCAACGCCAGCGAATCGACGATCTCGGCGCACGGCTCGATCGCGGACTCGAGCGGCGCGTGGTGCGTGCACGCGGTGCGCTTGATCGGACGGGCGCGGTGCTGCGGCCGGCGCTGCTGGCGCGGCGGATCGAGGGCGCGCGGCAGCGGCTGGAGGATCTCGGGCGGTTGCTCGCCTCGGTCGATCCCGATGCGCCGCTCGCGCGTGGCTATGCGCGTGTCACCGCGCGCGGCGGGGCGACGCTGACCAGTGCGGCGACGGCGAAGGCGGCTGGGGCGGTGACACTTCACTTCCGCGACGGTACCGTCGATGCGAAGGTCGATGGTGCGCGGCCACGTGCGGCTACCGGCGATGCGCCCGCGCAGCCGTTGCTGTTCTAGGGCGTTCGGCCTTCTGACCGTGCTGGTTCCCCGGCGAAGGCGGGCCCATTTGGGCATGCGCCGCTGGAAAGCCGCCGACGCCTTTGCAACTGGGCCCCGGCCTTCGCCGGGGAGGCGGAAAAGGGCGAACTCGTGGTAATCGACTGTCGGTGAGTGTTACGGAGTTGAACAGATGTTGATGTCGAACACCGACCGCCCGGCGCGGCTTCACTATATGGCGAACGGCTTTCGCGTGCTGACGCCGGGCGATCATGTCCTGTGCGCGGTCACTGGTGCGCGGATCACGATCGAGGATCTGCGCTATTGGGATGTCGCGACGCAGCGCGCCTTCGCGAGCGCCAGCCTCGCGACGGAGGCGATGGCGCCGCAATGATCCGTACGCACGGGGCGTGTGCGGGTGCGGGCGCGGCGGCGTTGCTCGTGCTGGCGGGGTGCGTCGCGCCGGCCGCGCCGCCGCCTTCCGAGCCGGCTCGGGGTGCCACGCCAGTCGCTCGACCAGCGCCGCTGCCGCTGGGGCGCTTCAGCGTTTCCGGCGTTGCGAGCCAGGGCGGGTTGATGCTCGGCACCGCGCCGGCCGGTAGCGTGTCGCTGACGCTTGATGGCGCGGCGGTGCCGCTGGGGGCGGACGGGCGGTTCGTGATTGCGTTCGATCGCGATGCGGGGCCGAGCGCGACGCTCGTTGCGGCCGTTGCGGATGGCCGCACGGTCGCGCATCCGATCGCCGTCGCGCCGCGCGCGTGGCGGATCGAGCGGCTTGCTACCGTTGCCAAGGTCCCAGTGCCGAGCGCCGATTTCCAGCGTCGCCGCCCGGGGGAGCTGGCGCAGATTGCGGCCGCGCGTGGCGAGAGCGCTTTGGTCGAGGGCTGGCGGCAACGCTTCATCTGGCCAGTGACGGGGCGGATCTCGGGGCTGTTCGGGGCGCAGCGCATCTATCGCGGCGAGCCGGGGTCGTACCATTCGGGGGTCGATGTCGCGCGGCCTACCGGCACGCCGGTCGTCGCGCCGGCGGATGGCGTGGTGGTGCTCGCTGCCGCGGCGCCGTTCACGCTCGAGGGCAATCTGCTGATCATCGATCACGGCATGGGGCTGAACAGTGCGTTCCTGCATCTGTCGCGCATCGACGTGCGCGTCGGTGCGCGCGTGCGGCAGGGCGAGCCTGTCGGCGCGGTCGGCGCGACCGGGCGCGCCTCGGGGCCGCACCTTCACTGGGCGATGAAGTGGCGCGAGGCGCGGATCGATCCGCTGCTGGTGGCGGGGCCGATGACGGCGCAGTGATCGGCGCTGATGTGAGGTGGCGGTTGATGGGCGATGGTCACCGCGGAGCAGCTCCCCGGCGAAGGCCGGGGCCCAGACGCCCCGTTGGCCGTGATTTACCGCAACCGTTAGCCTAGCTGGGCCCCGGCCTTCGCCGGGGTACTGGGGTAGTTGCTCGGGCGGCGGCCGCTATTGCGCGGTCATGCCACCATCGACGACGAACTCCGCGCCGGTGACGTAGCTCGCCTCGTCGGATGCGAGGAACAGCACGCAGTTGGCGATATCCTCGGGCTCGCCCATCCGGCCGAGCGGGACGACGGCGGAGACGCGGCGCTGCTGTTCGACCGGATCGGGCGCGGCGAGCGGCGCGGTCATCTGCGTGCGGATCATGCCGGGATGGACGCTGTTGACGCGGATGCCGTCTGCCGCGGTCTCGATCGCGAGGCCCTTGCCGAACACGCGCAGCCCTGCCTTGCTCGCGCCATAGGCGTGGGTGCGCGCGAGGCCGATGATGCCGCCGACCGACGAGATGTTGACGATCGAGCCGCCGTTGCCGGCGCGGCGCATCGCCTCGACGCCAAGCCGCATACCCAGGAAACCGCTGGTCATGTTGACCGCCATCTGCCGTTCGAACAGCTCCAGCGTCATGTCCTCGATCAAATGGAGGATCGCGACGCCGGCGTTGTTGACCAGAATATCGAGCCGGCCATGATCCTGCTCGATCCGTGCGAGCACCGCCTGCCAGCCGGCCTCTGAAGTGGCATCATGCGCCAGGCCGATCGCGCCGTGGCCGATCTCGGTCGCGCGCGCTTCTGCGCCGCCGCGATCGATATCGGTGAGGTAGACGTGTGCGCCTTCCTGCGCGAGTCGCAATGCGGTCGCTTGCCCTAGCCCGCCGCTCGACCCAGCGCCTGTTACCAGCGCGACCTTGCCCGCTACCCGTCCTGCCACGATGCCCTCCCAAGCTACCTGGCCGCAGACGACCCGCCGGGCGCGATGCTGTCAACCTGATTTGTAACGCGCATATTATTTTACAGACGCGTCTGAAGCCTACGCTCTATCTGCACGGCCACCGCGAACTCGATTTTGTTTCGCATCTGCGAAATTGACATGCGTACGACTAATTGTCAGTCTCCGAATCAGAACAGAATAATCTGTGGGAGGGGAAAACCGTGGACCATCGCGTCTTCTGCGATTGCATCGTCGTGCGTGCGTCGGGGCGGCAGCGCCGTTTCGGGATGGTGAGCGGCCTCGCCGCGATGGCGTGGGCGCTGGCAGCGCCCCCCGCGGCGGCACAGACCAACCCGAGCCAGACCACCGATACGCCATCGGAAAGCGCCGCGCCCACCGCCGACGTCGCGCCGACGGAGCCTACCGCAGCCGATTTCGAGGAAATCATCGTCACGGCGCGCCAGCGGTCCGAGACGATCGCGACCACGCCGCTTTCAGTAACCGCGATCGCCCCGGCGCAGCTCGAGGCGGTCAACGCGCTCACCATCCAGGACGTGAGCGGCGCGATCCCGAACATGGTGATCCAGCCGGTCGGCGCGGGGCCGTCGGCGGCAGCGATCGCGATCCGCGGCATCGTGTTCGCCGATATCGAGAAGTCGTTCGATCCGGCGGTCGGCGTGCTGGTCGACGGCATCTTCCTCGGCACCAATACCGGGCAGCTGCTCGACTTCTTCGATATCGGCAGCATCGAAGTGCTGCGCGGGCCGCAGGGGACGTTGTTCGGCCGCAACACGATCGGCGGCGTGGTCAACATCCGGCGCACGCGCCCGACCGGGGAGTTTGGCGGCAAGGCCGAGCTGGTGTTCGGCAATTACGGCCTGTTCCAGGCGCGCGGCGTGTTCAACGCGCCGATCATCGATGACGTGCTGGCGGTGAAGCTGTTCGTGCAGCACAATTATACCAGCGGCTTCTATCGCAACGTCACGCTCAATCGCGACGAGCCCAAGGTGCGTTCGGAGAATTTCGGCGCGGCCTTCCTGTTCACGCCGACGCCCGATTTCGAGGCGCTGCTGACGGTGGAAAAGCAGGTCCAGCGCGGCCATACCGTCAACGCATCAGGCAGCACGACGGGCGACGTCGTCTGCTTCGTCGCACCGGCCAACCAGTGCAATCGCAACCTCACCACCGATCTCTACACGACGTTCACGCAGTTCGATAACCCGACCGAATATGATTCGCCGGCGATCACGCTGGAAATGAACTGGGACGTGAGCGAGAACGTAAAGCTCACCTCGATCACCGGGTGGCGCAAGAGCGACGAAATCTTCTTCCAGGATTTTGACGGCACGTCGGCGGCATTCTACGAAACGATCCGCGACCAGGATTATCGTCAATTCTCGCAGGAACTTCGCGCGTCGGTGAAGCTGAGCGAGACGCTGGATTTCGTCTCGGGGCTGTATTTCTTCGACAACCGCTATTTCAATCACCAGACGACGTTCCTGGGCACGATCCTGGGCGGGGGGCGACCGGAGCAGTTCGCCGAGCAGGATTCGACGTCCTACGCCGGGTATCTCGACGTGAACTGGGCCTTTGCCGAGCGCTTCCGCGTGACGCTGGGTGGCCGCTACACGCGCGACGAGAAGAAATTCCGCAACCGCTTCCTCGGCGGGTTTGACGTGTCGGCGGAGGATAGCTGGAACAAGTTCACGCCCAAGATCTCGGTCGATTATCGCCCGACCGACGAGGTGATGCTCTACGCCTCCTATTCGCGCGGCTATCGTGCGGGCGGCTTCAACGGGCGGGCGACGTCGATCGCGACTTCGCAGACGTCGTACAATCCAGAGACGGTCGACAGCTACGAACTGGGGCTGAAGACGCAGTTCTTCGATCGGCGATTGTCGTTCAACATCGCCGGCTTCCAAACGAAATATGATGACAAGCAGGAAGGCATCATTCGCCGCACCCCGCCGGGCTCGCCGAATACCAATGAGACGATCGTGTCGAACGCTGCATCGGCGACGATCAAGGGCATCGAGGCGGACCTGACGGCGCGTCCGTTCGCTGGCTTGTCGTTCAATGCGTCGGTCGGTTTCCTCGATTCCAAATACGACGGCTATGATACGCTCAACCCGTTGACGCTGGCGCCGATCGACCTGTCGGGGCTCGACCTGACGTTCAACCCGAGCTTCACCGGATCGGCCGGCGCATCCTATTCGGCGCCCACCGTGATCGGCGACGTGACGATCTCGACCAACTATCGCCACATCTCGCGCTATTTCACCGCGATTACGCCCGATCCTTCGAACGCGAACCCGAATGCGCCGACGATCAACTCGCTCGCCAGCCGCACGCGGCCGCTGGATCAATGGGACATGAGCGTCGCGATCGAGCCCGATCTGGGCACCTTCAAGCCGAGCCTCAATCTGTTCATGCGCAACATCCTCGACAAGCGCAGCATCTCCGCCAACACGATCGTGCCGGGGCTGTTCAAGACCCCGACCGGGCGGGAGCCGCGGACCTATGGCCTGCAAGTCGGCATCAAGTTCTGATGCGGCAAGCCGCGGAAGTGGCCGGATCGCGCACCGACATCGTGCAGAATTGCTATGTCGTGCGCGATCTCGACGCGGCCTGCGCGCGGCTCCATCGCCTTTACGGGATGGGGCCGTTCGTCGGCGGCGGTGAAGGCGTGCTCGGTGACCATGTGTATCGCGGCGCGCCCGCCGACCCGATCCGCATCCGTGGCGTGTTCGTCCAGTCGGGCGATCTCAACGTCGAGCTGGTGCAATTGCTCTCCGATGCGCCAAGCGCGTTCCACGACATGTTTCCAGATGGCGGCGAAGGCTATCACCACAATGCCTTGTTCTGCGCCGACTATGCCGCGACGCGCGACGCGTGGGTGGCGGAAGGCTGCGCCGTGGCGAGCGAGTTCGTCACCGGCTTCGGCGCGATGATCTGTTACGTCGACGCGCGCGCGACGCACGGCCACATGATCGAGCTGTACCCCGAAAACGAGATCATCCGCGGCATGTATCGCACCGCCCGCGCCGCCGCAGCGGCGTGGGACGGACGCGAGCTGATCGTGCCGTGGGATCGCTACGGCTAACGCTAAACGCGATCGAACAGCCAATCCTCCCCTGCAAGGGGAGGTGGCGCCGAAGGCGTCGGAGGGGTGTCCCGCTATCGACAGGGCGACACCCCTCCGTCAGCGCGTGCCGCGCTGCCACCTCCCCTTGCAGGGGAGGATCAGCGCCCTGCAAATCTGGCGGTGAGCGTCAGCGCAGCATCCGCTCGGTCACCATGCGTTCGAGGATCGCCAGCGGCATCGCGCCGTCGAGCAGCACCGCATGGAACTTGCGCGGATCGAAGGCGGCGCCCTGCTTCTTTTTCACCGCATCGCGCAGCCGCACCCAGACGGTGTGGCCGATCTTGTAGCTGCACGCCTGCCCCGGCCAGACGGTGTAGCGATCGATCTCGTTCTGGCTGCGGCCGCGCGCGATGCCGGTGGTGGCGATGAAATAATCAGTCGCCTTCTCGCGGCTCCAGCGCTTGTGGTGCATGCCCGAGTCGACGACGAGCCGCGTCGCGCGGAACAGCAGCGACTGAAGGTAGCCGACCTGGCTGAGCGGATCGCCCTCGAACATCCCCATCTCGTCGGCGAGCTGCTCGGTGTAGAGCGCCCAGCCTTCGGTATAGCCGCTGAACCCGCCGCGGCGACGGATGAGCGGGATATTCTGCGATTCGAGCGCGAGCATCACTTGGAGGTGATGGCCGGGCACCGCTTCATGGTGCGTCAGCGTGGCGAGGCCGAACTTGGGGCGATCGAACGTGTCGCGCAGGTTGATGTAATAGATGCCGGGGCGCGAGCCATCGAGCGTTGCGTTCTGGTAATAACCGCCGGGCGAGCCGGCCTCGATCGACGGCGGCACGCGGCGCACCTCGACCGGCGCCTTGGGCAGCGTGGAGAATTGCTCAGGCAGCCGCTTCTGCATGGCGCCGATCTGCGCGCTGAGCTGCGCGAGCAGCGCCGCCTTGCCGGCTTCGGTGTTGGGATAGACCTGATCGGGGCGCTTGTTGAGCGCGACGAGCCGCTCGCCGACCGTCCCTTGCGTCATGCCCTGCGCCCTGAGGATCGCATCGATCCGGCCGCTGATCTCGGCGACCTGCGCAAGGCCAAGACGATGGACCTCCTCGCCGGGCATCGCGACCGTCGTCGCGGCTTCGACCGCAGCGGCGTAATAGGCCTCGCCGTCGGGCAGGCGCCACACGCCAGCGTCATGCGTCGCCTTCGCGCGCAGCTCGGTGATCAGCGCGCGCTGGCGATCGAGCGCGGGGAAGACCTGCGTCGTCATGATCCGGGTGGCCTCGGCGACGCGCGCGTCGGGCAGGTTTGCGGCCTTCAGCTTGGTGGCGAGCGCGGTGACGGGCACCGTCTGGTCGGCGGGCTGATCGCGCAAGCTGCCCATCAGCTTCAACGTCGTATCGAGCACATAATCCGGCGCGAAGACGCCGCGCGCCGCATCCTCGCGCTGGCGCTGCGTATCCTGATCGATCGCCGTGGCGAAGGCGGCGACGCGGGCGACATAGGCGTCGGCGTCCGCGGCGTCCTTGATGCGATGCTGCCCATTGAGGAAGTCGGGCGTGTCGCGATAGGCGCCGGTCAGCTGCGTCAGCACGTACGGCGCGAACCGCCCCATGCTGGCGCCGTAGGTGAAGCGCTCGGCGCCGGCGATGCCGCGCTGGAGCTGGTACGAGACGATTTCATAGTCGAGCTTCGCCGCGGGCGAGAGCGAGCCGGGGTTGATCGCGCGCAGCTCGGCAAGTTCGCGCTTTGAACGCGCGAGATCGGCCTGGATGCCCTTGGCGGACCCGTCGTTGAGCTGCGACTTGAGCGCGGCGCGCTCGCCTGTGTCGAGCCCGAGCGCGGTCGCGCCTTCGGGATTGTCGCCGACGCGATCGTAGAAGAAGCGATCGAGCAGCGTGCGGAGCTTGGCATCATTGGGGTTGCTGGTTGCAGCGTTGGCTGCGGTCTGCGCGGTGGCGGGGAGGGCGGCGGTGAGCGCGGCGGCGCCGGTGCTGCCGATGAAAGTGCGACGATCCATTATGTTCTTTCCTTGAATTTCAGCCGTTCGTGTCGAGTAGGGTTTGTAGAACCCGTATCGAGACACATGTCCCTCGATACGCCATCTCGGCTTCGCTCGATGGCTACTCGGGACGAACGGAGTGGGAGGGTTGTTCAATCCCCCGTTCGCCCTGAGGAGGTGCCGAGCGAAGCGAGGTGCCGTCTCGAAGGGTGTGTTTCGGGGCCGGTGCTTCGAGACGGTACTTCGCCTTCGGCTCAGCACCTCCTCAGCACGAACGGGTTGGACGGGCGTTCGGGTTGCGGATGAAGCTCAGTTCGCCGCGGTCTCCCAGAAATACCGCCCGCGCGTCGCCGTGCCGGTCGCCACTTCGTTCAGCGTCTTCGCGTCGTACAGCCGCCCGCCGATCATCACGCGCGCGACCTTGTCGCTGTTGCGGATATCCGCGGTGGGATCGGCGTCGAGCACCACCAGATCGGCGAGCTTGCCGACTTCCAGCGAGCCGATGTCCTTCGCCATGCCGAGCGACTGCGCCGGCACGATCGTGCCCGCGCGCAGCGCCTCGATCGGCGACATGCCGCCGCGCACGAACGACCAAAGTTCCCAATGCGGCCCGATGCCGGCCTGCTGGCCGTGCGCGCCGATCGAGACGAGCACGCCGCGCTTGGCGAGCTTGTGCGCCTCGCGGGCATTGTCGTCGTCGACATAATCGCCTTCGGGCGCCTTCACGCGGCGGGCGTTGTCGGCGCGCAGCTTGGCCGGCGGGGTATGCGCCTGGAGCAGCGGGTTGGCGAACACGTCGGTGGCCTGCCGCCAGTACGGATCGCCCGCCGGGCCACCGTAGCTGACCACCAGCGTGGGCGTGTAGTTCGTCTTCGAGGCGGCGAAGAACTGCAGCAGATCGTCGTAGAAATATTCGAGCGGGATATTGTGCTCCAGCGTTGAATTGCCGTCGGCGATGTGCGTCACGTCGAGGCCGTAAAGCGAGCCGCCTTCCGCCACGACTTCCATATTCTCGCGGCGCGAGGCTTCGGTCACTTGCTGGCGCTGGTCGCGGCGTGGCTGGTTGTAGTTCTTCACGCTGTGGCCGCCCTGCGCCTTCAAGCGGCGAACGTGGCTCAGCGCATCGTCGAGGCTGTCGATCTGCGCGTACACGTCGGCGGCCTTGGCACCGTAGACGATCTCGCCAGTTGAGAAGATGCGCGGCCCCATGATGAGGCCCGCGCGCTGCATTTCGGCGGCGGCGAAGATCTCGCTCGAGCGGTTCGACGGATCGTGGATCGTCGTCGTGCCGAGTGCGAGGTTCTGCATCAGCGACCAGTTGCGCTGCGGGATCAGCTCGTCGCTGCCCGCGGGGCCGTGCGCATGCGCGTCGACGAGTCCGGGGATGATCGTCTTGCCCGCTGCATCGACCAGCGTGGCGCCAGCCGGGATGGCAGTCGAGCCGCGCGGGCCGACCGCGACGATGCGGTCGCCGCGGATCACGACGACGCCGTCATCGATGATGCCCCCATCGGCACCCGCCATCGTCACCAGCCGTGCGCCGGTGATCGCGACCGTGCCGCTAGGTTTCTTGGCATCGGCCTCCATCGCTAGCGACACGCCGGTGGTCGGCGGCGTGAAGCTCGGCGTACCCTCGGCGCGCGGTGCGCTGGCGAACAGGCTGCCGGTATCGACGGTGTAGAGCGTTGGCCCGAGGCTCCAGTGCAGCCGCGTGCCGTCGTTCGACCAGTGGATGTAATCCGCGCCGCCTGCGCTCACCTTTGTCACTGGCAGCGCCTTGGCGTCCGGCGCGAGCCCGACCGCCTGGCCGCCGGGCATCAGCGGCACGACATAGGCAGCGTAATTCTGGCGGAAGGCGACATATTCGCCGCTCGGCGAGACGATATAGTCGGTCGCCAGCTCGCCGTTGGCGTGGACGCGCTTGGCCCCGCCCGTCAGATCGGTGCTGACCAGCTGGCGCTGCGACTTGCCGTCCTTGCGCTCGTCCTCGAGCATGAAGATGCGATCGCTGCTCGCGCCGAACTGCGGCGAGGCTAGGCCGCGCGCGACGAGCGTCGTCGCGCCGCCGGTGGTCGCAACGCGATACACGCCGGGATCCTGCGCCCATTTCGGGCTGGTGAGCCCGCCGTCGCCGGTGCGCTCGAACACGATCGTCTTGCCGTCGGGCGAGAAGCGCGGGCGGGCGTAATGGCCCGGCTGCGCCGTCACGTCACGCGCCGTGCCGCCGCTCGCGCCGATCACGCGCAGCCGGCCCAAACCCTCGTCGGTCCAGCTGACGAACACCAATTGCTTGCCGTCGCGCGACCAGCTCGGGAACAGCTCGAACGCTTGCGCCTCGCGCGTCAGGCGGCGCGCCGTGCCACCGGCTGCGGGCTTGATCCACAATTTGCCGAGGCTCTCGAACACGACCTGGCGGCCGTCGGGCGAAACGCTGGCGAAGCGCGGCATCGCGGTGGTGAAGCGATCGGGCGCGACCGCGATCTGCGGGTGCGGCCCATCGATCAGCCCGCGCGTGTCGTTGACGGTGAAGGGGATCTCGCGGGCGTTGCTGCCATCGGCGTTCACGCGGCGGATCTTGCCCTTCGCCCAGAACACGACCCCGCTGTTATCGGGCAGCCACGCCATGTTGGGATAGACGCCAGTGACCGCCCAGGTCTCCTGCACGTCCTGATCGAGATCGTCGTAGATCTTCCGCTCCTCGCCCGAGGCGAGATCCTTGACGTAGAGCTTCGATCGCGTCGCCTCGCGGCGGACGAAGGCGATCTTCTTGCCGTCGGGCGACGGCGTCGGGCGTACCGCGCCGCCGTCGCCGGTGACGGCCTTGGTCACTTCGCCGGTGTCGAGATCGTAGCGCTCGATGTCGAACAAATTGGTGTTCGAATCCTGCGCATATTCGAAGATCGGGCCGGGCGTGACGTTGCGCGTGTAGAACACCGACTTGCCGTCAGCGGCGTAGATCGGCTCGCCGAGTTCCTTCTGGTGCGTCTCGTTCGGCCGCTTGACCAGCACGACGCCGGCGCCGCCCGATACGTGGTACATCCACACCTCGCCGGTGCCGAGCGAGCGGCCGGTGGTGAAATGCTTCTTGGCGACGATGAAGCGGCCGTCCTTGCTCCAGCTCGGCTGGTTGAGCAGGCGGAACTCCTCCTTCGTCACCTGGCGCTTGTCCGAACCGTCGCGGTTCATCACCCAGATATTGTCGCCGCCGCCGCGATCCGAGGTGAAGGCGATGCGGCGACCATCGGGCGAGAAGCGCGGCTGGACTTCATAGGCGAGCCCCTCGGCGATCCGCGTCGGCGTGCCGCCGGCGATCGGCATCGTGTAGATGTCGCCCAGCAAAGTGAAGGCGATCGTCTGGCCATCGGGGCTGACGTCCAGGTCCATCCAACTGCCCTCGCTGGTGCGGATCGGCACCTGGCGGATGGTGGCGCCGGTGGGGGCATTGACGTCCCACTTGGGCGGCTTGGCGGGGGTTGCTGGCGCTGGCTGGGCGGCCGGAGCGGCTGACGGCGCGGCGGGCGCGGGCAGGGGGGCGGGCAGCGGATCAGGCGCGGGTGCTTGCTGCTGGCTCTCGTTCTCGGGCGCCTGCGTTTGCGCGATCGGTGGCGTCGGCTGCGCGACCTGGGCGGTGGCGCTGTGCGCTGCGAGCGCGGCAAGCGAGACGAGCGAGGCGGTGGTGAACTTCATGGATACCCCGGAAAGCGACAAGATCATTGCCGCACTATCGCCGTCCGCAACGCGCTGGCAATGCCGCAAATGTTTGCCATTCGCGGCGCGCGGCGCATGATCGGCGCAAGTCAGGGGGGAGGATGCGGATGAGCCAGCAAACCGTATTGATCGCGGGCGCAAGCGGCGTGATCGGCCAGGCAGCGATCGCGCGCTTCGCGGCGGAGCCGGGCTGGCGCGTGATCGGCGTTTCACGGCGCCCGGCCGACCTGCCGGCCGCGGTCGACTATGTTCATGTGCCGCTCGACCTGCTCGATGCCGAGGCGTGCCGCGCTGCGGCGCCGCAATTCGCTGGCGTGACGCACGTCGTTTATGCCGCGCTGTACGAGAAGCCGGGGTTGGTCGCGGGATGGTTCGAGCAGGACCAGATGGACACCAATCTTGCGATGATGCGCAACCTGATGGAGCCGCTGCTCGGCGCGGCGATGGGGCTGCGGCACGTCAGCGCGTTCCAGGGCACCAAGGCTTATGGCGCGCATGTCCATCAGATCGCGCTGCCCGCGCGCGAAAGCTGGCCGCGCGATCCACATGCTAATTTCTACTGGCTGCAGGAGGATTATCTGCGCGAGCGGCGCGCGGCGGCGGATTGGTCGCTCACCATCTGGCGGCCGCAAGTGGTGTTCGGTGGCGCGACGGGCGTGGCGATGAACATCGTGCCGGTGCTCGGCGCCTATACGGCGATCTGCCGCGAACTGGGGCTGCCGTTCGCCTATCCGGGGCGGCCGGGCGGGTTGGGCGAGGCGGTCGACGCCGATCTGATCGCCGACGCGCTCGTCTGGGCGACGGGCACCACGGCGGCGGGCGACGAGACGTTCAACATCACCAATGGCGATGTCTTCACCTGGGCCGATGCCTGGCCGGCGATCGCCCGCGCGGTCGGGCTTGAGCCCGTGTTCGGCGAGGCGTTTTCGATCGTCGAGTTTCTGCGGGAGCATGAGCCGGTGTGGGACCGCCTCGTCGCGCGCGATGGGCTGCGCGTGGCGCGGCTCGCCGATCTGCTCGGGGAGTCGCACCATTATGCGGACTTGCTGTTCGGCGTGCATGCGCCCGGCTCGGCGGTGCGCGCGCCGGTGCTGGTGAGCACGATCAAGCTCCGGCAGGCCGGGTTCGGCGGGTGTATCGATACCGACGCGATGTTCGCCAAATGGCTCGCGCGGCTGGCGGAACGGCAGATCATCCCTCCCGCTTCGTCACCCCGGCCTTGAGCCGGGGTCCCGCTTATTCTCCGACGCCGCAACGGTAGCGGGACCCCGGCTCAAGGCCGGGGTGACGGCAGGATCAGATATCCAAACAGATCTTGCCGAAGTGCTTGCCCGATTCCTGATGGCGGAACGCGTCGCCGATCTCTTCCAGCGGGAAGTGGCGGTCGATCACCGGCCGGATGCCGTTGGCCTCGATCGCGCGGATCATGTCCTGCTGGTGGCGCCGCGCGCCGACCGTCAGCCCGATGATCCGCTGGTTGCCTTGCATTACGAACACCGTCGGCACGTTGCCCGCGATCCCTGCCAGCACACCGATCAGCGCGATATGCCCGCCGATGCGACACGCCGCGATCGATTGCGGCATGGTGCCCGATCCGCCGATCTCGACGACATGGTCGACGCCGCGCCCGCCGGTTAGCTTGCGCGCGGTCTCGCCCCATTTCTCGTCGTTGCGATAGTTGATCAGGTGATCGGCGCCCATCGCGCGCAGCCGTTCGAGCTTCTCGTCCGACGACGAGGTCGCGATCACGCGCGCCCCGGCCGCCTTGGCGAATTGCAGCGCGAAGATCGAGACGCCGCCGGTGCCCTGCACCAGCACGGTATCGCCGCTCTTGATCGCACCGTTGACCACCAGCGCGCGCCACGCGGTTAGCCCGGCGCAGGTGAGCGTCGCCGCCTCGGCATCCGAATAGCCGACCGGCGCGCGCGTGAACGACGTGACAGGAGCGGTGACGAACTCGCGCGCGAACCCGTCCGCGCCGTCGCCGGGCACGTCGCCCATCACTTCGCGCGCGGGTTCGCCATCCAGCCAGTGCGGGAAGAAGGTGGAGACGACCTTGTCGCCGACCGCGAACTCACTGACACCCTCGCCGATCTCGACCACTTCGCCCGCGCCGTCGGACATGGGCACGCGACCGGCGGGCGTCGGGATCATGCCCTTCACCACGGCATAATCGTGGAAGTTGAGCGAGCTGGCGCCAACGCGCACGACGATCTCGCCGCGGCCGGGCGCCGTGCGATCGGCTTCCACGAGTTTGAGGCTGTCGAGCCCGGCGGGCTGCTGCAATTGGATCGTGCGCATTGGTCTCTCCTTCGGCGCTGTCGGCCGTCGGGAGCGGGCGTAGTTATCGCCGCGCACCGGCGCAATCGGATTTAAGTCGATGCGCTTAGCTAGCTGTACCCCGGCCTTCGCCGGAGTACAGCTAGCACTTAGTGCCGATCGTGCGAGCGCCGCGGACCCGAACTGCGTGCCGGACCGCGCTGGTTCTGCCGCGCGCCGGCAGGCGGACGGGCCGGCACCGGCGCGTTCTCGGAAACTTCGATCAGCACGTCGTCATCCGCCGTCGCGGTCTTGGCGACCGTCGCGATGAACTTTGCCGCCAGCGCGCGCGGCACCTGGAAAGCGGTTTCGTTCGGCCCGATGCGGATCGCGCCGACATCGTTCTTCGTCACGTTGCCGCGGCGGCAGATCAGCGGCAGCACCCAGCGCGGATCAGCATTCTGACGGCGGCCGAGGTTCATGCGGAACCACACGACATCGTCGAAGCCGGGACGGTGACGATCGACCTGCGCCGCGCGATGCGCTTCGGGCGTCGCGGCGACCAGCTCCTCGGGCGCCGGCATCGCGGCGCGATACGACCGGACCAGCGCGGCGGCGATATCCTCGGGGCTCTTCTCGGCGATCAGCCGCTCGGCGAGCGCGCGATCGTCCTCGTCGGTCTCGACCGGCGCGAGCAATTGCTCGAGCAAGCGATCGTGATCCTTCGCGCGGACATCTTCCGGCGTCGGCACAGGAACCCACTCGACCGGAATGTTCGCGTTGCGAAGCATCGATTCGGCCCAGCGGCGGCGCTGGTACGGCACGATCAGCACCGCGGTACCCTTCTTGCCCGCGCGTCCGGTGCGCCCGGAGCGATGCTGCAGCGTCTCGCCATCGCGCGGCAGCTCGACGTGTACAACCAAGCTGAGCGTCGGAAGATCGATCCCGCGCGCCGCGACATCGGTCGCGACGCAGACGCGTGCGCGGCGGTCACGCAGCGCCTGCAGCGCCGCGTTGCGCTCGCTCTGGCTATGCTCGCCCGACAGCGCGACCGCGGCGAACCCGCGCTCGACCAGCGTGGCGTGGAGATGGCGCACATTGTCACGCGTCGCGCAGAACAGCATTGCCGTCTCTGCCTCGTGTAGCCGCAGCAGGTTGATCACCGCGTGCTCGATATCCGACGGGCTGACCGCGAGCGCCTGATAGCTGATGTCGCTGTGCCCGCGGTCCGCCTCGACCGTCGAGATGCGCAGCGCATTCTTCTGGTAGCGCTTGGCGAGCTGAACGATCGGCTTGGGCATCGTCGCCGAGAACAGCAACGTGCGGCGCTCGTTCGGCGTGCCGTCGAGGATTTCCTCGAGATCCTCACGGAAGCCCATGTCGAGCATCTCGTCGGCCTCGTCGAGGATCGCGACCTTCAGCGCCGACAGTTCAAGCGCGCCGCGCTCGAGATGGTCGCGCAGCCGGCCCGGCGTGCCGACGACGATGTGCGCGCCATGGTTGAGGTTGCGGCGCTCCTTCGACGCATCCATCCCGCCAACGCAGGTGACGACCCGCGCGCCCGTCGGCCCGTAGAGCCAGATCAGCTCGCGGCTGACCTGCAGCGCCAGTTCGCGCGTCGGCGCGATGACGAGCGCGTGCGGCTCGCGCGAGGGAATGATGCGCTCGTCCTCGCCCAGCAGCTCGGCTGCCATGGCGATGCCGAACGCAACGGTCTTGCCCGATCCGGTACGAGCGGAGACGATCAGATCGCGACCGACAGCCTCGGTTTCGAGAACGGCGGCCTGGACTGGCGTAGGCGCTTCATAGCCACGCGCGGCGAGCGCGCCGGAGAGCGGCGCGGGTAGATTTGAAAATAGCATGATAGCCCGTAACATGGGCGCGCCGCGCCGCATAGCAAGGCTTTGCGGGTCGCTATGTCGGCCGATCCCGCCTTCACCAGCATGTTAGCGGCACCAAAGACGGCGGACGGTGACAAATATGTCGTGCCGCCGGCCTCAGCGCACCCGCATGCCGCGCACGCTCTTGCCGCCGAAGGTGATGAAGTAACTCCCGATCGCGCCCTTGCGGATGCGGATCGTCGCGCCGGGCTTGGGCGGGAACATCACGGCCTCGGTGGTCTGCCAAACCGCCTCGGTATCGTCGGCGAGACGGATCTCGACGCGCCCGTTGGCCACTTCGCGTGCCGAGGCGACAGTCGTGTTGATCTCCGTGAACGGCGCTTCCTTTTCGTCGTCGTCGTCGCGCCCGAACAGATCGAGTTTCGGGAGGGTGAAGCCGAACAGCGAGCGGCGCGCCTTGCGCACGTCGCCGCGGTCGACGATCCGCACGTCATTGGCTTTGACCGCTTGCTCAAGCGCGCTGGCCGCCTTGTCGAAACAGTCGAGCCGCTGCGCCGCGTCAGTGATGGAGCGGCATTGCGCGAACGATGCCAGCACGCGCTCGCCCGCGCCATCGGGCTCGGCCGCCTGCGCGCCGGTTCCCATCGCCAGCATCGCAACGCCGGACATCACCCATATCGATCGCGCCATCACTCACCCTCCAGAAGCGCTCGGGGATAGGGTCTGTCGCGAAAGCGGACAAGCCGGACACCAAACTGTTGCTTTACTGTAACACCCGCGCCGCAATGTTGCGCAAGTGTCGAGCGGACGTTGCAGGCAGTAAGTTTCCTGATTAGCCCTCTGACCATGTGGTTTGGTGCGAGCCAATCACACGATGGGAAAAGCCGCAGAAGCCGGGTTCGACCGGGGCATCAAAAGGGAAACATACATGCGCATCAATTATCGTTCGCGCCTACTGACGACGACGCTGCTCGTCGGCGCCGCCATGGCGTCGACCTCGGCATTCGCGCAGAGCGTCGATTCGACCACCACGCCGGGCGCACCCGCTCCGGGCGTCGTCACCCAGGAGGGTGCGGTCACCGAAGAGACGTCGACGGGCGACATCGTCGTTACCGGTACGCTGATCAAGAACCCGAACCTGGTGCAGGCCACCCCGGTCAAGGTCGTCGGCGCCGACGAAATTGATCTTCAGCAGGCCAACGTCGCTGAAGAGCTGCTGCGCGAAATCCCGGGCATCACCCCGTCGATCGGCTCGGCCGTCAACAACGGCAACGGCGGCGCATCGTTCGTCAACCTGCGCAACCTCGGTTCGAACCGCAACGTCGTCCTGCTCGATGGCGTCCGCCTGGTGCCGGCCGAACTGAACGGCCGCTTCGATCTTAACAACGTGCCGCTCGCGCTGATCGAGCGCGTCGACGTTCTGACCGGTGGTGCATCGACCACCTACGGCGCTGACGCCGTGTCGGGCGTCGTGAACTTCATCACCCGCCGCGATTTTTCGGGCATCGAGCTCAACCTTTCCGAGCAGATCAGCGAGCAGGGCGACGGCAACGTGTTCCGCGCGGATCTGACGGTCGGCGCGAACTTCGATGACGGCCGCGGCAACGCAGTGCTCAGCATCGGCTACCAGGAAGCCGATCCGCTCTATCAGGGTTCGCGCGACTATGGCCGCTTCGGCCTCAGCTCGGCAAGCGGCGGCGGCGGCGGTTCGGGTACTGCGGTCCCGTCGCGCTTCTCGCTTCCGGGCCAGGGCACGCGTCAGGTTAATGCAGCGGGCACGGCGTTCAACCCGACCACGGCATTCACCGCCTTCAACTTCAACCCGTACAACGTGTATCAGACGCCGTTCGAGCGCTACAACATGTACGGCGCCGCGAACTACGAAGTGAGCGATGCGGTCGAAGTCTACAGCCGCGGCATTTTCTCGAAGAACACCGTCGAGACGATCATCGCACCGTCGGGCGCCTTCGGCATCCCGGTTCAAATCCCGCTCAACAACCCGTTCCTCACCGCTTCGCTGCGTAATAGCTTCTGCGGCGCGAACGGCATTGACGAGGCCACCTGCCTTGCGGCCTCCAACCCGGCGCTGACGCCGGGTCAGGCTGGCTATCGCACGGTCACCAGCAATCTCTCGCGCCGCGCGACTGAAGTTGGGCCGCGCATCAGCGAGTACACCACGACGTTCTTCGATTACCGTGCCGGTGCGCGCGGCGGTATCACTGAGTCGATCGATTGGGACATGTTCGGTTCGTACGGCGAGTCCGAGAACCTGCAGGTGATCCAGGGCTACACGCTTAACTCGCGCGTTCGGGACAGCTTCCTGGCGAACAGCACTACCGCATGCTTCGATGGCACCGCGGCGGGCTGCGTTCCAGTCAACTGGTTCGGAGCCGAGAACAATGCGTCGTTCACCCCGGCAGCGCTCGACTTCCTGAGCGAAAATTCGACGGTTCGCACCAAGACCACGATGGCGCAGATGCGTGGCACGGTGAGTGGTGACTTCGGCGTAGCTAGCCCGTTCGCCAGCAACCCGATCTCGTTCGCGGTCGGTGGCGAATATCGCAAGTACACCGCGTCGCAGGAATCCGATACGCTGGCAGCAGGCGGTGATCTGGGCGGCGCCGGTGGCGCAGCGCCGAATATCGCTGGTGGCTACAACGTGTACGAAGCGATCGGCGAAATCATCGTGCCGCTCGTGTCGGACAAGCCCTTCTTCCAGGATCTGACGATCGAGGGCGGCATTCGCTATTCCAAGTACGACATCGATGCAGCTGGTGATCCCGGCTTCAACACGACGACCTGGAAGGCAGCCGGTAGCTGGACCCCCGTGGACGGCTTCAAGGTCCGCGGTAACTACGCCCGCGCTGTCCGTGCACCGAACATCGCCGAGCTGTTCTCGCCAGTGAACACGGGCCTGACCAACCTCAGCGATGATCCCTGCGCCACGTTCAACGACGCCGGCGTGCGGATCAACCCGAACCCGACCGGTGAACTGCGCGCGATCTGCCTTGCGCAGGGTGCTTCGGCATCCAACGTCGACTCGATCTCGCAGCCGACGGCGGGCCAGGCAGCTCAGACCGGTGGTGGCAACATCAACCTGCAGCCGGAAACCTCGACCAGCTGGACGGCCGGCGTGGTGTTCACCCCGACGTTCGCGCCGCGCCTGTCGATCTCGGCCGATTACTACAACATCAAGATCAACGGTGCGATCACCCAGCCAACGCCGGGCGACGCGATTTCGGCTTGCTTCGGTGCGAACCCACGCTCGCCAGCCGCTGGCGCTTCGCAGACGGAAGCGTGCACGATCATCCGTCGTGACCCGCTCGACGGCGATCTTGCCGGCGATCCGAACACGACTCCGGGTCTGTTCCTCTCGCTGTCGAACCTCGGCAAGCTGGAGACCAGCGGCGTCGATGTCACGGTCAACTATTCGCACGACCTCGGCTTCACGAAGCTGAGCCTCGCCGCTGCGGGTAACTGGACGGAGAAGTCGAAGTTCCAGGCAGTCTCGGGTGGTTACGACCGTGACTGCGTCGGTTACTTCTCGGCCAACTGCGGCCAGCCGATCCCTGAGTGGCAGTGGTCGGTGCGCGGTACGCTCACGTTCGAGGCGGTCGACGTCTCGCTGCTGTGGCGTCACCTCAGTGGGGTCGAGTACGAAGGCCTGGCGGACGACTTCGACCTGCGTGGCTTTGCTGCCAATGCACGCACGCTCTTCACCGGCGCATTGCCGGCAAGCGCAGGCAGCCTCGCTGGTCGGCAGGTCGACTTTAACCGCATCTCGGGTAAGGACTATTTCGACCTGACCGTTCGCGCGAACGTCGGCGAGAACTACACCTTCACCTTCGGTGTGCAGAACCTGCTCGACCAGGAGCCACCGCTGGTCGGCGGCGAAGCTGGCTCGACCACGTTCAACAGCGGCAACACCTTCCCGTCGACGTACGACGCGATCGGCCGCCGCTTCGTTGCAGGTGCGAAGGTTCGCTTCTGATCTGATACAAACACGACAAAAGGAGGCGGGCAGCGATGCCCGCCTTTTTTTGTGCCTTTTGCGATCTGCTTCGCGTGGGCGTCTGCCCCGATGCTCAGTCGAGCAGCGGCAGCGGCAATGTCATCGCCACGCCGGCGGTCTCGGCCAGAGTCAGCGCCCAAGCATGAACCTTGTCGATCTCATCACCATGGGCGGCCAGCGCGGCGGCGTGCTCGTCGGCGCGATCGGACGCCGAGAAAGCGACCCCGGATTTGCTGTGGCGCACGAGGGCGGGGTTCATCGCCACGGCGTCAATATCCGAAACGCCGAACAGCGCTGCCGCCGCACGCAGTGCGCCATCTGGGTTGCTCAACAATCGCTCGGACTCGATCGTGCGGATGCGCGCGGGGAACTGCGTTGCAAGCGCCGCGAACTGCCGATGCTGCGCAAGCCAACCGACCGCGGCGACCTGTAGGTCACTGAGGCGAAAGTAATCAGCCGGCGCAAAGCCGAAGTCGATCAGGCCGTCCCGGATCAAGCCCTGAAGCAGCTCGCGCACCCACAGCCGACACCATAAACCCTTGCGCGCGACCGAGATCAGGAAGGTACGCAGCGGCGCAAAGAGCAGGATCGCATGCGCATCGGGGCGCAGCGCCAGCAGCGGTCGCTGCAGCCCGCACAGGATGTTCGATGGCTTGATGACGACATGCTCGCCAGCGGACCAGCGCCGCGCCAGCAGCGTGACGGCTTCGTCGAGCAGCCGCGCGAGGTCCGCGCCGGTTCGCTCACCACGTCGATGAATGCCGACGACGTCGTTCAACAGCACGGGCTCCGACAGTCCCATCGATACGCCCGGCGTGTCGAAAGCACGAACCAGCATCGTCGATGCGCAGAACGCCGAGTGAAAGACGAAGTTGACTGGCGCCGCATTGCTGCGCGCCGCGCTCACCGCCTCCGACCGAGCAAGGATTGTCTTGGGGCGATCGCCGACAAGCTCATCGGTAAGGAAAGGACCGTCCCGGTGCATCGCCCGCGGCAGGTGGCGGTACATGACACGGTCGTCGGCGGGATCGTAACGGTGCGCGAGCCATGTGGGATCGGCAGGATCGAACGCATCCGGTGATTTCATACGACATTGATAACGATCGCGCCGATGACCGGCACGCTCTTTTCATGCGCCCCCCGGTTGGTTACGCTCCGGCCATGTCGTTGTCGTCACAGGAAGCAAATAGTCGCGGCTTGGCAGCACTGAAGGCCGGAAATGCAGCAGCGGCGGCCGAACTCTTCAGAAGTGCGATCAAGCTTGATCCCACGGCGGGCAGCCTGTGGCGCAACTTGGCGCACGCCAGTCGCCTGATGGACGATCACGCCGGAGAGCGCGCCGCGCTTGAGGGCGCGCTAGAGCTCGACGCGCGGGATTTCCCGGCGCTGGTACGGCTGGCGCAATGGCATGAGCGGGCGGAGGACACCCGCGAAGCGATGATCCGCTGGACTGCGGTGATCCAGCTCGGCGAGCAGATCGCCGATCCGGCCCCGGCCTTGCTGGAGTTGCTCGATCATGCCCGCGCCTATTGCGCGGCACAGAATGATGCGACGATCACGCCGGTACGCAGCAAGCTGGGCCCGCGGATAGCGGCGCTGGAACAAACGCCGCGCCGCCGCGCCGCAGCCTTCGTCGATCATGTCCTGGGTCAGCGCCGGGTGTATCAGAATGTCTGCGCCGGGCTTTATTATCCGTTTCTGCCACCGGACGAATTCTTCGACGATCATCACTTCCCCTGGTTCGCGCAGCTGGCGTCGCAGACCGATGCGATCAGGGGCGAGTTGCAGGCATTGCTTGCTGAGCCGGGCGATGATCTGATTCCCTATGTCCGCATGGAGCGCGGCGTATCCGGCGGGCAATGGGGCCAGTTGAACCACAATCTCGATTGGGGCGCGTGCTTCCTGTGGGAATATGGCCGGCCCAACACGCCGGTGCTCGATCGCTGCCCGGTAACTGCAGCGGCGCTTGCTGCGCTGCCGAGCGCGCATATCCCCGGGCGGGCGCCGAGTGCGTTCTTCTCGATGCTGAAGCCGCGCACCCGCATTCCCCCGCATACCGGCGTCACCAACACGCGCGCGATCGTCCACTTGCCGTTGATCGTCCCGCCGGGCTGCGGCTTCCGGGTCGGGGGGGAGACGCGCGAGTGGGTCGAGGGCCGGCCGTTCGCGTTCGACGATACGATCGAACACGAAGCGTGGAACGACAGCGATGAGATGCGCGCGGTGCTGATCTTCGACGTCTGGAACCCGCACTTGTCGGCCGAAGAACAAGCAACGGTGGCGGACTATTGCGAAACGATCGACGCGTTGACGAGTCCTGCGGCGAAAACCGCAACATTGTCGGCGGCTTGATTGAAGCAACCGGTCGGTTTCCCGGTGCCGGAGAGGCTAATGTCCGCGTAGCACCACTATGTCGGGCAATTGGCATGAGGGCCACGGTCTGTTACGGACCTGAAATCGTTAGGGACCGGGTTTCGCAGCGCGACCGATAGCGTCACAGTCTATCGAACCGTTGCGGCCATTGGACGGAGGGCATGAAGATGTTTACGACGGCGTTGTCATGGACGATCTTGCTTCAGGCGGCCGCCGTGCCGGCTGCGACCTCTGCAACTACCAACCCGAACGACGAAGTGCGTTGTCGCCGCATCGAGGTGACCGGCTCGATTGTCCGCAAGGAGCGTGTCTGCAAGACCAGGGGCGAGTGGCGCCGCCTGGCCGAAGCGGGCAATGGCGTCGCGCGTGCAGTCGTGGATTACAGCACCGGCCGCCCGTCGGGTCAGTAAACGCGCGCCGTCAAGGCTCGTCAGAAAAACGGCAGGATCGGTAACCACCCCGATCCTGCCGCTCGGCTGATGCTCAGCCCACCACCAACACCAGCTTCCCGTCGCCCTCGTCCACCGCCACGCGCGCGCCGTCCTTCACCGCGCCGCGCAGGATCAGGTCGGCGAGCGGATCTTGCAGATAGCGCTGCACCGCGCGCTTCAGCGGTCGCGCACCATAGACCGGATCGTAGCCCACGCGGCCGAGCCATGCGCGCGCGGCATCGGTGAGGTCGAGCGTGATCTTGCGATCCGCCAGCAGCTTGTCGACGCGCGACACCTGGATGTCGACGATCGGCCCCATGTGCGCCTGCCCCAGCCGATGGAACAGGATGATCTCGTCGAGCCGGTTGAGGAATTCCGGCCGGAAGTGCGCGCGCACCACGTCCATGACTTGCGGCTCGACCGTCTCGACCGTGTCATTCTCGCCCAAGTTGGCGAGATACTGGCTGCCGAGGTTCGACGTCAGGATGATGATCGTGTTCGCAAAATCGACCGTGCGCCCCTGGCCGTCGGTCAGCCGTCCGTCGTCGAGCACCTGCAGCAGCACGTTGAACACGTCGCCGTGCGCCTTCTCGACCTCGTCGAACAGCACGACCTGATACGGCCGGCGCCGCACCGCCTCGGTCAGCACGCCGCCTTCCTCATAGCCGACATAGCCCGGCGGCGCGCCGATCAGTCGCGATACGGCATGCTTCTCCATGAATTCGCTCATGTCGATCCGCACCATTGCGTTGGGATCATCGAACAGGAATTCGGCGAGTGCCTTGGTCAGCTCGGTCTTGCCGACGCCCGTCGGCCCGAGGAACAGGAACGAGCCGAGCGGGCGGTTCGGATCCTGCAATCCGGCGCGCGCGCGCCGCACCGCGGTGGATACGGCGCGGACGGCATCGGCCTGGCCGATGACGCGCTTGCCGATCGCCTCCTCCATCTTGAGCAACTTGTCGCGCTCGCCTTCAAGCATGCGTTCGACCGGAATCCCGGTCCAGCGCGCGACGACGCCCGCGATATCCTCGGGCATCACCTCTTCACGCAGCATCGCGCCCTTGGTCGCGCCCGCGGCTTCGGCGAGTTGCTTCTCGAGCGCCGGGATGCGGCCATAGGATAGCTCGCCCGCCTTGCCGAGATCGCCCTGCCGCTGCGCCTGTTCGAGCTCGAGCCGCGCGGCGTCGAGCTGCTCCTTCAGCTTCGCCTCGCCGGCGATCTTGTCCTTCTCGGCCTGCCAGCGCTGCGTCAGCTCGGCCGATTGCTGTTCGAGATTGGCGAGTTCGCCCTCGATCTTCCCCAGCCGGTCCTGCGACGCTTCGTCGGACTCGCGCTTCAGCCCCTCGCGCTCGATCTTCAGCCGCAGGATGCGGCGGTCGAGCGTCTCGATCTCCTCGGGCTTGCTCTCGACTTCCATGCGGATGCGGCTTGCGGCCTCGTCCATCAGGTCGATCGCCTTGTCGGGCAGGAAACGATCGGTGATGTAGCGGTTCGACAGCGTCGCCGCCGAGACCAAGGCGCCATCGGTGATGCGCACGCCGTGGTGCAGCTCGTACTTTTCCTTCAGCCCGCGCAGGATCGAGATCGTATCCTCGACCGTCGGCTCGCCGACAAACACCGGCTGGAAGCGGCGCTGCAACGCGGGATCTTTCTCGACGTACTTGCGATATTCGTCGAGCGTGGTCGCACCGACGCAATGCAGCTCGCCGCGCGCGAGCGCCGGCTTGAGAAGATTCCCTGCGTCCATCGCGCCTTCGGATTTCCCGGCGCCGATCAGCTGGTGCATCTCGTCGATGAACAGCACGACATCACCCTCGGCGGCCTTCACCTCGTCGATGACGCCCTTCAGCCGCTCCTCGAATTCGCCGCGATATTTGGCGCCGGCGATCAGCGCGCCCATGTCGAGCGCCATCAGCGTCTTGCCCTTGAGCCCGTCGGGCACGTCGCCATTGGCGATGCGCAGCGCGAGGCCCTCGGCGATCGCCGTCTTGCCGACGCCGGGTTCACCGATCAGCACTGGGTTGTTCTTGGTGCGCCGCGCCAGCACCTGGATCGTGCGGCGGATTTCCTCATCGCGGCCGATCACCGGATCGAGCTTGCCGTCACGCGCCGCCTGAGTGAGGTCGCGCGCGAACTTCTTCAGCGCGTCGTAGCGATCTTCGGCGGAGGCGGTGTCGGCGGTGCGCCCGCCGCGCAGGTCGTTGATGGCGGTGTTGAGCGCATCGGCCCGCACACCCGCGGCCTGCAGCGCCTTGCCCGCGGGCGTCGTGGGGCTGAGCGCTAGCGCGACGAGCAGCCGCTCGACGGTGACATAGCTGTCGCCCGCCTTCTGCGCGATCTGCTCGGCCTGATCGAGCACACGCACGGCATCGTTGTTGAGCCCGGGCGTCGATTGCGCGCCCGATCCGCTCACGACCGGCAGCTTGGCCAGCGCCAGATCGGTCTCGCTCACGGCGCGCGGCGCATCGCCGCCAGCGGCCTTGATCAGCCCCGCGGCCATGCCCTGCTCGTCCTCCAGCAGCGCCTTGAGCACATGCTCGGGCGCGATCTGCTGATGGCTCATGCGGATCGCAACGGTCTGCGCCGACTGGAGGAAGCCTTTGGCGCGGTCGGTGAATTTCTCGAGGTTCATGGGTATCCCTGTTTCCTTCGAGCATCAGATAGTGTTGCCCATATGCAACACAAGAGTGTGGGTTCGACAAACATGGTGACGCGGCATCGTGCCGTCCAGTGACGGAAACCTGCCTTGCTGGCTGCTCCGGCGCCAAATCCCGCCGTCACTTATCGTTCACGAAACGGACGCCGTTCCGCCACCGAAACAACGCCGCTGCGTAACAAAGCATTGCTAGCGCGACCGAGAAGAGCCGGCGCAAAGATCGCCGCATAAGGGGAAATCCGATGAAGAAGATGTTCGCGCTCGCGCTGCTCGCGAGTGCTTCCTGGCCGACGCTCGCGATCGCGGCGCCCGAGGATGCGCCCGTTGCCGACGCCGCGGCTCCCGCCGATGAAACGCCCGTCGACGAAGCCGGCGAAGACATCGTCGTGATCGGTCGCGGCGTGACGCAGCAGGTTCAGCAGCTCGCGCCGCAGGATTTCGACCTGCTCATCCCGGCGACGAGCCCGCTGAAGGCGATCCAGAAGCTCCCCGGCGTCAACTTCCAGTCGGCCGATGCGTTCGGCGCGTACGAATGGTCGCAGCGCGTGTCGATCCGCGGCTTCAACCAGAACCAGCTCGGCTTCACGCTCGACGGCATCCCGCTGGGCGATGGCAGCTACGGCAACACCAATGGCCTGCACATCAGCCGCGCGATCTCGTCCGAAAACATCGGCCAGGTCCGCGTGGCGCAGGGCTCGGGCGCGATCGGCACGCAGGCGACGAACAACCTTGGCGGCACGATCGAATTCCTCTCGTCCGATCCCAAGGACGTCGTTGGCCTCTCGGCGAACGCCACCTATGGCAGCGAGGAGACGGTGCGCGCATTCGTGCGGCTCGACACCGGCGTGCTCGGCGCCGACGGCCCGAGCGCCTATGTCTCCTACGGCTATCTCGATACCGACAAGTACAAGGGCTTCGGTTCGCAGCGCCAGCATCAGATAAATGCCAAGGCGGTCGCGCCGCTCGGCGCGGTCCGGCTCGTCGGCACGTTCGATTTTTCGGACCGGCGCGAGCAGGATTACCAGGACATGTCGCTCGATATGATCCGGCGGCTGGGGTATGGTTGGGACAACATCTCCAACGATTATCGCACCGCCGTGCAGGTCGCCGATGTCGGCGCCAACACCAATTACACCGGCGCGCCCAAGCTCAACCCAGCGGCAGGCACGACCTATCCCGCGCCGTTCGCCAACGCCGACGATGCCTATTTCGACGCCGCGGGCTTGCGCACCGACTATCTCGCCTCGGTCGGCCTCGAAACCGAGCGCGACGCGACGGTAAAGGGCGTGCTGCGCGCTTATTATCACGACAATCACGGCCGCGGCTTGTGGTTCACGCCCTATGTGCCCTCGCCGTCGGGCGCGCCGATCTCGGTCCGCACCACCGAATACGACATCCGCCGCAAGGGCGTGTTCGGCAACGTCGGCACCAACGTCGCCGGCATTGCCGAGATTACGGTCGGTGGCTGGTACGAGCGCAACGATTTCCGCCAGGCGCGGCGCTTCTACGGCCTCGACAGCCGCACCGAGCCGACGCGCGACGCACTCGATTTCCCGCTCGGCGCCTTCGCGACGCAGTGGGATTATCGCTACCAGACCGATACCGCGCAGTATTTCGTGCAGGCGCGCGTGCCGCTCGGCGCGCTGACGGTTGAGCTGGGCTGGAAGGGCTATGACGTGCGCGCCACGGCGCGGCCGCTCACCGCGGGCAGCCTCGCCTCGGGCAAGATCAAGACGACCGACTGGTTCCAGCCGCGCGCCGGCTTCACCTTGACGGTCAACGATCAGGCCGAAATCTTCGGCGGGTTCAGCCAGGTGACGCGCGCCTTCACCGCGTCCGCCACCGGCGGGCCGTTCGCGACGACCCAGGCCGGGTTCGACGGGCTCGGCGGGCTGAAGCCCGAACAGTCCGACACGTACGAGCTCGGCGGCCGGATCAAGGCCGGGCGGTTCAGCGGCTCGCTCGCCGGCTACCACATCGATTTCCGCAACCGCCTCCTCGGCTTCGCCAATGGCGCGGGCATCGTCGGCAATCCCGCGATCCTGCGCAACGTCGGCGGCGTGCGCTCCGATGGCGTCGAAGCGACCGCGCAACTGCGCTTGCCCGAAGGCTTCGGCGCCTTCGCCTCTTACGCGTACAACGTGTCAAAATATCAGAACAACATCCGCAACGCCGACGGCTCGTTGTTCGGCGGCGTCGCGATCGAGGACAAGACGGTCGTCGATGCACCACGCCACATCGCGTTCGGCGAGCTGACGTTCGACAATGATCTGGTCTTCGGCCGGATCGGCGCGAACTATATGAGCAAGCGCTTCTTCACCTACAGCAACGATCAGTCGGTGCCCGGCCGCCTGATCGCCGACGCTTCGGCCGGCGTGCGGCTCACCGTCGCCGGGGGCCGCAAGGTCGAGCTGCAGCTCAACGCGACCAATTTGTTCGACAAGGATTATGTCGCGACGATCGGCTCGAACGGCTTCGGCAATTCGGGCGACAACCAGACGCTGCTGATCGGCGCGCCGCGGCAGGTGTTCGTGAGCCTCAAGACGGGGCTCTGATCGGCTTGACGCCAACCTCTCCTGCGTAAACAAGTCGTCTGACTTAGTTGCGTGGGAGAGGCGGCATGAAGGCGTTGCGCTATTTCGGGGCGCGGGACATCCAATATGGATCGACCGACGACGCCGTGCTGCAGGACGATTGCGACGTGCTCGTCCGCGTGAAGCATTGCGCGATCTGCGGCAGCGATCTGCACATCTATCACGGCCATGGCTTCTCCGACGATATCGGCTTCTGCGTCGGGCACGAGGCGGTCGGCGAGGTGGTCGAGACGGGCAGGGCAGTCCGCAACCTGCGCTCGGGCGACCGGGTGATGATCTCCGCCGCGGTCGGGTGTGGCGCGTGCCCGGGGTGCCTCGCGGGCCGGGTGCACGAATGCGAGAACAACGGCTCGGGCTGCTACGGGCTCTCCGCCGCGCTGCAAGGGAGTCAGGCCGAGGCGGTGCGCGTGCCGGCTGGCGACGTCAACGCGCGGCGCATCCCGGACGGCGTGTCCTACGAACAGGCATTGATGCTGACCGACGCATTGCCGACGAGCTGGATGGCGGTGCGCAATGCCGACATCAAGCCGGGCGCGAGCGTCGCGGTGGTCGGGCTGGGGCCGATCGGGCTGATGGCGGTGGAAGGGTGTTTCGCGATGGGCGCCGGGCGCGTCTATGCGATCGATCTGGTGCCCGAGCGGCGCGCGATTGCCGAAGGGCTGGGCGCGATCGGGGTCGATCCGAACGTCGCGGTCGAGACGATCAAGGAGGATACCAAGGGGCTCAAGTGCAGCAGCGTGATCGAGGCGGTCGGCGCGGATGCGACGATCGATCTGGCGCTGCGGCTGGTGGGCAAATGGGGCACGGTGTCGTGCCTCGGCGTCAACCAGACGCGCCGCTTCCCCTTCCCGATGGAGCGCGCCTTCGCGCAGGGGCTGACGTTCCGGACGGGCACGTGTTCGGTGCCGCATTGGTGGCAGGAACTGATCCCGATGGTGCAAAAGGGGCAGCTCAAGCCCGAAAGCTATATCTCGCACCGCCTGCCGCTGTCGGAGGGGACGGAGGCCTATGCGATCCTCGACCGGCGCGAGGCGTTGAAGGTGGTGATGTCGCCGGAATGACCATGGCTTGAGCCGGGGCGGGACTCGCTCAGGCTGTCCTACACGGCGCCATCGTGATCTAATCGCGGGGATGCTCACCGTCCGCCCTCTAGCCCGCTCGCTCGCCCGCCACGCGAATGTTGAGGTTGTTGGAGAAAAACGCGCGAGCGCCTCAACTTCCTCAACATTCGTTTTTTGCAATCGTCCGCGACGGTGCCGCTCACGCCGCCGCGCCGGCCGTGTTTGCCCCTGCACCGGCAAACCGTTATGATCGGCCGCAAAGCGCAATCAGGAGAGTATGTCATGGCCACACTGGCATCGGTCGATAGCACCCCGCAGTACGTCCCCGGCGAATGGGAGGCGCGGGTCGATCTCGCGGCCGCTTACCGGCTGGTGGCGATGTATGGCTGGGACGATCTGATCTTCACGCATTTGTCGGCGCGCGTGCCGGGGCCCGAGCATCATTTCCTGATTAACCCGTACGACATGATGTTCGAGGAAATCACCGCGTCGAGCCTCGTCAAGATCGACGTCGAGGGCAAGCCGGTCGGGCCGACGACGCATCCGGTGAACCCTGCCGGCTTCACGATCCACTCGGCGATCCACATGGCGCGCGAGGATGCCGCCGCGGTGATGCATCTGCACACGCCGCACGGCCAGGCGGTGAGCGCGATGGAGTTCGGGTTGCTGCCGCACACGCAGACCGCGATGATCGCGCAGCACAATGTCGCCTATCACAACTATGAAGGCATCGCGACCGACCTCGACGAGCGTGAGCGGCTGGTCGCCGACATCGGTGACAAGCATGCGATGATCCTGCGCAATCACGGTACGCTCGCGGTGGGCGACAGCGTCGCGTCGTGCTTCCTGCGGCTCTACTTCCTCGAGCGCGCGTGCGAAGCGCAGGTGCTGATGCTGTCGGCCGGCCGCGAGAATCTCAACACCCCGCCGCAGGGCGTGGAAGAGAAGGTCGCCGGGCAAAGCGCGCCGGCTGGCATGGGCAAGCTCGCCGAGAAGCTTGCGTGGCCAGCGCTGCTCCGCAAGCTCGACCGGATCGACCCCAGCTTCCGCAACTGATCGCGCCGGCCTTGCCCTAGCCGCCGTGCTCGTGAATGTAGCCGTCAAGCAAGGCGGCGCGAGCGCGGCGCCGGCAAGAGGAGAGGATGATGGCGGATTTCACGCTCGTGGCGGATGGCTTGCGCTTTCCCGAAGGCCCGGTGTTCATGCCCGACGGCAGCATCGCGCTGGTCGAGATCGAGCCCGGCCGGATTACTCGCGTTCACCCCGACGGCACGAAGGAAACGATCGCCACGCCCGGCGGTGGCCCCAATGGCCTCGCACTCGGGCCGGACGGAATGCTGTATTGCTGCAACAACGGCGGGTTCGAGTGGCACGAGAATAACGGCATGCTCGCCCCCGGCGGCATCGCCAGCGATTACTCGGGCGGCCGAATCGAGCGCATCGATCCCGCGACTGGCGCGGTCGAGGTGCTGTACAAGTCGGGCGATCACGGCTGCATCCTGCGCGGGCCGAACGATCTGGTGTTCGACAAGCACGGCGGCTTCTGGTTCACCGATCACGGCAAGATGGATCACAAGAAACGCGTCCACGACGTGGTCGGGATCTTCTACGCCAAGGCCGATGGCAGCCATATCGAGGAAGTCGTCTTCCCCTCGAACAACCCCAATGGCTGCGGCCTCTCGCCTGACGGCAAGTGGCTCTACGCCGCCGAAACCTACACCTGCCGGCTGATGAAGTTCGCCGTGACCGAGCCGGGCAAGGTCGATGCGACCGCGGGCGTCGGCGGGCCGGGCATCCCGGTCTATCGCCCGGCCGGCTGGAAGTTCTTTGATTCGCTCGCGGTCGAAGCGTCGGGCAACGTGTGCGTCGCGACGATCGGCGAATGCGGCATCAGCGTGATCTCCCCCGAGGGCGAGCTGGTCGAGTTCGTGAAGACCGACGACATCTTCACCACCAACATCTGCTTCGGCGGCGAGGACATGCAGGATGCGTATCTGACGCTGTCGGGCACCGGCCGGCTGGTGAAGACGCGGTGGAATAGGCCGGGGTTGAAGCTGGAATATTGAGCCTGGTCGTGCAGGCACGTAGGAGAATGGCATGAGCGGCTGGGCGCTTGAGATCGATCGCGCGGACATCACCCGAGCCTGGCTGACCGACGTCGAAGCGCCGGCGCTCGCCGAGGGCGACGCCGAGTTCGCGCTCGATCTCGCCGCGCTTACCGCCAACAACGTCACTTATGCCGCGCTCGGCGCGCCAACGCCGTTTCTGGGCAAGGACGCGGGCTATTGGGACTTCTTCGCCGAGCGTCATGCGCCCGGCCGCGTCCCGGTCTGGGGCTTCGCGACCGTCACGCGATCGAGCGCGGTGGGCATCGCAGAAGGCGACCGCTTCTACGGCTATTGGCCGCTCGCCAGCCATGCCGTGATGCAGCCCGGCCGCGTCGACGGCGTCGGCTTCACAGAGGTAAGCGCCCGCCGCGCGAAGCTGCCCGCGCTCTACAACAGCTATCAGCGGATCGCCGCGCTCGATGGGTTCGCCGGCAGCGACGAGCGGCTGTGGCCGGTGTGGCGTCCGCTCTACATCACTGGCTGGCTGATTGCCGACCAGTTGATCGACGAGGGCGATCATGGCGCCGACGCGGTGCTCGTTACCGCCGCGTCGAGCAAGACCGCGCTGGCGTTCGCGCACGCGATGCAGGCGCGCGATGGCGACCGCCCGCTCCTCGTCGCGCTCACCTCGCCGCGCAGCAGAGCGTTCGTCGCCGAGACGGGGCTCTACGATGCGGTCGTCACCTACGATGCGATCGACGGTACCCTTGGCGACAAGGCGGTCCTGGTCGATTTCGCCAATGATGGCTCGGTCGTCGCCGCGGTGCGCGCCGCGTTCGGTGAACGGCTCGTGTTCGATCTCGTCGTCGGCTTCACGCATTGGGATGCGACGCCGGTCGCCGCCGGCGTCCAGCGCAGCGGCTTCTTCGCGCCGGCCCGCCTCGCCAAGCGCAACGCCGACTGGGGGGGCGCCACGGTGCGCGCGCGGCTTGCTGAGGCGTGGGACGGGTTCCTCGCTGTCGCGCCGTCACTGGTAGCGTTCGACGAGCGCGCCGGTGCCGACGCCGCGAAGCAGGCGTGGAGCGACATGGTCAGCGACCGCGCCGATCCGCGCCGAGCGATCTTGATCCGGCCCTGATCCGGGCGCGCTTGCGCCTCGCGGCGTGGCGCGGCATGGCCAACTCATGCGCGATACAGTGATTTTCGATTTCGGCGGGGTGGTCACCTCGTCGCCGTTCGAGGCGTTCAACCGGATGGAGCGCGAGCGCGGCCTGCCGCACGATCTGGTCCGCCGGATCAACGCGACCAATCCTGACACCAACGCCTGGGCCCTGTTCGAGCGCGCGGAGATCGGCGCGAGCGGCTTCGACGCGCAGTTCGCCGACGAAGCCGCCGCGCTCGGCTACGAACTGCGCGGGCAGGATGTGCTGGCGCTGCTGTCGGGCGATATTCGGCCGCGGATGGTGCATGCGCTCGATTGGCTGAAGGCGAACGGCTACAAGCTGGGCTGTATCACCAACAACGTCCCCGCCGGCGAAGGCGCGGGCATGTCGCGCAGCGCGGAGAAGGCAGCGAGAGTCGCCGACGTGCTGGCGCGGTTTGATCATGTGATCGAATCGAGCAAGATCGGCATCCGCAAGCCCGATCCGCGCATCTACGAGATGATGCTCGATCACCTCGGCAAGCCCGCGGCGGATTGCGTGTACCTCGATGACCTCGGGATCAACTGCAAGCCAGCGGCGACGCTCGGGATGCATGCGATCAAGGTGACGGGGGAGGCGCAGGCGCTGGATGATCTGGCGGATGCGCTTGGGGTTGAGCGCGGGGTTTTTTAGGCAGCTACTCCGTTCGTCCCGAGTAGCCATCGAGCGAAGTCGAGATGGCGTATCGAGGGACATGTGTCTCGATACGGGTTCTCACGAACCCTACTCGACACGAACGGGTGCGGGTTGCTTGAACCTCCCCAACGCACCCGCTAATCGCCTCCCCGTCCAGTGAGGAAGGCGGCAGCGCATGAAGAAGCTTTATCCCGATGCCGCGGCGGCGCTCGACGGCCTGCTGCATGACGGGATGACGATCTGCGCCGGCGGCTTCGGCCTGTGCGGTATCCCCGAGCGGTTGATCGACGCGATTCAGGCCGCGGGGACGAAGGATCTCACCATCGCCAGCAACAATGCCGGGATCGACGGCGAGGGGCTCGGCAAGCTGCTGCGCACGCGCCAGGTGAAGAAGATGATCTCGTCCTATGTCGGCGAGAACAAGGAATTCGAGCGCCAGTATCTCTCGGGCGAGCTCGAGGTGGAATTCTGCCCGCAGGGGACACTTGCCGAGCGCTGCCGCGCGGGCGGGGCGGGTATTCCGGGCTTCTACACCAAGACAGGCGTCGGCACGTTGGTGGCCGAGGGCAAGGAAATGAAGGTGTTCGACGGGGAGGAATATATCCTCGAACGCGGCATCCGCGCCGATATCGCGATCATCAAGGGGTGGAAGGCTGACGAGAGCGGCAACCTCATCTTCCGCAAGACCGCGCGCAACTTCAATCAGCCGATGGCGACTGCGGGCCGCATCTGCATCGCCGAGGTCGAGGAAGTGGTGCCGGTCGGCAGCCTCGATCCCGATGCGATCCATTTGCCCGGCATCTACGTGAAGCGGATGATTATCGGCGCGCCGTACGACAAGAGGATCGAATTCCGCCTGACGCGGCCCAGAACGGACCAGCGCCCGGAAACGGCGGCGGCGTGATGCGGCCGCCGCTCGCGATGATCGCGGCGGCGCTGGCGCTGGGTGGCGCCTTGTCGGGCTGTGTCGCGGCGGTCATTCCGCTCGCGGCGGCCGGCACGATCGGCAAGCGCAAGTTCGATGGTCCGCGCAAGCGCCAGCCGGCCCCGGCTGCCGCTGCCGTATCGCCAGTGCCGGGCGAGCGGCTGACGTTGCTCCCCGCGGGCAGCAAACTCCCCCCGCCCAGTGCGGCCTCAGGCGTAGCAACGCCAGCGCCGACGACGGGGTGGCGTGCGCTCGTCCGCCATGTCGGCCGCGCGATGTCGTCCGGCGCTTCCTGCGCCGACGGCACGACGGCAGTGCTGATCGACGCTGGCGTCGCTGGTGCACCGGCGGACGAACGCGACGCCGCGGTCACCTCGCTCAATGCGCTCCGCACGATGGGCGCGAGCGTGACGTTCGTCGCTGTCGATCCCACGGCGGCGCGCGCGGCGCTCACCGGCGCCGGCATGGCCGAGCCCGACATGGCAGTCGCCGCTCCGGCGGAAACAGTCGCGATCGCGCGGCGTGGCTGCGTCGTTGCGACCGGCGGTGGCTCCCGCGCCGCCTTCACCGGCCTGCCGTTCATCCCGCTCCCCGCATCCGCGCCAGCCCCGGTCGCTGCGGCGCCGCAGCCATGACCAAGCCGCGCGGCATCGACATCAGCGGCGTGCCAGCGCTCGGCAAGGATTCGGCTGAAGTTGCGCGCATCTGGGTCACCGATCGGGCGGGCAGCACGGTGCTGATCGACGCTGGCGTGCTCGAAGACCCGCGCGTGTTCGGCTATCTGATGGCGGATACGATCCGCCACGCCGCCAAGGCCTATGCCGCTGCCTGGTCGACCGACGAAGGCGCCGCGCTGCAGGCGATCGTCGACGGCGTCGCCGAGGAACTGCGCGAACAATTCAACGACATTACCCCAATCGACGAAGGACGTACGAACTGATGGCCGAAGCAGTGAAGGGCTGGGATCGCAACCAAATGGCGGCGCGCGCAGCGAAGGAATTGCGCGATGGCTATTACGTCAATCTCGGTATCGGCATCCCGACGCTCGTCGCGAATAACATTCCCGAAGGCATGACGGTGACGCTGCAGAGCGAGAACGGCATGCTCGGCATCGGCCCCTTCCCGTATGAGGGCGAGGAGGACGCGGACCTCATCAACGCCGGCAAGCAGACGATCAGCGAGCTGCCCAGCAGCGTCTATTTCTCCTCCGCCGACAGTTTCGCGATGATCCGCGGCGGGCATATCGACCTGACCGTGCTGGGCGCGATGGAAGTCGCGGAGAATGGCGACATTGCCAATTGGATGATCCCCGGCAAGATGATCAAGGGTATGGGCGGCGCGATGGATCTCGTCGCCGGGGTGAAGAAGATCATCGTCGTGATGGAGCACACCGCGAAGGACGGCAGCCCGAAGTTCATTCCGTCGTGCACCTTGCCGCTGACGGGCAAGAACGTGGTCGACATGATCGTCACCGATCTCGCGGTGTTCCAGCGCCCCGATCATGCGAGCGCGTTCCGGCTGGTCGAGCTGGCGCCGGGCATCACGGCGGAGGAAGTCGCGGCGAAGACGACGGCGGTCTACGAGGCCGCATTGTAGCCACAAGTAATTCGGGCGCGCTTTCGACCATCATATCGCAACTAGCCTTTCACTCGCTCCGCAATCTCGGTTAAGAGCGCCGCAATATGGCTAGCCGTCCGCTTACCCTCTACGAAAAGGTCTGGGCCGCGCACGTCGTCGAGCGCCGCGACGACGGGACGTGCCTGATCTACATCGATCGCCATCTCGTCCACGAAGTGACCAGTCCGCAAGCTTTTGAAGGGCTGCGCGTCGCCGGCCGCCGCGTCCGGCGCACCGATCTGACGCTGGCCGTTCCCGATCACAACCTGCCGACCACCGCGCGTGTCGATGCACAAGGGCGCGAGCTGCCGATCGCGGACGCCGACAGCGCGACGCAGCTGACCGCGCTGCGCCAGAATGTCGCCGAATTCGGCGTGCCCTATATCGACGCGCTCGCCGCCGCGCAGGGCATCGTCCATGTCGTCGGGCCGGAGCAGGGCTTCACGCTGCCCGGCACCACCGTCGTCTGCGGCGACAGCCACACCTCGGCGCATGGTGCGCTCGGCGCGCTGGCGTTCGGGATCGGCACCAGCGAGGTCGAGCACGTCCTTGCCACGCAGACGCTGCTCCTCAGCCCGTCGAAGACGATGGAAGTCCGTGTCGAAGGTACGCTCGGCTTCGGGGTCGGCCCGAAGGACGTGATCCTCGCGATCATCGGCCGCATCGGCGCCGCGGGCGGCACCGGGCACGTGATCGAATATACCGGCAACGTCATCCGCGAAATGTCGCTTGAGGGCCGGCTGACCGTCGCCAACATGTCGATCGAGGCAGGCGCGCGCGCCGGGATGATCGCACCCGACGATACGACGTTCGCGTATCTGAAGGGCCGCCCGATGGCCCCGAAAGGCGCGGAGTGGGACAAGGCTGTCGCATGGTGGCGCACGCTCGCGACCGACCCGGGCGCGACCTACGATCGCACGGTCGTCATCGATGCGAACGAGATCGCGCCGGCGCTCACCTGGGGCACGAGCCCCGAGGATGTCGTGTCGATCACCGGCGCCGTGCCCGATCCCGCCAGTTTCGCCGACGCGTCGAAGCGCGAGGCGGCACAAAAGTCGCTCGATTACATGGGCCTCGTGCCGGGGACGCGCTTGCAGGACGTGCCTGTCCAGCATGTCTTCATCGGATCCTGCACCAACAGCCGGATCGAGGATTTGCGTGCCGCCGCCGCGGTCGCCGATGGTCGCCATGTCGCCGATGGCGTTCGTGCAATGGTCGTCCCGGGCTCGGGCCTCGTGAAGCGCCAGGCCGAGGCCGAGGGGCTCGACCGCATCTTCCTGTCGGCCGGGTTCGAATGGCGCGAGCCGGGCTGCTCTATGTGCCTGGCGATGAACCCGGACAAGGTGCCGCCGGGCGAGCGGTGTGCCTCCACGTCGAACCGCAATTTCGTTGGGCGACAGGGGCCGGGCGCACGCACCCACCTGCTCTCGCCGGCGATGGCGGCAGCGGCGGCGGTGACGGGGCGACTGGCGGATGTACGTGAGTTGTTGGCGTAAAGAGGGGAAGCGTAACATGAAGAAGATCCTGGTGCTGTTGGTCGCAGGTTCGATGCTCAGCGGCGTTGCGGCCTATGCGGCGATCGCCAAGCCTGCGTTGCTGGCAAAATCGCGGAGCAATTGATGCAGCCGGTGCGTCAGGTCTTCGGCGGCGCCTATCCCTGGGGCGCGAAGAACATCGACACCGACGTCATCATCCCGGCGCATTGGCTGAAGACGATCACCCGCGCCGGGCTTGGCCGCGGCGCGTTCGAGACGGTGCGCGCGCAGCCGGGCAACATCTTCGACGATCCTGACTATGCCGGCAGCCCGATCCTGATCGCGGGCGACAATTTCGGCTGCGGTTCAAGTCGCGAACATGCCGCTTGGGCCCTGGGCGATATGGGCATCAAGGCAGTGATCGCGCCGAGCTTCTCGGACATCTTCTCCGGCAATGCGTTCAAGAACGGCATCATACCCGTCGTTCTGCCGCAGGACGCGATCGACCGGCTGCTGGAAGTCGCCAGGACGGAAGAAATCACCGTCGATCTCGAAACAATGACCGTCACGACGCCCTTTCAGGATCGCTTTGCCTTCGAACTCGACCCGTTCCGCCGGCAATGCCTGATGGAGGGGCTGGACGAGGTCGGTCTGACGCTGGCAAGGGATACCGCGATTTCGAAATACGAGGCGATGCTGGATGAGCAGCGCCCGTGGATCGCGGGAGAGACTGATGCGAGGACTGCTGTCGAGAGCCCCGGGCGGGCCTGAAACACTCGAGATCGGCGAGCTGCCCGATCCCGTCGCCAAGCCCGGCGAAGTGATCGTCGCCGTCAAGGCGTGTGCGATAAACTATCCCGACGTGCTGATCATCGAGGATCGCTACCAGTTCAAGCCGCCGCGCCCGTTCGCGCCGGGCGGCGAAGTCTCCGGCGTCGTCGAAAGCGTCGGCGAGGGCGTGACGACCTGGAAGCCGGGCGATCGCGTGATGGGCAACACCGGCAACGGTGGCCTCGTCGAGCGGATCGCGATGAAGGCCGACAATATCTACGCCGTACCCGACGAGCGATCGTTCGAGGAAGGTGCGTCGATGTTGCTGACGTACGGCACGACGATCCACGCGCTCGTCGATCGCGGCAACATCAAGGCGGGTGAAACGCTGCTGGTGCTGGGCGCCGCCGGCGGCGTCGGCCTCGCGGCGGTCGAACTCGGCAAGGCGTTCGGCGCGCGCGTCGTCGGCGCGGTGTCGAGCGAGGAAAAGGCGCAGGCTGTGCGCGATGCCGGCGCCGACGATGTCATCATCTATGGCCGCGCGCCCTTCTCGAAGGACGAGAGCAAGGCACTGGCCGATACGTTCAAGGAAAAGGCCGGAAAGAACGGCTTCGATCTCGTCTATGACGCGGTCGGTGGCGATTATGCCGAACCGGCGCTGCGCTCGATCGCATGGGAAGGGCGCTATCTCGTGATCGGCTTCCCCGCCGGCATTCCGAAGATCGCGCTGAACCTGACGCTGCTGAAGAGTTGCGACATCCGCGGCGTGTTCTGGGGCGCGCACGCCGCGCGCTCACCCGAGCAGAACCGCGCGAGCATTGGGCAGTTGTTCGATCTGTGGCGCGAGGGCAAGATCGCGCCGCGGGTGACCGAGGTGTTCCCGTTCGAGCGCGGCGGCGACGCCATCGCCAAGATGGCAGGGCGGGGCGCAATCGGGAAGCTCGTGGTGCGCGTGGCGGACTGACGAAGGGGGACCAGTGTTGCGTCATGCCCGTTGCGCACCTATCCCGGCGCAAACAGGAGCACGCAAACCTATGACCACCTTCGACGATCGCGAACGCGCTTTCGAGGCCAAATTCGCGCACGACGAGGAGATGGCGTTCCGCATCGTCGCGCGACGCAATCGCCTGCTCGGCGTATGGGCAGCCGAGTTGATGAAGCTGACTCCCGAGGAAGCCGATAGCTACGCCAAGTCGGTGGTTCACACCGATCTGGAAGAGGCCGGCGACGGCGATGTCCTGCGCAAGATCCTCGGTGATCTTACCGCGGCGGGGGTCGAGATCGACGAGCCGGCGGTGCGGGCCGCGCTCGACGAGCAGACGATCGCCGCGCGGCGCCAGCTCATGGAGCTGAAGTAACATGGCGATGGCGGCCGACGAGATCGTCGCGCTGATCCGTGCCGGCATCCCCGATGCGGAGGTCGAGATCACCGATCTTGCCGGCGATGGCGATCATTATGCGGCAAAGGTGATCAGCGCCTCGTTCGCCGGTGTGTCGCGCGTGAAGCAGCACCAGGCGGTCTATGCCGCGCTTGGCGGGCGGATGGGCGGCGTGCTCCACGCCTTGCAGTTGACCACTGGCGTGCCGAAGTAACTGATTACAACAGCTTCCCGCGAGGACAATGATGACCGACGAATCCCATGCCCGCATCGATGCGGTGGTGAAAAACAACCCGATCGTCCTGTTCATGAAGGGCAGCCCGCTCTTCCCGCAGTGCGGCTTTTCGAGCCGCGCGGTCGCGATCCTCGATCATCTCGAGGCTGAATATGAAAGCGTCGACGTGCTGCAGGATCAGGGCATCCGGCAGGGCATAAAGGGCTATTCGGATTGGCCGACGATCCCGCAGCTCTACGTCGGCGGCGAATTCGTCGGCGGGTCTGACATCATGATGGAGATGTACGAGAGCGGCGAACTGGCCGAGCTGATCAAGGACGGCGCGAAAACAGGCTGAGGTTGGCGCGGGTACGGGCGGGGGTCGCGAGATCGAAGAAGCGACACACCCGCCCGGCTGAAGCGTAACCACGCTTGGCGCACGAACCACGATGCAGTGCGCGTGCCAGCTGAAGCAAAGTACCAGAAATGCGTGGTTTTTTCGGTTAACGGGCTGCCGCCGCCAGCGGCAGGTGTAAAGCGGGCCGACAGCGCTTTAGAAGCTTCGATTACCAACCAGAACCTGTCACCCCGGACCTGATCCGGCGCCCGCGACCTCCCGACGCTTGGAAAGAAGCGGGACCCCGGCTCAAGGCCGGGGTGACGGTGGTCGGATCAAACGTGGATCGGCTTGCCCCGCACCGCCATCGCCGCTTCCTTGATCGCCTCGGAATGCGTCGGATGCGCGTGGCAGGTGTAGGCGATATCTTCGGATGTCGCGCCGAACTCCATCGCCTGCGCTGCCTGCGCGATCATTGTCCCCGCGGGCACTGCAATCGCCCATACGCCGAGCACTCGATCGGTCTTGGCGTCGGCGATGATCTTCACGAAGCCGTCGGGCTCGTGGTTGGTCTTGGCGCGGCTGTTGCCCAGCATCGGGAACTTGCCGACCTTCACCTCGCCCTTTTCCTTCGCGGCTTCCTCGGTCAGCCCGACGCCGGCGATCTCGGGCCAGGTATAGACGACGCTCGGGATGATCGCGTGGTTCACGATGCCATGCTGCCCGGCGATATTCTCGGCGACCGCAATGCCCTCGTCCTCGGCCTTGTGCGCGAGCATCGGCCCCGGGATCACGTCGCCGATCGCCCACACCCCGTCTACCGAAGTGCGGAAATCATGGTCGGTCTCGATCTGGCCCCGCTTGTTCGGCGCCAGCCCGATCGCTTCGAGCCCGAGCCCATCGGTATTCGGCCGCCGCCCGATCGACACCAGCACGCAATCGGCCTCGATCGTCGATGCCTCGCCGCCCGCCGCCGGCTCGACCGTCAGCACTGCCTTGTCGCCCTCGACCGCAACGCCCGTCACCGTGGTCGATAGCTTGAACTCGATGCCCTGCTTCTTGAAGATCTTGTTGGCTTCCTTGCGCACGTCGCCGTCGAAGCCCGGCAGGATCTGGTCGAGGAACTCGACGCACGTCACCTTGGCGCCCAGCCGGCGCCAGACGCTGCCAAGCTCCAGCCCGATCACCCCGCCGCCGATCACCACCATATGCTCGGGCACCTTCGGCAGCTCGAGCGCACCGGTCGAATCGACAACGACCTTCTGGTCCACCGTCACGCCGGGCAGCGGCGTAACCGACGAGCCCGTCGCGATTACGACGTTCTTCGCGGTCACCGTCTGCTCGCCGACCGTTACCTTACGCGCATCCTCGAAGTGCGCGCGGCCCTTCAGCCACGTCACCTTGTTCTTCTTGAACAGATATTCGATCCCGCCGGTCAGCCCCTTCACCGCTTCGCGACGCTGGCCGTGCATCGCGTCGAGGTCGAGCTCCGGGGTCACCTTGATGCCCAGCTTGGCCATCATGCCGTTCTTCGCGGCGTCGAAATACTCGCTTGCGTGCAGCATCGCCTTCGAGGGGATGCACCCGACGTTGAGGCACGTCCCGCCCAGCGTCTCGCGACTCTCCGCGCACGCCGTCTTCAGCCCAAGCTGCGCCGCCCGGATCGCCGCGACATACCCGCCCGGCCCGGAGCCGATTACGAGCACGTCATAGTCGAATTCGCCAGCCACTTCGTCAGCCATTGGGGGCACTCGCCTCTGGATATGGGGATCGGGGTGCGACATAGACCCTCGAGACGGGGGTGCAACCCCGCGAGCCACTAGGAGACGCGGCATGGACCTGAACTGGAGCCCCGAGGAACAGGCGTTCGAAGCCGAGGTGAAGGATTTCCTCGCAACCTCGCTAACCCCAGAGCTGCAGCGTGCCGGCCAGCTTTCGACCAGCGTCTATCCCGATCACCACGCCAGCATGAAGTGGCAGGAGATCCTGGTCGCCAAGGGCTGGGCCGCACCGCACTGGGCGCCCGAGCATGGCGGCACCGACTGGACCGTCGCGCAGCATTATATCTGGAACCGCGAGCGTATCGCCGCCGGCGCGCCCGGCCTGTCGCCGATGGGCATCTCGATGGTGGCCTATGTCATCATGAAATACGGCACGCCCGAACAGCAGCAGTTTTTCCTGCCGCGCATCCTCTCGGGCGAGATCTTCTTCTGCCAGGGCTATTCCGAGCCAGGCTCCGGCAGCGATCTCGCGTCGCTGCAGACCAGCGCAGTCGAGGACGGCGATGATCTAATCATCAACGGCCAGAAGGTCTGGACCACGCACGCCAATGAAGCGAACTGGATCTTCGCACTGGTTCGCACCTCGAAGGAAGGCCGTCCGCAGCAGGGCATCACCTTCCTGCTGATCGACATGACCACGCCCGGCGTTGACGTCCGTCCCTTCACGATGACATCGGGCGAGCAGGTGCAGAACGCGGTGTTTTTCACCGACGTGTGCGTGCCCAAGGCGAACGTGATGGGCGAGATCGACCGCGGCTGGAGCGTCGCCAAATATCTCCTCGAATTCGAACGCGGCGGCAACGCCTATGCCCCGGCGCTGAAAGCCCGCGCCGACGCCATCGCGCGCCACGCTGCACAGACGACCGGCAGCGACGGCGAACCACTGATTGACGACGCGGTTTTCGCCTCGAAGCTCTCCCGCGCCCGCATCCGCGCCGATGTGCTCGAGATCATGGAGCTTCGCCTGCTTTCCGCCGCGGACGGCGACGGCAGCGTTGGTGCGTTGTCGTCGATGATGAAGATCATGGGCACCGAACTCGCCGGCACGCTGACCGAACTCGCGATGGAAGCGGCCGGCGACCGCGGCCTCGTCTATCAGCCACACGCGACGATGCCCGGCGGCGCCGTCCCCCGCCACACGCCCCCTGCCGACGGCTATGTCTCTGGCGAAACCTGGCACGCGCTCGCGCCCTTGCGTTACATGAACGAGCGCGCCGGCCCGATCTACGCCGGCTCGAACGAGATCCAGCGCAACATCATCGCGAAGCAAGTGCTGGGGCTGTAGGTCAGGCAGCGTTCGCACCCACACACCCGTTCGGCCTGAGGAGAGGCTGAGCTTGTCGAAGCCTCGTCTCGAAGGGCTGGCGAGCAATGTGCTTCGAGACGGCATTTCGACAAGCTCAATGCCTCCTCAGCACGAACGGAAGCGTGTTGACTACATCCGTAATCACTGCGATTACATCCGTAGTTGCAGGAGAAGCGAGTCGTGGCCGAACGCATCAGCGATGCCGAACATGCGGTGATGGAGGTGCTGTGGGACGAGAGCCCACTCACCGCGCAGGACGTGGCGGAACGCGTCGATCCCGAACGCGGCTGGAGCGCCAATACCGTCAAGACCCTGCTCGGCCGGCTGCTCGCCAAGAATGCGATCAGCCATGTCGAGGACGGGCGGCGCTACCTGTATCGCCCGGCGGTCGAGCGCGGTGATTACGTCACGGGCGAATCGCGCCGGCTGATCGACCGGCTGTTCGGCGGGAAGCTGATGCCATTGGTTGCGCATCTCGCCGAGCGCGACGAGCTTTCGGCGCAGGACATCGCCGAGATCGAGAAGCTCCTGAAGGCGCTGAAGCAATGAGCGCGGCGGTGGTAGCGTGGGCTGTCGAGGCGCTAGTCGCCTCTGCACTCCTTATCGCGTTGGTGCTGCTCGCGCGCGGCCCCGTCCGCCGCACGTTCGGCGCGCCGGTCGCTTATGCGCTATGGGCACTGCCGGTGCTCCGCCTCGCGCTGCCACCGCTGCCGCAGGGCGTGCGCGACAGCGTCGCCGCACCGCTCTCCAGCTCGTTTGTCGCGCCGCTCACGCAGGTCGGGCAGCAGGTCACGATCTTCATCGCCCCTGCTGCTGCCGACGGCGCCGCCGCGTCGCCCGTCCTCACCACAGGTACAGCCCTCGCCCTGCTGTGGGGGCTCGGCGCGGCGGCGTTCCTCGGCTGGCACCTCGTCGCGTACATCCGCTTCCGCCAGCGCCTGCTCGCGCGCGCTACGACCCTTGAGCTGGTCGATGGCGTCACAGTGGTCGAAAGCGCCGCCGCCACTGGCCCGCTCGCGTTCGGCATTGCCCGCCGCTACGTCGCTTTCCCGCGTGATTTCGCCGATCGCTACGACGCCGACGAGCGCCGCCTGGCGCTGGCGCACGAGCTTGGCCACCACGCCCGCGGCGATCTCGTAGCCAACTGGGTCGCACTGGCGGTGCTCGCACTGCACTGGTTTAATCCGCTCGCCTGGTACGCCTTCCGCGCGTTCCGCGCCGATCAGGAAATGGCCAACGACGCGCGTGTTCTCGCGCGGCTCGGCCGCGACGCGCGCCACGCGTACGCCTGCGCGATCGTCAAGGCGGCGCACGGCGGCGCCATCGCAGCCGCGTGCCACCTCCACACCGTCGACGGCCTGAAAGGGCGATTGAAGATGCTCGGCCTGAACCGCATTTCGCGAACCCGCGCGCTGACCGGCATGGCAGCGGTGGCCGCCACCGGCATCGGCGCGCTGGCGCTGACTGCGTCGGGCACGCAAGCTGCGCAGAGCATGCGCAGCACGGTGGAAGATGCCGCCGCGGTGGCGCTCGCCCAGCCGATCGCGCAGACGGTTGCCGCACCTGCGCGGCCGGCCAAGGACGTCCGCGTCGAGATCGTCACCGACGGCAAGCGCCGCGTCTACAAGGGCGAGGAAGCCGCCGCCTGGATCGCCGCCAATCCGCCCCCCGTGCCGCCGGCACCGCCGGTTCCGCCGATGCCCTCGGTGCCGGGCGTCACGCCGGTCCCGCCAATTCCCCCGATCCCGCCGGTGCCCGCGACCGGACCCTATGTGAATACCGTCGTCGAAACCCGCGACGGCGAAACCCGCCACGTCTATGTCTCGGACGGGTCCGACCATGTCGCCGCGATGGTGCCCGAGGTGCGGTCCGCCAAATGTGGCGGCGACGGGGAACGCCCCGTTGTCATGCACGATGAGCAGGCCGGCAAGCGCCGCGTCACCATCTGCACCGACCGGATCGAGCGCACCACCGCACGAGCGGCGCAGGCGCGGGTGCAAGCCGAACAGGCTCGCCGCATCGCCATGACGAGCGCCGTCAGCGCAATCCGCGCCGCCCGCAACACGATCCGCACCAGTCGCAACCTCTCGCCAGAACAGCGCGATCACGCGCTCGATGGCCTCGATCGCGAGATCGAACGCGTGGAAGCCGAGCGCGAGGAGCAATAACGCCCTCCGCCGTGCCGAGACTAGCCGGCACGACGACTGCACGTCTCCCTTGTCATCCCGGCTCCAACCGGCCATTTGCCCCGCATGGACGCGCCGCCCACCGGTATTCCGATCCAGCTTGAACCGCTGGTCACGCGCGTGCTGGCGCCCAACGCCTCGGCGTACACCTACACCGGCACGCAGACGCATATCGTCGGCACGACCGATCTCGCGATCATCGATCCCGGCCCGGCCGACGATGAGCACCACGCCGCGCTGCTGGCCGTCATCGCGGGCCGCCCAGTCACCGCGGTCGTCATTACGCATCACCATCGCGATCACAGCCCCGGCGCCGCCCGGCTCAAGGCGGAGACGGGCGCACCGATCATCGGTGCCGCACCCTTCGCGCTGCAGGACGATGGCCCGCGCTCGGACGCCTCGTTCGATCATGATTACGCCCCCGATCGCGTGCTGGCCGAAGGCGACACGGTCGCCGGCAACGGCTGGACGCTCGAAGCGATCGCCACCCCCGGCCACACGTCGAACCATCTCGCGTTGGCGCTGCTGGAGACGAAGGCGCTGTTCTCGGGCGATCACGTGATGGGCTGGGCGACCAGCGTCGTCTCGCCGCCCGACGGCGACATGACGCACTATATGGCGAGCCTCGACAAGCTGATCGAGCGCGACGACCGCGTCTATTATCCCGGCCACGGCGACCTGATCGAGAAGCCGCAGCGCCTCGTCCGCGGCCTGCTCGGCCATCGCAAGCAGCGCGAAGGGCAGATCCGCCGGCTGCTCGCGGCAGGGACGGGCGCGATCCCGGCGATGGTCGAAAAGATGTACGTCGGCGTCGATCCGCGGCTGTATCCCGCTGCCGAGCGCTCGGTGCTGGCGCATCTGATCGATCTCGAACGGCGCGGGCTGGTGACGCACGTCGGCGACCATTGGCAATGAATGGTGACGCCCGACTAAAGAGCGGCGTCCTCATCGTCGCGATCACGGTCGGGCTGGCACTGACGATCGCGATCGGCGTCGCGACCTATCTCGGCTACCGCTACGTGACCGACGAGCGGATGGTCTCGGTCGATCGGGACGGCAAGGCGACTGCTCAGGTCGTCGCCGCCACGCTGTTCGGCCGCAGCGACTTGCGCGTCGGGCGACTCTCCGGAACGGTGCAGGGGACCGCGGTGTCGAGCCGCCTGTGGGGGTGGTTGAACGCGACCCAGGTGGTCAAGGCGCCGTTCGAGGTGAATTACTTCGTGAACGTGTCGCAACTCGGCCCGCGGGATTTCGTGATGAACGACGCCGGCGACCGGATCGTTATCACCGTTCCCGACGTGACGATCGAGCGCCCGAATGTCGATCTCGCGCGCGCCAGCCTCAACGACGTGCAAGGCGCGTTCGTGTCGCGCGGCGCCATGGTGGAAATGGGCAGCAAGGTGGCAGCGAGCGCGCAGCGCGCGGCGTCGGATCGTGCCAATTCGCTTGAGAACCGCGCAAAGGCGCGGGACTATGCCCGCGCCGCGGTCGAGCGGCTGTTCACCGGCGCCTTGCGCGCGGCGCGCGTCGATGCGCAGGTTTCGGTGCGTTTCGCGGGCGATCCGTTGCCCAGTGGCGAGCGCTGGGACGTGAGCCGCAGTCTGGAAGAAGTATTAGGGACGAACCGGTAACGACGCGTCGCAAGTTTTCAAACAATTACGTCGGCGGCTAACTCTGCGTCGATACAAAATCGGGCCGACGATATTCTCCCACGACACGTAATCTGCTAGGCACCAGCAATCGGGAAGGGGAGAATCCGATGGCCACGATCGCAACATCACGCGCTGAAATCCGCGACGATCGCGGGTTCTTCTATGTGCTCGCCATGGCAATGGCGCTCGCCAACGTCATCGGTTTCGGTACGCAGTTCGCAATGGGGCGGTCCAGCTTCGGCGCGCCCGCGCTCGTTCACTTCCATGCGCTCGTCTTCGTCGGCTGGGTCGGCTTTTTCGTGTTCCAGACGTGGCTCGTGTCGCATGGCCGCGTCGCGCAGCATCGTCGCATGGGCTGGATCGGCGCTGGATATGCGGCGGTGATGATCGTGATCGGGATCACCGCCACGGTCGCGATGGTCCGCGCCGGCCGCGCGCCCTTCTTCTTCCAGCCCGGCTATTTCCTGGTGATGAATTCGCTGGGCGTGCTTACCTTCGCCGGGCTGTTGTGGTGGGCGGTCGCGCTGCGGCGGCGCACCGAGTGGCACCGCCGGATCGTGATTTGCGCGATGACCGCGATCATGGGGCCGGCGTTCGGGCGGATCGTTCCCGCGCCGCTGATCATCCCCTGGGCGGCGTGGGGGGTCTTCGCGGCGATGATGCTCTTTCCGATCGCGGGGGCGATTTACGATCTGCGACGACACGGGCGGGTGCATCCGGCATGGTGGGCCGGCATCGCGATCCTCGTCGGCATGCAGGTTACGATGGACGTGATCGCGGTGACACCGATCGGCACCGGGCTATATGCGATGGCGACCGCGGGTTCGCCCGGCGCCGCGATCGCGCCACTCGCCTATCCGCCATTTCCACCGCTCTCTTGATCGCGCGCGCGCGCCGGGCCATCTGCCGCGCATGGAACAGCCGCAAAACCTGAAGGGCGTCAACATCCGCGCCGAGATCGATCGCCTCCGCAAGGAGCGCAACGCGGTGATCCTCGCGCATTATTACCAGAAGCCCGAGATCCAGGACATTGCGGACTTCGTCGGCGACAGTCTCGATCTGTCGCGCAAGGCCCAGGCGACCGACGCCGACGTGATCGCCTTCTGCGGCGTGCGCTTCATGGCCGAGACCGCGAAGATCCTCTCACCCCAGAAGATCGTGATCCTGCCTGACATGGACGCCGGTTGCAGCCTAGAGGACAGCTGCCCGCCCGACCAGTTCGCCGCCTTCCGCAAGCAGCATCCCGACGCAATCGCGCTGACGTACATCAACTGCTCCGCCGCGGTGAAGGCGCTCTCGGACGTGATCGTCACCTCGTCGTCGGCGGAGAAGATCCTGTCGCAAATCCCCAAGGATCAGCCGATCATCTTCGGCCCCGATCGAAATCTGGGCGGCTATCTCGCGCGCAAGACCGGACGTGATCTCATCCTGTGGCCCGGCGTGTGCATCGTCCACGAGGCGTTCAGCGAGACCGAGCTGCTGAAGCTCAAGGCGCAGCACCCCGGCGCGCCCGTCGCCGCGCACCCCGAATGCCCCGCGGTGATCCTCGACCACGCCGATTACGTCGGCTCGACCAGCGGCATCCTTGCCTATGCGAACGACTTCGCCGGCGACACGCTGATCGTCGCGACCGAGCCGCACATCATCCACCAGATGGAAAAGGCGCTGCCGAACAAGCATTTCATCGGCGCGCCCGGCGCCGACGGCAACTGCAACTGCAACATCTGCCCGTACATGGCGCTCAACACGATGGAGAAGCTCTACGTCGCGCTGCGTGACTTGCAGCCGCGGATCGAGATGGACGAGGAACTCCGCCTCGGCGCCAAGAAGAGCCTCGATGCGATGCTCGCCATGGCGAGCGGTACGGTAGGGTTGGGCGATCTCGGACCCGCGCGGGTGACGGGGGATTAACCTCCTTCGTCACTCCGGCCTTGAGCCGGGGTCCCGCTGTCTTCTTCAAGGCCGAAGAAGAAGCGGGACCCCGGGTCGAGCCCGGGGTGACAGTTAAGCCGCCGCGCGCACCGCATCGCAAATGCGGTCCACCACCGCCTCCACCTGCGCGGCGTCATCCCCCTCGGCCATCACCCGGATCACCGGCTCGGTGCCCGACGGGCGAATCACCAGCCGCCCGTTGCCCGAAAGCTCCGCCTCCGCCGCCGCGATGATGTCGCGGACGCTGGCGGCCTCCAGCGGCTTGCCACCGCGCGCATATTTCACGTTCTTGAGCAATTGCGGCAGCGGCTCGAAGCGGTGCAGCACCTCGCTCGCCGGCGCGCCCGTGCGCTGTACTTCGGCCAGGATCTGCAGCGCTGCGACCAGCCCGTCGCCCGTCGTGCCGTAATCCGACAGGATGATGTGCCCCGATTGCTCGCCGCCCACGTTGAACCCGCGCGCGCGCATCGCCTCGAGCACATAACGATCGCCGACCGACGTGCGCACCAGACCCAGCCCCTGCGCCGCGAGATGCCGTTCGAGCCCCAGGTTCGACATCACCGTCGCCACCAGTCCGCCACCCGCCAGTCGTCCGCGCCGCGCAAAACTGGTGGCGATCGTCGCCATCAACTGGTCGCCATCGACGACGCGGCCCTTCTCATCGACCACGATCAGCCGATCGGCATCGCCGTCCAACGCAATGCCGATCGCCGCGCCGCTCGCCACCACCGTGTCCGACAAGGTCTGTGGCGCGGTCGATCCGACACGGTCGTTGATGTTCTTGCCGTTCGGCTCGACGCCGATCGCGACAACCTCGGCGCCCAACTCCCACAGCGCGGACGGCGCCACCTGATACGCCGCGCCGTTCGCGCAATCGATCACCACCTTGAGCCCGTCGAGCCGCAGGTCCGCCGGAAAGGTTGATTTGGCGAAATGGATGTAGCGCCCGCGCGCATCCTCCACGCGGCGCGCACGGCCGATGTCGCCAGCCGGGGCGAGCGCGATCTCGCCGTCGATCAGCGTCTCGATCGCGATCTCCGCCTCGTCGGAAAGCTTGTACCCGTCGGGCCCGAACAGCTTGATGCCATTGTCCGCGAACGGATTGTGGCTGGCCGAAATCATCACCCCGATGTCGGCGCGCATCGATTGCGTCAGCATCGCCACCGCTGGCGTCGGCATCGGGCCGACCAGCACCACGTCCATCCCCACGGCAGTGAACCCGGCGACCAGTGCATTTTCGAGCATATAGCCCGACAGCCGCGTGTCCTTGCCGATCACCACCCGGTGGCGATGATCGCCGCGCACGAAATAGGCGCCCGCCGCCATGCCGACCTTCATCGCCATCTCGGCCGTCATCGGCGCGATGTTGGTCAGCCCGCGGATGCCGTCGGTGCCGAAATATTTGCGTGCCACGCCGCTTCTCCGTTGCGTCGAATCCCGTTCCGGCATCCATCTTGCCGCAAAACGTTGAACATTCGCTCTTGCCGATTGCCCGGACGCGGAACAAGCCCACGGTTGTGTTGCTTGTGAAGGGCCCGATGTCACAATCCACCCGTATTCTTTTCGCGCTCGTCGCCGGTCTCGTCGGCGGCATCCTGCTCGCGGCCTATGCGCCGGGCGCAGTCGAGCCGACCGCCTCGATTGCGCAACCGATCGGCCAGGCGTGGCTCAACGCGCTGCAGATGACGATCGTGCCTTTGGTCTTCTCGCTGCTGGTGACGGGCGTCGCCGCGACGGCGGAGGCAGCGCAGGCCGGCCGGCTCGCCGGGCGTGCGGTCGGGCTGTACCTCGTCATCATGCTCGCCTCGGCGGTGACGGCGGCGCTGGTGACGCCGTTGTTCCTGAGCCTTGCGCCGCTGCCCGCCGAGTCCGCCGCCGCGCTGCGCGGCGCGCTTACGGGGGTGGCCCCCAACCCGCCTGTGCCGCCGCTCGGTGAATTCCTGGCCGGGATCATCCCCGCCAATGTCGTGCGCGCGATGGCGGAGAGCAATTTCCTCTCGATGATCATCTTCGCGCTGGTCTTCGCCTTCGCGCTGATGCGGATCGAGCCCGAGCTGCGCGCGCTGCTGGTGCGCGTGTTCACCGCGGTGCGCGATACGATGCTGGTCGTGATCGGCTGGGTGTTGTGGGCCGGCCCGGTCGGCGTATTCGCGCTGGCGCTGGTAGTCGGCGCGCGCGCCGGCAGCGGGGCCTTCTCCGCGTTGGTCCATTACATCCTGATCGTCGCGGGAGTCGGCGTCGTTATTGCGCTGCTCGCCTATCCGATGGCGATGCTTGGCGGGCGCGTGTCGCTCGCGCGCTTCTCGCGCGCCGCGCTGCCGAGCCAGGCGGTCGCCGTGTCGACGCAATCCTCGCTTGCCAGCCTGCCCGCGATGCTCACGAGCGCTCGCTCGCTCGGCGTGCCGGTCGCGACCGCCGGCGTCACGCTGCCGCTCGCGGTGGCCTTGCTGCGCGCGACCGGGCCGGCGATGAATCTCGCTGTCGCAATCTATATCGCGCATTGGTTCGGCGTGCCGGTCTCGGGTGGCGCGCTTGCGGTCGGCACTTTGGTCGCGGCGCTCATGTCGCTTGGCGCGGTCAGCCTGCCCGGCACGGTCAGCTACGTCAGTTCGGTCGCGCCGGTCTGCGCTGCGATCGGGGCGCCGACCGCACCGCTCGGGCTGCTTGTCGCGGTCGAGACGATGCCCGATATTGTGCGCACGCTCGGCAACGTCATGTGGGATCTCGCGACCACCGTAACGCTGGCGCGCGGCGAACGGGCCGGCGAAGACGAGGCGGACACTCTGCTGGAGGATGCGGCATGAACTATCGGATGTTGGGTGACGGGCTGAAGGTTTCCGCAATCGGCATCGGCTGCATGCCGATGGCCAGCAAGGAAGGCGGCCGGATCAATTACGGCACGGCCAATGACGACGAAAGCATCGCGACGATCCACCGCGCGATTGATCTCGGCATCACCTTTTTCGATACGGCCGAAGTCTATGGCCCACTGTTCAACGAAGAACTGCTCGGCCGTGCGCTCAAGGATCGGCGGGACGGCATCGTCATCGCGACCAAGTTCGGCTTCATCGGACCCGACGGCAATTTCGGCGTGAACTCGCAGCCGGCGAACATCCGCCGCGCTTGCGAAGGATCGCTCCAGCGGCTCGGTGTCGAGACGATCGATCTCTATTACCAGCATCGCGTCGATCCCAACGTGGCGATCGAGGACGTGATCGGCACGCTCGCGGACCTCAAGGCCGAGGGCAAGATCAAGCATATCGGCCTGTCCGAAGCGGGCGTCGCGACGATCCGCCGCGCCGCCGCGGTCCACCCGATCGCCGCGCTGCAAAGCGAATATTCGCTGTGGGAGCGCGACGTCGAGGAAGAGATACTGCCGGCGTGCCAAGAACTCGGCATCGGCTTCGTGCCATATAGCCCGCTCGGCCGCGGCTTCCTGACCGGCTCGATCCGCTCGCGCGACGAGCTGAAGCCGGGCGACTATCGCCTCAACGATCCGCGCTATGCCGAGGGCAATTTCGAGGCCAACATGGCCGCGGTCAACGTCGTCCAGTCCGTCGCGGACAGCCATGGCGCCAGCGCCGCGCAAGTTGCGCTCGCGTGGCTGCTCGCGCAGGCCGGCACGATCGTCCCGATCCCAGGATCGAAGCGCCGCGCGACGATGGAAGACTCCGCCAAGGCGCCCGAGGTGGTCCTGACGACCGCAGACCTCGCTTTGCTCAACGAAGCCGCCCCCCGCGGCGGCACCGCCGGCCCGCGCTATCACGCCGCGATGATGAAGATGGTGCGGATCTAAACCTAGCAATGCCGTCACCCCGGACTTGATCCGGGGTCCCGCTTCTTTTGCTGCCGTCCGAACAAAGCGGGACCCCGGCTCAGGGCCGGGGTGACGGCGTTTTACTCAAGTCAACGCCGCGCCAGCGCCCACCGCAGCACATTGCTCATCCCGCGCGCGCCAAGCCGCACCGCCGGCCGCGCCAGTGCTGAGGGCGCCCGTCCATGCATCGCCGCGGCCCACGGCGGCAGCAGATCGAGCCCCGCCGGTGCGATGATCGCCAGCGCCGCGCCATTCGTCGGGTCGGGCCCGGTCGCGAGCAGCGCATTCGCCACTTCTTGCGTCCGCGCATCGAAGCGCAACTCGGGGCGGACGGCGCGATAATAGGCCTCAACCTCACGCCGCGTCTCGGGCACGTCGCGCGCGCCCAGTCGGCGCGCGATCGTCGCAGTCTCCGCGAAGTAACGGTCCTGTTCGGCGCCCGTAACCGCCGGATCGCGATATCGCAGATAGCCGCGCAGGAAGCTGTCGACCTCGGCGACATGCACCCAGGTCAGCAAGGCGGGATCGTTGGCATCATAGCGTGTGCCGTCGGGCAGGGCGCCCGATACGTGATTGTGGATCGACCGCACGCGTCCGATCGCGCCCTCGGCGGCGGTAGTGCTGCCGAAGGTCGTCACCGAGATGAATTGCGCGGTACGGCGTAGCCGGCCCAGCCGGTCGCGACGAAAATCGCTATGGTCCCAGATCCCCGCCAGCGCGAGCGGGTGGAGCATCTGCAACAGCAGCGCCGAAACGCCACCAATCATCATTGCGGAAAAATCGCCATGGATCCGCCAGGCCGCGGAGCCGGGGCCGAACAGCCCATCGTCGCCGGGCGGCCGCGACAGGTCAATCTCGCCCGAGCCGACGAGCGCACGGATGCGCCCGCCGAGTGCCGCGCGAAGGTCGGGCAGCAAGCTGGCCACCCGACGCCTCCGCGCCTGCTCCCTTACTCTTCGCTAGCGGCGGCGGCGGCCGGCTTGCGGCCGCGCTTTGCCGGTGCCGCGGCCTCGGTGGCTTCGGCGCCCTTGCGCATCATGCCGGGCTTGCGGCCCAAGCCGATCTTCTTCGCCATCGCGCGCCGCGCCTCGGAATAGCTTTCGGCAACCATCGGATAATCCGACTTCAGGCCATAACGCTGGCGATATTCCTGCGGGCTCAGGCCGTGGCCGGCAAGGTGACGACGCAAGGTCTTGTAAGGCTTGCCGTCTATCATCGAGATGATGTGATCCTTCGAGGCAAGCGACTTGCGCACCGACACGGCGGGCGAATAGTCACCGGCAGGCTCTTCGGTCGTGGTGGAGATACCCGTGGTCGTCAGCTGATTTACCGCCTCATGCATCTTCTGCAGGAACCCCGGCACCTCGTCGCTCGACGCGCGCGTGTTGGGGTTGGACAGCCATGCGATCGTGAGTTCGGTGGCGAGTTCGACCGCGTTGGTATCGACGGTATCTTCAATCATGCGACGTTCCTTTTACTTTTTTGTTGCCATAGCAAGTCGGTTTTGTGCGTCAACCGTCGATGTTAGGCTCCGCAATCTTTTGCTACGAACCCAATTTGCTCATCCTCAAACTCCTGCATTTGATGTTTCGTTGCATTTCAATCTATTCTGCCGTTCATCTGGCATTAACTTACAGAATACTGCTGATCTACATCACAATGCGTCCTCGCCATCGTTAGCGCAGGCCGATATCGCGGCCCGCATGATCCACGGCTCGTCCTCAAAATCCCTGTCGGTTGGCATGGCCTTTTTCGTCGCCGCGATCGGGATCGGGCTGTTCTCGATCATGGATGCGGTGATGAAGGGGCTGGTGCTCGCGATCGGCGTCTACAACACGATGCTGTGGCGGATGGTCGGCAATGTCGCGCTCGGCACGGTGGCATGGGGCGCGATCGGTTATCGCCGGCCGTCGCGGCGCGCGATGCTGCTGCATGTGGCGCGCGGCATCGTCGGCGGCGCGATGGCGCTGCTGTTCTTCTGGGGACTTGCGCGCGTGCCGATGGCGCAAGCAATCGCGCTGTCGTACATCGCGCCGCTGCTGGCGTTGCTCCTCGCCGCGCGCTGGCTGAAGGAACATGTCTCGCGCCGCACGATCTGGGCAGCGTTCGCGGCCAGTTTCGGGATTGCGACGATCTTCATCGGCCAGTCGCGCGCGGCGCTCGGGCCCGAGGCGTTTGCGGGCGCGCTGGCAGTGCTTGCCTCGGCCGTCCTCTACGCGGTGAATCTGATCCTCGCGCGGCTGCAATCGCTCGCCGCGCGCCCGGCGGAAACGGCGTGTCTCCAGTCGCTGGTGATCCTGCTGATGCTGGGCTGTGCCGCACCATGGCTCGCCGCTCTGCCGCCCGCCGAAACGCTGGCGCCGCTCGCGCTCGCGGCGGGGCTCGCGTTCGTCTCGATGATGCTGCTTTCCTGGGCGTACGCGCACGGCGAGGCGGGCTATCTCGCGATGACCGAATATACTTCGTTCGTGTACGCTGCGGTGCTCGGCTTTGTGATCTTCGGTGAGCGCGTGTCGCTCTACACGTTCATCGGCGCAGTCGTGATCGTCGCCGCCTGCGTCTATGCTGCGCGCCGCCGCGACATCGCCGCGCAAAGCCTGGAGCATGCCGCATGACCGTCACCATCCGCCCCGCGACCCCGGCCGACGTGCCGACGATGCTCCGTTTCGTGCGCGAGCTCGCCGCCTTCGAGCGCGAGCCCGATGCGGTCGAGGCGACCGAGCCGATGCTCCACGACGGCCTGTTCGGCGCGAAACCAGCGGTCGAGGCGCTGATCGCGGAACGCGATGGCATCAGCATCGGCTTTGCGATCTTCTACCACACCTTTTCAACCTGGACGGGGCGGCGCGGAATTTGGCTCGACGATCTGTACGTCACGCCCGAGGCGCGCGGATCGGGCGCCGGCGCGGCGCTGCTCCATGCGCTGGCCGGGATCGCGGTCGACCGCGATTGCGCGCGCTTCGAATGGTGGGTGCTCGACTGGAACACCCCTGCGCTCGATTTCTACCGATCGCGCGGCGCCGTGCCGCAGGACGAATGGACGGTGCAGCGCGTGTCGGGGCCTGCGCTCCTCACGCTCGCCGGCCGCGGCTGACGCTGTCCTACGGCTGCGCGATCATGGCATAAAGCAATGCGCCAGGACGGAAGGACGCCGATGCTGAGAACAACCGCGCGACAGCCTCAACTTCCTCAACATTCGCGCGCCGGAGCGTCCTGATGCCGTGGCTCTTGCTGATCATCGGTGGCGTGTTCGAGGTCGGGTTCACCACCTGCCTGCGGCATGTCGACGGCTTCCGCCATCTCGGCTGGACGGCCGGTTTCCTCGCGTCGGTAACGCTGTCGATGGGGCTGCTCGAACAGGCCTCGCGCTCGATCGCGATGGGGACGGCCTATGCCGTGTGGGGCGGGATCGGTGCGCTCGGCACCGTGCTGGTCGGCATCGCCTTCTACGGCGAGCCTGCGACGCCGGTGCGGATCGCGCTGATCTTCGCCGTCGTGGCGTGCATCGCAGGGCTGAAACTGACCGCGCATTGAGGCGCCGGTCTGGTACCCCTCTCCCGAACGGGAGAGGGGCTGGGAGCAATCAGTCGCGCCCGGGTACGTCGTGGTCGTGCGGCTCTTCGCCCTGCGCCTTGGCGGCATTGTAGCGCTCGATCGCCTCGACTGTGATCTGCCGAGCCTCGTCGGCGCCGCCCCACTTCCCGATGCGGACCCACTTCTTCTTCTCGAGGTCTTTGTAGTGCGTGAAGAAATGCTCGATCTGCTCGAAGACGATCTCGGGCATGTCTTCCCGCTCGCCGACCTTCGAATAATACGGGAAGGTCTGGTCGACCGGCACGCACACCAGCTTCTCGTCGCCGCCGGCCTCGTCTTCCAGGTTCAGCACCGCGATCGGCCGCGCGCGTACGACGCAGCCGGGAATGAACGGGGTGCGCGACACGACCAGCGCGTCGAGCGGATCGCCGTCGGGCGACAGCGTATGCGGCACGAAGCCATAGTTCGCCGGGTAGCGCATCGGCGTGTGAAGGATGCGATCGACGAACAGCGCGCCGCTGGCCTTGTCGAATTCATACTTCACCGGCTCGCCGCCTGTCGGCACCTCGATGATGACGTTCAGGCTATGCGGCGGATTCTCGCCGGTCGGTATCATGTCGATGCGCATGATCGGTCCTCTTGTACGAATGAAGAAAAATCGCCGCGAGTCAGCGCGGCGACAGCAAGCGATCCAATCCGGCCTCTCCCGTGCCGATTTTTTCGAGCCGCGGGTAGCGCAGCCCACCGTGCCAGTCGAGCGCGACTTGGCGATACCGGTCGCCGTTCTTGATCCACAATTGCACGGGCTGCTTGCTATCCTTTGTTGCAGCAATCGCCGTCTTCAGCCGATCGTCCGAATAGGCGACGCCATCGACCGACACGATCATCGTGCCGACCGTCAGCCCGGCATCGAACGCCGCGGAACCCCAGGTGACGGACGTCACCTCGGCATTCGCGCCGACGACGAACCCGCCCGAATAGGTCAGATCCACCACCTTGCGCGCTTTTTCGCCGCTCTTGAACGATGGCGTCGGCTCGGCGGTGTAGATCAGGCGATAGCCGTTGCGCTCCAGCCCGGTGAGCGGCGCGCCCTTGGCATGTTCGGTCAGCCGCTGGGTCAGCAGCGTGCGCCAGTCATAAGGCTGGATCGCGTTCAGCGTCGTGACGAGATCGTCGAACGTATAGGTCAGGTCACCCCAGTCGCCATCGCGCACGCCGAAGAAGGCCTTGGCGAAATCGTCGATCGACTTTTTGCCGCCCGAAAGCTCGCGCAGCCTCGAATCGACTTCGAGCCAGATGAGCATCCCCTCGCTGTAATAATCCTCGCTGCGCTGCCAGCTCGACCAGCCCTTGGGCCGCCGCGCCGAGATGATCGGATCGTTGGTGGTATCGAGCAGATCGCGCCACTGCCGCGCCGGCTGGCTCTCATACAGTGCGCCGATCGCGGCAATCTGGTCGAGTGTGTCCTGCTTCGACACGATCCCCGATCGCGCCTGCAGCACATAGCCCCAGAACTGCGTCTGCCCTTCATACACCCACAGCAGCGAGTTGCGCATGGGCGTGCGGAAATCGGGCGTCCACGAACCCGCGCCGCGGCGGAACTTGCCGTTCCAGCTGTGCGCATATTCGTGCGGCAGCAGGTTTCGGCGGCCGGGGCCGTCGTCCCACTTGGTGAAATAGCCCGGGGTCACGCCATTCTCGCTCGATCGGTGATGCTCCAGCCCGATGCCGCCGAGATTGTCGCTGATCGACAGCAGAAAGGTGTAATTGTCGTAATGCTGGCTGAAGAACGCCTTCACGGATTGATCGACGAGCCGCTTGTGCGCGTCGATCTGCGCCGGGGTGGCAGCAAGCTCGCCCGGCGTGTCGGCGAACACCGCGAGCGAAACGCGCGGGGATAGTGGCCACGTCTTGGCATAGCGCCCCGCGACGATCGGCGAATCGACGAGCGTCTCGTAATTCACGCGATCGTAGGTGTAGCTCGATCCGCTCACCTTTGCCGGGATCGCCCCCGCCGCGGTCCAGCCGGCGGGGTATTTCACCGTCATCGTCACCGGGATCTGCCGCGTGAACCAGCCGGCCGGATAGAGGCTGACCGAATTGGGCTGCAGGCTCAGCATCTCGGGCGTCATCGCGACACGCCCCTGATCGGTCTTGGTCGCGGAAATGAACTGGAAGCGCGCCTCGATCGTCTTCACGCCCGCCGGCACGTCGACGTGGAAGGCGAACACGTCGACCGGATCGCGCGTCCACTCGATCCGCTTTCCACCCGCCGTGATCACCAGCCCGGCCAGCTTCTCGATCTGCCCGCGCGGGCCGTGATTGCCCGGCAACCATGCGGGGTACAGCAGCACCATCGGCCCGGCCTTCGCCACCGGGATCGTCTCGGTCACGCGGAAGATGCCGCGCGTCACGTCGGTCGCATCGACATCCAATGTGATCGTTCCCGAATACGGCCGATCGACCGGATCGGGGATCGCGGTGGTGAACGGCGCCGGCTGCGGCGCGGAATTGCCGCTTGGGACTTGTGCGGAAAGCATGGCGGCGGAGGCGAGCAGGAGGCTCGCGGAAACAAGACGATACATGGCTCCATCCGCTAGCGTGCCGCGCGGCGAAGCTCAATTGCCCAATACATTGATCGTGAAGGCAATCACGCCAAGGTTGAAGACGAACGCGGCCAAACAATGCCCAGTGACGACACGGCGCATGCGGCGTGACTTGATCGCGACGTCCGAGGTCTGGAACGTCATGCCCAGCGTGAAGGCGAAATAGATGAAGTCCCAATAATCGGGCTCGTCACCATCGGGAAAGTCGAGTCCGCCGGCGTCTCTGGCGCCATCGCGACTGTAGAACAGATGCGCGTAATGCAGTGCATAGGCAGTGTTCGAAAACAGCCACGCGATCGCAAGCGTTGCGATTACCAGCGTCGCTTCACCGACTGAGGTACGCCCGCCAAGCTCGTTCGCGACTGCGACCAGCACCACCAGCGTGACGATCGCGGTGAGCGCGAGCAGCCCGGCGCGGTTCGCGTCATTGTCCGTCGCGCGGCGTCGCATGGCGTCGCTCTCGTCGTCGAGCAGCGGCCATAGCGATAGCAGGAAGCCAGCACTCGCAACATCGAACCCAAGCATCAGGGCGCGGCCGAGCGGCTGGCCGAGTGCCACCGCCATCCCGCTCGCCGCGATCATCGCCAGCGCAAAGCCGATGAAGCGCGCTGGTGCGATGCGGTTGCCGATCCCCATGGGCCGGGGTGCTAGCGCGCGGCGCAACGCGCGCCTAGATGCGGCCGCGATGGCCCGTATTCAGACCCCCAATCGCGTGCGCGGCACGCAGGATATCTTCGGCAGCGAGGAACGCCGCTTTTCTCGCGTGCTCGAAACCTTTGATCGCGTCCGCAAGCTCTACTGTTTCCAGCGCGTCGAAATCCCGATGTTCGAAGACACGCAAGTGTTCGCCCGCTCGATCGGCGAGACGACCGATGTCGTCTCGAAGGAAATGTATACCTTCCCCGATCGCGGCGGAGACTCGCTGACGCTGCGTCCCGAGTTCACCGCCGGGATCGCGCGCGCCTATCTCACCGAGGGCTGGCAGCAATATGCGCCGCTGAAGCTCGCGACGAGCGGCGCAGTGTTCCGCTACGAGCGCCCACAGAAGGGCCGCTATCGCCAGTTCCACCAGATCGACGCTGAAATCCTCGGCGCGCCCGAGCCCGCCGCCGATGTCGAGCTGCTGACGCTCGCCGATCAGTTGCTGCACGAACTTGGCATTGCGGACGGTGTGACGCTGCAGCTCAACACGCTCGGCGACGCCGAGACGCGCGACGCGTGGCGCGCGGCGCTGGTGGCGCATTTCGAGGCGCACCGCGGCGATCTGAGCGAGGACAGCCTGAAGCGGCTCGACAAAAATCCGATGCGGATCCTTGATTCGAAGGATCCCAGAGATCGCCCGATCGCCGACAGCGCGCCCGATATCGATGCGTATCTGACGCCCGACGCCCGCGCATTCTTCGACGCGGTAACCGCCGGGCTGGATGCCGCAGGCGTCGCGTGGGAGCGCAACGCGCGGCTGGTACGTGGGCTCGATTACTACCGCCACACCGCGTTCGAGTTCGTCACCGATCGGCTGGGCGCGCAAGGAACGGTGCTCGCTGGCGGGCGCTACGATGGGCTGGTGGAAAGTCTCGGCGGGCCGGCGACGGCTGGTGTGGGCTGGGCGGCCGGTGTCGAGCGGTTGGCGTTGTTGTTGAAGGAGCCGGCGATCGAAACGCCTGAGCTATTCTTTATCCCGGCTGATGCTTCTGTGGCCCCGCTTGCTGCAGAGTTGCTGACGCTCAGCCGATTTGCCGGGATCTCTGCCGGCATGGCATTGCGCACTGGTTCAGCAAAGAAGGCGTTCGAGAAGGTTAAGCGTGATCTGAGTGCAGTTCGCGTCGTCAACGTAGAGGAAGGCGTTGAAAGAGATCGTCTTGGATCGATCCGTCTTCGCGATATTTGGGAAGAGGCAGCGCCTGTTCGCGCACGGTTGAAGGATGCGCTGGCGGCACGCTTCGTGGTGGACGAAGATCCAGAGTCGCGCGTTATTTCCTTGGTCAGTCGGCGAGCATGAAGCATCTCAACCTCGTCACCCCGGGCTTGACCCGGGGTCTCGCTGCCTTAGCCCGCGCTGAAGAAGAAGCGGGACCCCGGATCAAGTCCGGGGCGACGATCATGGGGGCGGCGCGCGCATGACCGTCATCTCCCCCGCCCGCATCCGCCAGATCGAGGCCCGCCGCGACGAACTTGCCGCGCAAATGGCGACCGGCGATCTCCCCGGCGACCGCTTCGTCGCGGTGTCGAAGGAATATGCCGAGCTCGAACCCGTCGCGCAGGCCGCCGCCGAAGTCCGCCGGCTGCGGCAGGAGGCGGAAAGCCTCGCCTTCATGACCGAGGATGCCGACGCCGAGCTGCGCGCGATGGCCGAGGATGAATTGCGCGACAACAAAGCCGCGCTGGAGGCGGCGGATCGCAAGCTCGCGCTCGCGCTGCTGCCGCGCGATGCCGCCGATGAACGCTCGGCGATGCTCGAGCTGCGCGCCGGTACTGGCGGCGACGAGGCGGCGCTGTTCGCGGGCGATCTGTTCCGCATGTACCAGCGCTATGCCGAAGGGCAGGGCTGGCGCGTCGAGCTGATTTCGTCGTCTGACAGCGACGCCGGCGGCTTCAAGGAAGTCGTCGCCAGCGTGACGGGGCAGGGGGTGTTCGCGCGCCTCAAGTTCGAAAGCGGCGTCCACCGCGTCCAGCGCGTGCCCGTTACCGAAAGCGGCGGGCGCATCCACACCTCCGCCGCGACCGTCGCGGTGCTGCCCGAGGCGGAGGAAGTCGACGTTCAGATCGAGGACAAGGATCTGCGCATCGACATCTATCGCTCGTCCGGCCCCGGCGGCCAGTCGGTCAACACCACCGACTCAGCGGTGCGGATCGTCCACATCCCGACCGGGCTGACGGTGATCCAGCAGGACGAGAAATCGCAGCACAAGAACAAGGCCAAGGCGCTCAAGGTATTGCGCACGCGGCTGTACGAACTGGAGCGCGAGCGGCTCCACGCCGAGCGTGCGGGCGCGCGCAAATCGATGGTCGGCAGCGGCGATCGCTCGGAGCGGATCCGGACGTACAATTTCCCGCAAGGCCGCGTCACCGATCACCGCATCAACCTGACGCTGCATCGCCTGCCGGAAATCCTGCAGGGCGACATGGGCGAACTGATCGGCGCGCTCATCGCCGAAGACGAGGCGGAGCGATTGGCGACGCTCGATGGCTGAACAAACTCCCTCTCCCCGCTCAGGGAGCCCATCAAAGTATTACTTTGATGGGGCCCTCAGGGGAGAGGGCAGGGGAGAGGGGCAGTCCGGAGCGCCGTCCCCTGACACTGCCCCTCTCCCGACCTCGCTGCGCTCGGCCACCCTCTCCCCTGAAGGGGAGAGGGAGACTGCTCGCGCCGCGCTTACCGCCGCCGCCGCGCGCTTCACCTTCTCCCAAACCCCCCGCCTCGACGCCGAACTCATCCTCGCCCACACGCTCGGTATCCCCCGCGAACGCTTGCTGCTGACCCTCGCCGATCAGCCCGTCCCCCCCGATTTCGCCGCACTCGTCGAGCGCCGCGCGCAGCACGAGCCGGTCGCGTACATCACCGGCACGCGCGCCTTCTGGACGATCGACGTCGAGGTCGCCCCCGGCGTCTTGATCCCGCGCGCCGACAGCGAGACGCTGATCGAGGCCGCGGTCGATCATTTCGCGGGCACGCCGGGCCCGCGCGCGATCCTCGATCTGGGCACCGGATCAGGCGCGCTGCTACTTGCCGCGCTCGATCAATGGCCAGACGCGACCGGCGTCGGCATCGACGCATCGCCGGCCGCACTCGCGATCGCCGCGCGCAATGCCGAGCGGATCGCACCCGGGCGCGCAACAGCGTCCGCGGGTGGATGGAAAGGCACCGGTAGGCGCTTCGATCTGGTGCTTTGTAACCCTCCCTACGTATCGATCGACGCCGAAATACCCCCGGAAGTCTCCGCCTTCGAACCAGCCAGCGCCTTGTTCGCCGGCCCCGACGGCCTCGACGATTATCACCGCATCGCTCCGCTGCTGGGTGCGCAACTCGCGCCAGGCGGCGTCGCGTGTATCGAGATCGGCTCGGACCAGCGCGACGCCGCGAGCGCCATCTTCGCGGCCGCAGGGCTGACGGTAGCAGTGCGGCAAGACCTTGCGGGTCTCGACCGTTGCTTGATTGTTACGTCTTGAAACGCGGCGTTGCGGCACAATATTTCTCTTTGAGAAAGCCCCTCCACCGGCTATGTCAGCGGCAGGGGCACGCAAACTCAACATAAGTCGTTGAATTTGGGCGGGTTGCCCACCCTTCGTTAGCAACCGCTGCAGTCCGGCGGTCGTGGCAGGTTCTGGAATGGCCGCGTGTTGCGCGACTTCCACCGGGGCCGGGGAACGTTGCACCGATGATCCCGGGAGCATGGCCGGTTTTGGTTTGAGGACGAGGACAGTAATTTGATCAATAACCGTCAGAACGGCCGCCGTCGTGGCCGTGGTGGGCAGCAACAGCGCCCGCAGGGTGGCAGCCAGGGTTCGCGTGATAGCGGCAATCGGATCGACAGCCGCTCGCGCGGCAACGCCAGCCAGTTGTACGAAAAGTACAAGAACATGGCCTCTGACGCGCAGCGCCAGGGCGACCGCGTCAACACTGAATATTATCTGCAGTTTGCCGACCATTACTTTCGTGTGATGGCCGACCAGCGCGGTCGTTACGACGATCAGAGCCAGCCGCGCCGCCCGCAGAACGACTTCGACGGCGACGACGATTTCGGCGACGAGGGCGAGCCGATCCGCGCCGACGAGCAGGCTCGCGGCGGCGATAGCGACAGCAATCGCCAGTACGATAACCCCCGTCAGTACGAGAACCAGCGCCAGTACGAAGGCAATGGTCAGTACGACGGCAATCGGCAGCAGTACGACGGCAACCGCCAGCGCTCCGACACCAACGACAATCGCGCGCGCGACGACAACCGCCAGCGGGCGGACGGGAACGACAACCGCGCCCGCGACGATAATCGTCCCCGCGAGGACAACCGTCAGCGGGAGGACAGCCGCCCCCGCGACGACAACCGTCAACGCGACGGACAGAGCGGGCGTCAGCGCCATAACACGCCGCGCCCTGCCGAACCCCGCGCCGCAGAGCCGCGACGCGACGAGCGGCCCGGCAATGGCTATGCGACGGGCGATCAGCCGGTGAACGCCGCCCCAGTGACGCAGACCGTCGCGCCGCAAACCACGCCGCCGGTCGAAAGCGCCCAGTTCGAGCCGTCCAGCGAGGCGCCTGCACCCAAGCGCCGCGGCCGCCCGCGCAAGACTCCGCTCGATACCGGGTCGGACGCTGGCACGGATGCTGGCGAGCCGCTCGGTCTCGACACCAGTGTGCTGCCACCGTCGATCGGTGTCTCGGAACCAGCAGACGATGCCGCGCCCAAGCCACGCCGCCGCCGCTCGGTCGTAACGGCTGCGGAGGTTGTCCCGAGCTGATCCGATCCGCTTTGCTGAGTTGAAAAGGTCGGTCCCGCTTCGTGCGGGGCCGGCCTTTTTCTTTGTCGCGGCAACGCTCTACTATGACCGCGCGAGCCATGGTGACGCCCGGCGATCTAGCCGCTAGTCTCCACTGAAACGGGGAGAGCGTGCATGCGGCGGATGGTGTTGGCACTGGCGCTCGTTCCGGCGATCGCGGTAGCGCAAGACGTGCCGCCGCCGCGCAGCGCGCAAGGCGACGTCGCGGTCACCATCTACAACAACGATCTCGCGTTGGTGCAGGATACGCGGCAGCTGAACCTGCCCAGCGGCATCACCCGCCAGGACTTTTCCGACGTGTCGGACTCGATCCGCCCGGCGACCGTTCGCCTCTCAGCCGACGGCGTCACGATCGTCGAACAGAATTTCGACTATGATCTGCTCTCGCCCGAAGCGCTGATGGAAAAGGCGGTCGGCCAGACGATCACGATCGTGCGCACCAATCCCGCGACCGGGACCGAGACGCGCGAGCGTGCGCTGGTGCTCGCCAACAACGGCGGCGTGGTGATGCGGATCGGCGACCGGATCGAGGTGCTGCGCGACGATGGCCTGCCAGTGCGTGTCGTATTCGATTCGCTGCCGCCCAATCTGCGCGCCCGCCCGACGCTGTCGGTGACGCTCGACAGCGCGCGCGGCGGCACCCGGCCAGTGACGCTGAGCTATCTCGCCGGCGGCTTCGGCTGGAACGCCGATTACGTCGCGCTGTTCGACGAGGCGAAGGGCGCGATCGACGTGCAGGGATGGGTCACGCTGCGCAACAATAACGATACGCCGTTGGTCAACGCCGATACGGTTCTCGTCGCTGGCGCGCCCGGCAGCGTGCAGGAGCGCAACCAGCGCCGCATGTCCTCACGCCCTGGCTATGCGCCCGGCTCGCAGCCCGGCACCGAAACGGCGGCGCGCGCGCGGCTCGGCGACTTCTACCTCTATCCGCTCGCCGCGCGCACCACGATCGCGGCCAAGCAGCAGAAGCAAGTGAGCTTCCTCAGCATCGCCGCGGTGCCGGCGCGCAAGGCCTATGAATACCGCGTCGACTGGCTCGAGACGAAGGACGAGGCGGAGAGCGCGTCGACGGTGCTCGCCGTCTCCTCGTCGAGCGCCGGCGGTCTGGGCGATGCGTTGCCCGCGGGAACGGTGCGCGTTTACATCCGCGACGCGTCGGGCCAGCCGCAGTTCATCGGGGAGAGCGCGATCGGCCATACGCCGATGGGATCGAGCCTGGCGCTCGTCACTGGCCAAGCATTCGACGTGAAGGTGAAGCCGGTGGTCGAGAAGCGCGAGCGGATCGATGCGAACGAATGGAAGCGCGTCGAACGCTATCGCATCACCGAAAACGGCAACGTCCGCACGGTGGAAATCGATCGCGCCACAACGTTCAACCGCACGACCATGCGCTACGAATTAACCAACGCACGGCCGCAGCCGGTGACAGTCGAGATCGTGCAGGCCGGTCTCGACAATTACTGGCACGACACACGTGTCTCGTCCGAGAGCGTCAAGGGCGAGCAACGCTCCGCCGACGAGCGCATCTGGCGCGTTCCAGTGCCAGCGAACGGCAGCGCGACGCTGACCGCCGTCATCGACACGCGGTATTGAGAATGCGCTCCCTCTCCCCGCGAGCGGGGAGAGGGCAGGGGGAGAGGGGCATGACTGCGACCTTTCCGCACTGCCCCTCTCCCCAACGCTCTCCCCTGAAGGGAAGAGGAAGTTTGGCGCTCGTCCTGTGGTGCCTTGCCGCCACATCTGCCGCCGCCCAAACCCTCGTAACCTCGGACAAACCCACCGCCATTTCCGTCACGCTTTACCGCGCGCCCGATCGCGACCCTTCCACACCAATCGATCGCACCGCCGCGCAGGGCTTCGCGCTGATCACCGAAACCCGCACGATCACGCTCCCCGCAGGCCCCGCAGTGATCCGCTTCGAAGGCGTCGCAGGCAACATAATGCCCGAGACCGCGATCGTCTCGGGCCTGCCGCAGGATGTCGCCGAAAAGAACCTCGACGCCGATCTGCTCAGCCCGCGCACGCTGTACGACCGAGCGCTAGGCCGCCGCGTGCTGATCCGCCGCACCGACAAGGCGACCGGCCGCGTCACCGAGCAGCAGGCGACGATTCGATCGAGCGCGGCAGGGGCGGCGGTGATTGAGATCGCCGGCGGCTATGAGGCGCTGCGCTGCTCCGGCCTGCCCGAGACGATCGTCCAGCCCTCGGTGCCGGACGGGCTCAGCGCCCGACCGACCCTGTCAATCTCAACCAGCGCCGCGCGGCCGGTAACGGTAACCGTCACGCTATCCTACCTCGCCGGCGGGTTCGACTGGCAGGCGGATTACGTCATCACGTTGCGCGGTCGCGCCGGCAGCGGCGACAGTCGCGCCGATCTCACCGCCTGGGTAACGCTTGCCTCGAGCGACGTGACAAGCCTGCCCAATGCTCGCACGCAGCTCGTCGCTGGCAAGCCCAACCGCGAACAAACGCCGTCGTTCGGCAATTACGAGGCCGGCGCGCTCTCGTTACGCTGCTGGCCGACGGACATTGATTACGGCAGCGACTCGGCAGTCCCACCCCCTCCGCCCCCGCCCCCTCCCGCGCCGCTGATGGCGATGGAATCGGGCGAAATCGTCGTCACTGCCGCACGCATGTCGGCGCCTGCGGTCGAGGTGATCCAGGGCGAGCTTGGCGATTTCAAGCTCTATACCGTGCCGATGCCGACTACCGTCGCGGCACAGGCGCAGAAGCAAGTGTCGCTGATGACGCGCGCCAACGTCCTCGTCCGCACCGTCTACGTCAGCGAAGGTCAGTACGGCGATCTCCAGCCCGCGCATCCCGTGCTGCGAATGCGCAACCGCACAGCCGACGGTCTCGGCGCACCGCTGCCGGCGGGACAAGTGATGGTGTTTCAGGAAGGAGCGGAGCGTCCCATCCTGCTCGGCAGCCCCTCGTTCGACGACAAAGCGATCGACGAGGAGGTCGAGCTCGATCTCCCGCCGACCCCCCGCGTCTCTGCATCTCTCGATCACGTCTCCGATGCGAAACTCATCCAGCGCTACCTGCTCACCGTCAGCAACGCCAACGCTTGGCCGATCGCCTATGAAGCGCGCTTCAGCAACGGCGACGAGCGGTTCGCCAGCGGGGCTAAAACCGTGATGAGGAACGGGCAGCGGATCTGGGCGGTCACCGTTCCCGCGAACGGCCGTGCGACGTTTGCTTACTCGCTCCGCGCGCCCGAGTGATCCAATTCGCGCGGGTCGACCGCCTCGTCGTGGCCGGTGCCCGACGACAAGAAGGTCAGCCCCATCAGCGCACCCGCCATCACGACCGATCCGACGACCCCGCCAACCACCGCCAGCGAGGCGATCCAGCCGAGCGTGCCATAGGCGCGCCCGACCAGCCATATCGCGATCACCGCCGCGACAATCCCGACCACGAACATCCAGCCGAGCAACCGGCGGAAGCGCGCCCAGGCAAATCGCGCATATTCGGGATCATCCAACCGGCTCATGCTTCCCATCTGGTGTGGAGAAGCGCATTCTGCCACCGGCACCGCAACCAAGCGGGCGAGGATGAGAGGAGCCGAGCGATGACGATCGCAGCAATCCTACATGGCAAAGGACAGAACGTGGTGTCCGTGACGCCGGGTGACACGGTACGCCAGGCGGTTGCACTCCTCGCTGAGCGACGCATCGGCGCCGTGCCGGTGCTCGATGGCGATAAAGTCGTCGGGATCTTTTCCGAACGCGACGTGATCTACTGCCTCAAGGACGGTGACATGGGTGTGCTCGACCGTCTCGTTGCTGATGTCATGACCGCACCGGCGATCACCGTGGCGCTCGAAGACCCGGTAATCGGTGCCTTATCGTTGATGTCGCGGCGGCGGATCCGTCACTTGCCGGTGGTCGACCAGGGCCAGTTGGTGGGCTTCGTGTCGATCGGCGATCTGGTGAAATACCGCATCGATCGCGTCGAAGCCGACGCCGAGGCGATGCGGTCGTACATTCAGCAGGTGTGACGCCTCATCGCGGGCGCCGGATCAGCGCGATCGTCTCGCGCACCAGCGGGCGCGCGAACAGCAGCAGCCACCCGGCATAGGTCGCGCCGCCGACCGCGACGAGCAGCGCCAGCCGCGGTGGGGGGGAGAAGTCGGTAATCTGGTCTACCAAGGTCACTACCACCGCCATCGCGCAAGCGGCGAGGAGTGGCGTGGCAATCGCTGCGGCAACATCCCGGAAGCGCGCACCGATCACCGGCAGTGATCGCCAGCAGCTCACCGCAAGGTACAGCGGATAGGCGGCAATCCACGCCGCCGCGAGCCCCGTGGCACCCCAGCGCACGCCGACGATGAACCCGAGTGCCAGGATCACTGCGCCGGTCGCGCCATTGCGCACCCCGATCCCCGGCCGTCCAAGCGCATCGCAGGCCGGCGAAAACAGTACCTGCAGCGTCATGAATGGCATGGCGAGCGCGAGCAACCGCACGACCGGCACCGCCCCAGCCCATTTCTCGCCGAGCATCGTCAGCACCATCGGCTCTGCTGTCGTGGCAAGGCCGAAGTAGAAGGGCAGCGCGGCAAGCATCACGATCCGCACCCCAGTGACGAACGCTGCGGCCGTCGCTGTGCGGTCGTGCTGGATTCGTGAGTAGGCCGAGAAGGCCACTTCGTTGAGTGGCGGCACGAATTTCGACACGAAGATCTGCGCCAGGAACAGGCTCGTCGTGTAGATTCCAAGGTCGTGAACGTCGAGAAACCGCCCGGCGATGAACACGTCGATCTGGCTTTGCAGGAACCAGAACAGCTGGCTCGCCGCCATGACGCCGCCGAACCGCGCGAGCGCGCCTGCCCCGCGGAAGTCGAACGACGGCATCACCAGTGACCCAGCGGCAACCGTCATGCCCACCGCACGGGTCGCGAACAGCGCGATCGGCGCCAGCACGAGCGTCCACACGCCCCAGCCTGAAAAAGCCCCGATCAGCGCCATCGTGGCACCCGCCATCGCCGCGAGGATATTGACCCGAGCCTGCAGGCGAAAGTCCATGCTTCGGCTGAGTAGCGCCTGGGGGAGCGCAATGAATGGTGTCCCAAGGTAAATCAGCGCTTGTACGCGCAGCAGCTGGGCAACTCCGGGCTGGCGATAATAGGCGGCGGCAAGCGGGGCGAGCGCGACCTGGAGCAGCGCCAGCGTCAGATTGACGATGATGAGCATTCCGAACAGCTGCCGGATCTGACGATCGGTCACTTCCTTCTGCTGGACGAGCCCGCTCGCAAGGCCATAACCGTTCAGCATGTTCAGGAATGCCATGACCACGCCGCTCATCGCGAACAGGCCGTAATCGCTCGGCGAGAGGATGCGGATCACGAGGAAGGTGGCGGCCCATTGCACCATCTGCGCGGCAATCTGGCTTCCGGATCGCCAGATCACGGCGCTGCGCACCTGGCTCGCGAACGATTCCGTACGATTCGAGGGGCGTGCGCGGGCAACCATGACTGATTCGCTACAGCCTGACGGCTTCACGGGAGGTTAAAACCCGCGGAAATCCGTCATTTTGTGTGGCCACTGTAAGAAAGTTGCAAAAAGTGTTTGACGGTGTGGGCGGCTCCACCTAGATGGGGGTCACCGCAGCGGTGGCCGACACGGTTGCCGCGGTGGTCAGCACAATCAAGGCGCCGAGGTCGCCCCGAGGAATTGGGGTAGGACTGGGCGTCGGTTTTTGTCGCTCTTTGACATTGTTGGTTTAGATGAAGGGACATGTGGGCGGCGGCTTGCGGGTTCTGGCGGCCTCAGGGCGTCGGACACTCGTTTAAATTTAGCCTGACCTGTATGTCCTCTATTACTTATCCACAGTAAAGTGAAGTGCAGGTTGGGCTCCCTGAGATGACCTGTTTTGATCCGGCTATTCCGCTGGGTTGGAATGGTGACATGAACTTGAGAGTTTGATCATGGCTCAGAATGAACGCTGGCGGCATGCCTAACACATGCAAGTCGAACGAAGGCTTCGGCCTTAGTGGCGCACGGGTGCGTAACGCGTGGGAATCTGCCCCTTGGTTCGGAATAACAGTTGGAAACGACTGC